>NZ_JNXY01000033.1 GCF_000717135.1 Catenuloplanes japonicus
CCGTTCTCATAACCGGCCGGCGCTGTCGAGGTCGTGAGATGGCCGGGCTCGCCGCCGCTATGTCATGAAATTTCGGGCGCAGAGCACCCCCGCGGCCAGTCTGGATCCGGCACCGCGTCGACGCCCGGCCGGAAAGGATCATTCGGTGCCGCAAAAACCAGATCCACTCGGACTGTTGACCTGGTTTTTGCGGCACCGAATGATCCTTTAGCTATGGCGGTCGCCTGCGCGAGCGTCAGGGCGGTTCAAGATCCTTGCGTCTCTGGTGGCCCTTATTCGGCCCGGGAGAGGGTCACCAGAGGCGCAAGAATCTTGAGTCTCGGATATTGGAAGGTGGCTCTCGGTCTTTGGGAGGCAGGACGGGTGTGTGTGCGAGACGGAGGTCGTGCGGCTCTTGGGTCTTTCGGGCACGGAGTGCCCGAATTTCGGTACATAGTGGCTTGTGGAGTCGGCTGCGACCTGGCCCTGGCACTGAAGGTTCAGTAACCGTGCCCGCTGATGCTGCTGGTGCCCGGCGGGAATCGCGTGATCTTCCCGGACCACGACGGAACCGGCTCCGACGCGAAGGGGAAAGCGGAGCGCCGGCGGAGTCTTTGCCCGAAGCGAGGTTTGCCCGCGGGAGCAAGCGGACCGCAACCACGCTGGAAGCGGGAGAGTTTGGGTCTGGGGTTGCCGCCGGGTTGGGGTGAGAAGCGGCGGCGGCGGACGGGCTGGGCCGTCGCGTGAGCGGGCTCGGGGTCCGGGGTCGTCCCGGGCAGGCTCAAGCGTTCGCGGGAGCGTGCGGGCTGGGCCGGGCCGGCAGCGGGAAAGTGTGGAGCTGTTGATCTGGAAAGGGTTTGGTAGTAGACCCATTGCTCATGGGACTCACCCTGGACGGTCTGCGGGCCGCAATCGATACCGGTGAGATTGACACGGTCGTGCTGGCCGTGACCGACATGCAGGGGCGGCTGCAGGGGAAGCGGTTTCACGCCGCTTACTTTCTGGACGATGTGGTCGCGCACGGGGCCGAGGGGTGCAACTACCTGCTGGCCGTGGACGTGGACATGAACACGGTCGACGGGTATGCGATGTCCTCGTGGCAGCGCGGATACGGCGACTTCGCGATGGTGCCGGACTTCGACACGCTGCGGCGCGTGCCGTGGCAGCCGGGGACGGCGATGCTGCTGGCGGATCTGGCCTGGCCGGACGGTTCCGGGTACGTGCCTCCGTCGCCGCGTCAGATTCTGCAGCGGCAGCTGGACCGGCTCGGTGAGTACGGGTACACGGCCTGGGCCGGCACGGAGCTGGAGTTCGTGCTCTATCGGGACACCTACGAGGACGCGCAGCGCAAGGGCTACCGCGATCTCACGCCGGCGAACCTCTACAACGTGGATTATTCGCTGCTCGGCACGGCGCGGGTGGAGCCGCTGCTGCGCCGGATCCGTAACGAGATGTACGGGGCCGGCCTGGTTCCGGAGTCGGCGAAGGGCGAGTGCAACCTCGGCCAGCACGAGATCGGCTTCCGGTATGCGGAGGCGCTCACGGCGGCCGACCACCACGTGATCTACAAGAACGGTGCGAAGGAGATCGCGGCGCAGGAGGGCATGTCGATCACGTTCATGGCGAAGCCGAATGCGCGTGAGGGCAACTCCTGCCACATCCACTTCTCGCTGCGGGACCACACCGGCACGCCGGCGATGCCGGGTGACGGGCCGGGCGGGCTGTCGCGCGTCGGCGGATACGTGGTGGCGGGGCTGCTCGCGAGCATGCGGGAGATGAGCCTGTTCTACGCGCCGCACATCAACTCGTACAAGCGGTACCAGCCGGGCTCGTTCGCGCCGACGGCGGTGCGCTGGGGCGTCGACAACCGGACGTGTGCGCTGCGGATCGCCGGTCACGGCGCGGGCACCCGGGTGGAGAACCGGGTGCCGGGCGCGGACGTGAACCCCTACCTGGCGATCGCCGCGCTGGTCGCGGGCGCGCTGCACGGCATCGAGCACGAGCTGTCGCTGGAGGAGGCGTTCGCGGGCAACGCCTACGAGGACGCGGCCGCGCCGCGGGTGCCGCCGACGCTGCGGGACGCGCGACGGCTGTGGGAGTCGTCCGGCCTGGCCCGTGACGCGTTCGGCGACGACGTGGTTGATCACTACGCGAACAACGCCCGGGTGGAGCTGGCCGCCTTCGACGCCGCGGTCACGGATTGGGAGCTGCAGCGTGGCTTCGAGCGGCTGTGAGAAAGGCAGCGCAGCGAGCGGCTGTGAGAAAGGCAGCGCAGCGAGCGGCTGTGAGAGAGGCCAGCACAGTGAGCGGCTGTGAGAGAGGCCAGCACAATGAGCGGCTATAGCGTGATAAATCCCGCAACGGGGGCAGTCGTCGAGACGATCCCCATGGCGGGCGTCGAGGAGGCCGACGCTGCGATCGAGACCGCGGCCAAGGCGTTCGAGACCTGGCGGCACGTCGCCCCCGGCGATCGTGCCCGCCTGCTGCGCCGCTTCGCCGCCACCGTTGACGCGCACGCGGAGGAGCTGGCCGCGCTGGAGGTCCGCAACGCCGGCCACACGATCGGCAACGCGCGCTGGGAGGCCGGCAACGTCCGCGACGTGCTGGACTACTACGCCGGCGCGCCCGAGCGCCTCTCCGGCCGGCAGATCCCGGTCGCGGGCGGTCTGGACGTCACGTTCCACGAGCCGCTCGGCGTGGTCGGCCTGATCGTGCCGTGGAACTTCCCGATGCCGATCGCGGCCTGGGGTTTCGCGCCCGCGCTCGCGGCCGGCAACACCGTGGTGCTCAAGCCCGCGGAGCTGACGCCGCTGACCGCGCTGCGCCTGGCCGAGCTGGCCCTGGAGGCGGGGCTGCCGGAGGGCGTGTTCACCGTGCTGCCCGGCCGTGGTGACGTGGTCGGCACCCGGTTCGTGACGCATCCGGCCGTGCGGAAGGTCTGTTTCACCGGCTCGACCGCGGTCGGCAAGCGCGTGATGGCCGGCTGTGCGGAGCAGGTGAAACGCGTGACGCTGGAGCTGGGCGGCAAGAGCGCGTCGATCGTCTTCGCGGACGCGGACCTGGCCGAGGCGGCCGCCGCCGCACCGGGGGCGGTCTTCGACAACGCAGGTCAGGACTGCTGCGCGCGGTCCCGGCTGCTGGTCGAGCGCGCAGTCTACGACGACTTCCTGGCGCTGCTGGAGCCGGCCGTGCGGGCGTTCCGCACCGAGGACCCACGCCTGGAGACCGCGCAGATGGGCCCGCTGATCTCCGGGAAGCGGCACGGGGTGGTCAAAGCCTATGTGGACGACGCGGAGATCCTGACCCAGGCGACCGCGCCGGACGGGGACGGCTTCTGGTTCCCGCCGACCGTGCTGCGCGCGACGTCCACACAGGACCGGCACTGGCGGGAGGAGATCTTCGGCCCGGTCGTGTCCGTGCTGCCGTTCGACGGTGAGGACGAGGCGGTCCGGCTGGCCAACGACACCGCGTACGGCCTCTCCGGCTCGATCTGGACCCGCGACCTCGGCCGGGCGATCCGGGTCGCCCGCGGTGTCGAGGCCGGCAACCTGAGCGTCAACTCGAACTCGTCCGTGCGCCACTGGACGCCGTTCGGCGGCATGAAACAGTCCGGCCTCGGCCGCGAGCTGGGCCCGGACGCGCTGCTCGCCTTCACCGACGTGAAGAACGTCTTCATCAACACCACAATCTGACGGGGGTACGCATGGAGCGGTTGGCCGGCCGGGTCGCGGTCATCACGGGCGCGGGCAGCGGCATCGGGCTCGCCACGGCACGCCGGTTCCGGGACGAGGGCGCGTTCGTGGTGTGCGCGGACGTGGATTCCCACGCCGGACAAGCCGCGGCCGAGGAGGTCGGCGGCGAGGCCGTCACCGTGGACGTGGGCGACGAGGACCAGGTCCGCGCGCTCTTCGACGGCGTCGCCGAGCGGCACGGCCGGGTCGACATCGCGTTCAACAACGCGGGCATCTCCCCGCCGGACGACGACTCGATCCTGACCACCGGCCTGGACGCGTGGGAGCGGGTGATCCGGGTCAACACCACGAGCGTGTTCCTGTGCTGCAAGTACGCGATCCCGCACATGCGGCGGCAGGGGAAGGGCTCGATCATCAACACCGCGTCGTTCGTGGCGCTGATGGGCGCGGCCACGTCGCAGATCGCGTACACGGCCAGCAAGGGCGGCGTGCTGGCGATGACCCGCGAGCTGGGCGTGCAGTTCGCCCGCGAGGGGATCAGGGTGAACGCGCTCTGCCCCGGCCCGATCGCCACGCCGCTGCTGCTGGAGTTGTTCGCGAAGGACCCGGAGCGGGCCGCGCGACGGCTGGTGCACGTGCCGATGGGCCGGTTCGGGCAGCCGGAGGAGATCGCCGCCGCGGTCGCGTTCCTGGCCAGCGACGACGCCTCGTTCATGACGGCCGGCCAGTTCGTGGTGGACGGCGGCATCACCGGCGCTTACGTCACACCTTTGTAAGTAAGGTGTGTTTGGGCCTCCCACGACCCGGGCACTGTGATCTGTAACAACCCGTCACCAGCGGAACCATCCCCACCGGGGGCGGGACAGAAGAGGGGCCAAGGGCCCCGCTGACGTACCGCCAACAGGCTGCGACGGCGGGTGCCGGCCGTGAAGTACGCCGGGCGCCACGGTTGACCAAACCGTGGCGCCGGCGTCTTTTCACGGGATGACATGCTTGCCGGGTGCGACTTCCTGACCTGGGCATCGGAACGCCCGCGCCGACCGGCGGACCACGGTTGCTGGGCGAGGTGCTGAGCAGCGGCCTGGCCGACCCGGCCGTGTGCGAGGCGGCCGGGCGCGTGCTGATCGTCAGCAGCCGGTTCAACGCGTGGGCCACCGGCGACGGCCTGGCCGAGGCCGGCGGCGCCGAGCTGAGCCGGATCACCGCCGACGTGGACGCGGCCTGGTCCGCCGTCACCGCGGCCTGGCGCGAGCTGGCCGGTCGCCAGGAGGCCTCGGCGGCGGAGCGGCGCGCGATCACCACCGCGATCGGCCTGACGCCGCAGGAGCGGATCGCCGCCTACCGGAAGGCCGACGCGGACGCGGGCCTGGACGGGGGCCGCACCGCGCTGGCCGACGAGCTGTCCGCGCTGGCCGGACGCTACGAGGCGCTCCCGCATCGCGCATCCTGGGATCGCGGCTGAGCCTTTACCGTGGGATGTCCGCGGTGGGCATACGGTGGCACGATGCGACCGATCATCGGTATCACGTCCTACCGTGAGCCGGCCTCCTGGGGCATCTGGCGCGACACCGCCGCCGACCTGATCCCGCACACCTACGTGCGGATGGTCACCGAGGCCGGCGGCCGTGCCGTGCTGCTCCCGCCGGACGACACGGACGCGGACGTGCTGCGCGTGCTGGACGGGCTGCTGCTGGCCGGCGGCGCGGACATCGGCCCCGCGCTCTACGGCGAGACGCCGGCCGCGTTCACCGACACCCGCCCGGACCGGGACGCGGGCGAGGTCGCGCTGGTGACGGCCGCGATCGGAGCCAGGCTGCCGGTCCTGGGCGTGTGCCGGGGCATGCAGCTGCTGACCGCCGTGCACGGCGGGCGGCTGCACCAGCACCTGCCGGACGTGCTCGGCCACGAGAAGCACCGGCCCGCGCCCGGCGTGTTCGGCACGCACGGGCTGCGCTGCGCGCCGGGCAGCCGGATCGAGGCGCTGCTGGGCGCGGCGGCCGAGGTGAACACCTACCACCACCAGGGTGTCGCGGACCCGGGCCGGCTGACCGCGACCGGCTGGGCCGACGACGGGCTGATCGAGGCGGTCGAGGACCCGGCCCACCCGTTCCTGCTGGGCGTGCAGTGGCACCCGGAAGAGGCGGGTGACCTCCGGCTGTTCGCCGCGTTGGTCAACGCAGCGGGGATCAAGGACTAACCGGACCGCAACCGGGACGAGCGGCGGGCCGGGACGGGCACCGCCGATAGGACGAGGAACAAGGGGAGGACGCATGACGCGACCGCTGATCGGGCTCACCACGTACGCGCAGGACACCCGCTTCGGCACGGTGGACGTACCGGCGGCGGTACTCCCGCTGACCTATGTGCGCGCGGTGCACGCGACCGGCGGCCGGGCCGTGCTGATCACCACGGACGACCCGGGCCACGACGTGCTGGACGGCCTGGACGGCATCGTGTTCACCGGCGGCTCCGACGTCAGCCCCGGCTACTACGGTGCGGAGCCGCACCCGCTCACGGTCAGCGTGCCGGAACGCGACGAGGCCGAGATGCTGCTGATGCGCGGCGCTCTGGCCGACCCGCGCCTGCCCGTGCTCGGCGTGTGCCGCGGCATGCAGCTGCTCACCGTCGCGTCCGGCGGCCGCCTGCACCAGCACGTGCCGGACATCGTGGGCCACTCCGGGCACATGCCCGGCGACGACCAGGACGGCCACCACGGGGTGCGCCTCGCGCCCGGCTCGCGCGCCCACGCGATCCTCGGCCCGGAGGCGCCGGTCAACTCGTTCCACCACCAGGCCGTAGCGGACCCCGGCCGGCTGGTCGCGACCGGCTGGGCCGACGACGGGCTGATCGAGGCCGTCGAGGACCCGGACGCCGGGTTCGTGCTCGGCGTGCAGTGGCACCCGGAGCGCACCGACGACCTGCGCCCGTTCGCCGCGCTGGTCGAGGCCGCGCGCAGCCGTGCGCTGACCACCCGCACCCGCCTGGCAGCGTGACGTTACGGCGCGACCCCGGACGGGTATAGGGCGGGCCGGATCTGACGTGTCGGGAGGGTGATGCATGGCCGTCGCCTCGGAGGAGTCAGCGGAGGATCTTCCTCCGGAACTCGCGATGGCGTTCGCCGCCGGTGGCGAGATGGGCTCCCGGCTGCGCGACCTCGACTGGTCCGCGACCACGGTCGGCCCGCCCGCGGGCTGGCCCGCGGTGCTGCGCGGCGCGGTCGCGCTGATGCTGGCCTCCAAGGCCCAGATCATCATCTTCTGGGGCGAGGAGTACACCGCGCTCTACAACGACGCCTACATCCCGGCGATGGGCGCGAAGCACCCGGCGTTCCTGGGCCGGCCCGGCCGCGAGATGTGGGACGAGGTCTGGGGGCTGCTCGAAGCGCTCTTCGACGGCGTGGCCAGCACCGGCGAGGCGTTCTGGGCGCCGAACCACCGGTTCATGCTGGCGCGGCACGGCTACCTGGAGGAGACGTACTTCGACATCTCCTACGACCCGATCCGGCTGCCGGACGGCGCGGTCGGCGGCATCTACTGCATCGTCACGGACACCACCACGCGCGTGGTGGGGGAGCGGCGGGTCACGGCGCTGAGCGCGCTCGGCACCCGGCTCGCGGAGGCGGCCAGCCAGCCGGTGCTGGCCGAGGAGGTCGTCCGGGTGCTCGCGGAGTTCCCGGCGGACGTGCCGTTCTCGCTGCTGCACCTGGAGCCGGTCACGGCCGGGGAGGCGCCGATCCGCGCGGTCGGCGGCGTCGCGGCGGCGGACCTGCAGCCCGGCGCCGCGGCCGTGGTCGCGGACGTGCTGGCCGGCGGGGTGGAGGGCGCACCGCGTACCCCCGATGTGCTGTTCAAGGCGCCTGAGTCCGCGGCCGGGGACGCGGTCGCGCTGCCGATCACGGCCGGCACCCAGACCGTCGGCGTGCTGGTGGTGGGCGTGAGCCGGCATCTCGCGCTGGACGAGCTCTACCTCGGGTTCCTGCGGCTGGCCGCGACACAGGTCAGCAACGCGGTGGCGAACCTGCGCGCCTACGAGCACGAGCGCGCGCAGGCGGCCGCGCTGGCCGCGCTCGACGAGGCGAAGACCAGCTTCTTCTCCAACGTCAGCCACGAGCTGCGCACGCCGCTGACGCTGATCCTCGGCCCGCTGGAGGACGCGCTCGCCGCGCCCGCGCTCGCCGCCGCGCAGCGCGAACGGCTGGAGGTCATGCAGCGCAACGGTTTCCGGCTGCTCAAGCTGGTCAACACGGTGCTGGACTTCTCCCGGATCTCGGCCGGGCGGCTGCGCGCGGCCTACCAGCCGACGGATCTCGCGGACTACACCGCGCGGCTGGCCAGCACGTTCCGCTCCGCGACCGACCGGGCCGGGCTGGAGCTGCGCGTCGACTGTCCGCCGCTGCCCGCGCCGGTCCACGTCGACCGGGAGATGTGGGAGAAGATCATCTTCAACCTGCTCTCCAACGCGGTGAAGTTCACGTTCACCGGCAGCGTAACGGTCCGGGCACGGGCCGTCGGCGCGGTCGCGGTCGTCGAGATCGCGGACACCGGCGTGGGCATCGCGGAGTCCGAGACGCCGCTGCTCTTCGAGCGCTTCCACCAGGTCCGGGGCGTGCGGTCCCGCAGCCACGAGGGGACCGGCATCGGCCTCGCGCTGGTCCGCGAGCTGATCGAGCAGCACGGCGGCGTGGTCACGGTCCGCAGCACGCCCGGCGAGGGCAGCACGTTCCGGCTGACCGTGCCGTTCGGCACCGCCCACCTGCCGCCGGACCGGCTGATCGCGGCCGCACCGCTGGCCGAGGAGCCGGACGGCCGCCAGTTCCTGGAGGAGACGCGGCAGTGGCTGGCCGAGGCGCCCGCCGAGGCCCCGGAGAGCACACCCGGGCGCGGCCGGATCCTGCTCGCGGACGACAACGGCGACCTGCGCGACCACGTGGCCCGGCTGCTGCGCCCGCACTGGGACGTGGTCACGGTGGTGGACGGTCAGGAAGCACTGGACGCCGCGCTGGACGCCGCGCTCGAGACGCCGTTCGACCTGGTGCTGACGGACGTGATGATGCCCCGGATGGACGGGTTCGCGCTGGTCGGGGCGCTGCGCGGGGATCCGCGGACCAGCGGCCTGCCGGTGATCATCCTGTCCGCGCGGGCCGGCGACGAGGCCTCCGTCGAAGGGCTGGCCGCCGGCGCGGACGACTACCTGGTCAAGCCGTTCTCCGCGCGGGACCTGGTCGCCCGCGTCCGCGCCAACCTGGAGCTCGGGCGGCTGCGTGGCCGGATCACGAACCGGCTGCGCGCACTGGTCGACGCGGCCGCGGAGCTGAACGCGGCCCGCTCCACCGCGACCGTCATGGAGATCGCGGCCGACCACGCGCTCCGCATGGTCAACGCCGGGCGCGTGGTGGCGACCGTGCGCGACATCAGCGTGCAGACCGGGACCGGGGAGGAGACGCCGGAGCTGCCGACCGCGGTGGTGCCGCTGGCCGGCGCGACCGGCGACCCGCTCGGCGAGATCTCGGTGTGGCGCGACGGCCACGACCCGACACCGTTCGACGAGGCCGTGCTCGCGCAGCTCGGCCGCCTGGTCGGCATCCGGCTGGAGAACGCGCGCCTCTACGAGGCCGAGCACCGGATCGCCACCACGCTCCAGCACAGCCTGCTGCCCAGCTCGCTGCCGAAGGTGCCCGGCTCGGTGGTGGCCAGCCGCTACCTGTCCGGCAGTGCCGAGGCCGAGGTCGGCGGCGACTGGTACGACGTGATCGTCGACCCGCACGGCCGCCTCGACCTGGTCATCGGCGACGTGGTCGGCAAGGGCGTGCACGCGGCCGCCGCCATGGGTCAGCTGCGCAACGCGCTCCGGGCGTACCTGCTGGAGGGCTTCGACCCCGGCGAGGCGCTGACCCGGCTCAACCGGCTGGTCGACAACCTGGGGCGCCGGCTGTTCGCCACCGTGGTCTGCGTGCGCTACGACCCGTACCGGCGCGATCTCTGGTTCGCCAGCGCCGGGCACCCGTCGCCGGTCGACATCTCACCGGACCGCACGGTCAGGTTCCTCTACGACACCGCGCTCGGGCCGCCGATCGGCGCGCTCCCGCACGCCGAGTACCGCACCGGCACCGGCAGGTTGTCGATCGGCTCCCGGCTGCTGCTCTACACGGACGGACTGATCGAGGACCGCCGCCAGGGCATCGACACCGGGCTGGCCGCGCTGCTGGTCGAGGCCGCGCGCCCGGCCGACCACGTCGAGGACCTGATCGAGTCGATGCTGCGCCGGGTCGCGGACCAGCCACGGCACGACGACATCGCGCTGCTGGCGCTGGAGGCCACCGAGCCGGACCGGATGCACCTGCGCCTGCCGTCCGACCCGACCCGGCTGTCCGTGCTGCGCCGGCGGCTGGACGACTTCCTGTCCGCGCACGCGGTGCCGGAGAACGAGATCTTCGACCTGACCGTGGCGGTCTCCGAGGCCGCGGCGAACGCGATCGAGCACCCGGTGTCGCCGCGCGAGCCGGTCATCGACATCACGGTGCGGGCCGAACTGGACGCGGACGGCACGGTGACCGCGGTAACGGCGACGATCCGGGACACCGGGGAGTGGCGGCCGGAGGGCGAGGCCGGGTTCCGCGGGCGCGGGCTGGCGCTGATCAGGGCGCTGGCGACGCTGACCGTCGAACGGTCGGAGGCGGGCACGGCGCTGACGCTGCGGCGTACCCTCGAAAGATCTTGATCTCAGGCGGTCAGCCAGGGCTGGTCGCCCAGCCCGGAGATCTCCAGCACCCGCCGGACCTGGCGCGACGGCAGCACCGAGAGCCGGCCGGCGTAGTGCTCCGCGATGCGCACCAGCGCGTGGATCGCGGCCGAGTCGAAGAACGACACCGGGCGCAGGTCGAGCGTCAGGAACGCGGCCGGTGCGCCGGTCGCGGTGGAGAACAGCCTGTCCGCCGTGGCCATGTCGACCTCGCCGGACACGCGCACGCTGAGCTGGTCTCCGTCGACCTCGGCGACGGCGGAGAACGGCGGTTGATCCACGCTGGCTACGATTCCACAGGCGCGGGGAGCGGAGCAACAACCTCCCACCCCATCCGGTGAACGCACAGCCGTCAGCGCTCTCCCCGGGGCGGCGATAGGCTTTCCGGCATGACCGTTCGCGCGCCTCTCACCCCGGGCACCGTCACGCCGTGGCGGCAGGTGCCCGCCCAGATCGCCCGCCCGGAGTACGTCGGGAAGGAACGCCCGCGTCAGTGGACCGGGTCGCACGTGCAGACCCCGGAGACCATCGAGAAGATGCGTCTCGCCGGCCGTCTCGCGGCCCAGGCCACCCAGCTCGCCGGCGAGCACTGCAAGCCCGGCGTCACCACGGACGAGATCGACCGGGTCGTGCACGAGTTCCTGATCGACCACGGCGCCTACCCGTCCACGCTCGGCTACAAGGGCTTCCCGAAGTCCTGCTGCACCTCGCTCAACGAGGTCATCTGCCACGGCATCCCGGACAGCACGGTCCTGGAGGACGGCGACATCATCAACGTCGACGTCACCGCGTTCATCGGCGGCGTGCACGGCGACACGGACGCCACGTTCACCGTCGGCGACGTCACCGACGAGGCACGCCTGCTGGTCGAGCGCACCCACGAGGCCATGATGCGCGGCATCAAGGTGGTCGCGCCCGGCCGCCCGATCAACGTGATCGGGCGCGTCATCGAGTCGTACGCGAAGCGGTTCGGCTACGGCGTCGTGCGCGACTTCACCGGCCACGGCATCGGCGAGACGTTCCACAGCGGCCTCTACATCCCGCACTACGACAACCCGTCGCTGGACACGCTGATGGAGCCCGGCATGACGTTCACCATCGAACCCATGATCACGCTCGGCACCCACGAGTACGAGATGTGGGACGACCGGTGGACCGTCGTCACCAAGGACCGTGCCTGGACCGCCCAGTTCGAGCACACGCTCGTGGTGACCGACTCCGGCTACGAGATCCTCACGCTGCCCTGATCAGACGTCGAACATGGTCTCCGGGGTCGCGTCGACCGCGCGCCCCCGGCCGGCCAGCTCCGTCTCCAGTTCCCGCAGCACCCGGCCCAGGTCCGTCATGTCCAGCCCGGCGAAACCGGTCTTGCGCACCGCGTCCGCGCTGTTGCGGAAGTAGGTGCGGCTCAGCAGCCCGGTCACCATCGCGGCGTGCAGGCGCACCTCGCCCAGCAGGAGCAGCGCGGCGTCGGTCTCGTACCACTCGGCCAGCCGGACCGCCCTGGTGTGCGCCTCCGCCGCGGACGCCCACGCCTCCCGCGCCAGCGCCGTGAACTCCGGCGGGCGCGCCTGCGCCAGCCGCCCCAGGTGCGTGTCACGCAGCCGCCGCAGCCAGCCGTCCGGGTCGTGCACCGCGCGCGTCGTCACGTAGCGGTCCGCCGCCAGCGGCCACAGCGGCGACAGCACGCGGGCCTCGTGCAGATAGTCGTCCGCGCCGACGACCCGCACGCGTACCAGCACGTCATCGATGCGCCGGCTCACGGTCCGCGGCCCACCACCCGGCCGGTAGGTCACCACGATCATCTCGACGCCACTGGTCTCCGTGTCGTCCCCGTGCGCCAGACTCCCGTGCACGCCAACACTCCACACGTCCGCCGGATACCGCCGCCGCACCGCCGTACCCACCCGTTCCGCCACCGCCCACCGCGGATTCACGAGATAAGGATTCCCATCACCCACCCCGCGCATCATCGTCTTACCGCCCCACCCGAACCACCCCCACGCCAATTCCCTCAAAACCATTAAAAATCCCCACGAGGGTACGACTCGGAACTCCATCTCCCCGGCGCATGATCAGCCATCGGCCGTGATTCACCGGGCCGCTCCAGCACGCTTATCGACCTACTCGGTCACCATGCCGGAAATTCCCGTCATGCGCCTGCGTGCGCGATCAAGGGCAGCAAATCTGCTCTTCATAGATCGGCAAGCGTGATCATCGGAGCGAATTCAGTGCGTTTTTCGAGCGGCTTTTGCTCCGAGGCAAAAACAGCAGCCAGACCACCCAACGCAACCAATAACACGAAATATCGGGCGCGCCAGCGCCCGGTTGACCGCGGTAAGCCCAGCCTTCGACGCCGAACGCCCACTACCCGGACAAATTACCCAGGACCAGAGCGGAGGCGTCGCCCGCGCGAGGAAATGACGCGCGGCGGGCGTAGGCCGCGCGTCTGAGGGTGACCGCCCTGGCCGGGCGGGGCCGGCCGCCAGGCCGATGGCGACGTGGCGACGGTGGTGACGGCGGTGGCTTCTTTCGTGAGCACGCCGGAACCGGCTCCGAAACGGCGTGCGTAACGGAGCGAAGCGGAGGTGGAGCCCGCCGGAGGTTTGCCCGCGGGAGCAACGCTGCCGGACCACGCTGGAAGCGGGAATATCGGGTTCTGGGTTCGTTCCCCAGGCTGATTCGATCGTCCGCGGGAATGCGGCCCGGACCACGCTGGAAGCGGGAATGTCGTTCCGGGCGGTCCCCGGGCCGGTTCGAGCGCCACGGGAGCGCGCGGGCTCGACCGCGGCGGAAGCGGGAATGCCGGGTCCGGGGCTGTCCCCGGGCCGGTTCGAGCGCCCGCGAGAAGGCGTGCGGGCCGGACCACGCCGAAAGTGGGCAAAGGAATCTAAAGCTGCTCCCCCGGGAACGGAACCGTGGTCGGCGTGACCTTGGCGGCGATGCGCCAGCGGGTGGCGCGGAGGGCGGAGTCGGTGAGCGCGCTGAGGGCCAGCACCCGGTCGGTGCCGGTCGTCGGCGGCAGGGCGGCGCGCCAGATCGCGGCCGCTCGCTCCTCGATCTCGATGGCCAGCGTGAGCGCGGTCGCCTGGTCGGTGAGCGGGTACGGAAGCGTGTATCCGGCCGCGGGCGGGGACGGCGTGGCGGACAGTTCGGCGAAGCGGGTGAGGAGCGCGTCGCGGAGGTCGCGGTGGGCGGCCTCGGCGTCGCGGGCCTGGGTGACGAGCGCGTTGCCGGTCAGGCGGACGCCGATCGGGGCGTAGGCGAAGATCGCGGCCTCCTCGCCGGCCAGTGCGGCGGCGAGTTCCGGCGGGACGGTCATCGGAGCACCTCGGCGTGGGTGGCGCGGGCGGCGGCGATGGAGCCGAGCAGCGCGGCGCGGGTGGCGGGGGCGGTGGCGCAGGCGGTGGCCGCGGACTTCTGGCCGGTCTGTTCCGCGGCGCGGAGTTCCGCGAGCGTGACCGAGGCCGCGGTCGTGGGTGAGCCGGAGGGTGGCACCGGGACGCTGCCGGCCGTGACCGGGGACGGCGGCGGGGTCATGACCTTCGTCAGTTCGGCGAGGTGTGCGGTGTGTGCCTCGAGCATCGGGGTCAGGCGGCTTGCCAGCGAGGGCTGGGCGGCGTACGCGGCCTGGTAGAGGTCGAGCAGCGCGCGGGTCTCGGCGAGCAGTGGCTCGAGTGCGTCCGGCGGTGGTGGCGGTGGCGGTGGCGTCTCCTGGTCGTCGGGGGAGCAGCCGGCGAGCGCGGCCGTGGCGCCGGCCAGCGCGACGGCGCCGGCGAGTATCCGGCGTCGCGTGGAAGCCATCGTGAAAGCCCTCCCGTAAGCCGCGTCACATCAAGAGTGACAGTCAACCTTACGGCGAACGGATGGTCGTGAGCGGTGCGGAACCTATCGCGATGTTTCTCGTTGTATCGGAGGGTATGCGTAGCGTAGTGGCTGTCGCGCGCCGGTGGGACAGTTCGGTGCGGCGGCCCGTCGTCCCCACGGCCGTCGCGTTACGCTCAGCGCAACCGCTGGGTGAATTGGGCCCAGCGGACCACTGGCGTGGCCGCTTTCAATAGGTTTGCGGCTGATAACCGCCGGTGGCCGAGCGCGAGGGGGTATGCCGGATGACGCAGCGTGGCCGAGGTGCCGGCCGATCGGGCCCGGGTGCCCGCGGGGCCGCCGCACCCGACCGGCGCAGGCCGTCCCCGGGTCCCCAGCGGCCGCGGGTGGACACCGCGGCGCTCCGTGCCCGGCTGGAATCGATCATCGGCCCGGTCGTCGCCGAGTCCGGCTGCGACCTGGAGGACCTGACCGTCTCCCGGGCCGGGCGCCGGCAGATCATCCGCATCCTGCTGGACGCGGACGGCGGCGTCGGTCTGGACGCGATCGCGCAGGTCTCCCGCGCGATCTCCGCGGCGCTGGACGAGGCCGAGGAGACCGGCGGCGAGCTGGTCCCGGGGGAATACCAGCTGGAGGTCGGCTCGCCGGGCGTGGACCGGCCGCTCACCCTGCCCCGCCACTGGCGGCGCAACGTGGGCCGGCTCGTGCAGGTCACGGCCGGGGACAAGCAGGTGACCGGGCGGATCACCGCGGCGGACGAGGACGGCGTCGTCATCGAGACGGCCAAGGGAATCGTCGAGGCGGAGTACGCCCAGCTCGGGCCGGGCCGGGTGCAGATCGAGTTCAACCGGGTCGAGGAGGCCGAGTTCGGCCCCGACGACGAGCATGACGACGACGAGCACGACGACGACCTCGACGACGAGGACGACGAAGACGACGAGGAATTGGAGGGCGAGGAGAGGTGAACATCGACCTCGCGGCGCTGCGCGCGCTGGAGCGTGAGCGGGAGATCCCGTTCGAGACGATCCTCGCCGCGATCGAGACAGCGCTGCTGACCGCCTACCGGCACACGGACGGCGCGGAGTCGCACGCCACCGTGCGGATCGACCGGAAGTCGGGCGCGGCGTCGGTCTATGCCCAGGAGGTCGACGCGGACGGCGTCGTCACCCGGGAATGGGACGACACCCCGCACGACTTCGGCCGCATCGCCGCGATGACCGCGAAGCAGGTCATCCTGCAGCGCCTGCGTGAGGCGACGGACGAGGTGCACTTCGGTGAGTACGTGGGCCGCGACGGTGACCTGGTCACCGGCGTCATCCAGGCCCACGAGGCACGCGCCGAGAAGGGCATCGTCACGATCGACCTGGGCAAGCTGGAGGCGGTGCTCCCGCAGGTGGAGCAGGTCCCCGGCGAGCAGTACGACCACGGGCAGCGCATCCGCTGCGTCGTGGTCCACGTGGCCAAGGGTTTCCGCGGCCCGCAGATCACGCTGTCCCGCTCCCACCCGAACCTGGTGAAGAAGCTCTTCGCGCTGGAGGTTCCGGAGATCGCGGACGGCACCGTGGAGATCGCGGCGATCGCACGTGAGGCAGGTCACCGCACGAAGATCGCGGTCCGGTCGACCGCGTCCGGCGTCAACGCCAAGGGCGCCTGCATCGGCCCGATGGGCCAGCGGGTGCGCGCGGTGATGAGCGAGCTGCACGGTGAGAAGATCGACATCATCGACTGGTCGGACGATCCGGCGCAGTTCGTCGGCAACGCGCTGTCGCCGGCGAAGGCGCTGCGGGTGGAGGTCGTCGACGCCGGGAGTCGTACCGCGCGGGTCACGGTGCCCGATTTCCAGCTCTCGCTGGCGATCGGACGCGAGGGACAGAACGCGCGACTCGCCGCCCGGCTGACCGGTTGGCGGATCGACATCCGGCCGGACAACGAGCAGTCGCCCGGGGCCGGACGGGACCGCGCGGATCACGCTGCCGAACCAGGCGGCGCCGCCGCGGGCGCTTAGGAGTAGACTTCTTCAGGTGGGGCGAGGCGTGGGCAGAAATCCGCGTCGTGTGGACCAGTCCGCGCGTCAAAAGATAGATCTACGCCTGAAACCCCCTGTGCGTACGTGTGTCGGTTGTCGGCACCGTGCATCAGCATCTGAAGTCCTGCGGTTTGTCATGGTCGGTTCGGAGCTACGCCCCGACCCGCCCCGCAGGCTGCCGGGCCGGGGAGCACACCTGCACCTCGATCCGGCTTGCTTCGCGCTGGCGGAGCGGCGCCGGGCCTTCGGCCGGGCGCTGCGGTTCACCGGTGTCCTGGACACCGCGCCGCTGGCCGAGCACATCCGTGCGGTCTCCGCACCGCATGGGACTACTGGTGGCGGGGCAACGCCCCGCCCGGACCAGCAAGGTGGACGACCAACATGAGCACACGATGAAGTCCCTGAAATGACCAGGCTTCTAGTGCACGAGTGAGGTCGATGCGGGCCGTGCCCGCACGACCTCGGAGTGAGGAGTGCAGTGGCAGGAAAGGCCCGCGTACACGAGCTTGCCAAAGAGCTCGGGGTCGAAAGCAAGGTCGTGCTCGCCAAACTCAAGGAGATGGGCGAGTTCGTCAAGTCGGCATCCAGCACGGTGGAGGCGCCTGTCGCCCGCCGTCTGAGGGGTGCGATGGTCGCGGGATCGGCGCCGAGCGCGCCGGCCTCCCCGGCCCCGTCCGGTTCTGGTGACGCGCCGCGTCCCGGCCCGTCCGCGCGTCCGGGCCCGCCCCGGCGTCCCGGACCGCCGGTTCCCGGCCCGAACAGCGCCGGCGCACCCGCGCCCGGCCCGGCTCCGGCCGCGCCGCGCAACCCGTCGGCCCCGGTTCCGGGTCCGGCCTCTCTCCGTCCCAAGGCGCCTGTTCCCGGCCCTCCGGCCCCCGTGGCCAAGCCGGCGAGCGCCCACGACATCGAGGTGGCCGCTGCCGAGCAGCGCGCCGCCGCGTTGAAGGCCGAGCAGGAGGCGTCCGTCAAGGCCGCCCAGCAGGCCGCCCGTCAGCGTGAGACCACCCGCCGCGAAGGTGGGGGTGCCGCGCCCGGCGACCCGCGTCCGAAGTTCGGTCCCGCAGCCATGGGACCGCGTCCCGGTTCTCCCGCGGCCCGTCCGCAGGGTGGTCCGGGCAGCGGCCCGCGTCCGGAGCGTCGCGACGGTCCCGGCGACCGCCAGGGCCGTCCCGGCCAGGGTGGCGCGCCCGGTGGCAACCGTCCGCCGCGCAGCGGTGGCAACAACCCGTTCGGCATCACGCCGGGCGGTAACCGGCCGTCGGCTCCGGCCGCCGGTCCCGGCGGTCGGCCCAGCCCGGCCGGCATGCCGCCGCGGCCCAGCCCGGCGTCCATGCCGCCGCGGCCCAGCCCGGCCTCGATGCCGAGCCAGCGGCCCGGTCGTCCCGGTGGCGGCCCCGGCGGTGGCGCCGGTCGTCCCGGCGGCGGTGGCGGCGCTGGTCGTCCCGGTGGCGGTGGCGGCGGTTTCCGCGGCGGTCCCGGTGGCGGTGGCGGCGGCGGTGGCTTCCGCGGCGGTCCCGGTGGCGGCGGTGGCGGTGCCGGTGGCGGTTTCCGTGGCGGTCCCGGTGGCGGCGCTGGTGGCGGTGGCTACCGCGGTGGCCCCGGTGGCGGCGGTGCTCCGGCCGGTGGCGGCGCTCCGGGTCGTCCCGGTGGCGGCGGTCGTGGTCGTGGCGGCGGCGCCGCGGGTGCCTTCGGGCGTCCGGGTGGCAAGCCGGCACGCGGCCGGAAGTCGAAGAAGCAGAGGCGTCAGGAGTTCGACAATCTGTCGGCCCCGACGATGAGCTCGGGCGCTCCCCGGGGTAACGGCCAGGAGATCCGGCTGTCCCGTGGCGCGTCGCTCTCCGACTTCGCCGACAAGATCAACGCGAACCCGGGCACGCTCGTCCAGGAGATGTTCAACCTGGGCGAGATGGTCACGGCGACGCAGTCGTGCTCCGACGACACGCTGCTGCTGCTCGGTGAGCACCTCGGCTTCAACGTGCAGATCGTCAGCCCCGAGGACGAGGACCGCGCCCTGCTGGCGCAGTTCAACATCGACCTCGATGCCGAGGTCGCGGAGGACCGCCTGGTCACCCGTCCGCCGGTCGTGACCGTCATGGGTCACGTCGACCACGGTAAGACCAAGCTGCTCGACGCGATCCGCAAGGCGAACGTCGTGGCGGGTGAGGCCGGTGGCATCACCCAGCACATCGGTGCCTACCAGGTGCACGTCGAGCACAACGACATCGAGCGCGCCATCACCTTCATCGACACCCCGGGTCACGAGGCGTTCACCGCCATGCGTGCACGTGGTGCGCAGGTGACGGACATCGTGATCCTGGTGGTCGCGGCGGACGACGGCGTGATGCCCCAGACGATCGAGGCGTTGAACCACGCCAAGGCCGCTGAGGTGCCGGTCGTGGTCGCGGTCAACAAGATCGACAAGCCCGAGGCGAACCCGGACAAGGTGCGCCAGCAGCTGACCGAATACGGTCTGGTCGCCGAGGAGTACGGCGGCGACACCATGTTCGTCAACGTCGCGGCCAAGCCCGGCATCGGCATCGACGACCTCCTCGAGGCCGTCCTGCTGACCGCGGACGCGTCGCTGGAGCTCACCGCTCCGATCGACGGCGCCGCACAGGGTGTCGCGATCGAGGCGCACCTGGACAAGGGCCGCGGTGCTGTCGCGACCGTCCTGGTGCAGAAGGGCACGCTGCGGGCCGGCGACTCGATCGTCGCGGGTGGTGCGCACGGTCGCGTGCGGGCCATGCTCGACGAGAACGGTCAGTCGATCCCGGAGGCGGGCCCGGCGCGTCCGGTCCTGGTCCTCGGTCTGACCGCGGTTCCCAGCGCCGGCGACACGTTCCTCGCCGCGGCGGACGACCGTACGGTCCGGCAGATCGCCGAGCAGCGGCAGGCACGCCGTCGTGCGGCGAGCTTCGCCAACTCCCGTGGCCGCGCCACCCTTGAGACGCTCATGGAGCAGATCAAGGAGGGCGAGAAGACCTCGCTCAACCTCATCCTCAAGGGTGACGGTTCGGGTTCGGTCGAGGCCCTGGAGGACGCGCTCTTCAAGCTCGACATCCCGGAAGAGGTTCAGCTCAAGATCCTCGACCGTGGCGTCGGTGCCATCACGGAGAGCAACGTCATGCTGGCGAGCGCGTCCGACCCGGCCGCGACGATCATCGGCTACAACGTCCGTGCATCGAACAAGGTGCGCGAGATCGCCGACCGCGAGGGCGTGGAGATCCGGTACTACTCGGTCATCTACCAGGCCATCGAGGAGATCGAGGCGGCTCTCAAGGGCCTGCTCAAGCCGGAGTACGAAGAGGTCGAGCTGGGCACCGCGGAGATCCGCGACGTCTTCCGCTCGTCCAAGGTCGGACTCATCTCCGGTTGTATCGTCCGGTCGGGGCTCATTCGCCGCAACGCGAAGGCCCGGGTCATCCGCGACGGTGCTGTGGTGGCGGACAACGTCACGATCAGCTCCCTCAAGCGGTTCAAGGACGACGCGACCGAGGTGCGCGAGGGCTTCGAGTGTGGTCTGACGCTGGGCGGTTACAACAACGTCCAGGTCGGCGACGTCATCGAGACCTTCGAGATGCGCGAGAAGCCGCGCGCGTAAGCGTGTGACGCTGTGACCAGCGCCTTTCCCCGGGTTCCGGCCCGGGGAAAGGCGCTGGCCCTCGCTACGGACAGGTGAAATACTCCCGGCGATGTTTACCGGAACCGTGGTTTTCGACCTGCTCCTGCCGGGTGACTCGCGATCGCTGAAAGCGAAGCGTGCGTACATCCGGCCCATCGTCGCCGCGTTGCGACGTTTCGAGGTCTCCGCCGCCGAGGTGGGCTCCCAGGATCTGCACGGCCGCGCCGAGATCGGCGTGGCCGTCGTCGCTGCCGAGCCCGCCCACGTCGGCGAGGTGCTGGACACCTGCGAGCGGCTGGTCGCCGGTCGCCCGGAGGTGGAACTGCTGTCGGTCCGCCGTCGCCTCTACGGCGCGGACGACTGACGAGAATGACGCACGGGTACTGTCAGCGTGGAGGTGGACGAGATGACTGATTCGGCCAAGGTGCGCAGGCACGCCGAACGAGTTCATAAACTGGTGGCCTCTGTTGTGCGTACGCAGATCAAGGACCCCCGGCTCGGGATGATCACCATCACCGATGCCCGGCTCACCGCTGATCTGCGCGAGGCGACGATCTTCTACACGGTGCTCGGCGACGCCACCGAGCAGGCGTCCACGGCGGCCGCGCTGGAGAGCGCGAAGGGCCTGCTGCGGAGCACCGTCGGCAAGGCGCTCGGCATCCGGCACTCGCCGTCGCTCGCCTTCGTCCTGGACAACGTCCAGGACCAGGCGAAGCACATCGACGACCTGCTCGCCCAGGCGCGCCAGGCGGACGCGGAGACGCAGAAGATCGCCGCCGGGGCCACGTACGCGGGCGACGCCCAGCCGTACAGGGAAGACGACGACGAGGACGACGAGCTGCTCGAGGACGAGAACGAGCTGGTCGAGCAGGAGAAGCGGTGACCGCCGCGCCGGCCCGCGCCGTCGTGCCGCCGCCCAGGACCGCCGTGGAGGGCCCGATCGGCCCGCCGCGGGAAACGGACTGGGCGGAGGCCGTGGCCGCGGTCCGGCGCTGGCTCCCCGACGGGCGGATCCTGCTGGTCTGCCACGTCAACCCGGACGGCGACGCGCTCGGCAGCATGCTGGCGTTCGCCCACGGGCTGGCCCGGCTCGGCGCCCGGAACGTGCAGGCCACGTTCCCCGGGCCGCCGGAGGTGCCGGAGTCGTTGCGTGAGATCCCCGGCATCGACCGGGTGATCCCGGAGACCGAGGCGTGGGCCGCGCCCGACCTGCTGTGCACGTTCGACGCGGCCAGCACGGGCAGGCTCGGCGGGCTCGCCGATCGGCTGGGCACCGCCCGCGACTCCGTGGTGCTGGACCACCATGCCTCCAACCCCGGCTTCGGTACGGTACGGCTGGTCGACCCCGCCGCCGCGGCCACGTCCATCGTGGTCGAGCAGCTGCTGGACAGGCTGGACGTGCCG
Organism: Catenuloplanes japonicus; assembly: GCF_000717135.1. Lineage (GTDB taxonomy): Bacteria > Actinomycetota > Actinomycetes > Mycobacteriales > Micromonosporaceae > Catenuloplanes > Catenuloplanes japonicus. Next base: position 21,287 of record NZ_JNXY01000033.1, read on the forward strand.
CTGGACGCGGAGATCGCCGAGTGTCTCTACACGGCGCTCACCACGGACACCGGATCGTTCCGGTTCGCCACCACGCCGTCCGTGCACCAGATGGCCGCGCGCCTGATCGCGACCGGGCTCCGTCCCGGTGAGATCTCGCAGCGCGTCTTCGACAGCCGCCCGCTCGGCGCGGTCAAGCTGTTCGGCGAGGTGCTCGGCCGTTGCGAGCTGGACCAGGAGGCGGCGCGCGGGCACGGCCTGTGCTGGACCACGGCCACCCGCGCCGATCTGGAACGCCACGGCCAGCGGGCGTACGTGCTGGAGGCACTGATCGACTCCGTGCGCTGCGTGGCCGAGGCGGATGTGTGCGTGGTGCTCAAGGAGATCGGCGACGACTCCTGGTCGGTCTCGATGCGGAGCAAGGGTGCGGTGGACGTGTCCCGCGTCGCCGGTCTGCTGGGTGGCGGTGGCCACCGGGCCGCGGCCGGCTTCACCGGCGCCGGCACCCCCGAGGACGTGCTGGCGTCCGTCCGCGCGGTCCTGGACGAGTCCGTCATCCGCTAGCCCCCTGGTCGGAGCCGTTGTTCACGGTGACAATCGATGTATGGAGGCTCCCCGGGAAGTCGCGGTCGATGCGCCCAGAGCGTGGGACCGGCCGTTGGTGGTCATGCCCGTCTTCGCCGTCTTTTCGCTGGTCGGTGGCCAGCTTCCGTCGTTCTCCACGGCGGCCAACCTCTATTCGCTGAGCATCGGCGGCACGCTGATGTGGTACGGGTTGTCGCAGCGGATGCCCCGCCGGGCGGCCCCGGAGCGGCCCGGTCGCGGCACGGTGTGGTGGCTCGCGCCCGCGGTGGTGTTCGTGGCGCTGGAGAGCTCGACGTTCCTGAGTGGTTCGCAGGAGTCGTATCCGACACTGTCCAAACTGGCTGATCCGTTGCTGGCGGATCCGACCACGCGCGCGGCCGCCTACTTCGGCTGGATGTCCGCGTTCTGGGGACTGGCCCGGCGATGACGCGCTGGTTCGCGATCGTCGGTTTCGTGCTGGCCGGCCTGCTGGTCGTGGCCGTGGAGCTGGCCGCGCGCCGGGAGGACTCACGGGTGCCCGCGCTCGGCGACCTCTGCGGGTACGTGATGCGGTATCAGGTCGGGCGGGTGCCGGTTGGCCGGATCGGCATCCTCGGCTTCTGGTGGTGGCTCGGCTGGCACTTCTTCGCCAGATGACCACTTATATCCGGATTTAATTGATTTCCACGGATCGGTTACCAGTCCGTATAACGGGAACTGTCGGCTCACGGTCCTCGACTTAACGTTAACTTGGGTAGCGTGCTGGTGGGTCCGGGACACCGTCGTCCGTACCCACGCTGATTTTTCTGCTTTTGCATGGTTGCTCCAGGTCCGACCGACTCGGGGCTCGCGCGCCGCCGCGGCAGGCTCCGGTGATCCCGGAGGATCCGCTGGCGTGTCGCAGAGGCACCGCCTGTCGCGGGCGCGATCCGCGCGCCCGGGGCTCCACCATGGAGGAACCACCATGACCGTCACCGCTACGCGCCCTGCCGCTCCGGTCACGCCGGCGCCGGCCACCACCGCGTCCCCGTCGCCCGCGCGTCCCGACGACGCCCGGGAAGAGGCTCGCCGCGCGCTGCAGGCCTCGCTGGACACCCGTCAGTAAGGACGTTCCTGTAAGTGCCGCGCCGCGCTTGCGGGCCTTACCCGGCCTGTGTCACCATGCGCGGCGATGAACGACTCCGACCCAGCTGACCGGGTGCCGCTGCGCCGGATCGCCGCGCTCGCCCTGCCGGCCCTGGTGGTGCTGGCCGCCGAGCCGATCTACGTGCTGGTCGACACGGCCGTGGTCGGCCATCTCGGCCGTGTGCCGCTGGCCGCGCTCGGCATCGGCGGCACCGTCATGTCGTTCGCGGCGTGGCTCGGCACGGTCATGGCCTACGGCACGACCGGCCGCTCCGCCCGCCGCTTCGGCGCGGGAGACCGCAGGGCCGCGGTCGAGGAGGGCGTGCAGGCGTCCTGGCTCGCGCTCGGCATCGGCCTGGCGATGATCGTGATCGTCCAGATCGTGGCCGGGCCGCTCATCCGCGCGCTGGCCGGCGGCCCCACGCCGGTCGCCCAGGCCGCGGAGCAGTGGCTGCGCATCGCGGTGCTCGGCGCGCCCGGCCTGATGCTGGTCGCGGCCGGCAACGGCTGGATGCGCGGCGTCCAGGAGACCCGCCGTCCGCTGGCCATCGTGGTGGCGGCCAACGTGGTCTCCGCCGTGCTGTGCCCGCTGCTGGTCTACCCGGCCGGGCTCGGCCTGCACGGCTCCGCCATCGCGAACGTCATCGCGCAGCTCGGTTCCGGCCTGCTCTTCGTGGCCGCGCTGCTGCGTGAGCGCGCACCGCTGCGCCCGCACCCGTCCGAGATCCTCGCCCAGCTCGTCGTCGGGCGGGACCTGCTCATCCGCGGCGCCGCGTTCCAGGCCTGCTGGCTGTCGGCGACCTCGGTCGCGGCACGGTACGGCGACGCCGCGCTCGCCGCGCACCAGATCGGCATCCAGCTGTGGTTCTTCGCCGCGCTCGTGCTGGACGCGGTGGCCATCGCGGCCCAGTCGCTGGTCGGCGCCGCGCTCGGTGCCGGGGACGAGCCGCAGGCCCGCCGGCTGGGACGGCAGATCGGCCTGATCGGGCTCGCGTCCGGCGTGTTGTTCGCCGTGGTCTTCGGCGCGGGCGCGCGGGTGATCCCGGCGCTGTTCACACCGGACAGCACGGTGCACGCGCAGGCGCTGGTGGTGTGGCCGTGGTTCACCGGCCTGCTGCCGCTGGTCGGCGTGGTCTATGCGCTGGACGGCGTGATGATCGGCGCGGGGGACGTGGCGTTCATGCGGAACATGACGATCGTGGCCGCGCTGGGCGGCTTCCTGCCCGGCATCTGGGTGGCCTACGCGCTGGACCTCGGGCTCGGCGGCGTCTGGGCCGGGCTGGCGCTGTTCACGGTGATCCGGCTGGTGGCGCTGCTGCTGCGCGTCCGCACCCGCGCCTGGTCCCTGACCGGCGCGACCCGCCCCTCCTGACCGCGACCGTGACCGCGACCGCCACCGTGACCCGCCCACCGCGACCGTGACCGCCATCGCGACCGCGACCCGCCCGTCCTGACCGGGACCGCGGTGTGCCCGCGCGGAACCGGTGCCGGACCTGCCGGGATAATCGGTGGTTCAGGATGATCGCGAGGATGGGGTGGCGCGTGGAGGGTCTGGTCGTGGTGGACAAGCCGGGTGGCATGACGTCGCACGACGTCGTGGCGCGGATGCGGCGCCTGGCGAAGACGCGCCGGGTGGGGCACGGCGGCACCCTGGACCCGATGGCCACCGGCGTGCTGGTGATCGGCGTGGGGCGCGGCACGAAGCTGCTGACCTACGTCACCGGCGCGACGAAGAGCTACGACGGCACGATCCGGCTCGGGCAGGCGACGGTCACGGACGACCGCGAGGGCGACGTGACCGCGACCGTGCCGGCCGGGCACGTGACGGACGAGGAGATCCGGGCCGCGCTCGCGACGTTCGAGGGCGAGATCGACCAGGTGCCCAGCTCGGTGAGCGCGATCAAGGTGAACGGCGAGCGCGCCTACAAGAAGGTGCGCGACGGCGAGGAGGTCACGCTCGCGGCGCGGCGGATCACCATCTCCCGGCTCGCCGTGCACGAGATCCGCCGGTCCGGAGAAGACGGCGACGTGATCGACGTGGACGTGAGCGTGAGCTGCTCGTCCGGCACGTACATCCGGGCGATCGCCCGTGACCTGGGCACGCGGCTGGGCGTCGGCGGGCACCTGACCGCGCTGCGCCGCACCGAGGTGGGCGGCTTCCCGCTGGCCGAGGCGCTGACGCTGGAGCAGCTGGAGGAGCGTTCGCCGGACGTGGTGTCGCTGCCGATGCCGGAGGCGGCCCGGCGCTGCTTCCCGGTCCGCGAGGCCACGGCGGAGGAGGCGCGCACGCTGTCCCACGGCGGCCCGCTGGAGCGGGCCGGCATCGACGGGCCCTACGCGGTGATCAGCGCGGAGGGCGCGCTGCTGGCCATCGTCAGCGAGCGCGACGGCAAGGCCCGCCCCGAGATCGTCCTGGCCCCGGCCTAGAAACGTCAGTGCGGCAGGTTGCTGGCGATCACGGTGACCAGGTCGGCCGCGGCGTAGGGCTTGTCGAGGAAGCCGTCGCAGCCGGCCTCCAGCGCCGCCGCCCGGTCGCTCGGCAGCACGCTCGCGGTGAGCGCGATGACCCGCGGTTTCTCCGCCACGTCCGCGAGCTCGCTCGCCAGGTCGAGGCCGCTGCCGTCGGGCAGGTTCATGTCGAGCAGCACCACGTCGACCGGGTCCGGGCTGTGCAGCACGTCGCGTGCGGCCGCGAGGCTGCCGGCCTCGACCAGCCGGGCGTCCCGGACCTCCGGGTCGTCCGCGCGGGCCAGCACGGCCCGTACCAGCACGCGGTTCAGCTCCTCGTCCTCCACCAGCAGGATTCGTGCGGTCATCGGTCACCCCGTTCGCCGTTGTCGGTCTCGTGGCGGCGGGCGGCGGCGGTGCCGCTGGCCAGCGCGACGAGGTTGTCCCATTCCTCGGTGCCGTGGATGGCGCGGGCGAGGAGCTTGCCGGTCATCTCGGTGGTGCCGCCGGCCGCGGCCGAGGTGGAGGCGAGCGCGACGACCGGCACGTCCGCGTTCGCCGGGTCGTCGTTGAACGCGGCCAGCAGCGAGAACCCGTCCAGGTCCGGCATGCGCAGGTCGCAGACGATCAGGTCGAAGTGCTGGTTGCGGCTCATCTCCAGGCCCTCGTGCGCGTCGCCGCAGGAGTACACCTCCGCGCCGGCGGTGCGCAGGCTCTCCTCGACCGAGTGCCGGCTCTCCGCGTCGTCGTCGACGACGAGCACGGTGGGCTGCTCGGTGGGACCCGGGAAGATGTGCCGGGCGAGCGAGCCGACCAGCTGGTGGTCCGCGACCGGTTTGACCAGGAAGTCGGCCGCGCCCATCGCGATGCCGGCGTGGCGCTCGTCGACGACGGAGATGAACAGCACCGGGATCGTGTTGAGCAGCCCGTCCTGTTTCAGCTCGCGGATCACGGCCCAGCCGTCGATGCCGGGCAGCACCACGTCGAGCAGGATCGCGTCCGGCGGGTTGAGGCGTGCCGCGTGCAACCCGGACTCGCCGGTGGCGGCCATCTCCACCAGGTAGCCGGCCTTGACCAGGTAGGTGCGGATCAGCTCCGCGGACCGCTGGTCGTCCTCGATCAGCAGGATCCGGCCGCGCTCGTGCGCCTGTGGTGCCGCGACCACGGTGTCCGCGGCCACGGCGGCCTCGGTGGCGTCCGGCAGCGTGACCGTGAAGCGGCTGCCCTCGCCGAGCGTGGAGACGAGCGTGATGTCGCCACCGTGCGCCTGGACCAGCCGCCGGGCCAGCGCCAGGCCGAGCCCGGTGCCGGCCTGGTGGTGGGCCCGGTCGCCGACCTGCTGGAACTCCTCGAAGACGCGCGGCTGGTCCTCCTCGGCGATGCCGATGCCGGTGTCCGCGACGGAGAGCGCGACCATGGGCCGGTCCGTGTCCTCGGTGAACGTCGAGGCCTCCAGCGTGATGGTGCCGCCCTCGGGGGTGAACTTGATCGCGTTGGAGAGCAGGTTCTCCAGGATCTGCCGGAAGCGCAGCGCGTCCGCGCGGACGGTGAGCTCCGGCAGCCGGCAGTCGATGGTCAGCGACTTCCTGTCCGTGAGCGGGCGGAGGCCGGTGAGCAGTTCCTTCGCGGCGGTGTCCACGCGCAGCGGCGCCGGGTGCAGGTCGATGCGGCCGGCCTCGACCTTGGCAAGGTCCAGGATGTCGTTGATCAGGCCGAGCAGGTGGCGGCCGCTGTTGTGGATGTGGTCCACCCAGTCCGCGGGCACGGTGCGGCGGTCCTCGATCGGCTTCTCGCCCCGCATCAGGTCGCTGAATCCGATGATCGCGTTGAGCGGGGTACGCAGCTCGTGGCTCATGTTCGCCAGGAAGTCGCTCTTCGCCTGGCTGGCCGCGGAGAGCTGGGCGACGGACGCGGCCAGCTCGTCGGAGAGCCGGCGCTGCTCCTCGGTCATCCGCCGCTGCTGGGTCAGCACGTCGCCGCGCTCGGCCAGCACGCCCGCGTGCCCGCCGAAGTCGGCCAGCATGCGCAGGTCGTCGTCGCTGAACAGGCCGCGGTACCGGTGGAAGATCAGCACGGCACCGGTCTCGTGCGGCGGGATCCGGATGGCCAGCGTGGTGAGGTGCCCGCGTTCGCCCTGGTCCGCGTAGTGCATGGCGAGCAGCGGTTGCGCGCTGCGGCGGAACCGGGGCACGGAGGAGAGCGAGACCGGCTGCGGCGCGTTGATCAGGTCGTCCAGGTCGCCGCTGTCGAACCCGGTCAGCGGCGCGTCGGCCTCGCCGGCGTAGGCGGTCTGCTCCAGGTGCCCGTCGGTCTTGCGGACCACCACCGCGACCGCGTCCGCGGCCGACTCGGCGCGCATCATCCGGGCGTACCGCTGCCAGATCTGTTCCTTGGTGTCCGTGGCCGGCGAGTTGAGCAGGCGCACGGTGGCCTTCTGGAGCGCGATCGCGGACCACATCCGGCGCAGCCAGGCCGGGGGCAGGAACGCGGCCGCGTACCCGATCCCGCAGACCGCGGCGAGCACGCGGGCGGCGGCGGAGAACGGCGAGGTGCCCACGGTCCTGGCCGCGAACAGCCCGGCCAGGCCCATCAGCACCACCACGCCGGCGAACGCGATCGTGGAGCCGGCCGCGATCCCCAGCCGCACCTTGGAGGAGCCGGTCCGTTTGCGTGCCTCGGAGACGAGGTAGATGCCGGGGACGGTCTGCGCGATCGCGAAGAAGGCCATCGTGACCATCAGCAGCGGCCGCCGGTCGGGGGTGCCGGCCGGGATCTTCAGCAGCGCGACGCCGATCGCCAGGCCGCCGGCCAGGACCGCCACGGTCAGCTCCCGGCGGACCGGGCGCAACATCGAGATCAACCGCATGGTGAGGTACGGCTGAAGGAGTATCACCGGCAGGTACAGCCAGCTCAGTGGCAGCCGGCCGCCCGTCGGCGGGATCGGGTGCGTCACCCGGGTCACCGCGTCGATCACGAAGATCGCGGTGGGCGCCGCGAAGAGCATCGTCACCTTGTGCTGCAGCGGGTCGGGGCGCCGGACGAGGTGGTAGAGGACGCGCAGGAAGAGCGCCGCGAAGAGTACTTCCGCCGCGATCACCAGCATTTGATTACTCTCCAGCTTCATATCAATACGCACTGTAGTTGGGCTGGGTAGCGGCGCCGGGCGTTTGCCGTCAGAGATCGTGGGAACCGCGCGCACGCCGTACCCACCGAGGTCCTTAATGTGGGTTTATATGGTGGAATATCGGAATGGCCAATCCTCAGCCGGCACCCGAAAGCCCGGAACGCGATGCCAAGAGCGGGCATCACGCTCCGGGCTTTCGGGACCAGGTCCGGCAGGACGCCCATGACCTGGCCAACCTGCTCGGGATCGCCGCCAACTACCTGCAGTTCCTCGAGGAGGATCTGGACGATGAGGGCGGCGCGGACGAGGTGCGCGCACACATCGCGCGGATCAGCACGGCGGTCGACCGCGCGACCGAGGTGACCCGCCGGCTGAGCGCGGCCGCGGCCGTCACCCCCTCCTGACCGCACCGGCGTGCCTGCTTAGGCTGGTGGCCATGCAGCGGTGGCGGGGTTACGACGCGGTTCCGGGCGGCTGGGGCCGATCGGTCGTGACGATCGGGGTCTTCGACGGCGTGCACCGTGGCCACCAGGCCACCATCGGCGACACCGTGAAGCGTGCACGTGACCTGGGCGTCCACTCGGTCGTGGTGACGTTCGACCCGCACCCCTCCGAGGTCGTGCGGCCCGGCTCGCACCCGGCCGTGCTGACCGGCGCCGCCCGCAAGGCCGACCTGATCGAGGCGCTCGGCGTCGACGCGCTCTGCGTGGTCCCGTTCACCCAGGACTTCTCCCGGCGCAGCCCGGAGGAGTTCGTGCACGAGGTGCTGGTCGAGCACCTGCACGCGGCGCAGGTTGTGGTGGGGGACAACTTCCGGTTCGGCCACCGCGCGGCCGGCGACGTGGAGCTGCTGCGACGGCTCGGGCGCACGTTCGGCTTCGCGGTGGAGGACGCGCCGCTGATCTCCGCGGAGGAGGGCACGGTCTTCTCCTCCACCTACATCCGCGCCTGTGTGGACGCGGGCGACGTCGCGGCCGCGGCCCGCGCTCTCGGCCGCCCGCACCGGCTGGAGGGCGTGGTGGTCCGCGGCGACCAGCGCGGACGCGAGCTGGGCTTCCCCACCGCGAACCTGTTGACCGACCGGTACGCAGCGATCCCGGCCGACGGCGTCTACGCGGGCTGGCTGGTCCGGCGGGACGAGCGGCTGATGACCGCGGTGTCGATCGGCACGAACCCCACGTTCTCCGGCACCGAGCGCCGCGTCGAGGCGTACGCGCTCGACTTCGACGGTGATCTCTACGGCGAGCGGCTGGCGCTGGACTTCACGGCACGGCTGCGGGAGACGCGCGCCTACGCCGGCATCGAGCCTCTGGTGGCGCAGATCACCGAGGACGTCGCCCAGGCGAGGGACCTGCTGACCGAGGCCTGAGCGGACCGGTTGCGGGCGGTGGTGGTACTGCTTGCTGGTAGTGTGGGTGCGACGCCGGGTCTCCGGCGTTTCGCGCCGCTTGCCTGCTCGACGCCGCGGGCGGCGGTTCTGCGACAGTTTCGCACCGACAGGATTGATTGAATGGCGCTCGATCAAGAGCAGAAGAGCAAGATCCGCGCGGAGTTCGCGACCGTCGAGGGCGACACCGGTTCCCCCGAGGTTCAGGTGGCCGTGCTCACCAAGCGGATCGCGGAGCTGACCGAGCACCTCAAGGTGCACAAGCACGACCACCACAGCCGTCGTGGTCTGCTGCTGCTGGTCGGCCGCCGCCGTCGCCTGCTCAACTACGTCCAGAAGAAGGACATCGCCCGCTACCGGACGCTCATCGAGCGCCTCGGCCTGCGCCGATAGCTTCTTCGACGGGCGGCGGTCATACCGCCGCCCGTCGTTTCACAAACCACAGCTGGGCCCGCTACTGACCACCGCCGGTCAGCGCACCGGTCCTCGGTAGTGGCCTCCGGGCCGGCGTTCGACGCCGCACCCGGGCGCTTCGATCGAAGACCGGCCGACTGAGCAGTTGTCCCCACAGCGGACAGCGCCCCCGGCGCGGTGGTCGTGGCCCACGACCGATTGGAGTGCAACACCGCTTATGACCGAGCAGAACACTCTCGGCACGAACCACAGCAAGGCCGTGATCGACAACGGCGCCTTCGGCACCCGCGAGATCACCTTCTCGACCGGCAGGCTCGCCAAGCAGGCCGCCGGCTCCGTCATCGCCCAGCTCGGCGAGACGGTCGTCCTCTCCGCGACCACGGCCAGCAAGCAGCCGAAGGAGCACTTCGACTTCTTCCCGCTGACCGTCGACGTCGAGGAGCGGATGTACGCCGCGGGTCGCATCCCCGGCTCGTTCTTCCGTCGTGAGGGCCGGCCGAGCGAGGACGCGATCCTCACCTGCCGCCTGATCGACCGGCCGCTGCGCCCGTCTTTCACCAAGGGCCTGCGCAACGAGGTCCAGGTCGTCGAGACGATCCTGGCGCTCGACCCGGCCCACCCGTACGACGTGGTCGCCATGAACGCCGCGTCGCTCTCCACCAAGCTGTCCGGCCTGCCGTTCAGCGGCCCGATCGGTGCGACCCGCGTCGCGCACATCGACGGCCAGTGGGTCGCGTTCCCCACGCTCGAGGAGCTGGAGCGCGCCACCTTCGACATGGTCGTCGCCGGTCGCACGCTGCCGGACGGCGACGTCGCGATCATGATGGTCGAGGCGGAGGCCACGCCGCAGGCGGTCAAGCTGATCGCCGCCGGCGCCACCGCGCCGACCGAGGAGATCGTGGCGAGCGGCCTCGAGGCCGCCAAGCCGGCCATCCGTGAGCTCTGCCGCGCGCAGAGCGAGCTGGCCGACGTCGCCGCGAAGCCGGTCGCCGAGTTCCCGGTCTTCCTGGACTACCAGGACGATGTGTACGAGGCAGTCTCCACCGCCGCGCGCGGTGAGGTCGCCGAGGCGCTGAAGATCGCCGGCAAGGCCGAGCGCGAGGAGTCGCTCGACCTGGTCAAGGCGAAGGTCGTCGAGCAGGTCGCGCCGCAGTTCGAGGGCCGGGAGAAGGAGATCTCCGCCGCCTTCCGCTCGGTGACCAAGTCCGAGGTGCGCAACCGGGTGCTCCGCGAGCAGGTGCGCATCGACGGCCGTGGCCCGCGGGACATCCGCCCGCTGTCCGCCGAGGTCGGCGTGCTGCCGCGCGTGCACGGCTCCGCGCTGTTCGAGCGTGGCGAGACCCAGATCCTGGGCGTCACCACGCTGAACATGCTCCGCATGGAGCAGGCGCTGGACACGCTGGCGCCGGAGAAGTCCAAGCGCTACATGCACAACTACAACTTCCCGCCGTACTCGACCGGTGAGACCGGCCGGGTCGGCTCGCCGAAGCGGCGCGAGATCGGCCACGGGGCGCTCGCCGAGCGGGCGCTCGTGCCGGTGCTGCCGAGCCGCGAGGAGTTCCCCTACGCGATCCGGCAGGTCTCCGAGGCGCTGGGCTCCAACGGCTCGACGTCGATGGGCTCGGTCTGCGCGTCCACGCTGGCGCTGCTCTCCGCGGGTGTCCCGCTGAAGGCGCCGGTCGCGGGCATCGCCATGGGCCTCATCTCCGACGAGGTCGACGGCAAGACGCAGTACGTGACGCTGACCGACATCCTCGGTGCCGAGGACGCGTTCGGCGACATGGACTTCAAGGTCGCCGGCACGCCGGAGTTCGTCACCGCGCTGCAGCTCGACACCAAGCTCGACGGCATCCCGTCGGACGTGCTGGCCGCCGCGCTCCAGCAGGCGAACGAGGCTCGCGCGACGATCCTCGCCGTCATGCAGACCGCGATCGAGGGTCCGGGCGAGATGTCCGACTACGCCCCGCGGGTCACCACGGTGAAGATCCCGGTCGACAAGATCGGCATGGTCATCGGCCCGAAGGGCCAGACGATCAACGCGATCCAGGACGAGACCGGCGCCGAGATCTCCATCGAGGACGACGGCACGATCTACGTCGGCGCGACCAACGGGCCGTCGGCCCAGGCCGCGGTCGACCGGATCAACGGCATCGCGAACCCGACGCTCCCGAAGGTCGGCGAGAAGTTCCTCGGCACGGTCGTGAAGACGGCCGCGTTCGGCGCGTTCATCTCGCTGGTCCCCGGCCGCGACGGCCTGCTGCACATCTCCAAGGTGGGCAACGGCAAGCGCGTCGAGAAGGTCGAGGACTTCCTCAACGTCGGCGACAAGATCGAGGTCCAGATCGCGGACATCGACGCGCGCGGCAAGATCTACCTGGACAAGGTCCGCGCCGAGGGCGAGGAGGCGCCGGCCGAGGCCGACGCCGGCGCGCCCCGTGGTGACCGCGCCCCGCGCGGTGACCGTGGCGACCGTGCCCCGCGTGAGCGTGACGGCGAGGGTGGCAGCGAGGGTGACAACCCGCGTCGCCGCCGGACCCGCCGCGACTGATGACGAACCCCGCCCAGCGGGGCGCTGACCCACTGGGCGGCACGGTCAACAAGACCGTGCTGCCCAGTGGGCTGCGCATCGTCACCGAGTCCATCCCGACCGTCCGCAGCGTGTCGATCGGGATCTGGGCAGCCATCGGCTCCCGCGACGAGACGCCGGAGCTCTCCGGCGCGTCGCACTTCCTGGAGCACCTGCTCTTCAAGGGCACCGAACGACGCTCCGCGATGGACATCTCCGCCGAGATCGAGGCGGTCGGCGGCGAGACGAACGCGTTCACCGCCAAGGAGTACACCTGCTACTACGCGCGCGTGCTGGACGAGAGCCTGCCGCTCGCGATCGACGTGCTCTGTGACCTCGCGGCCAACTCGGTGCTCGCCGACGCGGACGTGGAGACCGAGCGTGGCGTGATCCTCGAAGAGATCGCCATGCACGACGACGAGCCCGGCGACCAGGTGCACGACATCTTCACCGAGCTCGTCTACGGCGACCATGCGCTGGGCCAGCTCATCTCCGGCACCGAGCAGACCATCGGCGCGATGACCCGCGCGCAGATCCAGGCGTTCTACCGTGAGCGGTACACCGCGCCGCACCTGGTGATCGCGGCCGCAGGCAACCTCGACCACGAGGCCGTCGTCGCCCGGATCACCGCCGCGCTGGCCGGCTCGCCGCTGGACGGCCCGCCCGCCGCGCCGGCCACCCGCCGCCCGTCCGGGCCGGAGCCGGCCTACGCGTCACCCGCGCGCACGGTCGAGCCGAAGGACACCGAGCAGGCGCACGTCGTGCTGGGCGCGCCCGGCCTGGCCCGGCTCGACGACCGCCGGTTCGCGGCCGCCGTGCTCAACAACGTGCTCGGCGGCGGCATGTCCAGCCGCCTCTTCCAGGAGATCCGGGAGAAGCGCGGCCTCGCCTACTCGGTGTACTCGTACACCACGCAGTACGCGGACTCCGGCCTCTTCGCGGTCTACGCGGGCTGCGCGCCCGGCAAGGTCGAGGAGGTGCTGGCGCTGTCCCGTGCGGAGCTGGCCCGGGTCGCCGGGACCGGCCTCACCGCCGAGGAGCTGGACCGCGGCAAGGGCATGACCAAGGGGGCGTACGTGCTGGGCCTGGAGGACACCGGCTCCCGCATGACCCGCCTGGCAAAGGCCGAGTTGCTCTACGACGATCTGCTCCCGGTCGCGGACTACCTGCGGCGTGTCGACGCGGTCACCGCCGCCGAGGTGGACGCGATCGCCGCCGACCTGCTGACCCGCCCGCACTCGCTCGCGGTCGTGGGTCCGTTCGACGAGGAGACCGAGTGGTGATCAGGGTAGGCGTCACCGGCGCCCGCGGCCGGATGGGCGCGGAGGTCTGCAAGGCGGTCACCGCCGCCGAGGACCTGGAGCTGACCGCCGAGATCGACGCCGGCGAGCCGCTGGACAAGGCCGCCGGCGCGCACGTGGTCGTGGACTTCACCACGCCCGACGCGGTCATGGAGAACCTGCGCTGGTGCATCGGCCAGGGGATCCACGTGGTGGTCGGCACCAGCGGCTTCGACGAGGAGAAGTTCGCGCAGGTCCGCACGTGGCTGGCGGAGAAGCCCGGCGTCGGCGTGGTCATCGCGCCGAACTTCGGCATCGGCGCGGTGCTGATGATGGAGTTCGCGGCCAAGGCGGCGAGGTACTTCGAGTCGGTCGAGATCATCGAGCAGCACCACCCGCGCAAGCTGGACGCGCCGAGCGGCACCGCCATGCACACGGCCCGGCTGATCGCGGCCGCGCGTGCCGAGGCGGGCCTGGCCGCGATGCCGGACGCGACCAGGGACGAGATCCCCGGCGCACGCGGTGCGGACGTCGAGGGCGTCCGCGTCCACGCGGTCCGCGCCACCGGCCTCGTCGCCCACCAGGAGATCGTGTTCGGCGCGCTCGGCGAGACGCTGACCATCCGCCACGACTCGCTGGACCGCGCGTCCTTCATGCCCGGCGTCCTCCTCGCGGTCCGCGAGGTCCTCGGCCGCCCCGGTCTCACCGTCGGTCTGGCCGACCTGCTGTAGGTCTTGTTCTCCGGGCCCTGTCTCCGTGTGAGGCAGGGCCCGGAATCATGTCCGGCCGCGGCCGGGGGAGAAGCAGAAGATCAAATTCTTGATCTTCCCGCTTTCGCGGTGGTTGCGGTCCGCATGCTCCCGCGGGCACCGGTCGTCGCTGGCGCTCCTCCCTTGCGGTTCCGCCGCTGGTCCCGGAAAACCTGTCCGGGGCTCTGCGTTTCGGCATGGAGCTCCTGGCCCCGCTCCGGAAACCCGCCCCAGCGACGGGGCGTTTCCGCACCGGCAAGGACCTTGAGTCCCGTTTATTGGAAAAATCTTCTCGGATAATGGGAGAGCGATCAGGGGCGGGCGCCCGGAAGCGGCCGACCGCCTCGGCCCGCACGGGTGTGCCTGAGCACGACGGGACCGGCTCCTCGCGTCGTGCGGAGCGCCGGCGGAGCCCGGCGCGAGGTTTGCCCGCGGGAGCAACGCTGCCGGACCACGCCGGAAGCGGGAAAGCAAGGTCTTGATCTGGGTTGTCGGCTCTTGATCGGTGTGGATGCCGGTGGGGAGACGCGGGCTGGGGCGTCGCGTGAGCAGGCTCGGGGTCTGGGGTCGTCCCCAGGCAAAGCTCAAGTGGGGTCTGGAGTCGTCCCCAGGCAGGTTCGAGCGTCAGAGCGGGGCGTCGGCCAGGGAGACGTGGAGGCGGAGCTGGGGGATCAGCAGGTCGTCGACGTCTAGGGCGCGGGAGGCGCCGTCGGGCTCCCAGCCGGCGGAGCCGAGGAATTTGCGGGTGGCCGCGTCGGCGTCGTAGGCCCAGGCGATGCCGGTGCCGAACAGGTCCTCGCGCCACAGGTCGATCGTGGCGGCGAGCAGGCGGCTGCCGTGGCCGCGGCGGCCCCATCGGGGCTCGACCAGCAGGTCGGTGACGGCGGCGACGTCGGGGCCGAGTGTGTCGGGAGTCTCGTCGGGGGCCAGTGCCTGGTCATCGGCCGGGCCTGCGGCGGCGAATCCCACCAGATACGATGCTGCCGCCTGTTCGACAGCGACCAGCACCCGGTGCCGGGGGGTTGGCGGAGATTCAATGGACTCCTGCCAGCGCTCCGTCAGCCAGGTGACGTCGAGCGAGTCGAGCACCTGCCTGGGCAGCAACCGGCGATATGCGACCCGCCAGGTCGTGAGCTGGATTCGCGCTATCTCACCGGCGTCCTGCGGGCCGGCCGGCCGAACGTACCCAAGTGCCATGGTTGGCTAGCGTACGTGGAGACACATCAACTCTGGGGGACTCTTCCGATGCGGACGCTCTGGCGGGTCGCCGCCGTGGTCGTGCTCGCGGTCGCCGTCGGCGCCTTCGACCTGTTCACCAGCGAGCGGCACGGCTTCTTCGACCTGAAGGTGTACTGGGGTGCGCTGAATTACTGGTCGAATCACGGCGGCATGATCTACGACTACCTGAACCCGAACACGCTGTACGGGTTCACGTACCCGCCGTTCGCCGCGCTCGTGATGCTCCCGATGGCCTGGGTGCAGTGGGAGACCGCGATCAGGATCAGCGTGGTGCTGACCGTGATCGTGTCCTCGGTGCTGGTGTGGTGGATGGCGCGTCCGATCTCGCAGCGCCAGGGCTGGTCGCCCTGGTTCACGTTCGCGATCGCGGCCTGCATGGTCGCGGCGTTCGAGCCGATGCGCGAGACCGTGAACTTCGGCCAGGTCAACATGCTGCTGCTGTTCCTGGTCGCGGCCGACGTGCTGTTCCTGCTGGCGCGCAAGAGCCCGTGGGCCGGCGTCGGCATCGGCCTGGCGACCGCGATCAAGCTGACGCCCGGCGTGTTCATCATCTACCTGCTGGTGACGAAGCGCTGGCGCGCCGCGATCACCTCGATGGCCACGGCCGCGTTCGTGACGCTGATCGCCGGCCTGATCGCGCCGAACGCGACCCGCGAGTTCTGGACGTCCGCGCTGCTCGACACGGACCGCGTCGGCCAGCTCGGCTTCATCTCCAACCAGTCGCTGCAGGGCGTGGTCGCGCGCGTGTTCCTCGGCGACATGAAGCCGGTCTGGGCCGTGCTGGTGCTGATCACGCTGGTCTACTGGGGCTGGCGCAGCCGGAAGGCCGCCGTTGCCGGCGACGAGCGCGCGGGCCTGGCGCTGACCGCCGTGGTCGGCTGCCTGATCAGCCCGGTCACCTGGGTGCACCACCTGGTGTGGCTGCTCCCCGCGCTGTTCCTGGTGGCAGGCGCCGGCTTCCGGGAGACCGGCCGCCGCAAGTGGGTGCTGCTCTCGGTCGCGTTCGTGAGCTGGGCGATCCTCTGCAGCCGGCTGGTCTGGCTGTGGCGGTTCGACAACACCGGGTGGGGCCTGCCGTTCGTGTTCGGCAGCTCCTACATCTGGATCAGCATCGTGCTGCTCGTCCTGATCCCGATCGAGGCCACCGCGAAGAGCGAAGAGCCCAAGACCGAAGATCAGGCCGAGGGTACGGAGAAGGACAGCAGCAGCCCCTCACTGGTCGCCTAGAACTGTCGGGAATTGCCGGTAGCGTGCCCTCTCGATGGCACTCTCCGACGAACTCTCGCTCGCCCAGGCGCGGCGCATCACGCTGGCCGCGCAGGGCTTCACCGACCCCGCTCCGGGCGGGGCGGTCACCATGCGGCATCTGCGGCGCGTGCTCGGCCGGGTCGGTCTGCTCCAGATCGACTCGGTCAACGTGCTCCAGCGCGCGCACTACCTGCCGCTCTACAGCCGCCTCGGGCCGTACCCGACGGATCTGCTGGACCGCGCCTCCGCCCGCGCGCCCCGGGCGCTCTTCGAGTACTGGGGGCACGAGGCGTCGCTGATCCCGGTCGAGCTGCACCCTGCCCTGCGCTGGCGGATGGAGGCCGCGCACACGTCCGCCTGGGGCGGCATGCGGCGCATCGCGGTCGAGCAGCCCGCGCTGGTCGCCTGGGTACGCGACGAGGTCCGTGCCCGCGGTCCGCTGACCGCGGCCGAGATCGAGCACGACGCACCGCGCGAGACCGGCAACTGGGGATGGAACTGGTCCGTCGTCAAACGCGCGCTGGAGTGGCTGTTCTGGACCGGCGAGGTCACCTCCGCCGGGCGTAACTCCGCGTTCGCCCGCCTCTACGACCTGCCCGAGCGGGTGCTGCCCGCCGCGGTCGCCACCGCGCCGGCGCTGTCGCCGGAGGACGCGTACCGGCAGCTGGTCGCGATCTCCGCCCGCGCGCTCGGCGTGGCCGCGGAGCCGGAGCTGCGCGACTACTTCCGGCTCCCGGTCGCGGGCGCCCGCCGGGCCGTCGCGGAGCTGGTGGAGGGCGGCACGCTCCGTCCGGTCCGGGTCGAGGGCTGGAACCGCCCGGCCTACCTGCACGCGGAGGCGCGTCTGCCCCGACGGGTACGCGCGAGCACGCTGGTCAGCCCGTTCGACCCGCTGGTCTGGGAGCGGGCGCGGGCCGAGCGGCTGTTCGGCTTCAGCTACCGCATCGAGATCTACGTGCCGGCCCCGCAGCGCCTGTACGGCTACTACGTGCTGCCGTTCCTGCACGGCGAGCGTTTCGCCGGCCGCGTCGACCTCAAGGCGGACCGGAAGGCGGGCGTGCTGCGTGTCCCCGCGGCCTGGCGCGAGCCGGACGCGGACGAGGCGGAGACCGCGGTGGCGCTCGCGGCCGAGCTGCGCCGGCTGGCCGGCTGGCTCGGCCTCACCGAGGTGGCCGTGCCGGACCGAGGCGACCTGGCCCGCGCGCTGTCCGACGCGCTCGAGGCGGGACCCGCCGCCGCCCCGGCCCCCGTCGTCGCCACCGGTACCGCCGCGGACGGCTGAGCCCCGAGACGGCCCCGCACGCTTGCTCCGTCGTCGGCTCTCGATGGATACGCTGCCCGGAATGAGATGGGTGATGCGGGTCGGCGCGTGGTCGGCCGCCGGTGTGCCGCTGGCGCTGCTGCCCGAGCCGTTCCCCTGGGCGACGCCGGCCGCGTGCGGCGTGATCGCGGTGGCACTCGTGGCCGGACGCCGGTATCCACTGATCACCGCGCTGGTCGTGCTCGCGGTCAGCGCGGCCGACTGGCGCCTCCTGCCCGCGGTGATGATTCTCTTCTGGCAGGCCGGCCTCCGTGCGCCGGCCCCCGGTCCCGGGGATCGGCGCGCCCCCGCGGTCGCCGCCGGGTTCGCCCTCGCGGTGGTGGCCGGTGTCCGGATCGTGGTGTCGCAGGGCGCCGGGCCGTACACCTGGCTGCTCTGGATCGTGGTCGTGGTGGTGTGCGGGGTCGCGCCGATGCTGGCCGGGGGCTACCAGCGGTTGCGCGGTGAGCTGGAGCAGTCCGGCTGGGACCGCGCCGACCGGCTGGAACGCGAGCGTCACCTGGTGTCCGCCAGGGCCCGCGCGGCCGAGCGGGCGCGGATCGCGCGCGAGATGCACGACTCGCTCGGTCACGAGCTGAGCCTGATCGCGCTGCACGCGGGGGCGCTGGAACTGGCGGCGGACCTCGATCCCCGGCAGCGGGCGGCCGCGTCCGAGGTCCGGGCGGGCGTGAGCACGGCGGCGGAGCGACTCGCGGAGATCGTCGGACTGCTCTGGGCGGAGGATCCGGAGCGGCGTGTCGAGGATCTGATCGTGCGTGCCGCCGACGCGGGGGTGGCGGTCACGCTGTCGATCGAGGACGAACCGGGGGACTACGAGGCGGCCTACGTGGTGGTGCGGGAGGCACTGACCAACGCGGCCAAGCACGCGCCCGGCGCGCCCGTCGAGGTTCTGCTCCGCCGTGATTCCGTGGTTGTCCGGAACGCGCCGCCGCCGGCTCGGACCGCCCCGGCCTCCGGCGCCGGCAGCGGGCTTGCCGGACTGCGAGAGCGGGTGGGCGGCCTGCGCGCCGGGCCGGCACCGGACGGCGGCTTCGAGGTCGTCGCCCACCTGTCCGGCCACGCCGGGCCGCCGGGCCGCCCGGGGCCGACGGAGGCCGGGGAGCCGCCGCGCGGGAACCCGGCGACCGCCCTGCGCCACCGCACCGGCCGCGGCCGCACACTCGCGGTCGGCGCCCCCGCCGCGCTCGTCCTGGCCGTGGTGGGCACGCTGATGGCGCTCTACGCCTACGACAGCGGCACCTCCCGGCTCGCTCCGGCCCAGTTCCGCGCGCTCCCGCTCGGCGCCGCCCGCGTGGACCTGGCCGGCCTGCTGCCCGCCCGCCAGGTCCCGGAGCGCCGGGAGCGGGCCGGGCCGGCCGGGACCGACTGTGAGTACTACCGTTCCTCGGCCGGCCCGGTCCCGCGGCCGTTCGACGTCTACCGGCTCTGCTTCCGCGACGGGTCGCTGGTCGCGAAGGACGTCCTGCCACCGGAATGAGGGGTGATACGTGATCAGGGTGCTGCTCGCGGACGACGAGCCGATGATCCGAGCCGGATGCCGGGCGATTCTCACCCAGGACGCGGCCGTCGAGATCGTCGCGGAGGCCGGGAACGGCCGTGAGGCGGTCGGGCTGGCCCGGCTGCACCGCCCGGACGTCGCGCTGCTGGACATCCGCATGCCCGTGCTGGACGGACTGGGCGCCGCCGCCGAGATCCGCCGGGCTGTGCCGTCGGCCGCGGTCATGATGCTCACCACGTTCTCCGAGGACGATCTGGTGGCCCGCGCGCTCGGCGAGGGCGCGAGCGGCTTCGTGCTGAAGACCGGCGACCCGCGTGACCTGATCACCGGCGTCCGCGCGGTGGCGGAGGGCGGCGCCTACCTGTCACCGGCCGTCGCCCGGCGCATGATCACCAGGGTCGGCGGCGACCTGACGCGCGGCGCGGCGGCCCGGCGGCGGGTGTCCGCGCTGACCGCCCGCGAGCGTGAGGTGCTCGGCCTGCTCGGCGCGGGCCTGTCCAACGCGGAGATCGCCGCGCGCCTGCACCTGGTCGAGGGCACGGTGAAGGCGCACGTCAGCGCGATCCTGGACCGGCTGGGCGTACGGAATCGTGTGCAGGCGGCGCTGCTGGCGTACCAGGCGGGTCTGACCGGCGACGACGGATGAGCGCGGTGACCGGCAGGACCAGCAGGAGCGCGAGCACGCCGACCACCCAGGCGCCGAACGGGAAGCCTGCCAGCACGTCGTGCGGGTAGTGCACGCCGACGAACACCCGGGAGAACGCGACCAGCGCGCCGACCGGCAGCGCCGCGAGGCCCCACCGCCAGGACAGCAGCAGGATCGCGGCGCACAGCGCGCCCGAGACCGTGGCGTGGTTGCTCGGGAAGGACCAGTCGCCGGCCGGCGGGCACTCGGCCGCGATGATCCGCACGTCGGGGAACGTGCGGCACGGCCGATCCGCGTCCAGGTAGGTCTTGGCCCACTCGCTCAGCCCGTAGGCGGTCAGCACCCCGGCGACGCCGATCGGCGCGAGCGCGGCGGTCCGCGGCCGCCCGCGCCAGGCACGTGCCACCAGCAGCAGGAACGCGGCTGCGAGGCCGATCAGGCCGAGCTCGGTGAAGTGTTTCATGAAGATCTGGAGCGCCACGGGGGTACGCCCGGCGAGCGCGACCACCTCCAGATACCAATCGCCGGAAATGTCGGGAACATCGGGAATTCTGTCGGTAAACACCACTCCGACCGTAGTCATCCGGACGCCCGCGGCCATCGCACGACGGTCAGGACCCACCCCCGACTTTCGTCAGGGGTCGCGGCGCCGTTGTAGGTTTGACCGGTCCGGCGTGAGTGCCGGGTGAGACAGGGAGACAGGCATGACCGGCGAGCCGCCCCAGGCGAGTGCGACGCCCGTCGAGGACTATCCGCCCTACCCCGCCTATCCGCCCGGTTACGTGCCGCCGCAGCCGGACCGGCTGACCCGGTTCTACTGGGCGATCTACAGCCGGACGCCGCGCTGGCTGGCCCCGCTCGGCGTGCTCGGCTGTGTGGCCACCGCGTCCGGTTACGTGCTGTGGGCCGATCCGGCCGCCGCCGACGCGTCCGCGCAGCCCACCTGCCTGGTCAAATACCTCACCGGCTTCGACTGCCCGGGGTGCGGCGGCACGCGCGCGGCGTGGTACATGCTGCACGGCGACCTCCCGGCCGCGGCCCGGCACCACGCGCTGCTGCTGTTCGTGGTCCCGTTCATCGCGTACCTCTACGTCGCCTGGGCCGGGAAGGCCTGGTTCGGCTGGCGTCTGCCCAGCTGGGAGCCGTCGTCGCGGTCGCTGATCTGGTTCCTGGCGGCCTGGGGGGTCTTCTCCGTGCTGAGAAATCTCCCCTGGGAGCCCTTCACCTGGTTCTTCGTCTAGACCGGCTAGGCTCGGTCGGATTTTTGGGAACCGAGGGGGTCACATGGCGCAGATCGTGCCGCAGCAGGTTCAGCTGATCGCGTGGACGCATTTTGAGCCTCCGGCGGATGTTCCGTGGTCGACGGACGCCGAGGGCGGGGCGGCGCTCGCCGAGTTCGCGGGCCGCGCGTGCTACCAGTCGTGGAAGAAGCCGAACCCGAAGACCGCCACGAACGCGGGCTACCTGGAGCACATCCTGGAGACCGGGCACTTCTCCGTGCTGGAGCACGGTTCGGTCAGCTTCTACTTCAGCGGGATCTCCCGGTCGCTCACCCACGAGCTGATCCGGCACCGCCACTTCTCCTACTCGCAGCTCTCCCAGCGGTACGTCCCGGAGCGCGACGCCGCGTTCGTCGTGCCCGATGCGATCAAGGACGACGCGGAGCTGAACGCGATGTTCGAGAAGGCGGCCGACGCCAGCCTGGTCGCCTACAACGAGCTGCTGGAGGGCCTGGAGGCGAAGTTCGCCGACGTGGAGAGCCCGACGCTGCGCCGCAAGCAGGCCCGTCAGGCCGCGCGTGCGATCCTGCCGAACGCGACCGAGACCCGCATCGTGGTGACCGGCAACTACCGGGCGTGGCGGCACTTCATCGCGCTGCGCGCCACCGAGCACGCGGACGTGGAGATCCGGGAGCTGGCCGTCGAGTGCCTGCGCCGGCTGACCGCCACGGTGCCGAACGTGTTCGGTGACTTCACCATCAGCAAGCTGGCGGACGGCACCGAGGTCGCGGCCAGCCCGCACGCGGAACGCTCGTAGAGATTTTTTCGAGGCGCCCCGGCCTCACGGTTTGTGGCCGGGGCGGCGGCCGGGCGAAAGAAGCGCTCTCCCGTACCCTCGATGGTTGAAAAAAGACGTGCGGGCCGGGGCCCGGAGGCGTCGAGGGCTTAAGGCCGGTCGGCGGCCGTCCGCTAGGTTGTGTGCATGACGCACGACCAGAGTGCCGCCCGCGGGTCCGACGCCCGGCGGCCATTCGGACGAGTTATCACGGCCATGGTGACGCCGTTCCGCCCGGACGGTTCGCTCGACGCGGACGGCGCGCAGCAGCTCGCCGCGCACCTGGTCGACGTGCAGCGCAACGACGCGCTGGTGCTCAGCGGCACCGGCGGCGAGTCGCCGACCACGACCGAGGCGGAGAAGGAGACGCTGATCCGGCTCGTGCGCGAGGCGATCGGCGACCGCGCCCGGATCATCGCCGGCGTCGGCACGAACGACACCGCGCACACCGTGGAGCTGGCCCGCACCGCCGAGAAGGCCGGCGCGGACGGCCTGCTGGTCGTGACGCCGTACTACAACAAGCCGCCGCAGGCCGGTCTGGTCCGCCACTTCACCACCGTGGCCGAGGCGACCGCGCTGCCGGTGATGCTCTACGACATCCCGCACCGCACCGGCATACCGATCGCGACCGAGACGCTGGTCCGCGTGGCCGCGCACCCGAACATCGTGGCGGTCAAGGACGCGAAGCAGGACCTCGCGGCCGCCTCCGACGTGCTGGCCCGGACCGATCTGGCGTTCTACAGCGGTGAGGACGCGGCGACGCTGCCCTATCTGTCGATCGGCGCGGCCGGCGTGGTCGGCACGTCGACGCACTTCGTGGGCGCGCAGACCCAGGACCTGATCGCGGCCTACGAGCGCGGTGACGTCGCCGAGGCGCTCCGGCTGCACCGGCAGTTGCTGCCGATCTACACCGGCATCTTCCGCACCGCGGGCACCATTCTGGTCAAGGCCGGGCTCAACGCCCAGGGCCTCCCGGCCGGGCCGGTGCGATCGCCGCTGGTGGATGCCACCGAGGACGAGACGGCGCAGCTACGCGCCGATTGCCTGGCCGCCGGCGTCGAGCTGACGGCATGATTAACGCACCGAGGTGATTGCATGACGCAACGTACAACCCTGTCCACCGCCCGGCACCGGGCGGTGGCGGTGTGAGCGAGGAAACCGCCGTTCACGTCCCGCCGCTGCCCAAGGGCGCTCTGCGGGTGCTTCCGCTGGGCGGGCTGGGCGCGATCGGCCGCAACATGACCGTGTTCGAGTACGACGGGAAGCTGCTCATAGTCGACTGCGGGGTTCTCTTCCCCGACGTCGACCAGCCCGGCGTGGACCTGATCCTGCCGGACTTCACGCCGATCCTGGACCGGCTCGCCGACGTGCAGGCCATCGTGCTCACCCACGGGCACGAGGACCACATCGGCGCGGTGCCGTACCTGCTCGCCCACAAGAAGGACATTCCGCTCGTCGGATCGCAGTTCACGCTGGCGCTGGTCGAGGCGAAGCTGGCAGAGCGGCGCATCGATCCGTACACGCTGACCGTCAAGGAGGGCCGGAGCGAGAAGCTCGGGCCGTTCGAGTGCGAGTTCTTCGCGGTGAACCACTCGATCCCGGACGCGCTCGCGGTCGCGATCAAGACACCGGCCGGCACCGTGCTGCACACCGGCGACTTCAAGATGGACCAGCTGCCGCTGGACGGCCGGATCACCGACCTGGCCGGGTTCGCGCGGCTCGGCGCCGAGGGCGTCGACCTGCTGCTCTCCGACTCGACGAACGCGGAGATCCCCGGCTTCGTCTCCCCGGAACGGGAGATCGGGCCGGTCATCGACGCGATCTTCGGCAAGGCGACCGGCCGCATCATCGTGGCCAGCTTCGCCTCGCACGTGCACCGCGTCCAGCAGGTGCTCGACGCGGCGTACGAGCACGAGCGCAAGGTCGCGTTCATCGGCCGCTCGATGGTGCGCAACATGGGGATCGCCCGCGACCTCGGCCTGCTGCACATCAAGCCCGGCCTGGTCGTCGGCATGGACGAGGCGATGGCGCTCCCGCCGGACGAGATCGTGCTCATGTCCACCGGTTCGCAGGGCGAGCCGATGAGCGCGCTCGGCCGGATGGCGACCGGCGACCACCGGCACGTCACGGTCGCGCCCGGCGACACCATCGTGCTGGCCAGCTCGCTGGTGCCGGGCAACGAGACCTCGGTCTACCGGGTGATCAACCGGCTCTCCCGGGCCGGTGCGACCGTGATCCACAAGGAGGTCGCGCGCGTCCACGTCTCCGGGCACTCGCCCGCCGGTGAGCTGCTCTACCTGCTCAACGTGGTCAAGCCGCGCAACCTGATGCCGGTGCACGGCGAGTGGCGGCACCTGCGTGCGCACGCCCGCCTCGGCATCGAGTCCGGCATCAAGCCCGAGCACGTGGTCCTCGCGGAGGACGGCGACATCGTCGACCTGATCGACGGCCGGGCGCGGGTGGTCGGCCACGCGCAGAACCGCTACGTCTACGTGGACGGCCTCGCGGTCGGCGACGTCAGCGAGTCGCTGCTCACCGAGCGGAAGATCCTGGGCGACGGCGGCTTCATCGCCGCGACCGTGGTGGTCGACTCCGTGACCGGCAAGGTGGTCGGCGGCCCGGCGATCTCGGCGAAGGGCTTCTCCGAGAACACGGAGGCGTTCAACCCGGTGCTGCCGCTGATCACGGACGCGTTGAACCGGGCCGCGGGTGACGGCATCACCGACCCGCACCAGCTCCAGCAGATCGTGCGCCGTGTGGTGGGGCGCTGGGTGAACGAGGCGTACCGCCGCCGCCCGATGATCGTGCCGAACGTCGTCGAAGTCTGACGTTCTCCTCGAAACGGCCGGTGCGTACGACGCACCGGCCGTTTTGCTTTCCGCTATTTGCCATACCGCAGATAGACGTATGACGATCACGGTGGGTAGCTGTTCTACTCGACGGCAGCGGGGGAACCACCTGGGGGGACGATCGGCACCCGGCGTTCGCACAGGCCGGGTGCCGGTTGGGGGGAGGCACCACCATGACCGTGTTCTATCGCGGCGCCGGGCTCGACATCAGCGACCGCACGTTCCGTACCTCGGGCCGGTCCTATGAGCTCGACGAGCTGACCGGCATTCACATCGTCCATCCGCCGCGCACGCTGCCGCCGGCGCACCGGTTGCATCTGGCCGGCGGGGGTGCGCTGCTCGCCGCCGTGGCCGCGGCCCGCCTGATGCATCTGGTGAACGGCTGGGCCACCGCGGTCGCGCTCGGCGCGGCCTGTGCCGTGCTCGGCGGCGCCTGCCTGCGGATCCGGCCCCGGCCGTGGTCGCTGCGGGCGGTCTACCGGAGCATGCCGGTGACGCTCTACGAGTCCTCGGACGCGCGCGAGTTCGGGCGGGTCCGGCGGGCGCTGGCGCGGGCCCGCGCGTTCGGCGAGAGCTGAGACCGGTGCAGACTGCGGTGCTCCTACCAGCCGTGCGGCTGGCATGACCGCCCAGGACCCGCCCGCGGTCGCCCGTCGCCGGGTGCGGCTGGCGCTGCGCCACGCGCGGCAGCGCCAGGGGCTGACGCAGTCGCAGGTGGCGGAGGCGCTCGAGTGGTCCCTGTCGAAGGTGCAGCGGATCGAGAGCGGCGACGTGTCCGTCTCCACCACGGACCTGCGCGCCGCGCTCGCGCTGCTGGACGTGCGCGACCCCCGCCGCGTCGACCAGCTGGTGGAGGACGCGAAGGCGTCGCGGCGGCAGCGCTGGTGGACCCGCCCGGAGTACCGCGACCACCTGACCCCCGCCATGCTGCAACTTCTGCAGTTCGAGAGCGAGGCCACCGCCATTCGCGTCTTCCAGGCCACGCTGGTTCCGGGAATTCTGCAGACCGCGGACTATGCCGGCTGGATCCAGCGATTCTGGTCGCGGGCGGTCCCCGAGGAGGATATGAAGGTGCGGGTGGAGTTGCGGGCCCGCCGCCGTGAGGGTTTGTTCGGCGCGCCCGATCCGCCGAGATATCTGCTGGTCCTGGACGAGTCCGTGCTGCATCGCGACATCGGCGGGCCCTCGATCTTCGCGGATCAGCTGGAATTCCTCCTGGACCTGATCCGGCGGCAGGCCATCTCGGTCCGGATCGTCCCGTTTCCGGAGGGGGCGATTCCCGCCATGCTCGGATCGTTCACGATCCTGGAGCTCGGCGATGAGGAGGACGTCTTCCTCTACCGGGAGAGCGGCTGGCAGACGGACTCCTTCGGCCACTCGATCAAGGACATCCGGCGCTGGCGCGAGATCTACGAGCAGGTCTGGGGGCGCAGTTTCGCCCCCGACATCTCGGCGCGGCTCATCGAGGCCCGGATGGCGGAGCTCAGGGCACTGATCGGCCGGAGCCGTGCCCGGCTGGCCGATCCGGGGCCCGGCACGGGCGACTCGCCATGGTGAAAAATTGACTCCGGACACCGGCATGGCACGCCGGAATGGAGAATGTCCTCGGCCATCTCCAGATGATCGAGGAGGAAATGGAAATGATTTCTCAATTCTCGTGGTTCACGAGTTCCTACTGTGACACGTCTGCCTGTGTAGAAGTACGCGGCCTCCCGGATGGTGGGGTGGGATTGCGCGACGGCAAGAATCCTGAGGGTCCGTATCTCCGGATTCCCACCGCGCAATGGAGGTCGTTCACGGATTTTGTGAAGCAGGAGAAATTTGCGCGGTAGCAATATCCCGGCAATGGAGCGTGCCTGATTTCGGGCGCGCTCTATTGCTTTTAGTAGCCCATTGATTACATTCGGTGTTGTTGATGGGAGGTTCGAGATGGAAGCTGTCGACCGAGGGCGTCGGCCGGAATGGCGTAAGAGCAGGCGGTGTGACACCGCGGCATGTCTGGAGGTGGCCTCCGTCGGCGGCGGCGTGTGGGTGCGGGATGCCGCGGGCGCCGTGCTGATCTTCTCCGGGGAGGCGTGGCGGGTGTTCCTGACGGAGGCGCGCCGGCGCAAGTTGACCAAGGTTTGTTGATCTCTATAGCGCGAAGTCGAGCGGATCAACCGACCCCTATACGCATCACGGCCGCATATCGTTCACCGAACGGAGGGTGACTTTAGCCACGATCGATCCTTTAATCCAAATCTGACACCATCCCCGTACTTCCGTCCGACGTCGCATCGGCGTTCCGGCGGGGGAGTCAGGTAAGGAGAAGACGGATGGATCGAAGACGAGCAATCACCACGGCAGCGGTGATCGCCACGGCGGGAGCCACTGTCGCGCTCACCTTCCCCGCGCTCGCCGGCACGGTGACGCGCGAGGAGCCGGGCGAGGTGGCCGTCGACCGCGCGTTCGCCGAGCCCGAGGTGCTCGCCGCGCTCTCCCGCGACTTCAACCTGACCACCGAGCAGGCCACCGACCGCCTCGCCGCGGAGCGGGAGGCCGCGGCCGCGGTCCGTACCGTCAAGGCCGCCGCCGGCACCTCCTGGGCCGGCGCGTGGCTGACCGACGACGCGGCGACGCTCACGATCGCGGTGACCGATCAGGCGCTGGCCGACCAGGTACGGAAGGCCGGCGCCGAGCCGAAGATCGTCAAGAACAGCTCCGCCACGCTGGACGCCGTGAAGGCCGCGCTGGACACCAACTCGGACAAGGCCTCCGAGTCGATCCCCGGCTGGTACATCGACCCGGCCGCCAACACCGTCGTGCTGCTCGCCCGCGCCGACGTCGCGGACGCGGAGGGCGCCGCCAAGGAGTTCGCGGCCGCCAGCGGCGTCGACGCGGCCGCGGTGCGCGTCGAGCGCAGCGACGAGGCCCCGAAGCCGCTGTTCGACCTGGTCGGCGGCGACGCGTACACCATCGGCAACGCCCGCTGCTCGATCGGCTTCGCGGTCGAGGGCGGCTTCGTCACCGCCGGTCACTGCGGCCAGGAGGGCGCCGGCACCAACGGCGTCAACGGCGCGCCCCAGGGCCGGTTCAGCGCGTCCTCGTTCCCCGGCGACGACTTCGCGGTCGTGCTGACGAACGCGGACTGGACGCCGACCGCCACGGTCAACGACTACAACGGCGGCGTGCTCCCGGTCGCCGGCGCCGAGGTGGCCCCGGTCGGCTCGTCCATCTGCCGCTCCGGCTCCACCACCGGCCTGCACTGCGGCGAGGTCGAGGCGCTCAACGCCACGGTCAACTACGCCGAGGGCACGGTCACCGGCCTCACCCGGACCAGCGTCTGCGCCGAGCCGGGCGACTCCGGCGGATCGTTCATCTCCGGCAACCAGGCCCAGGGCGTCACCTCGGGCGGCTCCGGCGACTGCACGGTCGGCGGCACCACGTTCTTCCAGCCGATCGCCGAGATCCTGGAGAAGAACAACCTCACGCTGGTCACCGGCGGCAGCGGCGGAGGCGGCACCCCGCCGGCCAGCCCGCCCGCGACGCCGGGCGAGCCCAGCACGCCGCCGGCCGACGCGGTCGGCTGCGACGCCGCCGGCAGTGTCACCCGCGACGGCACGCTGAACCGTCCCGGCCAGCGCCGTGACGCGGTCCGCTTCCGCGCCCCGGCCGGCACGCACGCCGCCTGCCTCACCGCCCCCGAGGGCGCCGACTTCGACCTGTACCTCCAGCAGCAGGTCAACGGCGGCCGCTGGGTCACCGTGGCCCGCGCCGCGACGGACGCCGGTTCGGAGACGCTCACCTTCTCCGGCACCGCGGGCAACTACCGCTACCGCGTCGCCTCGGCCGCCGGCTCCGGCGACTTCTCCCTGCAGTTCGCGGTGAACTAGCAGGCGGGCGCGGCACAGAAACGTCGGTGTGGGGCGGTCAACGGGTCAGCCGCCCCACACCGATCTCTGCTTTCCAGATCAAAATCCAGTTCATCTTCCCGCTTCCGGCGTGGCCCGGCAGCGTTGCTCCCGCGGGCACCGGTCGTCGCCGGCGCTCCTCCCTGCCGGTTTCGCCGTGGTGCCGAAAGAGCCGTCCGACCGGCACCGGGCCGCCGGCCGGCGTGTAATGCCGCCGGGGCGATCGGGCCGGACTGCCCGCGGCGGCGCCGGTCAGTCCGGTGGGAGCCAGCCGTTCTCGACGGACAGGCGGACCGCCTCGGCGCGGGTGCGGGCGCCGGTCTTGCCGATCGCCGAGGACAGGTGGTTGCGGACGGTGCCCTCGGAGAGGTTCAGGCCGGCCGCCAGGTCCGCGACCGTGCCGCCGTCCCGGGCCGCGTGGATCACGTCGGTCTCGCGCGGGGTGAGCGGACTGTCGCCGGTGACCGGCGCCT
The DNA here is from genome assembly GCF_000717135.1 of Catenuloplanes japonicus. Classification (GTDB taxonomy): domain Bacteria; phylum Actinomycetota; class Actinomycetes; order Mycobacteriales; family Micromonosporaceae; genus Catenuloplanes; species Catenuloplanes japonicus. The sequence goes on from NZ_JNXY01000033.1 coordinate 50,142, forward strand.
CCGCCGCCGGCGTCGGGTCGACCACACGCATGCCGGCCGCGACCCGGCGGACCGCGTCCGCGAGCTGCCGGGCCGGGGTGTCCTTGACGACGAACCCGCCCGCACCGGCCTGGATGGCCCGCCGCAGGTAGCCCGGACGCCCGAACGTGGTCACCACCAGCACCCGGCAGCCCGGTACCGCGGCCCTGAGCGCGGCCGTGGCCGCGATCCCGTCCAGGCCCGGCATCTCCACGTCGAGCAGCGCCACGTCCGGCCGGGTGCGCCGGGCGGCCTCGACCACCTCGTCACCGCGCCCGATCGTCAGGTCGAGTCCGTCGACGGCGGTCACCGGCCCGAACCGCTTCGTCAGCCCGCTCAGTCGTACCGCCGGTCCCTCGTTCGTCTCCATGCCGTCGATCGCGCCCGCGCCCCGCGGGCACACGTCATGCCGGACCCATGACGGATGTCAGGGGGCGGGTTACCGTGGTCTCCGTGGTCTACGAGGCGTTGGTGACCGTGGTGCTCACGCTGCATTTCGCCTTCCTGGCATACCTCGCGGTCGGCGGCTTCCTCGCCTGGCGCTGGCCGCGGACGATCTGGTTGCACCTGCTCACCGCCGTGTGGGGCGTGCTGGTGGTGGCCGCGTCGCTGACCTGCCCGCTGACCACTCTGGAGCACTGGGCGCGCGGCCGCGCCGGTCAGGCCGTCTCCGACGCCGGCTTCATCGACCGCTACCTGGCCGGCGTGATCTACCCGGAGGACCAGGTGTGGGCCGCGCGGATCATCCTCGGGCTGGCGGTCGGCGTGTCCTGGGCCGGTTACGCGGTCGTGCTGCGCCGCCGCCGCGCGCGGAAAGATCAGGAGCACATGCCGACGGGGGTACGCCCGTGAGCGCGAACATTTCCGGCCAAGCCCCGACATATCGGTGAGAGTGAGATCTCGATCCCGGTGACACGCCCCCGATAGACAGGCCTTCCCGGCGCGTCGCCGTTACCGTGGCATCATGGCAGGTCGTTCCTCTCCGGCTAAGCGGCGGACCACTCCCGCGGCGCGGACGGGCACGTCCTCCTCGTCGCGCACGCCGGCCCAGTCCCGTGCCCGCGCCGCCACCCCGCGGAAGCGTCAGCCCGCACCCCGGGCCCGCGCCAAGCGGAAGAGCAGCGTCAACCCGCTCGCGTTCGCGGCCGGCTCGCTCGGCGCGCTGTGGATGGCCACGGCCGGCGCGGTCGGCTGGAGCGTGCGGCAGGTCGGTCGCGGCGCGTCCAGCGCCCGCGATCTGAACCCGGCGCACCGCCGCGACGGCACCGGCTTCCTCATGCTCGGCCTGGCGATCGTGATCGCGGTCGCGGTCTGGTTCGAGTCGGCGGGCCCGGTCGGCGCCTGGCTGGCGGACACGATCCGGCTCTTCTTCGGCGCGGTCGCGATAGCGATCCCGTTGCTGCTGTTCTACAACGCGATCCGGCTGATGCGCGAGCCGTCCGACCCGGAGCACCGGGGCAGCGGGCTGGTCGGCTGGACCGCGATCATCGTGGCCGGCGACGGCCTGCTGCACGTGGCCCAGCGCCCGGTCAGCGACGCGCAGCTCGACTTCGCCGGCGGCCTGATCGGCTACGGCGTGGGTTCGCTGCTGGTCGCGGCCGTGACGCCGTGGGTGGCCGTACCGCTGCTGGTCCTGCTCCTGCTCTTCGGTGTCCTGGTGGTCACGGCCACGCCGATCAACAAGATCCCGGAGCGGCTCGGCGACCTGGTCGAGGCGTTCGCGGGCCGGCCGCTCGGCAACCGCGCCCGCCACGACCTCGACGACGACGAGGATCTGGACGACGACGAGGACGAGGAGGAGGCGCCACGGCCCGCGCGCCGCCGTGCCGCCCGTCGCAAGGCCGCCGGTCATGCGGACTCGCCGCCGCCGGACGACGACGTGCCGCCGCCCCCGCCGCCGGGGGACGACTTCGACGACCTGATGGACGATCTGCAGGAGACGGTCGCGCTCCCGAAGATCACCAAGACGAAGAAGGCGTCCGGTCGCCGGGTCGCGCCGGCGCACTCGGACGCGCCGCCGCCGACCCGGGCCGAGCAGCTGGCCATCACCGCGATCGAGGGCGACTACAAGCTGCCGCCGCCGAGCCTGCTGGTGGAGGGCGCGGCCGCGAAGAAGGCCAGCCGGGCGAACGAGGAGATCACCGAAGCGCTGGAGGGCGTGTTCGACCAGTTCGGCGTGGACGCGGAGGTCACCGGCTTCACCCGGGGCCCGACCGTCACGCGGTACGCGGTCGAGCTGGGCCGCGGCGTGAAGGTCGAGCGGATCACCCAGCTGTCGCGGAACATCGCCTACGCCGTGAAGTCCGCGGACGTGCGGATCCTGAGCCCGATCCCGGGCAAGTCCGCGGTCGGCGTGGAGATCCCGAACACGGACCCGGAGAACGTGGCGCTCGGCGACGTGCTGCGGTCCTACAACGCCACCTCGGACCAGCACCCGATGCTGGCCGCGCTCGGCAAGGACATCGAGGGCGGCTTCGTCGTGGCGAACCTGGCCAAGATGCCGCACATCCTGATCGCGGGCGCGACCGGCGCCGGCAAGTCCTCCTGCCTGAACTCGCTGCTGGTGTCGATCCTGACCCGCGCGACGCCGGACGAGGTGCGGCTGCTGCTGATCGACCCGAAGCGCGTGGAGATGACCTCCTACGAGGGCATCCCGCACCTGGTCACGCCGATCGTCACGGACCCGAAGAAGGCGTCGACCGCGCTGGAGTGGGTCGTCGGCGAGATGGACATGCGCTACGACGACCTGGCGGCGAACGGCGTCCGGCACATCGACGACTTCAATCGCAAGGTGCGCAGCGGCGAGATCAAGGCGCCGCCCGGCGTGGAGCGCGAGCTGAAGCCGTACCCCTATCTGCTCGTGATCGTGGACGAGCTGGCCGACCTGATGATGGTGGCGCCGCGCGACGTCGAGGACTCGATCGTGCGCATCACCCAGCTGGCCCGCGCGGCCGGCATCCACCTGGTGCTGGCCACCCAGCGCCCGTCCGTGGACGTGGTCACCGGCCTGATCAAGGCGAATGTGCCGTCCCGGCTCGCGTTCGCCACCTCGTCGCTGGCGGACTCGCGGGTCATCCTGGACCAGCCGGGCGCGGAGAAGCTGCTCGGCCGCGGCGACGGCCTGTTCCTGCCGATGGGCGCGTCGAAGCCGACCCGCATCCAGGGCGCGTGGATCACCGAGGCGGAGATCGCCGCGGTGGTGAACTTCTGCAAGGAGCAGCGCGAGCCGGAGTTCCGCGAGCACGTGACCGAGGCGGTCGCGGACCCGCGCAAGCAGATCGACGAGGAGGTCGGCGACGACCTCGACCTGCTGCTCCAGGCGATCGAGCTGGTGGTGACCAGCCAGTTCGGCTCCACGTCGATGCTGCAGCGCAAGCTGCGCGTCGGCTTCGCCAAGGCGGGTCGCCTGATGGACCTGATGGAGTCGCGCGGCATCGTCGGCCCGTCCGAGGGCTCCAAGGCCCGCGACGTGCTGATCAAGCCGGACGAGCTGGAAGAGGCGATGGCGGCGCTGCGCCCGTGACCTCGTCCGGCGCCGGGAACGGTGCACGGAACGTGAACGCCTCCGCCGTCGGGCCGTGCTCGCCCAGCCTGCGCAGCCGGGTCACGCCCTCCTGCGGCGTGGGGAGCGTGCCGGCCGGGATCCACCAGAGGACCAGCGAGGCGCGGTAGCCGAGCGGGACGAACCAGTCCCGCCGCCGGCGCACGTAGTCGAGGTGCTCGCTCTGGTAGGTGAACGCGCGCAGCGCCTCCAGCGACTCCCAGACCGACAGCGTGGCGATGACGTCGTCCACGGGCGTGACTGTGGCCCCTTCCTCGGCGAGTCGCCAGACGAACCCCGGGGAGCGATCGGCCAGCGCGTTGATCGGGTCGAGCCCGGCGACGAACCCGGCGGTGGCCGGGTCGTCCAGCGGTGCGCGCAGGCGGGCGGCGTTGAAATGTGCGAGGTGAAAGGTCGCCATGCCCGGTAGCTCACCAGACGTAGTCTTCTAGTGTCAATCAGTTTTGTTTTTAGAGAGCGTCACGCAGCACCGCCCCGGCGCCGGATCCATCCGCGCCGACCACGCCGTGTCCTCCACCAGTCCTTCGACCGTCGCCAGGCTCATGCCGCAGATCAGCGGCGGGAACTGCTCGGCCAGCCGGTGGTACGGGCAGTTGCGCAGCTCGATCCGCCCGTCCGCCTCCACCGGCAGATAGCCGTGCGCCTCCAGCCGGTCCGCCACCTCCGCCGACGGGGTCCGTGTCGCGCGGCCGTGTGTGCGGGCCACGTCGAACAGCGCCACCTCCGCGCCGGTCCGCTCCACCGCCTCGGCCAGCAGTTCCGCCGCGGTCCGGTAGGTGCGCGGCGGCAGGCTCACCTCGTGCTCGGCGTCGGCCGCTACCCGGTAGAGCTTCGCCGGACGGCCCGCGCCCGGCCCGGTGCGGCCGGACCGGCGCGCGTAGGTGACCTCCAGCAGACCCGCGTCCACCAGTTTGTCCAGGTGGTGGGCGGCGAGCGTGCGGCCGATGCCGAGCGAGGCCGCGACATCGTCCCGCCCGACCGGTGCGCCGCCCGCGGAGGCCACCTCGCGGTAGGCGGCGCGGCGCACCCGGTCGGCGAGCGTGGAGACGGCGTTCAGGCCGGTGTCGTCCATCGCGCCATCGTATTACCAACGAATATTGGTCTTAGTGGAAGAACTTGAGCCCGGCCACGCCGCAGATCACCAGCATCAGGCAGAGGATGCGGGGCAGCGAGGCGGACTCGCCCAGCACGGTCATGCCGACGATCGCGGTGCCGACCGCGCCGATGCCCACCCAGACCGCGTAACCGGTGCCGACCGGGATCGTGCGCAGCGCGTAGCCGAGGCCGGCCATGCTGAGCACGAGCGCGACACCGAAGACCGCGGAGGGGATCGGGCGGGTGAATCCGTGGCTCTTCTCGAGCGCGATCGCCCAGACCGTTTCGAGGATGCCGGAGACGACGAGAACTGCCCATGCCATGACGAGTCACCTGTCCAGCGGCCGTCTTCGCAGAACCGGGTACGACCGCACTCGTCCGGGATGACCGCAGATGTGCGGGCACCACGTCACCGAAAGTAGCAACGACCGCACGCGGAAGCCACCCCCGGTGGCCGACCTCACCGGGCGACTTCGAGGTATCGGCGGACATGCCGGTACCCTCGGGTGGTGTCTGTAACGCCTTCTGCCCCCGGCCAGCGCGTCGCCCTGCTCACGCTGGGCTGCGCCCGTAACGAGGTCGACTCCGAGGAGCTGGCCGCCCGTCTCGATGCGGAGGGCTGGCAGGTCGGCACGGACGCGGAGAACGCGGACGTCGTCCTGGTCAACACCTGCGGCTTCGTGGAGAAGGCGAAACAGGACTCCATCGACACGCTGCTCGCCGCGCACGAGACCGGCGCCAAGGTCGTCGCGGCCGGCTGCATGTCCGAGCGCTACGGCAAGCAGCTCGCCGACAGCCTCCCCGAGGCGCACGCGGTGCTCGGCTTCGACGACTACCCGGACATCTCCGCGCGGCTCAACGCGGTGCTGGCCGGCGAGCAGGTCGGCTCGCACACGCCGCGTGACCGCCGCGAGCTGCTGCCGATCACGCCGGTCGCGCGCCGGGACACCTCGGTCGTGGTCCCCGGCCACTCCGTGGTCGACGCGGCCACGCCCGCGCACCTGCGCCCGATCCTGCGCCACCGCCTGGAGAAGGGGCCGGTGGCCTCGCTCAAGCTGGCCAGCGGCTGCGACCGCAAGTGCGCGTTCTGTGCGATCCCGGCGTTCCGTGGCGCGTTCGTCTCCCGTAGGCCGGACGAGCTGCTGGCCGAGGCCGAGTGGCTGGCTGGCACCGGCGTCCGCGAGCTGGTCCTGGTGAGCGAGAACTCGACGTCGTACGGCAAGGACCTCGGCGACCCGCGCCTGCTGGAGAAGCTGCTGCCCCAGCTGGCGGCCGTCTCCGGCATCGTGCGTGTCCGGGTCAGCTACCTGCAGCCGGCCGAGACCCGCCCCGGCCTGGTCGAGGCGATCGCCACCACGCCCGGCGTCGCGCCCTACTTCGACCTGTCGTTCCAGCACTCCAGCGAGCCGGTGCTGCGCCGGATGCGCCGGTTCGGCTCCACCGAGCGCTTCCTGGAGCTGCTGGCGTCCGCGCGGAAGCTCTCCCCGGAGGCGGGCGCGCGCAGCAACTTCATCGTCGGCTTCCCCGGCGAGACGAAGGCGGACGTGGACGAGCTGATGCGCTTCCTCACCGAGGCCCGGCTGGACGCGGTCGGTGTGTTCGACTACAGCGACGAGGACGGCACCGAGGCCGCCGGCCTGACCGGCAAGGTCCGCAAGAACACGATCAAGAAGCGGTACGACGAGGTCGTCGCGCTCGTGGACGAGCTGGTCAACCAGCGCGCCGAGGAGCGGATCGGCTCCACGGTCGAGGTGCTGGTCGACACGATCGAGCACGGCGAGGTCGAGGGCCGCTCGCACCACCAGGCGCCCGAGGTCGACGGCTCGACGATGCTGGTCGCGGGCGACCAGGGTGTGGACGTGGGCGCGCTGCGGCCGGGTGACCTGGTCCGCGCGACCGTGACCGGGACCGAGGGCGTGGATCTGGTGGCGGTGCCGATCGAGATGATCTCCGCGGCGGCCGCACGGTGATGTCGTCGGGTGACCCGACGCCGACCGCCGCGGAACCACCTGAGGCGGCGATCCACAACCCCGCCAACATCCTGACGCTGCTCCGGCTCGTACTGGTGCCGGTGTTCGTGGTGCTGGTGGTGTGGTCCGAGTTCGACGAGTCACTGCTCCAGGCGCTGGCCTGCGCGGTCTTCGTGATCGCGTCGCTGACCGACTTCGTGGACGGCTGGGTGGCCCGCCGGTTCGGCTACGTCACCAAGCTCGGCAAGGTCGCCGACCCGATCGCGGACAAGGCGCTGACCGGCGCCGCGCTCGTGCTGTTCTCGCTCTACGGCCTGCTCCCGTGGTGGGCCACCGGCGTGATCCTGGTCCGCGAGTGGGGCATCACACTGCTGCGCCTCTGGGTCATCCGGTACGGCGTGATCGCGGCCAGCCGCGGCGGCAAGCTGAAGACCGCGCTGCAGACGCTCGCCATCGTGCTGTACCTCTGCCCGCTCCCCGGCTGGATGGATACGATCGCGGAGTGGGTCATGTGGGCCGCGGTCGCGGTCACCGTGATCACCGGGGTGGACTACGTGCGGCAGGCCGTCCGGCTGCGCGACACCCCGCGCGAGCCCGCCCGCGCGGGCGCGGCCGTCCGGGAAGGGGACCTGGGTGCCTGATGGTGCGTCCGTCGCCGCCGCGGTGATCCACGGGCTGGCCGGCGCGGGTCAGACCGTGGCGGCGGCCGAGTCGCTCACCGGCGGCCTGGTCTCGGCCACGCTGGTCGACGTGCCCGGCGCGAGCGCGGTCTTCCGCGGCGGCCTGGTGGTCTACGCGACCGAGCTCAAGGCGACGCTGGCCGGCGTCTCCGCGCCGCTGCTGGCCGAGCGCGGACCGGTCGATCCGGACGTGGCGGCCGCGCTGGCCGAGGGCGCGCGGGCCCGGTGCGGTGCGGACTGGGCAGTGGCGACCACCGGCGTGGCCGGGCCGGACCCGCAGGGCGGTCTGCCCGTCGGGCTGGTCTACGTGGCCGTGGCCGGGCCGGGCGGCACCGAGGTGCGGCGGCTCGATCTGGGCGGCGACCGGGCCGCGATCCGGGCGGCCACGGTCGCCGAGGTGCTGCGGCTGCTGGCCGACCGGTTGAAGGTCGGCGTGCTGCAGAGTGGCACCGCATAGCGCGGGCCCGGCGTCAAGGGTGGTGTCGCGATCACGCTTGTAGCGAACGGGACGGCACGGCCGGTGATCGCACGGACGCGGTTCGCCACGGCCGCCGCGCGGTGCGGGGGCATTGCCGGGGATGACTGCCGCACGGGCGATCCGCCTCCGCACGCAGGTGGCACACGCTGCGCGTACCCGGGAATGATCTCTGATTTTCGGTGGTTGGGGATTTTCGTGGGTGGTTGTCCCCGCAGGCCGGAAACCGGTGGCGGCGCTCCGTAGACTGGGGTCGCCGCGCTCTCACCCTCCGGGGTGGGGCCGATGGTTCGGCGGCGGGGTGAGCTGTCAGCTGCCACGACCAACGGGTACGGTTGCGGGAAGGCTTCCGGCGCTTGCCGGCGGCCCTCGCAGGAGGAGGTGCGATGGTCCTGCTACGCCGGGTGATCGGTGATGCACTTCGTGCGCGCCGACAGGGACAGCACCGGACCCTGCGCGAGGTGTCGACCGCGGCCAACATGAGCCTCGGATATCTCTCCGAGATCGAGCGCGGGCAGAAGGAAGCGTCCAGTGAGCTGCTGGCCGCCATCTGCGATGCGCTCGGCGCACAGCTCTCCGAGGTGCTCCGCGAGGTCAGCGACACGCTGATGCTGGCCGAGCAGATGCAGGGCGTGCTGGTTCCCGTGCAGGACGAGGCGAAGGCGCCGTCCGAGGAGCACGCGATCCGCAAGGTCCACGCCGAGGGGGACGTCTCCGTCTCGGTCCGGCAGGACACGCCGCTCAAGGCCACGCTCCGCGCGACCCGCAAGCCCCGTCCGGGCGACCGCGGCCGCGACGTGATCTACGCCGCCTGATTCTTCCCGTCCGACCCCACGCCTGGTTTCCGCTTGGATGCCAGGCGTAATGTCGTGGGATCGGGGGCACCCTGATATCCCCCCGAGGTCGCATGACGGGCTGGTTTTCACCTGCCACGATGGAGACCATGCCGTGTTCCGCGGCGCGAGACGTTCACCGAGGGGATAGCGCGATATGGCGAACCCGTTCGTCAAGAGCTGGCGATACTTTTTAGCGCTGTTCGGCGCCAAGATCGATGAATATGCCGATCCCAAGGTGCAGATTCAGCAGGCGATCGAAGAGGCCCAGCGCCAGCACCAGCGACTGGTCCAGCAGGCCGCGGCCGTGATCGGCAACCAGCGTCAGCTGGAGATGAAGCTCTCCCGGCAGATGTCCGAGGTCGAGCGGCTCCAGGGCATGGCGCGCCAGGCGCTCGTGCTGGCCGACCGCAAGCGGGCCGAGGGCGACGAGGCGGAGGCGCAGAAGTACGAGAGCACCGCGCAGACGCTCGCCACCGAGCTGGTCTCCGCCGAGCAGACGATGGAGGACACCAAGACGCTCCACGACCAGTCGCTGGCCGCCGCAGGGCAGGCCCGGCAGGCCGTGGAGAACAACGCCATGATCCTCCGGCAGCGGCTCGCCGAGCAGACCAAGCTGCTCAGCCAGCTCGAGCAGGCCAAGATGCAGGAGACCGTGGCCAAGTCGCTGGAGTCGATGTCGTCGCTCCAGGCGCCCGGCAACACGCCGTCGCTCGACGAGGTCCGCGAGAAGATCGAGAAGCGCTATGCGACCGCGATGGGCCGGGCCGAACTCGCGTCCAACTCCGTCGAGGGCCGCATGCTCGAGGTGCAGAAGTCGACGCTCGACCTGGCCGGCGAGTCCCGGCTGGACCAGATCCGCGCCAGCATGTCGGGCAACCAGCTCGGCGGCGCGACCGGCCAGCAGACCCCGGCCGCCGAGGCCGCCAAGCCGTCCGAGAGCACCGCGCACGTGGCCCGGCTGGACGAGATCCGCGCCAGCATGGCCCGGGAGAAGAAGTCCGGCGACGCGAGCGCCGCGGGCTGATCACCATGGTGGCGGACGAGCGGTCACGGTACCTGCGGCAGGCGCGCAGGCTGCGCGGCTCCGCACGCCGGTGGAGCGTGCTGGGCGGCATGTTCACCGGCGCGGCGGCGGTCCTCACGCCGTACGCGGGACTCGGCCTCCCGGACGCCGCGTGGGCCGCGGCCGCCGGCGGTTCCGTCATGCTCGCCGCCTGGCGGTGGGCTGACCTTCGCCGACACCACGCCGAGCCCGTCCCGGCCGCGCTGCCTCCTGCCGCGCTCGCCGCTGCCAGGCAGGCGCGGCTCACCTCGGTGGTCGAGCAGTTCCCGGCCGGGCGCACCGCCCTCCAGGAGCTGCGCCGCCACCGCGCCCGTGCGGAGCTGAAGGGGTCGGCCGCGGTCGACCCCTGGCTGCGCCTCGACCGGGCCGCGGGCACGCTCGCCGGCCTCGCGCCGCGGCTCACCGGCCACGGCGCGGCCGTGCTGCCCGAGGCCGCGTCCGCCGAGCATTCGCTGCGCGACCTGGCACACCGGGTGGCCGGCGTGGAGCGTGCGCTGCGGTTCGCGCCGCCGGACGGCCGCGACGGCCTCCAGGACGCGCACCGCACGCTGCTCACCCAGCTCACCGACGGCGTCACGGCCTACGAGACGCTGGTCGCGGCCTCGGCCGGTTACGTCGCGGAGGACGCGCGCGCCGGCGCCCACCTCGGCGACGCCGGCACGGCCACCCGGCTGACCGAGGCGGCCGACCTGCTGCGCGGCGTCACGGACGCGCTGACCGAGCTGCGCCCGCCGGGCCAGGCCCCGGCTGGCAGCGGGGGCACCAGTAGGTGATGCGTTCCGCCGCGGTCTCCCCGTCCGGCGCGTGCTTCGCGATCGCGGTGCCGCAGCGACGACAGGGCTGCGCACGGCGGCCGTAGACGTAGTTCGCCTCGGCCTTGCGCAGTGACCCGGTGGTGGTCTGCAGCCAGCGTCCGCGGTTCGAGGCCAGCAGCCGCTGGGCCAGCGCGGCCATGCCGGTCAGGTCGGGCACGTCGCGGACCGGCGTCCACGGGTTCACACCGCGCAGGAACAGCAGCTCACACTTGTAGAGGTTGCCGATCCCGGCCAGGTTCCGCTGGTCGAGCAGCGCCTCGCCGATCTCCCGGTCCGGCGCGTCCTCGATCCGGCGCACGGCCTCGTCCGCGTCCCAGTCCGGCCCGAGCAGGTCCGGGCCGAGGTGCCCGACCAGCTCGTCCTCCCGCTCGCCCGGGATCAGCGCCAGGTCGTGCAGGTGGTAGCCGACCGCGATGCTCTCGGCCGTTCGCAGCACCACCCGGATCAGGTGCGCGGGCCGCCCGGCCCACCGCTCACCGGTCGTGTAGACCCGCCAGGCGCCGTCCATCCGCAGGTGCGAGTGCAGCGTCAGTGCTGGTCCGTTGCCGGACTCGCTCATCCGCAGCAGCAGGTGCTTGCCCCGCGCGGCCGATTCGCGCACGGTCCAGCCGGTGAGCGACTCGGTCGCCAGCTGCGGAACCCGGAAGTCCGAGGCGGTCAGCACGCGCCCGGCCAGCGCACGGTGGAGGACGCGGGCGGTGTTCCAGACGGTGTCGCCTTCGGGCATGACCCCATTGTTTCCGACGGTTTCCGGACAACCGCCCCAGACCCGCACACGGACCCGTTTAGGTTGATCTGAATGAATGGGAGGTGCGCGGTGGAGCGTCGGTTGTGGGTGGCGTCGGCGGTGTCGGCCGGCGTGGTGATCGCGCTCGGTGTGGCGGCGGCGATCGGGTGGGGCGGTGACACGCGCGCGGCGCCGTCGGCCTCGCCGTCGGCCTCGGCCGATCCCTCTCCGGCTGCGCCTGCGCCGCCGCCCGCGCCCGTGCTCGCGGCCCCGTTCGAGGCGCCGGGGTTCTACGTCGGGGAGCCGGTCATCGCCTACCGGGACTATACGACCGCGGCCGTGTGGCGGGGAGGCCCGCCGCCGGACGACCTCACCGCGCGCGCGGCGGTCTGGCAGGCGCGGAAGCCCGGCGACCTGGTGCTGCACGTCCCGGGATGGCGCCCGGACCGGGGAGTCGCCACCGACGCCGAGCGCGTCGTGATCGGCGGCCGTGAGGGCCTGGCGCTGACCTCCTACGCCGGAGATCCGGAGATGCGCCGGCTGCTCTGGGAGTACGCGGACGGGCTCTGGGCGGAGGTCCGGATGTACGACGCCACCACGGCGGATCTGACCGCGATCGCGACGGCGTTCGTACCGGGCGAGACGCCGGCGCAGATGACCGTGCCGTTCCGTGCCGGTCGGCTGCCGGACGGCCTGGGACTGACCCAGGTCGTCCACGGCCACCCGTGGGGCAAGGACCATGCCGTGCTGTCGTGGGTCAACATGCTGGCGGCGGGCGCGACGGATCCGATGAGCCCCGGGCTGGCGATCGGCATCCTGCGGCTGCCGTCCCGGGAGGTCGCCGAGCGCGAGTGTGCGAACACCGCGGAGTACACGCTGTGCCGGAAGCCGTTCGGCGAGCAGCCGTACACGCTGATGCTCGCCGACCGCGAGAGCGGTCTGACCAGGGGCGAGATGGAACAGATCCTGGACGGCCTGACGCTCGCGGATCCGGCCGACCCGGCTACCTGGACACCGGTCGGCGAGGCGTTCGGCGGGCTGTCCTTCGTCCCGCTTCCATAGGACCTACCCGCGGGCGACGCGGAGGAGGTCGCCGGGGACGACGGAGAGGACCACGGCGGCGCGGCCGCCGTGGACGGCTATGGCGACGCGGTCGGCGGAGTCGATGTAGACGACCAGGCCGCCGCGCGGGGCATCGGAGATGGTGGCGCCGCGGACCGCGTGGACGCCGCCGACCATCAGCGTGCCGGTCAGGTCGCCGATGACGGTGCCGGGCGCGGCGAGCTGGACGTTGCCGAAGCGGTCGATCATGGTGACCTCGGCCTCGAGCCAGCCGTCGCCGGACGCGACCACCGGGTCCGGCAGCCGGACCAGGCCGGTGGCCGGGATCTCCGGGCCGGCGTCGGTGAGCGCGGCGCCGGTGGCGATCCGCGCGGCGACCGGGGAGAACACGTCGCGGCCGGGGAGCGTGCCGGAGGCGGAGGGCTGGAACCAGTCCGTGCGGGTCAGCGCCACCGCGGTCCGGATGCCGCCGAGCGCGTCCGCGGCCCAGGGGAGCAGGCCGTTGTCCGGGCCGAGCAGCACGCCGCCGGGGGTGAGCAGACCGATCGGGCGCCGATCGCCGGGGCCGGCGACCGCGACGTGCACCGCGGGCGGCAGGTGGGGGACGGTCTGCGCCAGCACGGACGCGGCGCGCGGGATGTCGCCGGGCGCGACCGCGTGCGTGACGTCGATGATCCGGGCCTCGGGCGCCAGGCGGGCGATCACGCCGTGGCAGGAGGCGACGAACCCGTCCGAGAGACCGTAGTCGGTGATGAGGCTGATCCATGCGTAGCCGGCCATGAATGGCACCGTATCCCTACGCACGGTTTCCTGCCCAGTACGGAACGCGGTTATCGACGGGGATGTGTGACGCGCGGATAATCCGGATGGCAGAGTTGTCGGCATGAGGCTCTGTATCTTCACCGAACCCCAGCAGGGCGCCAGCTACGCCGATCAGTTGCGGGTGGCCCAGCGTACCGAGGAGAACGGCTTCGACGCGTTCTTCCGCTCCGACCACTACCTCTCGATGGGCGGCACCGGCAAGCCCGGCCCGACCGACTCCTGGGTGACGCTGGCCGGCCTCGCGCTGCAGACGTCCCGGATCCGGCTCGGCACGCTGGTCACCTCCGCGACGTTCCGGCTGCCGGCGCCGCTCGCGGTCAGCGTCGCGCAGGTCGACGAGATGAGCGGCGGGCGCATCGAGTTCGGCCTGGGCAGCGGCTGGTTCGAGGCGGAGCACACCGCCTACGGCATCCCGTTCCCGCCGGTCGGCGAGCGCTTCGACCGCTACGAGGAGCAGCTGGAGATCATCACCGGGTTGTGGGCGACGCCGGCCGGCGAGACGTTCTCCTACGCGGGCAAGCACTACCAGCTCACCGGCTCGCCCGCGCTGCCGAAGCCGGTGCAGTCGCCGGTGCCGATCATCATCGGCGGCTCCGGGAAGAAGCGGACGCCGGCGCTGGCCGCGAAGTACGCGGCCGAGTACAACGTGGCGTTCGTGAAGGTCCCGGACGCAGGAAAGGCCTTCGAGAGGGTACGCGCGGCGTGCGCGGAGGCCGGCCGGGCCGAGCTGCCGACGCTGTCGGCCGCGGTGGTGCTGTGCGTCGGGAAGAACGACGCGGACGTGCGGCGCCGGGCGGACGCGATCGGCCGGGACGTGGAGGAGATGCGCGGGAACGGCGGCGTCGTCGGCACGCCGGACCAGGTGATCGAGCGGATCCAGGAGTACAAGGCGCTGGGCGCGAGCAGGATGTTCCTGCAGACGCTGGACCTGTCCGACCTGGACCACCTGGACGTGGTGGCGTCAGAGATCGCCCCGCACCTGTGATTCTGGTCGTCGCTCCGCTCCTCCGGGCTCGCCGCCACTCCCGGCGATGACAGGCGGACTTTCAGACGAAGAGCGTGTCTGAAAGTCCGCCCGCCATCTCTGGTCGACTGCGTCTCACGGCGTGGCCGAGTTCGTGGCGGGTCAGGGGGAACTGCCGAGAGCATCGGTGGTGGGGTCCGGGGTGGTGGGGGCTGATGTGGGCTGGCTCGGGATGTGGGGCGGTGACGGGGCGGGGAGGACGATGTCGCGGACCGCGAGGTAGACGGCGCGGACCGCGAGCGTGCGCTCGACCTCGTCCAGGATCGGCGCGAAGAACTGACGGCGGTGCTCGGCGTCGCTCATCGAGGTGACCGCGAAGTACATGCTGCCGAACGCGGCCAGGATCAGCGCGTTCCGCAGCAGCGCCACCGGCAGGCCGAACGTGGCGGCGGACAGCCGCGGCGGCGCACCGATCCACTGCTCCGCGGTCTCCGGCAGCACCACCAGCCAGCCGAGCATCAGGAAGAACGTGAACAGGCCGACGCCCACCACGGTCGCCTGGATCAGCTGGCGGGTGGCCAGCATCAGCAGCAGATTGCCGACCTGTTGCGGCTTGAGCGGGACCGGCTTGAGCGCACCGTCCGGCGCGATCTCCTCCATCGGCAGCTCGGCCAGCGGCGTACGACGGCAGTCCTTGCTCAGCCGCGCCGGGTGCAGCTCCTGCTCCACCCGGCCGATCTCGTCGCGCAGACGGGTCGCGGTGGCCAGCACGGTCACGGACGCGAGCAGCACCACCACGGCCCAGACCCGGCTCCAGGAGAGCCGGTCCGTCGCCTGCCACAGCTCACCGGTGAAAAAGAAGAAGAGCGTGACGAAGAGCAGCGTGGGCAGCGCCCGGCCCTGGATCCGCACGCTGTTGCGCATGTCGTGCACGGCGTGCCGCAGGCCGCGCCGGACGAGCGGGACCACGCCGTACGTGGTGGCCAGCCACGCGGCCGCGAACAGCACCGCGAAGATGCTCAGGAACGCGGCCACCGCACCCGCGAACGAGGTGTGCTGCTCGCTGATCCGCTCGCCCACGCCGACGCCGGGCGACGAGTTGGATCGGGAGATCAGGAACTCCAGCAGCGGCACGATGACCGGCATCACCGCATAGCAGACCAGGATCGCGCCGGCCGTCTTCCGGGAGAAGCGCGGCAGCCGCCGGCCGAACGCGGTCAGCCCGGTCCAGACCAGCGTGCCGACCGCGAGCGTGCCGGCCAGCACCCACCACCAGTAGTCCTGGTCCGCCCAGCGGCGTACCAGCCAGAGCAGGCTGGTCACCGAGACGAACGCCAGGAACGGCAGCATGCGGGGAAGCACATGCCGCCGGAACCGGTAATCCTCGATCATGAGCGGGACGCCCCGGCGTACGAACCAGCGCTCGGTCTGCCGGACCAACGCCCGTGATGCCGTCAATGCCACGTCGCGGATTTTCCCAGACCGCGACGATCCGGGACCTCAGCCGAACGTGTCCCCGCGCACACCGGCCACGAACGCGCGCCAGCCGTCCGCGGAACAGAGCAGCATCGCCTCGGCCGGACGGCGACTGTGCCGGATCGCCGCCCGCCCGTCCGCCGCCCGGCCCACCTCGACGCAGTTGCCGCCCGAGCCCTGGCTGCGGCTGCTCTTCCGCCACCCGGCCACCTCCGGGACGAACCCGTTGCCCCGCATCTCGCGCGCGCCTCCCGTACCCTCGTGGATTGCTTGTCGTGTTTTCAGCTCTTGAACTCGTCCGCTATGTCGGCGATGAGCCGGGTGGAGTCGGCCGGTTCCAGAGCCGCGCCGCGCAGCACGCGGTAGGCGGACGCGAAGCGGTCCGTGCGGGACCCCTCCAGGAACGTGCGCCCGGCGAGCGTCTCCGTGTACGCCACGTCGGGGAACGGGTCGGGCATCTCGCACAGCAGGAACGCGCCGTCCAGACCCGGGTGCGCGCCCGCCCCCGCCGGGAGCACGCTGATCTCGATGTGCCGTCGTCGTGCCAGCCGGCCCAGGTGGGTCAGCTGCTCACGCATCACCTCCGGCCCGCCGACCGGGTTGCGCAGCGCCGACTCCGCCATGATCGCGGCGATCTTCGTGGGCTTGGGGCCCTCGATCGCACGCTGGCGGCGCAGGCGCAGCTGGACCCAGCGGGCGACCCGGTCGTCGTCCGCGTCCGGGCCCTCGGTGGTGCGGATCATCGCCTCCGCGTAGGCCGGGGTCTGGAGCAGGCCGAGCACGTAGAGCGCGTCGTAGGTGGCGACCCGCTTCGCCCGCTGCTCCAGCCAGATGAGATCGCAGAAGGTTGGGTCGTAAATCACATCGGAGAATTCGTCGATCCAGTCGTCCCGGCGCCAGACCTCCTCGCTCAGCCGGGTCAACCGGGTCCGTTCCCGTCGCTCCGTCACTCCGTAGAGATCGAGGAGCATCTGCACATCGTGGCGCGGAATCGGCCATTCCGCGTTCTCGAAACGGCTCAGCGCGGAGAAGTTCCGTTTCAGGTGCTCTGCGACCTGACGAAGCGTCAGGTTGCGCCGTTCACGCAGGTCGCGCAGCTCCCGGCCGAGCCATTGCGCGCGTAGCGTGGGCACCTTGCGGCCCCTTGAGTCGAGCATCGCCCCCCCAGGTCGGACGAAAAATGTGATGCCACTTCATTCCCTACCATCGATTGTCGGGAGAAGTCGGCCGCGACTCGAACAAAACATCACGGACCACTGCATCGATCAGCGCCAACGCGACACCGTACCGGATGATCGGTAAGCGATCCAGCACGCAATGCCACCAAACCCTTGCCAGGCAGGCAGTACGGGAGGTGTCAGTCTGGTGTGGATGGTGCCGGTTTCGCGCTTTAGTGACGGATTCACGGTGCATGAAAAGCCAGCTGGCGTCCACTGTGACGCGTCGATGTGGACCTTGCGTGCCGGCGTCACCATGTCCTGAAAAACCGGTCTATTTCGGGTGCCCGGTGGGTTTCGCGCGGCGCGGACGGGAAATGTCGTACCGGGCGGGCAGGATGGAGGGCGTGGAGATGGCGTTGGCGGGATTCGGGACGGCGACCAGGGAGTGGTTCGCCGCCGCGTTCGCCGCGCCCACCCCGGCGCAGGACGGTGCCTGGCGTGCCATCGCGGCCGGGCGTCACGCGCTGGTCGTGGCGCCGACCGGCTCCGGCAAGACGCTCGCGGCGTTCCTCGCCTCGCTCGACCGCCTCGCCCGCGAGCCGGTGCCGGCCGACGCGAAGCAGCGCTGCCGCGTGCTCTACATCAGCCCGCTCAAGGCGCTCGCGGTCGACGTGGAGCGCAACCTGCGCGCGCCGCTCACCGGCATCCGGCACGCCGCGTCCCGGCTCGGGCTGCCCCCGCCGGACATCACGGTCGGCATGCGCACCGGCGACACCCCGGCGGACGAGCGGCGGGGCTTCGCGCGCACGCCGCCGGACATCCTGATCACCACGCCCGAGTCGCTGTTCCTGCTGCTCACGTCCGCGGCGCGGGAGTCGCTGCGCGGCGTCGAGACCGTGATCATCGACGAGGTGCACGCGGTCGCGGCCACCAAGCGCGGCGCCCACCTCGCACTCTCGCTGGAGCGGCTCGACGCGCTGCTGCCGAAACCCGCGCAGCGGATCGGGCTCTCCGCCACGGTCCGGCCGATCGACGAGGTCGCCCGGTTCCTCGGCGGCGCGGCCGCGGTCGAGGTCGTGCAGCCGCCCTCCACGAAGACCATCGAGGTCAGCGTGCAGGTCCCGGTGGAGGACATGACCGCGCTCGGCGAGGATTTCGCGGCCGGCCCGGAGCCGGACGGCGGGCCGCCGGATCCCGGGCGGGCGCGGCCGTCGATCTGGCCGGCGGTGGAGGAGCGGGTCTACCGGCTGATCACGGAGCACCGGTCGACGATCGTGTTCACCAACTCGCGGCGCGGGGCGGAGCGGCTGTGCGCGCGGCTCAACGAGCTGGCGGCGGAGCATGCGGAGGGCCCTGGTCGTACCCCCGAGGGCTCTGGACCCTCCGCGGCCGGCGCGGCGAGGCTACCGGCCGAGATCATGGCGCAGTCGGGGCAGTCGCACGGCGCGCCCACGGTCATCGCGCGCGCCCACCACGGCAGCGTCTCCCGCACCGAGCGGAAGCAGATCGAGGAGTCGCTGAAGTCCGGCGACCTGCCCGCGGTCGTCGCCACCTCCTCGCTGGAGCTCGGCATCGACATGGGCGCGGTCGACCTGGTCGTGCAGATCGAGGCGCCGCCCACGGTCGCGGCCGGGCTGCAACGCGTCGGCCGTGCCGGGCACCAGGTGGGTGCGGTCTCCCGCGGCATCGTCTTCCCCAAGCACCGCGGCGACCTGCTCTCCTGCGCCGTGGTCGCGGAGCGGATGACCGCGGGCGCGATCGAGGAGATGCGCTACCCGCGCAACCCGCTCGACGTGCTGGCGCAGCAGATCGTGGCCATGGTCGCGATGGACTCCTGGACCGTGGCGGACCTCGAGTCGCTGCTCCGCCGCGCCGCGCCCTTCGCGGAGCTGCCCTCCTCCGCGCTGCACGCCACGCTCGACATGCTCTCCGGGCGATACCCGTCCACCGCGTTCGCGGAGCTGCGCCCGCGCCTGGTCTGGGACCGGGCCGGCGACGTGCTCACCGGCCGGCCCGGCGCGCAGCGGCTCGCGGTCACCAGCGGCGGCACCATCCCGGACCGCGGGCTGTTCGGCGTGTTCCTGGCCGGTGGCGTGCCCGGCGCCCGCGTCGGCGAGCTCGACGAGGAGATGGTCTACGAGTCCCGGGTCGGCGACGTGTTCCTGCTCGGCTCGTCGTCCTGGCGGATCGAGGACATCACGCCGGACCGGGTGCTGGTCTCGCCCGCGCCCGGCCAGGCGGCGCGCATGCCGTTCTGGAAGGGCGACTCGCCCGGCCGCCCGATCGAGCTGGGCCGCGCGATCGGCGCCCGGCTGCGCGCGCTGGTCAAGGCCGGTGACGACGCCGCGGGTGCGGCGCTGCGGGCCGAGGGGCTCGACGACTGGGCCGCGGACAACCTGGTGGCCTACCTGCGTGAGCAACGCGACGCGGTCCGCTCGCTGCCCGACGATCGCACCGTGGTGGTCGAGCGGTTCCGCGACGAGCTCGGCGACTGGCGGATGGCCGTCCACTGCGTGCTCGGCGCCAAGGTCAACGCGCCCTGGGCGCTCGCGATCGGACGGCGGCTCACCGAGCGGTACGGCGTGGACGCCCAGGTCGTGCCGTCCGACGACGGCATCGTGGTCCGGCTGCCGGACACGATGGACACGCCGCCCGGCGCCGACCTGATCGTCTTCGAGCCGGACGAGCTGACCCAGCTGGTCGAGGAGTCGGTCGGCACGTCCGCGCTGTTCGCGTCCCGGTTCCGTGAGTGTGCCGCCCGTGCGCTGCTGCTGCCGCGCCGCGACCCGCGCCGCCGTCAGCCGCTGTGGCAGCAACGGCAGCGGGCCGCCCAGCTGCTCGACGTCGCCCGGGAATATGCGGATTTTCCGGTTACGCTGGAGGCCGCGCGCGAGTGCCTGCAGGACGTGTTCGACCTGCCCGGCCTGGTCGGCCTCGCCCGTGACCTGGCCGGTCGCAAGGTCCGCGTGGTCGAGGTGGAGACGCCGCGGCCCTCCCCGTTCGCCAGATCACTGCTTTTCGGGTACGTCGGGGCGTTCCTCTACGAGGGCGACGCACCGCTGGCCGAGCGCAGGGCCGCCGCGCTCGCGCTCGACGCCACGCTCCTCGGCGAGCTCCTCGGCCGCGTCGACCTGCGCGAACTGCTCGACCCCGCGGTGGTCGGGGAGACCGAGTCGCGCCTGCAATGGCTCACCGAGGAGCGCGCGCCGCGCGACGCGGAGGACGTGGCCGAGCTGCTGCGCCTGCTCGGCGACCTGTCCCCGGCCGAGCTGGCGCTGCGGGGCGCGCCCGCCGCCTGGGCCGAGTCGCTGGCCTCGTCGCGGCGCGCGGTCCTGGTGCGCCTCGCCGGCGAGGAACGCTGGATCGGCATCGAGGACGCCGGGAGGGTACGGGACGCGCTCGGCGTCGCGCTGCCGGTCGGACTGCCCGAAGCCTTCCTCGCGTCCGTCCCGGATCCGCTCGGCGACCTGGTCGCGCGATACGCCCGCACCCACGGGCCGTTCTCGGCCGCGACCTGCGCCGCCCGCTTCGGTCTCGGCGTGTTCGTGGTCGAGCAGGCGCTCCGCCGGCTGGCCTCGGCCGGCCGCGTGGTCACCGGCGAGTTCTCCCCGGTCGCGGGCGGCGCGGCCGGCACCAGCGAGTGGTGCGACGCCGAGGTGCTCCGCCTGCTCCGCCGCCGCTCCCTGGCCGCGCTCCGCCGCGAGATCGAACCGGTTCCGGCCCGCGCGCTCGCCTCGTTCCTGCCCCGCTGGCAGCAGGTCGGCGGGGCGGCCCGCGGCGTCGAGGCCGTCGCCGCCGCGATCGACCAGCTGCAGGGCGCGGTGCTGCCCGCGTCCGCGCTGGAGCGCCTGATCCTGCCCGCGCGCGTCGGCGACTACACGCCCGGCCACCTCGACGAGCTGTGCGCGACCGGTGAGGTGCTCTGGTCCGGCGCGGGCACGCTGCCCGGTCATGACGGCTGGCTGACGCTGGCCTATGCGGACGCGGCGCCGCTGGTCCTGCCGCCGGTCGACGACGCGCTGCCGCTGACGCCGCTGCACCGCGCGATCCTGGGCGTGCTGGGGGACGGGCAGGCGTTGTTCTTCCGTGCGCTCTCGGACCGCGCGATCCAGGCGCTGGCCGCAGATGCGGCGTCGGCGACGAATGTCGAGGCCGCCGTTACCGGCGACGGCCGCGCGGGCGGCAGGCGAACCGGTCGGCGTGCGAATCCGGCGGGCTCGGATGCCGAGACACCGTCCGCGGGTCCCGGCCACGCGGCCGATGGCGCGGGCACGCGCGGCCGTCACGCGCATGCCGGTGTGACCGCGGCGCCGTCCACGGCCGTGCCCGATCCGGCGGCTGATCACACGACCACCGGCCGGCGGGACGGCCCACAGGATGCGGAGACGACCTGGGCGCCGCCGCCGAAGAGCACGGTGGTCGACGACGGTGAGATGGCTGCGGCGATCTGGGATCTGGTCTGGGCCGGATACCTGACGAACGACACGCTCGCGCCGGTCCGCGCACTGCTCGGCTCCGGCGGCACGCACAGGACGAAGCCGGTCGCATCGCGCGGGCGATACCGGCGGCCGGGCCGGCCGGCGCTGCCCGGCAGGACCGGGCCGCCGACCATGGCCGGCCGCTGGTCGTTGCTGCCGGACCGGGAGACGGACCCGACCCAGCGTGCCGCCGCCACCGCGGACCTGCTGCTGGAACGGCACGGCGTGGTCACCCGCGGCGCGGTCGCGGCCGAGGGCCCGCCCGGCGGATTCGCCGGCGTCTACCCGGTGCTCGCGGCCATGGAGGAGCGCGGGGCGGCGCGCCGCGGCTACTTCGTGGAAGGGCTGGGCGCGGCGCAGTTCGCGGTGCCGGGCGCGGTCGACCGGCTGCGCGCGCTCGCCGACAAGACCGACGATCCCGGTCGCCGCACCACCGGCGGCCCCGCACTGATCCTGGCCGCGACGGACCCGGCGAACCCGTTCGGCGCCGCGCTGCCCTGGCCGGACCGCGCGGTCGACTCCGGCGACGGTGGTGTCGCGTCGTCCACCGGCCCAAGGGACGTCCCCGCTGCCGCCGGCACGACCCGCGGCGGCGGAACGCCGGTATCCGGTGGAGCCGCGCCGGCCAGGGGTGCCGCGGTGCACGGCGATGGCATCACGCCGGGCGGTGAGGCCGCGGTGCGTGGTGACGGAAGAGCGGAATCCGGCGGGACCGCGTCAGCGGGCGGCACCGGGGGACGCGGCGGTATCGCGGCGTACGAGGGAGAAACGGCCGCCCCGTCCGGCCGCGGCACCGGGCACCGGGCCGGACGCAAGGCGGGCGCGCTGGTCGCGCTGGTCGGCGGTGACCTCGTCCTCTACGTCGAGCGCGGCGGCCGGACACTGCTCTCCTTCACCGAGGAGCCGGACGCGCTCGCCGCCGCCGCGAAGGCGCTGGCCGGCGCCGTCCACTCCGGCGCGCTCGGCTCACTGTCGGTGGAGCGTGCGGACGGCGAGTCCCTCCGGGCGTCGCCGCTGCGCGACGCGCTCGCCGCGGCGGGCTTCCGCGCCACCCCTCGCGGCCTGCGCCTCCGCGCCTGATCCGCAGGCTGCCCTTGTCGGTGCCTCTGTGCAGTGCTTTCCGTGCCTGCCCCCTGCGATGAACGCAGGGATGGGTGGATGGTGACGGTGCGGGGTGGTGGGTGACCACCCACGGATCCGAGGCCGCGGGAGCGCGCGGAACGGGACCACCGCGTAAGTGGGAAATCTGCTCCGGGATTTTGATCTTTGTTCGTGGTGTGGTCGTGAGGAAGCGCCGGCAGGGAGGCGGCCGGGCGCGGATTATTCCGGGCCGGGGTGCGGGGATCTTGAATTTGTCTCACAGCCACCATCCAGCGTCCGCTGGTAGGGTGCCTGCATGATCGACCCCAGCCCAGAGGGCTGTAGTCCCCAGCCGGGTGAGCCCCGGCCTGTGCTTCTCAGCCCCGATGCCTCTCGTGCATCGCGCGGATCCGGTGACACCGAGGGTGATTCCCCGTGTTGATCGTGGTCGGGCTGCTCCTCATTTTCGTGGTGACCGTCGCTACCGGGTACTTCGTGGCCCAGGAGTTCGGTTACGTGGCCGTGGACCGTGGCAAGCTGCGCCAGGAGGCGGAGGCGGGCGACGCCGCCGCCGCGCGGGCGCTGAAGGTCACCGAGCGGCTCTCCTTCATGCTCTCCGGCGCGCAGCTGGGCATCACCGTGACCGCGCTGCTGGTCGGTTACGTCGCGGAGCCCTACCTGGGTGGCGGGCTGAACGCGTTGTTCGGCGGCACCGGCCTGCCGGCCGCGGTCAGCTATCCGCTGTCCATGGCGCTGGCGCTGACGTTCGCAACGATCGTGCAGATGATCTTCGGTGAGCTCGCTCCCAAGAACCTGGCGATCGCGCGGCCGGAGGCGCTGGCCAAGGCGCTGAGCCGGTCGACGCTGATCTACCTCACCGTGTTCGGGCCGGTGATCAAGCTGTTCGACCTGGCGGCCAGCCGGCTGCTGCGCCGGATCGGCATCGAGCCGGTCGAGGAGCTGCCGGAGGGCGCGACCGCGGAGGATCTGACGCAGATCATCGCGGAGGCGCAGAAGGAAGGACATCTCGACGCCGAGACGTCCGCGCTGCTCGACCGCGGTCTGGACTTCCGCCGGCTGACCGCCGGCGAGGTGATGGTGCCGCGCGTCGACGTGGCCAGCGTGCGCGCGGACGACCCGGTCAGCCGGGTGGTCGAGCTGCTCGCGTCCGGCCACTCCCGGTTCCCGGTGCGCGGCGCCGCGGGCGTCGACGACGTCACCGGTGTGGTCGGCATCAACGACGTGCTGGCGATCCCGCCGGCGAGGCGGTCCGAGGTGCCGGTGAGCGAGATCGCGTCGCCGCCGCTGATGGTGCCGGAGTCGCTGCCGGTCCCGGCCGTGCTGGACCGGCTGCGTGCCGGCCACCGGCAGCTCGCCATCGTGGTCGACGAGTACGGCGGTTTCGCCGGCGTCATCACGCTGGAGGACATCGCCGAGGAGCTGGTCGGCCCGATCCGTGACGAGGACGACCTGCCCGAGGCCTCGCCGGTCAAGCAGGACGACGGGTCCTGGCTGGTCCCGGCCCGCTGGCGGATCGACGAGGTCGCGGACGCGACCGGCATCGCGCTGCCCGAGGCGGACGAGTACGACACGGTCTCCGGCCTGATCATGCGCCAGCTGGGCCGCATCCCGGAGGTCGGTGACGCGCTGGAGCTGACGCTCCCGGGCGTCGAGACCGAGGAGCGGGCACTGGTCAGCGTGATCTCGGTGGACCGGCACGTGCCGGGCACCGTGCGGGTGGAGGTCCGGGCATGAGCGAGCTTGCGAGTGAATCGGTAGTGCGGCGTCTGAACTCATGCCGACGGGGGAGCGAAGCGGAGGAGGCGGCGTGAGTACGACGTGGGCGATAGTGTTCTCGTTCGTCCTGCTGGCCGGTAACGCGTTCTTCGTGGCCGCGGAGTTCGCGCTGATCGCCAGCAAGCGTTACCGGCTGGAGCACGCGGCCGTCGGCGGCGACGCGGCGGACCGGGCCGCGCTGGCCGGCAGCCGTGAGCTGACGGTCATGCTGGCCGGCGCGCAGCTCGGCATCACGCTCTGCTCGCTGGGCCTGGGCGCGCTGGCCGAGCCCGCGATCGAGCACCTGGTCAGCCCGCTGCTGCACGCGGCCGGTCTGCCGGACGCGCCGAGCCACGTGATCGCGTTCCTGTTCGCGCTGCTGCTGGTCACGTTCCTGCACCTGGTGCTGGGCGAGATGATGCCGAAGTCGTGGGCGATCAGCCACCCGGAGAACTCGGCGCGGCTGCTGGCGTTGCCGTTCCGCGGGTTCGCCCGCGCGGTGCGCCCGATCCTGACCGCGCTGAACGCGTCGGCGAACGCGATCCTGCGACTTTTCCGGATCGAGCCGCAGACCGAGCTTGCGCAGGTGCATGATCCGGAGGAGCTGCGCATGCTGCTCGAGCAGTCGCGCCAGCACGGCACGCTCCCGGTGGATCAGCACGCGCTGCTCACCAGCATGCTCGCGCTCCAGCGGACGACGGTGGCGGAGATCGCCACGCCGGCCGCGGAGATGGTGAGCGTGTCGCCGGGTGACACCGCGTTCCGGATCGAGGAGGTGTCGCACGCGACCGGTCGTTCCCGGCTGGCCGTGATCGATCCGGCCGCGCCGGGCGTGCTGGGCATGGTCCACGTGCGGGACGCGGTCCGGGCCACGGCCGGGGCGAGCGGCGCTACCGCGTCCGAGTTGATGTCGGCGCCGTTCACGCTGTCCGCGGACGAGACGCTGATGCAGGCGGTGGGCCGGATGCGGGCCGAGCGGGCGCAGTTCGCGCTGGTGGCGGACGCGGAGGCGACGGTCGGTTTCGTCGCGCTGGAGGATCTCCTGGAGGAGGTCATCGGCGAGTTCGACGACGAGACCGACGACGTGCCGCGCGGACGCCGGATGCGCTGAGTCACAGCTAACGCCCAGTTTTATCGCGATATAACGGACTTTTAGGTCAAGGAGGACGAAGAACATGGTCTTCAAGAAGATGCTCAGCGCCCTCGGTGTGGGCGGCCCGTCCATCGACACGGTGCTCGCCAACCCGAACACCCGGCCCGGCCTCACGCTCGACGGCCAGGTCAACATCATCGGCGGCACCACCGCGGTGGACATCGAGCACGTGGCGCTCGGCCTGGTCACGCGCGTCGAGGTCGAGGGCCACGACACCGAGTGGGACTCGGTCATGGAGTTCCACCGCGTGGTCGTCGCCGGCGCGTTCCGCCTGGAAGCGAACGAGCGGCGTCAGCTGCCGGTCCGCTTCCCGATCCCGTGGGAGACGCCGGTCACCGACGTCTACGGCCAGCGGCTGCGCGGCATGACCATGGGCCTGCGCACGGAGCTGTCCGTGATGCGCGCGGTGGACAAGGGCGACCTCGACCCGATCTACGTGCACCCGCTGCCGATCCAGGAGAAGATCCTGGACGCGTTCATGCGGCTCGGCTTCCACTTCAAGAACGCGGACCTGGAGCGCGGCCGGATCACCGGCGTCAACCAGCAGCTGCCGTTCTACCAGGAGATCGAGTTCTACCCGCCCGCGCAGTACCAGGGCACGATCAACGAGGTCGAGCTGACCTTCGTGACCAACCCGCAGGGCATGGACATCGTGCTGGAGTTCGACAAGCGCGGCGGTTTCTTCACCGAGGGCCGGGACACCTACGGGCGCTACCAGGTCTCGCACGCGCAGGCCGACAGCACGGACTGGGCGCAGGTCGTCGACGGCTGGATGCAGCAGGCGACCAGCGGTTACTCGTCGATGCGCGCGAGCCACGGCGGCGGCTACGGCGCGCCCGGCGGTTACCCGCCGCCCGGGTACCCGGCGCCCGGCGGCTACGGCCAGCAGCCCGGTTACGCCCCTGGTTACGGACAGCCCCCGGGTTACGGGCAGGCGCCCGGATACGGGCATGGCGGCCACGGGGGTTACCACGGGCACCAGCGGCACCGCGGGCACGGCGGCGGCATGGGCGGTGTCGTCGCGGGCGCGGCCGGTGGCCTCATCGGCGGCATGATCCTCGGCGAGGCCATGGGCGACATGTTCGACGGCGGCGACGAGGAATAAAGATCTGAAGCTTTCGGGGGTACGGAGCGCGCGCTCCGTACCCCCGAAAGCTTTTAAAGGGTCGCGGTGGCGAGCTTGGCGCCGAATGCGACGAAGAGCGCGCCGATCGCGGTGGTCCCGGCCCGTGCGAGCAGTCGCCGCCGGCGGAACTGCGCGGCCAGGTAGCTGCCGGAGAAGATCAGCGCGGTCAGGTAGAGCGCGCTGCACAGCTGCGCGATCAGGCCCAGGATCAGGAACGACAGCGCGGGGTACGCATAACCCGGGTCGACGAACTGGATGAAGAAGGAGACGAAGAACAGGATCGCCTTCGGGTTCATCAGGCTGATCACCAGCGCCTTGCGGAACGGCCGGCCGATCGGGGCCTCCGCCGCGGCCGGCTCCTCGGCCCGGCGGCGACGCCAGGCCGCACGCAGCATGTTCAGCCCCACCCAGCACAGGTAGGCCGCGCCCGCGTACTTGATGACCAGGAACAGCGGCGGGTACGCGCGCAGCAGCGACGCCACGCCGGCCGCGGACAGCACCATCAGCACGGCGTCGCCCAGGAACACACCTCCCGCGGCCCGGTAGCCCGCGCCGACGCCCCGGCGGGCGGCGACGGAGAGCACGAACAGCGAGTTCGGCCCCGGTAGCAGGACGATCGCCACCGTGCCGATCACATAGGTCCAGATGTCGGTCACTCCCAGCACGCCCTGCATCATGCGCCGTCCGCGCCGTGATCCTGAAGCCGCTGCCGGAGCGTGGACCGTGAGTCCGGCCACTGGTCGTCCGTCATCGCGAACAGCGCGGTGTCCCGCCACGTGCCGTCCGGCCGCCGCCGGTGCCGGCGCAGCACGCCCTCCTGGACCGCGCCGAGCCGCGCGATCGCCTGTTGTGAGCGCACGTTGCGCACATCGGTGTGCCACTCCACCCGGACCGCGCCGAGCTGCTCGAACGCGCGGGTGAGCAGCAGCAGCTTGGACTCGGTGTTGACGCCGGTGCGCCAGTGGCTCGGCGCGAGGAACGTGTGGCCGATCGCGAGCGTCCGGTGCGTCTCGTTGACGTCGTAGTACGACGTGCTGCCGATGATCGCGCCGGTGCGCGCGTCCTTCTGCACCCACATCGCGTGCGGGGCCGCCAGCCGATGTCGCAGGTAGGCGCGCATCTCGTCCACCGTGGTGGGCGTATCGACCAGCATGTGCCGCCAGACGGCCGGGTCGCCGCAGCTCGCCAGCAGCCCTTCCGCGTGCGCGAGGTCGAGCGGCTCCAGGATCACGTGCGCGCCGGCCAGCGGCTCCGCCGTCACCCACGGGCCGGTGTCAGACCTCAGATAGGCCGGCACGGGTACGGTGACGCGCTCGTCCGGCTCCGGCAGGCCGCGCACCCGGCGCAGCGGGAGCAGCCCGGCCCAGTGCGGCAGCGCCTCGTCGCCGTCCTCCTCCTCGCCGACGCCGTGTGCGCGGACCTTCGTCGACACCTCGGCCAGCGGCAGCGCCAGCACGGTGGTCTGGCCGAGCTCCTTCTTCGTGCCCGGCCGGGAGTCCGCGGCACGGCCTGCCGCGATCTTGTCGACCAGCGCGGTGAGCACGCGTTCCTTCTCCGCGAGGTCGGTGACCGGCACGGCCGTACCGTGGACGATCACGGACCGGTAGTTCGCGCTGTGGTTGAACTGGGAGCGTGCCAGCACCAGCGCGTCCAGGATCGTGGCCTCGACGCAGACGCGCAGGCCCTCTCCGCGGGCGGCCAGCATCGGGCGGCTGCCGGTGGATCCGTGCAGGTACAGCGTGTCGCCGACGCGCACGATCAGCGTGGGCAGCACGCGCGGCTCGCCGTCGACCACGAACGCCAGATGCCCCTCGAAGGACTCGTCCAGGATCGCGTGCGCGGTGGCCCGGTCGTAGCGAATCCGCCCCTTGTCACGCAGCGCCGTGGTCCGATGAGTAGGTGAGAAGTCGTCCCCCACGGGTAGCCACCTCAGCTTTGTTCTAGTACAGTAGGAAAACTGTGGCAGCACATTATCAGATCGTAGGGTCCACGGCCGCCGAGATCTCGGAGAGCGTGGAAGCGGGCGTGCGCTCCGGCTCCCTCGGCCCCGGCGCGGCGCTGCCGCCCGTGCGCGCGCTCGCCAAGTCGCTGAGCTGCAGCCCGGCCACCGTGGCAAAGGCCTACCAGCACCTGCGGCAGCGCGGCCTGATCGAGACCGCGGGCCGCAACGGCACCCGCGTGCGGGAACGGCCGCCGATCGCCACGTCCGGCCGGTCCTCGCTGCGGCTGCCCTCGCCGCCCGGCGCGATCGACCTCTCCACCGGCGAGCCCGACCTCGCGCTGATGCCCGCGCTCGGCCCCCGGCTGGCCCGGCTCGCGGCCGCGGAGTTCACGCCGACCAACTACTCCGGCGGTGGCGCGCTGCCCGAGCTGGTGGCGCTGGCCCGGGAGCGGTTCGCCGGCGACGGCATCCCGATGGGCGATGCGGAGATCACGGTCACCAGCGGCGCGCTCGACGCGATGGAGCGGCTGCTCTCCGCGCACCTGCGGCCCGGCGACAAGGTCGCGGTCGAGGACCCGGGCTGGGCCAACGCGCTCGACCTGATCGCGGCGCTCGGCCTGACCGCGGTGCCGATGCCGGTCGACGACGAGGGGCCGACCGCGGAGGGCATGCGGGCCGCGCTCGCGTCCGGCGCCGGCGCGGTCATCGTCACCACCCGCGCGCAGAACCCGACCGGCGCGGCCGTGAGCGCCTACCGGGCGGCGGAGCTGCGCGCGGTGCTGGCCGAGCACGCGTCCGTGCTGCTCATCGAGGACGATCACGCGGCCGAGCTGGCGCCGGTTACGCTGCACACGCTGGCCGGGGCCGCCGGATCGTGGGCGTTCGTGCGGTCCGTCTCCAAGCCGTACGGGCCTGATCTGCGCCTCGCGGTCGTGGCCGGCGACGAGGTGACCATCGCGCGCGTGGTGGGCCGCATGCGGGTCGGCGCCGGCTGGGTGTCCACGCTGCTCCAGCAGGTCGTGCTCTACCTGTGGCGGGACGACGAGGTGATCAACGGCGTGATCCGGGCGCGGGACGGCTACGTCACCCGGCGCCTCGCGCTGCGCGCCGCGCTCTCCGCGCACGGGCTGGACGCGCGTGGCCGCACCGGGCTGAACGTGTGGGTCAGCGTGCCGGACGAGACGAGGGCCGTCGCGGCGCTGCGCGACGCCGGCTACGTGGTGGCGCCGGGCGCGCTGTTCCGGCTCGCGTCGCCGCCCGGCATCCGGATCACGGTGAGCCCGCTGTCCGACGACGACATCGCGCCGCTGGCCGATGCGGTGGCCGCCGCGGCCGCGCTCGACCCGGTCCCGGCACGGTCCTCGGTGGCGCTCACGGCGTGACGGTTTCTGTCGTACCGCTGGGGTAGAACATGCTGCTATGCAGACGGCTGTCCAATTCGTACCCACGGACGCGACCTCGATCGCGGAGCTCCGCGCCGCCGCCCCCGGCTGCCGCGGCTGTGAGCTGTGGGAACCCGCCACTCAGGTGGTCTTCGGTCGGGGCGACGAGCACGCCCGGGTGATCTTCGTCGGCGAGCAGCCCGGCGACGTGGAGGACCAGCACGGCCTGCCGTTCATCGGTCCGGCCGGGCACCTGCTCCGGCGCGCGGTCGACGACGCGGGCCTGCCGGTGGCGAACCTCTACATCACGAACTCGGTGAAGCACTTCCGGTTCGAGCGGCGCGGCGCGCGGCGCATCCACAAGACGCCGGAGCAGGAGCACATCACCGCCTGCCACCCGTGGCTGATGGGTGAGTTCGCGCTGCTCCGGCCGGAGCTGGTGGTGCTGCTCGGCGCGACCGCGGCCAAGGCGGTGCTCGGCCCGTCGTTCCGGGTCACCCGGTCGCGCGGGCAGCTCATGCCCTGGCCCGCGTCCGCGCAGCGCCCGCAGGACTTCCCGAGCGACCACGAGGCGACGGCGATGGCCACGATCCACCCGTCCGCGGTGCTGCGGGCGGACGATCGGGAGGCGGCGTACAACGGGCTGGTCGCGGACCTGAGGGTGGCGGCCGCCGCATTGACATGATCGATTCCCCGGCTACCGTGAATGTTTCTCACCGTGGTCGGGGGTTCACATGAGGGTGACGGTGGCACGGGTCCAGCGGCGGGTGCTTCTCCTGCTGGCGGCCACCCAGATCATCGGCGGGATCGGCGTGGCGATCGGCATCACGGTCGGCGCGCTGCTGTCCGCGCGAATGGCCGGCGTCGGGCTCTCCGGCCTGCCCGGCAGCGGCGCGGTCATCGGCGGCGCGCTGCTCGCGGTCCCGGTCACCCGGCTGGTGCAGGCGCGCGGGCGACGGCCGGGCCTGGTCCTGGCGTACCTGGTGGGTGCGCTCGGCGCGCTGCTCGTCGTGCTCGCGGCCGTGGCCGGATCGGTGCCGCTGCTGTTCCTCGGCATGTTCCTGTTCGGCGGCGGCACCGCGGCAAACCTGCAGGCACGGTACGTCGCGGTGGACCTCGCCGCGCCCGAGCGCCGCGGACGGGACCTGTCGCTGGTGGTGTGGTCCGCCACGATCGGGTCCGTGACCGCGCCGAACCTGGCAGATCTGGCGGACCGGGCCGTGGCCGGGCTGCGGCTACCGCTGCTGAGCGGCGCGTTCGTGGTCAGCGGCGCGGCGTTCGCGCTGGCCGCGCTCGTGCTGCTGGTGCTGCTCCGGCCGGATCCGCTGCTGCTCGCGCGTACCGTGGCCGGCTCTTCCGCCGTTGATCTCGAAAGACCTTCGGGGGTACGCGCGGGCGCCGGGATCGTGGCCGGGCTGCCGGTGGCCCGGCTCGCGGTCGCGGCCGTCGCCACCGGGCACGTGGTGATGGTCGCGGTGATGTCCATGACACCGGTCCACCTCGGCGAGGGGCACTCCGACGCGGACCTGCTGCGCGTCGTCGGCATCGTGCTGAGCGTGCACATCGCCGGCATGTACGGGCTGTCGCCGGTCACCGGCTGGCTCGCCGACCGGTGCGGGCCGGTCCCGGTGATCATCGGCGGGCTCGCGTTGCTGATCGCGGCGTGCGTGGTCGCGGGCACGGCCGGGCACGACACCCCGATGCTGACGCTCGGCCTGGCGCTGCTCGGGCTGGGCTGGTCCGGCACCATGGTGGGCGGCTCCACGCTGCTCTCCGCCGCGGTCCCGCCCGCGTCGCGACCGGCGGTGCAAGGGCTGTCCGACCTGGTCATGGGCATTGCCGGCGCGGCCGCGGGCGCGCTCAGCGGCGTGGTGGTGGCGTTCGCGGGTTATGGCACGCTGACGGTGGTGGCCGCGATGGCCGCGCTGCCGGTGCTGGCGCTAGCGTTGCGGTCCAGGGCTTCTTCCTGACTTTTGCCGAGAGGATTGTGTGAGTTGCGGCTGACCGATTTCTGGCAGCGGATGGATGCGGTTTTCGGGGCGGGTTACGCGCCGAGCATCGCGACCGATCAGGTGCTGACCACGCTGGGTGGAAAGACCGTGCGCGAAGCGTTGGATTCGGGCGTCGAGACCGTCACCGTCTGGCGTGCCGTTTGTGCTGCATATCCCGATCGCGTGCCGACGACGCTACGGTAAGTAAGTTTTGTGAATAGAACACCCGTTCGGCGCGTGTCGCGTGGATCTCGTACAGGTGTTCGGCTATCGTGCGTTTCCGGGTAAGGGTTCGGCATCGGCGGCCCCCGGAGGCTGTTTTTGTCATACCCAGCGCCTAGCGTGTTGCGCGTGACGAAAGGTTCTTCGAAGACGCCCGCGAAGTCGGCGAATGTAGGGGTGGGTTCAATGGCGGCAGGTCCTGACCGCGAAAAGGCGCTGGAGCTCGCTCTAGCGCAGATCGACAAGCAGTTCGGCAAGGGCTCCGTGATGCGGCTCGGCGAGAAGCCGCATGTCCAGATGGAGATCATCCCGACCGGCTCCATCGCGCTCGACGTGGCGCTCGGCGTGGGCGGTCTGCCCCGCGGCCGGGTCGTCGAGGTCTACGGCCCGGAGTCCTCCGGTAAGACCACGGTGGCGCTCCACGCGGTCGCCAACGTGCAGAAGGCCGGCGGCATCGCCGCGTTCATCGACGCCGAGCACGCGCTCGACCCGGAATACGCGAAGGCGCTCGGCGTCGACACCGACGCGCTCCTGGTCTCGCAGCCCGACACCGGTGAGCAGGCGCTCGAGATCGTCGACATGCTGGTCCGGTCCGGCGCGCTCGACGTCATCGTCATCGACTCCGTGGCGGCCCTGGTGCCCCGCGCCGAGATCGAGGGCGAGATGGGCGACAGCCACGTCGGCCTCCAGGCCCGCCTGATGAGCCAGGCGCTCCGCAAGATCACCGGTATTCTCAACAACTCCAACACCACGGCGATCTTCATCAACCAGCTCCGCGAGAAGATCGGCGTCATGTTCGGCTCGCCGGAGACCACGACCGGTGGTCGCGCGCTGAAGTTCTACGCCTCGGTCCGGCTCGACGTGCGTCGCATCGAGAGCCTGAAGGACGGCACCGACGTGGTGGGTAACCGCACCCGCGTCAAGGTCGTGAAGAACAAGGTCGCGGCGCCGTTCAAGCAGGCCGAGTTCGACATCATGTACGGCAAGGGCATCTCCCGCGAGGGCTCGCTCATCGACGTCGGCGTGGAGCAGAGCATCATCCGGAAGTCCGGTGCGTGGTACACGTACGACGGCGACCAGCTCGGCCAGGGCAAGGAGAAGGCGCGCGAGTTCCTCAAGGAGAACCCGGACGTTGCCGCCGAGATCGAGAAGAAGATCCTGGAGAAGCTCGGCGTGGGCGTGACCAGCGGCGATGCCGCGGGTGGCCCGGAGCTGCCGCCGGTCGACTTCTAGTCGGCGGCCGGTTAGATGGCAGGCCGACGCGGAGCGCGTTCGGGGCGGGGCTGGGATGCCGCGCCGCCCCGGGCGCGCCGATCGTCCTCATCCGCTGCCCGGCAGCGGGACGAGGCCGATGAGATCTACGAGTCGTTCGGGCACTCGGGCTCGTCCGGTGGTGCGGAGGAGCCCGAGCCGTCCGATCCCACCGGCGAGCCGGGGCTGTCCGGCCTGAACGACCGGCCGGATCCCGGCGCCACGAGTTCTGGCATCGCGGCCTCTCGTGGCGCGGCCTCTGGCGTTGCGGCCTCCGGTGCCGAGGCTTCTGGCGGCGAGGTTCGCGGGGGCGTGGGGCCCGGCGGGCAGGGGCGGGCCGACGGAGAGCGCCCACGGCGCACCGGCCGGGCGGCGGCGGGCACGTTCGGCTCGGCCGAGCAGTTCCTGGCCGGGTTGCCGGGGCTGAGCGGTGGCGCGGGGGAGACGGTCGCACGACCGGAGCGGTCCGGCGACGCAGGCCGGGGCAGCCGACGATCCAGCACGCCCGGCGAGTCGGGCTGGGGCAGCCGAGGGTCAGGCGAGTCAGGCTGGGACAACCGACGGCCCGGCGCGTCCGGCGAGTCGGGCTGGGGCAGCCGGCGGTCCGGGGGGTCCGGACGCGATGGCTGGTCCCGGCGGGACGACGAGCCCGGGAGAGAGGTCGCCTCCGAGGTGGAGGGCGGCCCTTTCCACGGCGATGAGCAGCCCGCGCCGGTCCTGGGTGACCGGCGGTCCGACGGACCCGGGCGCGGTCGCTGGTCCCGGCGAGGGTCGGGGAGGGGCATCGTCCCCGAGGCGGAGGACCCCTTCCGCGGCGACGAGCAGCCCGCATCGCACGGTGATGACGAGCAGCCGGCTCGGGGCGGGCGGGCCGGCGCGTCCGGCCGCGGCCGCTGGTCCCGGCGGGACGGCCGATCCGGGCGGGACAGCCGAGCCGGGCAGGAGGCCGGTGCCGCGCGGGACGATGATCCGTTCGGGACGGACGGGCCGGCCGGCGACCAGGACGGTCCCGGCGAGAAACCCGCGCCGGACCTGCGTGCCGAGGCCGAGCGGGCGCGCGAGATCTGCATCCGCCAGCTCGCCACCCGGCCACGCACCCGGGCCGAGCTGACCGCGGTCTTGACCAGGCGGGAGATCCCCGCCGAGGTGATCGAGTCCGTCCTCGCGCGGTACGACGAGGTCGGCATGATCGACGACGCCGCGTTCGCCCGGGAGTGGGTCGCCACCCGGCACCGGGGCCGCGGTCTGTCCCGCCGTGCGCTCGCCGACGAACTGCGCCGCAAGGGCGTCGACAAGGAGACGGCCGGCGCCGCGCTCGACGAGATCGACCCGGAGTCCGAGGAGGCCACGGCGTTCGCGCTGGCCGAGCGGAAGGTGCGGGTCTCCCGCGGCGAGCCGGACGCGGTCTTCCGGCGCGTGGTGGGAATGCTGGCGCGCAAGGGTTACCCGGCCGGCCTGGCGATCCGCGCGGTCAAGGCCGCGATGGAGGCCAAAGCCGCCGAGGCCGAGGACGACGGCTACGCAGAACTGGCCGGCCAGATCGACCCCGACGCCCTCGCTGACTCCACCCGAGGCGACTCCGACCCCCTCTGAGGCAGCTCTGGCCGTGTCTGGCTCTGGTCGTGTCTGGCTCTGGCCGGCGTCTGGCCCTGGCGTGGCCCGCGCCGGGCGCGGGCTGTGGGCGCGTGCAACTCTTTTACGTCGCGTGGAACTACCCCGCGCCGCGCCTGCGCCGCGCCCGCGCCGCGCCGTGCCCGCCCCGCGCCCGCCGCGCCGCGCCCGTGAGCGCCGGTAGAGGTCGCGTGCTCTTTCCCGCGTCACGCGGAACTGGGCCCTGCCCTGAGACGGCTCGGATCCCGCCCGTGCGGCTGTGAACGACGCCTGGATCTCGGTCCTAGCCGGACGCGCGCCGTCGAACGGCACGAGCCCGCCGCTTCGGTGATCGGGGCGTCCTCACATGCTGCTAGAACGGCATGGGGGACGCCCCGATCACCGAGAGGACGGCGCCGCGCGGCACGGAACCGCGTCTCGATCGCCGCGCACGGCGGGAGTCGCGTGCTCTTTCCCGGCCACGGCGGAACCGGCTCCGATGCCGGGAGGCAAGCGGAGCGCCGGCGGAGTCTTGGTGGACGGCGAGGTTTGCCCGCGGGTCCATGATCGGCGGAAACCCCCGATGCGTGACCCCGCAAACCCGTGGGTAGTATGAGCTGGGTGTGAGCATACGTGTGCCGTGTGTCCCACCTGCTTCCGGATGAGGTCTTCTTGACCGAACGGCCCTCTGCGACCTAGCCTCGCGTACAAAGAGGATTGCCCGACCATTGCAGGCTAAGCGCACAACATAGATCGCGTAACAACACGGCATCATTTCAAGGTCGCGTCCGCGCCCGTCCTGATGCCTTCCACCGTCGGCTCGGCCGTGCTGACGGTGGCATGACATACCGCGGCCTGCCGGAGCGTGCCCGAAAGGGTGTGGCCGGTGGGGCGTAACCACGGTCGAGCCGCCCCGGTCGGGCCAGTCCGTGAGCCGCAATACGGCGCATGAGCCGCTGCAAAGGGCGTCCCATGCGGGCGACACGGTGGAGGGGAGGCGGCGGTGACGATCGAATCGCACGCGGACGGTCACGCCGAAGAGGGCGCCGACGGGTCCGGAAAGCCGGCACGACGATGACGGCCCAGTCCGTGGCGCTGTTCAGCGTCGTGCTCGTGTTCGTGCTCGTGCTGCTGGTGGCGGGTGGCCTCGCTTACGGTGTCCGCGTCCTGCGCCGCCTGCAACCGGTTTCCCCCGCGGCCCCCGCCGAGGACGACCCCGCGTTCCTCGCGCAGAAGGACAAGCAGGAGCGCTCGCTCGCCAAGCTGCAGACCGCCGCCGCCGAGGCCACCTCCGCGGTGGAGGAGGCGAAGAACGAGACCGCGGCCGCGCGCACCGAGTCCGCCGCGGCCCGCGCCGAGGCCAGCTCCGCCCGTGCCGAGGCGCGCCGCGTGCTGGACGCCGCGCACGCCGAGGCCGACACGATTCTGGACCGGGCGCACCGCCAGGCCGAGTCCGACGCGGAGCAGGTCCGTGCCGCGGCCCGGCGCAGTGGCGAGCGTGAGGTCGCGCTGCTCAACGCCACGGTCAAGGAGCAGGGCGCCGAGGTCGAGCGCCGCGCCGCCAGGATCGACGAGCGGGAGCGGCAGCACACCGAGGAGCTGGATCGGCTGATCGAGCGCGAGCGCAGGCTCGCCGATCGGGAGAGCGATCTCAGCGCCCGGGAGACCTCGCTGGCCGCGCGCGAGGCCGCGGTCGCCGAGGCCGAGGCGGTGCAGCAGCGCGAGCTGGAGCGCGTCGCCGGCATCACCGCGGACGCGGCCAAGGCCGAGGTGGTGGAGAGCATCGAGGCGCAGGCGAAGCGCGAGGCCGCGATCCTGATCCGCGACATCGAGAGCGACGCCCGCAACACCGCGGAGGACCGTGCCCGGCACCTGGTCGTCGACGCGATCCAGCGGGTCGCCAGCGAGCAGACCGCGGAGAGCGTGGTCAGCGTGCTGCACCTGCCCAGCGACGAGATGAAGGGCCGGATCATCGGCCGCGAGGGCCGCAACATCCGGGCGTTCGAGTCGGTCACCGGCGTCAACCTGATCATCGACGACACGCCCGAGGCCGTGCTGCTCTCCTGCTTCGACCCGGTCCGCCGCGAGATCGGCCGCCTCACGCTGGACAAACTGGTCCTCGACGGCCGCATCCACCCGCACCGCATCGAAGAGGTCTTCGAGACCGCGAAGGACGAGGTCGAGCGCCTCTGCCTCCGCGCTGCCGAGGACGCGCTGGTCGAGGTCGGCATCACCGACATCCACCCGGAGCTGGTCACCTACCTGGGCCGGCTGCGGTACCGCACCAGCTACGGGCAGAACGTGCTCAAGCACCTGGTCGAGACCGCGCACATCGCCGGCGTGATGGCCGCGGAGCTGCGGCTGGACGTGCCCACGATCAAGCGTTGCGCGTTCCTGCACGACATCGGCAAGGCGCTCACCCACGAGGTCGAGGGCAGCCACGCGCTGATCGGCGCGGACCTGGCCCGTAAGTACGGCGAGTCCGAGGACGTGGTGCACGCGATCGAGGCGCACCACAACGAGGTCGCGCCGCAGACCATCGAGGCGGTCCTCACCCAAGCCTCGGACGCCTGTTCCGGCGGTCGCCCCGGCGCCCGGCGCGAGAGCCTGGAGGCCTACGTCAAGCGCCTCGAGCGCATCGAGGAGATCGCCGGTGGGAAGACCGGCGTCGACAAGGTCTTCGCGATGCAGGCCGGCCGCGAGATCCGGGTGATGGTCCGTCCCGAGGACGTCGACGACATCTCCGCCGCCGTCCTGGCCCGCGACGTGGCCAAGCAGATCGAGGAGGAGCTGACCTACCCCGGTCAGATCCGCGTCACCGTCGTCCGCGAATCCCGCGTCACGGAAATCGCCCGCTGAGACCCCAAAACCTTACAAGCTGATTTCCCGCTTCCGGCGTGGTTGCGGTCCGCATGCTCCCGCGGGCACCGGTCGTCGCTGGCGCTCCTCCCTGCCGGTGCCGTGGGTGGCCGGGCAAGAACCCGCCCGGTGGTCCACCGGCCCGGCATCGCACCCGCCCGGATGTGCGACGGAGACCGGATGAAGGCGACAGCCCCGGTGACGCGATCGCCGCACGGGACCGGGCGGCGGACGGCCCTTCCGCGGATGCAGGAAGAGGGCACCCCCTCTCCGGGATGCCCTCTTCCGTCGTGCGGTGACTACATGATCAAGCCTGGTTGCGGGCCCCCGCGACACCGTCGGCCGCGCTGAACGAGGCGTCGAGGGCCTGAGCGGGAAGGCTCTCCGTCGGGGCCGTCCGCTGCATGCGGATGCCGCGGCGGCTGGAACGGCGGTCGACGAAGTTCGCCAGCGACGTGAGCAGCGAGTTGACCGCGATGTAGATCGCGGCGACCACGATCGCGGCCGCGACCACGTTCGCCCGGTTGGCGCCGAGGTCGTTGACGCCGCGCTGCATCAGCTCCGGGAAGGCCACGATGTAGCCGAGCGCGGTGTCCTTCACCAGGACGACCAGCTGGCTCAGGATGACCGGGAGCATGGCACGGGCGGCCTGCGGGATCAGGATGTGCCGCATGACCTGGTTCTTGCGCATGCCGATGCCGTACGCGGCCTCGCCCTGCCCGCGCGGCACCGACCTGACGCCGGCCCGGAACGCCTCGGCCAGCACCGAGCCGTTGTAGAGCGTGAGACCGATGACGACCGACCAGAACGCGCTGACCGGGACGCCGCCGTTGATGTAGGGCAGGCCGTAGAAGATGAAGAAGATCATCAGCAGCAGCGGGACGGCCCGGAAGAACTCCACCACCGCGCCGGCCGGGACCCGTACCCACCAGTGGTCGGAGAGACGGCCGACCGCGAACACGATGCCGAACGTCAGCGACAGCACCATGGCGACCAGCGCCGCGCTGAGCGTCTGGATCAGGCCGGGGATGATGAAGTTGACCCACGTGTTCGACTCGAGGAACGGCTTCCAGAGCTCGGGCGCCCACTGGCCCTTCTCGTCGAACTTCAGGTAGATCCAGTAGAACAGCGCGAGCAGACCCAGCCCGAACACGACGGTGAGGATCATGTTGCGGGTCTTGGCACGAGGGCCGGGGTGGTCGTAGAGGACCGCGTCGGTGCTCATGTCAGCGCTTCACCGCCAAACGGTTCGCCAGCCAGCCGAAGAGGTAGCCGGTGGGGATCAGGAACGCCGCGAACGTACCGGCGAAGATGACGAAGATCAGGATGACCTGGCTGCCGTTGTCGTTGATCAGCGTCTTCATCGCGTTGGAGGACTCCGCGAGGCCGATCGTGCCGACGATCGTGGCGTTCTTCGCCAACGCGATGAACACGCTGCCGAGCGGCGCGATCACCGCACGGGCCGCCTGCGGCAGCACGATCATGCGCAGCACCTGGAAGAACGACAGCCCGAGCGCACGTGCGGCCTCGGACTGGCCCGCCGACACCGTGTTGATGCCGGAGCGGATCGCCTCACAGACGAACGAGGACGTGTAGACCGCGAGGCCGACGACGCCCAGCCAGAAGTTGTTCAGGTCGATCTCTTCGCTGAGCTCCAGGCCGAGCGTGGAGTACAGGCCGAAGTAGCAGAAGAACACGATCAGGGTCAGCGGGGTGTTCCGGAAGGTGTTCACCCAGGCGGCGCCGAAGCCGCGCAGGACCGGAATCGGGGAGACCCTGAAGCCGGCGAGGATCACGCCGAGCACGAGCGCGCCGAGCGCTCCCGCGCCGGTAAGGCGGAGGATCCAGCTGAAGCCGGTGAGATAGAGATCCAGATTGTCGGGATCGCTCAGGAGATCCATGTCTCGCTTCCTAGCGCCGGGTACGACGAGGGGCCGGCCAGGAAGAGGGCCGGCCCCTCGGGCAACGATGGGGGATGTGTCAGGCGGGGCAGTTGGTCAGCTTGGTGGCGTCGAACGTCGGGGCGGGCGTGCCGCCCTTACCGAGCGTGGCGTCCCAGGCGGCCTTGTAGGAGCCGTCGTCCGCGGCGGCCTTCAGGATCTCGTTGATCTTGGTGCAACCCGCGGTGTCGGTCTTCTTCAGACCGATGCCGTACGGCTCCGAGCTGAACGGCTTGCCGACGACCTTGAACTTGCCCGCGTACTCGGCCTGTGCCGCGTAACCCGCGAGGATGATGTCGTCAGTGGTGACCGCGTCGACCTGGCCGGTGCCGAGCGCCTGCACGCACTTGGAGTACGAGTCGAACTCCTGCAGGCCGACCTTCGGGTACTCCTCCTTGATCCGCTTCGCCGGGGTGGAACCCGCGACGGAGCAGACCTTCTTGCCCTCCATCGCCTCCGGCCCGGTGACCGTCGAGTCGGTCTTGACCAGCAGGTCCTGGCCGGCGACGTAGTACGGACCGCCGAAGGCGACCTTCTTCTTGCGGTCGTCGTTGATCGTGTAGGTGGCGATCACGAGGTCGACCTGGCCCTGCTCGATGAACGGCTCACGGTTGGCGGACACCGTGGTCTTCCACTCGATCTTCGACGCGTCCAGGCCGAGGCCCTTGGCGATGATCTTGCCGACCTCGATGTCGAAGCCCTCGTACGTCGTACCGGTCTGCAGGCCGAGGCCCGGCTGGTCCGACTTGACACCGATGACCAGCTTGCCGCCGGCGGCCTTGCCGACGATGCCGTCGCCGGAGCCGCTGCCGCCCGCGCCGTCGCTGCCGTCGCCGCAGGCGGCAACAGACAGGGCGAGGACCGCCGCCGTGGCGACCGCCGCCATCCGCGAAATACGCATTCTGTGTTCTCCTCCTAGGTCACGGGACTGCCGTGAAGGCGGCGTCTCCGCAGTGGACGTTCCGGGTCAGTAGATGCGAAGCACCTGCAGGTCAGTGGGTGAGGATCTTCGACAGGAAGTCCTTGGCCCGGTCGCTCTGCGGGTTGGCGAAGAACTCCGCCGGCGGCGCCTGCTCGACCAGCTGGCCGTCGGCCATGAACACGACGCGCTTCGCCGCGTGACGCGCGAAGCCCATCTCGTGCGTGACCACCACCATGGTCATGCCCTCGGCGGCGAGCGACGTCATCACGTCCAGCACCTCGCCGACCATCTCAGGGTCGAGCGCGCTGGTCGGCTCGTCGAAGAGCATCGCCTTCGGGTCCATGGCCAGTGCCCGTGCGATCGCGACCCGCTGCTGCTGTCCACCGGAGAGCATCGCGGGGTACTTGTCCGCCTGGTTCGCGATGCCGACGCGGTCCAGCAGCGCCATCGCGCGCTCCTTGGCCTCGGCCGGCTTCCTCTTCCGGACCTTGACCGGCCCGAGGGTCACGTTCTCCAGGATCGTCTTGTGAGCGAAGAGGTTGAACGACTGGAACACCATGCCCACATCGCTGCGGAGGCGGGCCAGAGCCTTGCCCTCCGCCGGGAGCGGCTGCCCGTCGAACGTGATGGTGCCTCCGTTGATCGGCTCCAGCCGGTTGATCGACCGGCACAGCGTCGACTTGCCGGAGCCCGACGGGCCGATCACCACGACCACCTCGCCGCGATCGATCGAGAGGCTGACGTCTCGCAACACGTGCAAGGGCCCGTAGTGCTTGTTCACCCGGTCCAGCACGATGAGCGGCTCGCCCTCTGCCACGCTTGTCACCGTCCCCCTCGTACCCTCTGATTGCCTCTGGCCCTTGAAATGCTTGTGGCCTTGTGCGGCAAACTTTAGGGGTGCCCTTGTGTCGAGAAGCACCCTTGTTGGTCACGGAGAGGCAACACTTGACCGTGACCACACGATGGCGGCACCGATGGTAACCACACGGTGCACGCATAGAGGCGGGACCGGATTCACGGAATGCCGGGCGCGCCGGATACGCTGGTCATCGCCATGACTACCGCAGCCCCTTCCGCGCCGTCCGAGGCCCGCACCTACGAGGTGCGCACCTACGGCTGCCAGATGAACGTGCACGATTCCGAGCGCATATCCGGCCTGCTCGAAGCGGCCGGTTACGTGCGCGCGCCCGGTGACGGAGACCCCGACGTGGTCGTCTTCAACACCTGCGCGGTCCGGGAGAACGCGGACAACCGCCTCTACGGAAACCTCGGCCACCTGCGCCCGGTGAAGGACGCCCACCCCGGCATGCAGATCGCGGTCGGCGGCTGCCTCGCCCAGAAGGACCGCGGCGACATCGTCGCGAAGGCGCCCTGGGTCGACGTCGTCTTCGGCACGCACAACATCGGCTCGCTGCCCGCGCTGCTGGAGCGCGCCCGCCACAACGCGGACGCGGAGGTGGAGATCCTCGAGTCGCTGGAGGTCTTCCCGTCCACGCTGCCGACGCGCCGCGAGTCGACCTACGCCGGCTGGGTGTCGGTCTCGGTCGGCTGCAACAACACCTGCACGTTCTGCATCGTGCCGTCGCTGCGCGGCAAGGAGAAGGACCGCCGCCCCGGCGACGTGCTGGCCGAGGTGCGCGCGCTGGTCGCCGAGGGCGTGCTGGAGGTGACGCTGCTCGGGCAGAACGTCAACTCCTACGGCGTCGAGTTCGGCGACCGCTACGCGTTCGGCAAGCTGCTGCGCGCTGCCGGCGAGATCGACGGCCTGGAGCGGATCCGCTTCACCAGCCCGCACCCGAAGGACTTCACGGACGACGTGATCGCCGCGATGGCCGAGACGCCGTCCGTCTGCCACCAGCTGCACATGCCGCTGCAGTCCGGCTCCGACAGCATGCTGAAGGCGATGCGCCGCTCCTACCGCCAGGAGCGCTACCTCGGCATCATCGAGAAGGTGCGCGCCGCCATGCCGGACGCGGCCATCACCACGGACATCATCGTCGGCTTCCCCGGCGAGACCGAGGCCGACTTCGAGGCCACGCTGGACGTGGTGCGTGAGGCCCGCTTCTCCAGCGCGTTCACGTTCCAGTACTCGAAGCGTCCCGGCACGCCCGCCGCCACCATGGACGGTCAGATCCCGAAAGAGGTCGTCAAGGACCGCTACGGCCGCCTGATGCAGGTCGTCGAGGAGATCACCTGG
This sequence comes from Catenuloplanes japonicus, assembly GCF_000717135.1. Classification (GTDB taxonomy): domain Bacteria; phylum Actinomycetota; class Actinomycetes; order Mycobacteriales; family Micromonosporaceae; genus Catenuloplanes; species Catenuloplanes japonicus. The sequence continues at coordinate 92,776 of NZ_JNXY01000033.1, forward strand.
TCCGAGAACCGCAAGCAGATCGGCCGCGAGGTCGAGCTGCTGGTCGCGGTCGGCGAGGGCCGCAAGGACGAGCGCACCGGCCGGATGACCGGCCGCGCCCGCGACGGCCGGCTGGTCCACTTCAACACCGGCGACCTCGGCCCCGCGATCCGCCCCGGCGACATCGTCCACACCGAGATCACCTACGCCGCCCCGCACCACCTCAACGCGGACGGCGCGCCCCTGAGCCACCGCACGACCCGCGCGGGCGACGCCTGGGCCGCGGGCCACAGCCCGCGCACGCCGGGCGTCAACCTGGGTCTCCCGACGATCGGCGTTCCCGCGCCGCTCCCGGCCGCCGCCAACGCCTGCCAGACGCACTGAAGGGACGCCCCGGGCGCGCTACCGGCGCGTCCGGGCAATACCCGCCATTGACGAGTAGCGGGCAACCACGTTGCGGGATTCTGGCAGCGGCCGCTGCCAGAATCCCACAACCCCAGAGACGCCATCGGTACGCGTAGAGCGCGTCACGCCGCGACCGGTGACGCATCGTCCGGGGAGTCCGCGGAAGTGCCGTTCGACGTCATCGAGTTGATCCGGGCGCCGGGTCGGCGGCTCGTACGGCCGGGCGGCCCGGTGATCGAGGAGATCTCGTTGAGTTGTTCCGGGGTCAACGTGGAGTTCGAATATTGCAATGCTGTCGCTGCCCGTACTGCGTCGCGCAGCGTCGCCGAGCCGATGCCCTCGCCGGCCAGCAGACCTGCGATGAACCTGGTCTCGTTCTTGCGGTCGTCACGCAGCTTGTCGATCAGCTGCAGCATCAACGAACGTGCAGCGTCCGCCCGGCGGAAGAACAGGAAACTGACCGCCTGCGTCGCGAGCCCCACCGCGCCGGCTATCCCCGCAGGCTCGGACTGATCGGGGTGGGTGAGTAGATACACGCAGGCCGCGATCACCACGCCGAAGCCCGCAACCCCGAAGACCACGCTCGCCACGAAGGTGGCGAATGCCTGCTGATGGCCCTGTGCGTAGTACTTGACGATCAGCCTGGCGTGCCCGTCGGCCTGGTGGGTGGCGGCCTTGGCGAGGATCGCACAGGCCTCGGCACAAGCCTCCTGCCCCGATCGCTGCGCCTCCGGACAATCCGAGGACGGGCGGGAGAGCGCCTCGAACGCGGCGTGCGCCCTGGTCTGCTCCGATGGGGTCTTCGACGGGGCGACGGTGATGCCGAGCGCTCCGATGACCTCCTTCTCGATCTGATCCGTTTTCTTCCAGGCCGCGGCGGCCGGAACGGCGAGGAACAGTCCGATCACGATGACCACGCCGGTGGCGATGATGGACATCAGGTCGAGCATGTCGTCACACCTCCGATTGCCGTGCGCCGAGCAGTTGCAGGAGGCCGCGAATTGCGATGAAGGTCAGCTGGAATGCGAATTTGACCAGCATGAACATCAAGGAGATCGTGCCGCTGACGAGTTGAAGGACAAGGTCCATCGGAACGCCCTCTCTGGTGGATTCCAGGACCGTAATGCGGGGACGGCGTGTCACGCATCGGCCGACGTGTGGCTCGTCGTCGCCTTCATGTCCGGTGCGTGACGTCCGGTTCGACGCTTGGCGGACTGCTGATCCGATGACGGTGAGGAAGAAGGGCGGTGGTCGCCGCCGGACGGCGGACGGCCACCGCCCTTGCGGCGGAGCGATTCCGTCAACTGACGCAGGAAGTGCCGTTCAGCGCGACCGATGCCGGTGAGGCGGCGGTGCCGTTGGCGGTGAAGCCGATGGCGACGGAGGCACCGGGGGACAGCGACGGGCTCCAGGCCGGGGCAGCGGCCGTGACCGTGGTGCCGGACTGGGTGAGCGTGGCGTTCCAGCCGCTGGCCAGCGAGACGCCCGTCGGCCAGGTCCAGGTGGCGCGCCACGGGCTGGCCGCGGACGTGCCCGTGTTGCGGACCGTGAGCGTGCCCTGGAAGCCGCCCTGCCACGCGCTGTCCTGTGTGTAGGCGATCGTGCAGGCGCTACTGCCACCGGTCTGCGTCGGCGTCGGCGTCGCCGTGCCGCCGCCTCCGACCGGAGCGATCAGGTACGGCGAGAGGATCGCCTGCTTGGCCTCGTTGATCGTGGTCCAGTCGTCGTTCGCGATGCCACCGGTGTCGCCGGAGTTCGGGTTCCACGACCAGTACGTGAACGACATGCCGGTCACACCGGTGCCGGTGTAGGCCATGAGCGAGGTGAGCCACACCCGGTCGATGTCGTTCGCCAGCGTGGTGCCGAACTCGCCCATCATGATCGGCGCGATGTTCTGCTTGTGCAGGTAGCCGAAGTAGTGGTCCCAGACCGCCGGCATGTTCGCCGGGTACGCCGGGTCGTCGAACCAGTCCTGGTGGTAGACCGACGTGGCGTACTCGTGCGGCGAGTAGACCAGCCGGTTCGCCACGGTCAGCCGCACCGGGAACGCGCCGGCCTGCGACAGGTTCCCGCCCCACCAGCCGCAGTCCTCGTCGTTGCCGGGATCGCCGTCCCACACGTCGGACAGTCCGCCGCTCGGGCAGGACACGCCCTCCACGAAGATCAGCCAGTTCGGCTGCACGGCCAGGATCGCGTTGCCGGCCCGCTCGGCCGCCAGCCGCCAGTCCCGGGTGGTGACGCCGCAGCCCCAGCAGGCGCCGGTCGCGTTCGGGTTCGTACCCTCGGCGTGCGGCTCGTTGTGCAGGTCCGCGCCGATCACGGTGGTGTTCCCGGCGTACCGGCGGGCCAGCATCAGCCAGTCGTCGATCCAGGTCTGCTCCGTGACCGTGGGGGTGTACCAGAGCGGCGACTGCCCCGCGGAGGTCGGCCGGTGCCGGTCCAGGATGACCCGCATGCCCTTATCGCCGGCGTACTCGATCACCCGATCGAGGATCTGCAGCGGGCTCAGCCCGGCCAGGTCCGGGTTGACGAAGTCGTTGATGCCGGTCGCGGTCGCACCGGCCTTCAGCGCGTCGTTCGAATACGGGATGCGCAGCGTGTTGTAGCCGAGCCGGGCCATCGTGTCGAGCTGGCTCCGCCACGGGTTGTTCGACCACAGCCCGTGGAACGTCTTGTTGTCCGTCTCCATCCCGAACCAGTTGATGCCGGTGATCCGTACCGTGGCGCCGGTCGTGTCCACGATCCTGTTCCCGCTGGTGTGCAGGTAGCCGGTGCCGGTCGACGCGCTCGCGGCCGGCGCGTGCACCGTGGCGACGAGCAGCCCCGCCGCGGTGAGGACGGCCGCGGCGAGCGCGGAGAACCGTCTGCGTGACATGAAATGGAGCTCCGTTCGTGGGTGGGGACATGCCCGGACCCATGCCCACGGTGGGTGTCGTTGTGGTGCTGCCCTCGGCTCCGAGATCGATTCTCATCGACGCCCGGCGGAGAGTCAAACCCCACGATCAAAACCGGTCCACGGGTACGGAATCGGCTATCGCACCTGCGGCCGAGCTCACGGGATGATCGGGACATGACCGACATCGCGCAGCAGAACACGCTCGGCTTCGACGACATCCAGACCGCAGCAACCATCGTCGCCGCGCACCTCCCGCCCACCCCCATGTGGGAATATCCGCAGCTCAGCGACGTGGTCGGCGCGCGCCTGCACATCAAGCACGAGAACACGCAGCCGACCGGTGCGTTCAAGGTCCGCGGCGCCCTCAACCTGCTCGGCCGGATGAACCCGGCCGGCCTCGCGCGCGGCGTGGTCACCTACTCGACCGGCAACCACGCGCTGGCGATCGCGTACGCCGCCCGCGAGTTCGGCGCGCCCTGCACCGTCGTGATGCCGGAGGCCGCCAACCCGAGCAAGGTCCGGGCCGTGCGCGCGCTCAAGGCCGAGGTCGCCCTGCACGGCGTGAACATGGCCGACATGGAACGCCACGCGACCACACTCTCCGCCGGCAACGGTTTCACCCTGGTCAGCCCCGGCGACACACCCGAGCTGATCGCCGGCGTCGGCAGCGCCTACCTGGAGGCTCTCCACCAGCTGCCCGCCGCCGACGCGATCGTGGTCCCGGTCGGCGCCGGCACCGGCGCGGCCGCCGCCTGCCTGGTCGCCGCCCAGCTGGCACCGGCCTGCCGGGTGATCGGCGTGCAGTCGTCATCCGCCCCCGCCGCCCACGACTCCTGGCGGGCCCGGGACCTGCTGCACCGCCCGAACGAGACCACGGTCGAGGGCTTGGCCACCGGCCGCGGTTTCGCCGTGCCACAGTCCGTCCTGCGCGACCACCTGGCAGACTTCCTGCTGGTCACGGACGAGGAGATCGGCGCCGCCCGCCGCCTGCTGGCCACCCACGCGCACACGCTCGCCGAGGGCGCCGGCGCCGCCGCCCTGGCCGGCATCCTGAGGCATCCCGACCGGTTCACCGGCCAGACCATCATCGTCATGTGCACCGGTGGCAACGCCGGCCCCACCGAACTCGCCACCCTCGGCTGACCCACGCCCGCCGCTCCCCGTCTCAGGGCGAGGTAGTCACAGTCGGCCACTATTTCCTGACATTCCGGGCGCGGGTGCCCGGAGCGCGGGCCTCGGTTTCCGGCTCTGTTTCGTTCCCGCCGAAGGCAAGACAGCACCCAGGCCACCCAGAGCAACCAATAGACCGAAATTTCGGGCGTGCCAGCGCCCGCCGGTATCGGGCGAACATGACGCTTCGCGGGTGCGGTCATGCGGGGTGCGGTCATGCGGGGTGCGGTCATGCGGGGTGCGGTCATGCGAGGTGCGGTCATGCGAGGCGCGGTCATGCGAGGCACGGCCATGCGAGGCACGGCCATGCGAGGCACGGCCATGCGAGGCACGACGCTGCTGGGACAGGGCAATGTGCCGGACAGGGCAACGCCGATGACTACGCCGGACAGGGCAACGCCGGACATGACAATGCGGGGGCCCGCCTCACGGCGTACCCCCGCATGATCTTGATCTTGCTTTTAGCCTGCCTGCTCGGCGAGCTTGAGGAACTGCTGCTTGCCGGCCAGCGCCTTCTCCGCCTCGCGGACCCGCTTCGCGTCGCCCGCGGCCTTCGCCCGCTCGAGACGCTGCTCCGCCTCGGCGACCTGCTCCCGCATCTGGGCGAGGAGCGGGTTCGCGGACGGCTCGGTGCGGCGCCACGCCGAATCCATGGCCTGACGGAGCTTGTCCTCGATCGCGCGCATGCGGCGGTCGAGACCCGCCATGTTCTCCCGGGGGACGCGGCCGATGTCGTGCCACTGGCCCTGGATCTCGCGCAGCTTGTTCTGCGCGCCCTTCGGGTCCGCGTCGACGTCGACGGCCTCGGCCTCGGCCAGCAGCGCCTGCTTGAGCTCAAGGTTGCCCTTGAGCTCGGCGTCACGGGCGGAGAAGACCTCGCTGCGGCGCGAGAAGAACGCGTCCTGCGCGGCCCGGAACCGGTCCCACAGCTTCTGCTCCGCCTCCTTCGAGGCGCGGGGCGCGGCCTTCCACTGGGTCATCAGGTCCTTGAGCCGGGCGGCGGTGTCGGCCCAGTCCTCGGACTCGGAGAGGGACTCCGCCTCCTTGACCAGGTCTTCCTTCGCGCCCTGTGCCTGCTTGCGCTGCCCGTCGAGCGTCGCGAAGTGCGCGCCCCGGCGCCGGGTGAACCCGTCGCGGGCGGCCGCGAACCGCTTCCACAGCTCGCCGTCCGTCTTCTTGTCGATCCCGCGAATGGTCTTCCACTCGTCGAGGATCTCCTTGAGACGGTCGCCCGCGGCCTTCCACCCGGTCGACTCGGCGGCGATCTTCTCCGCCTCCTCGACCAGCGCGACCTTGCGGGCCTGCGCTTCGGTGCGCGCGGTCTCCTTCGCGGCCTTCGCCGTGGCCGCGCTCTCCTCGGCCAGCGTGGTGAGGCGGTCGAGGCGGGCGGCGAGCCCGTCCACATCGCCGACCACGTGGGCCTCGGCCAGCTCGGTGCGAAGCCGCTTCACGCTGGTCAGGGAGTGCGCCGCATCGGCCGCACCGGACTTCAGCCGCGCCTCGATGAGGTCGACCTCGGTAACCTTGTCCGCGAAGCGGCGCGCGAAGTGGGCGAGGCCCTCCTCGGGCGTTCCCGCCTGCCAGGACCCGACCACGCGCTCGCCCTCGGCGGTCTTGCAGTAGACCGTGCCGTCGGCGTCCACCCGACCGTAGGTGGTCCAGTCGCTCATCTGCCCATCCTCGTTCTTCCCGGCGTCCGGGGAAAGTGCGTCTTCCTCCGGATGCCGCCGCCGCGCAGTAGGTTTTCCAATAACTTCTCCCGGCATTGTCACAGGTACTCCCCCGTGTCCGTCGAGTGCCTGTTGACGACCGTGACCATACGGTGTTCTAGGTCGGCCGTGTGGCGGTTCCTCACGCCCGTGCAGTTACCGTAGGTCGCGTGTCGTCACCCCCCGCATCCAGGGTCTTCCCCCGCGTCGTGGCCGTCGTCGGACCGACGGCGACCGGAAAGTCGGATTTGAGCCTCGCGCTGGCCGAGGCGCTCGGCGGGGAGGTGGTCAACGCCGACTCCATGCAGCTCTACCGCGGCATGGACATCGGCACGGCCAAACTCCCGATCGCGGAGCGGCGCGGCGTGCCGCATCACCTGCTGGACATCTGGGACGTGACCGAGCCCGCGGCCGTCGCGGAATATCAGGAGCTGGCCCGCGCCGCGATCGACGACATCCTGTCCCGCGGCCGGGTGGCGCTGCTGGTCGGCGGCTCCGGCCTCTACGTCCAGGCGGTTCTCGAACAATTCTCCTTCCCGGGTACGTCCCCGGAGGTGCGATCCGCGCTGGAGTCCTCGCTGGCGGAGGCCGGCCCCGCGGTGCTGCACGAGCGGCTGCGCGGGCTCGACCCGGCCGCGGCGGAGGCGATCCTGCCCAGCAACGGCCGGCGGATAGTCCGGGCGCTGGAGGTGATCGAGCTGACCGGCAGGCCGTTCACCGCGTCGCTGCCCACGTCGCCGCGCCCGTTCTACGACAGCGTGCGGATCGGCGTCGACCGGGAGACGGCCGCGCTGGACGCGCGGATCGCCCGGCGGGTCGACCTGATGTGGGAGCAGGGGCTGGTCGAGGAGGTCGCCGGGCTGCTCCCGCGCGGACTGCGCGAGGGCCGGACCGCCGGCCGGGCGCTCGGCTACCAGCAGGCGATCGACCAGCTGGACGGCGTCTGCACCGCATCCGTCGCGAGGGAGAGGACCACGGCCGCCACCCGCCGGTTCGTCCGGCGCCAGCGCTCCTGGTTCCGCCGGGACGCCTCGGTGCGCTGGCTGGACGGCGGCGCGGACGACCTGGTCGAGTCCGCGCTGCGGCTGGTCGATCTCCCGGTCGGTGCGGAATGATGGTCCGGTGCAGTTCACCAAGGGCCACGGCGCCGGCAACGACTTCGTCATCCTCGACGACCCGGACGGGCAGCTCGCGCTGACGCCGTCGCTGGTCGCGGCGCTCTGCGACCGGCACCGCGGCATCGGGGCGGACGGTGTGCTGCGCGTGGTCCGGACCGCCAAGCACCCCGAGGCGGTCGGTCACGCGGCCGACGCCGAGTGGTTCATGGACTACTGGAACGCGGACGGTTCGATCGCCGAGATGTGCGGCAACGGCATCCGGGTGTTCGCGCGCTACCTTGCCGTGGCCGGTCTGGCGGGCGGTGACTCGTTCCCGATCCTGACCCGGGCCGGGCTGGTCCGGGCCGTGATCGACGGCGACATCATCGCGGTGGACATGCCGTCGCCGCGGCTCGGCGCCGCCGGCACCGCCACGATCGCGCCGCTCGCGCTGCCCGGCACCGCGGTCGACGTCGGCAACCCGCACCTGGTCAGCGTGCTCCCGGACGGCGTCGACCTGGACGGGCTGGACCTGACCCGCGAGCCCGGCTTCGACCCGGCGCTGTTCCCCGAGGGGGTGAACGTCGAGTTCGTGTCGCCGCTCGCGCCGCTTCCCGGTTTCGACGCGCACGTGCGCATGCGCGTCCACGAGCGTGGGTCGGGGGAGACGCTGGCCTGCGGGTCCGGCGCGCTCGCGGTCGCGGCCGTGACACTGCACGACGCCGGGCTCCCCATGGGTACGGTCGCGGTCGAGCTGCTGGGCGGCCGGCTCGTCGCCACGCGGGGCGAGGCGGGCTGGACGCTGGCCGGGCCGGCCGTGCTGGTCGCCTCCGGCGAGGTCGCGACGGAGGCGCTCGGCGGGATCGGCTGAACGACGGACCGCAGGACCGGTGAGAGGCGCTCGGCGGGATCGGCTGAGTGACGGCCTGCAGGGACAGGCGAGATCGGAAGGCCGGCTCGTCGTGCGGTGCACGCATCACCAGGACTCACGGCCGCCCCGAGTCTGGCTCGGCCCGCACGTAGCTGCGAAGCGGTGGCGGCCGCTTCCCGGCGACACCGGGATGAACATCCGGTCCGTCGCCGTCGGCCGCGCTGACCTGCGTGTTAACGTCCGCGGCGTGCAGACCGGGCCTCTGATCGTCGCGCACCGCGGCAACTCCTCGATCGCGCCGGAGAACACGATGGCCGCGCTGGTCTCGGGCGTGCGCGCCGGTGCCGCCTACCTGGAGATCGACGTGCATGCCAGCGCGGACGGCGTCCCCGTGGTCATCCACGACTACACGCTCGAACGCACCACGAACGGCACCGGCCGCGTCGCCGACCGCACCGCCGCCGAGCTGGCCGCGCTGGACGCCGGCTCCTGGCACTCCCCGCCGTTCCGCGGCGAGCGGGTGCCCGCGCTGGCCCAGGTGCTCGACCTGATCGCCGCCGCGCCGGCCGGCCTCCTGCTGGAGGTCAAGCCGTTCATGCCCCGCGCCCTGACCGCCGCGATCGTCGGCGAGATCGTGGCCCGCGACCTGACCACCCGGGTGCTGCTCCAGAGCTACGACGCGAACGTCCTCCGCGACGCCCGCGCCCTGGCCCCCGCCGCCCTCCGCCTCGGCCTGCTCCGCGACGAGTTCGACGCCGATCCGGTCGCCGAGGCCCGCGCGCTGGGCTGCGCCGCCTTCAACCCGAGCGTGGAGGCACTCCTGGCCACCCCGTCCATGGCCACCACCCTGCGCGACGCCGGCCTGCTCGTCATGGTCCACACCGCCGACCACGAGGACACCTGGCGGGCGCTGACCGCCCTCCACGTCACCGCCGTCATCACCAACCGCCCCGCCGAACTCCTGGCCTGGCAGTCGGACGGACCGGACGGGTCTTGACCGTGCGCCCACGGATCCGCCGGCCCGCGGGAGCATGCGGATCGCGACCACGGCGTGAGTGGGTCTATCGGATATGAGAAAGGGCGCGGTCGCGGGAATCTCCCGCGACCGCGCCCTTTCAGGCCGTCAGGCCGTCAGCACATGGTGATCTAGTTCTCCGGGACGCCGAAGCTGGTGTCCTCGCCCGCGTCCAGGCCGCCGAAGTCGGTGGTGGCGTCGGCGTTGCCGGCGGCGGCGCGGCGGACCGCGGCCGCGACGGCGGGAGCCACCCGGCTGTCGAAGACGCTGGGCACGATGACGGTGGGGTTGATCTTGTCCTCGCCGACCACGTCAGCGATCGCGCGGGCGGCGGCGAGCGCCATCTCCTCGGTGAAGTTCTCCGCGTGGGCGTCGAGCATGCCGCGGAAGACGCCGGGGAAGGCCAGCACGTTGTTGATCTGGTTGGGCTGGTCGCTGCGGCCGGTGGCGACGATCGCGGCGTGCTCGCGGGCCGCGCGCGGGTCGACCTCCGGGTCCGGGTTGGCCAGCGCGAACACGATCGACTTCTCGGCCATGGTGGCGATGTCGTCGCCGGTGAGCAGGTTCGGGGCGGAGACGCCGATGAAGACGTCCGCGCCCTTGATCGCGCCCTTGAGGTCGCCGACGTAGCCGGACTTGTTGGTGTTCTCGGCCAGCCACTGCCAGGTCGGGTTCAGGTCGGGCAGCCCGCGGTGCAGCGCGCCGGGACGGTCATAGGCGATGATGTCGCCCACACCCTGGCGGAGCAGCAGCTTCATGATGGCGGTGCCGGCTGCGCCGGCGCCGGACACCACGACGCGGATGTCGGCCATGTTCTTGCCGACCACGCGCAGCGCGTTGGTCAGCGCGGCGAGCACGCAGATCGCGGTGCCGTGCTGGTCGTCGTGGAAGACCGGGATGTCGAGCAGCTCACGCAGCCGCGCCTCGATCTCGAAGCAGCGAGGCGCCGCGATGTCCTCAAGGTTGATGCCGCCGTAGCCGGGCGCGATGGCCTTGACGATGGCGACGATCTCGTCGGTGTCCTGCGTGTCCAGCACGACCGGCCACGCGTCGACGCCGCCGAACCGCTTGAACAGCGCGGCCTTGCCCTCCATGACCGGCAGTGCGGCGGCCGGGCCGATGTTGCCGAGGCCGAGGACGGCGGAACCGTCCGTGACGACCGCGACCGTGTTGCGCTTGATGGTGAGACGGCGGGCGTCCTCGGGGTTCTCCGCGATCGCGAGGCAGACGCGGGCGACACCGGGCGTGTACGCCCGGGACAGCTCGTCACGGTTACGCAGCGCGACCTTGGACGTGACCTCGATCTTGCCGCCGAGGTGGAGCAGGAACGTACGGTCGGAGACCTTGCGCACCTCGACGCCGTCGAGGTCCTCCAGCTTCTTGACGACCTGGTCGGCGTGCCCGGAGTCGGCGGTGTCGCAGGTGAGGTCGACGGTGACGCGCAGGGGGTCGGAGTCCACCACGTCCAGCGCGGTGACGATCGCGCCGGCCTCGCCGACGCACGTGGTCAGACGGCCGATCGCGGACGCGTCGGCGACGACGCTTACCCGGATGGTGATCGAGAACCCTGCGCTCGGCAGGCGGGTCGGGGACAACTGTCCTCCCAGGTTGTACGGCGATGTACCGATCCTGATTCTTGTCCTCTACCGGAACAGGGTCCTCCCGGGGTCGTACTCACGGGTAGACGCGCCCCGGGCGATTTATGAGTGCGCCGGGCAGGATCGCGTGCAACCATCGAGGTCTGAGGAGGGACTTACTTGCCTAATAACCGCACAGCACCGACGTCGTCCCCGGATTTCGACGAGATCGACCTGTGGGACGACGAGGATCAGAACACCGATGATGATGTGACGACCGGTGAGCTGGAGCTGGAGGACAGGCACGCCCTGCGCCGCGTGGCGGGTCTCAGCACCGAGCTCACCGACGTCACCGAGGTCGAGTACCGGCAGCTGCGCCTGGAGCGGGTCGTGCTGGTCGGCGTGTGGACCGGTGGGTCCGTCACCGACGCGGAGAACTCGATGGCCGAGCTGGCCGCGCTGGCCGAGACGGCCGGCTCCCAGATCCTGGAGGGCCTGATCCAGCGGCGCGGCCGTCCGGACGCGGCCACGTTCATCGGCCGTGGAAAGGTCGAAGAGCTGGGCGCGGTGGTACGGGAGACCGGCGCCGACACCGTCATCTGCGACGGCGAGCTGTCCCCGTCCCAGCTGCGCAACCTGGAGCAGCAGGTCAAGGTCAAGGTCGTCGACCGTACGGCGCTGATCCTGGACATCTTCGCCCAGCACGCGAAGAGCAAGGAAGGTAAGGCGCAGGTCGAGCTTGCCCAGCTGGAATACCTGGTGCCCCGCCTGCGGGGCTGGGGTGAGTCCCTGTCCCGGCAGACCGGTGGCGCGGGCGGCAGCGCGGGCGGCGGTGGCGTGGGCCTCCGCGGTCCCGGTGAGACGAAGCTGGAGATCGACCGCCGGCGCATCCGCACCCGGATCGCGCGGCTGCGGCGCGAGATCAAGGGCATGAAGACGGTCCGTGACACCAAGCGTGCCCGCCGGTCGCGCCGTGCCGTGCCGGCCGTGGCCATCGCCGGTTACACGAACGCAGGCAAGTCCAGCCTGCTCAACCGGCTGACCAACGCGGGCGTCCTGGTGGAGAACGCGCTGTTCGCCACGCTGGACCCGACGACGCGCAAGGCGTTCACGTCCGACGGCCGCGTCTACACGCTCTCCGACACGGTCGGTTTCGTCCGGCACCTCCCGCACCAGATCGTGGAGGCGTTCCGCTCCACGCTCGAGGAGGTCGCGGAGGCGGATGTGGTGCTCCACGTGGTGGACGGCTCGCACCCGGACCCGGAGGAGCAGCTGCGCGCGGTGCGCGAGGTGCTGGCCGAGGTCGGTGCCGAGCGGCTGCCCGAGCTGCTGGTGGTCAACAAGACCGACGCGGCCGACGAGGAGACGCTGCTGCGTCTCAAGCACGAGTGGCCGGATGCGATCTTCGTCTCCGCGCACACCGGGCGGGGCTTCGACGAGCTGCGCGCCGCGATCGAGTCGCGCCTGCCGCGGCCGGCCGTGGAGGTGCGGGCGACCGTGCCGTACGACCGGGGTGATCTGGTGGCGCAGGTGCACCGGCGTGGCGAGGTGCTCAGCACGCTCCACACCGCGGAGGGCACCGAGATCCACGTGCGCGTCGACGAGGCGCTCGCCGCCGAGCTGTCACCCTGGGTGACTGGCTGATTCTCGGCTTTGTCCGGGTTTGTAGGATCTAGCGGGTGCGATGCGACGCGTAAGAGTGGCATCGCACCCGGTGTCTGCCAGCCGGCTTTGATCGGCGTGTAACCAAGGTCCGAGGATGACGTGCGAGACTAGCCCGATGCGGCGTGCGGTTTCATCGATTGTTGTGGCGTTCGGGCTGGTCGCGGCCATGCCCGGGGCAGCCAGTGCGGCGGCAGCCGCTGAGCCCGCCAAGGGCGAGACAGTTTGCAAGATCTCCGACGAGCTGCTGTCCGAGCTCTCCGGCATTGCCGCCTACAAGGACGGCTACTACGTCATCAACGACGGCACGGAGAACGACGCGGCGCGGAAGATCTTCCTCCTCGACGGCAAATGCAAGGTCAAAGACACGATCGGCTATCCGGGTACGCCTCCGGACACCGAGGACATGGTCCTCTCGCCGGACGGCACCACGCTCTGGGTCGGCAACATCGGCGACAACGAGAAAGAGCGCCCGCTGATCGGCGTCTACAAGATCGATCTCACGGCGGAGGACCCGAAGCCGGTCTACTACCGGCTGCGCTACCCCGGCAAGGACAAGTTCAACGCCGAAGCGCTGCTGATCAACGGTGACGGCACGCCGATCGTGGTCACCAAGGAGCCGGCTCTCGCCCACCTCTGGATCCCCAGCGTCCCGCTGGAGGAGGGGGAGGCGGGCGTCGAGCTGAAGGAGGTCGGCGAGTGGAAGATCCCGCTGACCACCACCAGCACGTACCTCGGGGTGGCCGGCCGGATGGCGGTCACCGGCGGCGCGGTCGCGCCCGGTGGCGCGAAGGTGGCGCTCCGGACCTATGCCGACGCGTTCGAGTGGGACGTGACGAACGGCGACGTGGTCGCGGCCGTGACCAAGAACGAGCCGCGGATCACCGGCCTGCCCGACGAGCCGTTCGGTGAGGCGATCACCTACACCGCGGACGGGGCGAACTACGTCACCGTGTCCGAGATGCCGGTCGGCTCCTCGTTCGCCAAGGACCCGCCCACGCTGCTGAAGTACACGCCGCAGCACAACGCGGTCCAGGCCGCGAGCGGCGGCGACTCGCAGTCGGACAACCGGTCCCTGCTGGAGCGCGTGTCGCTCGGTCAGATCACGGCCGCGATCGTCTCGGTCGGCCTCATCGGCCTGATCCTGCTGATCGCCGGCGTGGCCGGCATCGTGATGTTCCGCCGCCGCAACCCGGCGCCGCTGGACGACGAGCCGGTCAAGGGCAAGTCCGAGTCCGGCGCCGCGGACCGAGGGCCGGAGTCCTCCGGGGCGAACCGGCGGGAGCCGGCGGCCGCGGGAGCCGGTGCGGTGTACGGCGGCGGGCCGGCCGGGATGAACGGCGGCGGGTCCGGCGCGGTCTACGGCGGTGGCGGCGGAAACTCCGGCGCGGCGCGTGGCGGTGCCGCAGCCGGTGGCGGCGTCTACGGCGGCGGGCCGGGCGGGATGAACGGCGGCGGTTCGGGCGCGGTCTACGGCGCGGGCGGCGGCGGTAAGTCCGGCGCCGCGTACGGCGGCGGGCCGGGTGGCATGAACGGCGGCGGTTCGGGCGCGGTCTACGGCGCGGGCGGCGGTGGTGGCGGTGGCCAGGGCCGTGGCGGTGGCCAGGGCGGCGGCGGTCCTCGCGGTGGCGGCCAGGGCGGCGGCGGTGGTCAGGCCCGCGGTCGCGGTCCGCAGGATCCGCAGCAGAGCGGCGGCGTCTACACCGGCGGCCCCGGCGGGATGAACGGCGGCGGCTCCGGCGCGGTCTACGGCGCAGGCGGCGGCGGTGGCGGCGGCCAGGGCCGTGGCGGCGGCGGTCCTCGTGGCGGTGGCCAGGGTGGCGGTGGCCAGGGCGGGCGTGGCCCGCAGCAGAGCGGCGGTAACCCGCAGCAGGGCGGTCGTCCCCGTGGCCCGCAGCAGAGCGGCGGCAATCCTCAGCAGGGCGGTCGTCCCCCGCGCCAGCAGGGCGGTGGCGGAGGTGTCTACGGCGGCGGCCCCGAGGGCATGAACGGCGGCGGCTCGGGCGGCGTCTACGGCGGCGGTGGCGGCGAGCGCGGTGGCGAGCAGAGCGGCGGTTACGACCGCCGTGGCGACGGCCCGCGCGGCGACTACCCGCAGAACCCGCCGTACGACGACCGGCGTCGCTGAGCGCGGCAACAACGGTAGTACCGGGGTGTGGTCTCCACGGCCGACGGAGCCCACACCCCGGATGCATCTCAGATGCGGCGGAGCACCGCCACGACGCGACCGATGATGGACGCGTCGTCGCCCGGGATCGGGTCGAACGCGGGGTTCGCCGGCATCAGCCACACGTGCCCGTCGCGACGGCGATAGGTCTTCACCGTGGCCTCGCCGTCCAGCATGGCGGCGACGATCTCACCGGAGTCGGCCGTCGGCTGCTGCCGGACCACCACCCAGTCACCGTCGCAGATCGCGGCGTCGATCATCGAGTCGCCCTTGACCTTCAGCATGAAGACCTCGCCCTCGCCGACCAGCTCGCGCGGCAGCGGGAAGACCTCCTCCACGGCCTGCTCCGCGAGGATCGGGCCACCGGCAGCGATCCGGCCCAGCATCGGCACATACGCCGGCTTGGGCCGCTGCGCGCGGGCCGCCTCGTCGTCCATCATGTCGGCGGGCGGGCGGACGTCCACGGCACGCGGCCGGTTCGGGTCGCGGCGCAGGAAGCCCTTCCGCTCCAGCTCCTTCAGCTGGTACGCGACGGAGGACGGGGAGACGAGGCCGACCGCCTCGCCGATCTCCCGGACGCTCGGCGGATATCCGTACTTCTCCACCCACTCGCGGATGAACTCCAGGATGCGGCGCTGCCGTGCGGTGAGATCGGCGGAGACCAGGTCGGGGAAGCTGCTGACCGGCTGCACCGGTCGCAGGTGCGGGGCCGCGGCCCGTTGCCGCCCGGCGCCGCGCTTGCCCGCGGAGGGCGCGCTCTTGCCCTGCTGCTCCTGCTCCGGATGCTTGCTCCGGTCGTCGGTTGACACGTCCGTCCTCCCTGATCGGTGAGTGCCGCTGGGGCACCGTGGTCGCGTCCGCGCGGTGGGGAAGTGCGCGAAACGCCACCAACTAGTACGGGAGTAACCCCGACGACCCGCAGCGGCCGAAACCGGACGCGGGTCGGCAGGCAAGCCCCGCCGGATCGGATTGGGGAAGCCGATCGGGCGTGGTGACCCCTCTGTGCGCAAACGGTAATGGTGAAATCCCACTTCTTCAAACATCTGTACGAGATTCACGCGGCGTGTCGCGCTTTCGAGCCTCGACATCCGTACGCATGTTCTGGTAGACCTTCGTACGTCCGTTCTATCGAACCCTTGTTCGAGTGAGATCATCTTTACTGGGGGGTCCCGTGGCTGGGACGGCTGTTACCTCGGCGCTCACCGTAGACGCGGTGAGCGCCCCCACCAGGGCTGCGATCGGTTGGGGGACCGATCGCCCGGCCCGTGCGCACGAGCCCGCACGACGCCCGTTGCGCCTCACCCGGCGCGGCCGGATCGTCCGGATGGTCGTCCTGATCGCGCTGGCCTGGGTCGCGGTCGGCGTGTTCGCCGCGACCGCGTCGCAGGCGGAGCCCGAGACCGGCCCGCTGCCCACCGCCGTGGTGCAGAAGAACGACACGCTCTGGGACATCGCGGCCCGATACCGTCCCAGTGATGATCCGTTCGCCATGGTCGAGGAGATCCGCGCGATCAACGATCTGCCCGGCTACACCATCCATCCGGGCCAGGAGCTGCAGCTTCCGCGTGGTCGCTGAAGTCGCTCCCACGCGGCCGGTAACCGGTCTCCCACCGCGGGTGTTGAGACCGCAGGCACAGTTGTGACCGTTGCGGCGGGTGAGCTTGCATCTGTGGCGTGGGGGGCCTACGGTCACAACATCTAGTAGTGACACGGGTGTAAGTCATCAACTGGTAGGGGTCCTCACCCCCACCTTCCCAGCCTGTTCACCACAGCGGCCGCCCGGCGCAACCGGGCGTTTTCGCTGCGGTCCGGCGTGCGCGGGGTAAGGCTGGAGGGGGAGCCGGCCCTACCGCGGGGGAAGGGGGCGCCGACAATGCGCTGTCCGTATTGCCGGCACGCCGACTCCCGGGTGGTCGATTCCCGCGAGGCCGATGACGGTCAGCTGATCCGCCGGCGGCGGTCCTGCCCGGAGTGCGGCAAGCGCTTCACGACGGTCGAGGAGGCCGTTCTCGCGGTCGTGAAGCGCAGTGGCGTGACCGAGCCGTTCAGCCGGACGAAGATCGCCAACGGCGTCCGCAAGGCCTGCCAGGGCCGCCCGGTCACCGAGGACGCGCTGGCGCTGCTCGCCCAGCGGGTGGAGGACGCGGTCCGGTCGCGGGGCGCGGCGGAGATCCCGAGCAACGAGGTGGGTCTCGCGATCCTCGGCCCGTTGCGGGAGCTTGACGTCGTGGCTTACCTGCGGTTCGCCAGCGTCTACCGGTCGTTCGACTCGCTGGGGGATTTCGAGCGCGAGATCGAGACGTTGCGTGACGAGGCGCTCGCGCGCGAGGCCGCGCGCGAGCAGGGCGGCGGCACAGCCACCGTCGAGGAACCGGAAGCGGCGGCCGCCAGCCGTACCGTCTGATGGTTTCGAGGGTTTCAAGGATTTGATGTAAACGCGGCGTCGGGCCGCGGCTAGCCGAGGGGGAAGCACATTGGCCGGGGACAACGCGTCCACAGGCAACGCGACGACGGGCAAGGGGCGGGTCCGGGCGACGCAGAGCAACGGCTCCGCGCCCAAGGACTCGAAGGACCTCAAGGGTCTGTCCGTCGAGCGGGTCTGGACCACGGAGGGTGTCCACCCGTATGACGAGGTCGAGTGGGAGCGCCGCGACGTCGTCATGACGAACTGGCGCGACGGCTCGATCAACTTCGAGCAGCGCGGCGTGGAGTACCCGACGTCGTGGAGCGTCAACGCCGCGAACATCGTCACCACGAAGTATTTCCGGGGAGCGGTGGGGACCCCGGCGCGTGAGTGGTCGCTCAAGCAGCTCATCGACCGGGTCGCGAAGACGTATCGCGCCGCGGGCGAAAAGTACGGCTATTTCGCGACGACGGACGATGCCGAGATCTTCGAGCACGAGCTGACCTGGATGCTGCTGCACCAGGTGTTCAGCTTCAACTCGCCGGTCTGGTTCAACGTCGGCACCACGTCGCCGCAGCAGGTCAGCGCGTGCTTCATCCTCTCCGTCGACGACTCGATGGACTCGATCCTGGACTGGTACAAGGAGGAGGGCCTGATCTTCAAGGGAGGCTCCGGCTCCGGCGTGAACCTCTCCCGGATCCGTTCCTCCAAGGAGCTGCTCTCCAGCGGCGGCACCGCGTCCGGCCCGGTCAGCTTCATGCGTGGCGCGGACGCGTCCGCCGGAACGATCAAGTCGGGCGGCGCCACCCGGCGCGCGGCGAAGATGGTCATCCTCGACATCGACCACCCGGACATCGAGGAGTTCGTCGAGACCAAGGCGCGCGAGGAGGACAAGATCCGCGCGCTGCGGGACGCCGGCTTCGACATGGACCTGGGCGGCGCCGACATCGTCTCCGTGCAGTACCAGAACGCGAACAACTCGGTCCGCGTCTCGGACGACTTCATGACCGCGGTCGAGAACGACACCGAGTTCGGCCTGCGCAGCCGGTCCGACAACTCGGTCATCTCGACCGTCAACGCGAAGAGCCTGTTCCGCAAGGTCGCGCTCGCCGCGTGGGAGTGCGCCGACCCGGGCATCCAGTACGACGACGTGATCAACGACTGGCACACGAACCCGGAGACCGGGCGGATCACCGCCTCGAACCCGTGCTCGGAGTACATGTCGCTGGACGACTCGTCCTGCAACCTGGCCTCGCTGAACCTGATGAAGTTCCTCAAGGCCGACGGCGGCTTCGAGATCGAGAAGTTCGTCAAGTCGGTCGAGTTCATCATCACCGCGATGGACATCTCGATCTGCTTCGCCGACTTCCCGACCGAGCGGATCGGTGCCACCACCCGGGCGTACCGGCAGCTCGGCATCGGCTACGCCAACCTCGGCGCACTGCTGATGGCGTCCGGCCTGCCCTACGACTCGGACGGCGGCCGCACCGTGGCCGGCGCCATCACGTCGCTGATGACCGGTACCGCGTACCGCCGCTCGGCCGAGCTGGCCGGCATCGTGGGCGCCTACGACGGCTACGCCCGCAACGCCAAGGCGCACCAGCGCGTCATGCGCAAGCACGCCGCGGCGAACGACGACATAAGGGCGTTCAGCACGGTCTCCGACGCGATCCGCGAGGCGGCCGGCGAGCAGTGGACGCTCGGCAACAAGATCGGTGAGACGAACGGCTGGCGTAACGCGCAGGCCTCCGTGCTCGCGCCGACCGGCACCATCGGCCTGATGATGGACTGCGACACCACCGGCATCGAGCCGGACCTGGCGCTCGTCAAGTTCAAGAAGCTGGTCGGCGGCGGCTCGATGCAGATCGTCAACCAGACGGTCCCGCGCGCGCTGCGCAGCATCGGCTACCAGGAGGAGCAGGTCGAGGCGATCGTCGAGCACATCGGCGAGCACGGCCACGTGATCGACGCCCCCGGCCTCAAGCCGGAGCACTACTCGATCTTCGACTGCGCGATGGGCGCGCGGTCCATCTCCCCGATGGGCCACGTGCGCATGATGGCCGGCGTCCAGCCGTTCATCTCCGGCGCGATCTCCAAGACGGTCAACATGCCCGAGGAGGCGACCGTCGAAGAGGTCGAGGAGGTGTACTTCCAGGGCTGGAAGCTCGGCCTGAAGGCGCTCGCGATCTACCGCGACAACTGCAAGGTCGGCCAGCCGCTCTCCGCGCTGAAGAAGCCGGAGGCCGCCGCCCCGGTCGAGACCGTGGTGGAGAAGGTCGTCGAGAAGGTCGTCGAGTACCGGCCGGTCCGCAAGCGCCTCCCCAAGAAGCGCTCCTCGCAGACCGTCTCGTTCTCGGTCGCCGGCGCGGAGGGCTACCTCACCGCGTCCGGTTACCCGGACGGCGGCCTCGGCGAGGTCTTCCTGAAGATGTCGAAGCAGGGCTCGACGCTGGCCGGCGTGATGGACGCCTTCTCGGTGGCCATCTCGATAGGGCTTCAGCACGGCGTCCCGCTGGAGACGTTCGTCAGCAAGTTCACCAACATGCGCTTCGAGCCGGCCGGCATGACGGACGACCCGGACATCCGCATGGCGTCCTCGGTGATGGACTACATCTTCCGTCGCCTGGCGCTGGACTATCTGGACTTCGAGTCCCGCTCCGACCTGGGCATCCTGACCGCGCGCGAGCGTGCGGCCCAGGTCCAGGCCGAGCAGGACGCCGCCGTCGACCTGGCCGGCATGGCCGCGTCCGCCCCGGTGCCCACCAAGGCCCCGGAGCCGGTCGCCGAGGCGCCGAAGGCCGAGGCGAAGGTCCCGTCCCAGCCCCAGCCGGTGATCCAGGCCCGCACCAACACGGAGCTGCTGGAGCTGGTCCAGGGCCGCTCCGCCGACGCGCCGCTCTGCTTCACCTGCGGCACCAAGATGCGCCCCGCCGGCAGCTGCTACGTCTGCGAGGGCTGCGGCTCCACGTCCGGCTGCAGCTGACGCCGTACCGCTTAGGTAGCGCGAATGCCTCCCACCCGAACGCGGGTGGGAGGCATTCTGTTCATTCGACGACCGGCACCATGCGCAGCGATTGGGCGGCGCGGTCGATGAGCTGCTTGTACGTCACGACCTCGACCCGTGACAGGTGGCTGTTGTAGATCCGCAGCGCCTCGTCGACCTCGGGCTCGCTCGCACTGTGCTCGAAGTCGGGATGTCCGATGATCACCGTGGCCGAGGCGCGTCGGACGTCGATTCCCCGTGCGGTGAGGGATGCGCGGTCCTCATCGAGGGTGACTAGGTAGTTGATCGTTTGGGTCATGGCGCGGTGCACCTCGTTCGTCGGGACGTACCGGCCGCGTTGATGGGTGAGGATCGGCACGGCGGCCCGCTTGAGTTCCACGACGTGCACGGTGCCGTCCGGCCGGAGAAGCGTCAGATCGAGCTCGATGCCGCGGCTGATCCGTCGCGGGCCGTGCGGCGTCAGATACGTACCGCCGAAGATCCAGATGTTGTTCTCGAGCGCCCGTTGCAGGTCGCGCTCGCTGCTGTGCCGGTTGAGGACCACGGCCCGGAAGTCGTCCAGCGCACGCCGTCGGGCGCGGAGCAGGACAGCGTCGGCGAGTTCCTCGACCGATGCCGATGCCGATGCCGGCGTCGCTGCCGCCACCGCGTCACCGATGCCGGGCTGGAATCGAAGCCGATCCCGGAACGTCTCTTCCAGCCATGTCATGGTCTCGCGGGTCCCGCGAATCGCCGAGTAGGTTCCCGGGGCATCAGGGTGCTCGCGCACCTCCATGCTCCGTAGGCCGTCCAGGAACGTCAGCAGGTCGTTCACGGACGCCTGCGGCTTGTCCTTCAGGAAGGTGCGAGCCCCGTCGCCGAACCAGATCGCGGCGCTGGACAGGGTGGATCGCAGCACGTTCCCATGAATCTCCCGCGAGTGGGAGAGCAGCTGGTACTTGATCTCGAGGTCGGGGCCGAGCATGACACCCGAGGAGTACGACAGCGCGTCTTCCAGCCGTTCCGCGGTGTCCCCGTCGTCTTCCTCGCGAGCCGCCGCGATCGCCTGGCGCAACAGGTCTGTCAGCGTCTTCCCGCCGCGGTAGGGGCTGCGATCGCCCATGTGCCGACGGGAATCCTCGACCAGGTTCCGGACATGGTCCGAGACACCCAGCTCGATGATCTTGTCGAGGAGGAGCCGGAGGGAGAAATCGGATCGTACGCGCATGTGTCCACAGTAGAAATTGGGTGTGACGAAAACGCCTGTGTTGCTTAAAGTGATCGTGATCACGCGGGTTGCGGGGCTGGTTTAGCCTGCTAGGAGGTTTTCCAGCCTCCAGCCCTGCTACGGAAAGTCACGTACGTGAAGTCCTTGAGGACCACCTTCGCCATGATCTCCGCCGTCACCGTGCTGGGCGTCGCCGCCGGGTGCGGTGGGACCGGCGACACCGGTGGATCGGGCGGGCCTGCCGGGGCCGAGGCGACCGCGGCCGCGCCCGTGACCACGCCGGCCGACCCGAAGGAGGCGTTCCTCGCCTCGTACAAGGCGCTGGAGGCCGGGCACTACGCGTACTCGGTGAACGTGTCCGGCACCGAGTCGACCGGGATCGTCTACGCGCCGACCAAGTCCGCGAGCACGCACAACGTCGGCGAGGTGGACGGCAACGCGTTCACCACGGACACGATCTTCGCGGACGGGAAGACGTTCGTGCGGATGGACCTCGGGTCCGAGGGCAACGAGCGGCTCGGCATCAAGGCCGGCACCTGGTACGAGGTGGACACCGCCGTCGCGAAGAAGCTCGACTACACGTTCGAGGAGCTGTCGCCGGTCCAGCCGAACTTCCACAGCTCGGTGGTCACGGCGGAGCGGGACGGCGACAAGGCGTTCCGCGGCACGTTCGACTTCTCGGTCGCGGCCGAGGGCAACCCGAACCCGCAGACCGAGACGCTCGTGCAGAACCTGGGCGACGCCGCGAAGTCGATCGCGTTCACGGCGAAGCTGGACGACCGGAACCGCATCTCGGAGCTGGTCTGGACGTTCGAGAAGACCGAGAAGACGCCGGCCTACGTGCAGAAGATCAGCTTCAGCGAGTACGGCACGGCGAACGCCCCGAGCGCGCCGGCCGCGGAGAAGGCCCCGGCCGCGCTCAACGAGATCTACGCGTAGCAGAACGCGCGCCGGGGCGAATCCGCTCAGGCGGGCAGCTTGCTCGCCAGCACGTCGACCTTCTCGATGCTCGGCGGCTGCGTGAACAGCTCCGGCGCGCGGGCCAGGAGCGCGGCGGCGACCTGCCCGGAGAGGTGTGCCTGCCGCCCTGCCTCGTCCGGCGACGCGTCGAAGATGCCGAACGATTGCGGGCCCATCCGCATCGCGAACCAGGCTGTCGTCCCGGCCTCGTCCATCACCGGCCCGATGGCCGCCTCGAGGAAGCGCTCGACCTCGTCCTCCTTCTGCGGTTTCGCCTCCAGCCGCACGAGCAGTCCCTTGGTAACCGTCATCCTGCCACCCCTTCCGATCTTTCCCCCGGTCACGGTCGATCGTACGAAGATTTCCGCGGCCCGATCCGGACATTGACGGGCATCACATCAACCCCTAGCCTCTGATCGAAACAGATCAATGGGGGCGTCGATGCGACGATTCGGGACAGCGCTTGCCGCGGCGATCCTGCTGGCCGCCGGCCTGACCGCGTGCGGCGGCGACGACGATGCGGGCGGCACTGTCACGCTCCGCTTCTCGTGGTGGGGCAACGCGGACCGCGCCGCGCTCATGCAGCAGTCGATCGACCTCTTCCAGGCCGCGAATCCGACGATCAAGGTCACGCCGAGCTTCCAGGAGTTCGAGGCGTACTGGCAGAAGATGGCGACCGAGACCGCCGGCGGCAACGCGCCGGACGTGCTCCAGATGGACTTCGCCTACCTGCGGGAGTACGCGGACCGCAACGTCCTGCTCGACCTCAAGAAGACGGACGTGAACGTCGGCGACCTGATCCCCGCGTTCCAGGGCGTCGGCGAGGTGGACGGCGCGCTCTACGGCGTCCCGACCGGCGGCAACACCTGGTGCATGTTCTACAACCCGGCGCTGCTCAAGGACGCCGGCGTCGAGGAGCCGAAGGACGGCATCACCTGGGATCAGTACCACGCGCTGCTCGACACGGTGTCGAAGAAGGGCAAGACCTACGGCGGCAGCAACTACCGCTCGGTGATCTACAGCTTCGAGTCCTGGCTGCTCCAGCAGGGCGGCCGGCTCTACACCGAGGACGGCACGCTCGGCTTCACCAGGGACCAGCTGATCGCGTACTGGACCGTCGGCAAGCAGTACATCGACGACGGCCGGTTCATCCCGGCGGAGAAGGTCGCCCAGATCGAGCCCGCCTCGCCGATCGTCAAGGACCTGATCGCCACCGAGTTCCGCTGGGACAACTTCTTCGCCCGCTACGCCGGCGAGACCGACGCCGAACTCAAGATCGGACCGGTCCCGGTGATCACGCCCGGCGCCACCGGTCAGTACCTCAAGCCCGCGATGCTGCTCTCCGCGTCCGCGCGCACGGACCACCCGGAGGAGTCCGCCAAGCTGATCAGCTTCCTGATCAACGACCCGCAGGTCGGCAGGATCTTCGGCAGCAACCGCGGCATCCCGGCCACCAACGCGCAGCGCAAGGCCGCGGTGCTGGAGGGCCCGGCCGCGGCCATCGCGGCCTACGAGGAGGCCATCGCGCCGCTGCTGCAGCAGGCGCCGCCCGCGCCGCCGAAGGGCGCCGGCACGGTCGAGGCCGCGTTCCTCCGGATCGCGGACGAGATCAGCTACGGCCGTTCCGCGGTCCCGGACGCGGTCGACGCGTTCTTCGCCGAGGCCGAGGACGCGCTGGCCGGATGACCAGGACGCGCCACGGCGACGCCGGAGCCGGGCTGCTCTTCCTCACGCCGTGGCTGCTCGGCATGCTGCTGCTCACGATCGGCCCGATGCTCGCCTCGCTCTACCTGTCCTTC
Organism: Catenuloplanes japonicus; assembly: GCF_000717135.1. Lineage (GTDB taxonomy): Bacteria > Actinomycetota > Actinomycetes > Mycobacteriales > Micromonosporaceae > Catenuloplanes > Catenuloplanes japonicus. The sequence goes on from NZ_JNXY01000033.1 coordinate 116,698, forward strand.
ACCGACTACAACCTGTTCGACGCGCCGGAGTGGATCGGGCTGGAGAACTACCGGCGGATGTTCGACGACCCCCGCTACCTGCAATCCGTCAGGGTCACCGGGGGGTACGTGGCGCTCGCCGTACCCCTGAAGATGCTTGCCGCCCTCGGGGTTGCCCTGCTCTTGAATCAACCGCGCCGGGGTCAGGGACTGTACCGGTCCGCGTTCTACGCGCCGTCGCTGATCGGTGCCAGTGTCAGCCTGTCGCTGGTCTGGAAGAGCATCTTCTCGGACGGCGCGATCGTCGACCGGGGCCTCGGCGCGATCGGCCTGCACACCGGCGGCTGGGTCGGCCGCCCGCAGTGGTCGCTGCCGATGCTGGTGCTGCTGGCCGCGTGGCAGTTCGGCGGCCCGATGGTGATCTTCCTGGCCGGCCTGAAGCAGATCCCGGCCGAGCTCTACGAGGCGGCCGCGGTCGACGGCGCCGGGCCGTGGCGGCGGTTCCGCGCGGTCACGCTGCCGATGCTCTCGCCGGTCATCTTCTTCAACCTGCTGCTGGAGATCATCGGCGCGTTCCAGGTGTTCACGTCCGCGTTCGTGATCGCGACCGGCGTCGGCGGGGGCGGCGGCCCGGCCGGGTCCACGCTCGTCTACACGGTCTACCTCTACGACAAGGGCTTCAGTGATTTCCGCATGGGGTACGCGTCCGCGATGGCCTGGATGCTCGTGCTCGGCGTCGGCCTGATCACCGCGTTGTTGTTCCGCACCAGCCGCGTCTGGGTCCACTACGCGGGGGAGAAGCCGTGACGAGCGGGGAGTCGCCCATGCCGAGCGGAGAGAAGCCGTGACGAGCGGGGAGAAGCCGTGACGAGCGGGGGAAAGGCCGCGGCGAAGCGACTTCTGTGGCACGCGGGCGCGATCCTGCTGCTCGTCGTCGTGCTCTACCCGGTGTTCTGGATGATCAGCTCGTCGTTCAAGGACTCGCGGAGCATCATCGGCGACCTCGACCTGCTGCCCGCGCCGCCCACCACGCGCAACTACGCCACCGCGGCAGAGGGCGTCGGCGGGATCAGCGTGTGGCGCCTGTTCGGCAACTCACTGCTGCTGGCCGTGGTGTCCGTGGCCGGGACCGTGATCTCCAGCGCGCCGGCCGCCTACGCGTTCGCCCGGGTGCGCTTCCGGGGCCGCGGCGCGCTGTTCGCACTCATGATCAGCACGCTGCTGCTGCCGTTCCACGTGCTGATCATCCCGCAGTACATCGTGTTCCAGCGCCTGGACCTGATCGACACCTACGTGCCGCTGCTGGTCGGCAAGTTCCTGGCGGTCGAGGCGTTCTTCGTGTTCCTGCTGGTCCAGTTCATGCGCACGCTGCCGCACGAGCTGGACGAGTCCGCGACCATCGACGGCGCCGGCCACGCCCGCATCTTCTGGAACATCGTGCTGCCGCTCTCCCGCCCCGCGCTGATCACCACGTCGATCTTCACGTTCATCTGGACCTGGAACGACTTCTTCGGCCCGCTCATCTACCTCTCGACCCCGGACACGTACCCGCTGCCGCTCGCGCTGCAGCTCTACATCGACCAGACCGAGGCCACGGACTACGGCGCGCTCATCGCCATGTCCATGCTCGCGCTGCTCCCGGTCCTGTTGTTCTTCCTCGTCTTCCAGCGTTTCCTGATCGAGGGCGTCTCCACGTCCGGGATCAAAGGCTGATGGGGGTACGGGGGAGAGCGCGGCCCGCGCCGGCGGAGCGCTCCGGGCGTGCGCCCCGGACTCGCGCAGATCATCCGGCGACCGGCGCCACTGCGGCGCGCGAGGAGCGGTCCGGCGCGCGCTCGCAGGCCGCGCCGGGAGAGAAACGGTCCGGCGCACGCTCGCGGGTCGCGCCGGGGGAGCGGCTGGCGCTGTTCGCGGAGTGCGTGCTGGTCGGACTGCTCACGCTGATCGCGGCGCTCCCGCTGGTCACGCTGCTGCCGGCGCTCGGCGCGGGCTGCGACCACCTCGCCGCGCACGTGGACGGGCGGTCTACCGCGCTCTCCGCGTACCCCCGCCGGCTCTTGATCTCCCTGCGTCGCGGCGGTCTGGCGCCGGGCGTGCTGCTGGTGCTCGCGCTGGCCGTGCTCGCGCTGGACCTGGTCGCGGTCCGGCGCGGCCTGCCCGGCGCGCTCCCGGTCGCCGTGATCTGTGGTCTCGCCGGAACCGGGCTGCTGGTGGTCGTGCTGCGCGCGGCCGCGGCCTGGCGATGCGTCGGACCCGCGTGGCCGGTGCTGATCGCGCGCGCGGCCCGGCGCGCGCTCGCGGACCCGAGCGGCTCGCTGCTGCTGGTCGCCGGGCTGGGCGTGCTCGCGGTGACCACCTGGCAGCTCCTGCCGCTCGCGATTCCCATGACCGGCTGCCTGCTGATGGCCGCACTCGCCGTCGAACGCCGCAATCCGGACATAAGCTAGCCTCGTGCCACAGCTCACCGTGATCATCGCCAGCACCCGCCCCGTCCGCGCCGGTGAGCCGGTCGGCCGCTGGATCACCGACCGCGCGACCGCGCACGGCGGCTTCGACGTGCAGGTGGCGGACCTGGCCGAGATCGGGCTGCCGCTGATGGACGAGCCGAATCATCCGCGGCTGCGCAAGTACACGCACGCGCACACGAAGACGTGGAGCGCGCAGGTGGACGCGGCCGACGCGTTCGTGATCGTGACGCCGGAGTACAACCACGGCTATCCCGCGCCGATCAAGAACGCGCTGGACTATCTCTTCGCGGAGTGGCAGCACAAGCCGGTCGGGCTGGTCAGCTACGGGTCGGTGGCCGGTGGGGTGCGGTCGGCGCAGGCGTTGAAGCCGGTGCTGCAGTACCTGAAGATGATCCCGCTCTCCGAGTCCGTGATCATCCCGTTCGTCGCGAAACACATCGCGGACGGCGTGTTCAGCTCCACGACCGCGATCGACGACTCCGCGACGGCGATGCTCGACGAGCTGGTCCGGCTGGAGGGGGCGTTGCGCCCGTTGCGGGGGCGCTGAGCCCGGGGCACCCCGAGCCCGCGTCCGCGCCGGTCGCCGCGAACGGCGTCGGATCGTGCCGCTCAGAGACCGCGCCGCTCAGACGCCGCACCTTCTCGGTGATCGGGGCGTCCCCGACGACATGAGGGACGCCCCGATCACCGAGCGGCGCCGGCGGCACCCCGCGAGGACCGCCTACTCCGCCCCGAGCGCCCGCGGCCGCTTCTCGTCGGTGATCCACTCGCTCCAGGACCCCACGTACAGCGCCGCGTCCGCCCGCCCCGCCAGATGCAGCGCCAGCACCGTGTGCGCGCCCGTGACGCCGCTCCCGCAGTACGCCCCCACCGCGGGGGCCTCCGCCGTGACACCGGCCTCCGCGAACCGCTCACGCAGCGCCGCGGCCGGCAGGAACCGCCCGTCCGCCCCGGTGTTCCCCGCGGTCGGCACGTTGACCGCGCCCGGGATGTGCCCGGCCGCGGCGTCGATCGGCTCGACCTCGCCCCGGTACCGCTCCGGCGCCCGTGCGTCGATCAGCACGCCACCGGAGGCCGTCGCCGCCGCACCGGCCGCGTCCAGCACCGGCATCCCGCCGGGCCGCACCGTGAAGTCGCCGGCGACCGGCTCCGGCACGAGGGAGGTCACGTCCCCGCCCCACGCCGCGAACCCGCCGTCCAGCACGCGCACGTGCGGGTGCCCGGCCCAGCGCAGCGTCCACCAGGTGCGTGCCGCAGCCCACTGGTCGCCTCCGTCATAGACGACGACGGGGCGGGAATCGGACACTCCAGCGGCACGCAGGACCTTCTGGAGCGCGTCCGGCGACGGCAGCGGATGACGGCCGTTCTCCCCGGGTGGGCCGCTGAGCGAGTCGTCCAGGTCGACGAAGACCGCGCCGGGCAGATGGCCGGCCTCGTACGCGTCCCGGCCGGGCGGCCCGGTCAGACTCCAGCGGACGTCGAGGAGCGTGGGCGGCGTGCCGGAGCGCATCAGTGAGTCGAGCGCTCGGGAATCGATAAGAAGATCGTCGGGTAGGGTCACAAGTCCCTAGTCAACACCACCCTTCGGCACTTGCCCTTACCATTCTGCGGCCAAGTCTGGTGCCGGGTTCGCAAGGTAGAATCGCCATCCAGGGAGGGCTGCCGTCGTGAACGACCTTGTCGACACCACCGAGATGTATTTGAAGACCATCCTCGAGCTCGAAGAGGAGGGTGTGCCCGCGCTCCGTGCGCGAATCGCGGAGCGCCTGCACCAGAGCGGCCCCACCGTCAGTCAGACCGTCGCCCGCATGGAGCGGGACGGGCTGCTGCGGGTCGAGAACGATCGCCATCTGCACCTGACCGAGGCGGGGCGTTCGCACGCCGTCTCGGTCATGCGCAAGCACCGCCTTGCGGAGCTTCTCCTGGTCAACATCATCGGCATGCCCTACGAGGAGGCCCATGACGAGGCCTGCCGCTGGGAGCACGTGATGAGCGACGCCGTGGAGAAGCGGGTCTTCGAGCTGCTCAACCGCCCGAGCCGGTCGCCGTACGGGAACCCGATCCCGGGCCTGGAGGCACTGGGTGACGGGCTGACCGACGACGACGCACGTCCGGGCGAGCGGAACCTCGCGTTCCCGGGCCTGACCGGCGACGTCGTGGTCTCGCGCATCTGCGAGAGCGTCCAGACGAATGCGGATGTGCTGCGCCAGCTGCATGCCGCGGGCGTGGACCCGGGCGCGACCGTGACCGTGGCCCAGGAGCGGGACGCGGTGACCATCGGCCGCTCCGGCGACAAGGTCAAGCTTCCGCGCGAGGTCGCTTCGCGCGTGTTTGTCGCCGCTGCGTAATTGAATGAGAACCCCCGGTCGCGATTGTGTGCGCCGGGGGTTTTCGCATTGACGGGATCAATCGGCCGTCAGCGTGGCGTCGAGATCTTTCGCCATGTCGACCAGCACCGGTGCGAGATCGGTGGCGGCCGCCTTCTGCTGATCTTTTGCGAACGTGTATCGCAGCATCAGAATGCGACCGTTGCTGGACAGCCAGCCGATCTCCGCGGACGGCCCGTGCTCACCCGACGGGTCCGCGATGATCTGATAAGCGGCCTTTCCCAGGCCTTTTACCGCCGCCGCGCCGTCCGGCTTCACATCGGACGCGAACACGTCCGCATCCGCCGACGTCTCACTGACCGCAAGGCTGAGATCCGGCCACGGAGCGTCGCCCTGCTGCAGGACACAGGTGATCGTCTCCTTCTGCTCCCCGGCCGCGGACACGTTGAACTCCACGTCCAGGAAGTCGTGCACGACGCCGAAGTTGAGCAGCTCACAGGCGCCGCCGGCGATCTCCGCCTGGGAGTCGTCGACCCGCGCCTTCACCGGCGGCCCCTCATCCGAACCATTGTCGGACTGGTTGCAGCCGGTGAGCAGTGCGGCGGTCAGCAATAGGCCCAGCGTTGCCGCCGTGAACCGGTTGCGCACGTCCACTCCTCACAATCGGGTTTGACGCGGGAAACCGTACGGGGTGAGCGGCCCGGACGAAAGTCCCGCAGGTCTAAACGGCCGCGAGTTGCGAGACGATGTGCTTTGCGATCTCCAGCGAACTGGTCGCGGCCGGCGAGGGCGCGTTCAGCACGTGGACCTGCCCGCCGCGTGACTCGATCAGGAAGTCGTCGACCAGCTCGCCGCTGGGCAGGATCGCCTGCGCCCGCACGCCGGCCTCGGACGGTACCAGGTCCGCCTCGGTGATCTCCGGGACCAGGCGGGCCAGGCCGCGCGCGAACAGCGGCTTCGACAGCGACCGCCGCACCTCGGTCAGCCCGTACCGCAGGTGCCGCCGCGCGAGCCGCCACATGCCCGGGAACGCCGCGACCTCGGCCAGGTCCCGCGCGCTGAACCGCCCCCACGAGTAGCCCTCGCGCGCGGTCGCCAGCACCGCGTTCGGCCCCGCGTGCACGCTGCCGTCGATCATGCGGGTCAGGTGCACGCCGAGGAACGGGAACTGCGGGTCCGGCACCGGATAGATCAGCCCGCTCACCAGGTGCCGGCGGTCCTCGCGCAGCTCGTAGTACTCGCCCCGGAACGGCACGATCCGCGCGGCCGGCCGGATGCCCGCGAGGCGTGCCATCCGGTCCGACTGCAGCCCCGCGCAGTTGACGACGAAATCGGCCGGCACGTCCCCGGCCGAGGTGGCGACGATGCCGCCGCCGATCCCGGTGACCGTCGTGCCCAGCATGATCCGCCCGCCCGCGGCCGTGACCAGCTCGGCGAGCTTCTCGCAGACGGCCGTGTAGGAGATGATCCCGGTCGACGCCACGTGCATCGCCGCCACCGCGGACACGTGCGGCTCGTACTCACGCGCCTCCGTGGCGGACAGCATGCGCACCGGCAGCCCGTTCGCGGTCGCGCGGTCGAACAGCGCGGTCAGCCGCGGCAGCTCGTCGGCGGACGTCGCCACGATCAGCTTCCCGCAGGTCTCCACGGAAATCCCGTGCTCCTCCGCGAACGCGACCATCGACGCGCTCCCGGCCCGGCACAGCGTGGCCTTCAGACTGCCCGGCTTGTAGTACACGCCCGCGTGGATCACGCCGGAGTTGTGCCCGGTCTGGTGCGCCGCGACCCGGGACTCCTTGTCGATCACGGTCACCGTCGCGCCCGGGTTCTCGATCGTCAGACGATGGGCGGTCGCCAGCCCGACGATCCCCGCCCCGATCACCACATACCCGGCCATGCCACTCCTCGCGCCGATCATCCCCGACCGGCGACGCTACCCGCGCCGCCCGATCCCGCTAACCCACCGGTCGGCCCGTTCCACCAGGCAAAAGATCAAAATCCTTCATCGGTACGGCCGCCGCGTACCCGGCCCGCGCCGAGCCCGTCATCGTTCAGCAGTCCAGCACCGCCCACCCACCGCCCGGCACCAGCAGCGGATCCCCGCCGCCGTCCCCGGACGCCTCCGCCACCCGCAGCCCGCCGTCCATCGCCGGGAAGCGGTAGGGCGCCTCGTCCAGGTTCAGCAGCGTCACCACCACCGACCGCCCGTCCGTGGCCCGCAACGCGATCTGCCGGTTCGTCAGGTGCGCCACCGTCGTCTCCGCCCGCGCCAGCCACGGATTCCGCCGCCGCAGCGCGATCAGCCGCTGATGCGTGCGGAACACCTCCGCCCCGAACGGCGCCAGCCCGTCCGGCGTCTCGGGGAACGCGGGCCGGATCTCGTCGTCCCCGCCCGCCCGCTCCTCCTTGACGCCGCGGAACGCCTGCTCGTCCCCGTAGTACACGCTCGGCACGCCCGCGACCGTGAACAGCACGGCCAGCGCGTGCCCGAGGTGCGCCGGATCGGTCAGCCGGGACGCCAGCCGCGTCACGTCGTGATTGCCGACGAACGTCATCGTGTCCGGGCTGTGCCGCCCCAGCGCCCAGGACAGCTCGAACAGGTTCCGGTCGTTGAGCGCGCTCCAGATCGCCTTCCACAGCTCGTACTGGGTGACCGCGTCCAGGCCGGCCTTCTCCCGGTACTCCGCGCCGTGGATGACCTCGCCGACGATCCACGCGTCCGGGTGCCGCTCGCGCACGGCCGGCAGCACCGCGCGCCAGAATTCCGGCGGCACCGCGTAGGCCGCGTCCAGCCGCCAGCCGGACGCACCCCGGTCGAGCCAGTGGTTCATCACCTTGATGACGTGCCCGCGCACCGCCTCCGACTCATGGTTGAGCGCGATCAGCGCGTCGTGCCCCTCGAACGTGGCCCAGCCGTCCCCGTCCCGGCGGAACCAGCTCGCCGCGCCCGCCGACCCGCCGAGCGCGGCCTGGAACAGCGGGAACTCCCGCCCGACATGATGGAAGACGCCGTCCAGCAGCACGTGGATCCCGCGCTCCCGGCAGGCGGCCATCAACCGGTCGAAATCGGAATCGTCGCCCAAGCGGGGATCTATCGCGAGATGATTGACGGTGTCGTAGCCGTGCGTGGACGACGCGAAGATCGGCCCCAGCTGCAGGCCGTTGCAGCCCAGCGCGAGCAGGTAGTCCAGCCAGCGCTCCAGGTGCGGCAGGCGGTGCACCAGCGGCCCGGCCTCGCGGGGCGCGCCGGTGAAGCCGAGCGGGTAGACGTGCCAGAAGATCGCGTGCTCGACCCAGCCCATGAGGTCACCCCAGATGTACCGAAGAAAGATTCACGAACCTACTGAGCCTAGCTCAATAAGGCGGTAGCGTGACTCCCGTGACCCGCACTGATCGCCGCCCCCGGCAACGGCTCGGCGAGGCGGCCCGCCGCGAGGCGATCCTCGCCGCCGCCGGCCAGGCCTTCGCCGCCACGCCCTACGACCAGGTCGCCGTGGCCCGCGTGGCGGACACGGCCGGCGCGTCCGAGGCGCTGGTCCACCGCTACTTCGGCAGCAAGAGCGGCCTCTACCTGGCCACGGTCCGCGAGGCGGTCCGGCTGCTGCTCGACCGCCAGCGCGTCGCGGACGCCTCGCTTCCGGAGGCCGCGACCCCGCGCGACCGCCTGGCCGAGAGCATCCGCGTCTACCTGGACACGGTCACCACCTGGGCGGTCGGCTGGGTCACGCCGCTGCGCTCACCCGGTGGCGAGCCACCGGTCGCCACCGAGCTGCGCACCGAGAGCCGGGCGTACTACGTGCGGCTCATGCGCGCCATGCTGGAGACCGACGACCCGTCGCTGGACTACGCGCTGCACGGCTACCTCGGCTTCATGGACACGGCCTGCCTGCGCTGGGCCGAGCGCGGCTACCCCGAGCCGGACCGCGCCGTGATCACCGCGCAGGCGCTGGGCGCGCTTGACGGCGCACTCAGGGCGGCGGGTCATCGGGGTTTGTGAATAGAAGTCTCACAGCTGGTCCGCTGTCCGGCTTTTCCGCGTGCGACGATGACCGCATGGAGAGCCCGACATCAGGTTCAGCCGGCACGGTCGTCGTCTGGGACGAGTCCCTCCTGCAGTACGACCTCGGCGACCATCCGCTCAACCCGGTCCGGGTGGAGCTCACCATGGCGCTCGCCCGCGAGCTGGGCATCCTGCGGCGCCCCGGCGTCCGGATGATCGCACCGGCGGTCGCGGACGACGCGCTGATCGAGCGCGTCCACACCAAGGACTACATCGAGGCGGTCCGCACCGCCATCAACGACCCCTTCTTCTCCGGCTACGGGCTGAACAGCCCGGACAACCCGGTCTTCGAGAACATGCACGAGGCCAGCGCGCGCATCGCCGGCGCCACCGTCGCCGCGGCCGAGGCGATCTGGAAGGGCGAGGCCACCCGCGCGGTCAACGTGGCCGGCGGCCTGCACCACGCCATGCCCGCCCGCGCCGCCGGCTTCTGCGTCTACAACGACCCGGCCATCGCGATCGCGCGCCTGCTCGACCTGGGCGCGGAACGCATCGCCTACGTGGACGTGGACGTGCACCACGGCGACGGCGTGCAGGCCGCGTTCTACGACGACCCGCGCGTGCTCACGATCAGCCTGCACGAGACGCCGCTCGCGCTGTTCCCGAACACCGGTTTCCCGGACGAGACCGGCGCGCCCGGCGCGGAGGGCTACGCGGTCAACGTCGCGCTCCCGCCCGGCACCACGGATCCCGGCTGGCAGCGCGCGTTCCACGCGGTCGTACCCGGCCTGCTGCGCGCGTTCCGGCCGCAACTGCTGGTGACGCAGTGCGGCGCGGACGCGCACCGGCTGGACCCGCTGGCCGACCTGCGCCTGTCCGTCGACGGGCAGCGGGCCACCTACCTGGCGTTTCGCGCGCTCGCCGACGAACTGTGCGACGGCCGCTGGCTGGCCACCGGCGGCGGCGGTTACGCGCTGGTCGAGGTGGTCCCGCGTACCTGGACGCATCTGCTGGCGATCGCGACCGGCGCACCGCTGGACCCCGCGAAGCCCACGCCGCCGGAGTGGCGCGCGTTCGCCCGGCAGCGCATCTCGCAGGGCCACCTGGGCGACGCGGAGATCCCGGAGACCATGACCGACGGCGTCGACCCGAGCCACGTGCCCTGGGAGCCCGAGGGCGAGCCGGACGGCGTGGACCGCGCCGTGATGGCCACCCGCCGGGCCGTGTTCCCGCTGCACGGCCTGGACCCGCACGATCCGAGGGACTGAATGAGCGCCACCCGCGCCGCGGACGTCCTGCTCAGCGACGGCAGCACGGCCCGTCTGCGGCAGATACGGCCGGAGGACGGCCCGGCCATCGTCGCCATGCACTCCCGCTTCTCGGAGCGCACCCGCTACCTGCGCTACTTCAGCCCGTACCCGCGGATCCCCGAGCGGGACCTGCGCCGCTTCGTCAACGTCGACCACCGCGACCGCGAGGCGCTGGTGATGACGCAGGGCGATCTGATCTTCGCGGTCGGCCGGTACGAACGCCTCGGCGCGGACTCCCCCGAGGCCGAGGTCGCGTTCGTGGTCGAGGACGCGCACCAGGGCCGCGGCATCGGTTCCGTGCTGCTGGAACACCTGGCCGCGGCCGCCCGGCGCGAGGGCATCACCCGGTTCGTGGCCGAGGTGCTGCCGGCCAACGGCGCGATGCTGCGCGTGTTCGCGGACGCGGGCTACTCGATCCGGCGCAAGTACGAGGACGGCGTCGTCCACCTGACGTTCCCGATCGCGCCCACCGAGGCCTCGCTCGAGGTGCAGGAACGCCGCGAGCACCGTACCGAGGCCCGCTCGATCGGGCCGTTGCTCTCGCCGCGCGCGGTCGCGGTCTACGGCGCCAGCGCCAGCGGCCAGGGCATCGGCGCCGCGCTCCTGGCCCACCTGCGCGACGGCGGCTTCACCGGCCCGGTGCTGCCGATCCACCCGACGGCCGCGCGCGTGGCCGGCCTGCCCGCGCTGCGCAGCGCCGTGGACGCGGGCACCGAGATCGACCTGGCGCTGGTCGCGGTGCCCCCGCAGGCGGTCGGTGAGGTGGTGGCGGACGCGGCGCGCGCCGGCGTGCGCGGCCTGGTGGTGGTCTCGGCCGGCTTCGCGGAGACCGGTCCCGAGGGTGCCGAGGCCCAGCGTGACCTGCTGCGCGCGGCCCGGGACGCCGGCATGCGGCTGATCGGCCCGAACTGTCTCGGCATCGCGAACACGTCCTCCGAGGTCCGGCTGAACGCCACGCTCGCGCCGCACCTGCCGACCGCGGGCCGGGTCGGCTTCTTCAGCCAGTCCGGCGCGCTCGGCGTGGCGCTGCTGGACGCGGCGGACCGGCGCGGGCTGGGCCTGTCCAGCTTCGTCTCGGCCGGCAACCGTGCGGACGTGTCCGGCAACGACCTGCTGCAGTACTGGCAGGACGACCCCGCGACCGACGTCATCCTGCTCTACCTGGAGACGTTCGGTAACCCGCGCAAGTTCGCCCGGCTGGCCCGCCGCACCGGCCGTACCAAGCCGGTGGTCGCGGTCGCGTCCTCCCGGCGCCCGCCCGCGCTCGCGCCGGACGTGCCCGGCCTGGACCCGGCCACGGTCACCGCGCTGTTCGCCCGCTCCGGCGTGATCCGGGTGGACACCGTGGCAGAGATGTTCGACGTGGGCGTGCTGCTCGCGCACCAGCCGCTGCCGGCCGGTCGCCGGATCGGCGTGGTCGGCAACTCGTCCGCGCTGACCACGCTCGCGGCCGCCGCGGTGCACACGTCCGGCCTGACGCTCGCCGAGGGCTACCCGCACGACGTGCCGCCGGTCGCGGGCGCGCACGAGTTCGCGGACACGCTGGCCGACGCGGCCACGGACGACCGGGTGGACGCGCTGGTCGCGGTGTTCGCGCCGCCGCTGCCCGGTCAGCACGCGGACGAGGACGCGGACTTCGCCTCCGCCGTGGCGAGCGTGGCGCTGGCGGGGGAGAAGCCCACGGTCGCGATGTTCCTCGCGGGCACGCTCCCGGCCCGCGTCCCCTCCTATCCCTCCGTGGAGGAGGCGGTCCGCGCGCTGGCCCGCGTCGTGACCTACGCCGACTGGCTGCGCCGCCCCACCGGTGTGCTCCCGCCCCTGCGCGACATCGCGCGCGACAAGGCACAAGCCCTGATCGCCGGGGGTACGCCGAGCGCGCGCGACCTGCTGGCCGCCTACGGCATCCCGGTGGTCCCGTCCACCACCGTGCACACGGCCGAGGACGTGGTCGCGGCCGCGGACGCGCACGGTTACCCGGTGGCGCTCAAGGCGGCCGGCGGCGGTCTGCGGCACCGCATCGACCTCGGCGCGGTCCGGCTGGGCCTGGGCTCCGCCGAGGCCGTGGCGGACGCCTACCGCGAGCTGTCCCCGTTCGGCGCCGAGGTGATCGTGCAGCCGATGGTGGCGCCCGGCGTCGCGTGCGTGATCGAGGTGGTGGAGGACCCGCAGTTCGGCCCGATCGTCGGCTTCGGGCTGGGCGGCGTGGCGATGGAGCTGCTCGGCGACCGGGCCTGGCGCGCCGCGCCGCTCACCGACCTGGACGCGGCCGCGCTGGTCGACGAGCCGCGCAGCGCGCCGCTGCTGCGGGGGTTCCGGGGCGCCGCGCCGGTGGACCGGGCCGCGCTGGCGGATCTGCTGGTCCGGGTCGGCCGGCTGGTCGACGATCACCCGGAGATCCGCTCGCTGTCACTCAATCCGGTGCTCGCCCGCCCGGACGGCTGCGTCGTACTTCACGCGTCCGTGCAGGTCGGCAGCCCGTGGGAGCGCGGCGACCCGGGTCCGAGGCGCCTGCGCGACGGATCTTGACACCCGGACGAGGTGCAATTTGCAACTTCCATGGTTTGTGTGCACCAGATGCTCAAAGTCGCATTGATCGACTCATGGTGACCACTTGTTTACTCGGGATAGTCAGTCAATAGTGGACGGAGAGATCCCCGTCGAACCGTGACGTCCAGCGGAAACCGGTAATCCCGGGCCGCCCGGGTCTGAGATTCACGGCTGCATCGACTGCATCGGCCTGCCCGAAGGACGACGCGATGATTGACCATGATGTCCGGATCGAGTTGGAGTTACGCCTGCCGGCCGCCGATCACCTGCTCGGCAGGGGTGACGTCCTGCGCATCAGGCAGACCGACTACTGCTACGGCAACGGCCCGCTGACGCTGCGCATCACGCGGCTGGGCGCGGACCCCGCGGCCTACCCGGCACTGGAGTGGCTCGGTCTGACCGGCGTCGAGCTCGATCCGCACGGCGCGGAGGGCGAGGTCCGCCACGTCCTGGTCCGCGCGGAGCTGGTTCGCGGCGTGCGCGTCCCCGGTCCCGCCCCCACTGGTTGACCACACAGGCCACATCCACCGCAAACGCGGCCCCGGGCGACTCGCCTCCCCCCGCGACCCCACCCGGGAGCCGCACCTCGCGGCGGCCGCCGGCCCGATCACTCCCCCCGATCGGACCGGCGGCCGACGCGCACCGGCGGCAGCTCCGGTGGACCGAGGCCCCCTCGTCCACCGGTCTGCCGTGGTTCATGTCGCCCGCTCAGCAGGCGTAGGCCTCCAGCCGGGAGGCGCGGCTCGGGTCACGCAGCTTGAGCAGCGTGACCTTCTCGATCTGACGGATGCGCTCGCGCGACAGGCCGAACTCGCGGCCCACCTCGTCCAGCGTGCGCTGGCGGCCGTCGTCCAGTCCGAACCGGAGCCGGATCACGGCCTGCTCGCGCTGCGACAGCGAGGAGAGCACGATCTCCACCTCGTTGCGCAGCTCGCCCGGGGACGTGCTCTCGCCGGGCTGGACGCTGTCCGCGGCCACGAAGTCGCCGAGCGCGCTCTCGCCGTCCTCGCCGACGGCCTGGTCCAGGCTGACCGGCTCCCGGTCGTACGAGATCAGCTCGATGACCTGGAACTCCTGCACGCCCATCGCGACCGCGATCTCGGCGACCGACGGCTCGCGGCCCAGCGACACCGACAGCTCGCGGCGCGCGCGGACCATGCGGTTGACCTGCTCCACCATGTGGACCGGGATGCGGATGGTGCGGGCCTGGTCGGCCATGGCGCGGGTGATGGCCTGCCGGATCCACCAGGTGGCGTAGGTGGAGAACTTGTAGGTCAGCTCCGCGGTCGGCGCACTGTGGCCCTCGGCGCCGAGCAGCTCCTCGGCGTACAGCCCGGCCTCGATGCGCTTCGCGAGCTGGACCTCCTGCACGGCGGTGAGCAGCTTCGTGCGGCCGATCCCGTTCAGGTAGGCCCGCACCAGGTCGGCCGAGACACCGCGCTCGTCGGTGGCGTCCAGGTCGACGACCATGTCCACGACGTCCTCCGCCGCGGTGATTTTCTCACCGGCCGTGAAGACCGGGCTGATCGCGTTCTCCGTCATCATCTGCAGGACCACCGTGAGTCCCCTCCCCGCTTCCAACAAGTGGCGCGTTACCAACACGTCGTGCCGGTGAGAGACAGCTTTCTCCAAACCCCGTTAAGCGGAGGTAAGGCGAACCCCTTGTGGCACTAATCCGGGAGAGCTTCTCTGCGTTCGGGGTAGATGAGGAGTCCTCAGTCGGCTTTATGGCAGGGTGGCGGCCATGCGAGCGGTAATTCAGACGGTGAGTAGGGCCAGTGTGACCGTGGGTGGCGAGGTGGTGGGCGCGATCGGCGAGGGCCTGCTGGTGCTGGTCGGCGTGACCCACACGGACACGCCGGCGATCGCGGAGTCGATGGCCCGCAAGATTCACGAGGTACGGCTGCTGCCCGGGGAGAGATCCGCGGCCGACCTCGGGGCGGGGATCCTCGTGGTCAGCCAGTTCACTCTCTACGGCGATGCGCGGAAGGGGCGGCGGCCCACCTGGTCGGCCGCGGCGCCGGCCGAGGTGGCCGAGCCGCTCTTCACCGCGGTGGTGGAAGCGCTGCGCGACCGGGGCGCCAAGGTGGAGACCGGCCGGTTCCGGACCCAGATGATGGTCGAGTCCGTCAACGCCGGCCCGAACACCCTGATCCTGGATCTCTGAGCGGGATCAGGGCGCCCGGGGCGTACCCTCGCACGATTTTCGGGTTCTAGAAGAACAGGCCGCGACGCTGGGCGGACTGGCGGAGCCAGTTGTCCAGCTGCGCCGTCCAGTTGGTCTGTTCCGCGGTGGCCCAGTCGACGTTGAAACGGCCGAACGCGTCGTGGCCCTCGGTGAACAGCCCGCCCCGCTTGTCGATCTCCAGCACCACCTGCAGCTGCCGGGCCGTGGCCACGAACGTCAGCTCCAGCTGGCTGATGCCGGACGCGTACTGCGGCGGCGGGTAGAACTCGATCTCCTGATAGAACGGCAGCGTCTGCTCGACGCCGTAGATGCGGCCACGCTCCACGTCCGCCCGGGTGAAGCGGAAACCGAGCTGCTGCAACGCGTCCAGGATGCGCTCCTGGGCGGGCAGCGGGAAGACCGCCACCTGATCGAGGTCGCCCTTGTCGACCGCGCGGGCGACCTCCAGCTCCGTGCGCAGGCCCATGGTCATGCCGTGCAGGTACTGGTGGTAGACGTGCGTGATCGGCGTCTCCCAGGGGACGTCGAAGCGGAACGGGATGTCGTAGCGCTGGCCCGGCTCCAGACGGAACGCCCCGGTCAGGCGCTGGCGGTGGAACTCCTGCGTGGTGTCGTACTCACTGTCGCCGCTCTCCACCTCGACGCGGGTGACCAGGCCGAGGGAGACGTACTCGATGTCGGCGGCGTGATCGCCACCCTGGACGTGGACCTGACCCTCGAGATGACCGCCGGGCCGGGCGTTCGGGTTGGCGAGCACCGTCTCCACCGACGGGCCGCCCACACCCAGGGCCTGCATGAACCGCTTGAAGACCACGACGTCCTCCGTAGGATCTCTGTCTGGTTCTCAGGCACAGTATCCGCCGGTCGCAAGGCTTTCGCTCGTCATGACTCCGGAACGACGATGCCCCGTTCCACCAGGTGACCGATCAGCGGCAGCACCGCATCGACGAGATCCTCTTCCGGGGTGTCGTGCGCCAGCGCCAGCACGGACAGCTGCTCCCGGAGCGGCACCCGGCCGTCCGCGCCGCTGACCAGCGCCAGGACCAGCGGGTCCACCTCCTCGGACCAGCGCGCGCCCTGGGTCATGCGCAGCACCTGCCGATCCACCAGCCAGCCCTCGTCGCCCATGGTCGCCTCCTGCAGCAGCTGGGTGCCCTCGGCCAGCCGGTAGCGCGTCGCGAGCAGCCCGGACCGGTCGTGGCCGCGCAGCCAGTCCTGCCGGCCGAACCAGTCGCGTACCCGCTCGCCGAGCGTGCCCTCGACCTGCTGCCGGAGATCCTCGATCCGGACCGCCGGGTCGTCCGCGCCGGTGTGCCGCAGGCTGATCAGCCCGAACCCGACCGCCTCGATCCGGTGCGCGTCGAACCAGTCCAGCCACGCGGCCTTGCGGTGCGGGTCGCCGCCGTCGGACGCGTCGGCCAGCCACAGGTCCACGTACGACATCGGGTCCGCGACCTCGCGCTGGATCACCCACGCGTCCAGCCCGGTCCCGGCCAGCCAGCCCGCGACCCGGTCCTCCCAGTCCTCGCCGGCCACGTGCTCCCAGTTCGCCAGGAACTGCATGGTGCCGCCCTCGGTGAGCAGGCTCGGCGCCTTCTCCGCCAGCTCCGCGCAGATCGCGTCGCCGGGGCGGCCGGAGTCCCGGTACGTGTGCGTGGCCACGCCCGGCCCGACCACGAACGGCGGATTGCTCACCACCAGGTCGAACCTGCGATTCCTGACGGGCTCGGTCATGTCGCCGCGCAGCAGCTCCCAGCGCTGGCCGTTCAGCGCCGCCGTGGTCGCGGCGAAGCGCAGCGCCCGCTCGCTCAGGTCGGTGGCCGTGACGTGCTCCGCGTGCTCGTGCAGGTGCAGCGCCTGGATGCCGCAACCGGTGCCGAGGTCCAGCGCGGTGCCGACCCGGCGGCGCATGGTCGCGGCCGCCAGCGTGGTCGAGGCGCCGCCGACGCCGAGCACGTGATCGGCCGGCAACGGGCGGCCCGGACGGGCCGGCACGTCCGACACGATCCAGTAGTCGTCGCCGTACGGCTCGAGGTCCACGCCCTGGCGCAGCCCGTCGCCGTCCTTCTCGACGATGCCCGCCTCCAGCGCCTCGGCCAGCGGCAGCGCGTCCGCCACGTGCCGCTCGGACTCGGTCTGCCCGCACACGAACAGCCGGATCAGCGTGGCCAGCGGGTCACGGTCCTCGGTCACGCGCAGCGCGGCCCGGAAGTCGTTGCGCCCGACCGCGGCGGTCGCGTCCGGCCCGAGCCGGTCCGCGATGCCCTTGGCGGTGTAGCCGGTGCGGGTGAGCGTGTCGCGGAGCCGCTGGACGCCGTCGTCGGAGAGGAGCATGTCGGTCACGCCCACATTGTTCCCCATCGGCGATGTCGTCAGCCGAGCCGCCAGTCCTCGTACTCGAACCCCGGCGCCACGATGCAGGTGACCAGCGCCGGTTCGTGCCCGGCCGGCGACGCGGCCTGCCAGGTGCCGGCCGGGACCAGCCCCTGCGGCCGCTGACCGGACTTCAGCTCCGCGCCCAGCACCAGCGACCGGACGAACTCGCTCGGCGCGTCCCCGTCCCCGCCCATCCGCAGCGTCAGCGGCCCGCCCGAGTGCCACAGCCACAGCTCGTCCGACCGGACCTGGTGCCAGCGCGCCTCCTCGCCCGGGTGCAGCAGGAAGTAGATGGCGGTAGCGGCCGCGCGCACCCCCGGATATCCCTCCGGCGCGAACTCGTGCCCGCTGCGCCACGTCTGCCGGTACCAGCCACCCTCCGGGTGCGGCGCCAGATCCAACTCCGCAACGATCGACGACCTGCTCATCCCCGCATTCTCCACTGCCCCGCCCGCACCCGCAGCCGCATGGAGGTCTGAGATGATGCCGTCATGGCGCTCTCCCTCCCCATCGACCAGGCGGCGAACGACCTGCTCAACCGGCACCCGCTCTCGCTGCTGATCGGGATGACGCTGGACCAGCAGATCCCGCTGGAGAAGGCGTTCTCGTCGCCGCACGTGCTGGCCGAGCGTCTCGGGCACGAGCCGGCCGCGCGGGAGCTGGCCGAGTTCGACGCGGAGGCGCTCGTCGAGATCTTCGGGCGTACGCCGGCGCTGCACCGCTTCCCGAAGGCGATGGCCGCGCGCGTGCAGGAGGTGTGCACGATGCTGGTCGACCGCTACGACGGCGACGCGGCGCGCCTGTGGGACGAAGCCACCACCGGCAAGGAGCTGGTCAGGCGGATCGCGGAGCTGCCCGGCTTCGGCAAGCAGAAGTCCCAGATCTTCGCCGCGCTGCTCGGCAAGCAGTTCGGCGTCACCCCGGAGGGCTGGCGCGAGGCGTGCGGCGCCTACGGCGAGGAAGGCTCCCGCCGGTCGGTCGCGGACATCACGGACCCGGCGTCGCTGACCCAGGTCCGCGAGTACAAGCAGTCGGTCAAGGCCGCCGCCAAGGCCGCCAAGTCCTGACCCGCGAGTCCGTCGCCGACCGTGCACTCCCACACCGATTCGTCCCACTCGTCCCAGGCCTCGGAGTAGGCCCGGCCGAGGTCGTATTCGTCCATCACGTCAGCTCGATCATCGGCCCGTTGAGCAGCCGGGCGAGCGGTCGGGGCTCCTGCTCGGGCTCGTAGCCGCCCGCGGCCAGCCGCAGCATCTGCACGGTGTTCGCCTCATCGCGCTCGACCAGCCAGTAGCGGGGGATGCCCGCGGCCGCGTACTCCCCACGTTTGATCACGCGGTCGGTGATCTCGCTGTCCGGCGAGATCACCTCGATCGCGACCAGCAGACCGTCGGTTCCGGCGTAGCTGGAGCGGGCCCGCCGCGGCGGTTTCCCCTTGGCCCACAGGGTCAGGTCCGGCTGCCGGCCGCCGCCGACGTCGACACCGCAGTCGGACGTGATCTCCTCGGGTCCGAATCCGTGCAGGTAAAGCCAGTGCACGAGCCGCGAGACGATCAGCGCATGCTCCGGTGACGCGGGCGGCATGATCGACAGAACTCCCTCTCGGCTGAGCTCGTAGCGGTGATGCTCGTCGGCCGCCGCCATCGCGGCGACGTGATCGAGCGTGATCTCGGGTGGCATCTGGGCGCCGACGGTCGCTGCGCTCATGTGGGCCTCCGTTTCGCCGTGCACGGTACCGATGATTCCTGGTTCCCGCCGTCCCGTGCCACTTTCGGGGGACCGGACAGGCCGATGGCCCGGCACTGGGAGTGCCGGGCCATCGGTGGGGGATGCGCTGAACACGCGGGGGAAGTGCGTGATCAGTGCTTCTTGATCTTGAAGTTCTTGAACAGCAGCTTGTTGAGGACGGTCGCGCTGGAGGACGGCGAGCAGTCCGAGATCTGGTTGTTGTCGATGATCTGCGTGAGAACGTTCACGTTGACGCCGCACAGAGCAGCCGCCACCGGGACCTGCACGTTCTGCAGCAGGGTGATCTCGTTGCCGTTCAGGATGTTGATCCCGGTGATGTCGACCAGCGTGGTGCTGCTCGAGCCGCCACCGTGGCCGCCGCCGGTCGCCATCGCCGGAGCGGCCATCGAGAAGCCGCCGAACGTGGCGACACCGGCCAGCGCAACGCCGGCAACGATCTTCGAGATACGCATGAATACTCCTGATTTATGTGGTTAGCGACCCAATCAGCCGCTGCGTCCAATTAGTACCTATCGCCCTCCATGATCGGAATTCCAAACACGCCTAAATCGGGTGAGTCGTGTTTTATACACGCAAAAAAGAACGTCGCTCGCGAATGCGTGAAGACGGATCTCGGTGAAGAAAAGTTTCAGGGCGGCGGCCCGGACGGTGACCGCGGGAAAGAAGTGGAAGGATGGGTCGACGGGAGCGAAGATCACCCGGAAATGAGGGTTTCGGTGAGACGCCACGAGCGCAGGCCCAGCCTGATCACCGACGCGCCGCGCAACCCCGAGGAGGAGCTGCGCGGCCGCCAGATTCGATATGTCGTGATGATGCTGATCCGCACCGGTTGCCTGATCGTCGGCGGCATCCTGATCAGCGTCCAGGCCCCCTGGCTGCCGCTCTGGCTCTCACTGTGCGCCGCCGGCATGGTCATCCTGCCCTGGCTGGCCGTGATCCTGGCGAACGACGGCCCGCCCAAGGAGAAACACCGCATGCGGCGCCCCACCGACCGCATCGCGCCCGGCCAGACCGCCCTCCCGGCCCAGCAGGCGCCGCACACGATCGACTACGAGCCCTAGCCGAGCCTCACGGAACAGATCAAGTTCAAGATCTAGTTCATTTTCCCGCTTCCGGCGTGGTCCGGCAGCGCTGCTCCCGCGGGCAAACCTCGCCGTACGCCAAGACTTCGCTGGCGCTCCGCTTGCCTCCCGGCATCGGAGCCGGTCCCGCGCGACACCGGGAAAAGCACGCGACCCCCGTCGCGCTCGCGCCGATCGAGGCGCGTCCCGTGCCGCGCCCAACGGCGGCGCGGCACGTGTTGGTGTGCTGTGCGCGCGGTGGCAGTGCGGCACGCATGGTGCGCTGCACACGCGGTGGTGCGTAGCCGTCGCATGGTGGTGGGCCGTGTGCCGGGCGTGCGCCGAGTCGGCGTGCCGGGTGTGCTGGGGTGTGCTGGGCGTGCGCCGAGCCGGCGTGCCGGGCGTGCTGGGCGTGCGCCGGGTCAGCGTGCCGGGCGTGCGCCGAGCTGGCGTGCCGGGCGTGCGCCGGGTCAGCGTGCCGGGCGTGCGCCGATCGTGGTGACGGCGCGGGCGCCGAGGGTGTGGGCGGCGGCCAGGGCGTCCAGCGGGGACGCGCCGCCGATCAGTGCGGCGATCAGGCCCGCGGCGAACGCGTCGCCCGCGCCGGTCGGGTCCACCGGCTCCACGGCGACCGCCAGCGACGGCGGCAGCGCGATCACCGTGCCGTCCGCCGACGCCCGCACCGCGCCGGCCGCGCCGCGCTTGACGACCGCGACGCCGCCGGTCGCGGCCGCGATGGCCAGCGCCTGGTCGTGTGCGTCGCCGGGGCCGGCCAGCACCAGCGCCTCGTCCGCGTTGGCCAGCAGGAGCGCGCAGCCGCGTACCCAATCGAGGAAGGTTGTCGCCCCGATCTCGCGCAACGGCGCGGCGGAGGCGGCGTCGACGCTGACCGGGACGCCGATGCGGAGCGCATGCCGTGCGGCGGGCCGCGAGTCCGCGTCCAGCAGCGCGTAACCGGACAGGTGCAGGTGCACCACGTCCTCGGCGTGCGCCGCGTCCACGTCCGCCGGGCGGAGCAGCAGGTTCGCACCGCGGTCCGTGATCATCGAGCGGTCGTCGCCGGAGCTGAGCACGATGATGGTGCCGGTGACCGCGCCGGGCGCCCGGCGCACCGCGCTGGTGACGCCGGCGGCCGCGAGCTCCGCCAGCCGCGCGTCGCCGGCCGGGTCGTCGCCGACCACGCCGGCCAGCGTGACCGGCGTGCCGGTGGCGGCCAGCCAGGCGGCCGTGTTCGCGGCCTGTCCGCCCCCGGCGACGCGGACCGCCGCCGGGGTGTCGGAGCCGGCCGCGAGCGGGCCGCCGAGCACGGCCACGACGTCGGTGATCACGTCGCCGACGACGAGGACGCGGCCCACGGTCAGGACCGCTTGGCGGCGGCGACCGCGATCTGGCCGGCCAGCGTGGCGTTGCGCAGGATGATCCGGACGTTGGTGGCGAGGCTGGCGCCGTCCGTCGCGGAGTGGAAGTAGGAGAGCAGGAACGGCGTCACGGCCTTGCCGGTGATCTTGTCCCGTTCCAGCAGCGCGAGGCCGTCCGCGAGCGTCCTGTCGTGCAGCGCGATGTCCAGCTGCTCGTCGACCGGCAGCGGGTTCGCGACCACGGTCGCGCCGAGGGTGGCGCCGAGCGCGGCCTGCGCGGCGGCCATCTCCGCGATCTGTTCCGGCGAGTCGACGGACCAGTCCAGCTCGTACCCGCTGTCGGTGATGAAGAAGCCGGGGAACCGGCGGGTCCGGTAGCCGACGACGGTGACGCCGAGCGTCTCCATCCGCTCCAGCGTCGCGGGCACGTCGAGGATCGACTTCACACCCGCACAGACCACCACGATGGGGGTACGGGCGAGCGTGGTCAGATCCGCGGACTCGTCGAACGTGATGTTCGCCTCGCGGTGCACGCCGCCCAGGCCGCCGGTGGCGAACACGCCGATCCCGGCTGCGGCCGCGACCGCGCTGGTGGCGGCGACCGTGGTGGCGCCGTCGGCGCGCCGGGCGGCCGCGACGGCCAGGTCCCGGACCGAGAGTTTCGCCACGTCGTCGGCACTGGCCAGGTGGCTGATCTGCGCGGCGTCCAGGCCGACGACCAGCTCACCGCCGATCATGCCGATGGTGGCGGGAACCGCGCCGGTGGCCCGGACCGCATCCTCGATCTCGCCGGCCACCCGGATGTTGTCCGGATGCGGCAGACCGTGCGAGATGATCGTGCTCTCCAGGGCCACCACCGGGAGGCCGTCGCGGAGCGCGTCGGCCACCTCGGCGCCGTAGCGAAGTGATGAGTTTTTCACGATCACCACGGTACGGACCTGCGGTTGCGCGTAGTCCGGTGGACCGGTGCCGAGTGAGCTGTCAGACTGGGACCTTTGGAGGTGTGAGGCAAAATGACGACCCAGATCCTTGAGCGCCCTGAGATCAAGGAAGCCGATACCGGACCGGAGATGTTTCACTATGTCCGGAAAGAGAAGATTGCGGAGAGTGCTGTGATGGGCACCTACGTGATCGCGCTCTGCGGTGAGAAATTTCCGGTCACCAAGTCGCCGAAGCCCGGCTCACCGGTGTGTCCGGCGTGCAAGGAGATCTACGAGTCCCTGCAGGACTGACCGACGGCCGATCCTGACCCGCGCCGGATCGCCGGGGGACGGTTACGTGACCGGCGCGGTTCTCTGGCGCCGCCGAGGAGTTGATCTACTCTGCGGCGGTGAGCACCCCCAGCGCCCTGTTGATCGCCGACCTGACCGGCGTGGCCGTCTTCGCCGCGTCCGGGGCCTCGGCGGCAGTGGCGAAACGCTTGGACCTCTTCGGCGTCATCTTCGTCGGCTTCGTGGCCGCGCTCGGTGGCGGCATCGTCCGTGACCTGATCATCGGCGCCGTGCCGCCGCTCGCGTTCGCGGACTGGCGGTACGCGATCACCGCCGCGATCGCCTCCGGCGCCACGTTCTGGCTGCACCCGCAGTTCTCCCGGCTCCGCTGGACCGTGCTGCTGCTGGACGCGGCCGGCCTCGGACTGATCACGGTCACCGGCACGCTCAAGGCGCTCAACGCCGGGCTGCCCGCGGTCGGCGCCTGCCTGGCCGGGATGATCACCGGCATCGGCGGTGGCGTGGGCCGTGACATGCTGCTCGGCGAGATCCCGGTGGTGCTGCGGCGGGAGATCTACGCGGTGGCCGCGCTGGCCGGCGCCGTGCTGGTGGCGGTGCTGGTGCGGACCGGGCAGCACGACGGCTTCGCGCTGGCCGTGCCCGCGTTCCTGATTTTCGTCATCCGGGTGGTGGCGCTGCTGCGTTCCTGGTCCGCGCCGGTCCCGCCGTCGCTGACCTGACCGGCGGCGCGGCACGGCGGTGATCTGTCTCCTTCCGGCCAGCCCGTCAGCCTCGCGCGGGGCTATGCTGGTCCGGGCCGCCGCGCCGATTGACGCGGCGGCATTTTTGTGTAATCAGTTCTTTACGGTGGGGGAGCGAGCGGGTTGAGTCCGAAGGCGCCGGTGCTGGAGACCTTCCCCCCGCTGCGAGCCTGGCAGCGCAAGGCCCTGGTCAAGTACCTCCGGCAGGGTTCCGAGGACTTCCTGGCGGTCGCGACGCCGGGCGCGGGCAAGACCACCTTCGCACTGCGCATCGCGGCGGAGCTGCTGGTCGACGGCACGATCGACGCGGTCACCGTGGTCGCGCCGACCGAGCACCTGAAGACACAGTGGGCCTCCGCGGCGGCCCGGGTCGGCATCCAGCTGGACGCCGCGTTCCGCAACGCGGACCTGCACTCCGCCGCCGACTTCCACGGCGCCGTCGTGACGTACGCGCAGGTCGGCATGGCCCCGCACGTGCACCGGCGGCGCACCATGACCCGCCGCACGCTGGTCATCCTGGACGAGATCCACCACGCGGGCGACTCGCGCACCTGGGGTGACGGCGTGAAGGCCGCGTTCGAGCCCGCGGTGCGACGGCTGGCGCTGACCGGCACGCCGTTCCGTTCGGACGAGAACCCGATCCCGTTCGTGCTCTACGAGCGCAACGACAGCGGCCTGCAGCAGTCCCGGTTCGACTCGTCGTACGGCTACTCCGACGCGCTGCGCGACGGCGTGGTCCGGCCGGTCATCTTCCTCGCCTACTCCGGCGAGACGCGATGGCGGACGAACGCGGGCGACGAGCTGTCCGCCCGGCTCGGCGAGCCGATGACGCAGGATCTGATCGCGCAGGCCTGGCGCACCGCGCTGGACCCGGCCGGCGACTGGATGCCGCAGGTGCTGCGCGCGGCGGACAACCGGCTCTCGATCATCCGCAAGCACGGCATCACGGACGCGGGCGGGCTGGTCATCGCGAGCGACCAGCAGACCGCCCGGTCGTACGCGAAGCTGCTGGAGAAGCTGACCGGCGAGCGGGCCACCGTGGTCCTCTCCGACGATCCGGACGCGTCGAAGCGGATCGCCACGTTCTCCGACTCCGACCAGCGCTGGATGGTCGCGGTCCGGATGGTGTCCGAGGGCGTCGACATCCCGCGCCTGTCCGTCGGCGTGTACGCCACCAGCGCGTCCACGCCGCTCTACTTCGCGCAGGCGATCGGCCGTTTCGTGCGCGCCCGGAAGCAGGGCGAGACCGCGAGCGTCTTCCTGCCCAGCGTCCCGCACCTGCTCGGCCTGGCCAGCGAGATGGAGGTCCAGCGGGACCACGTGCTCGGCGCGCCGAAGGACAAGGACGGGCTGGACGACGAGCTGCTGGAGCGCGCGCAGAAGAAGGAGGACGCATCCGGCGAGCTGGAGAAGCGCTTCCAGGCGCTCTCCGCCACGGCCGAGCTGGACCAGGTCATCTACGACGGCGCGTCCTTCGGCACCGGCGCCCAGACGGGCACGGCGGAGGAGGAGGAGTACCTCGGCCTGCCCGGCCTGCTCAGCCCGGACCAGGTCGCCACGCTGCTCAACAAGCGTCAGGCCGACCAGCTGGCCGCGCAGAAGCGGCGGAAGGCCGCGCAGAAGGACGACGAGCCGGCGCCGGCCAAGGTCGCGCCGCTCACCGCCGGCGAGCGCCGGGTGGGGCTGCGCCGGAAGCTGAACACGCTGGTGGCCGCGCATCACCACCGGACCGGGCTGCCGCACGGCAAGATCCACGCTGAGTTGCGGCGCCTCTGTGGCGGCCCGCCCAGCGCCCAGGCGACGATCGAACAGCTCGAAGAGCGGATCGCCACCATACAGACCATGTGACGCCGGGCGGGCCCGTCCACAGGGCTCAGTCGGTGCGGTCGGACTCCAGCGTGCCGCCGTTCGCCACGTCCTCGCGCTCTATCTCGTCGAAGCGGATGCGCACCGAGGCCCGGCGCGCCTTCAGGATGTCGACCGCGGCCGCGGTGACGGCCTCGGCGAACTCCCGCCGCTGATCCAGCGAGCGGCCGGACAGCAGCTCCACGGTGATGTTGGGCATGGACCCTCCCTGTTTCGTTGACGAGAACATTGTCCCGTACAACGGAACGCCGTCAAGGGCTCTCCGGGTCGTACCATCGTCGATGTCTTTGTTATCGATGTAGATCTTTAAAGCCTGCAAGGCGCGTCTGTCGAGGCGGGTGGCGTGCGGCGGATCGCCGATCATCCCGACTCGATCATGCATGCACAAAAGCCGATGCGTTCCATGTGTTGACAGCATGTTCCATGTACCGGAACATCGTGTAACGCCCGCGTTACAGCGCTGGAGGGAGCGCACATGACCACGCTCGATTGGGTAATTCTCAGCGGATATTTCCTGGTGATGGTCGGCATCGGCCTGTGGGCCAAGGGCCGCATCCACAGCGTCGCCGACTTCTTCACCGCACGAGGCATGATCCCCTGGTGGCTGTCGGGGATTTCACACCATATGTCCGGATACAGCGCCGTCATGTTCGTCGCCTTCGCGGCCGTCGCCTACAACGTCGGGCTGGCCATGTACGTCTGGTGGGCGCTGACCATCGGCCTCGGCGTCGGGGTCGGCGCGTTCGTCTTCGCCGCCCGGTGGAACCGGCTCCGTTCCAAGTACGGCGTGGCCTCGCCGCTGGAGTACCTGGCCCGCCGTTACAACCTGCCCACCCAGCAGGCGCTGGCCTACAGCGGCGCGCTGCTCAAGGTCGTCGACATCGCGGCCAAGTGGGTGGCGATCGCCGTGCTGCTGCGCGGCTTCGCGGGCGTGCCGATCGTCTGGGGCATCCTGCTCACCGGCGCGGTCACGCTCGTCTACATCACCGCGGGCGGGCTCTGGGCGGACGTGCTCACCGACTTCGGGCAGTTCGTCATCCAGGGCGTGGCCGGCGTCGCGATGTTCGTCGCGTTCCTGTCCCACCTCGGCGGCGTCTCCGCACTGTGGACGATGTGGGACGCGCTGCCGCCCGGCCACGGCGACCCGTTCAGCGGGCCGTACACGGTGACGTTCTTCCTCGCGCTGCTGTTCATCAAGACGTTCGAGTACAACGGCGGCATGTGGAACCTCGCCCAGCGCTACATGGCCGCGCCGTCCGGCTCCGCGGCCCGGCGGTCCGCGCTGCTGTCCAGCGGGCTCTGGCTGGTCTGGCCGCTGTTCCTGTTCCTCCCGATGATCGCGGCGCCGCTGATCGTCCCCGGCCTGGCCAACCCGGAGCAGGCCTACGTCGAGCTGGCGAAGGTGCTGCTGCCGCCCGGCGTGATCGGCCTGGTGCTGGCCGGCTTCTTCTCGCACACGATGGCCATGGTCTCCTCGGACGCGAACGTGATCTCGTCCGTGATCACCCGCGACATCGCGCCCGTGCTGGTCCGCGCGGTCCGCAACCTCAGCGAGCGCGCGGAGCTGACCTTCGCCCGGGTCACCACGTTCCTGTTCGTGGTGGTCAGCATGGTCATCGCGATCAGCACCGAGGGGCAGGGCGTGGTCCTCAAGATCGTGGTGGACCTGGTCGCCGCCACCATGGGCCCGATCTCGATCCCGCTGATGCTCGGCCTGCTGCCCTGGTTCCGGCGCAGCGGCCCGACCGCGGCGCTGGTCTCCTGGGCCGCCGGGCTCGGCGTCTGGGTGGTGGTCAAGTGGATCCTGGAGGAGACGAGCCAGACCATGGTGGTCGGTGTGCCGCTGGTCACCTCGCTCGTGCTCTACGTGGCGATCGGCCTGCTCCGCCCGGAGCGCACGCCGGACCGCGACGACCTGATCGACTCGCTGGAGAACGACCCGGCCGCGGATGCGAAGCCGGTGCCCGCGGCGTGATGCGACGGGGCCGGAGAATGTTCTCCGGCCCCCACCCGAGGAGGATTCTTCATGGACTCACGTCACGCCACCGCCCCGGATCAGCTGCCGGGCATGGACACGGAGCAGCTGCGCCGGCGCTTCCTGGTGGAGGATCTGTTCGCGCCCGGCGAGGTGCGGCTGACGTACTCGCACGAGGACCGCATCGTGATCGGCGGCGCGGACGGCACGGCCACGCTGCCCTGCCCGGACGCGTTGCGCGCGGAGTACTTCCTGGAGCGCCGCGAGCTCGGCGTGGTCAACATCGGCGGGCCCGGCACGGTCACCGTCGACGGCGTCCGGCACGAGCTGGCCGCCAGGGAGGTGCTCTACGTCGGCCGCGGCGCCCGCGACGTGCGCTTCGACGGCCGGTTCTACCTGGTCTCCACGCCCGCGCACGAGAGCCACCCGACCGTGAAGGCGACGCTCGACGACGCGGAACCGGTGCGGCTGGGCGCGGCCGAGGGCTCGAACGAGCGCACGATCTACAAGTACATCCACGTCAAGGGCATCCAGAGCTGCCAGCTCGTCCTGGGCGTCACCGTGCTCGCGCCGGGCAGCATGTGGAACACCATGCCCGCCCACACGCACGAGCGGCGCACCGAGGTGTACTTCTACTTCGGCCTGCCCGAGTCCGACCGCGTGGTGCACCTGATGGGCCGGCCGGACGCGACCAGGAACCTGATCGTGGCGCCGGAGCAGGCCGTGATCTCGCCGTCCTGGTCGGTGCACTGCGGGTTCGGCACGCGCAGCTACGCGTTCGTGTGGGCCATGGGCGGGGAGAACCAGGCGTACGAGGACGTGGAGCCGGTTTCCATCGGCGACCTGCGGTGACGGAGGCCGGATCCCGCCGCCACCACCCCCGATAGGCTGGATCTCATGGCCAGGGAAGGCAGTTCCATCGACAAGACGCTGGCGGTGCTGGAGGCGCTCGCCGAGCACCACCGCGTCACCGACATCGCGGCCGCGACCGGCGTCTCGAAGTCGACCGTGCACCGGATCCTGCAGGCGCTGGTGCTGTGGGGGTTCGCCCGGCCCGACGGACTCGGCAGCTACGAGCCCGGTCCGCGCATCCTGACGCTCGCGGGCCGGGTGATGCACCGGTTCGATCCGGCGCGGCAGGCGTCCGGCGCGCTGCGGGCGCTCTGCGAGGCCACCGGCTACACCACGCACTTCGCGATCCGGAACACGGACGAGGCGGTCTACGTGGACAAGCAGGAGGGGCGGCGGCCGTACCAGATGCCGTCCCGGATCGGCATGGGCGTCGCGCTGCACACGACCGCGATCGGCAAGGCGGTGCTGGCCCAGCTGAGCGACGAGGACGTGCGGGCGATCTGCCGGCGGACCGGCCTGACCCAGCGCACCAGGCACACGCTGACCAGCGAGGAAGATCTGCTGACCCACCTGGCCCGGGTCCGCGCGCTGGGATACGCGGTCGACGACGAGGAGAACGAGCCGGGCATCCGCTGCGTCGGCGCGGCCGTCTTCGACCACACCGGTCAGGTGCTCGGCGGCATCTCCATCTCCACACTGGCCATGGACAGCACCATGAGCTCGCTGGAGATGCGTGCGCCGGACGTGATCGCCGCGGCGCGGGACGTGTCGGCCGCGCTCGGCGCCGCCGTGCCCGGGTCGCCGGGCCGGATGCCGAGGCCGGCCTAGAACGAGTCTGGGTCCAGGCACGGTCGGTGTGATGCCTGGAGCCGGGATGGTAACGGGGACGCCCCACACCTGGGCGCCCCCGTCATCGGGTCGACTCGTTCGGTTGTGCCGGGTTCCGCCCGGGGGCGGGACCGGTTGTGACTTCGCCAGTCCTAGCGGCGCATCATGTCCGCGCCGCGCCAGGTGAACTCCGGCTCGGACACGTACTGCACTGCGATCTTGACGAGATCGTCGGCGTAACGGTTCGCGTGGTGTCCGCAGAACACCAGCTCACTGCCGCCGGCAATGGTCACCCGCAACTTGCCCGCCGCGCTGCAACGATCGCAGCGTTCATCGGCGGCTGGGGGAGCCGCCGTTTCTGGCGGCGGCGTGAGGGTCGGGGTCATCGCCTACCTCCTCGGGTCGTCACCGATGAACAGGTTCTTCGGTTGTGCTTCACCCATTGTCCAACACCCTTGCCGGGTGCGGCCTTCCCATGGTGCCCTCGGGGGACCGAGGTCACACCTGGTATGGACAGTGTGCCGTGCACCAAGGGTGCCACGTCAACGATCACAACCCCACAACTCTTTGATCACCACCGAAGGATGTACGGTTGGTGGTCAAACGGGCACGGAAAGTTGACTCTGAAGTCAGCATCCGGATAATTGATCGTTGGGCGCACCGCTGGACCGGGCGATTTTTACGCTACTCCGGCATCTTATGCGCCCCATGGTCCGTTTGTCGCATTCAGGACCTTCGCCGGTTCGGCCAAACGAAATCGCCCGTTCGGGTGTCCCCCTTGAATCACCATGAAACGGACGACGGCCGCACCCCGTCGGGGGTACGGCCGTCGCCTGAAAGCGGTGGGGCAGGCTCAGTCCAGGTAGTCCCGGAGGACCTGTGAGCGTGACGGGTGCCGCAGCTTCGACATCGTCTTCGACTCGATCTGCCGGATCCGCTCGCGGGTCACGCCGTAGACCTGGCCGATCTCGTCGAGCGTGCGCGGCTGGCCGTCGGTCAGGCCGAACCGCAGCCGGACCACGCCCGCCTCGCGCTCGGAGAGCGTCTGCAGGACCTGCTGCAGCTGATCCTGCAGGAGCGAGAACGAGACCGCGTCGACCGCCACGACGGCCTCCGAGTCCTCGATGAAGTCACCCAGCTGGCTGTCGCCCTCGTCGCCGATCGTCTGGTCCAGCGAGATGGGCTCCCGGGCGTACTGCTGGATCTCCAGCACCTTCTCCGGGGTGATGTCCATCTCCTTGGCCAGCTCCTCCGGCGTGGGCTCACGGCCCAGATCCTGGAGCAGCTCGCGCTGGATGCGACCGAGCTTGTTGATGACCTCGACCATGTGGACCGGGATGCGGATGGTGCGGGCCTGGTCGGCCATGGCGCGGGTGATGGCCTGCCGGATCCACCAGGTGGCGTAGGTGGAGAACTTGTAGTCGCGGGACAGCTGGAACGCCAGCTTCTCCCCGCCCTCCTCGGCGACGCGCAGCTGCTCCGAGGCGTAGAGGCCGGCCTCGATCCGCTTGGCGAGCTCGACCTCCTGCTCCGCGTTGAGCAGCGGGACCTTGCCGATCTGCTTGAGGTAAGCCCGGACGGAGTCGGCGGACGCGGTCAGCTCCGCGTCGCGACGCGCCTGCTTCAGCGCCTCCGACTCCTCGTCGTCCCACTCGAAGTCGTTGCTGTCGGCCTGGGCATCCGCGGTCGCGGCCGCGACCTCGGCGGGCGCGGCCTCGACGACCACGTCCTCCAGCTCGGCGGCGAGCTCCTCGGGATCGATGTCGTCCTCGAGCGGCTCACCGTCAGGCCCCTTGGCCCCGGTCTTGGCCGCGGCCTTCTTCGCGGGGACGGCCTTGGCCGGGCCGGTCTTCGGCGCGGCGGCGGCCTTCGCCGGACGCTTGGCCGGACCGGCGCCGTTCGCGTCGGCGGGCGCCGCGGGGGCGGCCTGCTTCGGCGCGGCGGGCGCGGCCTTCTTGGCGGCGGTGGACTTGGTGGTCTTTGCGGTGGTGGCCTTGGAGGCCGGTGTGGCCGAGCGGGCGGCGGCGACCCGTGGGCGGCGGGTGCTGGCCGAGCCGTCCACCACGACGGTCACGCCGGCGTCCGCCAGCGCTCGCAAGAGCTTCTTAGCTTGGGCCGGGGTCACCTCGGCAGCCTCGACGCTGCGCGCGAGCTCGGCCGACGTCAACTGGCCACCGGCGTTGGCGGCGCTGGCGATCAGGGTGTCGGTGAGCGAGCGAACGTCGGCGCCGGTGTGGCGGGCTTCTGACACGGATGACCTTCCGGAGGCGAAGAACGAGCACGGCCGATCCGGCGGGCAGCGCGAGCAGACTGCGGGCCGGTGATGTAGTGGCCCCTGTGGCGCGGACTGGCCGGCGTGGCGACCGTCCGTGACACGTGGGCAGCGTGAATTGTAACGCTGTCTGAGGCAAACAGCTTGCGCCCCGCGCCGCCGGCGACGGCGTGAGGCGCGAGAAGTCGGTGGTGACAGGGTTTGCGGACGATGTTACCCCGCCGGACATGCGGACGAATCCGGCGGGACGGCAGTATGGACCGCGTGCGACAGACTTCTCCTGAGCCCCTGAACCAGCTCGAGCCCGTGGACCTGCTCAAGACCGCCGTCGAGATCGCCCGGCGCGCCGCCGACACGGCCCGGCGCATGCGTGCCGAGGCGGTCAGCTCGGCCATCGACACGAAGAGCACCGCGACCGACGTGGTGACCGCCGCCGACCGCGCCGTGGAGCGCCAGGTCGCCGAGGAGTTGCGTACGTTGCGGCCCGGTGACGCGCTGCTCGGCGAGGAGTACGGCTCGACGGCGTCCTCCACCAGCGCGGTGCGGTGGATCGTCGACCCGATCGACGGCACCGTGAACTACCTCTACGGCCTGCCGCAGTACGCCGTGTCGCTGGCCGCGGAGGTGGACGGCGTGGTCGTGGCCGGTGTGGTGCGCAACGCGGCCACCGGGGACGAGTGGACGGCCACGCTCGGCGGCGGCGCGTTCCACGACGGGCGGCCGATCCGCGGCTCCGCGCAGACCGAGCTGGCGCAGACGCTGGTCGGGACCGGGTTCGGGTACGACGCGGCGCGCCGCCTGCACCAGGCCGGCGTGCTGTCCGGGCTGCTGCCGCACGTGCGGGACATCCGCCGGTGGGGCGCGGCGTCGCTGGACCTCTGCTTCGCGGCCGAGGGGCTGATCGACGCGTACTACGAGAAGGGCCTGAACCCCTGGGACCACGCGGCCGGCGGCCTGATCGCACGCGAGGCCGGTCTGACCGTCGAGGGCCTGAACGGCGCGGAGCCGGGCCTGCCGATGCTGATCGCGGCCCCGCCCGCGCTCTTCGGCCCGCTCCACGACCACCTGGTGGCCCTGAACGCCTCAGGCGGCGCTTGAGCTTCTGGTCGTCGCTTCGCTCCTCCGGGCTCGCCGCCACTCCCGGCGATGACAGGCCGGCATCAAGACGAAAAGCGTGTCTTGATGCCGGCCCGCCATCTCTGGTCGACTGCGTCTCACGACGTGGCCGACTCGCGCCGGGGGCAGGAGCAACTTCCACGAGCCCGGGTTGAACGTCGGGGGGCGTCTTACGCCGCGCAGGTGCCAGGGGGGAGCTTGGCCTGGCCGAGCTCCACGAGGGACTGGTTGACCTCGGTCGTGGTGGCGAGCTGCTCGAAGCGGGTGCCGATCACGACGTCCACCACGTCGTCGTCGCGGGCCTCGTCGTACTCGGTGCGCGCGTTGTCCAGGAAGTACGCCCGGAGGAGGTGGGCGGCGCCGACGGTCTTCGGGCCGTACCGCAGGGTGGCGACCGCGTCGCTGGTCTTGTCGCTGTTCTCGGCCTTCTCCACCTGGAACTTCCGGTTGCCGAAGTCCGTGCTGACCCGGGCGCCGAGGCCGTCGGTGCCGGCCGCGTTGAACACCTTCAGCTTCACGTCCTTGGGCTCCGGGAGCGCGACGTTCGCCCGGATGAAACCGGCCGGGCACTCCTCGGCGACGGTGGCCTCGGTCTGGCTGTCCCGCACGAACGCGACCGCGACGAACACGATCGCGGCGACGGTCAGCACGCTCAGGACGATGAGCGCCCGCATGCGCGCATAGCTCATGTTGGTGGAGGCTCCCCGCGGAAAGTCAGCGCCCGGTAGTTTCCGGATGTCCCGCTGAGGTTATCGCCTGCGAGGCCCGCCCGGGAAAGTGACGAGCGGTCCCGGCGCGCCGACGATGATCGACGCGGACGACCCCCTACCTTGGTGTCGCCTGAATCACATTGGGAACATCTGGGCGGGCCGGGGCGTACAAGCAACGCACGAGAGCGGTAAGGTACCGCGCTCGCTGGGGGGAGTTTCTTGGTGAGCTGACGACGTGGTGTCACTATCAGCATCGTCGCTGAGGGTGACGTCACAGTGGCAGTTCGTGCCAACGTTGGCCCCCAGGGAACCGAACATCGCCGTCCGGCGTTACAGACGCCGGACGACACATCGATACGGGAGAGTGACAACCGATGGCCACCGACTACGACGCCCCGCGTCGCGACGAGGTCGACCTCGGCGAGGACAGCCTTGAGGAGCTCAAGGCACGTCGCGTCGACTCGCAGTCCGGCGCCGTCGACGTGGATGAGGCCGAGGTAGCCGAGAATTTCGAGCTGCCCGGTGCTGACCTGGCCGACGAGGAACTGACTGTCAAGGTGCTGCCGATGCAGCAGGACGAGTTCCGCTGCTCGCGGTGCTTCCTGGTGCATCACCGCAGCCAGCTCGCACACGAGCGAAACGGCGAGCTGATCTGCCACGAGTGCGCCTGATCCCCGCCTCAGGGGATCGGACCGTCAATCGCACAACCGAATAGGGCACACACCGCGTTGCGGGCCGAGGGTGGCGGTCCGCGACGCGGCGATGCCTGGCTAAAGCTTCACGCTGCGGGGCTGGTTCCCTGGGGTGGTGGCGGTCCGCGACGCGGCGATGCCTGGCTAAGGCTTCACGCTGCGGGGCTGGTCTCCTGAGGTGGTGGCGGTCCGCGACGCGGCGATGCCTTTTAAAGGCTTTGACAGCCATCTGCGCGTGGCGGGGATCTGGTTGACTCGATCCACCGCTGTGGCCGGTTGCCGCGCCTTCCGCGTGGGTAGTACCGGTCGACGGATCGAGGCAGGAGGGCGAGATGACGGACGCCAGCCACCAGCAGCGCAAGGACATCGACGATCTGGCGCCGGTGACCGAGCCGGGCGTGCCGCCGGCCGAGACCGGCGACCCGGAGCGTCTGAGCCAGGCCCTCGCGGAGCTGGCCGACGAGGAGCTACCGCCGCCGGTCCGCCGCCGGCTGCTCGGCCGTCTCGTCCAGCAGGTCCGGACGAGCGGCGCGGGACGGATGATCCGCCCCAAGGTCGCGATCCAGTGGATGCTCGACTCGGTCGGGCAGATCGCGCCCTACGTGCCGATCCGGGACCTCGCGACGCTGCGGCAGCACCACCCGGGCCTGGACGACGAGGCGCTCGCCGACCGTCTCGTGCGCAACGCGTCCCGCGCCACGGCCGGGATCGGTGCCGCCGGAGGTGGCGTCTCCGCGATCGAGTGGGCCGTGCCGCCCACGCTGCTCACCACGCCCGTGCTGCTGGCCACGGAGACGGTGGCGGTGGTCGCGGTCGAGCTGAAGCTGATCGGCGAGCTGCACGAGATCTACGGGCAGCCGGTCCCCGGCACCGCGGGCGAGCGGGCGGTCTCGATGCTGCACGCCTGGTCCACCCAGCGTGGCGTGAACCCGCTGCTGCCCGGTGCGGGCGTGGGGGCGGTGCTCGGCACGGCCGCGCGCCGCGAGCTGCGCGAGATGCTGCTCAAGCGCTTCGGCCGGAACCTGACCACGCTGGGGCCGCTGCTCACCGGCGCGGCCGTGGCCAGCTACCTGAACCGGCGGGCGACCCGCGGGCTCGGTGACCGGCTCCGTGAGGATCTGCGTCGTCAACGGCGCGAGATCAAAGGCAGTCCCAAGATCATCGAGGGTACGGAGAAGAAGCGCTCCTGAGTCGTACCCCCGATGCGGTTGTCAGGGTTTGTGCTGTTCTTTGGCGTCGAGGACGGCCTGTGCGAGCGCGATCGGGTGGCGGGTGCTGACCACCCAGTACGGCGTGGGGTCGGCCGGGTCGTTCAGCAGCACCTGGACCGCGCCGGGGATCCAGGGGCGCTGCACCACGAACGCCATCGGGTCCGCGGCCACGCCGAGGATCTCGCGGCGTCCCTCCAGGTCCAGCGGCACGACCTCGGAGACGAACCGGACCGGCAGGCGTGCGTCGTCGACCTGCAGCTCGGGCTCGCCGGACTCGCCGGGGGCGACCGCGACCCGGATGCGGCCCAGCGCCCACAGGCCGAGCGCGGTGAGCGGCAGGAGCACGGCGAACGGCAGCCAGGCGCGGACGCCGGGCGCGCCCATCCAGACCTCGGTGGCGAGGCCCGCCGCGGCCGCGAACGCGGGGATCCAGAGCCACCACGTGACGGTCAGTCGCTCGTGGTGGAGGACGGTCTGCGGGGTGCGGGTGCCGGGGGGTGCCACGTCAGCCAGGGTACGAGTGCTTCGCGCGGGGCGGCACGGCAGGATAAGGGGGTTCGTGACGTGCTGCCGACGATGAGGATCCGAACCCGTGACCGAGACCGTGCCCGTGCCGCTGCAGCGACTCGACCCGGACCTGCCGATTCCCGCCTACTCGCACCCGGGGGACGCGGGCGCCGACCTGTACGCCGCCGAGGACGTGGAGCTGCTGCCCGGCCACCGCGCGCTGGTGAAGACCGGGGTGGCGCTGGCGTTGCCGGAGGGGTTCGTGGGGCTGGTGCACCCGAGGTCCGGGCTGGCCGCCCGCCTGGGCGTGACGCTGCTGAACGCGCCGGGTACGGTCGACGCCGGCTACCGGGGCGAGATCCTGGTGAATCTCATCAACCACGATCCGGCGCGGACCGCGAAGATCGCGCGGGGCGACCGGATCGCCCAACTCGTGGTGCAGCGGGTGTCGCGTGCCGTCTTCGAGGTCGTCGACGCGCTGCCGGACTCCGTGCGCGGCGACGGCGGGCACGGGTCGACCGGCGGGCACGCGGCTCTCTAGGTTCTCCGAGTTCTCCGACCATCAACGACATCTCGGTTCATCCGGAAAGGTGATCATGGCGATCTTCTCGCGGGGCGGGCGTCACGCGCGTGCCGAGGAAACCCCGATTCCGACCGCCACGGAGTCGGCCGGGACCACCGGGCCGTACGACGTGAGCGACGCGCCGGAGGGCGTGCAGCGCCTCGACCTGGGCAGCATGCAGATCCCGGCCGTGCCGGGCGTAGAGGTGCGCGTCCAGGCCGGTCCCGAGGGCCAGGTCCAGCAGGTGGTGCTGGGCGAGGGGCCGAGCACGCTCCAGCTGATCGCGGTAGCGGCGCCGCGCAGCGAGGGCATCTGGGAGGAGGTCCGCGAGGAGGTCGGCGCGTCGCTGGTCTCCCAGGGCGGGCAGCTGCAGGAGACCGAGGGGCCGTACGGCGTCGAGCTGCTGGCCCGCGTGCCCACCCCGAACGGCCCGGTCGACCTGCGGATCGCCGGCGTCGACGGGCCGCGCTGGATGGTGCAGGCGGTCTTCCAGGGGCCGGTGGCGACCGCGCCGGCCAGCGCGCCGCTGCTCGGCGAGTGCCTGCGCGGCCTGGTCGTGGACCGGGGCAACGAGGCGAAGCCGGTGAAGGAGCCGCTGCCGCTGCGGCTGCCGAAGGAGGTGGCGGCGCAGCAGGCCCCGGTGCCGGCCGCCGAGCCCCCGGCGGACGAGCAGCGCCGCAGGCCGTCGCCGCGTCCCCGGTCGTAGCGGCCCGCGGGGCGTACTCTGGTCGGACAGCGGATCGGGGCTGGGTTTCCCAGGGCCGGACCGGCATCGCCGCGCTGACCGGCCGAGAAGGGTGGCATCCGCACCATGACGATCGATGAGCGACGGTCGACGTTGCGCCGGTTCCTTCAGCGGCTCACCGCCTCCGAGGCCGAGCTGGACGCGGAGGAGTTGCAGCGGGAGAGCGCGGAGTGCGGCGCCACCCCGGTCGGGACCTGTCTGCGCGGCCAGCTGGCCTCGGTGTCCGGCCGGCTGCGCACGGTCGTCTACACACCCCGGACCAATCTGCCGACGCTGGAGGCGGACCTCTACGACGGCAGCGACGTGATCACGCTGGTCTGGCTCGGTCGCCGGCACATCGCCGGGATCGAGCCGGGCCGGCAGCTGACGGCCCGCGGACGGATCGCCGTCCGTGATGACCGTAAAGTGATATACAACCCGCATTACGAGCTGGAAGCGCCCAGGTGAGCATGACTGGTCCCGACAGAGCAGCCGATCCGTACGATCCTTACTCGCCCGGCGCGGTCCGGGACGCGGTGGCCGCATCAGCGGATCCGGACCCCGAGGAGGAGCCGGAGGAGGAGCCGGAGGAGGAGCGGATCCCGACGATCTCCGAGCAGATGTCGGAGCAGCTCGGCGGCATCCGCGGGCTGATCGAGTCGAGCATCCCGGTCTGCGCGTTCGTGCTGCTCAACTTCGTGTGGGACCTGTACCCGGCGATCTTCGGCGCGGTGGGCACCGCGGTGGCGATCGCGATCTACCGGCTGATCCGCAAGCAGCCGATCCGCCACGCGGTGAACGGGCTGTTCGGCATCGCGCTGGGGGCATACCTGGCGGCGCGCTCCGGCGAGGCCCGCGACTTCTACCTGCCGGGCATCCTGCTGACGTTCGCGCAGGCCGCGGCGCTGGTCATCTCCGTCGGGGTGCGGAAGCCGCTGATCGGTTACATCTGGGCGATCATCTCGGCCGGCGGCAAGCACGACTGGCGGGACAACCCGGCGCTGTTCCGTACGTTTCAGTGGCTGACGCTGGCCTGGGCCGGGTCGCTGGTGGTGCGGGCGGGCGTGCAGGCGGTGCTCTACATCGCGAAGCAGCCGGACCTGCTGGGCGTGGCGCGGCTGGCGGTCAGCTGGCCGATCTACGTGGGCATGCTGGCGCTGACGGTGTGGGCCGTCCGGCGCACGACCAGGGCCTCCGAGGCGCTGGTCCCGGAGACCGACCGCGCCTGACGGAGACCGACCGCGCCTGACGGGCCCGGTCGGCGGCGTGACGCGGGCCCGGTCCGCAGGGTGACGCGGGCCCGGTCGGCGGTGTGACGCGGGATCAGCGGACGACCCGGCGGCGTGACGTGGCCGCACCGGCCCGCCCGCGACGGGGTCTTGATCTGCCGGACCCCCGCGGGACCGGCAGGGAGGCCGCCTGCGGCCGACCGGTGCCCGCGGGAGCAGCGCTGCCGGACCACGCCGGAAGCGGGAAAAAGGCTTTCAGAGGTTGTGGGGTGCGTCCGGGCCGAGGATGACGGCGCGGACCTCGTCCTCGGCCTCCGCGATGCAGACGAGGATGAGCTCGTCGCCGGCCTCCAGCGGGTCGTCCGGGCGCGGGACCAGGACGCGCTTGCCGCGCAGGATCGCGGTCAGCGCACAGTCGCGGGGGAGCGGGACCGTGCGGACCGGGTGGCCGACGTAGGGCGCGTCCGGCGGGAGCGTGATCTCGACCAGGTTCGCCTCGCCCTGGCGGAACGTCATCAGCCGGACCAGATCGCCGACCGTGACCGCCTCCTCGACCAGCGCGGCCATCAGGCGTGGCGTGGAGACCGCGACATCGACGCCCCACTGGTCGGTGAAGAGCCATTCGTTCTCGGCGCGGTTGATCCGGGCGATGACGCGCGCGACCGCGAACTCGGTCTTGGCGAGCAGCGAGACGACCAGGTTGACCTTGTCGTCGCCGGTGGCGGCCACGACCACGTCGCACTGGGCGATCTCGGCCTCCTCCAGGCTGGCGACCTCGCAGGCGTCGGCCAGCACCCACTCGGCCTGCGGCACGCGCTCGGGCCGCAGCATCTTCGGGTCGCGTTCGAGCAGCATGACCTCGTGGCCGTTGCCGATCAGCTCCTGGGCGATGGACCGGCCGACGTTGCCGGCTCCGGCGATGGCGACGCGCATGTCAGTGCGCTCCTTCGGGTGCGGTGCCGGTGCGGCGGCGGACGGTGTCGGCGATCTCGTCCGTGACCAGCATGAAGACCTGGTCGCCGTCCTGGACCATGGTGGACGCCGTGGGGAGGTGGCCGAGGCCGAAACGCATCACGTACGCGGTACGGGCGCCGGCCGCGGCCTCCAACGCGGAGAGCTTGCGGCCGATCCAGGCGTCGTGCACCGGCACCTCGATGATCGAGACCGTGCTGGTCGGGTCGCGGAACACCTCCAGGCCGCCGGTGGCGAGCACCTGGCGCAGGATGCGATCCGCGGTCCAGCGGACGGTGGCGACCGTGGGGATGCCGAGGCGCTCGTAGACCTCCGCGCGCTTCTGGTCGTAGATGCGCGCGGCCACCCGCGGCACGCCGAACGTCTCGCGGGCCAGCCGGGCCGAGATGATGTTGGAGTTGTCGCCGCTGGAGACGGCCGCGAAGCCGTCCGCACGCTCGATGCCGGCCTCGCGGAGCACCTCGCGGTCGAACCCGATGCCGGTGACGATGAGGCCGCCGAACTCCGGGCCGAGGCGGCGGAACGCGTCCGCGTTCTGATCGATGACGGCCACCGAGTGGCCGCGCTCCTCCAGGCTGTGGGCGAGGGTCGAACCGACCCGCCCGCAACCCATGATCACGATGTGCACCGAAGCCCCCTGTCAGCGGCGTGCGTCCGAGTGGAAGCGTGCCATGATCCGGCGGTTGCCGCGGCATCGGGCGCGCCCGTCGCCGTGGTGATCCGGTGGCCGTACCCTTACCCGTTGTGGCCCGTCCCACCTCACTCGTGAAGCGCCTGCTGCTGGGGCGACCGTTCCGGTCCGACCGGCTGCAGCACACGCTGTTGCCGAAGCGGATCGCGCTCCCCGTGTTCGCCTCCGACGCGCTGTCCAGCGTGGCCTACGCGCCGGACGAGATCCTGCTGACGCTGTCGATCGCGGGTGCCACGGCGTACCTGTACTCGCCGTGGGTCGCGCTGGCGGTCGTGGTCGTGATGCTGACCGTGGTGGCCAGCTACCGGCAGAACGTGCACGCGTACCCGTCCGGTGGCGGCGACTACGAGGTGGCGACCGTCAACCTGGGGCCGCGGTACGGCGTGGCGGTGGCGAGCGCGCTGCTGGTCGACTACGTGCTGACGGTCGCGGTGTCGGTCTCGTCGGGCGTGGCGAACCTGGGCTCGGTCGTGCCGTTCGTGGACACGCACAAGGTCACGATCGCGCTGATCGCGGTGGCGGTGCTGACCGCGCTGAACCTGCGCGGCATCCGCGAGTCGGGGAACGCGTTCGCGGTCCCCACCTACGGCTTCATGATCATTATCGTCGGGATGATCCTCACCGGGCTGGTCCGGATCGTCGTGCTCGGCCAGCCGCTGGAGGCGCCCAGCGCGAGCCTGGAGATCCGTGCGGAGGAGGAGCACCTCTCCGACGTGTTCCTGGTGTTCCTGCTGCTGCGCACGTTCTCCTCCGGCTGCGCGGCGCTGACCGGCGTGGAGGCGATCTCCAACGGCGTGCCCGCGTTCAAGGAGCCGAAGAGCAAGAACGCGGCGACCACGCTGCTGCTGCTCGGGACCGTGGCGATCGGGATGCTGGTCGGCATCATCTGGCTGGCGCAGGCGACCCACCTGCAGTACGTCGAGGACCCGATGCGGCAGATCGTCGGCGGCCCGCCCGGCTACGTGCAGAAGACGGTCACCACCCAGCTCGGCGAGGCGATCTTCGGGGCCGGGTCGGTGATGCTCTACGTCGTGGCCGGCGCGACCGCACTCATCCTGTTCCTGGCCGCGAACACCGCGTACAACGGCTTCCCGGTGCTCGGCTCGATCCTGGCGCAGGACCGGTACCTGCCCCGCCAGCTGCACACGCGCGGCGACCGGCTGGCGTTCTCCAACGGCATCGTGTTCCTGGCGGTCGCGGCCGTGGTGCTGATCGTGGCGTTCCAGGCCGAGGTGACCCGGCTGATCCAGCTCTACATCGTGGGCGTGTTCGTGTCGTTCACACTGTCCCAGGCCGGGATGATCCGGCACTGGACGCGTCATCTGCGTACCGAGCGCGACCCGGCCGAGCGGCGGCGCATGCACCGGTCGAAGGCGATCAACACGTTCGGCATGGTGCTCACCGGCGTGGTGCTGGTCATCGTGCTGATCACGAAGTTCCTGCTCGGCGCGTGGATCGCGATCGCGGCGATGGCGTGCATCTTCGTGCTCATGCTGGGCATCCGGAAGCACTACGACCGGGTCGCGGCCGAGCTGGCACCGACCGCGGAACGGTACGTACTGCCGTCCCGCAACCACGCGATCGTGCTGGTCAGCAAGGTGCACATGCCGACGCTGCGCGCGCTGGCCTACGCACAGGCGACCCGGCCGGACACGCTGACCGCGGTGACCGTGGGCGTCGACCCGCTGGACACCCGGCAGGTGCTCCAGGAGTGGGAGGCGCGGGAGATCCCGATACCGCTGACCGTGGTCGACTCGCCGTACCGGGAGATCACCCGGCCGATCATCGACTACGTGAAGGGCGTGCGGCGGGACTCGCCGCGCGACGTGGTCACGGTCTTCATCCCGGAGTACGTCGTCGGCAAGTGGTGGGAGAACCTGCTGCACAATCAGAGCGCGCTGCGCCTGAAGACCCGGCTGCTCTTCGAGCCCGGCGTCATGGTCACCAGCGTGCCCTGGCAGCTGCAGTCCAGCGCCGGCCGTGACCTGAACCGGCTCGACCAGGCGCTGACCCGGGGGCCCGCACGCGGTCCGCGCGCCGGCGCCCCCACGTTGGAAGAAACCGGAGCAGAGCAGAAGTGACACAGGTGGAGATGCCCGGCGAGGGCGAGCGCGTCGAGGTGACGGTCGGCGCGGTGGCGCACGGCGGGCACTGCGTGGCCCGGGTCGGCGGCGACGGCGGCCCGGTGCTGTTCGTGCGGCACGCGCTGCCCGGCGAGCGGGTGATCGCGCAGGTCACCGAGGTGCACCGGGGCTTCGCGCGCGCGGACGCGGTGGAGATCCTGACGCCGTCCGCGGACCGGGTCACCGCGCCCTGCGCGTTCGCGCATCCGGACGGCTGTGGCGGCTGCGACCTGCAGCACGTCGCGCCGCCCGCGCAGCTGTCCTGGAAGGCCTCCGTCGTGACCGAGCAGCTGCTCCGCATCGGGAAGCTGCCCCAGGATCACGTGCAGGCTCTGGGGGTACGGGTGGAGCCGCTCCCCGGTGACGGGCTGGGCTGGCGCACCCGCGTGCGGTACGCGGTCGACGGCCGCGACCGGGCCGGGCTGCTCAAGCACCGCTCGCACGAGGTGGTGCCGGTCGACCGGTGCCTGATCGCGCACCCGGCGATCCAGGACGCGCCGGTCACGTCCCGGAGCTGGCCGGAGGCGGACGAGGTGCACGTGGTGGCGTCCGGCGGCGGCGACGTGCTGGTGACACCGCGGCGCGCGGTGTCCGTGAGTGAGGAATCAGACGTCCTGGACGGCGCCGCGGCCTCCGGCGAGGTGCGCGAGAAGGCGGCCGGCCGCGAGTGGACGATCCCGGGCGACGCGTTCTGGCAGGTGCACCCGGCCGCCGCGGACACGCTGGCCGCGACCGTGCTGGAGTTGCTGGCACCGCAGCCGGGCGAGGCGGCCTGGGACCTCTACGGCGGCGCCGGGCTGTTCGCGTCCGCACTGGCCGAGGCGGTCGGGCCGACCGGGCCGGTGACCGTGGTCGAGTCCGCGCCGCAGGGCGTGGCCGCGGCCCGGCGCAACCTGGCCGACCTGCCGGGCGTCGCGGTGGTCGAGGCGAAGGTGGAGACCGCGCTGCGCCAGGGGCGGCTGCCGAGACCGGTGGACCTGATCGTGCTGGACCCGCCCCGGTCCGGGGCGGGCGCGGCCGTGGTCAAGGCGATCGCGCGGACGCAGGCGCGCGCGGTGGCGTACGTGGCGTGTGATCCGGCCGCGTTCGCGCGGGACGTGGCCGGGTTCCGGGCGGCGGGGTGGCGGCTGGCGTCGCTGCGCGCGTTCGACCTGTTCCCGATGACGCACCACGTGGAGTGCGTGGGCTTGCTGCTGCCGCCGGTGCGCTGAGCGACGCGTGTGGCTCAGCCGTGGCACGCGGGCCTCTGTCGCGGCGTGCGGGCTCGGGCTGTGCCGTGCGGATCTCGGCGGCGTGCGGATCAGCGGCGGCGGTCGCGGAAGCGGATCCAGAGGATGACCGGGATGGCGATCGGCGCCAGCGCGACAGCGAGGACGCCGATCGCGATCATCCCGAGGATGTGGGCGGCCGCGGGCGCGCCGCGGAGGTCGCGCGGGGCCGGGTGCGGGTTCCAGCCGGACTGCGGGTTGTCCATGGGTCGCGTCTCGTGGGAGGGGCGCGGCACGGTCGGCCGGCGGCTCGGCAGGGGGAGGTTCGGTGAAGGTTGTGCGGACGACTGAGCGTTCATGAAACCGACCTTCTGGATAAAAAGCTCTGCCCATCGTACCCCTTTAGGGGTTTTATGGGGTTTTGGTCCTCCGCTCGGGTGATGCGGCTCGCCCTGTTCCTTGATCACGCGATGGTCTCGGAAGGTGGGCCGGCTGGCGTCCACCATTAGACTGGCACCTCATGAGCGTTGAAGAGGATCAGGTGACTGACGGCCGCCTTCTCGGCACGATCGCCGGGCCGCAGGATCTCAAGCGCCTGACGGCGGAACAGCTGTCGGTGGTGGCCGCGGAGATCCGGGACTTCCTGGTGGCGAAGGTCTCGCGGACCGGTGGTCACCTGGGACCCAACCTCGGCGTCGTGGAGCTCACGCTCGGCATGCACCGGGTGTTCGACTCGCCGCGCGACCGGTTCCTCTTCGACACCGGCCATCAGGCGTACGTGCACAAGATCCTGACCGGGCGTCAGGACGGCTTCGACCTGCTGCGGCAGCGCGGCGGCCTCTCCGGCTACCCCTCGCAGGCCGAGAGCGAGCACGACCTCATCGAGAACTCGCACGCCTCCACCGCGCTCTCCTACGCGGACGGCATGGCGAAGGCCTATGCGCTGCGCGGCGAGGACCGGCACGTGGTCGCCATGGTCGGCGACG
Source organism: Catenuloplanes japonicus (assembly GCF_000717135.1). Classification (GTDB taxonomy): domain Bacteria; phylum Actinomycetota; class Actinomycetes; order Mycobacteriales; family Micromonosporaceae; genus Catenuloplanes; species Catenuloplanes japonicus. The sequence continues at coordinate 160,557 of NZ_JNXY01000033.1, forward strand.
GCGCGCTCACCGGCGGCATGTGCTGGGAGGCGCTGAACAACATCGCCGCCACCGACAACCGCCTGGTCATCATCGTGAACGACAACGGCCGCTCCTACGCGCCCACGATCGGCGGCCTCTCCGACCACCTGGCCACGCTGCGGCTCAACCCGGGCTACGAGAAGGTTCTCGACCTGGTCAAGGACTCGCTCGGCGCCACGCCGCTGGTCGGCAAGCCGGTCTACGAGGTGCTGCACGCGGTCAAGCGCGGCATCAAGGACGCGGTCGCGCCGCAGTCCATGTTCGAGGACCTCGGCCTGAAGTACATCGGCCCGATCGACGGGCACGACCAGGCCGCGGTCGACTCCGCGCTGCGCCGCGCCAAGGGCTTCAACGGCCCGGTGATCGTGCACGCGGTGACCCGGAAGGGCTTCGGTTACCGCCCGGCCGAGGAGGACGAGGCGGACTGCCTGCACAGCCCCGGTGTCTTCGACGCCGAGAGCGGCAAGCTGCTCGCGTCCTCCTCCGTCAAGTGGACCGGCGTCTTCGCGGACGAGCTGGTCTCGGTCGCGGACGAGCGCCCCGACGTCGTCGGCATCACCGCGGCCATGGCCGAGCCGACCGGCATCGCGAAGCTCGCGAAGAAGTACCCGGAGCGCGTCTACGACGTGGGCATCGCGGAGCAGCACGCGGCCACCTCCGCGGCCGGGCTCGCGCTGGCCGGGATGCACCCGGTGGTCGCGGTCTACGCCACGTTCCTGAACCGCGCGTTCGACCAGGTGCTGCTGGACGTGGCCATGCACCGGCTGCCGGTCACGTTCGTGCTGGACCGGGCCGGCATCACCGGACCGGACGGGCCGAGTCACTACGGCGTCTGGGACATGGCGGTCTTCGGCGTGGTTCCCGGCCTGCGGATCGCGGCCCCGCGCGACGCGGCGACGCTGCGTGAGGAGCTTCGCGAGGCGGTGACGGTCGACGACGGCCCGACCATCCTGCGCTTCCCGACCGGCTCGGTCCCCGCCGATCTCCCGGCGCTGCGTCGCATCGGTGGTTCGGACGGCGTCTCCGGCGGGGTGGACATCCTCGCCGAGCACGGTGCTTCGTCCGACGGCACGAGGGACGTGCTGATCGTCGCCGTGGGCGCGTTCGCGCACCTCGGCATGGAGGTCGCGGAGCGTGCGGCCGCGCAGGGCTACAGCGTCACCGTGGTCGACCCGCGCTGGGTCCGCCCGGTGCCGATCGAGCTGGTGGCGCTGAGCCGCGAGCACCGCCTGGTCGTCACGCTGGAGGACGGCGTGCGCAACGGCGGCGTCGGCGACGCGCTGGCCAAGGCGCTGCGCGACGCGGAGGTGGACGTGCCGCTGCGTGACATCGGCGTGCCCAACGACTGGCACCCGTACGGCACGCGTGCGCAGATCCTGGCGGACCTGGGCATCACGGCGCAGGACGTGACGCGCGACGTGGTGAAGTGGGCGTCGCGGGTGGTTCCGGTGCGTACCCACTGAGGTTTCTGATGGTGTGAAAAAGGGCCTTTCTCCGGGTGCGGAGAGAGGCCCTTTCCCGTCCGGTGAGGTCGCCTCACGACCGGGTCGGTACCGGGGCGCTGCCGTCCTGGCCGGGGGCGGGGTCGTCCTCGCCGGGGGTGACGGCGGAGATGTCGTCGAAGGAGGCGGTGGCGAGCGAGGTGACCAGGCCGAGGCGGCCCCGGTCGGAGGCCTCGGCGGTGCCGGTGCCGATCAGCGCGCCGTCGACCCAGCCGGTGATCGTGTCGTCGTCCGCCCGCACGTCGAGCGTGTGGAACGTGCCGATCGCGGCAGCGACCGGCGCCGCGCCCAGCACCGTGACCTCGCCGCCCCGGACCGCGTGCAGTTCCGCGGTGCCGGCCGAGGTCAGGACCAGCCGGTACATGGTGGCCGGGTCGGACGCGCGGACCGCCACCCCGGCGAAGCCGCCCCCGTCCACCGTGATCGGTCTGACCCGGGCGCGGACCGCGTAGTCGGTCCAGTCCGGCTCGCCGGCGAGGACCCGGGCCGCCGCGCCGGTGCCCTTGGACTGCCGGTAGGCCAGTGAGCCGTCCTCGACCACGGACCAGTCGCCGCCCGCGGTGGACCAGCCGGCCGGTGCGCCGGCCTCGAAGTCCTCACTGAACAGCGTGGACGCGGACGCGGGCGGCACGGTCAGCGCGAGCGCGGCGGTCGTGAACCCGACGATGGCGGTCGCGGCGAGGCCCGCGTAGAGACGCCTCTTTGTGGGCATAACTCCTGCTTTCCGGTGCGGCCGACGGCGCCGCCATGGGCCGAGCGGCTGAGAAATACCAGATCATGCGCAGCGGTACGACTCCATTGGCCGGCGGTTAGCTGTCCCTTAAGTTCTCCTTCGTACCGATCGGATTCTCGGCTTTCGATGTGTTGTCATCCGCGGGCGGTACATTCGCCTCGTGCCGGCTGAGGTGACCATTGACCTGGGCATTCCCATCGACGAGCCGGACGGGCCCGGCGGCGCTGACGGCTTCCCCCGCCCGTCCCGGACGGTGCTGGCCGCGCTGCTCGCGGTGCTGGTCGCGTTCACGGTCGCCGGGTCGGGGCCGGTGCGCTCCACCACCGGGTGGAGCACGGGTCAGCTGACGATCGCGGCCGGGGACGACTTCGCACTGGCCGGGGACCTGCTGGTGGTGGCCGAGAAGTCGACGGTCACGGCGTACCGCGTGCCGGATCTGGATCTGGTCTGGACACTGCCGGTGACGGAGGCGGAGCGGCACTCGCTGGCCCGCGTCGGCGACCTGCTGGTGATCGGCGCGCTCAACGGGATCGGCCGCGCGCTGGAGAGCCTCGTGGTGCACGCGCCGACCGGGCGCCCGCGCTGGCGGAACGGGGGCCGGCTGATCACGCTGCCCGGCTCGGACGTGCTGCTGGCCGTGACGGACGTGCCGAGCGTCTCGTCCTCCGGCCGGCGGCTCTCCGGCACGATCGACGGCCTGGACGCGTTCGGCATGCGCCGTTGGTCGATCGTGCTGCCGTCGACCGCGGTCGTCACGCCCTTGCCGGACGGGCGGTTCCTGCTGGTGCGCGACGACGGCACGGTGGAGATCCGCGATGCGGCCGACGCCGGGGTGCGCGCGTCCGGCGAGTTTCCCGCCGCCGCGTATGCGCCGGACAACCCGTTGCTGGTCGGCGACACGATCGTGTTGCGGCACCCCGGGGAGAACACGAGCAGGATCAGCGGGTACGACGCGGGCACGCTGGAACCGCTGTGGTCGCGCACGGTCGGCGGCCTGCAGAGCGTGGACGAGTGCGGCGGGCTGGTCTGTCTGGGCACCACGATCGGGGTACGCGCGATCCGGGCGGACGACGGCACGAACGCCTGGGTCAGTCAGTCCTGGCGGCGCGCGCTCACGTGGGGTGACGTGACGGTCGCGTATGGACGACCGACCGGCGTGGACGCGCAGCTTGCCCTGGTCGAACCCATGACCGGTGGGTCACTGCTCGACCTCAGCGCGTGGCAGCAGGTGACGAGTGTGACCGATGCCGTCGTGTTGGCTCACCCTGACCCCGCCCGCGGGGATACGCTCGTCGCCACGGTGGCCTCCGATCGGCGGTCGGTGCGTGTCCTTGGCGCGATTCCCGCGGCCTCGGGCGGTTGTCGCGCCGGCGGTGGTGTGCTGGCCTGCCGTCAAGGGGGCGGGATCTTGGGGGTGTGGGCGCTTGACTGAGCGTGTGCTGCGGGTGGGTGCGCCGGCGTGATCGAGCTGGACCTGCGCGAGGAGACGGTGCGGGAGGGGGCGCCGGCGCCGCGCGACTGGATACGCGGGTCACGCTGGGTCGCCTCGGCAATCACTCTATGTCTATTGCTGGGTCTGGCCGGCTCGGTGCCGATCGCGCGCTACCTGGATCAGACCGCCACGCTGCGGGTGCCGGCCGGCGCCTCGATGACGCTCAGCGACCAGCGGCTCTACATCTACACCGGCGGGGCCGGGCCGACGCTGTCCGCGTACACGCTGAACGGCCGGCGCCTCTGGCAGACCGCGTCCCGCTACGGCGACGCGGTGTTCCTGCGCGAGGCCGGCAACACGCTGCTGATCAACGTGAACCGGTCCGGCACCGCCCAGACCGCCGCCGTCGACGCGCTCACCGGCGACGAACTGTGGTCGCTCGGCGCGCAGGTCGAGCCGCTGGCCGACGGCCGCACCGGGCTGATCACGGCCACCGCCTTCACCGGCGTGCCCGCGGACGGCGCCCCCGAGTTCCTGGACACCAACGGCAACCGGTTCTTCCCCGCGCCGGACTCCACCACGCTCAGCGCGGTCGACCTCGCGACCGGCGGCACGCTCTGGACCAGGAGCTTCGGCGGCAGCGCGCGGCAGGCGGCCCGGCCCGGCACCACCGAGGTGGTGGTCGCGGACCAGTCCGGCGTGCAGGTGCTGGACGCGCGCAGCGGCGACGTGCTGCGGTCCACGCTGCTCACCGGCGGGTTCGCGATCGAGGGGTTCTCGGTCTCGGACGAGCTGATCATCGCGCAGCAGTCCGGGCGGCGGGGCGGGCAGACGTTCGCGTACCGGCCGGACACGCTGGCAGAAGCCTGGCACCTGCGCATGCCGGGAAACATGGTGGTCACCGGCTGCGAGGACGTGCCCTGCGCGACCGAGGTCTCCGACCTGCGGCTGCTCGACCCGGCGACCGGCGCGGTGTCCTACGCGGTCCGCTCCGCCTCCGTGCACCGGCAGGGCGGTCACACGCTGCTCGTCCCGCAGACGGACGAGAAGGATCTGCGCATCGCGCCCGAGCCAGGCGGCACCCCCGAGGCGCTGCCCGGCTGGACGCTGGTGCCGCCCAGCTCCACCGTGTCCGGGCGGACCGCCGAGGCGCCGGTGCTGCTCACCCGCGACGGCGACGGCCGGGTGTGGCTCGCCGCGCTGCCCGCGTCCGGCGCGCCGCGTGAGCTGGGCAGCCTCGCGTCCGGCGCGTTCGACTGCCAGTCCACGGTCACCATGGTCGCGTGCCGCACCGAGCTGGAGGAGATCCGGGTCTGGCAGCTGGAGGGGGTACGGCCGTGACCGTCACCGGCTCCGCGCAGCAGATCCGCACGGTCGACGACATCATCGACACGCGCGCGGTCACCACGCTGTTCCAGCCGCTCGTCGACCTGGACCGCCGCGAGCCGGTCGGCTACGAGGCGCTCAGCCGCGGCCCGGCCGGCACGCCCTGGCAGGCGCCGATGGCGCTGTTCGAGGCGGCCCGGGAGATCGGGCGCGCCGCCGAGCTGGACTGGATCTGCCGCGTCCGGGCCTATCAGGCCGCGCTGGCCGCCGGGCTCGACGACTCGATGACGCTGTTCGTCAACATCGAGCCGATGGCGCTGCGCACACCCTGCCCGGACGACCTCTTCCCGGTCACCGTCGCGGCGCAGGGACGGCTGCGCGTGGTCACCGAGATCACCGAGCGGGCCATCGGGGACGACCCGTCCGCGCTGCTCAGCACGGCCGCGGCCTGCCGGGCGATCGGGTGGGGCGTGGCGTTCGACGACGTGGGCAGCGACCCGGCCTCGCTGGCGCTGATGCCGCTGGTCCGGCCCGACGTGGTCAAGCTGGACATGGGACTGCTGCACAACCCGCACCGGGCCGAGGTCGCGCACGTGGTCAACGCGGCCATAGCGTATGCGGAGCGGACCGGCGCGGTGATCCTCGCGGAGGGGATCGAGACCGAGGAACACCTGGAGATGGCCCGGACCATGGGGGCCACGCTCGGGCAGGGCCTGCTCTTCGGCGCGCCGGCACCGCTGCCGTCGCCGCCCTCGGTGTGCTCCGACGGGGTGCCGCTGCTGTCGCCGGACGGGGTCGGGCCGGTGTCCGTACCGCCGAGGACGCCCTTCGAGATCGTCGCCGCGACCCGTCCGGTGCTGCAGACCACGAAGGCACGGCTCGCGCCGATCAGCCGGTTCCTGGAGTCCAAGGCGCGCGACGAGGTCGAGCCGCCGGTGCTGCTCGCCTGCTTCCAGGAGGCCCGGTTCTTCACGCCGGCCGTGGCACAGCGGTTCGCGGAGACCGCGGGCACGGCCGCGTTCGTCGCGGTGCTCGGCGTCGGGCTGGACGAGCGGCCTGCGACCGGCGTGCGCGGCGCACGGCTCAGCGAGGACGATCCGCTGCGCGGCGAGTGGAACGTGATCGTGGTCGGGCCCTACTTCTCCGCCGCGCTCACCGCCCGCGACCTCGGTACCGGCGGGAGCGAGCCGGAGCGGCGCTTCGAGTACGCGCTCACCCACGACCGGGAACTGGTGCTGGAGGCGGCACGGGCGCTGATGCACTGGATCTCGCCGTCCGAAGCGGCCTGAATGGTCACCATCGACCTCGGCGTGATGTCCGGGGAGCCGCCGGAGCCGGTCTCCCGGGGGATTCCGCCGGGAACGCGGCGGGCGGTCGCGGTGGCGCTCTGCGTGGCGCTGGCCGGCGGGCTGCTCACCGGGTCGGCGCGGGCGGGGGAGGGGGCGCTGCCGGGCGTGCGGGTGCCGGCGGCCGAGGTGGACCCGTTCTTCCCGGCCGGGGACCGGCTCTACGTGGCCGGGCCGGCGACGCTCACCGCCTTCGCCGTCCCGGGCGGCGAGCGGCTGTGGCAGCAACCGGTGCCCCCGCGGTTCCAGGTCGTCTGGGTGGAGGCCGGCAGCGGCGACACGCTGCTGGCGATGCTGCAGAACTGGGACAACACGCAGCACGCCCTCGCGCTGGACCGGGACACGGGCGAGACCCGGTGGAGCCGGCAGGCCGGGTGGCCGATGGTCACCGAGGGGGAGGTCACCGTCTTCGGCCGGAGCGGCGACGGGACGGGGAAACCGATCGCCTGGGAGGCGGTGCGGACCGCGACCGGCGAGCGGCTGTGGCGGCGCGAGTTCCCGGCGGAGGCGTACTGGACACCGTTCCCGGACGACCCCGGCCGGGTGCTGGTGATGCTGCCGGGCGATCAGGCCCAGGTCTGGGACCTGGTGGAGAACCGGATGCTGTCCTCGGCACAGGCGTCCTCGCAGGCCGGCGTCAGCATCGACGGGGACCGGGCGCTGGTGCTGTGGCCGACGATCGACCGGGTGAACGTCACCGCGTACGCGCTGCCCGGACTGGAACGGTTGTGGGCGCGTGAGTACGAGGGCGGGCTGCGTCTCGGCGCGTGCGGCCCCGAGGTGCTCTGCGCCGGGACGGATCTGGAGGACCGGGTGCTGGCGCTCGATCCGGACACCGGGGAGGCGCTGTGGGAGAGCGCCGAGTACTCCTGGCTGACCCGCGCCGGGCCGCTCCTGCTGGCGGACGGGCCGGTCCGTACCGCCGGGGTGGGGGCCTTCGACCGCGGCGACGTGTCGCTGCTCGCGGCCGACATCAGGACCGGACGGACGATCCGGGACCTCGGGCGCTGGCGGGTGATCGGCTCCCGGACCCCGCAGGCGGCGGCGAACCCGGTGGTGGTGGCACGCTTCGCACTCGCGCCGGCGCCGGCGACCATTGCCGAGGTGGATCAGGCCACGATGACGGTACGGGTGCTCGCGCAGGTCAGAGCGGTCGCGGGGCAGTGCTACGCGGAGCACGACGCGCTGTTCTGCCGGCTTCAGGACGGCGCGATCGGGATGTGGGATCTGTCGGCTGTGCGCTGATGCGGCGTGTTCCCGGGATGGAGGCGTGTTCCTAGGATGGACGCGTGACGATCTCGATCGATCTCGGCGTGGTCTCGGACGACCGTCCGGACCTGCGTTCCCGCCCACCGGGCCCCGGCCCGGGGCGCGTCGTCGCGCTGGCGGTCTGCCTGCTGCTGGCCGCCGGGCTGCTCGGCGCGTCCGCGCGGTCTGAGCGTCAGGTGCTGCCCGAGGTGCGCGTGCCGCTCGGGTCGGGCGATGCGTACTCCGTGGACGGCGGCACGCTGTACCTGCTGGGCGACGGGACCATCACGGCGCACTCCGTGCCCGGCGGCGAGCGGCGCTGGCAGAGCCCGCTGACGACGGACCACGTCTTCGGCGTGCTCGCGGCCGGCGACGTCGTGCTGGCCTACGTCAGCGGCGAGCCCGGCGCGCAGCGGTTCGTCGCACTGGACGCCGGGACCGGCGCGCTGCGGTGGGAGGGCACCGGCGGACCGGTGTTCACCGGGCCGGAGTCCATCCTGCTCCTCACGATCGGCGGCTATACGGACAGTGACGGCCCGGTCTTCTGGGAGCGCGTGCGAACCGGGACCGGCGAGCGAATGTGGCGGCGCGAGTTCCCGTCCGGCACGCAGTTGCAGGTGTCGGATGTCGAGGCCGAGCAGTTCATGGCGACGCTGCCGGGCGGACGGGTGGAGATCTGGGAGACGACCGTCGACCGGATGGTCACCTCGGCCGAGTTCCCCGAGGATCTCCAGCTCACCGCGCAGGGAAACGTGGCGGTGGGCTCGGTGGGCGACCGGCTCTCCGGGTACTCGCTGCCGGACCTGCGGCTGACCTGGGAGCGCGAGTTCGCGACCGTCACGGGATGGACCTACTGCGACGACTCGGTGTTCTGCCTGCACACCGGCGATGACCGCACGATCGGGCTCGATCCGGCCACCGGCGACGTGCGCTGGGAAAGGCCGTCCCAGATCGGGTACCTGCGGTTAGGGCCGGTGCTGGTAGCGGACGCGAGCAGCCATCCGGACGGACAGGGCTCGCTGATCGTGGTCGACCCCGGCACCGGGCAGACGCTGCGGGACTTCGGGCGGTGGCAGATGATCGGGTACGGGCGTTACGGCACCGCGGAGAGCGTGCTGGTCACGCAGGTCAACGCGACGGCGACCGAGATGCTCGTGGCCGAGCTGGACGTGCGGGCGCTGACCCTGCGGGTGCTCGGGAAGATCCACGAGGTGGGCGTGGACTGCGCCTCCTCCGGTACGGTGCTGCTCTGCCGCACCCAGGACAACCAGGTCGGGATGTGGGAGCTGCCGATCTCCCGCTGAAGATCAAGTACCTTTCCTCACGGTGGTTTAACACCGGGCCTGATTGGCTTCGGGCGGGTGCGTCCTCTTGTCTCGGGTTGCTGTGTCTTCTGTGGATTGGCGGGATCATGCGGATTCTGGTCGTGGAGGATGAGCGGAACCTGGCCGACGCGATCGTGCGCGGCCTGCGCCGCAAGGGCATGGCCGTCGACGTCGCCTACGACGGCCTGACCGGGCACGAGATGGCGTTCGTGACGCGGTACGACGTGGTCGTGCTCGACCGCGACCTGCCCGGCATGCCCGGCGATCAGATCTGCGCCGACCTGGTCCGCTCCGGCGCGCTCACCCGCGTGCTGATGCTGACCGCCAGCGCCAGCGTCGGAAGCCGGGTCGAGGGGCTGCAGCTCGGCGCGGACGACTACCTGCCCAAGCCGTTCGCGTTCGAGGAGCTGGTCGCGCGCGTGCAGGCGCTGGGCCGCCGGGCCACACCGCAGGCCCCGCCCGTGCTCAGCGTCGCCGACCTGCTGCTCGACCAGGCCAAGCGGATCGCCACCCGGGCCGGCACGCTGCTGGAACTGACCAACAAGGAGTTCGGCGTGCTGGAGGAGCTGCTCAAGGCACGCGGCGCCGTGGTCTCCAGTGAGGAGCTGCTGGAGCGCGTCTGGGACGCGAACACCGACCCGTTCACCACCACCGTGCGGGTCACCATCAACACGCTGCGCCGCAAGCTCGGCGACCCGCCGCTGATCGAGACCGTGGTCGGGGCCGGCTACCGCGTACCGGACGCGGCATGAACACGCTGCTCCGGGCGCTGCGGCCCACACTGCGACTGCGGCTGACGCTGCTCAACGGGATCCTGCTGGTCGGCGCCGGCGCCATCATGCTGGCGGTCGCCTGGCTGACCATCGACGACGTGCTGCACCCGGCCAGCTCGCTGCGGCTCGGCACCGAGGTGGAGCTCGGCGACGGCACCCGGCTGCCGGTCGGCGAGTGGCAGGATCTCGTCGTCGCGCAGTCCCGGGCGGAGCTGCTGGCCAAGGGCCTGGTGGCGCTCGGCGTGATAGGGCTGTTCGGCGTCGTGGCGGCCTACGTGGTGGCCGGCCGGTCGTTGCGGCCGCTGCACCAGGTCACCGCGATGGCACAGCGGCTCGGCGAGGAGACGCTGGACCAGCGGATCCGGTACACCGGCGCGAACGACGAGGTGGCGGAGCTGGCGGCCACGTTCGACGCGATGCTGGACCGGCTGGGCGAGTCGTTCGAGGCGCAGAAGCGGTTCGTGGCGAACGCGTCGCACGAGCTGCGCACACCGCTGGCGGTCATGCGGACCGAGATCGACGTGACCGTGACCGACGACGAGGCGGACGTGCAGGAGTTCCGCCGGATGGCGTACGTGGTGCGCGACGCGTCGGAGCGGGCCAACGGGCTGGTCGACGCGCTGCTGATCCTGGCGCGCAGCGAGGCGCAGACCGGGCGGCGGCTGGCCCGGACCGTGCAGGCCGATCTCGCGGACGGCGTGCACGCGGCGCTCTCCGCGCAGAAGAACGAGATCGGGCGGCTCAAGCTGGACGTCAGCACCGATCTCCGCCCGGCCGTGGCGGAGGGCGACCCGGGGCTGCTGGAACGTCTCGCCGGAAACCTGATCGAGAACGCGGTCCGCTACAACCACCTGCACGGGCGGCTGTGGGCGCGGACCGAGTCGCCCGGCGGCGGCGTGGTGCGGCTCGTGGTCGGCAACACCGGGTTCGAGGTGGACCAGGCGGACGTGCCGGGCCTGTTCGAGCCGTTCCGGCGGGGCGGGCGGGAGCGTACCGGCGCGCGCGGCTCCGGCCTGGGGCTGTCCATCGTGCGGGCGGTGTGCGAGGCGCACGGCGGGACCGTGGCAGCCGTGGCCCAGCCCGGCGGCGGCCTCGAGGTGACGGTGACGCTGCCGAGGGCCTGATCGGTCACGCCGGCCCGAGGTTATCCACAGGGCTGGTGACACGCCGGGCGCGACCGGCAGCGTATGAGGCGTGTTCGAGCAAGCGTGCAGGCGGCAGCGCGGCGTGGTCGCGCGGTGGCAGGCGCTGGGCGGCGGCCTCAGCCGGTCGGCGATCGAGCGGCGGCTGGCCAGCGGCCGGTGGCAACGGCTCTCCTCCGGCGTCTACGCCACGTTCCCGGGCCCGCTCAGCCGGATGGCGGAGTTCTGGGCCGCGGTGCTGGCGGCCGGCCCCGGCGCCATGCTCAGCCACCGGTCCGCGGCCGAGGTCGCCGGGCTCACGGCGGGCGGCGACGGCCCGATCCACGTCACGGTCCCGGCCGGTCGGCACCCGCAGCGGATGCCCGGCGTGGTCGTCCACCGGTCCCGGCGCGCCTCCTGGATCCGCCGTCCGCACCGGACGCTGCCACAGACCCGCGTCGAGGAGACCGTCCTCGACCTGTGGGAGACCACCGACGCGCTGGACGAGGCGCTCGGCTGGATCGCGGTCTCCTGCGGCCGGTCCCTGACCTCGCCGGAGCGGCTGACGCTCGCCCTGGGGCTGCGCGGGCGGGTGCGGCGGCGGCCCGAGCTGATGGCCGCGCTGCGGGACGTGGAGACCGGCTGCCGGTCGGTCCTGGAGCTGCGCTACCTGCGTGACGTGGAGCGGGCGCACGGCCTGCCCGAAGGCGAACGGTGGCCGTGCGGCACACCGTCGCGGCGCGCGGCGGACCGGAGCGAGGGCGTGGTCCTCTACCCGGCGTTCGGGACGAGCGTGCGTCTCGGCACGCCGCCGCCCGTTCCCGCGGTCGTCACCACCCACGCGCTCGGCGAGCTGCGGGAACGGGTCGCGGTCGGCATCGCGCCGGTCCGCGGGAGCCTACGAGGAAGGGTGTTGCGCTATGACGGTGCCGACGTGTTCCGGAATCCGTGCGGGGTGGCCGACGAGGTGGCCGCGGCCCTGCACCGGCGGGGCTGGCGGCGATATCCGCGCCGCTGCTCACCGTCGTGCGGTGCGCTCACGCCGTGAGCCGGCGGGGCCGAGGCCGCGCCGGCTCATCGCGTCAGGCGGGGAGGGTGTCGGTGGTGCGGCGGATGTCGCGCAGACGCCGGGCGGAGATGCCGAGCTCGTCGGCGACCGCGGCCTCGGTGATGCCGGGGCTACGGGCCTCGATCGCGGCGGCGAGCGCGGCGGTCTCGGCGGCGGACCGGCGCGGGCGGGTGGTGGTGTCCTTGTCGCCGGCCGGCGGGGCGCCGTTGTCGTCGCCGGCCGGAGCGGTTATCCGGCTGGTGGTGCGGCGCGCGGTGGTGGAGGTGGCGGCGGACGCGCGGGCGGGGCGTCGGGCCGGGCCGGCGGCGCGCTGCGCCGGGACGCGGTCCGGACCGGGTTCCGGCACAGCGTCCTGCGCCTGGTCCGATTCGTCCTGGCCTGCGGGGCGGCCGAGCGAGCCGCTGACGGCCGATATGCCGCCCCGGTTGCGCGGGCTGGCGCCGCCACGCACGCCACGGGTGACCTGGCTGCCGCTCAGCGCGGCCTCTATCGCGGCGGCCACGTCCGACGTGATCACCGGCAGGGAGCCGGTCGAGGTCAGCGGGTCACGGTCACGGCGCTCGCCCGCCGCGACGGCCATCGCGCCGGCCGCGGCGGTGCGGTCGGCGGTGGTGCGCTGGTCCTCGTAGTCGTCGAGGTACTCGTCGTCGGGCGCGCTGAACTGCGGATATGCGCCGGTGCTCGCCTTCTCGGGTGCGAGCGGGCGCGGGACCAGGGCGGCGATGCCCGGCACGTCGTTGTCGTACCGGTCCTCGTCCGCGAGCACGACCGCCGGGGCGGCGGTGCGGGCCGGGGCGGTCTCCGGTGCGGGCGACTCGGTGGCGGCGCGCTTCTTGGCCTGCTCCTCGGCGATGCGGCCGCCGAGCTCGATCAGGCAGATGGACGCGACCACGATCAGGCCGTCCACCGACACCGGGAGCAGGTAGGCGCTGGCGCCCGTCTCGCCGTACTTGGCGGCGACACCGGCCATGTGCCAGTAGGAGATCCAGGCCGCGATGCCGGCGATGGCCGTGGTGGCGAGCATCCGGATGAACGCGAGGGACTTCCGGTGGACGGGGACGCGTGAGATGAGCTCGACCGTGAGCAGCAACGCGAAGGGAGGCCAGGCGGCGATGACCTGGCTGATCGGGTTGTCGACGGCGTGCAGGACGTTGGCGACCACCGAGGCTGCGACACCCAGTAGCAGGGTGGCGCGAACGGCCCAGCGGATGCGGAGAAGCTGGGAGAGGGTCACCGGTTTCGCTCCGTTCGTCGGCGACAAGATCCGTGATTATGTCGCAGACATCCTGAACCGGGATTGTTTCTTCGTGAAGTACCTCCACGTCGCTCGGCGTGTCGCTCTTGACGAAACCGGAAAATGTCACCCTCCGTTCCATCGTGGAGGCTTGTGCCGGCCGGGAAACGGCGACCGCCCGCCCCCACGGTCTCGGCGAGAGCGCGGGGACGGGCGGCGGGCCGGTGACTCAGACCAGCGAGGCCACGCCCTGCGGCAGGAACTTCCGGCCGGTGACCGCCTCGGACGTGCCGGTACGGTCCAGGTACGGCGTGATGCCGCCGAGGTGGAACGGCCAGCCCGCGCCGAGGAGCATGCACAGGTCGACGTCCTGCGCCTCCGCGACCACGCCCTCGTCGAGCAGCGTGCGGATCTCCTGGGCGAGGCCGTTCAGCACCCGCTGCCGGACCTCGTCCGCGGAGAGCGGCGCGTCACCCACGGTCAGCAGCGCCGTGACCTCCGGGTTGATCTCGTCGTCCACCAGCAGCGGCAGGCGGGCGTCCGCGAGCGCCTTCAGGTTCGCGCTGAGCGGGAACCGGTCGGGGAACGCCGCGTGCAGCGTCTCCGTCACGTGGTGGGCGATCGCGGGCCCGACCAGCTGCAGCAGCGCGAGCGGCCGCATCGGCAGGCCCAGCGGGTCGAGTGCGGCGTCCGCGACCTCCAGCGGCGTGCCCGCGTCGATCGCGGACTGGATCTCCGAGAGGAAGCGGACCAGCACCCGGTTGGCGACGAACGCGGGCGCGTCCTTGACCAGCACACAGCTCTTGCGCAGCTGCTTGCCGACCGCGAACGCGGTGGCGAGCGCCGCGTCCGAGGTCTGCTCACCACGGATGATCTCCAGCAGCGGGAGGACCGCGACCGGGTTGAAGAAGTGGAAGCCGACCACGCGCTCCGGGTGCTCCAGCTCCGCGGCCATCTCGGTGACCGACAGCGAGGAGGTGTTCGTGGCCAGCACCGCGTCCGGAGAGACGATCTTCTCCAGCTCGGCCCAGACCTGCTTCTTGACCGACAGCTCCTCGAAGACCGCCTCGATGACGAAGTCCGCATCCGCGAAGACGGACCGGTCGACCGAGCCGGTGACCAGCGCGCGCACCTTCGCGGCCGTGCCGGCGTCCATCCGGCCCTTGCCGACCGCCTTCTCGATCTCCGCGTGGACGTAGGCGACGCCCTTGTCGACACGCTCCTGGTCCAGGTCGGTCAGCACCACCGGCACCTGCAGGCGTCGTGCGAAGAGCAGTGCCAGCTGGGAGGCCATCAGGCCGGCGCCGACCACGCCCACCTTGGTGACGTTCTTCGCCAGCGCGGGCGACGGCGCCCCGACCGGCTTCTTGGCCCGGCGCTGCACCAGGTCGAAGGCGTAGAGGCCGCTGCGCAGTTCCTCGCTGAAGATCAGGTCGGCGAGCGCCTGGTCCTCGAGCGCGGTGCCCTCCGCGAACGTGGCACCCTTCGCGACGCCGATCAGTTCCAGCGCGCGGTTCGCGGACGGGACGGCGCCGTGCAGCCGCTTGTCCAGCATCGCCTTGGCGAAGTAGAGCACGCCGTCCCACGAGTCGCGGTCGATCTCGGGACGCTCGACCTTGACCGCGCCGTTCACCACGCCGGCGGCCCAGGTCAGCGAGCGCTCCAGGAAGTCGGCCGGCTCCAGCAGCAGGTCCGCGATGCCCATCTCGGCAGCCTGCTTCGGCTTGAGCATGCGGTTCTGGGTCAGCGGGTTCTGGATGATCACCGTGGCAGCGTTGGCCGGACCGATCAGGTTCGGCAGCAGCTGCGTGCCGCCCCAGCCGGGGACCAGGCCGAGCGAGACCTCGGGCAGCGCGAGCGCGGCTGCGCCGGACGAGAGCGTCCGGTAGTGGCAGTGCAGCGCCAGCTCGAGGCCGCCGCCCATCGCCGCGCCGTTCACGAACGCGAAGGTCGGGACCGTGCTGTCCTTGAGCTTGGCGAAGACGCGGTGGCCGTAGCGGCCGAGCTCCAGCGCCTGCGCGTGCGACTCCAGCAGGGGGACGCCGGTGAGGTCCGCGCCGACGCAGAAGATGTACGGCTTGCCGGTGACCGCGATGAACGCCGGGTCCGCCGCGAGCGCCTCGTCGATCGCGGTCGAAAGCGACGCCAGCCCGCCGGGGCCGAACGTGTTGGGCTTCTTGTGGTCGAAGCCGTTGTCCAGCGTGATCAGCGCGACCTGGCGGTCCACGCCCGGCACGCGGATCAGCCGCAGCAGCGACTTCGTCACGACCTCGTTCGGAAAGGAGAGGGTCGTCATTTACTTGTCACCTTCCCAGGCGGGGTTCTCCCAGATGACCGATCCGCCCATGCCGATGCCGATGCACATGGCGGTGATGCCGTATCGGACCTGCGGGTTCTCGGCGAACTGGCGGGCCAGCTGAGTCATCAGCCGGACGCCGGAGGAGGCGAGCGGGTGCCCGATCGCGATCGCGCCGCCCCACTGGTTGACCCGCGGGTCGTCGTCCGCGATGCCGAAGTGGTCGAGGAACGCCAGCACCTGGACCGCGAACGCCTCGTTCAGCTCGAACAGGCCGATGTCCTCGATGCCCAGGCCGGCGATGCGCAGCGCCTTCTCCGTGGCCGGGATCGGGCCGACGCCCATCACTTCCGGCTCCACGCCGACGTAGCCGTAGGAGACCAGCCGCATCGCGACCGGCAGGCCCAGCTCGCGGGCCACGTCCTCGGACGCGATCAGACTGGCGGTGGCGCCGTCGTTCAGGCCCGCCGCGTTGCCGGCGGTGACCTTGCCGTGCGGGCGGAACGGCGTCTTCAGCGTGGCGAGCTTCTCCAGGCTGGTCTCGCGCGGCGCCTCGTCGACACTTGCCAGGCCCCAGCCGGTCTCCGGGTCGCGGACGGCCATGGTGACCAGGTCGGGCTGGAGCTTGCCGGCCGCGTACGCCTTCGCGGTGCGTTCCTGCGAGGCCAGGCCGAACGCGTCCACGCGCTCCTTGGTGATCTGCGGCGCGCGGTCGTGCAGGTTCTCCGCGGTCGAGCCCATGACCAGCGCGGACGGGTCGACGAGCTTCTCCGCGAGGATCCGCGGGTTCGGGTCGACGCCCTCGCCCATCGGGTGGCGGCCCATGTGCTCGACACCACCCGCGATCGCCACGTCGAACGCGCCCATCGCGATGCCGCCGGCCACGGACGTCACCGCGGTCATCGCGCCGGCGCACATGCGGTCGATGGAGTAACCGGGCACGCTCTTCGGCAGGCCGGAGAGCAGCGCGGCGGTGCGGCCGATGGTGAGACCCTGGTCGCCGATCTGCGTGGTGGCCGCGATCGCGACCTCCTCGACGCGCTCCGGCGGCAGCTGCGGGTTACGGGCCAGCAGCTCCCGGATGCAGCGGATCACGAGGTCGTCGGCGCGGGTGTCGGCGTACATGCCACCCGCCTTGCCGAACGGAGTGCGGACACCGTCGACAAAGACGACGTCCCGGACTTGACGGGGCACAGCGGGCCTCCTCGCGAGATCACAACGTGTGCGGCAATGCTACTCGCCGGTAACGAAGGCTCGCAGGCCAACTCTCCTATGGTCAAGCCCACACCCGAGATCGAGGGCGCCGGCGGCGGGTGGCCACCGCCGGCGCACCCGTCACTCCTGCGGTGGCAGCGCCTCCGCCAGACCGCCCGCCAGCAGGCCGACCTGCCAGTTACGGGCGTTGTAACCGCGCAGCGTGTCACCCACGGTCGCGGGCGTGACCTCCTCCGGCGGCGTCCACGCCAGCCGGCGGATCGAGTCGGGCGAGATCAGGTTCTCCGGCGGCAGGTTGTGGGCGCCGGCCACCTGGAGCACCACCTCACGGCAGCGGGCCAGCCGGGACGCGGCGGCCGGGTCCCGATCCGCCCAGCGGTGCGGCGGGGGCGGGCCCTCGATCGGCGGGGCGACCGGAAGATCCGCATCCGGCAGCTCACGCGCCTCGCGCAACGCGTCCAGCCAGGTCTTCGCCAGCCGGCGTACCGACCGGCCACCGAAGCCGGGCACGGTGAGCAGCGTGCGCTCGTCCTGCGGATCCAGCTCGGCCGCGGCCACGATCGCCGCGTCCGGCAGCACCCGGCCCGGCGCGGAGTCGCGGCGCGAGGCCACGGCGTCCCGGGCGTACCAGAGCGCACGCACCCGGCCCTGCGCACGCTGGCCGCGAATCCGATGGATGCCCGAGGTGCGCCGCCACGGATCAGTGCGCACCTTCGGCGGCTGCCCGCCGGACGCGACCAGCGCGGCGAACTCCTCCGCCGCCCATTCGGCCTTGCCCTGACGCTGCAACTCGTCCGCGAGCACGTCGCGCAGATCGGTCAGCATCTCCACATCGAGCGCCGCGTAGGTCAGCCAGGACTCCGGCAACGGCCGGCTGGACCAGTCCGCCGCGGAGTGATGCTTCTCCAGCGAATAGCCGAGCAGCGATTCGGTGAGCGCGGCCAGCCCGACCCGCTCGTAGCCGCCCAGGCGCGCCGCGAGCTCGGTGTCGAACAACCGGCGTGGCCGCATGCCCAGCTCGGCAAGGCATGGAAGATCCTGATTGGCCGCGTGCAGAACCCACTCCGCGTCGGCGATCGCGGTGTCCAGGATGCGCAGGTCGCCGAGCGGCAGCGGATCGATCAGCACGGTGCCCGCGCCGGCCCGGCGCAACTGCACCAGGTAGGCCCGTTGGCTGTACCGATATCCGGAGGCACGTTCTGCGTCGACAGCCACGGGCCCGGTGCCGGCGGCAAAGCGGGCGACGGCGTCGTCCAGCTCCTTACCGCTTTCCACGGGCTTAGGCGTGCCGTCGCGGGGCACGAGCAAGGGGACCGCCCCGCCGCTGGAGGGGTCGGGCCTCACGTCTGACTCCGCCATCGGGCGGTCGTCGGCTGGGTTGTGCGGTCCGTCCCCTGCTTGGCGTTGCGCGTCCCGACGGTGCAGGGGTGATTCGTCGGTCACCTTGTAACCCTACGGGTTGCCGGACGTTAACCCGCCTCTGCGTCTGCGTCGGCGCGTCGGAAACATTCCGGCCCTTCCGGATCAGCGGTTGAACGGGGCGATAGCGGTCACGCCGGGCGGCGGCAGACCGGCCGTGGAGGACAGCAGCGCGCACCAGGCGAACAAATGGACGGAAAGGTCGTGATCGGAATCGTCGAGCGGCGTCCAGGACGCCCGCAGCTCGATGTCGGCCGTGGCCGGCGGCCCCGCCAGGTCGCCGAACCGGGTGGACGTGGTCTGCGTGACCGTGCCGGCCAGCGCCGCATGCCCGGCGCCCTGGGACTCCAGCGCGTCCGTCAGCCAGGTCCACGCCACGGCCGGCAGTAACGGGTCGGCGGCCAGCTCCGGTTCGAGCTCCGCGGTGACGTAGCTGACCAGCCGCAACCTGCCCTGCCAGGCCTCGTGACCGGCCGGGTCGTACAGCAGCACCAGGCGGCCGGTCGCCACCTCGTCGCCGTCGCGCAGCACCGTGGCGCTCAGCGCGAACGCGTAAGGAGCCAGCCGCTGCGGAGCGGTGACCTCCTCCAGCAGGATCTCCGGGCGGGGGGTGGCGGCGCGCAGGCCGGCTACGGCACGCGCGAACGTCTCCGGGAGAACGGTCGAGGGTGCCATGCCCGCAGCCTAAGCGCGGGCCTTACCGCTTCGGCGTCCGGCGCGCCGGGGCCATCGGCGTCGATCATGTCGCGGGTGTCCGTTGTACGCGGTCGGGGGTTTCCCCTCCGCCCGGCCCGGAGGAAAGCGCGGGCGTGGCCGAGCCGGTCACCCGGGCGTGCGAGCATGGAGGGGATGACCACCACAGCATCGGGCGCCACCCACGCCTCCTCCCAGGTCCCGGCCACCGCAGACTCCGCTTTCGTGCGCGCGTGCCGGGGCGGGCCGGCGTCCCACACCCCGGTGTGGTTCATGCGCCAGGCGGGCCGCTCACTCCCCGAGTACCGCAAGGTACGCACGGGCATTCCGATGCTGGAGTCCTGCCGCCGGCCCGAGCTGGTGGCGGAGATCACGCTGCAACCGGTCCGCCGGCACGGCGTCGACGCGGCCATCTTCTTCAGCGACATCGTGGTCCCGATCGCGGCCGCCGGCATCGATCTGGAGATCGTCGCGGGCACCGGGCCGGTGATCGCGGAGCCGATCCGCGCCGCCGCCGACCTGGACCGGCTGCGGCCGATCACGCGCGACGACGTCGCGTTCGTGGACCAGGCGGTCCGGCTGCTCACCGCCGAGCTGGGCGCGACGCCGCTCATCGGGTTCGCCGGCGCGCCGTTCACACTGGCCAGCTACCTTGTCGAGGGCGGGCCGTCGCGGACGTACGCGCGGACCAAGGCCATGATGTACGGCGCACCCGACCTGTGGAACGCGCTGCTCGACCGGCTCGCGGACATCACGCTCGAATTCCTCCGCGTGCAGATCGGGGCCGGGGTCTCCGCGGTGCAGCTCTTCGACTCGTGGGCCGGCGCGCTCTCCGAGGCCGACTACCGCCGCTACGTGCTGCCCCACTCGCGGAAGGTGCTCGGCGGGCTGGCGGACGCGGGTGTACCCCGCATCCACTTCGGCGTCGGCACCGCGCTGCTGCTCGGCGCGATGGGCGAGGCCGGTGCGGACGTGGTCGGCGTCGACTGGCGTACGCCGCTGGACCAGGCGCTCACCCAGATCGGCCCCGGAAAACCGGTCCAGGGCAACCTCGACCCGGCCGTCCTCTTCGCACCGTGGCCGGTCGTCGAACAGCACGTACGCCGCATCCTCGACGAGGGCCGCGCCGCGCCGGGCCACGTGTTCAACCTCGGCCATGGCGTACTGCCGGACACCGACCCGGACGTGCTCACCCGCGTCGTCGAGCTGGTCCACACGGTCTCCGGCCGGTAACCGGGCCCATGGTCGAGCTGCCGCGGGTGCCGGAGGACGAGCCGGCGCTGCGTGCCGCCTACTCCCGGTTCCCGAGCGGCGTCGTGGCCGTGGCGGCGCTGGCCGACGGGAAACCGGTCGGCATGTCCGCCAGCTCGTTCACCTCCGTCTCCCTCGACCCGCCGCTCGTCTCGGTCAACGCGCACGTCAAGTCCGCCACCTGGGCGCGGCTGGCGGGGCGGCCGCGCCTCGGGCTGAGCGTGCTCAGCGAGGACCAGGCCGGCATCTGCCGTCGCCTCGCCATGCGCGGGCCGGTGGACCGGTTCGCGGGCGTCAGCTGGGAGGCGTCGGCGAGCGGGGCGGTGTTCGTCGAGGGCGCGACCGCGTGGCTGGAGTGCGAGGTCGTGCAGCGGGTGCCGGCGGGCGATCACGAGATCATCGTGCTGCGGCTGCACGCGGTGGCGACGTCGCCGGAGCGTCCGCCGCTGGTGTTCCACGCCAGCGAGTTCCACCGGCTGGCGTGAAGGCCGTCCGGCGTCTTTCTGCCTTGAGTTCGTTCCGCGGGACGACCAGATCCGATTTCCGCTTCCGGCGTGGTCCGGCCCGCACGCTGCCGTGGGCGATCGAGCTCGCCTGGGAAAGACCCCAGACCCAGATCTTCTCGCTTCCGGCGTGGTCGCGGTCCGCATGCTCCCGCGGGCAAACCTCGCGGCGGGCTCCGCCTTCGCTCCGCACGCCGCGTCGGAGCCGGTGCCGTCGTGTCAAGGACGGCGCCGGCGAACCGGCGCCCGGCCGCCGTCGGCCGCCGCCGGTCCGGTCGATGCGGGTTGTGGCCGCGATAGGCGGCTCGTGACATCTGGGCAGGCCGCCGGCGGTCGAGAGCGGTGCGATCGGTCACGGGGGATCTGGGTTGTCCACAGGCATGGTGGCGCGCCGGGGCGGACCGGCAGGGTGGAGACGTGGTTGAGGAGAGATACGGGCGGGGCCGCCTGATCGGGCGTGCGCGGGTGACGGTCTCGCGCGGGATCGGATGCTTCCGAGCGGTGGTCTCGCGCAGGACCGGACGCGTCCGGGCGGTGATTGACCGCGGGGCCGGACGCTTCCCGGCGGTGATCGCGTGCCGGGCTGGGCTTACCCGGGCGGTGATCGCGTGCCGGGCTGGGCTTACCCGGGCGGTGATCGCGTGCCGGGCTGGGCTTACCCGGGCGGTAATCGCGTGCCGGGCCGGGCGCGTCCGGGCAGTGACCGCATACTGGGCCGGGTGCGTCCGGGCGGTAATCGCGTGCGGGGCCAGGCGCGTCCGGGTGGCGATCGTGTGGTGGGCGGGCGCGGCCCGGGTCGTGATTCTGTGGTGGGCGGGCGCGGTGCGGGTGGGCCGAAGGGCAGGGGAGAGACGGGCCACCCGGCCCGGCGGCCGGGCCGGGTGGAGTGGCAGGCTGTTCGGCATGGGCAACGAGCGGGTCGCGGTCGTCGGAGGCGGCATCGCGGGGCTCGCGGCGGCGCTGCGGCTGCGGGAGCGGCTGGGGCCGGACGCGACGATCACCATCTTCGAACAGGGCGCGTCGCTCGGCGGGAAGCTGCGGACCGGTGAGCTGGCGGGTGCGCCGCAGGAGCTGGGCGCGGAGACGTTCCTCGCAGGCGATCCGGCCGGCGGCGAGTCGGCGGCGATGGCGCTGGCCCGGCGGGTCGGGCTGGGCGACCGGCTCGTGCACCCGGGCACCACCCAGGCCGCGCTGGTGATCGGTGGGGCGCTGCGCGACATCCCGGCCGGCACGCTGATGGGCGTGCCCGAGGACCCGGCGCAGGTGGCGTCCGTGGCCAGGATCGCCGAGGGCGCGGATGCGGACGGTGGCCGCCCGTTGCTGGACGACGGCGAGGACGTGGCGATCGGGGCGCTGACCCGCCGCCGCTTCGGCGACGAGGTGGTGGACCGGCTGGTGGACCCGCTGCTCGGCGGCGTCTATGCCGGTCGCGCGGACGAGCTGTCCCTGGACATGACGGTGCCGGGCCTGGCGATCGCCGCCCGCACCGAGCGAACGCTGGCGGGCGCGGTGCGCGCGGCCAAGGCCGCATCCGCACGCGCCAGGGCAGCGTCGGGTCATGGCACAGGATCTGGCCGTGATGCAGGGCTCGGCCGTGACGTGGCGGCGGCCGGCGGTGCGGGGCTGGCCGGCGGTGCGGGGCTGGGCGGCGGTGCGGGGCTGGGCGGCGGTGCGGGGGCGGATCACGACGCCGGGCCGCGGCGTGGGGCGGGACCGGGCCGGGTGGCCGGGCCGGGGCACCAGGCAGGGCCGGGCCGCGGTGCGGCGAAGTCTCCGCCGATCTTCGCCACCGTCGACGGTGGACTCGGGCGGCTGGTCGAGGCCGTGGCTGCGGCGGCAAAGGCCGACGTGCGGCTCGGACTGCCGGTGCGGTCGATCGTGCGGGCGAGCGACGGGTCCTGGACGCTGACCGTGGGCGCGGCGAACACGCCGGACGCGGGGGAGCGGCACCGGGCCGACGCGGTCGTGCTGGCGCTGCCCGCGAAGCCCGCGGCGCGACTGCTGGCGGACGTGGATCCGGCCGTGGCGGGCGAGATCGGCGGGCTGGAGTACGCCAGCCTCGCGCTGGTGAACATGGCGCTGCCCGCGGCCGAGCTGCCGCGCCTCTCCGGGCTGCTGATCCCGGGCGTCGAGGGGATGCTGATCAAGGCGGCCACGTTCTTCGGCGTGAAGTGGCCGCACCTGCGCCGGGCGGACGGTGTGGTGCAGGTGCGCGCATCGGTCGGGCGGTACGGCGAGGAACACCTGCTCCAGCGCGACGACGCGGAACTGGCGGCGATCGCGCACGCGGAGCTGTCCGGGCTGGCCGGAGCGTTGCCGCGGCCGATCGACACGATCGTGCAGCGGTGGGGCGGGGCGTTGCCGCAGTACGCGCCCGGTCATCGGCGGCGGATCGCGTCGGCGCGGGAACTACTGCGGGCCTCGCACCCGACTCTTGTGCTGGCGGGGGCGGGCTACGACGGGGTCGGCATCCCGTTGTGCGTGCGGTCCGGGGAGATCGCGGGCGACGAGGTGGCGGACGTGGTGCAGGCAAGTGTGGAGACAAGCACGGTGAGCAGGGAGAGCGCATGAGCGAGCAGACCAACGCGGGGCGGATCAAGGAGTTGAACGCCTCGATCCGGTACACGATGTGGTCGGTGTTCAAGGCCGACTCGCCGCTCCCGGCGCTGCGCGACGATCTGATCGCGGAGACGGACGAGCTGTTCGCGCAGCTGGAGGCGAAGGGCGTGGTGGTCCGGGGCACGTACGACGTGTCCGGGCTGCGTGCGGACGCGGATCTGATGATCTGGTGGCACGCGGAGTCGAGCGACACGCTGCAGGAGGCGTATTCGCTGTTCCGCCGCACCGCGTTCGGGCGGCACTTCAGCGCGGTGTGGTCGCAGATGGCGCTGCACCGGCCCGCGGAGTTCAACCGCAGCCACATCCCGGCGTTCCTGGCCGGTGAGGAGCCGCGGCCGTACCTGTGCGTGTATCCGTTCGTCCGCTCCTACGAGTGGTACCTGCTGCCGGACGAGGAGCGGCGCGCGCTGCTCAAGGAGCACGGCCAGATGGCGCGTGGCTATCCGGACGTGCGGGCCAACACGGTCGCGTCGTTCGCGCTGGGCGACTACGAGTGGATGCTGGCGTTCGAGGCGGACGAGCTGCACCGGATCGTCGACCTCATGCGCGACCTGCGTGCGTCCGGCGCCCGGCGGCACGTCCGCGAGGAGGTCCCGTTCTACACCGGCCGCCGCCGCTCGATCGCGGAGATCGCCGCCTCGCTGCCGTAACCGCCGTCGGCCCGCCTTTGCTCACGCGGCCGGTCCGCGATCTGCAGGGCGGGCCCGGCGCAGGCGGCCCGCGGCCTGCTTGCGCGGCCTGCTTGCGCGGCCTGCTTGCGCGGCCTGCTTGCGCGGCCTGCTTGCGCGGCCTGCTTGCGCGGCCTGCTGGGAGGGCGCCCACCTCGTACCGTGGAAGGGGTTAGATCTTGCCGGTTCCGGCGCCGGCGGTGACGATGGACTTCACCGAGCTGGCGGTGTCGCAGGTGTAGGAGTAGGGGATCGAGGCGACGCTGCCGCCGGTCTGGCCGGAGCCGGAGTTGACCAGGTGGTTGTTGCGCGCCACCAGCGTGCCGGGGCCCGAGTCGCCCTCACCCAGGTGGTACGGGTCGTCGACGTTCTCGAAGTAGTTGCACTCGACGAGCACGCCCGCGCCCTCGGTGGACGCCACGCCGTAGGACCCGACGTTGCTGTAGTAGTTGTTGAACACGTGCACGGGGTTGCCGAAGCGGACCCGCGGGTTGCGCTGGTTGGTGCCGTCGAACCAGTTGTGGTGGTAGGTCACCTTCAGCTTGCCGTTGTCCTCGCTCGCGTTGTCGTCGCTGTGCCCGAGCAGCATGTTCTTGTCGTGGTCGTGGCTGTGCACGTACGACACGGT
This sequence comes from Catenuloplanes japonicus, assembly GCF_000717135.1. Classification (GTDB taxonomy): domain Bacteria; phylum Actinomycetota; class Actinomycetes; order Mycobacteriales; family Micromonosporaceae; genus Catenuloplanes; species Catenuloplanes japonicus. Next base: position 184,979 of record NZ_JNXY01000033.1, read on the forward strand.
GATGAAGTTGCTGGTCCGCTTGATGTCCAGCAACCCGTCGTAGCCGTTGGCCATGTCGAGGTGGTCCAGCCAGACGTTCGTCGAGTACTGCACGTTGATCGAGTCGTCGGACGCGTTCCGGAAGTTCAGGTTCTGGATGATCACGTTCTTGGCGTTGGCGATGTTCAGACCGCCGCCGGTGATCGTCGCGCTGGATCCGACGCCGCGGATCGTCTTGTTCGAAGCTACCTTCTGCATGCCGCTGATCGAGATCGTGCCGGACACGTTGATCACGGCGGCACTGCTCGACTGCATGGCGCTGATCAGGGCGGACGACGAGGTGACGGTGACCGGGGAGGCGCTGCCGCCACCGGTGGTGCCACCGTTCTGCGTCGCCCAGCCGACCAGGGCGGGAGCCGCGAGGGTGCCCGTGCCGGCATCGGTCTGCGGCGCCTCGGCCGCGTTGGCGATCGCGCCCATGCCGGCCGCGAGCACGACGGCCGTGACACCGGCGCCGATCGCGAGCGGAAGGGTGCGGCGCCGCGCGGTGCGGTGCCGGACCGGAGTGTTGTCCTGCATGTGCCGTTCCTCCTTCGGTGGGGTGTCCGCGGTGGACACCCCTCGACGGGAGGCGGTGACCCTGGCCGGCCGTGGGCGCGGCCGTTCCGGGTGTGCGAGGTGCGTGGTCAGGGCCACCGCCCGGCGCGGACCGGGGCTTCTGCCTGACCGTTACCGCGCCATGGGGCGATATTTCCGATCTCGGAGTGTTGGGCCGATGACCGGCGGTGTTAACGACTCCGAAACCTTCTGCCACCACCGTAGGCAAGCCCGCTCAAGAGGGTCAATGCGTTCTGTTTGCAGATTTATTGCGACAAAAGAGTGCAAGGGGTGCCGACCGGTGCGCGATTGGTTCGCGATGCGCCCGGTTCGGTCGGGTTTCAGCCTAGCGCCCGGCACCGGGTATTTGCAGTTGATGCGGGTCGATATGTGCATGCATAGCAGGATGCGACGATGCTCGACGGACTCGACGACATCTCCTGGCGGCGACTCAGCCACGCCTACGGTTCGGCCTCGGACGTGCCCGGACACCTGCGCGCGCTGCTCTCGGACGACGAAGGTGTCCGGCGGATGGCGCTGTGGCAGCTCGGCGGCAGCATCGTGCACCAGGGGAGCAGATATCAGGCCAGCTCCTACGCGGTCCCGTTCCTGCTGGAGATCCTGGCCGGCCCGTCGCCGCTGACCGGGTCGGAGCGGGTCCGGCTGGTGGAACTGCTCGGCGAGCTGGCCATCGGCGACCCCTCGTTCTACGCACCGGACGAGTCCGGGACGCCGGGCGGGTCGGGTACGCCGGGCGGGTCCGGGACTTCGGGCGGGTCCGAGGCGCCGGGCGGGTCGGTGGCGGGGCTGTTTCCGCTGGCGGAGATACGGGCGGAGGCGGCGGAGGGCCAGGCGCTGATGGCGGCGTTCGAGGCCGGGACGTGGGACGGCGACGAGTTCGAGCACTATCTGTTCGGGCTCGAGGAGCCGGACCAGGAGCGGCTCGGGTCGGTCTTGCTGCTGCGGGTCTACGAGGCGGTCCAGGCCGGACGCCCGCTGCTGGAGCGGCTGCGCGAGCACGATCCCGATCCGCGGTTGCGTGAGGCCGCGGTCGAGGTGCTCCGCTGGCTGCACTGAGTTTCCGGAGTTCGGGCAGCCGGCCGCTACTGAGTTCACCTGACCCCTTCGGGTGATGCCTCCCAAGCGTGAAGAAGTTTCGAATTCGGTCCGCGACGGGGCCTATTTTTCGGTCAGCTTTCGGGGATCGGCGTGAGGCCGAAGTCAGCCCGCGGGCCCGCTATTTTACGAAATTTCGGGCACGGAGTGCCCGGTTGCCTACGGTGGATCCGGGCCTTGACGCCGAAAGCTCATTAAATGCTGAAATTTCGGGCGCACAGCGCCCGGGATCCCGGCCGAGAGCGTGCGGCGGCCGGGCGTGCGGCGGCGGCCGGGCGTGCGGCGGCCGACCGGACAACCCGAGTAAGGCTCGGACGCGCTATGCGCAGTCGAGCACGCTCACCGTCTGCGTCGAGACGAGCCGGCCGCCGGGAGCGCCGACGTACGTGCCCGAGGTCGGTGGGATGTCGGCGTAGTCGCGGCCGGTGGCGACCGTCACGTAGGAGAAGCCGGCGCGGCGGTCGTTGCAGGGGTCGAAGGCCAGGGCGACCGCACCGTCGCCGGACGGCACCACCACCTCGACCCACGCGTGACTCGCGCCCTCGCCGATCAGGTGGCCGGAGACGTACCGCGCGGGGATGCCGGCGGCACGGCACACGGCCAGCATCACGTGCGCGTAGTCCTGGCAGACGCCCGCGCCCAGCGCCAGCGCCTGTGCCGCGGTCGTGGTCACGCCGGTCGCGCCGGGGCGGTAGGAGAGCGCGTGCCGTACCGCGTGATTGATGTTCTCGGCGAAGAGCAGCGGGTCGGCGGCCGCGCAGCCGGAGGCCAGCGTGCGCACCCGGTCGTCCGCGGCGGTCAGCCGGGTCGGGCGCAGCAGCGACGGGTCGCGCAGCGCGGCCGAGGGCAGCCGCGGCGGGCCTTCGGCCCGGACCCGGGAGAGCTCCGCGACCAGCCGGAACTCCAGCGACGAGGTGACGGACGGGACCAGCACGCGCAGCACGGAGTTGCCGGCCCGGTCTCGGCCGCTGCGGCGCGGCACCCGGACGGCGGGCCCGTCCGGCGCGAGGTGCACGGAGAGGCGGTGGCGGCGGCGGGCCTGGTCACCGTGCCGGGCGCGGGGCACGCAGACCAGCCGCTGCCGCACGGAGGTGACCGGGCTGTCGTAGGCGTAGCGGAACGTCTGCTCCACCCGGTACGTCACCCGGGCCGCGTTGTCGAGGTCGGTCCCCATGGGGGAAGGGTAGATCACGCACGACGGCTCCGGCGTTGCACGATCAGCAGCGACACCAGGTAGACGCCGCCGAACACGCTGGTCACGATGCCGACCGGGAGCTGTACGGACAGTGCGTGCTGGGCCGCGAAGTCGGACACGACCGTGAGCAGCGCGCCCGTCACGGCGGCGGGCAGTACGTTCGGGCCGGGGTGGCGGGTGAGGCGGCGGGCCAGGTGCGGCGCGGCCAGCGCCACGAACGGGATCGGCCCGGCCATCGCGATCCCGGCCGCGATCAGCCCGATCGAGGCGAGGATGGGCACGATCCGGGTGGCGAGCACGCCGACGCCGAGCGCGGTGGCGGTGTCGTCGCCGAGCTCCAGCATGGACATCCGGCGGTGGAAGAGCATGATCAGCGGCAGGAGGACGGCCAGCGTGACCGCGACCGTGGTGACGTGGGTCCAGTCGCGGCCGGAGAGGTTGCCGACCTGCCAGGCGACCGCGCGCTGGGCGTCGCCGAGCGCGGCACGGGTGAGCAGGTAGCCGTTGACGGCCATCAGTACGGTGGAGATGCCGACGCCGACCAGCACCAGGCGGTACCCGCCGAGCCCGCGGCGGCCGACCAGCAGCAGGATGAGCAGTGCGGTGCAGAGCCCGCCCGCGGCCGCGCCGAGCGAGGTGCCGAGCGTGCCGCCGGCGGTGAGCAGGATGGCCGCGATGCCGCCGGTGGCCGCGCCGGTCGTGAAGCCGATCATGTCGGGGCTGCCGAGCGGGTTGCGGCTGAGGCTCTGCATGACCGCGCCGGCCGCGCCGAGGCCGGCCCCGGCCAGCACCGCGACCAGCAGCCGGGGCAGCCGCAGCGTGCCGACCACGAACTCGGCCGCGGGCGGCGCGTCGCCGACGATCGCGGTGATCACGTCGGCCAGGGGCACCGGGAAGTCGCCGGTGGTCAGCGTGAACGCGGCCATCACCAGCAGCGCCACGGCCATGGCGGTGGTGACCACAAAGGCCCGAGGGGGTACGGCGTTCACAGGTGCACCACCCGGCGGGCACGCACGATGGCGATGAACACGATCCCCCCGATGACGTCCATGACGATGCCGACCTGGAGTTCGGCCGGGCGGGCGACGACGCGGCCGATCACGTCCGCGCCGAGCAGCACCACCGGCGCCAGCAGCATGCTGAACGGCAGCACCCACCGCTGGTCCGGGCCGGTGAAGGCGCGCACGATGTGCGGCACCATCAGGCCGATGAATGCGAGCGGCCCGCACGCCGCCGTGGCCGCGCCGCACAGCAGCGTGACCGCGGCCAGTGCCAGGACCCGGGTGGCGCCGACGCCGGCGCCGAGCGCGCGGGCGGTGTCGTCGCCGAGCGCGAGCGCGTTGAGGTTGCGGGCCAGCACCAGGCTGAGCAGGATGCCGGCCGCGAAGAACGGCGCGAGCCGCCAGAGCGTCTCGGTCTCGCGGTTGGCGATCGAGCCGACGATCCAGTAGCGCATCTGGTCCAGCGCGCCGCGGTCCGCCAGCTGCAGCGCCTGGTTGACGCCGGCCAGCGCGAACTGGACCGCGATGCCGGCCAGCGCGAGCCGGGCCGGGTTGGTGCCGCCTCGCCCGGCGCTGGCCCCGTAGGCGATCAGCGTGGCCAGCACCGCGCCGGCGAACGCGAACCAGACGTACCCGGCCGGCGAGGTGACGCCGAAGACGGTGATCGCGAGGACCACGCCCGCGGCCGCGCCGTGGTTGACGCCGAAGATGCCGGGGTCGGCGAGCGGGTTGCGGGTGAGCGTCTGCATGAGCGCGCCCGCCAGGCCGAGCGCGGCGCCGGCGATCAGGCCGAGGACGGTGCGCGGGATGCGCATCTCGCGCACGGTCACCACGTCGTCCGGGCTGCCGGTGCCGCCGAGCGCGGAGACCACGTCGCCGAACGGGATGGTCCGGCTGCCGACCGCGATGCTGAGCAGCACCGTGACCAGGAGCAGCACGCCTATGAGCAGGAGGCCGGTCAGGCGTCTTGTCACCGATGACTCCCTGCGCAGCACCCTGAGTTCTTCCGAAGCACAGGTAAGGCTAACCTTACCGGTCATGCGATACGACCTTGGTACCCGGGCCTCGCGCCGGAGCCTCCTCACGGGTGCTCTGGGCGTCGGCGCCACCGCGCTGCTGGCCGCGTGCGGCGACACCGCGAGCGACTCCCCGTCCACGTCCGGCAGTGCCGCGGCCGCGGGCCCGTTCACCTACACCGACGGCCGGGGGCGGCAGATCTCGCTGCCGAAGATCCCGACGAAGATCGTGGCCCAGATCAGCGCGGCCGCGGCGCTGTGGGACTTCGGCATCCGCCCGATCGGCATCTTCGGGCCGTCCACGAAGGCGGACGGCACGCCGGGCCGCGAGTCCGGCACGCTGGACCTGTCGGCCGTGACCTCCGTCGGCAACATCTACGGCGAGTTCAACATCGAGAAGTATCTGACGCTCGCGCCGGAGCTGCTGATCGCGGGCATGTTCGACCCCAAGCTGCTCTGGTACGTCCCGGAGGACTCCGAGCCGCAGATCGAGCAGATCGCCCCGACGCTCGGCGTGCAGCTGAGCAAGGTGACGCTGGCCGACGCGATCGGCCTCTACGCGGACCTGGCCGGCAAGCTCGGCGCGGACCTCGGCACGCCGGCGCTGGCGGCCGCGAAGACCGCGTTCGAGGCCGCGGACGCGACGCTGAAGACCGCGGGTGCGGCCGCCACCGCGGCCGGCCTGCGCGTCGGTGTGCTCTCCGCGAGCAAGGACACGGTCTACATGGCGGTGCCGCAGTACTACCCCGACCTGCTGCACTACCAGGCGGCCGGCGTGCCGATCGTGGCGCCGCAGAAGCCGGACGGCCCGGACGCCTGGTGGGAGTCGGTCAGCTGGGAGAACGTGGCCAAGTACCCGTTCGACGTGATCATGTACGACGCCCGGTCCGGCACGCCGCCGCACACCGAGTGGGCCAAGACGCAGCCGGGCTGGGCCGCGCTGCCCGCGGTGAAGAACAACCAGGTCATCGACTGGTACTCGGAGTCGCAGCACAGCTACCAGGGCTACACGCCGCACCTGACCGAGCTGGCCGCGAAGCTCGGGACCATGAAGAAGGTGGCCTAACCCGTACCCACCTGGCTCGTTGATCTTTCTGCGGAGAGTGCAGCGAGCCAGGCCGGGGGCGGTACGCGTGATCAAGCGGAGCAGGTTGTTCGGCGGCAAGACCAGGGTGACGTTCTGCCTGCCCGAGGGCGAGCCCGGCGGTACGGTCAGCGTGGTCGGCTGTTTCAACGGCTGGGAGCCGGGCAGACACGAGCTGGTGCCCCGGCGCAACGGCACCCGCAGCGTCAGCCTCCCGCTCGCGCCGGGGCGGTACCACTTCCGCTACCTCGCGACCGGCGGCGTCTGGCTGGACGACGAGGGTGCGGACGCGGTGATCGACGGCCTCGGCGGCCGGCTGGACCTGTGACGTTCGCGCCCAAGGCCGGTGAAACGGAAAAGCGTGCGGGAAGATCGAGGCTGAAGGCTCGATAAGGAGATCGTCATGCTTCGGTTCGGATACAAGGCCTCCGCCGAGCAGTTCAGCCCGACGGAACTGCTCGACTTCACTGTCCAGGCGGAGGAGTCCGGTTTCGACTCCGTCTTCATCAGCGACCACCTGCAGCCGTGGCGGCACACGCACGGCCACGCGCCGGCCGCGCTGCCCTGGCTGGGCGCCGCGCTGGCCCGCACCAGCCGGGTCGCGATCGGCACCAGCGTGCTGACGCCGACGTTCCGGTACCACCCGGCGATGATCGCGCAGGCGTTCGCCACGCTCGGCCTGATCGCGCCGGGCCGCGTCATCCTGGGCGTGGGCAGCGGCGAGTCGCTGAACGAGGTGCCGCTCGGCACGGCCTGGCCGGAGCCGAAGGAGCGTTTCGCGCGGCTCAAGGAGGCGGTCACGCTGATCAAGCAGCTGTGGGCCGAGGACCGGGTGGACTTCGAGGGCACGTTCTGGCGCACCGAGAAGGCGACGGTCTACGACAAGCCGGAGAACCCGGTGCCGATCTACATCGGAGCGTCCGGTCCGGCCGCGACCCGGCTGGCCGGGCGCATTTCCGACGGGTTCATCACGACCAGCGGCAAGGGCCACGACCTCTACACGGGTACGCTGCTGCCCGCGCTGTCCGAGGGCGCGGGCAAGGCGGGCCGTACCCTCGACGATCTGGATCTGATGATCGAGGTCAAGGTGTCGTTCGACCACGACGCCGAGCGCGCGCTCAACGACACGCACCACTGGGCCGCGCTGGCGCTCTCGCCGGAGGAGAAGACCGGCGTCGAGGACCCGATCGAGATGGAGCGGCTGGCGGACGCGCTGCCGGTCGAGCGCTCCGCGAAGCGGTTCATCGTCTCCACGGATCCGGACGAGCACGTCGCGAAGATCCAGGAGTACATCGACATGGGCTTCAAGCACCTGGTCTTCCACGGCCCCGGCCCGGACCAGCCGCGCTTCATCGAGGCCTACGGCAAGGAGATCCTGCCCCGTCTGCGCGAGCGGAACGCGAATTAGGTACTCCTTCCGTGGCGGAGGGTGACCACGGTCGCTCCGTCTGCCCTAGGGTGGCCCCTGCACCTTTGGCGCGCGCTCCGCGGCGGCGCAGGGGCCACGGCCAGCCGAGCGGCCGTGCCACCGGCGCGGGGGCCGTCCGGACGGCGGAGGAGGCTCGCAGGTGGCCCGCACCCTCGCGGTGTTGTCGCCCTTTCTCGGCGGCTGGTACTACGGCGGTCTGCTGCGCGGCGTGGCCCGCGTGGCCACGCACGTGGACGGCGGCGTGATCGCGGTGCAGACGCTGGACGCCGGCACGGATCAGGCCGGGATCACCGCGCCGTCCACGATGGGCGGCCCGGTCGCCCGGGACGTCGCGGACGGCTTCGTGGTCGTGACCAACGCGGTCCCGGAGGAGTACGTCACGGAGCTGCGCCGCACCGGCAAGCCGGTCGTCTCGGTCGGTCGCGCCTTTGCCGGCGCCGGGCTGGTGCGGCCGGACAACCGCACCGGCGTGCGCGCCGCGATCGCGCACCTGATCCGGCACGGGCACACCCGGATCGCGTTCGCCGGCTACTTCGGCGCCGCGGACGTGCGCGACCGGCACGCGGTCTACCTGGAGGCGATGCACGCCCACGGGCTGGAGACCGGCCCGGCGCTGCGCTACGACCTGCCGGACAACCAGGAGTCCGGCGGCCGGGAGGCGGCGCGGCGGATGCTGGCCGCGGGCGTGCAGTCCACCGCGATCCTGCTCGGCACGGACGCGAACGCGCTCGGGCTGGTGCGGGCGCTGCGCGCGGCCGGGCTCCGGCTGCCCCGCGACCAGGCCGTGATCGGCTTCGACGACCGGCAGGCCGCGTCGTACACGCAGCCGCGCCTGACCAGTGTGGAACAGCCGATGGAGTCGATCGGCGCGGCCGCGGCCGAGATGCTGCTGCGCCGGCTGGCCGGCGAGCAGGTCGCGGACCGCATCGACGTGCCGACCCGGCTGGTGATCCGCGAGTCGTGCGGGTGCACGCCGGGCAGCCGCGTGCTGGACGGCCCGCCGCTGCCGGACGAGGTGATCGCGGCCGTGGTCGTGCCGTCCGTGCCGGACCGGCTGCGGAGCCTGGTGTCGCTGCTGGCCCAGCCCGGCCGGCCGCAGGAGTTGCTGGAGGCCGCGCACCAGGTGCACGCGCTACGGGCCGGTGATCCGTCCGCGCTGCTGCTGGAGCTGATGGAGGCGCAGGGCCGGGCGCAGTTCGACGAGCAGACCCACCTGCACCGGGTGCTCAGCACGCAGTACGAGGTGAGCCTCGACCTGCTGCGCAGCCACAAGCAGGACCCGCGGGCGCTGGGCTGGCTGGGCCGCACCGGCGTCCGGGCCGGCGCTCTCGGCGTCTGGCGGGACACCGGCAAGACCGTGGAGATCGCCGGGATGTTCGGGCTGGACGCGTCCGCGCTGCTCAAGAGCGTGATCCCGGTCGCCGAGTTCCCGCCCGCGGCGCTGCGCCGGATCGCGGCCGAGCACCCGGACGGCACCGTGTTCGTGGCGCCGGTCAAGGTCGCGGACCGGGACTGGGGCCTGCTCGCGGTGGTGGACGCGATCGACGACCGGGTCGCCACCGGGCGCGAGCCGCTCAACCAGTGGTCCGCGCTGCTCACGGTGGCGCTGGACCGGGAGGAGCTGGTCGCGCGGCTGCACGCGCGTGAGGCCGACCTGGAGCACGCCGCGCACTATGACAATCTCACCGACCTGCCGAACCGTGCGCTGGCGCTGGACCGGCTGCGCGAGGCGATGGAGCGCGGAGACGCGCACGCGCTGCTCTTCCTGGACCTGGACGGGTTCAAGAAGGTCAACGACAACTACGGGCACGCGGCCGGCGACGAACTGCTGATCAAGGTGGGCGAGCGGCTGACCGGCGCGCTGCGCGAGCGGGACACGGCGGCCCGGCTCGGCGGCGACGAGTTCCTGGTGCTGGTGAACGGCCTGGAGCACCCGGCGCAGGCGCGGCAGGTGGCGGAGCGGATGAAGGACGTGGTCTCCGCGCCGTACGCGCTGCGCGACGTCCCGGACCGGGTCACGATCGGTGCCAGCATCGGCGTGTGCGTCGGCGGCGAGGAGTACCGGGACGCGGAGAAGCTGATGTCCCACGCGGACATGGCGATGTACGACTCGAAGACGCGGAACAAGGGCTCGGTCACGGTCTTCTCGATCGCGATGGCGCAGCGCCACGAGGAGCGCCGCCGGGTCGAGCAGGAGCTGCAGCGCAGCTTCGACGCGCGCCGGTTCGACCTGCACTACCAGCCGGTCGTGGACCTGCGCGAGCGCCGGACGGTCGCGTTCGAGGCGCTGCTGCGCTGGCGGCACCCGGAGCGCGGGCTGATCGACGCGGCCGAGTGGGTGGAGTTCGCCGAGGGCAGCGGCGTCCTGGAGTCGATCGAGGTGCGCGCGATCAGCGAGGTGACCACGCAGGCCGGGCGGTGGCGGGACACCGGCATCGCGCTGCGCCTCAACGTGGGCCCGAGCCGGTTCTGGGGCGGGACGCTGGCCGAGGACGTCCGGGCCTGCCTGCGCGCGCACGACGTGGACCCGGCGCGGTTCGCGCTCGAGGTGACCGAGGGCGTGCTGATGCAGGACCCGGAGGCCGCGGTGGCGGTGCTGGGCACGCTGCACGCGATCGGCTGCGAGGTCCACCTCGACGACTTCGGCACCGGTCACTCGTCGCTGGAGCTGCTGCCCCGGCTGCCGATCGACGCGCTGAAGATCGACCGCTCCTTCGTGTCCCGGATGGGCCGGGACGCGAAGGCCGACGACATGGTCCGCTCGATCGTGCAGCTGGGGCGCAACCTGGGGCTCGGCATGATCGCGGAGGGCGTGGAGACCGAGGAGCAGCGCGGCCTGCTGCTCGGTCTCGGCTGCCACCTCGGCCAGGGCTTCCTGTTCTCACCCGCGGTCCCGGCCGACGAGGCCCGCACGCTCATGACCTTCACCCCGTCGCGGTCGTGAAAGCCCCGCCGGGTTTTCGCCGGCCACGGCGGAACCGGCTCCTCGCGACGAGCGGAGCGCCGGCGGAGCCCGACGCGAGGTTTGCCCGCGGGAGCAGCGCTGCCGGACCACGCCGGAGGCGGGAAGATCGGGGTCTGGGGTTGTCCCCAGGTGAGCTCGAGCGCCCGTGGGAGCAGCGCTGCCGGACCACGCCGGAGGCGGGAAGATCGGGGTCTGGGGTTGTCCCCAGGTGAGCTCAAGCGCCCGTGGGAGCAGCGCCGCCGGACCACGCCGGAAGCGGGAAATCCGCTGTCAGGGCTTGGGTTCCAGGCGGACCGAGATCGAGTTGACGCAGTGCCGCGTGTTCTTCGCGGTCATGCCCTCGCCGCGGAACACGTGGCCCAGGTGTGAGTCACAGTTCGCGCAGCGGATCTCGGTGCGCAGCATGCCGAGCGTGCGGTCCTCGATCTCGACGACCGTGCCCGGGATGGCGTCGTCGAAGGACGGCCAGCCGCAGTGGCTGTCGAACTTGGTGTCGCTGCTGAACAGCTCCGCACCGCACGCGCGGCAGTGGTAGACGCCCTCGGTCTTGGTGTTGACGTACTCGCCGGTCCAGGGGGCCTCGGTGCCGGCCTGACGGAGGACGCGGAACTCCTCCGGCTTCAGGCGGACGCGCCACTCCTCCTCGGTGACCGGCAGGGCGTTCTTCTCGATGGTCATGCCTCAACGGTACCCCTGCTGCCGCCCCGGCCCCCGCCCCCAAACCGGCCTTCGCCTGCCCTTTGGCGGCTGCCAGTGTCCTGCTGCGCACCTGCCCCGTTAGGCGTGGAGTGCGCGTGTTGGACCGTTTTGCGCCTAACAGCCGTTAGGATCAGAGCAAAACGGTCTTTAACTGTAAATATCATCATAAGCCTCCCCTGCCACCCTGAGGAGATCACAGCGTGACGAGCATGAAGCGGCGCATCATCGCGGCGGCGACGCTGCCGGCCGCCGGACTCACGATGTTCGCGGCGGCGCTCGCGCTGGGCGCCCAGCCTGCCAGCGCGGCGCCGGACGACACCAACGGCGTTGCCAACAACGCCAAGGTCGGCCTGCCGATCAACGCGCCGGTCGACGTGTGCGGCATCGCGGCCGGTCTGCTCGGTGACGCGACCGCCAAGTGCGCCGTCCCGGTGCGGATGGCCCCGACCCCGGACTACGACGGTCCGGCCCGTGGTCAGGGCGGCTACGGTACGCCGTCGCCGGGCGGCCCGGGTGCGGAGACGCCGCCGGAGACCCCGCCGACCTCGCCGGGCGGCCCGAGCGACGAGACCCCGCCGGAGACGCCGGGCCTGCCCACGCCGACCCCGTCCGGCTCGGTGCCGAGCGCGGGCGAGCAGGAGGTGCCGCCGGGTGGCGGCGTCTCCAACGGCTCGCCGGAGGCCCCGACGACGCCGACCGGTGGCGAGCAGGGCGGCGAGCTGCCGCTGACCGGTGCACCGCTGGCCGGTGTGGTCGGCGCGGGCGTGCTGGTCACCGCCGGTGGCGCGGCGCTGCTCTACGCGGGCCGGCACCGTCGCCGTTTCGAGAGCTAGAGGCTGGATCACCACGCCGCCCGGAGTCCGCACGGACCCCGGGCGGCGTTGTCGTCACGTAGGGTCCGAGCATGGCGTCTAAAGCCGAGGAGATCGAGGTCGCCGGCCGGGCCGTGCGGCTGACCAGCCCGGACAAGGTCTATTTCCCCCGCCGCGGGTTCACCAAGCGGGACGTGTTCGAGTACTACCTGGCCGTCGGTGACGGCATCATGCGCGCGCTGCGCGACCGGCCGACAACGCTGCAACGCTTCCCGGACGGCCTCGACGGGGAGACGTTCTTCCAGAAGCGGGTGCCGGCACGCGGTGTGCCGCCGTGGATCGGGTCCGCCACCGTCACGTTCCCGAGCGGGCGCACCGCCGAGGAGCTCTGCCCCGCCGACCTGGCACACGTGGCCTGGGCCGCGCAGATGGGCACGATCGTCTTCCACCCGTGGCCGGTGCGCGGTGCGAAGCCGGACGAGCCGGACGAGCTGCGCATCGACCTCGACCCGCAGCCCGGCACCGGCTTCGCGGACGCGGTCACGGTGGCCGGCACGGTCCGCGAGGTGCTCTCCGAGCTGGGCGCGACCGGCTATCCGAAGACGTCCGGCGGGCGGGGCGTGCACGTCTACGTGCGGATCGCGCCGCGCTGGTCGTTCGTCGAGGTGCGCCGCGCCGCGATCGCGCTGGCCCGCGAGGTGGAGGCGCGCCGCCCCGAGCTCGCCACCACGAACTGGTGGAAGGAGGAGCGCGGTGAGCGGGTCTTCCTCGACTACAACCAGATGGCGCGGGACCGGACGATCGCCTGCGCGTACAGCCTGCGGGCGAACGAGCGCGCCACCGTGTCCACCCCGGTGACCTGGGACGAGCTGCCCGACGTGGAGCCGGACGACTTCGACCTGCGCACGGTTCCCGTGCGGCTGGCCAAGGCCGGCGACCCGCACGCGGGCATCGACGCCGCCGCCTTCGACATCACGCCGTTGCTGGAGTGGGCGGCCCGCGACGACCGCGGCGATCTGCCCTATCCGCCGGAATATCCCAAGATGCCCGGCGAGCCGATGCGGGTCCAGCCGTCCCGCGCGCGCACGAAGGGATCCAGCGACGCGTAAATGGGATACAATCCCCGGACTGCGACGGCGATGGGGGTACGGCGATGGCGCTCGCACGGATATCCGCACTCCTCGGGCTGGCCGGCGCCGTGGTGCACCTCACGCTCACCGGCGCGCACGCGGCCCACGCGCCGCTGCTCACGGTCGGGCTGGTCGTGCTGGCGCTGGTCTGCGTGCCGTGCAGCGTCCGGCTCTGGCGCAGCCCGCACGACCGCGCCGCCTGGCGCGGCGCGCTCGTGGTGGCCGGCGTGATGACCATGCTGCACCTCGGCCTGCGCCCGGACGGCGGCATGCTCGCCGCCGTCCTGCTGGTGGCGCTGCTCCAGGCCGCCGCCGGAGTGCTCTTCCTCAGCCGGCCGGGCAGCGCAGGTCGCGTTCCGGCGCCGTCAGATCGATGAGATAACCGTCCACCGCGCGCGTGATGCACTGCGTGTTCGGATAGGCGGTGTGGCCCTCGCCCTCCCAGGTCAGCACCTGGCCGGTGCCGAGCATGTTCGCCAGCACCGCGGTCTGCTCGTACGGCGTGGCCGGGTCGCCGACCGTGCCCACCACCACGATCGTCGGCGCGCCCGTGGCCGGCCCGGTCGGGTACGGATCCTTCGCCCCCGGCCAGAACGCGCAGCCCAGCATGCCCATCGCCAGCGGCGCGCCGAACAGCGGGTACGTCTTCTCCCACTCCAGCTGCAGCGCGCGGATCTGTTCCGGGGCCACGGTCTCGTCGCTGTCCGCGCAGTTCACGGCCAGCAGCGCGTCCGCCTGATTGTCGTAGGTGCCCCGGTCGGTGCGGCTGGTGTACGTGTCCGCCAGCTCGAACATCTCGTCCGGCTCGCCGTCGCGCAGCGCGCCCAGCGCCTTGCCCAGCTGCGGCCAGTACAGCTCCGTGTAGAGCGCGGCCACGGCGGAGTAGAAGATCCAGCCGGCCGTGGCCTCGCGCCCGTCCGACCCGGTCAGCGGCGTCGCCCGCGCCTTGTCCAGCAGCTCGGTCAGCGCGCCCCGCGCGTCCGGCCCGATCGGGCACTGGGCCGGCGTCCTCGCGCACCAGGCGGAGAAGTTGTCGAACGCGCGCTCGAAGCCCTTCGCCTGTGACTCCGAGCCGGCCACCATGCCCTGCTGCGGGTCGACCGCGCCGTCCAGCACCATGGCGCGGATGTTCTGCGGGAACAGCTGCGCGTACGTGGCGCCGAGCAGCGTGCCGTACGAGTAGCCCAGGTAGGTCAGCTTCTCGTCGCCGAGCGCGGCCCGGATCGCGTCGATGTCCCGCGCGGCCTGCTCGGTGGAGAACAGCGGCAGCTCGGCGCCGTACTTCGCGCCGCACGCGTCGCCGATCCGCTTGTTCAGCGCCACCAGCTCGTCGAACTCGGCCTGCGTCGCCGGATCCGGCTCCGAGCCGTAGCTGGCGTCCAGATCCTTGTCCGAGATGCACTTCACCGGCGACGACCGGGACACGCCGCGCGGGTCGAAGCCGACCAGGTCGAAGCGCTCCAGCACCTCGGACGGCAGGCCCTGCACCTGCGGGCCGAACGACAGGTACGCCGCGGTGTCGATGCCGGAACCGCCGGGACCGCCCGGGTTGATCAGCAGCGAGCCGATCCGGTTCTTCTGCTGCCCGGACCGCACCCGCATCAGCGCCAGGGAGAACGTGGCGCCGTTGCCCGGGTTGTTCCAGTCCTTCGGCACGGTGATCTCGGCGCATTCGTAGCGCATCCGCGGCGCCTTCTGCCCGAACAGATCCTGCGGGATGTCCGCGCAGTTGCGCCAGGCGAGGTTCACGGAACCGGGCCCGCGGGTCGCGGCGTTGTCGCTGACGTCTCCGCCGCCCGGGGAGAAGACCGGCAGCGAGCAGCCGGACACCGTGAGCACCGTGGCGACCAACGCGACCAGCACGCGGTGAGGTGTACGCAGCACTGCGAGTCCCTTCGAACGGCGATCTGCCTCAGTGAGACTATCCGGTCACACTGGATGCACCCGACCCGCCGCTACCCGGCATGATCAGGTGAATGAGCGGGGTACTCAGCGGTTTCGCGGCGATCTGGGCCATCGCCACGCTCGGATACCTGCTCGCGCGCGGGCGGGTGCTCGGCGAGCACGCGCCCGAGGTGCTCGGCCGGCTGGTCTTCTTCGTCGCCACGCCCGCGCTGCTGTTCGTCACGCTCAGCCGCACCAGCCTGGACCGGATCGTCACCGGCGCGCTGCTGGTCTTCGTGGCCGCCACGATTCTGGTCGCGGTCATCTACACGCTGATCGCGCGCCTGGTGTGGAAGCGGAGTACCCGGCGGGCCACGATCGGCGCGCTCGGCGCGTCCTACGTGAACGCGGCGAACCTGGGACTGCCGATCGCGGCCTACGTGCTGGGGGACGTGTCGCTGGTCGTACCCGTGCTGCTCTTCCAGGTCCTGCTGGCCGCGCCGTTCGCGCTGACCGTGCTGGACCTGGCCAGCGGACAGGGCCGCCCGTCGCTGAAGAGCCTGCTGCTCCTGCCGGCCCGCAACCCGATCATGGTGGCGTCCGTGGCCGGCATCGCGGTCGCCGTGTCCGGCTGGACACCCCCCGAACTGCTGCTGGAGCCGTTCACGCTGGTCGGCGCCGCCGCGGTGCCGGCCGCGCTGCTCGCGTTCGGCATGTCGCTGCCCGGCGCACGACCGCTGCGACCAGGCCCGGAGGCGCCGGACCGGTACCTCGCGGTCGGACTCAAGGTCATCGTGCAGCCCGTGCTGGCGTACCTCATCGGCCGTTTCCTGGTCCACCTCCCGCAGGACCAGCTCTTCGCGGCCGTGGTGACGTCCGCGCTCCCCGCCGCGCAGAACGTGTTCGTCTTCGCGCTGCGCTACAAGGAGTCCGAGACGCTCGCCCGCGACGTGGTCATGCTCTCCACACTGGCGTCCGCGCTCACCATGATCGTCGCCGCGGTCTTCCTGACCTGACAGATCAAGATCAAATTCTCGCCACGGTACGGCCGGAACTCCGCCGGCCCGGCCGTGCCTTGACCCCGGACCGTATCGTCGAGCGGTCATGAGCAGCGAAGACACCCACCCCGAGCCACCCGCCTGGATCCGCCGGCCCGCGCGGGTGATCGCGCTGCTCGTGGTCGTCCCGATCCGCCTGGTCTGGGAGCTGCTCACCCGCTCCGTGCGGTTCGTCGGGGAGGCGCTCAGCTGGGCCGGCGTCAACCTCTTCTGGATACCGGTCCGCTGGTTCGCGGTGCACGTGGTCGCCCGCCCGCTGCGCTGGATCTTCGTCCACCTGATCCTGGCCCCGATCGCCTGGGTCGCGGTCACGCTCGTCTACGAGCCGCTCCACTGGCTGGCGCGCGGGCTCCGGCGGGTGTTCGCGGCCGTCGCCCGCGGCCTGGTCCGGACGCGCGACGCACTCCGGTCCGTGGTGGCCGCTGCCGCCGGCCTGATCGGCGCCGGCTTCCGGCTGCTCGGGCGCGGCATCCACCGCCGGCTGCTGCGGCCGATCGGCCTGGCGCTCCGCCGGTCGGGCCGCGTGCTCGCGGACGCGCTCGGCCGGCTGTGGCGGCACTCAGCGGTACCACTCGCCCGCGGGGTCGCCTGGATCTGGCGTCACGCCGTCGTGATCCCGGCCCGCGCGCTGGGCCGCGGGGCCGCCTGGGTCTGGCGCCACCTGGTGCTGGTCCCGCTGCGGGCGTCCGGCCGTGCCGTCGCGTGGGTCTGGCGTCACGTGGTGCTGGTGCCGCTGCGGGCCTTCGGCCGTGCTGCCGCGTGGGCATGGCATCGCGGGTTCGTCATCCCGGTCCGGGCGCTCGGCCGCGGGATCGCCTGGGTCTGGCGTCACGTGGTGTTGGTCCCGCTGCGGGCGCTCGGTCGTGCTGCCGCGTGGGTGTGGGATCACGTGGTCGTGATTCCGGTCCGGGCGCTCGGCCGTGCCATCGTGTGGGCCTGGCGTCACGCGGTGTTGTTCCCGGTCCGGGCGCTCGGCCGCGGGATCGCCTGGGTCTGGCGTCACGTGGTGTTGGTCCCGCTGCGGGCGCTCGGTCGTGCTGCCGGTGCCGCTGCGCGCGCTGGGCCGGGCCGCGCTCCGGTTCTGGCGCGTCGTGGTGCTGGCGCTGGGCCGGGGGATCGTCCGCACCTGGCACTACCTGGTGCTGGTGCCGTTGCGGGCCTGCGGCCGCGCGACCGTGTGGGCCTGGCAGCGCGCCGTCGTGATCCCGCTGCGCGCGCTGGCCCGCGGCGTCCGGTGGCTCTGGCGGCACCTGGTGGTGGCCCCGATGCGTGCCGCCGCTCGGGCCGCTGCCTGGACCTGGCGGCACACCGCGGTCGCGGCCGCGCATGCCGTGGCTTTGACCTGGTCGCGGACCGTCATGCCGGCCCGCCGCTGGTTCCGCGCCGAGGTCCGGCGTCCGGCCGCGGCCGCGGTCCGCGACGTCCTCCTGGTCATGGGCCTGCGGCGTCGCTGACGGGCTGCCCGGCAGCGTTTCACGGGTGCCGCGCCTTCGAGGATCAGGTCGTCCCCTGCCGTCGGATCGGCATGGGGACGACCTGATCACCGGCGAGCCGACGGACAGCCGGCTGGCGGGCGGGGCGTCCTCCGGCGGGCCGGAGGACGCCCCGCGGGTCCGGTCGCGGGTCCGGTCGCGGGTCCGGTCGCGGGTCCGGTCGCGGGTCGGAGCCGCCGACTACTGTGCTCTCGGCGTCGAGGTCCACACCCGCCTTGATCGACGGGCACTCCGTGCCCGAAATTTCACGAAATACCCCGTGATCGTGGCAGCCCGGCCCTGACGTCGAAAGCTCAGCAAAGCCACCGGTCAGAGTGCCGGCAGCGACTCGCACAGTGCCGCCGGGAACTCCGGCTGCTGCGGGTGCACGATGCCGCAGCCCGCACCGCGCCCGACGGCGACCGTGGTCCACCCGTTGTCGAAGTACAGGAAGTATCGCTGCCAGCGCGCCGTCTCCACGCAGCCCGGCCGCCCGCCCTCCGGCCCGCAGGCCCCGGCGGCGTCGTTGATCTCGAGCACCGCCCACGTACCGTCGCAGGCTCTGATGTTCCAGGTGGCGTGCTGTGGCACGTCGCCGACGGCGTAGCGCCACCAGCTCGGGTCGCACGGATCCGCGGGCGGCCCGTCGCAGCCCCACAGGTGGTCGCACCGCCGGTAGCCGTCGCCGTCCGGTGCCCACTGCGAACTGTTGTCGAGCTGCAGGATCCGGTCGCCGAGCGGTGCCGACGCGGTCAGCGTCACGGTGGCGGGCGCCCGTTCCGGGCAGCGGTTCCTCTCTGCGTTCTGGAGCGAGTCGACCCTGAGCTCGCCCCGCACCCGCTCGTCGTCCTCGCTGATCGCGCTGACGCGTGGGTCGCGGGCGCACTGCTCGGCGCCGGCCGGTACGGCCAGCTCGACGACGGCCTCGGCCGGATCGGTGCCGCGTCGCACGGCGGTGACCTCAGCGTCGACCGTCACCCATTCGTCGGCCGGGGCCGGCGACGGCGACGGCGTCTCCGGGACCGGTGTCGGGTCGCCGCCGGCCCGCCGGATCGCGTCGGCGCCGCTGCCGGACGCGATGGTCAGGTCGCCGGTGCGCAGCAGGTCGCTGCCGACGTCCATCACGATCACCAGCTTGTCGACGGCGACGCCGATCAGGATCGCGTCCATGCGGTGGCTGTCGTCCCGCACCCGTTCCATGAGCGTGCTGTGCTCGCCCCACCATCCGGTCCGCACCACGTGGTGCGCCGGGTAGCCCGGCCCGCTGCCGCAGCGCTGTACGTCGGCGCGCAGATCCTCCGCCACCTGCGCGGCGACGCCCGGCGCGTACACGGCCACGTACTCGTACACCAGGTGCTTGCCGGGCGTTCTGAAGTGCACGGTGGTGGCGGAGGCCGGCTCCGGGACGACCGTGTCCGGGCACGGCCGGGGCGGCAGCGGGTGCAGGGCCTGGTCCGGGCCGCCCTCGACCGGATCGGTGCCGGCGGCCGCCAGCCGGAGGTCGGCCGGCCCGGCGCCGGAGCTCCCGGCGAGTCCGGCGGCGCCGAGCACGGCGCACAGCAGTAGCGCGGCCACGGCGGGCCGTCGTCTTCGTGATGTCATGCCGAGCAGTCTCGAACATCCACAGAGGACGGAGATGAGTACGCGTACTCGGGTCAGCGCGTGCCGAGCACATCCGCAAGGTTGAATCGGACGGGCCGCTCGAGCTGCTCATAGGTGCAGCTCTCCGGCGTGCGGTCCGGGCGCCAGCGCTCGAACTGGGCGGTGTGCCGGAAGCGGACGCCCTCCATGTAGTCGTAGCGGACCTCGACCACGCGCTCCGGCCGCAGCGGCGTGAACGACAGGTCCTTGCCCGCGTTCCACCGGCTCTGCTCGTTGCGGCGCGGTGTGCGCTCGCCCTGTTCGTGCGCGGCCCAGTTCCACGGGTGGCCCTCGAAGTCCGTCACCAGCGGCTGCAACTCCTGGAACAGCTCCTGGCGTCGGGCCATCGGGAACGAGCCGATCACGCCGACCGAGACCAGCGTGCCGCGCTCGTCGTGCAGGCCGAGCAGCAGCGAGCCGATCCGGTCCTCGCCGGACTTGTGCGTGCGGTACCCGGCGACCACGCAGTCCGCCGTGCGCTTGTGTTTGATCTTGGTCATCACGCGTTTGTCCGGCTGGTACGTCAGCTCCGGCCCCTTCGCGATCAGCCCGTCCAGCCCCGCGCCCTCGAACTCGGCGAACCAGCGCCGCGCGGTCTCCAGATCGTCCGTGAGCGGCGTGACGTGGATCGGCGGCGCGGCGTCGGCCAGCGCCTCCTCGAGTCGCCGTCGGCGTTCGGCGAACGGCAACGCCGTGAGGTCCGAGGAGTCCAGCGCCAGCAGGTCGAACGCCACGAAGCTGGCCGGCGTCTCCACCGACAACAGCTTCACGCGGCTGGCCGCCGGGTGGATGCGCTGCTGCAGCGCCTCGAAGTCGAGCGTGTTCCGCGCCGTGTCCGCGACGATTATCTCGCCGTCGATCACCGCGCGCTCCGGGAAGTGCGCCAGCACCGCCTCGACGACCTCGGGGAAGTAGCGGGTCAGCGGCTTCTCGTTGCGGCTGCCGATCTCGACCTCGGCGCCGTCCCGGAAGATGATCGACCGGAACCCGTCCCACTTGGGCTCGTAGAGCTGACCGGCCGGGATGTCACTTATCGGCTTGGCGAGCATCGGCGGGATCGGCGGCATCTGCGGAAGATCCATGAGACCTGCATACACCCTGATCACGCGTACTTAAAGGGACACGTCCGCGAAGATGGCCGCGTGATCGGATCCGGCGTGCACGGCCGCGGTCATCGTGTCGTAGATGGGCCACAACCTGCCGTTACGTCCACCCCAGACGCCGCGCCGCGCGATGCCGCCACCGGTGCACGCGGCCCAGAGCGGCGGCGACAGCAGCACGTAGTCCAGCTTGTTCCGGGCGGTGCAGGAGCCGTACGTGCCGGGCCGCCCGTCGTCGTCGAACGCCGGGTGGGTGGAGACGTCGCGCAGGTCCGTGCCGGTCAGCAGCGGGGCCAGCGGCGCGCTGTCCGGCGTGTCGTTGAGGTCGCCGAGCACGGCCACGTGGCCGACGCCGCGCGCGGTCAGGTCCCGGTAGATCGCCGCGACCCGGGCCGCCTGCCGTCGCCGGATCGCGTCGGAGGCGAGCTTCCCTCCGTACCCCTTGGACTTGAAATGGTTGATGAGCAGCGCGACCGTGGCGCCGGACGGGGTCCGGAAGTGGTATTCCGCGCAGTCGCGGCTGAAGACCCGGCCCACGTCGTCGACGTCGTCGACGTGGCTGCGCTGCGCGATCAGCGGGTAGCCGGCGGTGGAGAGCACGCCCACGTCGATGCCGCGCTCGTCGTTGCCGTCGACCACCATGACGTGCGGGTAGATCGGGCGGCGGTCCTCGGACAGACCCGCGTCCGCGAACCGTTTGAGCGCCAGCCGCGACTCGGCCTCGACCACGCCGACCAGGTCCGCGCGCACGTCGCGGAGCACGCGCGCGGTGTTGGCCAGCGCCAGCTCGTCGCAGCGGTCCGTGGTCAGCTCGACCCAGCCGATCCAGTCGGCGCGGCCGCCGGCCACCACGTGCACGACGCCGTTGCGGGAGCGGCGCAGCAGCCGGCCGCGGTTCTGACGCAGCCGGGCGTACCGTGCGGCGTCGCCGTTGCGGAGCCCGAGCCGCTGCAGCTCACGCAGGATCGCGGCCTGGATCTCGTCGGTGTAGACCGGCTCCTCGAGCAGCGCGGTGACCGACTCGAACGCCTCCAGCACCGGGCGGCCGGCGGCCCAGTTGCGCGGGTCGAGCGCGCGGGCGCGGTTGAACAGGTTCTCGACGTTGTAGGCGGCGATTCGCATCGGACCCCCTCAAGGCAACGATCAAGGCTCTGAGCGGCAGATTGTCGCCAGTGGACTACCGGCGATGGGTGCGACGACCAATGGACGTTGAAGAGCGGAGAAACAATTGACTTCACGTGCTTGCAAGATTGCAGATAGTCACCCGCGCGGGCAATAGTGATCCACGGGACCCTTCGCTCACCTGTACGAGCGTGCTGAAGGGAGCAGACATGCCGCCGACGGCCGCCACCGCCAGACTCGCCGCCGGCGAGCCTCCGATCAACTTCGCCTCCCACCAGTTCCGGGCCGGGAACATGGCCGGCGCCCGGGACGACTTCGAGCAGATGCTGGCCGCGCTCATCGCCTCCGTCCATCCCGGCGCCCGCGCGATCGCGGCGAACCCGGGCGACTGGGGCATCGACATCCTGCTGGGCGAGCTGTCCGGCCTGGTGGTGATCTGGCAGTCCAAGTACTTCTGGCCGCTGGTCGGCCGTGCCTCCCAGGCGCAGATCCGGGAGTCCTTCGACTCCGCGCTGCGCGCCGCCGAGCACAACGGCTACCAGCTCGACCGGTGGGTGCTGTGCGTGCCGTCCAGCATGGACCCGGCGACCGCGCGCTGGTGGGACCGCTGGCGCGCCCGCCGGCAGCGGGAGACCGGCGTGGTCATCGAGTGCTGGCACGAGACCGTGCTGCGCGAGATGCTGATGCGCCCGGACGCGGCCCACGTCCGCCGCCACTACTACGACCCGTACGCGCCGGTCGCGCTGCCCGCCCGGCCGCTGCACGACCTCGGCAGGGAGACGTTCGAGGACGCGCTCTTCGTCCGGCAGCTGCGCGCGGCCGGCCACGCCGAGGTGGAGGGCGCGAAGCACGAGTACTTCAACGCCGAGCTGCTGGTCAGGGACATCCACGACAAGGGGGTACGGGCGGAGCTCGACGCGCTCGGCGAGGCGAACGGCGTCGCGCGCGGCATCTGGGAGGCCCGCTTCAACGAGATCGCCGCGGCCCGCCCCGGTGACCCGCTGCTGGCCGGCCTGCACGCGGCCGTGATGGGGGAGATCCGCGAGTCCGGCGCGTTCCCGGTCGCGCTGGCCGCCGGGCGCGTGCACCGGTGCGGGCTGATGCACCGGATCGTCCAGGACCGCCGGGCCGGGTGGGTGCGCGACTGGCGGGCGATCGCGGCCGGGCACGTCGAGGAGGCCGCGGCGTGAACCCCGAGGACACCGCGGTCTTCCGCTGCGCCCGGCTGCTGCTGATGCTGCTGGTCGTGGAGGAGGACGGCGCGGCCGGCATCGACGCGGAACGGCTCGGCGTCTACGACTTCCTGGCCGTCCATCCGCTGCTGCTGGCGCGCGCGCCCGACGACCCGGACCGGCAGGCGCTGCGCCGGGCCGGGTTCGACGACCGCGCGCTCGCGTACGCCAGCGCCGGACAGCGCCTGGTCACCGCGCAGCAGCACCTCGGACGCGACCTGTCCGTGCTGCTCGGGACCGGCCTGGTCGTGCTCGGCGCGGCCGGCCGGGTCCGCTACCGGCTCACCGACCGGGGACGGGCGTCCGCCACGGCGCTGAACGCGGCATATGCCCGTTCATACGCCGACGCCGCACGCATCGTCGTGCGACGGCTGCGACGGCTCAGCGGCCGTAGACTGAGGCAGACGCTCCGCGAATGCATTTCTCCCTCCGTTTCCGAGAACCATGTTCCGGCGAAGGACACCACATGAGAAACGGGTTCCGGGCTCACGGCATCCGCATCCGGCGCCTCCGCCTGCACGCGGACGGCCGGCCGTACGACGTGGATTTCCGCGCCGGCGAGGTCACCCGTCCGCTCTCCGTGATCGCGGGCGCGTTCGGCACCGGCAAGACCACCATCCTCGAGTTCGTCGACTACTGCCTGGGCGCGGCCGACCATCCGCGGCACCCCGAGATCACGCCGCGGGTGCGCGCCGCCACGCTGGAGGTCGAGCTCTCCGGCACGCCGCACCTCATCCAGCGCCCGGTCGGCGAGCCGTCCGCGCATGCGTACGTCACGCAGGGCCGCCTCGACGACCCCGGCACCGCGACCCCGGAGCGCCGCCCGCTGCGTCCGGCCGGCGCCCCGGAGAGCCTCTCCAGCCTGCTGCTCTCCCACTGCAAACTCGAGGGGGTACGGCTCCGCGACGCCGCCGAGACCGACCCGCTCAGCTTCCGCAACCTGATGTGGCTCTGCTTCCTCCCGCACGACCGGCTCGACGGCCGCGACCTGCTCTTCGAGAGCGTGCCGATGAAGCAGCTCAAGCTCAGCCAGGTCGTCGACGTGGTCTTCGACATCCACGACGACCACGCGATCGAGCTCGGCCGCCGCATCCGCACGCTGGAGCCGGAGCTGGCCGCGGCCGAGGACCACCTGCGCACCGCGACCGCGATCGTCGCGGAGCTCGCCCCGGGCGAGGTCGCGGAGCTGGAGGAGGCGGCGCGCGCGGCAAAGACCGAGCTGGCCGCGTGCGCGCAGGCCGTGGCCGCGCTGGACGGGCTGGCCCGCGCGGACACCACGTTCGCCGAGGATCTGCGCGAGCGGCACCGCGCCGCGGCCAGGACCGCACGGGACGCGTCCACGCTGCTGCGCGACCGCGAGACCCAGGCCGTGCGGATGACGTCGCTG
Source organism: Catenuloplanes japonicus (assembly GCF_000717135.1). Classification (GTDB taxonomy): domain Bacteria; phylum Actinomycetota; class Actinomycetes; order Mycobacteriales; family Micromonosporaceae; genus Catenuloplanes; species Catenuloplanes japonicus. Next base: position 208,898 of record NZ_JNXY01000033.1, read on the forward strand.
CGGGCGACGTACGCGGACGACGTGGCCAAGCTGATCATGCTGACCGAGGCCGGCGCGCTCTTCCCGCCGCTGCGCCTGGACGTCTGCCCGTCCTGCCTGACCCCGGCGGTGCCCGGCGAGCGCCGCTGCGCCACCTGCCAGGCCGACCTGGACCCGGACGACGCCGGCCCGCCGGACGTCAGCGGCGAGCTGCGCTCCGCCCGCGCCCGGCTGACCGAGCTCACGCGGTACCTGGACGAGCTGGAGGCCGGGATCCCGCGCCTGCGCGCGGCCGCGGAACGCGCGCAGGAGGTCGAGTCCCGCGCCGCCGCGGACCTGGACGCGGCCACCGCGCACGCGGTCACGCCCTACCTCGCCCAGCGCGACACGCTGGCCCGCCGTCGTGAGGAGGCGGCCGCGGCGCTGCAACGCGCGGTGGACGGCCTGCGCCTGCGCCACGGACTGCGGGAACGGGCGGACGGCGCGGAGACCATGCGGGTCGCGCTGGCCGCGCTGCACGCGGAGGCGGCCGCGCCGGACCGGGTCGCCGCCGCTGCCGGTCGCGCGGCCGTGGTCGCGGACCTCGGCGCACGTTACCGGGACATCCTGCGCGAATGGCGCTACCCGCGGGCCGAGGAGGCGCGCGTGGCGGACGACCTGACGCCGTGGGCGCGCGGCAAGCCCTACCCGGCGGCGTCCCCCGGCGGGCGCACGCTGATCGCGCTGGCCTGGCAGCTGGCGCTGTTCGAGATCGCCTGGGAGTCGCGGTCGTCGCACCCCGGGTTCCTGCTGCTGGACAGCCCGCGCAAGAACCTCGGCCCGAAGGAGGTCGATCGGCTCTACCGCCACCTGGAGGCCTGGCTGGCCGGTGCCGGCGCGGGTGCCCAGGTCATCGTGACCGATTCGGCCCCGCCCCCGGCCGCGGACCCGGACGTGGTGGTCCGCTTCTCCCGCCGCGTCGACCGCCCGCCCTACGCCCTCATCGACGACGAGACCGACTGACGCGCGGGACCGCTCCACGGGCCTGATCCAGGCGCCCGGCCCGGTGAGCAGGCGCTCCGCGCCCGACATTTCGGCAGGCAGCAACCGGGCATCGCCGCGCGCAACGGACCTGGCCGAACCGGCCCCGCGCCGGTTGCCGGTCACTCTCGTCGAGCCCGCGTGCCGTCAGCTGCGCCAGCGGACGCGCTTGGTGAACGCGAGCGGCGCGAGCACCGTGAAGAGCAGGGCGAGGCCGGAGAGCAGCCAGGTGACCAGGCGGTCCGGGCCGGAGCGGGCGTCGGTGACGCTGCCGGCCGGGTTCACCGGGTCGTAGATGACCTTCGCGGTGCCGCCGGCGACCGGCGCCGGGTCCCAGTCCAGCGCGCCGACCTCGGTGGTGATCTCCTGGCCCTTCGCGGTGGTGAAGCGCAGCAGCACGCTGCGGTCCGCACCGGCACGCAGCACGTCCGCCTGGGCCTGGATGCCGCGTTCCCGCAGCACGGAGGCGTGCCGATGCGCGGCGAACGCGCCGGTCAGGCAGATCAGCGCCGCGAGCACGCAGAGCGCACCGGTGACCGGCGGGCTGTTCGCCCAGGCCAGGAAGCCGTCCCGGGTGGTGAACGGGTTGCGGTGCAGGCCACGCGGGCGACGCCGACTAGCGGACACCGCGCCTCCCTCGGCCGAAGTCACTCAGTTCTTGATACATCGACCACCGGTGCCGGCGGTGCCGCTTTCGCCGAATCGGTCCCGTTCGGCGGAGGCCGCGGCGCCCGCACCCCGGTCACACCGGCCGGGTCGCAGGCTCGGCGGCGTCGCCGTCTGCCGTGCCGGCCTGGTCTGCCGCGCCGGTCTGGTCTGCCGCGCCGGTCTGGTCCGCGCCTGGTGTCCCGGCCCGGTCCGGTGTGCCGGTGCTGCCGGGTGCGGCGGTTGTTCCACCGGGTGCGGGGCTTTCGCCGGCGGCGGACGTGGGCCGGCGGCGGGCCTTCAGCAGGAGCAGGAGCAGCGCGCCCGCGATCAGGCCCCAGAAGGCGGAGCCGACGCCCCAGAACGACACGCCGGACGCGGTCACCACGAACGTCACGACCGCGGCCTCCCGGCCGTCCGGGCCGGCGACGGCGGAGGCGAGCGCGGACGCCAGCGCGGAGAGCAGCGCCAGGCCGGCCACGGCCTCGATCAGGATCGGCGGGGAGAGCAGCACGAGCGCGGTGGCCAGGCCCGCGCCCAGGCCGAGCAGGATCATGAAGCCGCCGGCGCTGACCGACGCGATCCAGCGCCGGGACGGGTCGGGGGAGGCGTCCGGGCCGGCGGCCAGCGCCGCGCTGATCGCGGCCAGATTCACCGCGTGCGTGCCGCCGACGGCCGTGACCGCGGTGGCGGCGCCGGTGGCCAGCAGCACCGGGCGCAGCGGCGGCCGGTAGCCGAACCCGGCCAGCACCGCCATGCCGGGCACGTTCTGCGAGGCCATGGTGACCAGGAACAACGGCACGGCCAGCGAGATCAGCGCGGCGGGGCGGAACGTGGGCGTGGTCAGCGCCAGCACCGGCCACGGGTCGACGCCGCCGAGAGCGCCCGCGGGCGTGGTCAGCGCGATGCCCGCGGCCGCGACCGCGAGCGCCACCGGCACGGCCCACAACCGGGCGAATCTGAAGAGCAGAGCCCAGACCGCGATCACGGGTACGGCGAGCGCCGGCACCTCCGCGGCCGCGCGCACCGGCGCCAGGCACAGGTCGAGCAGCACCCCGGCCAGCATCGCGCCCGCGATCGGCGCGGGGATCGCCGCGATCGCGCGCCCGAGCGGCGCGAACAGGCCGGCCAGCACGATCAGCAGCCCGGTGACCCCGAAGGCGCCGACCGCGGCCGGCCACCCGCCCTCGGGCACCCCGGTCGCCACCAGCAGCGCGGCGCCGGGGGTGGACCAGGCGATCGCGATCGGCAGGCGGTGGCGCACGCCCAGCAGGATCGCGACGAGGCCCACGGCGACGCACGCGGTGAGCAGCCCGGACGAGGCCTGCACCGGGCTCGCCCCGACCGCGCGCAGCCCGGCCAGCACCACGGTGAACGAGCTGGCGAAACCGACGACGGCCGTGACCGCGCCCGCGACGATCGGCTGGAGCAGGAAGCGCAGGCTCACGTCGTACCCCCGAGGCGGTGTTGGTGTTTCATAAACGGAACGCTCACGCATCGTGCACCATGGCACGGTGACCACGCCAGGGGGAATCGGCCCGCGCCTGCGCGAGCTGCGGGAGGCCCGCGGACTGTCGCTGTCCGAGGTGGCGCGGCGCGCCGGGATCGGGAAGGCCACGCTCTCCGGCCTGGAGACCGGCGTGCGCAATCCGACGCTGGAGACGCTCTACGCGGTGACCGCGCAGCTCGGTGTGCCGCTCAGTGCGGCGCTGGCGGCCGCGCCGGCACAGCGGGTGAGCGGCGCGGCCGTGACCGCGACGCTGCTGCGCACGTTCGAGGAGCAGGGCTGCACGTTCGAGCTGTACCGGCTGGTCGTCGCCGCCGGGGCCCGGCAGGTGTCACCGGCGCACCAGGCGGGCGTGACCGAGGACCTGACCGTGTTCGCGGGCGCGCTGCGGACCGGGTCGGCCGATGCCCCGCTGCTGGTCGGCGCCGGTGAGCACGCGTCCTGGCGGGCCGATGTCCCGCACGTCTACGAGGCGGTCGGCGGGACGGACGTGCAGGCGTCGCTGCTGATCCGGACGCCGTCCGCCCGGTAACGGAAAGGTCACGGTCGCGGTGGCGACCTTGAATGCCCGCCGGGCGTTATGAATAGTGGGCACGCCCCGATCGAACGATTCTTTTCGATTGATTAAGGAGTGCTTAGACGACTTAAAGTTCCTCTGCGAAAGCACACCAGAATCATTGTGGTAGTGCAGGCTCCCGGATCGGGCGCCGGACGCGACCGCGCAGGTCACCAGCCCAGTGAGCTGTGAAAACAACGGTCGTCCCGGAATTGCCGGCGCACGATTGAATCGGCCGGTACGGCGGTGTGCCCACACTGTCGTACCGGCTGAGTCGTTGTTTGGGATTGTGTGTGCATCTTCTTCGGGTGCCGTGCGCCGCGTACCGAGGGCGGTGTGCGGGGGCGGTGGCCGGTGCCCGCGGGTGCCGCGCCCGGTTTTCGTCCCAATATATGAAATGTGACGTAATGCACACTCCTGGGCGACATTTCGGAAATGTTGCTCGGTCACCCGGTCGGGTGACCGGGACCACACAGATTCACGGATTTCTCCTCGTCGGATTGATCCAACGGGCCCTGCCACCGCGTACCTACTTGCGATCGAGTCGAGCAGCGACCGTAAACCGTACGAGGAGGTGGCGATGCACCAGGTAGCCAGCGGTGGTCGTGGAACGGACACACTGTGTGCCCCTGGGCAGCCGCGATCAATAAACCGGTGGCTGACGCTCGACGGCAGCTCGATCAACCGCAATGATGGGCCGGTGACGCCACGACCGGCTCCCCGGCACGAGGCCAGGCCTGCCGCGCACGAGGCAACTCCTGACTTCTCGCGCCCTGCCATGAACCCAGCGCCCTCCCCTCGCATCCCCGGCATGCCCGGCGGCCCCACCGGACCGGTCGACCCTCGCGGAAGAGGGCGACGCGGTGGAGGCGGCCCGGGTGACGACGGTGGCGAGAGCACCGGTGGCGGCTTCGGCCCGACCGGCTCCGCCAAGAGCGAGGACGCGCTCGTCCGCACCCTCTACGAGGAGCACGCGGGGCCGCTGCTGATGTTCGTGCTGCGCCTGACCGGCGGTGACCGGCAGCGCGCGGAGGACATCGTGCAGGAGACCCTGCTGCGGGCCTGGCGCAACGCGCACCGACTCGGTGCGCAGGGACAGACCTCTCTGCGGCCGTGGCTCGTCACGGTCGCCCGGCGGATCGCCATCGACGATCACCGGAGCGAGAAGGCCCGCCCCACCGAGACCTATGACCGTGAACTGGAGACGTTCCCCACGACATCCGATGAAACCGATCGGCTGTTGCAGGAGATGACCGTCTCCGACGCGTTGCGCACGCTCACCACGGCGCATCGGGAGATTCTGGTGGAGACTTACTTCAAGGGGCGCACGGTGCAGGAGGCCGCATCTGCGCTCGGGCTGCCGCTCGGCACCGCGAAGTCGCGCGTCTACTACGCGCTGCGGGCCCTGCGGTCGGCGCTTCAGGAGCGGGGGGTGACGGGGTGAGCGACCGATTCTCGACGGCTGCCCCGGAGGGGTCAGCGCCGCACACGGACGTGGGGGCGTATGCGATCGGCGCGCTCGACGAGTACGAGACCGCGCAGTTCGAGGAACACCTGATCGACTGCGACGAGTGCGCGGCCGAGCTGGAGTCCTTGATGCCGGTGGTCGACGTGCTCAGCCGGGTGGACCCGCCGAGCTACGTCGTCGCGGAGCAGACGCACCGCGAGGGCCGCGTGCTGCAGCGGATGATGGGCACGGTCGGCAAGGAGCGCAAGCGCGCCCGGCGCCGTCAGCTGGTCACCAGCGGGTTCGCACTCGCGATCGTGCTGGTGGTGGCGAGCCTGTCGCTCTTCGCCGGCGGCCAGTGGTTCGGCGACGGCGTCGGCAGCCCGGTGGCGATCCCGTCCCAGGACGCGCAGCTGCCGCCGGACCCGGACGGCCCCGGCGTGGGCGGTCCGGACGGCGGCGACCAGTTCCGGGCCACGGACCCGCGCACCGGCGTCCAGCTCCTGGTGGACTTCCAGGGCAAGGACTGGGGCACGCAGGTCAACTTCATGGTCTCGAACGTCACCGGGCCGCAGAAGTGCCGCCTGGTGCTCGTGAAGACGGACGGCACCAGCGAGGTCGTGTCCACCTGGGTCGTCCCGGAGAAGGGTTACGGCACCGCCGCGAACCCGAACCCGTTGGAGCTGACCGCGCAGTCCGCGGTCACCCGGTCGGACATCGCCCATGCACAGGTGCAGCTGATCGGTGCGGACGGCAAGCCCGGCGCGACGCTGGTGACCGCTCCGGACTGATCCGTACCACAAGCAGTAAAAGCGCCGGGGCCCGTGTAATCACGGGCCCCGGCGCTTTTTGGTTCAACGGTTCGGTGTGAAATTGTCCACGGCCGATCTCCGATCCTCTCCGGGTTGTCCTGCGTATTCACCGGCAGAACCGAAAAGCGGACGAACCCTCAGGGAGATCAACGTGGTTACCCAGAAGCGAACCCTCCTCGCCATGAGCGGCACCATGGGTGCGCTCGCCGCGGCGCTGATGTTGGCGTCGGGTTGCGCGCCGGTCAGCTACGACACCGCCGGGGACTCCAACCCCGTGCCCGCGGCCAACGCGGCGAGCGAGTCCGCGGAGCCTGAGGCGAGCGCGGACCCCGACGCCTCGGCGGCGCCGGCGGGTGGCGAGGACGAGGTCGAGCTCGCACCGGAGCAGCTCACCGAGAAGCTGATCGCCAAGTCCCTGGACCAGATGGGCAACGTCGTCGCGAACGAGGAGGGCTACCTCCTCTACCGGTTCGACAAGGACAGCAACAAGCCGGCCATCTCCAACTGCAACGGCGACTGCGCGCTGGTCTGGCCGCCGGCGCTGACCGACGGCGAGCCCGAGCTGGAGGGCGTCGACGAGGAGCTCGTCGGCACCGTGCTCCGCTCGGACGGCACGCGTCAGATCACGCTCGACGGCTGGCCGCTCTACACCTACATCGGTGACGAGAAGCCGGGCCAGTGGAAGGGCCAGAAGGTCGGCGGCACCTGGTTCATCGCGGCGCCCGACGGCAAGAAGAACCTCGAGTGCCTCCCCGAGGGCACCCCGAAGGCCGTGCCGGTCCCCAAGAAGGAGGAGTCCGGCAAGGAGACCGCTCCCGAGGCCAGCTCCTCGGCCAAGTCGAGCGACTACGACTACTGATCGCAATTAAGCGATAACTGAAAGGGCCGGCCGCGGCGAATGCGGCCGGCCCTTCGCATTAGAACAGGCCCATCACCCGAACGGGTGATGATCCAGGTTCAAAACAAATTCGCAGAACCAATTTTTGATGGCTTGAACCCTGCGGCCCCTCAAATCCGTGAAGCGTGATGTGTCGACTAATGGAGGTGAAGTGATGGCGGCTGTGCGACTCCGGCAACGCGGTGTCCGCGCGGTTTCCACCCTTGCTGTCCTGGGTGCCGTCCTGTTCTCCGCCCCCGCGGTGGCCTTCGCGTCGCCGGCGGCGGCCGTTCCCGCGGCAGCCCTCGCCGCGCCGACCCCCGGTGTGGTGGACCCGGCGGCACAGGACGCTTCCGGGCCGGTCGGGTCCTCGGACGAGCAGTTCGTCATCGCGGTACGCCTCGCGGGCCTGTGGGAGATCCCGGCCGGCGAGATGGCGGCCGAGAAGGGCGAGTCGGCGAGGGTCCAGGAGGTCGGCGCCGCGATCCGCGAGCAGCACGTCGAGCTGGACGAGCTGACCCGGAACGCGGCCGAGAAGCTGAACATCCAGCTTCCGGACCAGCCGAACCAGGACCAGCAGAACTGGCTCGCCGAGATGGAGGCCGCGGAGGGCGCCCAGTTCGACGAGATCTTCGTGGCCCGGCTGCGCGCCGCCCACGGCAAGATCTTCCCGGTCATCGGGACGATCCGCGGCTCGACCCGCAACGACGTGGTCCGCGCGCTCGCACAGCAGACCAACACCTTCGTGCTCACTCACCTGACGTTGCTGGAGAGCACCGACCTCGTGAACTACGCGGCTCTCCCGGCCGCGCCGAACGCGCAGGCCGATCCGGTCACCGGCGCCAACGCCCTGCTGGCGGCAGCGCAGGCACGCGGTGCCACCGGTGGCTTCGACACGACCGCAATCTGGCTGGTTCTGGTCGTGGCCGTGGTAGCCGGCGCGTTCGGCGCCGTCCGCATCATCCGTAGTCGATAAAGCGCTGACCGACCCCAAACTGTCAGCGCTCGATCTGTAGTTAGGAAGGTTGCCCGTCATGCCCAGGTGGACGGATAAGCTCAGGTACTCCCTGGCCTCACGGAACAGGAAGATCGTCGCGGCCGTCGCGACGGTGGCGGTGTTCGGCGGCATCATCGCCGTGACCCAGGTGTCCAACGCGGCGACGAACCGCCGCGGGAACAACCGGGGTAACGCCTGCCAGGCCGCACCACAGCCGCAGGTCTCGTCCACGACGTACCCGCGCAACGGCCGCGGCACGTTCATCGACGAGAACGGTCGCCGGCAGAACGTCGGTGACGGCCAGGCCTCCGAGCAGGAGATCAACGAGGCGCGCGGACGTAACCGCCGCAACCGTGGCTGCACGCCGGCCTCGCTGCCTCCCACCACCCCGGCCGCCACGGCCAGCACCGGCACCGGCGGCAACAACGGCGGTGGCAACAACGGTGGCGGTAACAACAACGGCGGTGGCAACAACAACGGCGGCGGGAACAACAACGGGGGCGGCAACGGCCAGAACCCGGGCGCCGGCGAGGGCACGGTCCGTGAGGACACCAACGGCCTCGCGATCCTGGGCGACGACTGCTCCGAGAGCAACCTGCAGCCGCACACCGGCTTCCAGGAGGGCAACCGCTGCGTCGACACCGAGTTCGGTGAGGTCGCCAGCGCCGCCAACAACGCGTCGCTGCTGATCACCGACATTCCGGACGAGGTGGGCGTGAACCAGCCGTTCACCATCTCGGTCAGCACCCGCAACCTGGTCCGTGACCGCTTCCTGGGTGCCGCCGCCGGTGGTTACTACCTGGAGAGCTCCTTCCTGAACAACGACGGCCTGGTCCGTGGCCACTTCCACACCGCGTGCCGCGTGCTGGCGAACAACAACGAGGCTCCGGACGCCGCTCCGGCCCCGGCGTTCTTCGTCGCCACCGAGGACGGCGGCGGCGGCCGCCAGGCCGACACCGTGCAGATCAACGTGCCGGGCCTCCCGGCCGCCGGCGAGTTCCAGTGCACCGTGTGGGCGGGTGACGGTTCGCACCGCACGCCGATGATGGAGCGCGCCAACCAGACGCCGGCCATCGACTCCGCGCGGGTCCAGGTCGGCTGACTTCCCGCGGTGCCGCCTCGTCGCAGACCTACCCCCCTCGCGACGAACGGCCGGCGCCAAGGGTTCTGAAAGAGGCGGCGCCGGGGCATTTTGAAGGGGTGCCCCGGCGCCGCGCTTTCACCACGAGGGTACGAGGAGCACCTGCTCCCCGTACCCTCGCGCTTGTGCAGGTGGCAGACTTGCCGCGTGCCGCACGAACGCCGTCTCGAGATCCCGGTGGGATACCACGCCTCCGGCTCGCTGCGGCTGCTCGGCCTGGGGCGTTTCGACCCCTGCGCCCGGTTCGTGGACGGCGTGTTCTGGACCGCCGCGCCCACGCCGGACGGCCCGGCCTCGCTGAGCCTGGCCCGCGACGGCGACGCGCTGACCGCGACCGCGCACGGCGACGGCGCGGACTGGATGCTCGACCGTGCGGACGCGTTCGCCGGCCTGCGCGACGACGTCTCCGGCTTCCCGGCGCTGGCCGCCGCGCACCCGGTCGTCGCGGAGCTGTCCCACCGGCACCGCGGCCTCCGGTTCCCGGCCACCGGCCTGGTCTTCGTGCGCCTGGCCCGCGCGATCCTGGAGCAGAAGGTCACCGGCAAGGAGGCGTTCCGCGGCTGGTCCGGGCTGGTCCGCCGGTACGGCACGCCCGCGCCCGGCCCCTGCCCCGACCTGTGGGTCCCGCCCACGGCCGAGGTGGTCGCCGGCCTCGCCTACTGGGCGCTGCACCCGCTCGGCGTCGAACAGCGCCGCGCCCAGACCATTCTGCGCGCGGCCACGCTCGCCGCGACGCTGGAACGCTGCCCCGACTCCGCCGCGCTGAGCCGCCGCCTCCAGGCGATCCCCGGCATCGGCCCGTGGACCGCGGCCGAGACGGTCCGCACGGTCTTCGGCGACGCGGACGCGGTCAGCGTCGGTGACTTCCACATCCCGAACACGGTGGCCTGGGGCCTGGCCGGTGAGGCGCGCGGCGACGACGCCCGCATGCTGGCGCTGCTGGAGCCGTTCGCCGGCCATCGCGGCCGCGTGTGCGTCCTGCTGGCGGCGGCCGGCGTGGCCGCGCCTCGCTTCGGCCCCCGGATGCCGATCCGCTCGTTCGCGCGTTTCTGACGTCCGCGGGTCTGCCTGACCGGCGCGGGACCGGAGCCCGCGGGAGCATGCGGGCGTGACCACGACGGATGTGGGAAGAGAAGGCTTTCAGTCCTTGCGGGTGGCGGCCTCGTAGGCCGCTCTGGCGGCCGACTGGGTCAGGGCGCGGTGCAGGAGGCGGGAGTCGCCGAGCATGGCGCGCAGGCGGCGTTCCAGGCCCGCGATCGGGATCAGGTTCTGCGGAGCCCGCGGATCCTTGTAGGCCGTGGACGCGAAGCGGGGCAGCGTGACCAGGGAGAGGTCGGCCAGCGCGAAGGCCGCGGCCGGGGACAGGTCGGACGAGCACTCCGCGCGGATGATGCCGGCCCACGGCGCGCCCGGCCGCCCGGGAAGGCGGATGTACCAGGAGTAGCCGCCCCAGGTCGTGCCGGTCATGAACACCGGGGACCGCTGGCCCGGCTGCAGCGACGTGACGACCGCGGACAGCCGGGGCGGCAGGTACTGGCGGTGCTGGGTCTTGATGTAACCGATCGTCCGGGCCAGCTGGCGGCGGTTGCGCAGCGGCCCGTCGACGATCAGCAGGTCGTCGTCGCCGGCATCCGCGCGGGCGTCGCCGGACACCTCGACCTCGAGCGCGGTCAGCGGCGCCTGGATCGCGGCCGGGAGCTTGCTCTGCTCCCCGGCGCCGCTGACCCGGTGCACCTCGTAGCGGATGGAGCCGGCCACCGCGTCGGCCGCGCTCGGGCTGGCCGTGAAGAGGCCGCGGCGGACCCGGGACCCGGCCAGCACCGCGACGCCCTGCTCGAGGTCGCAGCGGACGACGCCGGCCGCGTAGGAGGCGGCGAGGCCGGGATAGGACTCGCCGTCCTCCTCCTCGGTCCACAGGCCGGCGTCGATCCGGCGCACGCCGTCGACCAGCAGGACCACCGGTGGCGGCCGCAGCCCGGCCGGGGGCAGGAGCGGCTGCCACCGCTCGGCCGGGACCTCCAGGTCCGCGTCGACCTGGGCCGTGCTCTGCTCGGACGGCCCGGCGAAGCCCGCGGAGCCGTCGGCCTCGATGGACGAGCCGTAGGCCGGGTCCCACGCGTCGATGAAGTATCGGGTCACAGGCCGCTCCGGGTCACTCGGGCGCTTCGGGCATCCTTGCGCACCTCGAACCGGACCGGGATCCGCTCCGCGAGCGCGCCGACATGGGTGACGACGCCGACCATCCGGTCACCGCGGGCGGCCAGGTTCTCCAGCGTGGCCGCGACGGAGTCGAGCGTGGCCGCGTCCAGCGTGCCGAAGCCCTCGTCGAGCACGATCGACTCCAGGCTGGCCGCGGTGGTGGACATGCCGGCCAGCTGCTCGGAGAGCGCGAGCGCCAGTGCCAGCGACGCCTGGAACGTCTCGCCGCCGGAGAGCGTGCGCACGCCGCGGCGCAGGCCTGCGTCATGGTGGTCGACGACCCAGAACTCGCCCTTGTCGTGGACCAGCTCGTACTGCCCGCCGGAGAGCTCGCGCAGGATCCGGGAACCGCCGTCGACCAGCAGGTCCAGCGCCTCCTCCAGCAGCCAGCGCTCGAAGTTGTTGGCCCGCAGGTGCCCGGCCAGCGTCTTGGCGACCCGGCCGGTGCGCTCGTGCCCGGCCCGTTGCTCGCGCAGCGCGGCCGCCTGCTCCCGCCGCTCCTCGATGCGCCGGAGCGCGCCCTCGGCCCGTTCGGTGGCGACGGCCGCGGCGCGCAGATAGTCGGACTCGCCCCGCTTCGGCGGCGCGGCCACGCCGACACCGTCGAAAAGAGCCTCGATCCGCAGGTGTACGCCGTCCGCGCCGCCCCGCGCGGCCCGCAACTCCTCCTCGGCCGTGGCACGGGCGTCCGCGCGCCGGGCGACCTGCTCCGCGGTCCAGCCGGTGAGCCCGGTCCAGGCCGCGGCCACGTCCTCCCGGTCCGGCGCCGGCGGCCCGAACGGCGCGACCGCGTCGCGGGCGGTGTCGAAGCCCTGCCAGGCGGCCCGGAGGCGCTGCTCGGCCCGGTCCGCCTCGGTCTGCGCGCGCCGCTGGGCCTCGCGGGCCCGGCGCACGGCCGCGCCGGCCGCATCCAGCTTCTTCTGCAGCGCCGCGATCTCGTCCAGCTCGCGGCGCAGCGCGGCCGGGCCGGGCGAGTTCGCCACCTTGGCGGTGGTGGCGGTGAGCCGGTGCTGGAGGTCGGTGTGCCGGTCGCGGGCGCGGTCGAGCGTGCGCTCCAGCTCGCGGGCGGCCTGCTCGCGCTCGGTGACCAGCTTCGCGGCCCGGTCGGCGGCGGCGCGCGCGGTCTTGCCCTCGGCCTCGGCGGCGGCGACGGCGGACCGGCCGGCGGCGCGCTGGGTGGCGGCGGCGGCGGGGGCGGCCGCGCGGGGGGCACCACCGGCCGAGGAGGCGGCAGTGCCGCGTGGCCGGGGCGTGCCGGACCGGCCCCGGGACCCCTGAACGGCCCCGTCAGCGCCGTGCCCGGTTCCCCCGCCGTCGGAGCCGCGGCCGGGGTGCCCGCCGTCGGCCGAAACGTCGCCGTGCCCGTGCTGGTGACCGACGGGCCGGCCGGCGCCGTCGACCGGCACCGCGTACCCACTCGGGGTCTCGATCGGTATCGCCGTGACCTCCTGCGCGCAGACCGGGCAGGCGTCGCCGACCGTCAGGTGCAGGCGCAGCGCGGTGGCGCGGTCCGCGTTCTGCGCGTCCTGGTACGCCTGCCGGGCCGCCTCCAGCGCGGCCGTGGCGCGCTCGTGCTCCGCGCGCGCGACCGTGACCGCGGCCGCGGCCGCGCCGTGCTCGCTCTCGGCCGAGGTGAGCATCGTGGTCAGCTCCGCGGCCTGGCGGGTCAGCTTGTCCAGCTCCGCGTGCGCCTCCAGCAGCAGCCGGAGCGCGGCCTGGTCGCCGCTGCCCGCGACCTCGCCGCGGACCTTCTCCTCCTGCTCCTCCGCGGTGTGCACGGACGTGACCGCCTCGGCCGCGGCCGTGCGGGCGGAGGCGGCGGCGCCGGCCACCGCGGCCACGTCCGCCGGCGCGCGCACGCCGCGCAGCTTGGCGATCTCCGCGTCCAGCGTGGCGAGCGCGGCGCCGGCGGCCTCGGTGCGGGCCGCGGCGGCGCGCAGGTCCGGCAGCGCGGTCTCGACGCCCTCGGTCAGCTCGTGCACGCGGGCGACGTGCTCGGTCGCGGCCGCGAGGTGCTCGTCGTCGGTGTCGTCCAGGTTGGCCAGGAGCTGGTCGACGCCTTCGAGCGCGCCGTCGGCCGCGTTGGCCCGCGCCGTGGCACGGCGCTGGACCTCCTCGTAGACGCCGAGGTCGAGCAGGTTGACCAGGATCTGCTGGCGGGTGGCCGGCTTCGCGTGCAGGAAGTCGGCGAACTGGCCCTGCGGCAGCACCACGCACGTGGTGAACTGCTCGTACGGCAGGCCGACCGCCTCCTGGACCGCCTTGTCCATCTCCGCGGGCGTGCCGGCCAGCACGTCGCCGAGATCTTCCGGGGAGAGCCCGGTGTCCAGCTTGGCCACGTCGAAGCCGCGCGGCATGAGCTGCAGCCCGGCGCCGCTGGTGGTGACGCGTCCCTTGCCGTCGCGGCGGACCACGCGGGTGGCCACGTAGCGCTCGTTGGCGGACTCGAAGACGAGCCGGACGCGCGCCTCCACCGCGGACGGCGCGAGCGCGTTGACGATCCCGCGCGTGGTGCCCCAGCGCGGGACCTGGCCGTAGAGCGCGAACGTGATCGCGTCCAGCACGGTGGACTTGCCGGAGCCGGTCGGGCCGACCAGCGCGAAGAAGTCGGCGTCCTGGAAGTCGACCGTGGTCGGCTCGCGGAAGACGGTGAACCCGGACATGTCGAGCCGCAGCGGCCTCACGACGCGCCTCCCGGAATCTCCTCGTAGATCTCGTCGAACAGATCCTGGACGCCCTCGTCGTCGTGCCCGCGGACCTTCAGGTAGTCGGAGAACAGCGTGCTGGGGGAGCGGCCGGCCCGTTGCGCCGCGGTGGGGCTGGTGCGGGTGGGCAGCATGTCCGGGTCGATGCGCACGTCCAGCGCGTTCGGCAGCAGGTCCTGGACCTCCTCGCGGAGGCCGGCGCGGGGCATCTCGCGCACGTAGACGCGCAGCCAGCCGGTCGGGTCCGGATGGCGCTCCGCGTAGCGCTCCAGGTCGGCGACGGTGCCGCGGACCGTGCGCAGCGGCGTGGCGGACGCGATCGGCATGGTGCGCGGGCGGGCCGCGGTGGTGGCGGTGACCTCGACGATCGTGACCGAGGGCGTGTTCTCCTCCTCGCCGAAGTCGACCGCGAGCGGGCTGCCGGAGTAGCGCACCGGGCAGGGGCCGAGGATCTGCTGGGTGCGGTGCAGGTGGCCGAGCGCCACGTAGTGGCAGGACGACGGGAACACGCTGGCCGGGACCGCGTAGCCGAGCACGGTGTGCGCGTCCCTCTCACCGCCGCCCATCTTCGCGCCGACCACGGTGAGGTGGCCGGTGAGCAGGTTGACCGCGTCGCGCTTCGCGAAGTCCTCGGTCAGCTTCGCGATCAGCCGTCCGATGTGGTCCGCGTAGGTCTGTTGGGCCTCGGACGCGGTCAGCTCGTACATCTCCACGGCGCGCACCGCGAACCGCTGGGAGAGGAACGGCAGCGCGACCAGCCGCCACGCCTCGCCGCCCGCGGTGGTGCCGGTCAGCACGTGCTCGGACGCGTTCTCCCGGACGGCGCCGCGCAGCTGGATGCCGGCCGCGTCCGCCCAGGGGCGCAGCGCGTCGAGCGCGGCGCCGTTGTCGTGGTTGCCGCCGATCGCCACCACCTCGGCGCCGGTCGCCCGCAGCGCGGTGAGCGCGCGCGTCACGATGCGCGTCGAGTCGGGCGTGGGGGACGCGGTGTCGTAGAGATCGCCGGCCACGATGACCAGGTCGGGCCGCTCCTTCTTGGCGATCTCCACGACGTCGCGGAGCACGGCGATGTGCTCGTCCACCCGGGTGTGGCCCTTGAGGACCTTCCCGACGTGCCAGTCCGAGGTGTGCAGGATCTTCATGGGCGTCCGTCGTCTGTCTAGAAGGGGATGTCGTCGTCGGAGATGCGGTCGCCGGACGCGCCCCGGCCGCCGACCACGGCGAACGGGTCGGAGGACTGGACGATCGAGCGCAGTGAGCCGGTCGGCGCGGCCCCGGCCTCGGAGACGCGGGTGGCCCAGGCCGGGAACGGGAACTCCACGCAGAGCGGGACCGGGATGTCCGGCTGGTTGACGAACATGGTGCCGGGCTTGGCCAGCAGCACGCGCTGTCGCTGCGCGGGCGGGAGGAAACCGTACTCCGGCCGGCCCGCCTCGGCCGGGTCGAGCCGGCCGACCACGCGCACCGCCGAGTTGGTCACGATGCGGCGCTCGACCTCGCTGGCGGTCTGCTGCGCGCCGATCAGGATCACGCCGAGCGAGCGGCCGCGTTCCGCGATGTCGAGCAGCACCTCCTTGATCGGGGAGGTGCCGTCACGCGGCGCGTACTTGTTCAGCTCGTCGAGGACGACGAAGAGCAGCGGTTTCGCGGTGCCGTTCTTCTCCTTGCGCTCGAACTCGGCCTTGAGCGTCACGCCGACCACGAACCGCTGCGCACGGTCCGGCAGGTTGTGCAGGTCGACCACGGTGACCTGGGCGCTCTCGGACGTGTTGATCGAGTGCGGGCGGCGCTGGGCGAGGTCGCCGCGGATCAGCCGGGACAGATCCTTCTTGCTGCTGATCAGGCGGCGGGCGAACGCGTTGGTGGTGCCGATGCCGACCGCGGAGCCGGCCCAGTCCCGCCGCGAGTCCTCGTCGGTGAGCTGCTCGACCAGGAAGTCGACGAGGTCGCCGTAGGACCCGATGCGGCGGCCCTCGATGCTCACGCCGCCCTCGGCCGGGACCGCGACGCGCTGCAGGTGGGCCGCGACCGCGTGGACGACCATCGTGTACTGCTGGCGCTCGTCGTCGGCGTCGGCGAACACGTAGGGCAGCAGGCCGGTCTCGCAGAACTCGGCGAGCGTCCAGTAGAACGCGTCCACCCCGGTCAGGCGGCTGCTCACATCCGGCGTGCCGGAGGCGTCGCCGATGCGCGGCGGCGCGTAGACCCGGACGTCGGCGAACGCGCCGGCGGGGAGGCCGAGTCTCGCGTAGGCCTCGGTGGTCTTCTCGTCCAGCCGGGCGTTGGGGTAGTCGAGGAAGAGCAGATCCTCACCCTTGACGTTGAAGATCAGCGCCTTGGAATTCACCCCGTCGGCCCCGAGCACGCCGGAGCGGAACACGGAGTAGAGCAGGAACGTGGCGAAGCTGGTCTTGGTGGCGACGCCGGAGATGCCGGAGATCGACACGTGTGCGCCGCGGGTGCCGTCCAGAAAGTCCGCGTTGAGAAAGACCGGGACGCCGTCGCGGCCGGAGCCCATCGGGATCGGCCGCTCCATCCGGTCGAAGTGCAGCGCCTGGGCGCGGGCCACCCCCTCGGCGCGGTGCACCGGCGCGCCGGGCGCGGGCGGCACGTAGAGCTCCGGGTCGACGCGGGTGGTGGTGATCTCCGCGGCCTCCTGGATCAGCGCGGGCAGTGTGCCCTCCGCGATCGCGAACACGTCGGAGTCGAACTGCGCGCCCTCGTGCCGCGCACGGACCTGGGTGACCACGCCGGCGATGGTCACCGGCTCCCGGCCCGGCAGCTCGCGCCGGGTCACGACCACGTCGTCGAGCTGCAGGTAGGCCCCCGGGGTGACGGCGGTCCAGAACTGCAGCGGCGTGGCGTCTTCGGTGCCCAGCACGCGTCCGACGACGGGGCCCGGGTCCGAGGGGTCTACTGGCACCCGATCATCGTGCCCCACCGGTACGACAACCTCGGAAGCCACGCCGGGATCGGCACCACCTGTCCCCAGGTTTTCCACAAGATGTTGTGGTTACCCACAGGGTTATCCACAACCAGTGGATCTTACTGACCCGACCGGGTGACCTGGTTAACTGGCCCTGACGTACCTGATCATCAGGTGTTCCCCGCCCCTGAGCACGTGCGCCGGCCGCAGGCGGCGGGCCGCGGATATCGGTCCGGTGACGATCCGGGACGCGCCGGCGCCGGCCAGCACCGGCGCGACGGTCAGGCAGAGCTCGTCGACCGCGTCCGCGGCGAGCAGCGTGCCGAGCAGGTGCGGGCCGCCCTCGCAGAGGATGTGGTCCAGCCCTCTCGCCCGTACCCCCGGCAAGAGATCGTGATCGTGAAAACGCACGATGTCCGCCACCGCGGACAGATCGGGACGGCTCTCGGGAGACGGGGTGAGGATCAGCGGGCGGACCGGCGCGTCCGCGAGCGCGGGCATCGCGGGGTCGAGGTCGAGCGACCGGGAGACCGTGACCAGCGTGGGGAAGTCGGGCAGGCCGTGCGCGCGGCGCCACTCCACGCGCGGCGGGCTGAGGCGGATCGGGCGGTAGTTCTCCCGGCGCAGCGTGCCGGCGCCGACCAGCACCGCGTCGGCCAGCATGCGCAGCACGCCGAAGACGCGTTTGTCGTCCGGTCCGGAGAGCGCGGTGGAGAGGCCGTCGATCTCCATCGCGCCGTCCGCGCTGGACACGAAGCTGACCCGCAGCGTCGGCCGATCGGGGCGCGCGTAGTGCGAGATCAGTGTGTCGTCGTCCAGGTCGGGGCCGGGAAGCAGGGCGTGCACGGCGAAAGCCTAGTGCGGACGAAGTGGCTGTAACCGGCTACATAGAGCGCGGTAACGAAATGGGAACGCTCCCATCGGCCCCTTGACACCCTCGTAACGTGTCGGCAATCTCATGGGAGCGCTCCCGGATCGCGGTGTCGGGCACCACACCTCGCGGTTCCCGGGGCCGCGTCCGCCGGTCTGCGCATCGACCGGCTTCACGGGCACACCCACACTTCTCACCACTTCAAAGGGGTCAGGATGAGCGTTCCGAGGCGCCGTCTGCGCGGCATCGCGGCGGCGGCTCTCGCCGCCGGCATGGTCTTGTCCGCCGCGGCGTGCAGCGCTAGCGACGGCGACGACAGCAGCGAGGGCGGCCAGAGCACGGTCACGCTGCAGTACTTCGGCAGTCCCGGTTTCGACAAGGCGGTGGCGGACTTCCAGGCCGCCAACCCGGACATCAAGGTCGACGCCCAGAACATGGGCGAGCTGAAGGACTTCACGCCGAAGCTGAACCAGTGGCTCGCCACCGGCCAGGGCGCCGGCGACGTGGTCATGCTGGAGGAGGGCACGCTCCTCGGCTACCTGGAGACGCCGGACAAGTGGGCCAACCTGCTGGACCTGGGCGCGGCCTCGCTCGAGGCCGACTTCCTGCCCTACAAGTGGGCCAACGGCTTCACCTCGGACAAGTCGAAGCTGGTCGGTCTCGGCACCGACATCGGCGGCCTCGCGATGTGCTACCGCACCGACCTGTTCCAGAAGGCCGGCCTGCCGACCGACCGGGCCGAGGTCTCCAAGCTCTGGCCCACCTGGCAGGAGTACGCGGCGACCGGCAAGCGCTTCAAGCAGTCGGACGCGGTGAAGGACGTGGCGTTCATCGACACCGCCACCGCGATCATGCAGCCGTACATCATGCAGAACTCGAAGACCTGGTTCTACGACACGAACAACAACTACATCGCGGACACGAACCCGGTCGTCAAGGAGGCCTGGAACTTCGGCCTGCAGATGGCGGCGGACGGCCTGACCGGCAAGCTGCAGCGCTGGCAGCCGGACTGGAACGCCGCGTTCGCCAACGCCGCGTTCGCGACCGTGCCGTGCCCGGCGTGGATGACCGGCTCGATCGCCGAGCGCGCCGGTGACGCCGGCAAGGGCAAGTGGGACATCGCCACCATCCCCGGCGGCAGCGGCAACTGGGGCGGCTCCTACCTGGCGATCCCGGAGCAGAGCAAGAAGAAGGAAGCGGCCTACAAGCTGCTGACCTACCTGACCGGCAAGGACGGCGAGCTCTCCTCGTACGCGGAGAAGGGCAACATGCCGTCGAACGTGAAGGCGCTCGACGACCCGGCCTTCCAGACCTCGAAGAACGAGTACTTCAGCAACGCGCCGACCGGCGAGATCTTCGGCGCCAGCGCCAAGAACCTGCAGCCGATCTACCTCGGCCCGAAGCACCAGGGCATCTGGGAGAACCACTTCGAGACCGAGATGCGCAACGCGGAACAGGGCAAGAAGACGTCCGACGAGGCCTGGGCCAAGGCCGTCGCGGACGGCAAGAAGCTGGCCGACGGCTGATCGACCGGTAATGCATGACGAATGGCGTCCACGCTCGCGTGGACGCCATTCGTCACACGGTCAGGAGTCACCGGCCGCGCCGGCCGGGGAAGGAACCCCACCATATGAGCGTCAATACCTCCGCCGCGGCGATCCCGCCGCCACTGGACCCGGAACAGCGCCGCAGACAGGCGCGCCAGGTGCGGCTCGGGCGACTCGACCTGAAGGCCTCGCCGTACCTCTACGTCGCACCGTTCTTCGTGCTCTTCGCCGTCTTCGGCTTCTTCCCGCTGATCTACACCGGCTGGGTGTCGATGCGCGACTGGGGCCTGATCAAGGGTGACCAGGGCTTCGTCGGCTTCGAGAACTTCGCGGAGGTCCTCGCCGACGCGAACTTCTGGAACGCCATGTTCAACACGTTCGGCATCTTCATCGTGTCGACCGTGCCGCAGCTGCTGCTCGCGCTGATGCTGGCCAACTGGCTGAACCGGAAGCTGCGCTTCCGTACCGCGCTGCGGATGGGCATCCTGCTGCCCAACATCACCTCGGTCGCCGCGGTCGGCATCGTCTTCGGCTTCATCTTCGCCGACCGCTACGGCCTGGCGAACTGGATCCTGCAGTCGCTGAGCCTGGACCCGGTCTCCTGGCGGGGCAGCCGCTTCGCGTCCTGGACCGCCATCTCGTTCATGGTCGACTGGCGGTGGACCGGTTACAACTCGCTGATCTACCTGGCCGCGATGCAGGCCATCCCGCGGGACCTCTACGAGTCCGCGTCGCTGGACGGCGCGTCCCCGGCCCGCCAGTTCTGGCAGATCACGGTGCCGCTGATCCAGCCCACCATCCTGTTCACGGTGATCATCTCGACCATCGGCGGGATGCAGCTGTTCACCGAGCCGCTGATGTTCAACTACGGCGCGGCCGGCTCCGGCAGCGGCCTGGAGAACTTCCAGACCATCGCGATGTATATCTACTCCACGACGTTCGAGAACAACTTCAAGTACGGCGTCGGCTCCGCGATGTCCTGGCTGCTCTTCATGTTGATCATTCTGTTCGCGCTGATCAACTTCCTGATGGTCCGCCGCTCGCTGAAGGGGTCCGACAAGTGACCGCGCTGTCCACCCGGCCCCCGCGGAACTCGGCGGCCGCACCGAAGCCTGCCCGGCGCCGCCGCCCCGGCGCGAAGCTGTGGGAGGCCAGCCCTCTCACCTACGTCGCGCTGATCATCGCGGTGCTGCTGGCGATCTTCCCGATCGCCTGGTCGTTCATCGTCGCCTCGCGCGACAACTCCTCGGTCTACAAGATCCCGCCGCCGCTGGTGCCGGGCGGGGAGTTCCTCGACAACACCCAGCGCCTGCTCGCGAACGATCAGGCACACTTCCTGATCGGCCTGGCCAACTCGATCTTCGTGTCGGGCGTGGTGACCGTCTCCGTGGTGCTGTTCTCCACGCTCGCCGGATTCGCGTTCGCCAAACTGCGGTTCAGGGGCGCGAACGTGCTGCTGCTGATCATCATCGTCACGATGATGATCCCGACCCAGCTCGGCTACATCCCGCTCTACATCCTGATGATCAAGCTGGGCTGGCTCGGCTCGCTCCAGGCCGTGATCGTGCCGTTCCTGGTCAAGGGCTTCGGTGTGTTCATGATGCGGCAGTACGCGAGCTCGGCGGTGCCGGACGAGCTGATCGAGGCGGCCCGGATGGACGGCTGCTCGACCTGGCGGATCTACTGGAACGTCGTGCTCCCCACGCTCCGCCCGGCCGCGGCCGTGCTCGGCCTGCTGACGTTCATGGAGACGTGGAACGAGTTCCTCTGGCCCTACCTGGTTCTCGACGGCGACACCCCGACGATCCAGTACTCGCTTAAGATCCTTGCGACGGGCAACTACACGACCGACTACGTCCAGGTGTTCACCGGGACCGCGCTGGCCATCGTGCCACTGCTCCTCGTGTTCCTCGCGTTCGGCCGCCAGATCATCGGCGGCATCATGGAAGGGTCCGTCAAGGCGTGACGACTCAACATTTTCCCCAGGACTTCCTGTGGGGCGCGGCCACGGCGGCGTACCAGATCGAGGGCGCCGTCACCGAGGGCGGGCGAGGCCCGTCGATCTGGGACACGTTCAGCCACACGCCGGGCGCGGTCGTCAACGGCGACACCGGCGACGTGGCCTGCGACCACTTCCACCGGGTCTCCGACGACGTGCGCCTGATGGCGTCGCTGGGCCTCACGTCGTACCGGTTCTCGCTGTCCTGGTCGCGCATCCAGCCCACCGGCTCGGGCGCGGCCAACCAGGCCGGGCTGGACTTCTACCGCCGTCTCGCGGACGAGCTGCTCGAGGCCGGGATCCTGCCCTGGGCCACGCTCTACCACTGGGACCTGCCGCAGGCGCTGGAGGACGCGGGCGGCTGGCCCGCGCGGGACACGGCGGCGAGGTTCGCGGATTACGCCTATCTGGCCGTCTCCTCGCTAGGCGACCGGATCACCAACTGGACGACGTTCAACGAGCCCTGGTGCTCCTCCTTCCTGGGGTACGGGTCGGGCGTGCACGCGCCCGGCGTCCAGGACGGCGCCGCGTCGGTCCGCGCCGTGCACCACCTGCTGCTCGGCCACGGCCAGGCGCTGCAGGCCGTGCGCGCGAGCACCCCGGACGTCAACCTCGGCATCACGCTCAACCTGTATGCGATGGCGCCCGCCTCGCCGTCCGAGGCCGACGCGGACGCGGTCCGCCGCATCGACGGGCTCTCCAACCGGATCTTCCTGGACCCGGTACTGAAGGGCGAGTACCCGGCGGACGTGGTCGCGGACCTGGCCCCGGTCACGGACTTCTCGTTCGTGCAGCCGGGCGACCTGGAGACGATCAAGCAGCCGCTGGACTTCCTCGGCATCAACTACTACAGCCGGCACGTGGTCGCCGCGCCGTTGCCGGATGCGGTGGCGGAGCCGTCGTCGTACCCCGGCAGCGAGACGGTCCGGTTCGTGCACCGCACCGGCGTGCCGGTGACGGACATGGACTGGGAGATCGACGCCCCCGGCCTCGTCGAAACGCTTCGCGGCGTTGCGGAGAACTACCCGCCGGTGCCGCTCTACGTCACGGAGAACGGCTCCGCGTTCGTGGACAAGGTGGTCGACGGCGAGGTGGACGACCCGGGCCGGGTGGACTACTTCGACCAGCACCTGCGCGCCTGCCATGCCGCGATCGAGGCCGGGGTGCCGCTCAAGGGATACTTCGCCTGGTCACTCATGGATAATTTTGAGTGGTCGTGGGGTTACGCGAAGCGGTTCGGCATGGTCTACGTCGACTACGAGACGCAGGAGCGCATCCCCAAGAGCAGTGCCAGGTGGTACGCCGACGTGATCCGACGTAACGGTCTGGCCGCACAGTAAAGCGTGGTCGTACCGTAGCGGGGCGTGCCGGCGCCGGCACGCCCCCGGGCCTTTGGAGCAGACATGACAACCCAGCGCACGCGATCGCTCGGACGGCCCACCCTCGACGCCGTGGCCGCGCGGGCGGGCGTCGGCCGCGGCACTGTCTCCCGCGTGGTGAACGGGTCCCCGCAGGTCAGCCCGGAGGCGCGGGCCGCGGTGAACGCCGCGATCGCCGAGCTCGGCTACGTGCCGAACCGGGCGGCCCGCGCGCTGGTCACCCAGCGGACCGACTCGGTGGCGCTGGTCGTGTCCGAGTCCGAGGAGCGGCTGTTCGGCGAGCCGTTCTTCGCCGGGATCGTGCGCGGCATCAGCTCCGGCCTGCTGGAGACGCAGATGCAGCTCTGGCTCGCGATGGCCCAGTCCCCGGCCGAGCGTGAGCGCGTCGAGCACCACCTCACCAACCAGCACGTCGACGGCGTGCTGCTGCTCTCGCTGCACGACTCCGACCCGCTGCCGACGCTGCTGGAGCAGCGCGGGCTGCCGTCCGTGCTGGGCGGGCGGCCGGCGCGCATGCTGCAGCCGGGCGCGCAGGCGGCGTACTTCGTGGACGTCGACAACGCCGGTGGCGCGCGGCTGGCCACGGAATATCTCATCGACGGCGGCCGGCAGCGCGTCGCCACCATCGCCGGTCCGCAGGACATGGGCGTGGGCGCGGCCCGGCTCTCCGGCTACCGCGAGGCGGTGCAGCTGCGCGGGCGGCCGGCGGACGAGAGCCTGATCGCGTACGGCGACTTCTCCGAGGGCAGCGGCACCGCGGCCATGCACCGGCTGCTGGAGCTGAGCCCGGACCTGGACGCGGTCTTCGTCGCCTCCGACCTGATGGCCTGCGGCGCGCTGCGGGCGCTGCGCGACGCCGGGCGCCGGGTGCCGCACGACGTCGCCGTGGTCGGCTTCGAGGACTCACCGATCGCGCGGCAGGCCGACCCTCCGCTCACCACCGTCCACCAGCCGGTGGAGGAGATGGGCCGGCAGATGGCCCGGCTGCTCGTGGCCCGGATCCGGCACGAGCCGATGGAGCGCCCCTACATCCTGCTCGATACGCACATGGTTCCGCGGGCGTCGGCGTAACCGGTCTCATCTGCATTTTTATGCGTGGACACGGGTAGGCAACGGCCGCGAAACGGACACCCTTCATGCTGTCCCGGTAAGGATTTTCTCTGAAGTTCAGAGGACCGAGGGGGAGCGTCTATGTTGCTGCGGGTCCGGGTCACGCTTCCTGACCGCCCTGGCGCGCTCGGCCAGGTGGCACGCACGCTCGGTGTCGCCGGCGCGGACATCGTCCAGGTCGTGGTGCTGGAGCGGCTGGGTGGCCGCGCCGTCGACGACTTCACCGTGGTCTGGCCCGGCGCCGCGCGCGTGGAGCGCCTGATGGCCGGCCTGGCCGCGATCCCCGGCGTGCAGGTCGACGGCGTGTGGCGTGCGATCGGCGCGCCCGTGGCCGGCGGTCACGACGCGGAGCTGCTGGCCCAGGTCGCCGCGAACCCGGCGGACGGCCTCGCCACGCTGGTCGACGCGGTCCCCGGCCTGCTGGCCGCGGACTGGGCCGCCGCCGCGGTGGTCCCGGCAGACTGGGCCGCCCGGTCCGCCGCGCCCCGGCCGCTGCTCGCGGACCCGGAGCAGCAGCCGTCGGAAGAGCCGCCGACCTCATCCGGCCGTGAGCCGGACGTGGCCTACGCCAGCTGGCGCGCGCCCGAGCCGCCGCGGCTGCCCGAGGTCACGCCGCTGAGGGCCCGCTCGCTGACCGGGGTGGACGGCACGCGCTACGCGGTCGCGCCGTTCGGCCGGGCCGGGCTGGTGCTGGTGGTGGCGCGGATGGACAGCGATGGCCTGTCGGCCGCGTCGTTCCACGTCACCGAGGTGGACCGGATCTCGCAGCTGGTCCGTGCGGCCGCCGTGATCCTCGGCGACCGCCTCGACCTGGTGACGCCGCGCGAGAAGACGGCCCTCTAGAAACTGAACGCCTGGGGGAGCGGCAGGGCCGGATAGCCCCGCTGCTCCCCGTACATGTTGAGCCACTGCTCGACCGGCGGCGCGGAGTTCGCGATCCACACGTCGCTGCCGTCCTTCATCACGACGATCGGGCCGGCCGGCACCATGTCCGAGAAGTCGTTCGTCTCCAGGTAACGCACCGCGTTGTAGGAGAACGCCCACGCCCAGGAGAAGTCGCGTGGCGCGTCCGGCGCGGTCAGCACCAGCGGCGTGGCCGGGTCCTCGATCTCGCGGACCTTCGCCTCGGCCAGCGCGCGTGCCTGCTGGACATCCATCATTCGCTCCTCGTCACGGGATCCGGGTGAACCACAGCTCGCTGCCCGGGTTGGTCAGCGCGGGCAGGAATCCCAGCCCGCCGGTCTGGCCGTCCACGAACATGATCCGCCCGTCCTTGTTCCATACGTTCATGACGTGGCCGTCCGTGGTGCCACCGATCTTGTAACCGATGATGCCGACGGTCCCGGACGGCGCCTGCGCCATGTTCGCCACCACCGCGCTGTAGTCCGCGCCCGGGACCTGCTGGAACTTCATGCCCGGATAGTTCACCTCGATGGTGGACAGCGGCCGGGTGGTCGGGATCTTCTGCGCGACGTTGATCGTGTCGGTCTTGACGTAGTCGTCCACCCGCTGCACACAGATCGTGCAGTTGACGTCCGTCGGCATCTTGTTGACGTTGATCTGGTCCAGCTTGGGCAGGTTCTTCTCGATCACGGTGCCGAGGTCGCCCGGCATGCCGTACGGGGAGCCCGCGTGCAGCACCTTGACGTTGCCCACGTTCTGGCCGAGCGAGTCCAGCATCTGGTGGTTGAGCTGTGTGTTCGCGGCGTCGAACTGGAGGTTCAGGTCCTTCGTGAACGCGTTGATCTCGGTCAGCTCCGCGGCCTGGTGCGTCTGCAGGCTGTTCGCCAGGTCCAGGTTCTTCGTGATGTCGGCCTGGTTCTCCGCGATCTTGATGTCGCCGAGCCGGGTGTTCTCGATCTGGTTCGTGATGTTCTGCACGTCCAGGTCGCGCTGCTGCTCCAGGTTCTTCGTGAGCGTCTCGATCTCGGCCTTCACGCCGTCCGCGGACGTCTTCTCCGCGATCCTGATCTCGTCCAGCTTCGCGATGTCCAGCTCCTTGAGCGCGGCGGCCTGGTCGTCCGCGAGCTTCACCGCGGTGTCCGTCTGGAGTTTGCCCAGGTCGGCGGCGAGGTCGGACGGCAGGTTCGCCTTCGCGTCGAGCAGCCGGGTGTTCTCCAGGTCCAGGTGCTTCATCGCGTCGCCGTAGACGTCGTTGAAGCGGACCGGGTCGGCCTGGGCCGCGGGCGTCCGCGCCACCGCCTTGATCTCGTCGGCCTGGTCGTTGATCGCCTTGAGGTCCAGGTCGATCTGGGCACCGCGCTCCGCGGACGCGTTCTTGATCGCCAGCTCGTCCGCGCTGAACTTCGTGTCCGACGCGACCTTGATCTCGTCCAGCTTCGCCGTGCGCAGCCCGTCGAACTTCAGGTCGAGGTCGCCCTTGGCGATGCTCAGGTCCGCGCCCGCGTCCACCTTCACCCGGTCGGACTGCGCCTTGAGGTCGACCGTGAAGTCGTTCTCGATCTTCAGCTTGTCCACGTTGAGCTTCGCCGCGGCATCCGCGTTGATCTTGTCGACCTTCAGCTGCAGATCGGCCTTGCTCGCCTGCTCGATCTTGAGCTTGTCCGCCTGGATCTTGCCGGCGAAGTCTTTCGTGATGTCGGCGATGTGCGTGTTCTCGGTCTGCGTCTTGACCGCGCCGAGCTCGTCGAAGTGCTGCTTGAACGTCTTGCCCGGGGTTACCGAGACCGGCGGGAGCTTCGGCGTCGGCAGCGCGCCGAAGCCCGTCCCGCCCTTCGGGAGCCCGCCGGGGATGAAGTCGCCCAGCTTGCCGGTGTCGATCGCACCGGTCACGACCTTGTTGACGTTCTTGAGCCCGGCGAGCGCGGCGGTGGTGCCGTCGCCGAGCGCCTTGCCGATGGTGACGGCGCCGTTCCCTGCCGCCTTGACGATGGTGACCATGTCTCTGGCCATGTTCTTCATGCCGTTGAGCGCGGCCTTGCCGATCTCCTTCATCCCGCCGGCCCTGTAGAGCGCGGAGAGCTTCGACAGGCTGGTCAGGCCCTTCACGCCCGGGATGACGCCGAGGATCCCGAAGACGAGATCCATGACGGAGCCCTTGCCCTGGGTGAAGTCGACGATCGCTTTGATCAGCAGGATGGCGCCGGCGGCGAGCGCGATCCAGGCGAGCGGGCCGCCGAGGATCATGCCGATGATCCCGGCGACGAGGGCGACCCATTTCGCGACCTCGCAGATGATGTTCCAGATCTCCTTGAACGCGTCGCCGAGCTTCTGCCAGAAGTTGCGGGGCTGGATGCCGGCGTCGGAGGCGTCCTCGATCTCCCGGACACACGTGTTGGACGCGCCGTCACGCATCTGTTTCGCCTGCTGGGCGAGTTGCTTGGCGAGGTCGAGCTCGCTCTGGGCGCCGTCGACCTGACCCTGCGCGGCGCTGAGCCGCTGCTGGGCCGCGCTTGCGTCGCGTACCGCCTGCTTGACCTGGTCTGGATCTGGTGTGACCGTTTCGGCCTTGGCGGCTTCGGCGGCCTTCGACGCGCCGGTGAAGTCCATCTCGGCGGAGGACAGGCTGCTCTTGAGGGATGCCAGCTTCTCGGCCGCGACACGCCCGTCCGCCAGAGCCCGATCCGCTTGGGCTTGAGCCCGCTCCAACTCCGGCCCGAACACGTCCAGCGCGTCGCCGACCATGAGATGCGATTGGTAGAGCTTGTTGACCTGGCCGGGGAAGTCGCCGAACTGCTCGCGGAACGCGTCACCGGACTTGCCGACCCAGGTCAGCAGCGCACCGTCGCCCTGCAACGACTCCACGGCCAGCTTCGCCCGATGCGCCGTCTCCGCGAAGTCATGGAACCGCGACGCCAGCTGCCTCACCCGCGCCGGATCACCCGGAGTCGGGTCACCGTCCATGTCCAGGACATGCCAGTCGGTCGGCCGTGTCATCCGCTCCCCAGGTCCCGTGGTGACTGTACGTATAGTGGGCTGTCAACGGTACCTTCGGGTACCGTCCGGGTCAACGTTGAGGGTGATCTTGCGCGTGCCGCGTAGGCTCACCTCCGGCCAATGGCATAGACAGAGACGGAAATCTATGGCATCCGATCGCCTGACAGTCAATCTGGATGGATTGAGCGAGTTCGCCAATCAACTGGAGACGATCCGTAGCGGCATGGACTCCGCGCGCTCGTGGATGAACGAGTTCTCCGGAGACCTCGGCGGACCGGACGTCGACGGCGCCATTAGTAACTTTGAGTCACATTGGCGCGACGGTCGTGGCCGCGTCGACAAGAACTGCGAGCAGCTGATCGGCATGGCGAAACAGGCGGTGGAGGGCATTCGCAAGGCCGACACGGACCTGCGCGACCAGCTCCGCACGGACGGCGAGGCCTGATGCCCGCCGCCGGCTTCTCGATCACCATCCCGGACTCGTGGTTCGAGGTCGAGCTGCACCCGGACGCGCGCAACGCGGCCATCGGCACGCTGGTCGAGGAACGCCTGCGCGAGGTTCCTGAGCTGCGCGAACACCGCGGTGCGCTGGCCAAGGTGCTGCGCGAGACGGCACGCCGCGCGTACGACGGCGGGGCCAGGTTCTGCGGCACGCTGGTCGCCGGCCTCGGCGGCGCCGTGATGACCGCGACCGTGACCGTGACCATCGTGGACGCACCGAACGAGGACGTCGCGGTCGCCCAGTACCTGACGGCCGTGCCCAGGCGCGGCCCCGACTCGATCTGGCGACAGGTCGAGTCCGTCGAACTGCCCGGCGCCGGCCGGGTGCCGCGCACACGCGGCGTCGACGACGTGACGCTGCCCGACGGCGCCGGCTGGATCCGGTCGCTGGTCATGCAGACGTTCGTGGCGTTCCCGGGCCCGAACCCGGCCCGGGTGGCGCTGATCACCGGTAGTTCCCCGTTGCTGGCGCTGGAGTCGGAGCTTTTCGACGTCTTCGACGCCATCACCGGCACATTCCGTTTCATCACCGACGACCAGGAGGCATGACATGGCGAACGTCAATGTGACGTACCAGGAGATGCGTGACGCGGCCAACCGGCTCACACGCGGCAAGGAAGAGATCTTCAGCAAGCTCACCGAGCTGCAGAACATGGTCAACAACCTGGTCAACGGCGGCTACGTCACCGACGCGTCCAGCAAGCAGTTCGACGAGTCCTACCGCGAGTTCAACGAGGGCGCGCAGAAGATGGCCGAGGGCCTGGAGGGCATGGGCAAGTACCTGACCGCCGCCGCCGACACCTTCCAGCAGGCCGACGACGAGCTGGCGAAGGCGCTGCGCAAGTAGGTCTCGCGAGAGCGGGGGCGGTCACGAGGTGGCCGCCCTTTTCGCTGCCCGCTTCATGAAGATCAAGATCCAGGTCATTTTCCCGCTTCCGGCGTGGTCCGGCAGCGCTGCTCCCGCGGGCAAACCTCGCCGTCCACCAAGACTCCGCCGGCGCTCCGCTTGCCTCCCGGCATCGGAGCCGGTTCCGCCGTGGCGGTGCCCGCGGGAGCACGCGGGCTGCACCACGCTGGAAGTGGGCAAATAGGTTTGAAGGTTTGTCATTCCGGCACCTGGACCGTGATCGGCTCGCCGTCGCCGAGGTGCAGCAACGCGCGGCCGGGGCGGACCGGCTGGCCGACCGCGGTGCGCTGCAGGCGCAGGCCGACCAGGTCTCCGTCCGTGCGGCTCTGCGGTGAGAGCAGTGCGCCCCGGCGGCTGCGGCGTGCGTCGACCAGCCAGCCGCTGAAGCCGACGCTCAGATCCTCCGGGTCGCCCGCGTAGATCAGCGAGAGCTGCCGGGCCTCGCCGTTGCGCACGACGTCGCGCAGCTCGGACGAGGCGGCCGCGTCGCGCAGCGTGGACGCGTCGTCGACCACCAGCAGCGCGCGGCCGGTGACCTGGGCCAGTGCGGCGTTCAGCTCGTCCGGCGTGAGGTCGCTGCCGGTGAAGACCTCGATCACGCCGGGACGGCCGGCCAGGTCGCGGACCGGGGAGGTGCGCGGCGCCAGCGCGATGACCTGCTGCCCGGCGTCGAGCGCGGACCGGGCCATCGCGACCAGCATCGTGCTGCGGCCGGACTTCGCCGGGCCGCCGACCGCGAACGAGGGGACGCCGGCGGCCATGTCCGGGCCGTACGCCGTCAGTTGCTCGCCGCCCACGCCGGCCAGCAGCCAGCCGGGGCCGTTGCCGGACCGGGGGAGCGCGGCGGCCTGGTCGTAGCCGATCTGGTTCGGCACCTCGCCCAGCCGGAACGCGCGCTGCGACGCCGGCACGCCCGCGTCCCGCTCGCCGGCCCGGCGCCCGATCTCGGTCAGCGCGGCCGCCTGGGCCGCGCCGCTCGGGTCCTCGGTCAGCAGCGCGACCTGCACCTCGATGCCGGTCTCGGCCCGGAACGCGCGGCCCGGCGCGGTGTCCTCCGGCAGGTTGCGCGGGTGGAGTCCGATCATGGCCAGGTCGCTGCGGTCGGCAAGCCGGAACGCCAGCTTGTCCTCGGTCAGCGTGGCGATCCGGCCGCTGAGCACGGACCGGTCGCCGGTGATCACCACGTGCACGCCGACGCTGGCGCCCTCGCGCAGGAACGTGAAGATCTGGTCGGAGAGCGTGCCCGCGTCCAGTTCGCCCAGCGAGGTCAGGAAGCCCTCCCAGCGGTCCAGCAACAGCACGATGTGCGAGAGCCGGCCGTCCGGCGGCGCGGCCCTGCGCTGCTCCGTGACGTCCGCGAACCCGCCCGCGGCCAGCACGGCCTGCCGGCGGCGGATCTCCTCGCCGATCCGGCCGATCAGCCGGACCGCGCGCTCCACCTCGGTGCGCTGCACCACCGCGCCGGTGTGCGGGAGCGAGGCCAGCGGCAGCAGCGCGCCGTTGCCGCAGTCCAGGCCGTAGAGGTGCACGTCCGCGGCGGAGTGCGTGGTGGCCAGCGCGCCGGCCAGCGTGCGCAGCAGCTGCGACCGGCCGGTGCGCGGCGCGCCCGCCACGATCAGATGGCCGAACGTCTCCAGCCGCACCGACGCGGTGCGCTGCTCCTGCTGCTTCGGCAGGTCCTCCACGCCGAACGGGACCGCGCCCGGCTCCGCGCGCAGCGCGTGCAGCAGCACCGTGTCCGGCAGCGGCGCCAGCCACGGGCTGTGCTGCTCCGGCACGCCGGCCAGCTCGGCCGCGCCGCGCAGCGCCTCGACCAGCACCTGCAGGTCGGTGACCTCGTCCTGCACGGCGCGCGGCCGGTGGGTGGCGGACTCGATCGGCCGGACCAGGTCGATCCAGTCCAGCACGCGCATCTCAGGCGGTGCGGTGAACGGCACGGCACTGCCGTCCGCGCCCGGCCGCCGCCCGCCGACGCGCCCGGCCTGGAACGGCACCAGCGAGGCGTGGCCGAGCCGGACGTACGCGCGGCCGGGCGTGCTCTTCGCGATCCGGGCCGCGTCCGGCGCGTTGAGCACGTCCTGGCTCTCGGCCGCGTCCGTGACCCGCAGCGCGATGCGCAGGTTCGTGTTGGCCCGGATCTCCGGCGAGACCACACCGGACGGGCGCTGCGTGGCCAGCAGCAGGTGGATGCCGAGCGACCGGCCGCGCTGCGCCACGTTGACCAGGCCGGTGACGAAGTCGGGCAGCTCGCGGGCCATGGACGCGAACTCGTCGATCACGATCAGCAGCCGGGGGAGGCTGCCGCCGGTACGCGTGAAGTCCTCGATGTCCTTCGCCCCGGCGCCGGCCAGGATGTGCTCGCGGCGGCGCAGCTCCGCGCCGAGCGACTCCAGCGCGCGCCGGACCAGGTGGTCGTCCAGGTCGGTGACCATGCCGACCGTGTGCGGCAGCCGTACGCAGTCCCCGAACGCGCTGCCGCCCTTGTAGTCGACCAGCACGAACGTCATCGCGTCCGGCCGGTTCGCCGCGGCCAGCGACGCCACGATCGTCTGCAGCAGCTCGGACTTGCCGGAGCCGGTGGTGCCCGCGATCAGGCCGTGCGGGCCGTCCCGGCGCAGGTCGATCTCGAACGGGCCGTCGAACGACTCGCCGACCACGGCCGACGTGGTCGCGCCGCGCATCGCCCAGCGAGCCACGATGTCGTCCGCGCGCGGCGGGTCCAGCGACAGCACCTCGAGCAGCCGGCTGGAGCCGGGCAGCGCCGCGTCCTCCTCGTCGTCGCTGACGTCGCGGATCGGGGCCAGCGGCCGGGCGACGCGCGCGCACCAGGCCGGACTGACGAAGTCCGGGCGGACGCCGAACAGCTCCTCCGCGCCGGAGCGGGAGATCCGCAGCGTGGCGCCCTCGGCCACGGCCACGGCCTGGCACTCCGCGGGCAACAGCCGCTCGTCCGCGTCCAGGCAGATCGCGTAGACGCCGACCGCCGGTCCCTCGCGCAGCAGTTGGATGACGCCGGGCAGCGAGCGCAGCCGGCGCGAACCGTCCAGCACGACCAGCATGTCCGGCTCGCGGAAGCCGGCCTCGCCGGTCTCCTTCCGGACGACCAGGCGCTGCTCGATCAGCTCCAGCAGGCTCGCCACCCGGCGGCCGACCGACTCCGCGTCCAGGCCGATCAGCACGGCCGGCGCGTTGGCGCCGCCGGGGCGGGAATGCGGCAGCCAGCGGACCCAGTCCCAGCTGTCCTTCGCGGACGCGTCGGTGAGCACGGTGATCTGCACGTCGGCCGGGCTGTGCAGCACCGCGGTCTGGAGCACGGCCCAGCGGCCGAGCGCGCGGGCGGTGTCGCCGGGGCCGGCGAAGCCGATCACGCCGTGCTCGCGCAGCGGCATGGTGACCGGCACGTCCGGCAGCGTGCGGTGCACGGTCCGGCGGTGGTCGTCCTGCTCCGGGTCGTCCAGCGCCACCTCGGCCGGCTGGTCGCCGGACCCGGCACGGATCAGCAGGTGGTCCTCGTCCCGGCGGCGCCGCTCCCACAGCCGGCGGCGGGGCCCGGTGGCGATGACCGCGATCAGGCCGGGGTCGGGCGCGGCCGTACGGCGGTCCGTCTTCTCGGCCTCCAGCGCGGCCTCGGTGTCGCTCTCGATCCGGGCCTTGGTCTCGGCGTACTCGCGACGCAGGTCGGCGTAGGTCCGCTTGCCCAGCCGCCGTGTCCAGAAGTGGTTCGCGACCAGTGACAGCGGGCTGAGCAGTGCCAGGAACAGCATGGTCCGGTTACCGGTGAGCAGCGTCAGCGCGAGCGCGCCGGCCAGCGGGACCAGCGCGATGAGCCACGGCAGCGGGTTGCGCGGCGGCTCCTTGGGCGGCATGGGCAGACGGAAGCGGGTCTGCCGGCGCGGCGCCCGGATGCGCGGCGGCCGGTTGTAGTCCAGGCCGGCCCCGTCCGCGGACGGCTGCAGCGCCGCGTCCGGCCGGGTGTACTCGCCCAGCTCCAGCACGCTGTCGCCGACGTGGAGCAGCCGGCCGGGCGACCATTCGGCCGGTCCGGTCACCTCCTCGTCGTCGAGCCGCAGCGGCACGCCGTCGACCGGGGCGATCTGGCACCGGGCCTGGATGTCCACGCTCACCGAGGCCGCGGCGGGCGGCAGCGACGGGTCCGCGACCGGCACCCAGCAGCCCGCGTCGCCGCCGATGTCCCCGCTGCCCGCGCCGAGCCGGACGAACGTGCCCGCGGCCGGTCCGCCGGCGACCCGGATCTCCAGCAGCCCGGTCTGCTCCGGTGGCGGCCCGGCCGGACGGCCGAGGCTCAGCACCGTGCCGTCGCGGATGCCGGAATCGGCGACGGAGAGCCCGGGATCGATGGCCCGGCCGTCCGCGAAGATGGTCGCGGTGTCCGACCGGCCACCCGCGTCGCGCATCAGACGTTGCGCTGCGTAGCCGACGGAGGCGACGGTGGCTTGGCTGTCGACGGTCAGAGACACGTTGGCTGCGTCATTGTTCACAGGATCGACAATGGTGAGTAAGAGCTGCACTGTGCCTCCGCGGGGGTGATTCCGTCTGATCGCGGACCCGCGAATTTTTCGATTCAAGGTTGAGCGGGGCGCGCGGACAGTGCGCACACGTTATCGCACCGCGTAAGGTGGCCGTGTTTTCCGTGATCTTTCGCGCGAGGAAGTAGACCGATGTCCCGTCACGTCCGTCGAGTCAGCACCGTCGTGCTGCCGCTGATGCTCGCCGCCTCGTTGACGGGCGGTCCGGCCCTCGCGGCACCCCGAGAACCGGTCCCGGTCGTACCGGTGGCCGCCGCCAGCGCCACACCAACGGCCCCGGCCTCGGTCCCGGTCGAGCAGCGGGATCTGATGAAGTGGTACCAGGTCCAGCCGTCCTTCAACGGTGAGCCGGAGTTCCTGTTCGCGATCGCGGAGCGGCTGCTCGGCGACGGCAACCGCAACGGGGAGATCTTCGAGCGCAACAAGGGCCGGATCCAGGCGGACGGCAAGGCGCTGGAGAAGCCGGAGGTGCTCACGCCCGGCTGGGTGCTGTTCCTGCCGGCCGACGCGAAGGGCGAGGGCGTCCAGACCGGCCAGCTCTGGTACCAGGTGCAGAAGGAGTTCGGCGGCCAGCCGGAGTTCCTGCATGCGATCGCGGAGCGGTTCCTGCGCGACGGCAACCGCTACACCGAGATCTTCGAGCTGAACAAGGGCCGCAAGCAGGCGGACGGCACGGCCATGACCACGCCGGACAGGGTCGCACCCGGCTGGATCCTGCTGCTGCCGGTCGACGCGCGCGGCCGGACCGTCAGCGCGGGCCCGTTGCCGGCCGCCGCGGCCGCCGCCGCATCCGCCGCGCCCTCCGTGCCCGTGCAGGCCACGCCGGCGGCGGACACGAAGAAGAGCGGCTTCCCGGTCCTGCTGATCGTGCTGATCGTGCTCGGCGTGCTGCTGGTGGCCGGCGCGGTCGCGGGCTTCCTGATCTTCCGCGGACGTCGCGCCGGTGCTGCCGCCCCCGGTGCGGCGGCTTCCGGTGCCACGACCTCCGGCGCCAGAGCCTCAGGAGCCGCGGCTTTCGGTGCGAGGGGCGCGAAGCGTGCGAAGGCGTCGCCTGGGTCCGCGCCGACCCGCACGTTCGACACCGCCGCCTCCTGGACCATCGACCGCGCGCTGAGCGTGCTGGTCGCAGGCGTCCAGGCGGCCGGTCGCCCGGTCCCGTCGGTCTACGGCGTGTCGCTGGACGAGCAGAACATGTCGTTGCGGCTGGCCGCGCCGGACACCGACCCGGTCGAGCCGTGGGAGCCCGCCGAGAACGGCCGCATCTGGCGCGCGCAGCTGCGCGATCTGCAGGCACTGCCCGCCGTCAGCGTCGGCAGCCCCACCCCGCGCCTGGTCACGCTCGGCACCGCCGGCGGTACCCGTGAGCTCATCGACCTCGGCCAGGCCACCGGCGTGATCAGCCTCAGCGGCGACGCCGCGGCCTCGCGCGCGCTGGTCGCGGCCTGGGCCGAGGAGCTGACCAGCAGCCCGTGGTCGACCGGCGTGCGCGTGGTGGCCGGTGACGTCCGCCCGGCCCTGGACGGCAGCGACCGGCTGGCCTCGCGCGGCAGCGTGCGCGACGCGATCACGGAGGCCGAGGGCGAGCGCTCCGAGGAGGCGTACGCGCTGCGCGGCACCTCGGCCGGCGCGCCCGGCGTGCTGATCCTCGGGTCCGCGCCCGGCAACCGTGACCTGGAGCGTGTGCAGGCGCTGCTGACCAGCCCGCACGCGACGTGGGTGGTGGTCGTGCTGGGCCAGACCCGGTACGACCGGTGGCGCTTCACCATCGCGGCGGACGGCCGTCTGGAGGCGGGCGCGCTCGGCCTGACGGTCTACACCCGCGGCCGTTGATCTCGTGGTGATGTCGCTGTGATGCCGACGTGACCATCGGCACGCGACACATCTTGCGCTGAGCAATAGGTCAGTAACAGGAGCGTGCGACGCTAGGACCAGCGGGAAGGGAGCTGGTGCGTCGTGGGTCTGTGGCGAATCAGGGCGACGGTGGACGACCGCCCGGGGTACCTGTCGGTGCTCACCGCGAGCCTCGCGCTCAAGTCGGTGAACATCCTGGCCGTGCAGGTGCACACCACCGAGGGCGGCGCCGTGGACGACTTCCTGGTCGACGCGCCGGACGTGATGACCGGCCGCGACCTGCTGGCCGCCGTCGAGAAGGGCCGTGGCCGTGACCCGTGGGTGGCGCCGGCCGAGGCGCAGGCGCTCGCGGACGCGCCGACCCGCGCGCTCGGCTTCGCGGCCCGGCTGGTGCGCGACCCGGACTCGCTCGGTGACGCGCTCGGCGAGCTGCTCGGCGCGACCGAGGTCACCTGGCGGGCCGCGCTGCCCCGGACCACGCCGCCGACCCGCTTCGGGCTGGCCCGGTCCGCGATGCGGCTGGCCGACCCGGCCGGCGGCGTCTACGAGATCGTGCGCCACGAGCCCGCGTTCACCCCGGCGGAGTACGCACGGGCCCAGTCGCTGGTGGAGGTCGCGACCGCGGCGCTGCGCGCGGCCGAGGAGCCGGTCACGCTGCTGCTCCCGGACGGCGACGAGATCACGATCCGGCGTGCGCAGACCGAAGACCTCGCCGCGGTACGCCGTCTGCATGCCTCCCACCTGACCGTCGGCGCCTGCCGCCCGCACCGCCTGGTCGCGCACGGCCTGGTCGCGGTCGCGGGGGAGCGGGTCGTCGGCGTGGCCGGGCTCGCGCAGGAGGGCGAGATCGCCGAGGTCGCGCTGCTGGTCGACGACGCGTGGCGGGACCGCGGGATCGGCGTGACGCTGCTGCGCCGGCTGGTCGCGCAGGCCGGTCACGCCGGGCTGGCCGCGCTGGTGGTGCACGTGCGGTCGCGCGAGCGGATGCTGCTGTCCACACTGGAGCGGCTCGGTCCGGCGGCTTCGACGGAGCAGGACGCGGATCTGGTCACGGTCACGCTGCCGATCACGCCGACCCGGGCGACCTCGCCCGCGTGATTCGGCACGTTCAGCGCTTCACAAAGCCGTTACGGCGCGGTTAAATCGGGGATGCAAAATATTTGCGCCCGTCAATGGGAGCGCTCCCGGTCCTGATGTGAGGTGAGGGGACAGGTGCGCCCACACCCGTCCCCTCGGTGTCCTCCACTACGCGTAGTCGCGCGCGGCTCCACGGACAGGAGCGAGTCTAGTGCTTCCGCGCAAGAAATCGTGCCCGCCTTTCGGCCGAAGCGTCGTGGCGGGGCTCACGATCGCGATTTCCTTTACGGACACACCCGATCTTCGCCCGAGCGCGCCGTCCGAACCGTCCA
Source organism: Catenuloplanes japonicus (assembly GCF_000717135.1). GTDB lineage: Bacteria > Actinomycetota > Actinomycetes > Mycobacteriales > Micromonosporaceae > Catenuloplanes > Catenuloplanes japonicus. The sequence continues at coordinate 245,727 of NZ_JNXY01000033.1, forward strand.
TCGGCCGGCCGCGCCCCGGTCGCCGGGGAGAGCCTCACCTCTCTCCCCGGCGACCGGCCTTGCCGCGGCTCACGACAGAAGCTCGTCCGCCAGCAGGTCCATCAGCAGGCCGTCGTGCCAGGAGCCGTCCGGTGAGCGTTCGTAGCGGCGCATGATGCCGACCGGGCGGAAGCCGGCCTTGGCGTAGCAGCGGATCGCGGCCTCGTTCGCGGCGGCCGGGTCGATGACCAGCCGGTGATGGCCGTGCGCGTCGATCACGTGGCGGGCCAGCGCGCGCACCGCGTCCGTGCCCAGACCGCGGCCGCGTACCGCGGGATCGAGAAAGATGTCGATGCCGGCGTGCCGGTACATCGGGTCGGACTCCTCGTGCCACTGGATCATCCCGATCACGGCGCCGCCCAGCGCGATCGCGAACGTGGGCGTCGCCGCGTCCAGATGGTCGTCCGCGACCTCGGCCGCCAGATCGTCGCCGCCACCCCACCAGCACCGGACCTCGGGATGACGGCGAATCGCGGCCAGCGCGGGAATGTCCGCGGCCACGGTCGGACGCAGCGCGACGGCCGCGCCCCGCAACACGGCCGCGCACGGCGGGCCGCACTCCCGGGTGACGTTCACGACGTCATCATGCCCGGCCGCACAGGTCAGCGCGGTGACAACGTCCCGTGCTCGACGCAGGACGCGGACCAGCCGGTCGGCAGCACCTGCACCTTCATCCGGCGGCGGCAGTCCGGGCAGTAGCGCGGCGGCTCCAGTTCACGGGCCGCCGCGCAGGCGGTGTGATCACCCTCGGCGCGCGCGACGCCGCACCGGTCACACCAGATCGCGGTCATGTGCCAACCTCACTGCGGTCGGGGACGGGACGGACGGGTCCTGGGCGGATGCGTGCCCGGCGGCCGGGTGGTGTCCGGGCGTGGATTCGGCGGTCTCGGGTTCAAGCTCGTTACAGCGTCGCGGACAGCGCCTTGACCGGCATGCTCAGCTCTTTCAGCAGCTCCAGGTCCGCGGTAGCCGGGCGGCCGAGCGTCGTCAGGTAGTTGCCGACGATCACCGCGTTGACGCCACCGAGCAGGCCGTCCCGGGTGCCCAGGTCGCCGAGCGTGATCTCGCGGCCGCCGGCGTACCGGATGATGGTCTTCGGCATTGCCAGCCGGAACGCGGCGATCGCCCGCAGCGCGTCGCGCGGCGCGAGGACCGGCTGATTCTCCAGCGGTGTTCCCGGGCGCGGGTTCAGGAAGTTGAGCGGCACCTCGTGCGGGGCCAGCGAGGCGAGCTGCGCGGCGAACTCCGCACGCTGCTCCACGCTCTCACCCAGCCCGATGATCCCGCCGCAGCAGACCTCCATGCCGGACTCGCGGACCATGGTCAGCGTCTCCCAGCGCTCCTCCCAGCTGTGCGTGGAGACCACGTTCGGGAAGTACGACCGGCAGGTCTCCAGGTTGTGGTTGTAGCGGTGCACACCCATCTCGGCCAGCTCGTCCACCTGCTCCTGGGTGAGCATGCCCAGCGACGCGGCGACCTGGATGTCCACGGCCTCACGGATCGCGGCGACGCCCGCGCGCATCTGCTTCATCAGCCGTGCGTCCGGCCCGCGCACCGCGGCCACGATGCAGAACTCGGTCGCGCCGGTCGCGGCCGTCTGCTTCGCGGCCTCCACCAGCTGCGGGATGTCCAGCCAGACCGCGCGCACCGGCGACGTGAACAGCCCGGACTGCGAGCAGAAGTGGCAGTCCTCCGGACAGCCGCCGGTCTTCAGCGAGACGATGCCCTCGACCTCGACCTCCGGGCCGCACCAGCGCATGCGCACCTCGTGGGCGAGCTGCAACGCGGCGGTCAGATCCTCGTCCGGAATCGTGAGCACCTCGAGGATGTCGCTCTCGTCGAGCCCGACGCCGCGCTCCAGCACCTGGGTCCGGGCGCGATCGAGGATGTCAGCCATGGTCCGTACCCTACAAGGCGGTTTGGAGAAGCTTCACAAGACGCAGGGGAGTGTGCGGTGACTCGCTGGCTGGACGCGCTCGACCGCAAGGCGGGCCTGCGCGCGCGGGCCGGGCTCACCCGGCGGCTGCGCCCGCGCGGCGCGTCCGAAGAGGTCACCGACCTGGCCGGGAACGACTATCTCGGACTCTCCCGCCATCCACAGGTGATCGCCGCCGCGACCGAGGCTCTCCGCCGGTACGGCGCCGGCGCCACCGGATCACGCCTGGTCAGAGGCTCGACGGACCTGCACGCGTCGCTGGAGGCCGCGCTCGCGGACTGGCTCGGGGCAGAGTCCGCGCTGGTCTACTCGTCCGGATACCTCGCCAACCTGGGGGCGGTCCGCGCGCTGGTCCAGCCGTCCACCCTGCTGATCTCCGACGCTCACAATCACGCCTCGCTCGTCGACGGCATCCGGCTGACCGGCGCCTCGCCCGTCATCACACCCCACAACAGCCTTCCGGGGGTACGGGAGGCGCTCGTCACCTCGCCCGCACTGGTGATCACGGAGTCCGTGTTCTCCGTCGACGGTGATCTCGCGCCGCTGGCCGGCCTGCACGCCCTGACCACCGCCTCCGACGCGCTGCTGCTGGTCGACGACGCGCACGCGCTCGGCGTGCTCGGCCCGTCCGGCGCCGGCGGCGTGGCCGGTGCGGGCCTGGCCGGCGCCTCCGACGTGGTGGTCACGGCCACGCTCTCCAAGTCGCTCGGCGCGGCCGGCGGCGTGGTGGCCGGCCCGGCCGCGCTGATCCGCCACCTGGTCGACACCGGGCGCACGTTCATCTACGACACCGCGCTCCCGCCCGCGACCGCGGCCGCCGCGCTCGCCGCGCTGGAGCTGGCCCGGTCCGGCGACGACGCGCGCGCGGAGCTGGCCGCGCGGGCCGCGCTCGCCCACGAACGGCTGACCGCGGCCGGTCTCACCTCCGCCCGGCCGGACGCCGGTGTCATCTCCGTCACCGCGCCGGGCCCGTCCGAGGCCGTGGCCTGGGCCGCCGACTGCCGCGAGCAGGGGGTGGCCGTAGGCTGTTTCCGCCCACCGACGACCCCGGACCACCGGTCCCGGCTGCGGCTGACCATCAACGTGGGCATCCCGCGCCCGGATTTCGAGCGAGCGTTAGACGTGATCGTGAAGACTGCCCCCACCCCGGACCCCACCCCATGACCACCACTGATCGGGCCGCGCCGACGGCCGCCATCGACGAGCCGGACGCCGCGGTGCCGCTGGTGGCCGCCGCCGACGCGGAGGCCGCCGAGCCGGAAGCGGATCCGGCGGTGCTGCTGACGGCCGCCGCCGACGCGGATGTCGCCGCGCCGCCGGCCGAGACAGGTCCGGTCGCTGCCGCGGCGGATCGTGCCGTGCTGCCGACCGGCGTCCGGCCGGAGGACGAACTCCCGTCCGGCGACGACGCGCGGGCGCCGGAGGAGTCCGGCGATGACGTGCCGGAGGACGAGTCGCGTCCGGTCGCGGTGACGTCCGTGACCTCGCCGGCCCCGGGGCCCGCGATCGCGGACCAGGCCCCGGCCTCCGACCCGGACGAGTGGCGGGGCGCGGTGCTGGTGACCGGCACGGACACCGGCGTGGGGAAGACCGTCGCCACCGCCGCGATCGCCGCCGCCGCGCAGGGTGCCGGCCTGCGGGTCGCCGTGATCAAGCCCGGTCAGACCGGCACCGCCACCGACGACCCGATCGACGCCGAGGTGATCGCGCGGCTCGCAGGCCCGGACACGGTACGCACGCTGGCCTCGTTCCCCGACCCGCTGGCCCCGCTCGCTGCCGCCCGGGTCGCCGGCCTGGACCCGATCGAGCTCTACACCGTGGTCGACGAGATCCGCGCCGAGATCGCCCGGCACGACCTGGTCCTGATCGAGGGCGCCGGCGGCCTGCTGGTCCCGATGGGCCTGCGCCCGTCCGGCGAGCCCTGGACCGTCGCCGACCTCGCGGTCACGCTCGACGCGAAGGCCGTGGTCGTCGCGCGCGCCGGCCTCGGCACGCTCAACCACTCCGCGCTCACGCTGGAGGCGCTGGAGCGCCGGGGCGTACCCGCGAAGATCGTGATCGGCTCCTGGCCCGCCACCCCCGAGCTGGTCCACTGGGCCAACCTCACCGACCTCATCCCGTCCCTGGCCGGCGTCATCCCGGACGGCGCCGGCGCCATCGACCCCGGCGTCTTCCGCCGCTCCGCCTCCGGCTGGCTCACCCCCACCCTCTACGGCGTCCTCGACGACTGGCGCACCTGGGCCGAAGAGCTCTGACCGACGGCCGCGCGGCAGGCCGGTGGTGGCTGTAGCATGTGCGACACAGCTCTACACAGCTCTACACAGCTCTACACAGCTCTGGTGATGGTGCGATGGACCTGGAACAGCTCGCCGTGATCGTGGACGACCTGCGGCGACGGGGATCCGATCATGCTGACGTCGAGGTGAAACGGGCGCAACGCGGCCTGCCGCAGGAGCTGTGGGAGACGCTCAGCGCTTTCGCGAACGGTGCCGGGGGACTGCTGCTTCTCGGCATCGACGAACGGTCCGGTTTCGCGATCGTGGGCGTCGAGGATCCGAGTACGGCCGAGAACCAGCTCGGCGTGTTGTGCGGTGAGATGGAGCCGCCGGTGCGGGCACAGATCGCGACGCTGATCGTGGAGGACCGGCCGGTCGTGACGGTTCATGTCCCGCCGGTCCCGCGGGATCAGCGGCCCTGCCACCGCCGGTCTCTCGGTCCGTATCTGGGCTCCCGGCTTCGGGTCGCGGACGGGAATCGGAAACTGACCGACTACGAGGTCAGCCTGCTGCTCGCGAACCAGAGGGAACCACGTCACGATCAGGCTCCGGTGGCGGAGGCCGGACGCGAGGATCTGGACACCGCGTCGCTCGAGGCCTATCTGGCGAGACTGCGCGAGACCCGGCCGTCCACGTTCGGCGGCCACTCCGACGACTATCTGCTGCTGCGGACGAACGTCCTGGTCGACACCGAGCACGGTATGGTGCCGACCGTCGCCGGACTGCTCGCCTTCGGCGAATACCCGCAGCAGGTGTTTCCGCAGCTGAACGTCTCGGTGGTGCGCTATCCCACGACGGAGGCCGGCGTGCCGGGCCCCCGGGGTGAGCGGTTTCTCGACAGCGTCGCCATCGACGGTGCGATCCCCGCGATGCTCCGGGACGCGGTCGCGGCCTTGAAGCGGAACATGCAACGCCGGAGCCTCGTCATGGGCCTGTTCCGCCACGAGGAATGGGAGTACCCCGAGGTCGCATTGCGCGAGGTGCTGATCAACGCGCTCGTGCACCGAGACCTGTCGGTGGGGGCGCGTGGTACCCAGGTGCAGGTGGAGATGTACCCGAATCGCCTGGTCATCCGCAATCCTGGCGGGCTCTACGGCCCGGTCGGTGTCGACGATCTGGGCCTCAGCGGGACGAGTTCGAGCAGGAACCGGACGCTGCTGAAGATCCTCGCCGACACGCCGACCGGTGACGGCCGGCTGGTGTGCGAGAACGTGGGCTCCGGCATCTTCACGATGCGACGGTCCTTGGCGGAGACCGGGCTCGAGGCGCCGGAGTTCCGCGACAACATCGCCACGTTCGAGGTCGTCTTCCCGAATCACACGTTGCTGGACCAGGCCACCCTCGATTGGATGACGGGTCTCGGCGCGGAAGGGCTGAACGGTCCTCAGATGATCGCGCTGGCGTTGGCACGTCGTGGCCAGCCGCTGACGAACAAGTCCTTCCGGGCCGCTACCGGTGTCGCCGACAGCCGTGAGGCGGGACGTCTGATGCGGGAACTGGTCGATCGGGGCCTCCTGGCGATGGAGGGCACGCGTGGGTCCGCCACGTACGTGATTCCCGGTGATCCGCCTCGAGAGTCCTTGCACGTGGACTCGTCGCTCACGCCGGAACAGGCGATTCTCGCCGCGCTGGGGACCGGACCGAAGCGGCGCGCGGACATCGAGGTGTCGACGGGCCTGCCGCGCAGCACCGTCACCTACCACCTGGGGCGGCTGCGGGAGGCCGGCCGGATCGAGCTGATCGGGAACGAGCGCAGCAAACATGCGATCTGGCGTGCGATCACCGACTGATCGGACCGCGGGTGTAGTTCTGCGGGACCACCCACGGATCCGCGGACGCGGGAGCACGGTCATGGACCGCCGGCCGGGTGAGGAAATCAGGCTCCGGGCCCCACGACGAACGTGTCCGGCATGCGGAACGTCAGGTTGTCCGGGGTCCAGGGCGCGCGCAGGACCGTCACCCCGCTGAGCAGCGGAAGCGTCTCCTGCGTGATCACTTCGGCCTCCATCCGGGCCAGGCCGGCCCCGACGCAGCGGTGGGCGCCCGCGCCGAAGGCGAGATGCCGGCGGCTGCCGCGCTGACCGGGGAGGAACGTGTCCGCGGCCTCGACGACGGTCGGGTCGCGGCCGGCGGCGGCGAGCCAGAGCAGCAGGCTGGTCCCGGCCGGCACGTCGACGTCGCCCAGCCTGGTGTCGCGGGCGGCCACGCGGCGCCACGTCACGATCGGCGTGTCCAGGCGCAGTGACTCCTCGACGATGTCCGAGGGTCGCGCGCCGCCCGGGACCGCAGTGGTGGCGAGGCGGTGCATGAGCAGCGTGAGGAACTGGGACGTGGTCTCCTGACCGGCCACCAGCAGGAAGAACAGCGCCCCGGCGACCACGTCGGGACCGTGCCCGGCGGCGCGGAGGCGGGCGGCGAGCCCGCCGCCGTGCACGGCGAAGTCACGGAGCGTCAGGTGGAACTCGCCGACGACCGTGGCCAGGTGCTCCTGCCGCGCGGCGGACAGCGGCGCCCAGAACAGCTCCAGGGCCGCACGGGCGAACCGTTTGACCGCGTCCGCCTCGGCCGCGGGCAGCTCCACGAGCCGGGCCAGGACCAGCAGCGGGAGGTCGGCGGCGAGCCGCGCGTGCAGGTCGACCGGGGTGCCAAGATCAAGATCATCGACCACCGAGGCCACGCGGGTACGCACCAGCGCGGTCAGCCAGTCCCGCTGCGTCTCCACCGCGTGCGGGTGCAGCAGCGCCGCGACCTCGGCCCGGATCGCCGGATGGGAGACGCCACCGTTGTTGGCGAGCGTGGGCGGCAGCCGGAAGCCGTGCCGGACCAGGATGCGCAGCGCGCTCGCGGGCATCGGCGTGACCGCGTCGAGCGCGTTGTCCGGCCGGTACGTGTCCTGGTCGGCCAGCACGGCCCGCACCTCGGCATGCCGGGTGACCAGCAGGTGCTCGCCGCCGACGCCGTCGGGCACGAGACGGGCCGTCCCGGGCACGGCCGGCGAGTCCCAGAGTCGAAACAGCACGGCGACCACGCTACGCCTGGCGCGGATCATGACCGCCTGGTGCGGTTTCCCTCATCCGAGCCGGAAGCGCGCCGATTGTCCGATAGGCGGGAAAGGGACCGGTGGGGGGATCTGGATGTCGGCACGGCGGGTGGGCTTCGGCTACACCGTCTTGTTGCTCGTCCTCACCGTGCTCTATTACGCGTTCTCGCAGTACAAGCTGCTGATCTGGCCGCTGATCGGCCTGTCCGGCGTGGTGGCGATCATCGTGGGCACCCGCCTGCACCGGCCCCGGCAACGCCTGCCGTGGTATCTGCTGGCCGGCTCGCTGGTGGCGTTGAACACGGGTGACACGTACTACAACTGGCTCGTCGAGGTCGTGCACGAACCGGAGCCGTTCCCCTCGTACGCGGATGTGGTCTACGTCTTCGTGCCGGTGCTGCTCGCCTCCGCGCTGCTGGGCTTCATCGGCGCGCGCACGGTCGGCCGGGACCGTAACGCGCTGCTCGAGGCGCTGATGGTGACGGCCGCGCTGTCGCTGGTGGTCTGGATCTACCTGGTCGCGCCGATGATCCGGGACTCGGGCACGACCACGACCGAGAAGCTGGCGTCGATCATCGGACCGGCCGGGGACGTGGTGTGCCTGGCCGCGCTGACCCGGCTGCTGGCGGTCGGCGGACGCCGCCCCGCTCCCGCGAACCTGCTGGTGGCCGGCGTGCTGTCGCTGCTGGTGACCGACTGTCTGTACTCGGTCGACGTGCTGGCCGGCAGCTGGGAGGTAGGCGGCCCGGTCGACCTCGGCTGGGTGGTCTTCTACGCCGCACCGGGCCTGGCCGCGCTGCTGCCGTCGATGCGCTGGCTGACCGAGCCGATGTCGAGGCTGCCCGGGTACGCGTCGCGGACCAGCGCGTTCCAGGGCGCGATGCTGCTGGCCGTGAGCCTGGTCGGCCCGGTCGTGCTGCTGATCGAGTCGATGCGCGGGCAGACCCGGGACGTACCCCTGATCGCCTGTGTGACGCTTTTGATCTCGATGTTCGGGGTGCTCTGGTCCAGCGGCTCCCGCTTCGACTTCCTCGCCACGCTGAACCGGGAGTCGGCGTTGCGCGAGGCGGGCGCGCGCCTGGTGTCGGCCACGACCGCGGTCGAGGTCGGCGAGGTGGTCCGCACGGCCGTGCTCCGGCTGCTGCCCGCGGACGCGCCGCACCTGGCCGTGCTGGCCGAGACCGCGGCGACCGACCACGACGAGGAGGGCGAGGTCGGCGACCTGGACCGCGAGGTGCTGCCGCCGGGCCGCAGACCCTGGCTGGCGGACGCGGCCGGGCTGCCCGCGGAGCTGACCCGCTTCGACCGCGTGCTGTGCTGCCCGCTGGGCACCGACCCGGGCGGGATGCTCTACCTGGGCGCGCGCGAGGAGCAGCTACGGCTGCTGGCCGGGTCGATGGAGGTGCTGGCCTCGCAGACCGGCCTGGCGCTGGCCCGGATAGCGCTCAACCAGGAGGTCAACCGCGCGCAGAGCGAGGCGTACTTCCGCACGCTGATCCTGCACACCTCCGACGTCATCGTGATCGCGAACACGGACGACACCATCCGGTACGCCAGCCCGTCCGCCCGCACCGTGCTGGACGTGCCGGAGCTGGTCGGTGCCGCGCTGGACACCGTGATCGACCCGGCCGACCGCACCCGGTTCCGCCACATGCTCGCGCAGGCGCGCGCCGGCGTGGGCCGCCACGACGGCATGGACTTCACCGCGGTCCGCGGCGACGGCGCCCGCCTGCAGATCGAGGTCGACTGCCGGGACCTGCGCGACGAGCCCACCGTGAACGGCCTGGTCCTGACGCTGCGGGACGTCACGGAACGCCGCAAGCTGGAGCGCGAGCTGACCCACCAGGCGCTGCACGACTCGCTGACCGGCCTGGCGAACCGCGCGCTCTTCACCGACCGCGCCCAGCACGCGGCCGCGCGCGCGGGCCGGGACGGCGAACTGGTCGGCGTGCTGCTGATCGACCTCAACGGCTTCCGCCTGATCAACGAGGCGCTCGGGCACATGATCGGCGACCGGCTGCTGGCCGGCGTGGCGGAGCGGCTGACCGAGGTGCTGCGGCCCGGCGACACCGTGGCCCGGCTGGGCGCGGACGAGTTCGCCGCGCTGATCGAGGACGTCAGCCACATCGCGGAGCTGGAGGAGATCGCCGGGCGGGTGACCACGGCGCTGTCCGCGCCGTTCGTCATCGAGGGCGAGCACATCGGTGGCGCGGCCAGCGTCGGCGTGGCCACCACCGCGGAGGCCCGGGACGCGAAGGAGCTGCTCCGCCAGGCCGACCTGGCACTGAACGTGGCGAAGGCGGCCGGGCGAGGGCAGTGGCGGCGGTACCAGGCCGAGGTGCACTCCGCGCTCGTCGCCCGCCTGGAGCTGCGGGCCGCGCTGGAGCAGGCGGTCAGCGGCGGCCACTTCGTGCTGCAGTACCAGCCGATCGTGGACCTGCTCACGGACGAGGCGGCCGGGTTCGAGGCGCTCGTCCGGTGGAAACATCCGACGCGCGGCGTGATCCCGCCGGACCAGTTCATCAACCTGGCCGAGGAGACCGGCCTGATCGTGCCGATCGGGCACTGGGTGCTGGAGGAGGCGCTGAAGTCGGCCGAGCGCTGGAACCGGCTGGTGCCGTCCGACCGCCCCCGCTACGTGAGCGTGAACGTGTCCGCGCGCCAGTTCCGCAACCCCGGCTTCATGGACTCGGTGCGGCAGGTGCTGGCGGAGTCGGGCGTACCCCCGCGGGCTCTGCTCCTGGAGATCACGGAGAGCCTGCTCCTGCGCGAGGACGAGCAGGTGTGGGCGGACATGGCGGCACTGCGCCAGACCGGGGTGCGGATCGCGATCGACGACTTCGGCACCGGCTACTCGTCGCTGAGCTACCTGCGCCACATGCCGATCGACGTCCTGAAGATCGACAAGTCGTTCATCGACGACATGGTCCACAGCCGCAAGCAGCGCGCGCTGGTCGCCGCGATCGTACAGCTCGCGGACACGCTGGACCTGCGCGTGATCGCGGAGGGCATCGAGGAGCCGGTGCACCGCGAGATGCTGGCCAGCATGGGCTGCCCGTACGGCCAGGGCTATCTCTTCTCCCGCCCGGTCAACGCGGCGGAGATCTACGGCTGGCTGGCGGCGCGCGGCAAGACGGCGAAGGTCGTCTGAGAGTCGTCTGAGAAAAGCACCCGCCCGGCTGCCCGCGGGGGGTGCGGTCGGAGCCGGGCGGTGCGGCATGTGAGGCGGTGCCGAGGATCTGGGGCCAGGTCTCCCCTCGCGGGGCAATCCTCCCGGTCCGTACTCGGGGTGTTGGTCGGACACGCGGGCGGATCCGTCCACCGGTCGGCGGGCGGTTCCGGTGACCGCGGGGCGGCACCTCGTCTTCGTGCTGGCCCCCACGTTATGTAACCGGCCGCCTGTGCCGAATCGGGGAAAACCCTTGCAGTCGCGTTCAGGCGGCCGCCGGGAATGCCGATGGGAAGAGAGTGATCGGTCGGCGGCGCAGGATCAGCGGGGCGCTGGTGGCGCTGGTGCTGATGGCCGGGGCCGCGACCACCGTCGGCGCGCATCTCGCGGTCCGGGCCGGGGAGGACCGGTACGCCGGCCAGGTGATGGACCGCTACGCCTCGGAGATCGCCGGCGCGGTCGAGGAACAGGTCACCCGCTACGGCGGGACGCTCACGGACATCGCGTACGCGGTCGGCGCCCAGACCACGCTCACGGCCGGCGACTTCGGCGGCATCACGGCCGGGCTCGTCACCGAGCGGCTCCCCGGCGCCAGCAACGTCGGCTTCATCGTGCCGGCCACCCCCGCCGAGATCCCCGCGGTCCAGCAGCGGTGGCGCGACCAGGGCGCGGACGGCCTGACGCTGCGCCCCGCCGACGGCGAGACCGGGCACGAGTTCCTGATCTTCGAGAAGTCCTTCGACGGACTGGACAACATGCGCGGCACGGACGTCGCGGTCAGCGCACCCGCCACCGCGGCGCTGAAGACCGCGCGGCACAGCGGCAGCCTGGCGATCAGCGTGGCGTACCAGCTGGTCCGCGACCGGAACGTCGACGCCGGCCGGCAGCAGAACTCGGTCGTCCTGGCCGCGCCCGTCTACACCGGCCTCGGCTCCACCGCCCCGGACCTGTTCATCGGCTGGATGGTCATGGGCCTGCGCGGCCAGGACTTCCTCTCCCGGATCCTGCTCGACCGCGGCCAGGGCTCGGTCCAGGTCACCCTCACCGACCCCGCCGTCTCCGGCGCCGTCCTCGCCACCGCCACCCCCGGCGAACGCGTGAACGACGCCGCCCTCGAACGCTCCGCCGGCATCACCGTCGGACAGCGCCGCTGGCAGCTCGCCATGTGGCCGACCAGCCGCCTGATCGCCGCCACGGACCGCGGCATGAGCTGGCTCACCGGAGCCGCGGGCGCCGGCCTGTCGATCCTGCTCGCCGTGGTCACCGCCGTCCTCGCCGGCAGCCGCAACCGCGCGCTGGAACAGGTCGACCAGGCCACCGCCGACCTGCGCCGCGACATCCGCCGCCGCGAACAGGTGGAGGGCCGCCTGCGCCTGCGCGAGGAGGAACTGCGGCACCTGGCCTTCCACGACCCGCTGACCGGCCTCGCCAACCGCACGCTCTTCTACGACCGGCTCACCCACGCGCTGGCCACACACGGCCGCCGGGACCGCACGTTCGCCGTCCTCTTCATCGACCTGGACGGCTTCAAACAGATCAACGACGAGCGCGGCCACCAGGCCGGCGACACCGTGCTGCGCACCACGGCCGAACGGCTGCTCGCCGGCCTGCGCGCCACCGACACGGTCGCCCGCTTCGGCGGCGACGAGTTCGCCATCATCCTGGAGGACCTCGCCCACGCCGAGGACGCCCGCCCCACCGCCGAACGCGTCATCAACACCCTCCAGGAGCCGATCGACATCGACGGCCGCCCCGCCCGCGTCTCCGCCAGCGTCGGCATCGCCGTCAACCACCCCGGCCTCACCGCCGACGACATCCTCCGCGACGCCGACACCGCCATGTACTCCGCCAAAACCAACGGCAAGAACCGCTACGCCGAGGCGTAGACCCCAGATCAAGATCTCTATTTCCCGCTTCCGGCGTGGTCGCGGTCCGCACGCTCCCGCGGGCACCGGTTCCGCCGCTGGTCCGGAAAACCCCGCCCGGCCGTTGAATGCCGTGATCCGGGCACGAACGTCCGATCGTCGCAGGCTGCTCCGCGTGGGCACGGACTGTGTGCGGGCGCATGGCTGTAGCCGCCGGGCACGGCTGTGCACGAGGCAAGCGCCGCACTGATGGGGATGCGCTCCTAGGGATGCGCTGCGCGGGCGGAGGTGGCTGTGCGTGAGGAGCGAGCAAATATCGAGCCCACAGCACCCGATATTTCAGCATTTTGTGCTCGCGCTGCGGGTGCTCTATACGTGCGGCTATCAAAGTCGGCCGCCGAATGTACTGGAGAGTGGTTATCGGGCTCGGACAACCGCTCTCCAGTACATTCCGTCTTGATCGACTCATGCTCACGGAGAGGTCAGTTGGATGCCCAAATAGCAAAAGCCCCACCTTCGTTTCCGAAGATGGGGCCTGAGCTGGTGGGCGATACTGGGTTTGAACCAGTGACCTCTTCCGTGTCAAGCGAAAATCACGACGCTCGTGCCTCCCCGGCATTGCACCTGAGCTGAAGGTATCAATCCATACAGGTCCACAAAGATCCGATGACGCTCGTAGCGGTTGACACTCAGATTGACACTCAGATCGCCGCCCGTTCGCTTCGGTCCGAAGTCGCACGCGCTCGCGTCTGCTTGGGTGTGCGCGTAACGCCACGACCTCAGTGCTGGCGGGTTAATCCCCACAATCCATAAATCGACTTCTTAAGTTGCCTATGGGTTGAGCCCCAAGCGCGGCAGAGGTGCGAATATAGACAACTACCACTGCTCAATTCCAGCGACAACCGTTTGCGTAATGTCGCGCAGAAGAGTTACTCCAGCCAGGTCAAGCGACACATCTTTTACATGAACAAAAACTTGATACTGCCCCTTCTTTCCGTCATGACGAGTCACAACATCACGCCATCTCCTCAGCGCTTTATCGAGCTTAGCATTAATGGCCGTACGTGCAGTCCCACCTGACTTGAAAGCCGGAACAGTGATCCTTTCAGTGACATTAAACTCAATTTCAATTATTGCTTTACCTTTTTGGCCTACGTCCTTCAAGCGATGAATGACTGAGACCTGACCAGATAGGCTCTGCATAGAAACTCGATCATCAGTCGCGTCATACCTTCCCAGCCCGGCATACAAATGCCCAACTTTTCGGCAGAGTTGCGACTCCGATACTGAATCGTCGCCGCTGGCCTGAAGAATAAAAGCCTCAGCCTGGCTCAGTTTCTCAATCAACTCGAGCATTGACAGTCTTTCGGATGGCGTGCGCGAGGTGCAGGATTCGTAAACACCAAGGAGGACGACAGCCGCACGATCCTCAACCCATGAGTTAAGCGTGTTTCGTAACCTTGTCAAATTGTCGGCGAAGTTGTCACCACTTGGGTCGCGCCCCACAATGACAAAGAAAAGCAGCTGCGCAAGACTGAAGATATCAACCGCCTCCGCTCTCGCAGCGGCCGTATTGGGAGAGTGCAGCTGCTCCGGAGCGGCGTAATTGATCACACCGCCAACGCCGAGGTTGGTAGTCAGGGTTCGATTGGTTTCATGATAAGCCAAATCAAAATCAGTTAGCCAGGGCTTTAGGTGAGACTCGTCGTCGCTCGTGACAATGATGTTTTCTGGCTTGATGTCACGATGCTTCACTCCACTGCCGTGCGCCGTGCGAACTGTATCAGTGACATCAATCAGTAGGCGAATTACGTGCTCGGCGTCTTCCCGACGAATAAATGCGTGGCGGAGATCTGAACCCGGAATTGCATCCATAAGAAACCCGAGCGGCGCCGCTGTCATCTCAAAGACTCTGACAATATTTGGATGACCTTCCAGCTTCTTCATATTCCGATAGCCATTATCGAATCGCCGAACCTTAAGGTCCTGGTCAAGTTCATTGCCATGAAACACCTTGTAGGCCAGCCGACCCCCTTCCGGCGTCTCAATCTCCCAGACGTGACCATATCCGCCATGGCCAATATGACTTACGACTCGCCCAAACTGCGTCTCCTGCCCAACCGCAATCTCCGAGAGCGCCGATCGAAACCCCTTCAAGCGTTCACCAAATTGACGCCAGATCGCATCACGCTGAATGTCCTGCAATTCTGTTTCGGTCTCCTTGAACCAGGTGATCACGCCTTCCAGCTGAGACGCGCAGACCCTTGCCCCCTCACTTAGCCTATGCGCGGGGTCGGAAAGCTCTCGCTGCTGAAGGTTCTGATATTCATCAATAAGCTTCTGCGCCTTAGCAATGTTCGTATTGATCTCGCGAGTCTCTAGCGGTCGCCCTTTCCTTGGCTCAAATCCCTCACCGAGAACGACGGTCCCGGCTACGTCGCCCTTGAATACTGGCGTTTGCAGTCCTTCTGGCATAGTGCGCGTGATATATTCAAATAGGTTCAACAAAGTGACCCGACCGTCGAAGTCGACCGCTTTATCAATCAAGCCATCCAAAAGGCGATCCGTAAATACGCCGTTCGTGGATGCATTATTGGGATATGAATACTGCTCTGGCCTGCACGCGGCCAGAATGCATCGACTCTCGTTTACCGTAGCCACCTCGCGCTCGACATCCCGAGGTGAAAGCGGTCTACTGTTTACCCAATTAAAGGCGCTTCCCGAGTGGCAGCAGTCCAGAATTGCGATCACATGGTCATAACGAAGACTCGCCTCTTCCATTAGTTGACCAAGCTGCGCCAGAGAGATTCCGGGGTCATAGAATTTCCCGTCAACCGTGACGAGATGCCCAGAATTTCCGAGAACTTGCCCATGGCCCGCAAAATAGAAAATCAGCATTTCGGCACCCTCCGTGGCGCCATATACCAATTCACCCAAAACCTCAAGAATTCTCGGCCGAGTTGCGACTCTATCAATGAGTGTGGTGCAGTCGAACCCATACTCATCAAACGAAAGGGCTGCCGCAACATCGTTTGCATCTTTCGCGCACGCAACAAGGGGGGCATCGTCATACTTGTCGATACCAATAATTACAGCTTTACGCACCAGGGCTTCCCTTCCTGAAAGCAAATACGAACAAATCGGTCACAAAGCGGCGCAATCCATTTAAGCCGGGATTGCCCAGCGGACAGATTACATTGAATCAATGCACAATTCACGAGACACGCCAGATGGGCGCCGCAAAAACAAGCGACACGCCGATAAGCGTCTGTCATGAATCCGACAGCTTTGCACCCTGAGTAGTTCGGCACGCCAAGAGGCGCCTGACTCCAGATGGCAGTTCCGGTTAGAGCCCGATTGGCAAATATTCGTTCATTGAGGGCACAGCTCAAATATTGGTCGAGAATGCGATTCCCTAAGATTGGTTCCGGGCCATTGCCGATGCGGCCGTCGCCATGTCGGCCCGAGAGCAGGCGTCATCGAGGATTAACAAACTCGCAGGAGAGCCGACCGATGGCGCCACCTAGTTCCACCGACCACCGGTGGAACAACACCTAACAAGGTTGAAATTTTGACCGTGACCGCGTTAGTCATTGAACATATTTCCTTGGGAAGGATCTTCAGCGACAGTTTATTTGGACGGCGTACGGGCGTGTTCCCAACCAAGGGGATTCACCGCGCAGCAGGCGCCGACACAGTAGAAGGGAGGAACCATGTCTAAGCCGATGGGCGGCGAGAACGTGGTGGTTGTGGAGGAACACCCGCCGTGGTGTAGCCAGGGCCCCGGCAAAGTCCTAAATGAGGCCGAGGAGCGCAGGTGGGCGGCTGCTGTCGCGGGCGTGGTGTCGGTTGGCGGCGGCGATGTTGGTGACTCCGGTGGCGCGTAGCGCGCTGATGGCGGCGTCGCGGAGGGCTGCCATGACTTGTGGTCCGGTGCCGGTGCGGATCTGGGATCGGTCTTCGTCGAAGGTGACGTCGCGGACCCGGTGGATCTTGTTTTCGATTGACCAGTGGCCGCGGATCCAGGCGGCCAGTTGTGCCGGTTTGGCCTGGTGGACGTGCAGGTTGGTGATGGCGTAGACGGTTTCGGTGGTGAAGCGGCGTGGCTGGTCGAGACGACGCCTGCGACGGCGGATCTGCAAGGCCTGGACGGCGTGAGGGAAGTCGATCCCGGCGGCGACGGTGAGGATCTTCAACGTGCGAATCTCGCGGCGGCCGTGGCCGCGGTCATCGTGGCGGGCGGCTTGCGGGACCTGCGGCCAGGGCAGGCGGGAGAGCTGTGTGTGCAGGTGGGGCTGGTTGCCCTTCACGGTCAGAATCCAGTGGGCGTGGCGTGTGGCGAGATATGCGGCGTGTTCGCGTTGGCAGTGCATCGCGTCGGCGGTGATCACCGTGTTTCGCAGGTCACCGATCTGGTCGAGCAACGACGCGAACCGGGTGATCTCATTGGTCTTGCTGTCGACATCGGTGCAGGCAAGGACGATGCCGGCGTTCTGATCGCAGGCGGCCAGGACGTGCCGGGCTGCACTGCTGGCGGTGCGTGATCCTCGGAGCGTTTTGCCGTCGACCGCGATAGCACGGCGTTGTCCCGGGGCGGCCGTGATGGTCTGCGCGGTGAGCCAGTTACTGATCGCTGCGGTCAGCAACTGCGGGTCGAGGGCTTGCAGCAGCCGGCGGATCATCGCCTCCGACGGGCGGCGATCCGGAGTGAAGCCCAAGGTCAGAGCCGTCGAGGCCGGCACATCAGCCACCCATTCACCGATCGCGGTATAGGAACGACTCCCCGCGATCACCGCGCAGACCGCGGCGATCACCACCACCGTCAGTCGGTGCCGAACCCCGCGACGGGCCCGAGGGTCAGGCAACTCGGCGAGCGCCGCGACCAGCCCGCCAGCGGTTTCGGGCACGGTTAGAGCCGGTGCGCAGGACAAAGAGGAGATCAGCGATGATGGCGTTGCGGGCATGACTCACTTCGGATCGATCAACACGGCGTAGGAACCTTGATGATCTTCCGAATCGGTCATGCCCGTCTTGCTGCGCCCAACGGCGGCGCTTCTACACCAATCACCTCAAGTCGGACAACACCACGACCTTGCCGGGACCCTGGCAGCGGGGCCTACATGTGCGGGCCACCTTGGTGCGGTCGGCGCGTCTATCTATGACGCTCTACGACACTCAGGCGAGGCGTGCCGGCTGCATGAAGGGATGCCCAGAGGGGACCTGCCGGTGAGCTGCTGTGCGCAGGATCGCGTCCAACTCTTCCCGGGCGGATGCAAGCGCCACCAGCGTGCCAGCGGCGGCGCTGACACTCAAATGGCGTAGACACTCGGTTAGACATGCACACGCAAAAAGGCCCCATCTCCGTCGATCGAAGATGGGGCCTGAGCTGGTGGGCGATACTGGGTTTGAACCAGTGACCTCTTCCGTGTCAAGGAAGCGCGCTCCCACTGCGCCAATCGCCCTAGGCAAAACTACTGCCGAGGTGGAGACGGGATTTGAACCCGTGTAGACGGCTTTGCAGGCCGTTGCCTCGCCTCTCGGCCACTCCACCGAGGTGACCCCAAGTAGTGGCGGCCTTCTCCGAGCGGACGACGGGATTCGAACCCGCGACCCTC
This sequence comes from Catenuloplanes japonicus, assembly GCF_000717135.1. Lineage (GTDB taxonomy): Bacteria > Actinomycetota > Actinomycetes > Mycobacteriales > Micromonosporaceae > Catenuloplanes > Catenuloplanes japonicus. Next base: position 263,667 of record NZ_JNXY01000033.1, read on the forward strand.
ACCTTGGCAAGGTGATGCGCTACCAGCTGCGCTACGTCCGCGTACTACTTTTACTTCGTTGTCCGCTAAGTCCCGTTTCCGTTCCCCGCTGACGAAGAGAACTTTAGCGGACCCCCGGGGCCCCCGCCAAATCAGGGGTCCCCCCGCGCGTCGTGCGGAGGGACCCAGGACCGGAGACTCAGCCTCCGAGCAGGGACAACGCCTCGGCGGCGCCGCGGTGGAGGGGGACGGGGTCGGTCTTGCGGGCGGTGGTGACGGACAGTTCGGCGGCGGCGGGGGCGGCCTGGGCGATCTGGTCCTTGCGGTCGAAGAGGGCCTTCGTCAGGGCGCAGGCGACGTCGGCGTCGAGGTCGTTCTTCACCAGCAGGTAGTTGGGGACCACGATCGTGGGCACGTCAGCCGCCAGACGATAGGCCGCGGCAGGGATCGCGCCCTGCTCGTACACCGGATTGATTTTCTGCATGGCGGGGAGGAGCGGGGTGATGTCGATGAAGCGGACGGACGAGGCGGACGTGGTGAACAGGTCGGTCAGGTTGGGGGTGGGCAGGCCGCCGGACCAGAAGAAGCCGTCGATGCTGCCGTCCTTGACCCCGTCGACGGTCTTGGTGAGGTCGAGCCGCTGCGCCTGGATGTCCGACTCGGCGTTCAACCCGGCGGCGGTGAGCAGGCGGTTCGCGATGACCTCGGTGCCGGACTTCGGGGAGCCGGTGGAGATGCGTTTGCCGCGCATGGAGGCCACGTCCGTGATGCCGGACGAGGTGCGCACGACCACCTGCGTGTAGTTCGTGTGGATGCGGGACAGTGCGGCCACCGGCTGTGCCGAGGTGAAGGCCCCGGTCCCGTTCACGGCGTCGGCGGCGGTGTCGGCCAGGGAGAACGCCACGGCGTACGTCCCGGCGACGAGTTGCTGGATGTTCTGCACGGACGCGCCGGTCTCGGCCGCGGTGGCCTTGACGGTGCCGCCGGTCGCGGTCGCGACCTGGTCGGCGAACGCGTTGCCCATCGTGTAGTAGACGCCGCCGGTGTTGCCGGTGGCGATGCCGACGCGGGTCTCCGCCGCGACCTGGCACGTCACCTCGCCGCCGGCGTCCGTGGCGGCCTGGTCCTGCCGGCCCCCGCACCCTCCCGCGGCCACCAGGGCCACAATCAACACACCTGCTCTGACGGTACGCATCACGCCTCAACTCCCCGTTCGGACGACACGGACAACGACTCGGACGAAGACGACGACAACGGCGAAGAAGACGAGGACGAGGGCCGGGAGAGGAGCGTCAGCATCACGGCGATGGCCACCAGCACCAGCCCGCCCACGATCCCCACCGGGTCCAGGTACAGCAGCAGCAGGCCGCCCACCGCGGCGCACACCCGCGCGCCCCGGCCGGCCGGCCCCACGCCCAGCACCCACCCGCCGGTCGCGATCGCCAGCGCCGCCACCCCGGCCATCGCGGCGGCGGTGGCCCACGCGACGTCCACGACGGAACCGCGCCCGAGCAGGTACGACCCGGCCGGCGTCAGCACGAACGCGATCGGCGCCAGGAACGCCGGCAGTGCGTACCGCAGCGCCTGCCACATCGTCGGCACGATTCGCCCGCCGGTGATGGAGGCGGCGCCCACGGCGGCCAGCGCGGTCGGCGGCGTCACCTCGGACAGCACCGAGTAGTAGAAGACGAACATCGCGGTGGCCGGGCCGGGTACGCCGAGCTGCAGCAGGGCGGGGCCGACGATGACCCAGCCGATGATGAACGACGCGGTGACCGGCACGGCCAGGCCGAGCAGGCTGAGCGCGACCGCGGCCGCGACCACGGTGAGCGCCAGCACCACGTCCGGATGGTCTGCCATCGCCTGCGCGCCCTTGATCAGCAGTGACGCCAGCTGCGTACCCAATCCGGTCTTGGTGACCGTTGCCGTGATGACGCCGGCGGCGGCGCAGACCGCGGCGACCGGCAGCACCCCTCGCGTGCCGGCGGCGAGCGCGGAGGCGACGGAGAAGAGACGAGGCCGGGTGCGGGAATCGAAGAACGCCAGCAGGAACGCCAGCAGCGTGGCGAAGACGACCGCGCGGGTCGCGGTGACGCCGATCGCGAGCAGCACCACGATCACGATCAGGGACGAGAAGTGGTAGCCGAACCGGAGCAGCAGCCGCCACGCCGACGCCGTCTCGACCGAGACCGGGCGGGTGCCGAGCTTCCGCGCGTCGATCTCGACCGCGAGCAGGATGCCCAGGTAGTACAGGATCGTCGGGATGGTGGCCCAGCCGAGCACGGTCAGGTAGGACACGTTCAGGTACTCCGCGACGATGAACGCGGCCGCGCCGAGCGTGGGCGGGGACAGGATCGCGCCGACGCCGGCCGCGGCGAGCATGCCGCCGGCGCGTTCCGCGGGGTAGCCGGCGCGGCGCAGGATCGGCCAGGTGACCGCGCCGACGCTGACCGCGGTGGCGGTGCCGGAGCCGGAGACGGTGCCGAGCAGGAAGCCGGCCGTGACCGCGGTGCGCCCGGCCGCGCTGCGGGAGCGGCGGAACGCGGCCACGGACAGGTCGACGAAGAACCGTCCGGCGCCGGAGAGGTCGAGCACGGCGCCGTAGATGGTGAACAGCACGATGTAGGTGGCCGCGACGTCCAGCGGCGTGCCGTAGAACCCGCTGCCGGAGTTGTAGAGCGCGTCCACGATCTGCGAGAAGTCCAGCCCGGCGTGGGCGACGGACCAGTTCTGCGGCAGCAGCCCGCCGTAGTAGCCGTAGGCCAGGAAGACCAGGCAGACCAACGGCAACACCCATCCGGTGGTACGCCGTGCGGCCTCCAGCACGAGGAGGAGCAGGAACGCGCCGAGCAGCACGTCGACCGGGTCGAGCAGGCCCTGCCGGTCGAGGAAGCCGTTGTATCCGCCGCGGAACGGCAGCACCGGGTAGAGGCAGACGACGAGCGTGACCGCGGCGAGCACCCAGTCCGCGATCGCGGGACGGTCGCCGCCGCCGAGCACGGGCCATCGCGCGCCGGACCGGTAGGCGAGGAAGACCAGCGGCAGGGCGCCGGCCAGGAAGAGGATCAGGTAGAACTGGCTGCCCTGCGGCAACGGCCGGAAGACCTGCCAGAGCGCGAGCAGCGTGACCGCGAGCGCGACGCCGCCGACCACCCGTTCGGGGACGCCGGTGAGCTCACGTGCGGGCCGTTCCTCGTCGTCGTAGGTAACCTCGGGAGCGGGGACGCGGCCTCCACCGTCCATCATGATCGGACTTTACCGCGCCATTTTGCGTTTGTAACGGTCAATCCCGCGAAGTCAATTCTCTACCGTGGTAATCCCATCGTGGGAATTTGCTAGTCGGCGTCGTCCGAAAGCGACACCGCGCTCATATGAGTGACGCAACCGGGGCATCCGTGAACTGGTATTCATCGGCTACGGTGTGTTTCGTGACCAGACGCCTTGCCGAGGTACGGCTCGACGCACTCCTGCGTACTGCCTGCGATGTCATTGCCGAACGCGGCCTTGCGAACACGCGCACCGCCGATGTCGCACGCGCGGCCGGCGTGAGTCAGGCGCTGGTCTTCTACCATTTCGCCACAAAAGAACGACTACTCGCCCAGGCATTCGCCTATGCGACAGAGCAGGATCTGCTCAAACTTGATGCATTGCTGAAAACGCCCGCCACTCCGCTGGAGCGGCTGCGCAAGCTGGTGCGTCACTACACGCCGACCACGCGCGTGAAGTCGTGGACGATGTGGATCGACGGCTGGGCCGAGTCGCCGCGCGCGCCGGAGCTGGAGAAGATCTCCCGCCGCCGGGTGCTGCGCTGGCGTGAGGCGCTGCGCGAGGTCATCACGGACGGCGTGCGGGACGGCGCGTTCGAGTGCGCGGATGCGGAGGGTGCGGCCTGGCGCATCGCCTCGCTCATCGACGGCCTCGCCATCCAGTCCTCCGCCCACCCCCGCATCTTCCCCCGCACCTCGATCAGCGGCTGGGTCAACGAGGCCGTGTCGCGCGAACTCTCCCTGAAGCCGGAGCAGCTGGCCTGAGCCCACGGGTATGCCAAAGATCCGGACAAGCGCGCCGATGAAGGGCGATAACCGGCGCGGGCGTTAGGCAACCCGCGGTGACCTGGGATAACGATGGAGCGGTGACCGTCAGGATCGCTCCAGGACGTCGTACCCTCGCTGCGTTTGTGGCTCTTGGGGTGGTTGTCGCGCTGGCGGCGGTCGTGGTCGCCGGGCGCCGGGAGGACCAGCGGCCGGTGGAGGTCTGGGAGGCGGCGGCGCCGGCCGTGCTGGAGGCGTTGCCCGACGGGGCGTTCCGGCATCCGGGCGTGCTGATCGGCACGGACGAGCTGACCCGGGTCAAGGGGAAGATCGACGGCGGCGCGGAACCGTGGGCGTCCGCCTACCGGCAGATGGCGGGCACGCGGTACGGCAACGCCGACTGGCAGCCCAGGCCGCGCGCGGTCGTGGAGTGCGGCCCCTACTCGGACCCGGACCTGGGGTGCACCGAGGAGGCGGAGGACGGTGTCGCGGCCTACACGCAGGCACTGATGTGGCACCTGACCGGCGACGACAGGCACGCGCGCGCCGCGATCCGGATCATCGACGCGTGGGCGGCCGTGCTGGAGCGGCACACGAACGACAACGGGCCGCTGCAGTCCGCCTGGTCCGCGGTCCCGATGGTGCGCGCGGCCGAGCTGATCCGCTACAGCGACGCGGGCTGGGACCCGGCGCCGGCGGAGGCGATGTTCCGCGACGTCTACCTGCCCGAGGTGATCGGCGGCGCGACCTGGACGAACGGCAACTGGGAACTGATCATGATGGAGGCCGCGACCGGGATCGCGGTGTTCCTGGACGACCGGGCGAGCTGGGACCGGGCGCTCGCGCGGTTCCGGGAGCGGGTCAAGGCCTACATCTACCTGGCGTCGGACGGGCCGCTGCCGGTCGCGCCGCCCGGGGAGACGGACGTGCCCGAGGGACAGCTGATCGGCTACTGGCAGGGGCAGGAGACGTTCGTGGACGGGATCACGCAGGAGACCTGCCGCGACTTCGGGCACACCGGCTGGGGCCTGTCCGCGGCGTCGCACGTGGCCGAGACCGCACGGTTGCAGGGGCTGAACCTGTGGTCGGAGATCCAGCCGAGGATGGTGGCGGCGCTGGAACTGCACATGCCGTACGCGCTGGGCGAGAAGAAGGCGCCGTCCTGGCTGTGCGACGGCGAGCCGGACACCGAGTCGTACGCGCCGTTGCCGGAGGCGGCCCGGCACCACCTGGTCGACCGCCTCGGCATCTCCCTTCCGGGAACAACGGCATATGTCCGGAAATATCGGCCGGCGGAGGCTGCCTACTTCTTCGCGTGGGAGACAGTGACCCACGGCGGGTGATTCACGAGCAGATCACGCAGCCGGTGTACGGCCGGGTTCGTGCTGTCCGCGAGGAACGCCAGTCCGATCTCCACGGTCGGCGTGGGCGCGGCGAAACGGCGCAGCCGTACCCCCGGCAGTGTGAGCGCCCGCGCCCGCCCGGCCGGCACCGCCGCGATCACGCTGCCCTCCGCGACCGCGCGCAGCAGCTGCTCGTCGTCCGGCTCGTGCCGCACCAGCAGGAACCCGCCGTCCGGCCAGACCTGCGCGATCGTCCGGTCGAACATGCCGGGCCCGTTCTCCCGCGGCCACATCACGGCGGGCTCGCCGGCCACGTCCGCCCGGCCGATCCGGCGCCGCCCGGCGAGCCGGTGCCCCGCGGGCAGCGCGCACAGCAACTCCTCGTCGTCGACGTGCACGCAGGTCAGTGCCGGTTCGTCGAGCGGCGGGCGGACGAACGCGGCGTCGCACCGCCCGGCCAGCAGCCCGGCCACGTTCGGCGCGGTCCAGGCGGTCTCCGGCACCACCTCGACCTGCGGATGCGCCGCGCGGAACGCCGTGACCAGCGCGTCCACCCGACCGCCGCGCGCGGACCGCGTGTAGGCCAGCCGCAGCCGCCCGTCCCGTCCGCGGGCCGCGTCCCGGATCCGGGCGGCGGACGCGTCCACCTCGCCGATCAGCCGGCGGGCCTCGTCCGTGACCTGCGCGCCGACCTCGGTCAGCACGCAGCCGCGCGGGCCGCGCCGGATCAGCGGCGTGCCCAGCTGCCGTTCCAGCGCGCGGATCTGCTGGCTGAGCGCGGGCTGGCTGAGGTGCAGGCGCGCGGCCGCGCGGGTGAAGTGCAGCTCCTCCGCCAGGGCCACGAACGAGCGCAGCCGGTCGAGGTCGGTGCCGGACAGGCGCTCCACCATAAGCCTCGCCTATCGATGCTGTTGAAAGCGTTATTCGACGGTACGACATGCGCGCCCCACGATGGCCACATGACGGATGTGACGGTGGTGGGCGGCGGCGTGATCGGGCTGACGGCCGCGCGGCGGCTGCGGGAGGCCGGCGCGCGGGTCACGGTGATCGCGGCGGACCCGCCGGAGGAGACGGTGTCCACGGTGGCGGCCGCGGTCTGGTACCCGACGCACCAGGAGGCGGACCCGCGCGTGCTGCGCTGGTCCGCCACGGCCTACGAGGAGTTCACCCGGCAGGCGCGCGACGGCGTGCCCGGCGTGCTGCTGCGCCGGACCCGCATGCTGCTCCGGGCGCCGTTACCGTGGTGGACGGCCGCCGCCGGTGACGTGACGACGGTGGCCGGCGAGATCCGCTTCATCGCGCCCCTGGTCGAGATGTCGCCGTACCTCGACTGGCTGGCCCGCGGCCTGACGATCGAGCGGCGACGCATCTCCGCACTGGACGAGCTGGACGGCATCGTGGTCAACGCGACCGGCCTCGCCGCCCGCGAGCTGGCCGGCGACGACGCGGTGGAGCCCGCCCGCGGCCACGTCGTGCTGGTGGAGAACCCGGGCCTGGACACCTCGATCCGCGACGAGTCCCGGTCCCTCTACATCCATCCGCGCAGCCGGGACGTGGTGCTGGGCGGCACGTTCGAGCAGGGGCGCGGCGACGTGACGCCGGACCCGGCCGAGGCGGCCGCGATCCGGGACCGCTGCATCGAGGCGGAGCCTTCATTGCGGGACGCGCCCGTGATCGGCTCCCGGATCGGCCTGCGGCCCACCCGGCGTGGCGGCCCCCGGCTGGAACGGGCGGGGAACGTCATCCACTGCTACGGCCACGGCGGTGCCGGAATGACCATGTCATGGGGCTGCGCGGAGGAGGTCACCGCGCTGGCGCTCAGGATATCCTGACGCTTTCCCCAGGCAGGGCGGTCGATGCAGGTGGCGGGTCCGACGATCAGCATCCGGGACGTGGCAACGCATGCGGGCGTGTCCGTGGGCACCGTCTCCAATGTGCTCAATCGTCCGGACATCGTCGCCCCCAGCACCCGGACCCGGGTGCTGGACGCGATCACCGCGCTCGGCTTCGTGCCGAACGAGTCCGCCCGCCAGCTGCGCCGGGGCCGCGGCCGCACGCTCGGCCTGGTCGTGCTGGACGTGGCGAACCCGTTCTTCACCGACGTGGCGAAGGGCGTGGAGGACGCGACCGGCCCGGCCGGCCTGCCGGTGATCTTCTGCAACTCGGACGGCGACGCCGCGAAGGAGTCCGCGTACCTGGACCTGCTGGAGGAACAGCGGGTCCAGGGCGTGCTGATCACGCCGATCGACGACACCAGCGAGCGGCTGCTGCGGCTGCGCGAGCGCGGTGTGCTGGTCGTGCTGCTGGACCGTGTCTCGGCGCGCGCGGAGATCTGCTCCGTCTCCGTCAACGACGTGCACGGCGGTGAGCAGGCACTGCGGCACCTGGTCGAGATGGGCCACGAGCGGATCGCGTTCGTCGGCGGGCCGTGGGGGCTGCCGCAGGTGCGGGACCGGTACCGCGGCGGCGTGCGTGCGCTGGCCGAGGCCGGGCTGCCGGAGACCGCGCTGCGCCGGTGCGAGACGCCGAGCCCGACCGTGGCCGCGGGGCGGGACGCGGCCGCGCGCATCCTGGGACTGCCGAAGGGCACGCGTGCGACCGCGGTGTTCTGCGCGAACGATCTGCTGGCGCTCGGCGTGCTGCAGGGGCTGACCAGGGAGCGGGTGCGCGTACCGGAAGAGATCGCCCTTGTCGGATATGACGATATCGACTTCGCGGGCGCGGCCGCGGTCCCGATCACCTCGGTCCGCCAGCCCCGGCAGCGCCTCGGCCGGACCGCCGCCGAGCTGCTGCTCGACGAGGCCACCGATCCGCAGTCACACGTTCACCGTCAGGTGATCTTCGAACCGGAGCTGGTCGTGCGCGATTCGAGCCGTTTCACGCGCGGATCCGGGACGGCGTAAACGCCGGGGCAACGAGTAAGCTGTGGTCAGCCCCAGATCGCCGGCACGTGCCCATAAGGCCAGGTCGGCCGGTGCCGCCGCGAACCTCGGCCCGCCGGACGTCTGCGTGTGAGCCGGTAACGCCGTCGGCGGACTGGCCACTGAGAAATTGACGGGCGCCTGCCTGGTGGGGACGGGCGCCGACAGTTCGGAGATCACGCTGACTACCGACGTCTCGGCCCACGGCGTACCCCTGGTGGGGCGTGCGGCGCTGCTCGGTGCGATCGACAGCCGGCTGCGGACCGGCGGTGGAGTGGTGCTCACCGGGCCGAGCGGCATCGGCAAGACCGCCATTCTGGATGCGGTGGCGTCCGCGGCCCTGCAGCGCGGCGAGCGCGTGCTCCGGCTGACCGCGACCGTGGCCGAGCGCTTCCTGCCGTACGCGGGCATGGCCGAGCTGCTCGCCCAGGTGCCGGACGAGGTGGTCGCGCGGCTGCCCGGCCCGCAGCGCGCCGCGTTCGACACCATGCTCGTCCGTCGCGGCGACTCCCGGGGCCGGGGCGGCCGTGCCGAGCTGGCCCGCCGGCTCGCGTGGCAGGCCTGCCTGGAGTCCGCGGCCGAGCCGGTGCTGCTGATCATCGACGACGCCCAGTGGCTGGACGGCGCGTCCGCGGACGTGATCGGTTACGCCAGCCGCCGCCTCGCGGACCGGCCGGTCCGGGCCGTGATCGCCCAGCGCTCGCCGGACAGCCCGGCCGTGCGCACCCGGGTCATGCACCTGAGCCCGGCGCCGGTGCAGGAGCTGACCGTGCCGCCGCTGACCTCGGAAGACCTGACGCCGCTGCTGGACGCACACGGGCTCACCTACTGGGCGGCCGCCCGGCTGCACGCGGACAGCGGCGGTAATCCGTACCTGGCGCTCGCGCTGGCCGGCGCGTTCGCGTTCGACGACTCCCCGGCCGGCAGCACCCGCACCCGCCTGCCCGAACAGGTGCGGGCCGCGCTCGTCGACCGGCTCGACGCGCTGCCCGCCGCGGTGCGGGACACGCTGTTCGCGGCCGCGCTCGCCACCCGCCCGACCGCGGCCCAGCTGCGGATGACCGGCCGGCCGGACGCGGACCGCGAGCTGCGCGCCGCCGCCACGGCCGGGCTGGTCTCCGTCGACAACGGCATCGTGCGCTTCACGCCGCCCGCGATCGCGATCGTGCTGGCCGAGGAGGCGCCGGCCGACCGGCGGTCCGCGATGCACCGGCAGCTGGCCGCGACCGCGTCCGACCCGGTCGAGCGCATCCGGCACCGCGCGCTGGCCGACGAGCACCCGGACACGGAGATCGCCCGGTCGCTGGTGGCCGCGGCCGAGACCGCGCTGCAACGCGGCGCGCCCGGCCTGGTCGCCGACCTCTACCTGCTGGCCGCGGACCGTACCGGCGGAGATCTTCATTCCGAGCGGATCGAGTGGCTGGTCTCCGCCGCGGAGGCGGCCGCGTCCGCCAGCCGCCGGGAGCAGTGCCTCCAGGCCGGCGAGGCCGTGCTCGCGGCGGACGCGTCACCGGCCCAGCGGGTCCGCGCGCGGATCGCCATGCTCGACGCGCACGGGCAGCAGCTCGGCGTGATGGAGGAGGCGCTGTCCACCGCGCTGGTCGAGGCCGGCGACGACGCCGCGCTGCTCGCGCCGCTGCGGCTGCGCCTGGCCTGGCAGCGCATCCACCAGGGCAAGACCGACCAGGCCGAGCTGGAGGCGAAGGCCGCGGTCCGCCTGGCCCGCCGCGTCGGCGACACCTGGGTGGAGAGCATGGCCGGCGCGATCGTGGCGCAGGTGACCCGCGCGTCCGGCCGCGCCGACTACCTCCAGGTGCTGGCCGAGGCGCTGGACGTGCCGGCCGAGGAGGGCCGCGGCATGCTGAACCTGACGCCGCGCTTCCTGGCCGTCCGGTTCGCGCTCTTCGACGACCGGCTCACCGAGGCCCGCACCGAGCTGCTGCGCATGCTGCCCGAGGCGGAGCGCAGCGGCCTGGACGAGCTGCTCGACATCCTGCGCAACCTGGCCGAGGTCGCCAGCCGCGACGGCCACACCCGCGACGCGCTCGACTACGCCTACCGGGCCGCCCGCCTCTTCCAGGAGAACGAGCTGTCCCTCGGCCCGAGCTGGTACACGCTGGCCATGGCCGAGCTGGCCGGCGGCAGCCCCGCCCGCGCCCTCTCCTACGCGGACCGCGGCGTCCGCTCCTCCGAGACCGACGTCGACATGGTCTACCTGGCCCGCAACCTGCACGTGCTCGGCCAGGCCCTGCTCACCACCGGCGACAACGCGGCCGCGCTCACCACGCTGCGCCGCCTCCAGGAGCTGGAGGCCGACCGCGGCACCGCCGACCCGTCCACGCTCCGCTGGCACGGCGACCTGGTCGCCGCCCTGGTCAACGCGGGCGAGGCGGCCGCCGCCACCGAGGTCGTCGCGGAGGCCCGCGACGCCGCCCAGCGGCTCAAACGCTCCCGCGGAGTCCTCGCCGAACTCGACCGGGCCGAAGCGCTGATCCTGGTCCACCAGGGTGAGGCCGCGGCCGCCGCGACGCTGGCGACCGCCGCCGCGCAGACCTTCGCCGACCTGGGCCAGCCGATCGCCCAGGGCAGCGCGCTGCTGGTCCTCGGCCGCGCCGAGCGCCGCCGTCGCCGCTATGCCGCGGCCCGCGCCGCCATCGAGCAGGCCCGCGAGATCTTCTCCCGCGCCCACGCGACCCCGTGGACCCAGCGCGCGCAGCGGGCCCTGGTCGCACTGACCGTCGGCGCCCAGCGCCGCTCCCCGGAGACGCTCCCCGAGTCCGACGCCGCCCCCGCCCCGGAAACCACGTCCGCGTCCGAGGCCGGCCTCACCACCACCGAGGCCCGGATAGCCGCGCTGGTCCGCCAGGGCGCCAGCAACCGCGAGATAGCCACCCAGCTCTACCTCAGCGTCAAGACCGTCGAGGCCACCCTGACCCGCATCTATCGCAAGGTCGGCGTCCGCTCCCGCACCCAGCTGGCCTCCCGCCTCACCGAGGGCTGAGAGCCCACGCCGTGGTCCGGCGCACCGAGGCCGCCGGCTCGCGGGGTTCGCGAGCTGCAGGAGCGCGATCCGCGAGAGTATGCGGGCCGTAAGACGTGCGGCCTTCCGGGGTGTCAGCCGTTGATGTACGGGTGGAACGACCAGACCGCGTAGTCGCCCGGCCAGTCCCTCTCGGAGGACGTGTACGGCGACCCACCGAGGTCGTCCACCTTGAGCCAGTGCCCGTTCCCCTCGCTGATCAGGTTGAATTCCCGGCCGGTGCGTTGCAGGCGGAACTGCTGGTAGGGCGTGAAACGGTCGCAGGTGCGCAGCGTCAGTTCCGCGTACTCGTAGGTGCCGGTCAGCTCGGCACACTCCACGTTGTTCTTCCGGAGCCGGTAGACGCCGTCGCCCGCGGACACCAGCTCCTGCACCTTCCAGTGCTGGCTGCGGCTGGCGTCGCACTCCTCGATCACGGTCGTGTTCTCCGGTGCGGCGCCGAGACACGCGTTCGTGCCCCAGTTCTTGACGTACTGCCAGCCGTCGTCGCCGGGCGCCGCGTGCGCGGCCGTGCCGAGCAGCAGCAGCGCTGCGATCGCACCGGCGGTCATCATCAGTGTCCTGCGCGTCTTTCTCATGAAATATCCCCCTCTTCTCCGGCCGATCCCGGCCGTCCGGAGACCGGCACGAACGATCCTGCGCGGGCGGCCACGCACCCGGGCTCGTTCCGCGAGATCAAAGATCAGTGGGTACGCGTGCCGATGTGGACGCGACCCCGGCGGAGACCGTGTGTGGCCTCCGCCGGCGAGGAACGACGGACGGTCAGCGCTTGACCGGGACGGTCTGCCACTCGGCGAACCGGCCCGGCCAGTCCGCGTCGTCCGTGGTGTAGGGCGCCTCGTCCTCCTGGTAGACCCGCAGCAGCGTGTCGCCGCTCTGGCCGGTCACCCGCCAGGTCGGGTCGCCCCAGCCGATCGGCGAGGCCTTGAACACCTGGAGGCCGGCGTCGTCGGCGCATGGGCGCAGCGCGAGCCGGCCGCTGTCCGGCGCGTCGTCACCGATGAGCTCCAGGCACTCGCGCGCGTTCTTCCGGATCTTGAAATAGACGGTGCCGTCGGCGCTCTTGGCGAGATCCTCGGTGAGCCAGGTCTGCGTGAACGAGCCGTCGCAGGGCTGGACGCGCACGAGGTAGCCGTCGTTGTCCGCGTCGTAGACGGACGAGAGACAGCCCTTGGTGCCGACGTTCGTGATGTAGGCCGGTCCGGTGTGGCCGAGGTCGGAGGCCTGAGCGGCCGTGCCGGGCAGGACCATCGCCGCGAGAGCCCCGGCGATGACTACTGCGTGACGTGCCTTGATGCGCATGATATTTCCCCCATGTCGGGCCGGTCGGTTGCTCGACCGGCGCCGCGAAAATCCTGTCACCGGTGATCACGTCAACGGGCCGGATCGGGAAAAATACGGATCCGATCGGGTGAAGCCAGGCCTCCGGACGGTCATGATCTCGGCATCTACCAGCGGAAACCGGGCACGGCTCTCCGCTCTGACCGGCAGCTCGGTGTCCCCGGGTGCCAGGCAGGGGTTGCCGGCCCCCGGGTGAGCGGCCACTGGTTCCGCGGAGCGGCAGCGCCGACGATCGAACGGCACACGAAAGACCGAGGGAGAGATCATGCCGTTTGCGAACTTCAAGGTGCCGGCGGGGACGCTCAGTGCGGAGCAGAAGGAGACGATCGTGCACCGGGCGACCGATCTCTATGCGGAGATCTACGGCGACCACGTCCGGCCGAACACGATGGTGCTGGTCGAGGAGGTCGCCGATGGCGGCTGGGGGATCGGGTACACCGTGCTGACGCTGGCGAGGCTGACAGAATAGGGCGTGTGGATCTCGCGGAGTTAGGGCTGTTCCTGGCGTCCCGGCGGGGGCGGATCACGCCGGAGTCGGCGCGGATTCCGGCCGGGCCGCGGCGGCGGGTGGCGGGGCTGCGTCGTGACGAGGTGGCGGCGCTGGCCGGGGCGTCGACGGACTACTACATCGAGCTGGAGCGTGGGCGCGGTGCACAGCCGTCCGCGCAGATGCTGACCGCGCTGGCCCGCGCGCTGCAGCTGACCACGGACGAGCGCCACCACCTGTTCGCGCTGGCCGGCCGCCAAGCGCCGCCACCGGACGACACGCCACCCGACGGCACGCCGGCGGGCGGCACGGCAGCGGGCGGCACGGCGGGCTCGGGCGGTGCGGCGGCCTCGGGCGGTGCGGCGGCCTCGGGCGGCACGCTGGTGAACGGTGCGCGGGTGGAGACCGCGATGCTGGAGCTGCTCGATCGGCTGGTGGAGCCGGCCAGGATCATGACGGATCTGCACGAGACGCTGGTGCAGAACGCGGGGATGGACGCGCTGCTCGGCCCGCCGGATCGTGATCACCTGCACCGCTGGTTCACCGAGCCGGTCAGCCGCGGCATCTACCCGGACGAGGACCACGCGCACCATTCACGTGTGCTGGTCGCGGATCTGCGGGCGGCGGTCGCGCGCCGTGGGGGCGCCGGCCGGGCGGGGCAGCTGACGGCGAGGCTGCGGCGGGACAGCGCGGAGTTCGCCGCGCTGTGGGCGACCGGTGACGTCGCGGTCCGGCGCGGGGAGCGGAAGCGGATCGTGCACGCGGACCGGGGTGTCGTGGAGGTCCGCTGCCAGAACCTGTTCAGCGAGGACGGCCTGCAGCGCCTGCAGTTCTTCATCGGCGGATGACCACGGCGCGACGGCCCAAGATCAAGATCCAGATCAGCCGGGGGTACGGGCGGGAGCTTCGTACCCCCGGCTGATCGTGGATTGTGGAGATGCGGTGCACGGCCGCTGCCGCCGGTGCCGGACGTGTACTTCCGCTACGTGCTCCAGACGGTCGGCTGACGACGGGAACGCCGCGGCCGTGTCCGGGCAGGTCGTGGCGTGATCGAGGTCTGGGCGGATCGATGCCGGGATTGTAAGGTCTCTTACCGGTAAGCCCCGTCTATGCCTGATGGAGGTTGCTGTGCCCCGATTCCACCCGCGTCGGCTGTGGCCGGTGCCGATCGCCGCGCTCGCGCTGGTCCTCTCGTTCGCCGTGTTCAAGCCCGCCGGTGCGGAGCAGATCGCGCCGCCCGGTGCGGAGCAGGTCACCGCAGCCGCCGCCACCGGCACGTTCCGCAACCCGGTCGGTGCGAAGCCGGACCCGTTCATGACCTACTTCAACGGCAACTACTACCTGGCGATGACGGAGGGCGACTCGATCAAGATGCGGCGCGCCCCGAGCGTCGCCGGCCTGCTCAACGCGGCGCCCGTCGAGGTCTGGCGGGACTCCGACGCGTCGCGCAACAAGGAGGTGTGGGCGCCGGAGTTCTACCGCGTGGGTGACCGCTGGTACATCTACTACACGGCGGACAACGGCGTCGACGAGAACCACCGGCTGTACGTGCTGGAGTCGGACACGGACAACCCGGCCGGGACCTACCACTTCAAGGCGCGGCTGGTGCCGCCGAACCGGGACGTGTTCGCCATCGACCCGGCGCTGCTGCAGCACAACGGCAAGCTGTACCTGGCCTGGTCCGGCACCAACCAGTACCAGCACAACGGGCTCAACATCGCGCCGATGTCGAACCCGTGGACCGTCTCCGGCAACGCGACCGCGCTGAACGCGGCCGGCAACTGCCCGGAGGTGCGGGAGGGGCCGGCGTTCCTCTACCGCAACGGGCGGACCTGGATGACGTACTCGGCCTGCGACACCGGCAAGCCGGACTACGCGCTGTGGCAGATGAGCATCGCGAGCACGGCCGACCCGCTCGTCGCGTCGAACTGGCAGCAGCGCTCCGGCGCGGTCTTCGCCCGCTCGGACGCGCGCGGCGTGTTCGGGCCCGGCCACCACAGCTTCTTCAAGAGCCCGGACGGCACCGAGGACTGGATCGTCTACCTGGCGAAGACCACCACGACGTTCACGTACAACAACCGGACCACGCGGGTGCAGCGCATCGGCTGGAACAGCGACGGCAGCCCGAGCCTGGGCGTGCCGCTGGCGATCGGCGCGACCCAGGATCTGCCGTCCGGCGACCCGGGCCCGTCCACCGCGTGGATCAACGACGACGGGCGGACCAGCGGCAACGGCGGGCTGACCTACACGGGCACGTGGAGCTCCGGCACCGGATGCGCGGCGCAGTGCTTCTGGGGCGACGACCACTGGAGCGGCGCGACCGGCGCGACCGCGACGTTCACGTTCACCGGCACGCAGGTGGCGCTGCTGTCCGTCCGCGACGTGGGCAACGGCATCGCGGCGTACAGCATCGACGGCGGTGCGGAGCAGCGCGTCGACCTCTACAGCGCGATCCGGTTCGGCGAGGTGCTGAACTACCTGTCGCCGAAGCTCGCCCACGGCACGCACACCGTGCGCGTGCGGGTCACCGGCGAGAAGAACACCGCGTCCAGCGGCACGACCGTGAGCCTCGACCGCGCCGAGGTCTGGACCGGCTGAGGTCCCGCGGATTCCGTGGCCGGCCGGTCCGGCCGGCCACGGGCCTAGAGCTCGCGCTCGAAGAAGCGCCAGTGGTGCCGCATGTGCGCCGGGATCTCCGTCTCCTCGTAGGGCTCGCGCTCGACGAAGCCGCGCGAGCCGTAGAGCCGCTGGGCGTCGGCCATGAACCGCACGGTGTCCAGCCGGACGATCTTCGCGCCGAACGTGTCCCGGCCCTCGTCGATCACCCGGTCCAGCAGCGCGGAACCGAGTCCCTGACCGCGGCCGCGCGGATCGACGTACATCCGCTTGACCTCGACGATGCCGGGGCCGATCGTGCGCAGCGCGGCCACGCCGACCGGTTCCCCGTCCAGCTCCGCCACGATCAAGAGCCCTTTCGGGGGTACGAACGAGGGCAGCGATTCCCGGATCGTGCTCAGATCGGTGGGGGAGTCCTCCAGACCGTACTCCTCCCGCAGCCGCCCGACCGCCCAGGTCAGGTAGTCGCTCATCAACGCGGCGATCGCGTCGGAGTCGGTGGCGAGGTCGGCGTGGCGGAGAACAACACTCATGATCCAAGCCTATTGCCCGTGCGGAGCGGGCCTGGCCTCGGCCGCACTAGGATCATGCGGATGAGAGCCAGCGGCACTTTCACCGTGACGTCCTTCGTCCCCACCGACCTGGTGCAGGACCCGCCGATCGTCACCGGGCTGCCGGTCGGCGTGGCCCGTCTGGAGAAGGCCTTCTCCGGTCAGGTCGAGGGCCGTTCCGCCACGATGTTCACCGCCGCGTTCGATCAGGCGACCGGCGTCGGCACCTACGTGGCGATGGAGTCGTTCGAGGGCTCGATCGACGGCCGGTCCGGCAGCTTCAACTTCGCCCACTGCGCCACCACGCACGGATCCGACCGCGCGGCCGAGTTCTTCACGATCGTCCCGTCCAGCGGCACCGGCGAGCTCGCGACCATCACCGGCACCGGCGGCCTGCGCGTCGACGACGACGGCACCCACCACCTGTGGTTCGAGTACGAGCTGTCGTAGCCCTCGCGGGTCTTCCGTGAGACCACCCGCGGATCCGCCGGCCGCGGGTGCAGCGGGTCCGGACCACGGCGGAAGGGTTTCAGGGCACGACGGTGACCGGCCAGCGGGCCGCGCGCACGAGCCTGATCGCCAGAGAGCCCGCTATCCGGTGGCCCAGGCTTGCCGACGCGCCCACGATGATGCCGCTGGCGCGCACCTCGGCGGCGACGTCGCCCAGCACCCGCAGCGGATCGCCGGAGCGGACCACCAGCCGTGCGTCGATGCCCCACTCGCGTGCCTGCTGGTCGAGCATCTCCAGCAGTTGCGCCTCGACCTCGCCCTGCGCCTCGACGATGGCCTGCACGGCGGTGCCGCCGAAGGTCAGGAACGCGCCCGGCTCGCGGCGGACGTAGACGGCGAACAGCCGGGCGCGCTGGCGGCGCGCGAGGCCGAGCGCGTACGCGGCGGCCCGTAACGAGCTCTCGGAGCCGTCGACGCCGACCACCAGGGCCGAGGGGCCGTCGGTGCCGAGTTCGAAGTCGCCCACGTTCGCGGCCTCCTGGATCTGCCGTGAGTCCGCGAGATTCTGTCAGGATTCCCGGTGGATTTCGACCAGGCGGGTCAGTGCCGGCAGTGCGGCGTCGATCGCGGCCCGGTCCGCCGGGGAGAGCGCGCCGACCAGTTCGTGCAGCGCCGCGGCCCGCTCGGCGCGGCGGCGCTCGACCAGGTCCAGGCCCTCCGGCGTGGCCTCGACCAGCACCACGCGGCGGTCGGACGCGTCCGGCGTGCGGCGGGCCAGGCCCTCGCGCTCCAGCCGGGTGACGAGCTGGGTCATGCCGGGCTGGGAGACGCCCTCGCAGATCGCCAGCTCGGTGAGCCGCTGCGGACCCTTGCGGCGCAGGCGGGCCAGGACGGCCGCGGCGGTCATGTTGAGCTGCCCGGCCGTGGAGAGGCGGCGGACCATGATCGCGATTTCGTCGAAGACCGTTCCCAGCTCGGGCCTGCTATCCATAAGTGAATTATGCACAGGCCCAAGCAAGGTCCGGAAACCCTACAGCGCGCGGGCCAGCCGGTAGTAGGCCGAGTTCCACCGGACGCGGTCCGCGAAGTCGTGCGTGGTGGTCCTGCCGTCGATCAGCAGCAACTCGGTCTGCAGGATCGTGGCGAAGTCCCGCAGCGTCTCCGTGCCGATCGCCTGGGTCAGCACCGTGTGGTGCGGGCCGCCCGCGGTCAGCCAGCACTCGGCCGAGGTGGACAGCGACGGCGCCGGCTTCCACACCGCGCGCGCAACCGGCAGGTTCGGCAGCGGCTCGTCCGGCGTGGTCACCTCGATCTCGTTCGCCACCAGGCGGAACCGGTCGCCCAGGTCGGCCAGGCCGACCACGATGCCGGCGCCGGGCTTGGCGTCGAAGACCATCCGGACCGGGTCCTCGCGGCCGCCGATGCCGAGCGGGTGGATCTCCAGGCGCGGCTTGCCGGACGCGATGGTCGGGCAGACCTCCAGCATGTGCGCACCGAGGATCTTCGGCTCACCGGGCCCGAAGTGGTACGTGTAGTCCTCCATGAACGAGGTACCACGCCCGGTGCCCTCGCCCATCGCCTTGAACGTCGCGACCAGCACGGACGTCTTCCAGTCGCCCTCGCCGCCGAAGCCGTAGCCGTCCGCCATCAGCCGCTGCACCGCGAGGCCGGGGAGCTGGCGCAGGCCGCCGAGGTCCTCGAAGTTCGTGGTGAACGCGCCGAAGTCGCCGTCGGTCAGGAACGTGCGCAGGCCGGACTCGATCCGGGCCGCGTAGCGCAGCGACTCGTGCCGGTCGCCGCCTACCGCCAGCTCCGGCGCGAGCTCGTAGGTGTCCGCGTACTCCGCGATCAGGTCGTCGACCGCCTTGTCCGAGGCCGCGTCGACCACCTCGACCAGGTCGTTCACGCCGTACGTGTTGACCGAGACGCCGAACTGCAGCTCCGCCTCGACCTTGTCGCCCTCGGTGACCGCGACGTTGCGCATGTTGTCACCGAAGCGGGCCAGGCGCAGGCTGCGGATCCGGGCCACACCCGCGGTCGCGCGGATCCAGTCGTTGACGCGGGTGACCACGACCGGGTCGGACGCGTGCCCGGCGATGGTCTTGCGCGGCACGCCGAGCCGCGCCTGGATGAACCCGAACTCCCGGTCGCCGTGCGCGGCCTGGTTGAGGTTCATGAAGTCCATGTCGATGGTCGACCACGGCAGCGACACGTTGTGCTGCGTGTGCAGGTGCAGCAGCGGCTTGCGCAGCGTGTCCAGCCCGGTGATCCACATCTTGGCCGGGGAGAACGTGTGCATCCAGGCGATGACGCCGATGCAGTTCCGGTCCGCGTTCGCGTCCAGCATCACCTGGCGGATCGCGCCGGAATCGGTGAGGACCGGCTTGCCGACGATCTCCGCGGCGAGCCCGCCGGCGGTGAGCTGGTTCTGGATGTCCCGGCTCTGGGCCGCCACCTGCTCCAGCGTCTCGGGTCCGTAGAGATGCTGGCTGCCGGTGAGAAACCAGATCTGGTGCGTCATCGCAGGTTCCTGTCTGCCGTGATCGCGGGGTCGCGCTCGGTGTGGTTGGTGGGCCTTCCGAGCGCTCCCCGGCGCCGGGCGCAGGACGGGCGGCGGCGAAAGTGAGCGCTCACATCCTGGATCATGGCACAGCCCGGTCCACCGTCACAGGCGTGCCCGATGGGCGATCACGGCCAACTGGGTACGGTCCCGCGCCCGCAACTTCGCCAGCAGTCTGCTCACGTAGGTGCGCGCGGTCGCCGGGCTGATGAACAGCGCGGCCGCGATCTCCTGGTTCGTCTCGCCGAGCCCGACCCGGGCCAGGATCTGCAGCTCCCGTGCGGTCAGCGCGTCCAGCCGGGGGTCGCGCGGCGGCGCCGGGTCCTGCGCGGCCAGCCGGTCCATCAGGAGCCGCGCCACGGTCGGCGACAGCAGGTTGCCGCCCGCCGCGACCGTGCGCACGGCCTGGCGCAACTCGTCCGCGCCGGTGTCCTTGAGCAGGTAACCCGCCGCGCCGGCCCGGACCGCGGCGTCGATCTCACCGGGCTCCTCGAACGTGGTCAGCACCAGCACCCGGGTGCCCGGGAACGCGGTGGTGATCTCCCGCGTCGCGTCCAGGCCGCCGCCGCCCGGCATGCGCAGGTCCATGACGACGACGTCCGGGCGCAGGCGGCGGGCCTCGATGAGCGCGCGCGGGCCGTCCGAGGCCTCGCCGGCGATCTCGATGACGTCATCGCCGGTGCCGTCGTCGCTGTGGTCGCGGGCGAGGAGCGCGCGCAGACCGGCCCGGACCAGCTCCTGATCGTCGACGAGCAGCACCCGGATCATGCGGCGTCCCTCGGCAGCGGCAGCTCGGCCTCGACCGTGAAGCCGTCGGCGGTGTGGCGGGTGTGCAGGGCGCCGCCGAGGGCGCGGGCCCGCTCGGCCATGCCGGGCAGGCCGTGCCCACGGGAGGGAATCCCGCGAAGAGCCGCCCGCGGTCCGGCTTCCGGGCTGCCGGTCGCTGCCGGATCCGTCGGTGAGCCGTCCGCTCCGCGCGTGGCCGGCGGGTCATCGGTCTCGATCGGCGCCGCTGCCGGGTTTCCGGGCAGGTGCGGAACCGGCGACGAGCTGCCGGTCTGGACCTGCGTTGTTGCCGGGCCCCCGGTTGCCGTCGGCATCGACGCACCGTCGTCGGCGGGCGGGCCGTCGTCGCTGATCGTCAGCCGGAGCACGCCGTCCACGACGACCGCGTGCACCGAGACCATGCTTGCCTCCGGCGCGTGGCGCAGCACGTTCGTCACCGCCTCCTGCACGATCCGGTAGGCGGCCGTGCCGACCTCGTCCGGAAGCGGGCCCGTCTCGACCCGGACGGTCACGTCGAAACCGGTCTGCCGGGCCGGGTCCAGCACGGGGGACAGGTCCGCGAGGGAGACCGTGCCGCGCAGCGCGCCGACCGCGCCGCGCAGGTCGGCCATGGTGCGGTCCGCTGCCTGACGGATGCGCAGCAGCGCCTCGTCGAGCGCGTCGTGGCCCGGGGGCGCGGCCTCGCGGGCCACGTCCGCGTGCAGCGAGATCACGGTGACGCCGTGACCGACCGAGTCGTGCAGCTCGCGGGCGATGGCGAGGCGCTGCTCCCGTACCCGCAGACGGTTTTCCCGTTCTTGAAGGTCCCGCTGGGCGCGGCGGCTGCGCAGACCGTCGCCGAGCGCGACCGCGGCCGCCATCAGCGTGACGTGCCCGACCAGGTCGTAGACCGCCACGAACGCCGCGCTCTGGCCCTCCAGCAGCCGGAACATCAGCGACAGCACGAGCACGCCGGCCGCGGTGAGCACGGCCGTGCGCAGGAAGCCGGCCTCGGCCGCGGAGAAGAGCGCGGCGGCCAGCGGCACGGCCACACCCACCGCCGGATATCCCGCCGCGTAGTAGGCGCACAGGCCGAGCGCGCTGATCAGCAGCACCGCACGCGGGAAGTGCCGGCGCGCGAGCATCAGCGCGCCGAGGCCGGCCGCCCACGCGTAGGCGAGCAGGTCCGGCGGGTGCTCGCCGCCGTGGCGCGCGGAGATCACGGCGGCCAGCGTGGCCGTCACGGCGAGCCCGAGCAGCGCGTCGGCCGGCCACGGCGGAATCCTCATTCGCATCAGCGTAGGACGTCGTCGTCAGGCGATCCGGGTGTCGCTCACGGACGGATGCCGGGTGTTCGCGGAATGCCTAGCGTCGGGCGCATGAATCTCGGACTCCGGTTCCCGGCGCTGATCGCCCTCGCGCTGCTCGCGGTTCCCCGCGCGGTGCTGCACGACATGAAGATCATCCACGAGGGTACGGCCGTGAATCTGCTCTTCGTGGCCGTACCGCTGCTGGTCTGGATCGTGGTGGTGGTGCTCGCCCGTACGCCGAGGCCGTTCCTGACCCTGCTGGCGGTCGGCGCGATCTACGGCGTGGGCCTGGCCCTGGTCCACCAGGTGTTCTGGGACGTGGACGTCCGGCTCGGCGGGAATCTCGCCGGGCGCCTCCCGATCGCCGCCGAGCAGGGCATCATGCGCGCGTTCGCGGCCGTGAGCAGCCTCTTCACCGGCCTGCTGACCGGCGCGGTCACCGGACTGGTCGCGTGGGCGATCAGCGCGGTTCAGACCAGGCGCTCGGTGTAGGCGCGCAGCCGCGCCGCATCGGCCGGGTCGAGCGTGCGCAGCGTCGGCGGGACCGGCCTTCCCCGGTCGATCGCGGTGAGTTTCGCGGCCGGCGGGTGGTCGACCCAGTCGACGATCGGGCGGACCGAGTCCTCGACCGGGCGCGCCGCGACCCGCGCCAGCGTTCTGGTCACGGCGCCGATCACCGGGTTCGGCGACTGGCCGGACCGGGTGAAACCGGGGTGGTAGAGCACGTAGCGGGCGCGGCCGGTGTGCGCGACGCCGAGCAGGTCGTTCGCGCGACCGGCCTGCAACTGCGCGCGGACCATGCCGTACCTGCGGGTGAGCTGCGGGTCGTCCCAGACCACGCCGCCCGCGGTCGCGCCGGTGCCGGACACGTTGACGATCACGGGATTCCCTGCGGCGTCGAGTTGCGGCGCGAGCAGCGTGCCCAGCAGGTACCGGCTGAGGTAGTAGAGCGCGAACGTCGACTCCAGCCCGTCCGGCGTCTCCGTCCGCTTCGGATAGAGCCGGTTCGCGAACAGCAGCAGCGCGTCGATCCGCGGATGCTCCCGCGCGATCTCGGCCGCCACCCTCCTCGTCTCCGCGATCGAGCTGAGATCCGCCCGGTACGGCGCGTCCGCCCGGCTCCCGATCACCACCACCCGGTCCCCGCGCGCGGCCCGCGCCATCGCGGTCGCCTGCCCCATGCCGCTCGTGCCCCCGCTGATCACCACGGTCTTCGTCATGATGGACATCGTCAACCGGTGACGAGACGCGCGAAAGAAGGCACATCAATGTCCGTACCCTCGGTCGTCGCCCACACGCTGCCCCGCCCGGTGCCGCTGGCCGAGTTCGACACCTGCCCGGTGTCCGGCCTGTTCCGCCGCGTCGGCGACCGCTGGAGCATGCTGATCGTGATCCTGCTCGGGCAGCGGCCGCACCGCTACAACGAACTGCATCGCGCCATCGAGGGCGTCAGCCAGCGCATGCTGACCCGCACGCTGCGCACGCTGGAGTCCGACGGCCTGATCACCCGCACCGTCTTCGGCACCGTGCCACCCGGCGTCGAATACGACCTGACGCCGCTGGGCCGCTCACTGCTGATCCCGCTGTCCGCACTGGCGGACTGGGCGGTCGCCCACCCGCTCCCGGCCGGCACCGGCAGCGCCCCAGCAGATCGGTGATGCCGCCGGCCGGAGCCGATGCGCGCAGCTGCTGGATAGCCGGAACGGGTCGGCGGTTCGGGTCCACCTTGCGGGCCGCTCGGTCGGCGGGAGGCGTGTGGCCTGCGAACACGGCCAGGCCGGCGAGGGAACGGGGCTGACGGGACACTCCGGGACAATTACCATCCGTACGTGCGTCAACACGCGGAATACGCGATGCCGGCCGGGGCCGGGCTGTTCGGCAGTCTGCCGGAGGGCGAATGGCGGGAGATCCTGACGATCGGCGTGCCTGTCCGGTTCGCCCCGCACGACCTTCTCTTCCGGCAGGGTGACCGGGACCAGCACGTGCACGTCATCGTCGCGGGCTGCGTGAAGATCACCAGGGGAGAGCCGGACGGGGCGCAGACGATTCTCACCGTGCGCGCTACCGGTGACGTGGTCGGCGACATGGCCGCGGTCGACGGCGGCCCGCGCTCCGCGACCGTCACGGCGCTGACCACGGTCATCACCCAGCTGCTCACCGGCGATCAGTTCCGCCGGTTCGTCGCCCGCCCCTCGGTCGCGAACCGGTTCGCCGCCTACACGGTCGCCCGGCTCCGCGAGTCCGACCAGCACCGCACCGAGCTGGCCGTGCTCCCGGTCCGGCAGCGGCTGGCCCGCGCGCTGCTGCGGATCGACCGGGAGAACCGGCGCGTGCCGGGTGGTGCGGCGTTCAGCCTGCCGCAGCAGGAGCTGGCGGAGCTGGTCGGCGCGTCCCGGAACGCGGTCGTCATCGAGTTGTCCGCGCTCCGGGCGGCCGGCGTGCTGCGTACCGCGCGGCGTGAGGTGACCATCGTGGACGCGGACGCGCTGTCCCGTTGCGCCTATCCGGAGGAGGCTCACTCGGTGAGCGCCCAATTCTGGGCAGAGGAGGGCGCGCGGACGCGCCGATGATGGGAGCCCCCGTCATCAGGAGGCGACGTGAGACCCGTTGCGTTCAGCCCGTTCGAGAAGTCGGTCGACCTGCCCCCGTACCGGGCGATCATGGCGGTCGACGCCAAGGGCTTCACGGCCGAGCCCGGCAGTGCCCACGAGGCGATCAGCGGCCTCATCCCGCGACTTGTTGGTAACGTGTTCGCCGAGGCGGAGCTGGAAGGACCGTGGAACCAGCCGGACTTCTTCGGCCCGTCCGGCGACGGGTTCGCGGTCGGGCTGCCGACCGAGATCCTGCCGTACCTCGTCGACCCGGTCCCGCGGATGCTCCAGGCCCGGCTGGCCGCGCACAACCGCGAGCTCCGGTACGGTCAGGCACGGCTCCGGCTGCGGATGAGCCTCCATGTCGGCCCGCTGCCGGCGAACCCTGCGGACCCGTACCGCACCGGCAACGGCACGGCGCGCAACGACACCCACCGCCTGCTGGACTCCCGGCCGGTCAAGGCGATGCTGGCGGCGGCCAGCCCGGAGACCACGTTCCTGGCCTGCATCCTCTCCGACCGGGTGTTCGCGGACGTGGTCGCGGAGGGCTACGCGGGCCGTCATCCGGACCACTTCCTCGAGGTCTCGGCCACGGTGGAGGGGAAGCCGTTCGCACAGCGCGCCTGGCTGCTCGTGCCGGAGGTGTCCGGCGGCCTGCTCGCGGCCGGGCTGCCGCAGGCCGACCCGGAGCCGGAGCGGGTTTCCGAGCCCGGCACCCGGTCCGCCTTCGCGCCGCACGTCGGCCGCGACAACACCGGGCAGATCATCGGTACGGTCGGGGGCAACGCGACCTTCGGCGGTGGCGGCCGATGACCGATCCGGAGACGTCGGGACCCGCGGATCCCGTGGCGGAAGCGGATTCCGCAGCCGAACCGGATCTCGTGGCCGGACCGGACCTCGCCGCGGAGCCCGAGGAGATGGACGACTTCGAGGAGCCGGCCGACGCCCGGGTCTTCGCGCCCACGCTGCAGACCAACGCCGGCCAGGTGATCGGCGAGGTGCGCGGCGACGTCGTGCAGTACATCCGCCAGTACCACCACCAGGTGGCCGAGGCCCGCGCGCTGACACCGCTCTTCGTGGAACAGACCATGGCGACCTATGTGGAACGCGAGTGGCGCACGCCGGCCGGTCCCTGGCTGGACAGCAAGCAGGCCGCCGATGCGTTCACCCACGAGACCTGCGTGTTCCTCGCCGGCGAGCCCGGCACCGGCCGCCGCACGGCCGCGATCGCGCTGCTCAGCCGGCTCGGGCTGCCGCTGCACGAGCTGCCGGTCGACGACGACCACCAGCGGCTGATCCCGGCCGAGCAGCTGAACTGGCCGGACCGGGACCGGGCCGGCTACCTGCTGGTCCTGCCGAAGGGCGAGACCGAGACGGACCTGGCCGCCTACCGCCAGGAGATCGCCCGGCGCCGCTCGTTCCTGGTGGTGATGACGGAGCCGGAGGCCGCGACGCTGCATACCGGGCCGGTGCTCACGGTCGGCCTCCCGGACGCGCGGCAGCTGCTGGTCAGCGCGCTCGGGCGGCACCTCTCCGGCCGGCTGGACGTCGACCGGCTCGCGGAGCAGCGCGCGCTGGCCGGCGTGCTCGCCGCCGGCACCCGCCCGCATCAGGTGATGCGGCTCGCGGAGCGGATCGTCGCCACCGTCGGTGCGTGGCCGGGCCACCCCACCGTGGAGACGGTCGCGGCCGAGGCGGTGAAGGCGTACCACGACTGGCAGACCGAGCTCGCCGACTGGTTCACCGAGCACGGCGACACACGGGACCGCCTCTTCTTGGTCGCGCTGGCGATGCTGGAGGGCGAGCACGGCGGCCCGGTCCTGGACGCCGCCGACGCGCTCGGCGTGCTGACCGGAGAGGACTCCGGCGCGCCCGGCGGAATCGGGGAGTCCGGCCTCCGGGAGCTCACTGGCACGGTGCTCGCCGGCGTGGACGGCCAGCAGCGGTTGTTCTTCCAGCGTCCGGCGTACGCCCCCGCGGTGCTGCGTTTCGTGCACTCGGACCGGTCCGCCGTGTTCCGCGCCCGCATGTGGGGCTGGGCCGCGGGCCTGCCGATGCGCGGGCGCGGCAAGCCCAGCGGGCGGATCGCGGCCCGGGTGGCGAACGCACTGCTCGCGCTGACCGCGGCCGTGCCGGAGACCGCGGTGGCGCACCTGTCCGGGCTGGTCCGGCTGTGGTGGGCGTACCCCACGCTGCGTCCGCTCGCGCTCGACCTGGTCACGGCCGTCGCGCTGAGCCCGGAGGCCGGCCGGCGCATGCGGGAGCGGCTCAACACCTGGGCCACCCAGTCCGGCGCGACCTCGACGCTGGTGCCGGCGGTCGCGGAGATCTGCGTCGGCCCGCTCGCGGACGCGTACCCACGGGCCGCGTTCGTCCGGCTCAACAACCTGGCCGGTCGCGGCTTCGACACGGCCGGGAGCGCGGTGGCCGGCGCGCTCCGCCTGCTCTGGGATCGCCCGGCGCATCGGTTCGCGGTGTTCGCCCAGCTCACGGCCTGGCTCGGCGAGGAAGGACCCCGGCGGGAGGCCGGGCTGCGTGCGCTGGCCGCGCTGACCGTCACACCCGAGGACACGGAGGACCTGCTGATGTACGTCGCGAACCATTCGATCCGGCGCCGTGAGGCGTTCCTCGACGCGCTCGCGGTCGCGCTCCGCCCGGCCGTGCCCGCGGGCGGGCTGCCGGACACCTGGCCGGACGCGGCCGCGCGGTCGCCCGTCTCCGCCGAGGTGTTCGGCGACCTGCTGGTACGCGTGGTGGGCACCGGGACCGGGGCCAGCACGCGGCTGGCCGGCCTATTGAGGTGGCTCGCCGGCTGGACGTCCGCGGACCCGGACCGGGTGCCGCCGGACGACCTGATCAGGCGGCTGCACCAGGCGGATCCGCTGCGCCGCGCGGCGGTGGCCCGATGACCGCCGGCACGTTCTTCACGCGGATGCGCGACGCCTTCAACGGCCCTCCACCTACCCCGCCCCAGGCCGGGCCGGTGGTGCGCACCGAGCAGTTCGCGGTCACGCTGCCCAGCTCGCTGAGTGTCGCGGTCTTCGACGCGGAATTCACCATCCAGTGGTACGCCACGCGGGAGACACAGGAGCACCGGTGGCAGATCCGCCGGACGTTCCAGCATCTGGCGCAGCGGCACTCGCCGTCGTTCTCCGTGAACCGGGCCGGTGATCTGGAGATCGAGCTGAACCTGCTGGCGCAGGGTTCGTGGCGGCAGCAGACCCCGGCCGGCGCACAGGTCACCTGGACACAGATCACGGTGACCGCCTCGGACTCGGCGCGCGCGGCGGCCGAGTCGCTGGCCACGATCGCGCGGCAGGCGGAGGTCGACCTGGCGAAGCACCGGGCCGAGCTGGACAGGCTGCAGTACCTGCGCGACGACGTGCTCGCCCGGCCGGCGGTCGCCCGCAGCTACTGGCTGGAGCGCCACAAGAGCTCGCTGAACGATCTGCTCGACGAGCGGTTCGAGCTGGTGGCCGCGAAGTTCGGCAGTAGTACGGACTCGTCGGTGGCGATGATCGCGGGACTGCTGGAGAAGTTCCTGACCGGCCTGGACGCGGACAGCCAGGCATATCTGCTGGGTCAGCTCGGGATTGTGTTCGCCTCCTACGACCGTGAGGACCTGGCCCGGGAGCTGGAGCGGTAGGCATCGGCCTCCGGGGCGCACCGTGGCGTGCACCCCGGAGGCCGATGCGTGGGAGCGCTACCAATAAATCTGGACATATTTGAGTTTCGTGATCTTTGTTGGGGAGATTGGTATCGACGTACGCAAAACCAACGAAAGGGATCAAGTATGTCGAAGCTCTCTATCCGGACGCTTGCCGCGGCCTGTGTCCTCGCGATGGCGGCAACCGGCCTCACCGCCGCCCCCGCGAACGCCGCCCCCGCCGAGCCGCTGGGCACGCTCACCTCGACGGTGACCGGCACGTTCACGGACGCGTCCGGCGGGATCGGCACGTTCACCGGCACGTTCACGCCGTCGCAGTTCACCGAGGACGGTTCCGCGATCTCCGCCACCGGCGTGGTCGCCGGCGAGCTGGTCGACTCGACCGGTACCTCGCTCGGCGAGACCTCCGCGCCCGCCACCACGCAGGTCACCCAGCTGCTGCCCGGCGCGAGCTGCGAGATCCTCGACCTGCGGCTGGCCCCGCTGAACCTGGACCTGCTCGGCCTGGTCGTCCACCTGGACTACCTGCACCTGAACATCACGGCCGTGCCCGGCGCCGGCAACCTGCTCGGCAACCTCCTGTGCGCCGTGGTCGGCCTCCTCGACCCGCTCGGCCCCCTGAGCGGCATCGTGGCCCTGCTCAACCAGATCCTCGCCGCGCTCGGCCTCGCGCTCTGACGTAGCGACCCCCGCCGGTCACCGTGGCGGCCGTGACCAGGCCGTTGATTATCGGGCGCCCCCGTTCTACGGGGGCGCCCGATCGCGGCTCCAGCCGGTCGGACCGTCACCCGCGCCGCACGCCCGCATTCAGGAGTCACCGTCTTCGGGAGGGTGTCCCGGTCGGGGCGAGGGCACGGGGTGCGTGCCGATCAACGTGCGTGCGACGGAGGCCGCGTGCTCTTTCCGGTGACGCGCGGAACCGGCTCCGGCGCCGGGAGGCAAGCGGAGCGCCGGCGGAGTCTTGGCGTACGGCGAGGTTTGCCCGCGGGAGCAGCGCTGCCGGACCACGCCGGAAGCGGGAAAATGAATTGGATCCTGATCTTCGCGAAGCGTGGCAGGGTGCTACGCCGCGACGACGCCGACGGTCGCCGGGTCAGGCTCCGGCTGCGAATCGCGGGCTGAGGGACTCGACGTCGGACGGGGTCAGGGTGCCGTCGGCGACGATGACGGTGTGGCGGCGGGAGATGGTGGCGCCGGCCGGGATGAGCAGGGGCTTCTCCCAGGCGAGGGCGACGCAGACGCCGGGGTAGATGCCGGTGCGGGCGAACCAGTGGTCGCCGTCGCCGAGGCCGCTGAAGATCAGGGTGTGGCCGGCGGCGGTGAAGGCGAGCCAGGGGGCGGTGCCGCCGTTGACGGTGGATTCGCCGCGGGCGCCGGTCGCGTCGAAGACGTCGGCGGGGCCGGGGGCGCAGCGCCAGAAGAAGCCGCCGTAGCCGGCGGCGTCGGGGCGGCCGTTGGTGGCGGGGCTGCCGAGCGTGATGTCGCGGTCCGGCGGTGCGGTCAGCGTGTAGGCGACCTCCAGGGACCAGGCGCGGGTGTCGAGCGGGCGGGCGGCGAGCGTGCGGTCCTCGGTGACGAGCAGCGTGCCGTCGGGGGCGAGCCAGTGGAGTGTCTCGGCGAGCGCGTCGGAGGCGGCGGTGGGGGAGAGGCGGGCGTCGACGATGCGGCCGTGGTCGTCGAGCCAGGTGTAGCCCTGGTCGCGGACGTAGGTGCGGCCGCCCCACAGGTTGGTGCCGGACACGTCCTGCATGGCGACGGAGACGCCGAGGTGCCAGCGGTGATCGTCCGGGAACGCGTCGGTGACCGTGACGCCGCCGAGCGTGGTGACCGGGTGCAGGTAGGGGCGGGGGCCGAGCGCGGGCTCGACGTCCGCGCCGTCCTGGAGGCGGGCGACCACGGCACCCGCGACGGTGAGCCGCGCTGACTCGGGCATCTGAGAACCCTCCGACGAAGCAGTAGGAAAGCGCTTCCCCCCGTGCCACCATATCGACTTTCTCAGGTTCGTCACAGCGGTCACCGGGAAGGATCGGCGGCATGCTGCAGCGGTCGAAGGTGAGCGCACATCGAGCGGTCGTGCTGGCGGCGGTCTCCCGCCCGTGGTTCTGGCCGGTGTCGTGGGTGCCGGCCTACCTGGGGCTGGTGCTCGGTTCCGGCAGGCTCACCCCCGCCGATCCGGTGAGGGCGGCGCTCACGCTGCTCGTGCTGGGCCCGCTGATCTGGGGCGCGGTGCTGGCCCACAACGACCTGCACGACCTGCCCACCGATCGGCTGAACCCACGCAAGAGGCAGGCCGGGAGGGTACGCCCGGAGGCGCTGAGGATCTACGCCGCCACCGCCGGGCTCGCCGCGCTGGGGACGGCCGCGCTGATCGGCCCGCTGTTCGTGCTCGGCGTGGCCGCGGTGCTGGCGCTCGGCTGGGCCTACAGCGCGCCGCCGCTGCGGCTCAAGGCCCGCCCCGGCCTGGACGTGCTGGTCAACGCGCTGGTGGTGGGCGTGGTCGCGCCGCTGGGCGGCTGGTCGGTGGCGCGGGATCCGTGGGACTTCCCGTGGCAGATGGGGCTGCTCGGGCTGCTGTTCGCGGCCGCGTTCTACATCCCGACGACCGTGGTGGACCGGCCCGCCGACCTGCGGGCCGGGTACTCCACGATCGCGGTCCGGTACGGCGCGGACGGTGCGTACCGGCTGGGGCTGTCGCTCTGGGCCTTCGCGCTCGGGGTGTCGCTCGCCTGCGCCAGCGCGGACGTGCTGATCCCCGCGTCCACGCTGCCGTTTCAGCTGGGGCTGGCGCCGGTGCTGCTCGGCGCGTACACGGTGCTGTCCAGGCGGCCGTCGATCCCGAGGCTGGCCGTGCTGGCGCTGGTGTTCGCGCTGCCGTCGATCGGGTTCGTGACCTCGGTCGCCTGAACGGCAGCCGTCTCCGTGGCCTGATTGACGGCCGCGATGCCGCCGAGGATGAGCACGCCGCCGGCCAGCTGGGTGAGCGTGAGGTTCTCGCCGAGCAGCAGCCAGGCGAAGATCGAGGCGAACACGACCTCCAGCAGCCCGATGAAGGACGCGAGCCGGGAACCCAGCACGTTCGCCCCGAGGATGCCGGTGGCGTACGCGATCGCGGTGCCGAACAGCGCGACCACGGCCAGCGGCACCCACCACGGCGCGGGCGTCCCGAGCAGCGGCACCGCGTCGAACGTGGCGGTGAACGGCAGCAGCCCGACGGCGCCGATCAGCGCGAGCAGGGTGCCGCCGACCAGTAGCCCGGCCCCGGCCAGCGCGACCGGCGGGAGCCCGTCGGACGGGCGCGCGCCGACCACGAAGTAGATCGCGCAGCCGACCGCGGCCGCGAACGCCAGCAGCAGCCCGAGCACGTCGACGGCCCGCACCGCGCCGGGCCCGATGACCAGCACCAGGCCGCCGATCGCGAGCACGGAGCCGAGCAGCACGGCCGGCCGGGGCGCGCGGCGGGTGCTGACCCAGGCCCAGAGCACGAGCAGCAGCGGCGCCAGGTATTCGACCAGCAGCGCGGTGGAGACCGGGATGCGGGAGATCGCCGCGAAGTAGGTGACCTGGGTGAACGCGACCGCGACCACGCCCATGCCGAGCACCCGCCAGCGGGCGCGCCAGAGCGCGTGCCGGCGTCCGCGCAGTGACCAGAGCACGAAGGGCAGGAGCAGCAGACCGGCCGAGAGCGTGCGCGCGGAGACCGCGGCCGCGGGGGACCAGCCGGCCTCCAGCAGCGGCTTGACGAAGGCGCCGGACGTCGCGAACGAGGCGGCCGACACGAACGCGGCGACCAGGCCGGTGGACTGCTTCACGATGCCTCCTGTCATGAGCTAAATTGCTGACACCCCTGACGCTAGGATGCTCGACGTGAGGAGTCAACTTGCTTTTTGCCCCTGACACGGAGGAGGCGCTCGAGTTCGTGGTCGCGCTGGTCAACACGGAGCCCGCGGCCTCCCGCTCCGGCGCGGACGAACTGACCACGGTCGGCGACCTGCGCGCGCTGATCGGCCGGTTCACCTACTCCGGGCGCTTCGACTGGGACGACGACGAGCTGCGCGCGGTCCTGCGCACGCGGGACCTGCTGCGCGAGGTCTGGACGCTGGACCGCGACGAGGCGGTCACCGTGGTCAACCGGATGCTGCGGAACGGGCGCGCGCTGCCGTACCTGGCCCGGCACGACGACTACGACTGGCACCTGCACGCCACCGACCCGGACGCGCCACTGGCCGTGCGGATGGAGGTCGAGGCCGCGCTCGCGCTGATCGACGTGATCCGGATGAACGAGACCGGGCGGCTGCGGGTCTGCGCGGCCGACGACTGCACCGGGCTCTTCGTCGACCTGTCCAAGAACGGATCCAAGCGCTTCTGCACCGTACGGTGCGGAAACCGGATGAACATGATCGCCCACCGGAGCCGGAAGCACCTCAACGGCAACCGCTGACCGCCCGCGACCGCACCGCCCGGCCGGGAACGTAGGGCCCGCACGAGCAGCCGAGCCCGGGAGAAGCCACATGTCGCACGACCTCGTCCTCGTCGCCGAGGATGACCCGGACCTGCGGGAGCTGATCGCGATGTCGGTGGAGAGCGCGGGCCTGCGCACGGTCTGCGCCACGGACGGGATCACGGCCGCGCGCGTGCTCGAGTCCGCGCGTCCGCGGGCCGTCGTCACGGACGTGGGCATGCCGGCCATGACCGGCCTGGAGCTGTGCCGCCTGGTCCGCTCGCAGCCGCGGCACCGGGGCGTGCCGGTCATCATGGTCTCCGCCGCGATCAACGCGGCCGACATCGAGGCCGGGTACGCGGCCGGCGCCGACGACTACCTGGCCAAGCCGTTCTCGCCGCGCGCGTTCCGGGCCCGCCTGCTCGACCTGCTCGGCGCGCCCGCGCTCGCGACCGGCCCGCGCCGGTGCGTGCCGGCCCACGCCCGCCAGCACCGCTACGCGCGCCCGATCGGCCCGCGGAACATGCGCGGATAACCAGCGGCAGGGTGCGGGCCCTCCCGCGTAACCTGTCGTCCATGGTGAAGCGGGAGGGTACGGACGGGCGGACGCTCGTCGCGTCCAACAAGAAGGCCCTGCACGAGTACACGGTGCTGAAGACCTACGAGGCCGGGCTGGTGCTGGCCGGCGCCGAGGTGAAGTCGCTGCGCGCCGGGCACGTGTCGCTGAAGGAAGCGTTCGCGCAGGAGCGGGACGGCGAGATCATGCTGCACAACCTGCACATCGCGGACTGGGGCTTCGGCGACTACTCGCTGCACGCGCCGCGGCGCACCCGCAAGCTGCTGCTGAACCGGTCCGAGATCGACCGGATCCTGTCCAAGCTGCGCGAGGGCGGCGGCACCACGCTGGTCCCGCTGTCGCTCTACTTCTTCAACGGCTGGGCCAAGATCGAGCTGGCGCTGGCGAAGGGCAAGCGCGCCTACGACAAGCGGCAGGCGCTCGCGGAACGGGATGCGAACCGCGAGATCGCCCGCCAGATGGGCCGCCACCTCAAAGGCCGGCAGCCCGCGTCGCGGCCTCGATGATCTCCAGCCCGGCCAGCGAGTCCGCCGGGTCGACCGGCATCGGCGCGCCCTCCCGCAGCGCGGCCGCGACCCCGGCGTAGAACGCGGGGTAGGCGCCCGGCTCGGTCGGCACCGGCGTGACCTCGTCCCCGGCGCCGAGCAGGCCCGGGGACCCCGCACCCCAGCCGGGCGAGGACGGGTCACCACCGGCGGCCAGCGCGGCCTCCTGGCCGTCCAGGCCGTGCGTGACGTAGGCCGCGTCCGTGCCCAGCACCCGGAACCGCGGGCCGGGCTGCGCGACCAGCCGGCTCATCCACAGGTGCGACCGGACGCCGGTGAGGTGCCGCAACGCCACGAACGCGTCGTCCGGCACGGTCGAGCCGGGCCGGACCACGCCCAGCTCCGCGTACTCCACCTCGGCCGGGCCGAACAGCAGCAGCGCCTGGTCGATCAGGTGCGCGCCGAGGTCGTAGAGGACGCCGGCGCCGGGCGCGGCCTCCTCCTTCCAGGAGCCCTCCTTCAGCGCGGGCTTCCACACCTCGAACCGGGACTCGAACCGGTGCACCCGCCCGAGCGCGCCCTCGTCGAGCAGCTTCCGCACGGTGAGCAGGTCGCCGTCCCAGCGCCGGTTCTGGAACACGGTCAGCGCCACGCCCCTGGTCTGCGCGGCCTCGATCAGGTCCCGGCCCTCCGCCGCGGTCGGCGCGAACGGCTTGTCCACCACCACGGGCAGCCCGGCGTCGATCGCGGCGCGGGCCTGCGGGACGTGCTGCGCGTTCGGCGTGGCGACCACGACCAGGTCGACGTTCCCGCCGCTGAGCAGCGCGTCCAGGGACGGCACGATCTCGGCGGACGGATGGGCGTCACGTGCGGCCGACTGCCGCGACGGGTTGGCGGTGACGATCGCGGACAGGTCCAGTCCGGGCGTGGCGGCGATCAGCGGGGCGTGGAACACCCGGCCGCCGAGGCCGAAACCGAGCAGACCGACGCGGATGGTGCTGGCCATGATGAAGCCGCCTTCCCGGGTAGATCTTGATCTTAAAGGGGAAACTCCTGCGCGGTGCCGGAACCCGGGCCGGTCGAGTGCGGAGGCGGCGGCCGCTCCACGCCGCGCGCGAACTGGCCCGGACGCGGCTTCGTCACCGCCAGCGGCACCAGGTGCACCGGCGGGCCCGGGGCGTTGATCTTCCCCGGCGACCAGCGCACCCAGAGCGCGACGCGGCCGGCCGCGGCCTCCGCCACCAGCTTGTCCACGGTCCGGCGGCGATCCGTGTGGTCCACCTCGATCGCGATCGGCAGCGCGCCGCCCGGCCGGGCGCAGGCCACGTCCAGCACCGACTTCTGCCGGTCCAGCGGCGGCGGCAGCGACACCACGCTCGGCGCCCGGCGGTAGACGCGCCAGCCCTGGGCCTGCGCCCACCCGGTGATCGCGTCGATGACCAGCGCGGTCACCTGATCCGTGCCGAGCCCGGTGAACGCCAGCCCGTCCAGGTGCGCGGCGAGCGCCGCGGCCAGTTCCGCACCGTCGTCCATGGGGAGAGCCTAGTTTCCTCGCGGGGGCGCGAAGCGTTCACCCATACGTGGAGACCTACACCGTACGGGTGGGACAGTTCGGGCATCCGGCACACGCGCTGCACCTGGCGCTGTCGTTCCTCACGCTCGGCTGGTGGGTGGGCGTCTACGCGGTGCACGCGCTGATCTGGTCGCGCCGCCGGGACGTCGTCACGATCACGGTCCCGGCCGGCTCCCGGGTGGAGTGGCGCGGCGGCTACCCCGAGGTGCTCGGCCCGGACGAATGGCTCGAACCGGTCGCCGCCCCCGAACGCCTCCGGACTCTGCGCCCCTATCTGGTGCCGGGCGCGGTGGCGCTCGTGGTCGTCGTCGTGCTGCTGATTCGCTGAGTCAGCAGGTCGCGCTCGCGTGCGGTGGGTGCCAGCGCGGCCGCGCGGACCAGTTCCTCGTCCGCCTCTGCGGTCCGGCCCAGCCGGATCAGGATGTCCGCGCGCACGGCGCCGACCAGGTGGTGCCGGGCCATCCGCGGGTCCGCGCGCACCTCGTCCATCGCGTCCAGCGCCGCCTCCGGGCCGTCCGCGTGGAGCACCGCGACCGCGCGGTTCAGCAGCACCACCGGGGACGGCGCGATCTGGCCGAGCGCGTCGTAGAGCGCCACGATCGCCTCCCAGTCCGTCGCCTCGAAGCTGCGCGCCCGTGCGTGGCAGGCCGCGATCGCGGCCTGCACCGAGTACGGACCGAGCGGCCGGCGCAGCGCGATCGCCCGGTCCAGCGCGGACAGGCCGTGCCGGATCAGCGTCCGGTCCCAGCGCGCGCGGTCCTGGTCCTGCAGCAGGACCGGCTCGCCGTCCGGCGTGGTGCGGGTCCGGAACCGGGACGCCTGCAACTCCATCAGCGCGACCAGGCCGTGCGGCTCCGGCTCGCGCGGCAGCAGGCCGGTCAGCATGCGCCCGAGCCGCATCGCCTCCTCGGCCAGATCGCGCCGGATCCACTGCTCGCCGCTGGTCGCCGCGTGTCCCTCGGTGAAGATCAGGTAGATGACCTCCAGGACCGCGGGCAGCCGTGCGGTGAGATCGCCCGGCGTCTCGAACGGGACCTTCGCCTCCGCGAGCGTGCGCTTGGCCCGGGAGATCCGCTGACCGACCGTGGCGGACGGTTGCAGGTAGGCGCGGGCGATCTCGTCCGTGGTCAGGCCGCCGAGCAGCCGCAGCGTGAGCGCGGTCCGGGACTCGCGGGGCAGCACCGGGTGGCAGGCCGTGAAGATCAGCGCCAGCAGATCATCGTCGGATCTCTCCGACACGGTGGGATCTGAGGCGGCGTTGATCTGGCGGTCGTCGCGCATCCGGTCCCGGCGGATCCGGTCGATCGCCTTGTGCCGTCCGGTGGTGTGCAGCCACGCGCCCGGGTTCGGCGGCACACCGTCCGCCGGCCACTGCTCCAGCGCGGCCACGAACACGTCCTGCGCGATCTCCTCGGCGATCCCCACGTCCCGGGTCAGCCGGGAGAGCGAGGCGATCAGACGGGCCGACTCCATCCGCCAGATCGCCTCGATCCTCCGGTGCACGGCTCAGGCGCCCTGCTGCTGCGCCTGGATCCGCCGGGCCAGCTCCGCTTCCTTCTCGATCAGCTCCGGCGTCATCCGGTCCGCGAAGTCCTCGTTCTCGTAGAACGGCCGCAGCTCCAGCACCTGCTCCGCGCCGTAGTAGGCGTCGTGCGGGCACCGCTTCGCCCACTCGATCGCCTCCTCCATCGAGGACACCTGCCAGATCCAGTACCCCGCGACGATCTCCTTCGACTCCGCGAACGGCCCGTCCACCACCGAGGTGTCGCCACCGGCCGCGAAGACCACCTTGGCACCGGCGGAGGTGGGTCGCAGGCCGTCGCCGCCGAGCATGATGCCGGCCTTGACCAGCTCCTCGTTGTAACGCCCCATCTCCTCGAACATCTCCGTGGTCGGCGTGATCTTGTCCTCGTCCGCCCCGTGCCCCTTGATCATCACCATGACGCGCATCGTGCTGCTCCTCGTGCCGTAAACGGTTCGCTCCGGCGACCTTAACCGCGCCGGATGCGCTCTCACCCGGTCCTCGATCGGCGACCCCGGTTTTTCGACAGCGCGCGCCCTCCTCCTCAAAAATCTTTCACCCAAGATCAAGAGGCGGCGATGGAGATGAGGGGAGGAGGAGGGACGGAGGGAAAGGCGGGGAGGGATGGGGAGCCGGCGATGGAAGCGGCGGGGAGATGAGGGGCGGGGAACGAGGCGGGGCCAGTGGGAGTGGCGGGGGGGTGGGGGGGGGGGG
>NZ_JNXY01000034.1 GCF_000717135.1 Catenuloplanes japonicus
GGCGGGGAGGGGGCGGCCGCGGAAGGCGACGGGCTCGGGGTGGGTGACGGGCTCGCGGTGGGTGACGGGCTCGCGGTGGGTGACGACGAGGGGGCGGCGGCGGCTTGCGGCGGCGCGGCCGGCACCAGTGGTGTCTTCGCGGCCGTAGTCCCTGGCTGCGGCGAAGGAGGCTGGGGATCTACCGGATCTACCGGCCCTGGTGAGACGACTCCTGCCGTGGGTCCCGCCCCGGTCGTGGGCTCCGCCGTATCGGCCGTGGTCTCCACACCGGCCGTCGGTTGTACCGCGACGGTGGGCACCACCCCGATGGTGTGGACCACTGAAGGCCCAGGCTCCGATGACGCGGGCGCTGGGGACACCGGCGCCGGGGACTCCGGCTCCAGGGATACCTCAGCGCTGGGTGTATTGCTGGGAACTACCAGGTGGGGCCTCGTGGCGCCGGCGCCCTGCCCGAGCATGACCGGCCCGCCCAGTGCGACGACGGCCGCCGCCGCGAGCACGAGTCGTCGGCCGACGAATCTGGAAGCCATGTCCATCCCCCTACTGACACTGAAGCCGGGAACCTGTCATCGGCTTTCGCTGCTGAGGCGGTCGCCGGTGGCCTCGCTCGGCCACCGGGCCAGCGTCGGGTCGGGCGGTTAAGAAATGGCTGAGGTGCCCGGAGCGGGCAGATTCCGGACGAACCACCACTGGCCCTGCAACTCGGCCAGCGCGTGTGCCCGCCGCCGGTGGTCCTCCGCCGCAGCCGGCAGACCGTTCGCCAGCTGGGCGTCCGACACGACGTGATGGATGTACGGCAGCAGCAGGCGCTCACCGATCCGCTCGGCCAGTTCGACGGCGGCGACGGCCCGTTCCAGGGCTTCCGCGGGCCGGCCCGCGGCCAGGATGCCGGTGGCGGCGAGCGCGCCGAAGTAGGGCAGGTGCCGTTGCGACTTCCCGCTGTGGTTGATCGCCTCGGCCATCATCGCCAAGCCCTCCTCCGGGTTGCCGCCGACCGATACCGCCCAGCCGAGCAGCATCTGCGACCAGACGAACCATCCGTCGCTGCCGATCTCCACCGCGATCTCCAGCGCGGACTCGGCCAGCCGGTGGGTGGTGGGGACATCGCCGGCGAGCTGACGGGTGATGGCATAGGTCAGGTCCGTGATGCAGACCGCGTCGAGTGCCCCGGCCCGGCGGGCGATCACGTCCGCCTGCCGGAACAGGTGATCGCTGTGCTCACCGCGGTCCTCGGTGAATGCTGCCAGCCCGGCGAGGGTGAGGTTCGCGCACTGGACGAGCTTCACGACCGCGGTCCCGAAGTACGAGGTGGCGTCGACCGCTGCCAGCCTCGCCGACGTGACGGCGACCTCCTCGGCCTCGGCGAGCCGTCCGAGCCAGAACAGCGTCCTGCTGTGGTAGACGCGCACCGCCTCGTAGAGCCCGCCGGACGCCTCCGGGGCGGCCAGGACCCGGCTGCCGTGGCGGGCCGCGGTCTCGTACCGGCCGATGCCCTGGAGTCCAAAAATGATCAGCGCGTCGATGGCGCCGAGGATCTCGGTCCGGCCCAGCGTGACGGCGAGCCGCCGGGCACGCAGCGCGGAGGTGTAGACCTCCACGTCGGCGGCTCCGGTCACGGCCATCGAGTGGGCGAGCACGATGTTGGCCAGCAGGGTGGTGGCGTCCCGCTCCGGGGTCGCGGGCAGCTGCGGGATCAGCCGGAGTGCCTGCCGGGCGTAGCGCACCGCGTCGACGTACCGCGTGGCCTTGCTCGCCTCGTCGGACGCCTTCATCCACAGTTGCACGGCGCCCGCGATGTCACCGGAGGCGGTCAGGTGTTCCGCCAGCCGTCCGGGCTCGGCGGACCCGGACGATCTCATCCACGCGGCGATCCGCCGGTGCAGCTCGGCGCGGACGCCGCGGGGCAGCGTGGCGTAGGCGCAGTCCTCCAGCAGCGCGTGGCTGAAGACGAAGCATCCCTCGCGGTGTCCGCTCGCCCGGCGCAGCACCCCGGCGGACACCAGTTCGGTGAGATCCTGTTCCAGCAGCGCCGGATCCCGGTCGCCGAGGTGCCGCTCGTCGCAGAGCAGCGCGACCAGCTCGCGGTCGAACGGCCCGCGCACGGCCGCGCACCGTTGCGCGAGCGCCTTCGCAGGGCCGAGGCTGTCGAGCCGGGCCTGCAGCGAGGCGTGCAACGGCGTCGGGAGGTCGCCGGTCACCTCGAGCGCCTCGGGGCCGGCGGCGACGGTCGCCAGGGTCAGCTCCCGCAGGTGCAGCGGATGGCCGTCGCAGCGCCGCACGATCTCGTTCACGGTGGCGGTCCGCAGCCGCCGGGCGCCGGCCGTCTGCACGACCAGGGCACGGGCGTCGGCGGAGGGGAGGCGGCCGAGCCGTACCCGGCGGGCGGTCGCGGCGAGCCGGGGCGGCAGATCGTCGGTACGGCTGGTGATCAGCAGGATGCCGCCGCCGACCTCGTCGGCCACCTCGTCGAGCAGGTCCCGGGTCTCCTGGTCCACATCGTGCAGATCCTCGACGACCAGGCAGACCGGCCGGTCACCGGCGCAGGCGCTCAGCCAGGTCAGGACGGCCCGGCGGCGGGCCCCGCCGGTGCGTTGCCGGGGCTCCGGGCAGTCGGCCCAGCCGGCCAGTTCGCCGAGCATCCCCAGCAGGTGGGCCGCGTCGTCGCCGGTCACGCCGGCCAGCTGCAGCTCCAGCAGGAACTGGTCCGCGTCCCGGTAGCACGCGGCCAGGGCCGCCGCGACCGGGTGCAGGGCCTGGCCGCGCCGGTGCCGGTCGCCTCGCAGGATCACCACGGACGCGGCCGGGTACCGGTCGCCGAGCTGGTCCAGCGCGGCCCCGGCCAGCGCCGTCTTCCCGATGCCGGCCTCGCCCCACAGCAGCAGCACGGTGAGGCCGCGGTCGGCGGCCGCGGCCTGCCGGACCTGGGCGAGATCGTCGGCTCTGCCCCACAGGTTGCCGCAGTGCAGGCCGTTCGCCGAGGGTGCCTGCTCGCCGACGACCACATACGTGCCGTCGGCGTTGGCTTCCAAAGTGAAGTGCGGGCCCACCATCATCGCCACCGCACCGGAGAGCACGACCTCGCCCTGGCCCGCGGCGCGCTGCAGCCGGGCTGCGACCGCGGGCGTGCTGCCGAACACCGCGGTACGGCTACCCGCCCTGAACAGCGCCAGCCCGTTGTGCACTCCGGCGCGTACTCCGGCGAGCGTGCTGGCGGCGCCGGGCCGGACCGCGGCCAGCCCGGCCCGGACCGCCTGGCGGGAGTCGTCCTCGGTCGCGACCGGATGCCCGAAGCAGGCCAGCAGACCGCCGTCGTCCACCGCGTGCACCACGCCGCCGTACTCGTCGACGATCGCGCGGATCCGCTCGCGGAACGCCTCCACCTCCGCCATCAGATCTTCGAGGTCGAGATCCTCGGCCAGCCGGTCGTATCCGGCGAGGTGGAAGCTGATGAACGTGGCCGGCCGCCGCTCGTCGGCGACCGTGATCGCGGTGGAGACGGGCGTGGCCACCGGAAGGCGTGGGTCCTGGGTGAGGATCGTCCGCTCCATCCGGCGAAGCTCCGGTCCGGGCTCGACGCCGAGCTTGTCCAAGAGCAGGTCGCGTACCCGCTGATAGATCGCGAGCGCGTCGCCCTGCCGGCCGGTCTGGTAGTAGGCCTGCATGAGCAGCGCCCACGGGCGTTCCCGGCACCGGTCGGTCTCGGTCAGCTCGATCAGGGCCGGAATGGCCTCGGCGATCTGTCCGATCCGCAGCAGCAGCGCGAGCCGTTCCTCGGCGGCCTCGGCACGCCGTTCGTCCAGCTTGTGTACCAGCCGTTCCACCACCGGGAAGGACCGCAGGTCGGCGAGTGCCGGGCCGGACCACAGGCCGAGGGCCTCGCGGTAGCGGTCGGCCGCGCGTTCCGGATCCGGGTCGGCCGCCGTCTGCGCGTCCGCGACCAGCCGTTTGAACCGGAAGAGGTCGCACTCGTCGTCGGCGAGGGACAGCCGGTACCCGAACGGCTCGCTGACGATCCGGTGTGGGGAGTCCAGGGCGCGGCGCAGGTGTGCGATGTAGACCTGCAGCGTCTTGCGGGGCCGGCCCGGCACGTCCTCGTCCCACAGGTCGTCCATCAGCTCGTCGACCCCGACGGCCCGGTTGGCCCGCAACGCGAGCAGCGCCAGGACGAGGCGCTGTTTGGGGCCGCCCAGCGCCACCTCACGCTGGTCGATGGTGACGCTGAGCGGGCCGAGAAGACTGAGCTGCACAGATAAGGATGTAGCGCAGGAAACCAGACTTAGCGTACTTATCACTCAAAACATACCCACTTGGCGCTTATCGTCGGCCGCTTCGGGGACGCGCACCGGCCGGGCAGCCGACGTCCACGGCACGGCCCACGGTCACAGGCCGGGAATGCCCTGATA
Source organism: Catenuloplanes japonicus (assembly GCF_000717135.1). Taxonomy (GTDB): domain Bacteria; phylum Actinomycetota; class Actinomycetes; order Mycobacteriales; family Micromonosporaceae; genus Catenuloplanes; species Catenuloplanes japonicus. Next base: position 4,404 of record NZ_JNXY01000034.1, read on the forward strand.
GGCGCGCAGGTCGTGGGCCGGCACGACCTGCAGGCCGTCGCCGAGGCCGGCCATCCGCAGCAGTCCGGTCCGTACCGTGGCGGGGTCGTGGTCGGCGAATCTGCGCATCAGCCAGGGCCGCTCGGCGCGGCGGTGGAGGCCGTCGAGCTGCCAGGTCAGGTCGCCGATGAACGCGTAGCGCCGGCCGGCGGAGTCGGTGACGAAGACGATCACCGAGCCGGCCGTGTGGCCGGCGGCGAGCACGATGACCACGGACCCGTCGCCGTGCACGTCGTGGCTGTCCGGGAAGCCCTGGTAGGGGCCGCTTCCGAAGCCGTAGGCGCGGATCTCGTGGCGTGCGGAGACGTGCCGGAAGACGGCGCTGTCCGGTGCGCCGGCCGCGTACCGCCGCTCGGCCCCGTTCAGCCAGACCGGCGTGTCCTCGAAGCCGTCGAGGCCGCTCGCGTGGTCCCAGTGCGTGTGGGTGAGCACGACGCCGCGCAGCCGGCCGCGGTCGTAGCCGGCGGCGTCGAGCTGCGCGGCGGCGGTCCGGCCCGCCCGGTGCGGTGAGCGCTGGTACCAGGGCAGCATCGCCAGGTGCCGTGCGAGCCCGGCGCCGAAGCCGGCGTCGATCAGCAGATCACCCTGGGGATGCCGGACCAGGATCGCGGACGCGGCGAACGCGCGCCGGTCGCGGAACGATCCACCCCGGACGGCCATGGCGGCCCGGGTCTCGTAGGTGCCGGTGGGCAGGTGGAAGACGCCTATGTCCATCGTGATTCTCCCGCTGAGTGATGAGACCCCGGTCCGATCACGGTAGCACGTGATCGGACCGAGTCCCATCACCTGTGGTCAGCGAGTGCCGCGGTAGCCCACGGGGCCCTCGTTCGGGAACTGCGCCGTGCCGGAGAACTCGTTGGCGACCCGCAGCGCGATGTCGGCGTTGCCGTTCGGGCCGCTCCAGCTCAGCTTCGTCCCGGCCGGCGCGGAGTTCCGGTCGATGACGACGTGCCGGTTCTTCACCAGGGCGGTCAGGTCGGCGTCGTTGTGCCACGGCGCCTGATCCCCGCCCCACTGGATCTGGGTGTCGAACACCGCGGCGGCCTTGCAGCTGACCGAGGTCAGCCGGTCCAGCGTGCCGCGGTAGCCGACCGGTCCCTCGTTCGGGAACTGCGCCGTACCGGTGAAGGTGTTCTTGGCCTTGAAGGTGATGTTGCCCTTGCCGTTCGGCCCGGACCAGTGCAGCTTGGTCCCGGCCGGGACGGTGGCCTTGTCGACGATGACGTTCCGGTTCCCGATCAGCAGCGTGAGGTCGGCGTCGTCGTGCCACGGCGCCTGCTCCCCACCCCACTGGATCTTCGTGTTGAAGACCGCCGCGGACCCGCACGGGGCCGCCTCCACCGCGTGGGCGGTGCCGGCGCCGAGCCCGGCGACGGCTACGGCAACCGCGGTGGCGAGCAGGGCACCGGTGGTACGGCGCAGAGCACGGATGTTCATGATCTTCCCCCTGTGATCGATGTGCGGCCATGACCCTGACCGCCAGATCAGCCTCGGCGAGGCCGGTTAAGGAATGGCTGAGGCGCGGACCGGCTACGTCGTGGCTGGTTCACAGGTCGGCGCAGTGCGCCTGGGTCCGTCAGCCGACCGGCCGGCGCCAGATCGCCACCCCCGCGCCGATGAGCCCGGCGAAGACCGGATAGACCGCGCAGCGCTCCACGAGACCGATCAGGACGTTCGCCCCCGACCCCGCGACCGTCACGAACGCGACCAGCGACACCAGCCCGAACGCGCCCAGCACGACCATTGCCCGCCCGGTCCGCCGGTCGGCGCCGAGCCGCCCGCACATCCGGCCGAGCACGATGATCAGGATGTTGCCGCCGACGATCGCCATCATCGCGCCGAGCCCGTGGAAGTCGAACCGCCCCAGCCGGTCCGCCTCGCCGTCGCCGGGGAAGAACGCCAGCACCATGCTCCCCACGCCGACGATCACGCCGAGCAGCAGCACCGCGGCACGACGCCATCCGTGCAGGCCGCGCAGCAGCGCGATCCCGGCGATCACCAGGACTCCGAAGAGGAAGAAGCCGCTGTTGAAGACCCAGTCGAGCGGCGAATACATGTACTGGTCCAGCGCCACCAGCGGCCCGCGGACACCGAGATCACTGATGTAGTGGTAGGTGTAACTGTAGGGATGCTCGCCCGTCCAGGCCGCGGCCGCGACGAACTCGGCGAGCAGGAAGACGGCGGCCGCGGCGGCGAGCGCCAGCCCGGCGGCGCGGCGCGTGGTCGTGGCCGGCTGTGCGTCGATCATGGTATTTCCTCTCGATCGGTGACGCGGGTCAGCGTGGGCCCGCCCGCTCACACGGGGCAGACACAGCGCTCACACGCGACAAACCAATCAAGATCAAGATCAAGATCTGGATTTCCCGCTTCCGGCGTGGTCCGGTTCCGCGAGCTCCCGCGGCCTCGGATCCGTGGGTGGTCACGGAAAGCCCGCGACCTCCGCGGCTGGTCGCGTCCACGCCGCGACCAGCCGGCCCGCGGCAGACCACCCACGCAACAACGCCGCCGGGTACGACCCGTCCACTCACAGCCGGCCAGACCACGAACGGCCACGAAACCACGGGAAGACCGCGGCCGGTCGCGACTGGAGTGATCGGCAACAGGCACGAAGCCACCTCGGCCGGCTTTTCAACCTCAGCGTGCTGCTGAGGTTCGGCGTCGATGCCGGGCCGCCCACCGGCAGGCTCCTATTTCATGAAATTTCGGGTATGGGGTACTCGGTCGATCACGTCGGATCCCGGCCTCGATGCCGAAAACCCCGCAACGGCTCCCCATAGCCACCGCGGGAAGCCAAAGGATCATTGACGTCGGCAAAATGGCGGTCAATCGGCGCCGGAAAACGCCATTTTGCCGACGTCAATGATCCTTCTGCCGTGGATATCCCTCCTGGAGCGGTGAAGGTCCCGCAGAGGGCACAGGATCGCCCGGCCGTGGGTGGCAGCCGACCCGGCCAGACCCGCTGCGCACAGGTTCCGCCGCCAGGATGTCGCCGGCCCTCGGCGTCGAGGCCCCGCCCCACCTCGATCAGCGGGCACTCTGTACCCGAAATTCATGACATAGCGGCTCGCGCGCCGGCCACGGCGTCACGCTGACACCAAGCGCAGAAAGCGGTGCGGACAGCCCCTTGACGCACGCCCGGACATGCACGCGCGAAGATCGGGTTATGGACAGCGGTACACGGCTTCGCATCACGCTGCTCGGCGCGCTACAGGTCGCCCGCGGCGACGCCGCACACTCGCCTCCTACCGACGCCCCGCAGGTGGCTCCCACCGACGCCGCGCAAGTGCCTACCGGCCACGCCGCTCAGGGGGCTCCGGGCGGCGCTTCACGGGTGTCCCCCGGCGACGCCGTCCTGCCCGTGCCCGGTGCACGACTGCAGGCGCTGCTCGTCCGGCTGGCGCTCGCCGGGGGCCGCGCGGTCGAGCCCGGCGTGCTCGTCGACGCGATCTGGCCGGAGGAGCCGCCGCCCGGTGCCCAGCACGCGCTGCAGGCGCTCGTCTCCCGGCTGCGCCGCGCCCTCGCCCCGGCGACAGTTCTCCAGGCCCCGGGTGGCTACCGGCTCGCAATCGAACCCGGCGATGTGGACGCACTGCGGTTCGAGCGGCTGGCCACCGCCGGCAAGGAGCAGCTGCGGGCCGATGATCCGGCAGCGGCGGCAGCCGTACTCACGCAGGCTGTTGATCTGTGGGTCGAACCACCCGGCGCGGAACCCGCCGTCATCGCCGGGGTCGCGCCCACCGTCGCGACCCGGCTGGCGCGGATGTCGATCGAGGCGGTCGCCGACCTCGCCGACGCAGAACTGGCCCTGGACCGGGCCGAGCCGGCCGCCGCCCGGCTGACCGCGCTGCTGGCCGAGCATCCTGTGCACGAGCGGGCGGCCGCGCTGCTGATGGACGCGCTCACCGCACAGGGCCAGCAGGCCGACGCGCTCGCGGTCTACGAGCGCATCCGCGAGACGCTGGCCGACACGCTCGGCACCGACCCGGGCGCGGCCCTGCGCGAACGGCACCTGCACGCGCTACGCACCGACGAACCCACCCGGCATCGGCCGTCTCCGCGCAGCCTGCCGGCGCCGCTGACCAGCTTCGTCGGCCGCGACGACGAGCTCGACCGCATCGGCGCGCTGCTGACCACCGGGCGCCTGGTCACCGTGCTCGGGCCGGGTGGCGCCGGAAAGACCCGGCTCGCGATCGAGGCGGCCCGCCGCCACCGGCACGAGTACCGGGACGGCGCCCGGCTCGTGGACCTCGCGTCCGTGACCGAGCCGGCAAAGATCGCCTCCGCGGTCCTCGCCGGGGCCGGGCTGCGCGGCGCCCGCCTGCCGGCCGACGACCTGGACGCGCTGGCCGGGGAGATCGGCGCGCTGCGGTGCCTGCTGCTGTTCGACAACTGTGAGCATCTGATCAACGCCGTGGCCGAGCTGGTCTCGGCGCTGCTGCCGCGCTGCCCGGGGCTGAGGATCCTCGCCACCAGCCGTGAGCCGCTGGCGATCGACGGTGAGGCGCTGGTCCCGCTCGCCTCGCTCCCGCTGCCGGGCCCGGGTGACGGCATCGATCAGGCCCGTGACGTGGCGTCGGTGCGGTTGTTCGCGGAGCGGGCCGCCGCCGTGCGCCCCGGCTTCCGGGTCGACGAGGACACGCTGCCGGACATCGCGCGGGTAGTGCGCGACCTGGACGGGCTGCCGCTGGCGCTGGAACTGGCCGCGGCCCGGCTGCGCACGCTGTCGCTGTCCGAGGTCGCGGACGGCCTCACCGACCGTTTCCGGCTGCTGGCCTCCGGCACGCGCGCGGGCCCCGCCCGGCACCGCACGCTGCGGGCCGTGATCGCCTGGAGCTGGGACCTGCTCACCGAGCCCGAACGCACGCTGGCCGAACGGGTCTCGATCCTGCCCGGCGGCGTCACCGCGGACGCGGCCGCCGCGCTCTGCCCTGGGCCGGACGTGCCGGAGGTGCTGTCCGCGCTCGTCGACCGGTCGTTGCTGCAGCGCACGCCCGGCCGCTATCGGATGCTGGAAACCATTCGTGGGTACGGCATGGAGCGCCTGCACGACATCGGCTCCGTGCGTGACCTGGCCGCCGCTCACGTGACCGCGGTGCTGGCCCGGCAGGACGCGCTGCTGCGCGGGCCTGGCCAGCTGGCGGCTCTGACGGTGATCCGGGCCGAGTACGACAACGCGCTCGCTGCCCTGCGCCACCGCTGCGACACCGGGGACGCGGACGGCGCGATCACGCTCGCGCTCACGCTGACCTGGTACTGGCAGATGGCCGGGCGTCAGTCCGACGCCGCGTACTGGCTGGATCAGGCCCTGTCCGTGCCAGTCGGCACTCCGGCGCCGGAGCGGGGCAGCGCAGGGGTCGGGGTGCCTGAGCGGGATGGCGCCGGGGTCGGGGTGTCGGAGCGGGATGGCGCGCGGGCGGCGGAGCGGGACGGCGCGCGGGCCGCTTACCTGCTCAGCCGTGTGGACCTGCTGTCCGGGATCACCAGCGAGGAGGCCGCGGACGACCGTGCGGAGATGCACGGTTTGGCCGACCGGCTGATCGCCGATTCGGGGCTGCCCGGCCATTACCGGGTGATCGGGCCGATCCTGATGTTCCTGCAGGGTCGCACGGACGCGGTCGCTGCCTTCCAGCGGTTGGCGGACGGCGAGGACGTGTGGCTGGCCGGGCTGGCGCACCTGTTCCAGGCCGAATTCGCGGAGAACGCGGGCGAGCTGGACCTGATGCGCACCCATGTGGAGGCGGCGCTGGCCCGGTTCGCGCAGGCCGGCGACCACTGGGGGCGGGCCGGGACGCTGCCGATGCGCGCACGGCTGCGACGCTATGACGACCTCGACGGGGCACTGTCCGATCTGGAGGAGGCGCGGACGCTGGCGGCCGGTTTCGGGCCGCCCAGCGCCGGCGACCAGCTCGACAGCGACCTGCGCTGGGTTGACCTGTGCCTGCGGCGGGACGATCCCGGCCGCGCACTGGCCGTCATCGACGGTGCACGTGCCCGGACTGCACCTGACCTGCGGGTACTCGTCGACGCGGAGGAGGCGGCGATCCGGGTCGGGCTCGGTGACCTGGACCGGGCCGCCGCTCTGCTCGACGACGCGGAGCGGGCCCTGCGCCGGGACCTCGCGTTCCCGGCCACCCGGGCCCGGCCGCTGATCGCGGTCACGCGCGCGGGCCTTTGCCTGGCGCGCGGCGACCTGGACGGCGCGGGGGGCGCGCTCGGGGCGGCCTACGAGGTGGGGCTGGAGATCCGGGAGCTGCCCGTGCTGGCGCCGGTCGCCGTGTACGCGGCCGCGCTGGCCGAGGCGCGTGGTCACCCGCATGCCTCGGCCGTCCTGCTGGGCGCCGCCGCCCGCCTGCGCGGCGCCCACGATCACACCGACCCGCAGGTCCGCGCGCTCACCGGGCGCGGCCGGGGCGTGCTGGGCCGCGACGGGTTCGCTGCGGCGTACACCCGGGGCTGGGAACTGGATGCGGACTCGGCCGTGGCAGAGGTCGTGACCAGGGTGGATCGCGCGGTTCCACGCCCAGGAACGACGCGGGCTGGGTCGGGCGTGCCAGGTGCTTCGTCCGAAGACGCTTCTTGAACCGGAGCCTCTTCCGCGCCTCGGACTCGGTCGGAGAGTTCAAAGCCGCACCGGGGCTACGTGGCTACTGTCCGGAAACTGGGCGGGCCGAGGTATGGCGCTCGTAGCCATCCGTACGGGCTGAGCCGATATGCAGGGCCATCGGTCCGGGAACGGCCATGTCGGTGTAGACCTGGTTGTCTTGAGCGAGGTGGCTTTGCAGGCGCTCGTGCCGAAATTGGTATACAGCGCCCACTTGGCGGAGAACGCCGCGCCGATGTGCATCTTCGAGGAAGTGCACCAGTCGCCACGGCAAACGTCCCGTAACCGCAAGGACGAAGCGAGCAAGAGCAAACTGAGGCCAGCGAGAGGCGACCGAGATTACCATGACGATGATGAACATGAGTCCGTCGATGAAGTAATATCCAAAAAATACCGCCACTACCGCCATCGCAAGAACGGCCGCGATCAATACGCGCCGATCGCGCCTCAGACCGGAGCGGGGGATGACGATCGGAAGGTCTCCACTCGGAGTACCCAGCCCACCAACCAGTCCGACCACCACGCACAGGGGATAGCCGACAAGCATTCCATAGAGCACTACGTATGCCAAATCAAGATTGCCGGGAATTACGGCAACAAATACAAGCAACGCAACAACCGCCGCCGAGGAAAACGTTCCGGCGACTAGCACCCTACCCACTTTCAACAACCTTTCCTTACCGACACCCCCGTTGGCCACAACCAGGCCGCGACCTCGAATTACCCTATGGAAAAGGAACACCGCAAGCCCAACGGAGCCCCCCACAAGCATAACCGTATCGGAATACCCGTAACCTGAATTGGCAATCGCAGCCGCTGATCCCGCAACGACTGCATCTCCGAGAAATTCACGAGATCCAACGAAGCCGGAGAAGCGTAGCAACATTGGGCAGATAGCAGACACGCATACCGTGAGGTAGCCAGATCCCTCCACCCACACTACGATCACAGCAGTCCCAAAAACGGCAGCCACGAGCGGTACCCAGAAGAGCAGTCCGCCACTATAGACATGTGTCGCAATAAGCAATCCAAGCGTCATTCCGAGCCCAGGTAAAAAAATCTCCCATGCATGCACGTAGCTATTCATAAGGAAGGGTAGACCTTGTGAAAATGCAATACCTGAAGCGGCGCAGCCGATAAAAAGGGCGTCTCGAAGTCTTTTCAGCGCCGCACGGTCCCGCCCTTGCCCGGCATACCCGCCTGCCAACCGTCCACCGAGATAACCGAACGCAAGGCAAGCCAGATACGAGCATGGTTTCCATTCCCCGGCGGCATAGACCAGTCCATAAAAGAGGCCATTACCCACAAAACAAAGTTGATAGGCGAGCAGCACGACAACGACATAGGCGAGGCCGGCCGCCAGCGGCCAGTTCCCGATCAGATCTTTCAGGCGCCACCAGGCGATGTCCTGCTGTCCGCTGCGGTCCAGATGCCGGGCCAGCACGCGCAGCCATCGCTCCTCTCTACCCGAGGGGTAGATCGCCGGGATGTATCCGGCCAGGAGATGGTGCTCCGTCTGCCTGGCCGATGAGCGCCGGGCCGTGTTGACGAGATCCGCGGGGTCGCGGGACGGCTGTCCGTAGGCGGCCCGAGCCAGGTAGGCATTCAGCGGCGTGGCCAGTACCCGGCCAAGCGTGCCGTCCGGCCGGGTGCGGATCTCGTCGGCGACCGCTGACCATCGCTGCCCGCCGTTGATCTGTCCGGCGGACAGGAAGGCGATGACGTCGTCCGTGCGGGCGCCCTGGAGTTCGATGACGGCGGCGCGGGCCAGCGGCGTACCCCGGTTGTCGGTTGCCGCCTCGAAGTCGTCGGTGCGGCAGGAGACGACGAAGGCGCCGCCGCCGCCGAAGGCGGTGTTGAGGTGGTCGAAGACCTCGATGCGCCGGGTCGGCGGGAGTTCGTCGAGGCCGTCGAGGAGCGGCAGGATCCGGCCGTGCGCGACGAGGGTCTCGATGGTCGCGCGGTCTCCGAGGGCGGGATAGTCCTCGGCGAGGCGGCGGATCAGCCAGTCGTTCAGCTGTTCGCCGGGCTGCCAGGACGGGAGTGTGAACAGTACCGGGACGGGATCGGTGGTGTTGCGGACGGCCAGGAGTTCGAGGGTGAGGATCAGCAGCATCATCGACTTGCCGGCTCCGGGCGCGCCGAGTACCACGATCTGCCGCATGGGCAGCCGGGTCAGGACGTCGGCGAGATCGCGGACGTCGCCGGTCAGGTGCAGGCGGGTCGGCCGTCCCGGGACGACGTCGCCCAGGATCTCTGCGGGGGTGGCGCTGACCGGGCGGGCGGTGGATGCCCACCGGATCCGCAGCGGGCCGGGCCGGTCGAGCATGCGTGCCGTGGCCTCCGCCGCCCATTGCCGCCTGACCAGTACGGCCAGCTGGTCCTCGGGGGGCACGGGTGGAGCCGGCTTCCGGCCGACGAGCAGGGCCAGCAGGCCGACGGCCAGCGACAGTACGCCGACCGCCAGTCCGGCCACGCTCGCCAGCTTGTCGCTGGTGTCGAGCCGTTCGGCGGGCCCGGATGCGAGGAATACCAGGCCGGCCACCAGCGGGACCACGAGAAAGGACCCGCCGACCCACCGACGAGTACGGGAAGTTACCAACACGCTACAGATTGTCGGACTGGATGGTTCCGGCAGCTCGCCCACACACCGCATCGCGTGCGGGAATTAGCACGTCAGAAGGGGTCCGTCCCCGGCAGGAACCGGGGACGGACGGCCGACGATCAGGTGCGGGCCACCAGGCGGTGGGCCTCGCGCAGCACCTCCGAGGCCGCGATCGGGTCGAGGTCGCCGAAGACCGCGTCCGGCGGGCCGGAGACGGTGACCGTGGACAGCGTGCGTAGCTCGGACGAGTCGGAGTAGAGCGGGTTGTAGTCGGGCCAGAAGGCGATCTGGGTGATGTAGCCGCCGGGCCATGCGCGTTCGATCAGCCCGCCGGCCAGCTGCCAGCCGCGGGCGGCGAGCACGAACAGCGCGCGGTCGTCGGTCTGGCCGCCGGTGAAGTCGGCCAGCGTGGCCGTGGCTGCCTGAGCCTCGGACAACCGGTGGACCTCGCGGGCGACCTGCGGGAACGGCTGGAACGTCTCGTAGTCGGCGAAGATCTCCGCCCAAGCGGCGCGTTCGGGGCCGGCCGTGGCCGGGTGGTAGAGGCCGACGCGCTGGTCGTCGGCGAGCGTGAGCGTCTTCTCGTCGGCGTCGGCGAGGCTGCCGTCCTCGGCCACCCGGAAGCCGGGGCCGCCGTCGACCCGCCAGAGCAGCGCGCGGGCGAGGTGCCGGACGACGGGGTGGCCGAGCACGAGCGCCCGGAAGTCCGGCACGGACCAGGTCCGGCCGGTCAGCATGGCCTCCTCCAGGGCCCGGCCGCGTTCGCTCGCGAGCTGGCGGGCGTCCTTCTTCAGTGCGGCGAACGTGCGCTTGGCCTCGGCGGCGAGCGTGGCGTCGTCGGCCGCGACCACACGTGGCAGGCCCTTGAGCGGGCGGCCGTCGGCGTCGCTGACGGTGGGGTGCAGTTTCTCGTCGAAGGTGACGGTGAACTGCCGTGGCCCGAAGTCGAGCGTGAGGCGGCCGTCGGCGGCGAGGCCGAGGTCGGGCACGATCCGGTCGGCGAGTTCGGCCGGGGTCAGGCCGCGGGCCTGGGCGATCTGGGCGAGTTTCGCCTCGGCCAGCGCGCGGAAGCCCTTCTGTCTCGCCTTGCGGGCGACGCGTTGCAGGTGGGTGAGGGCGACGTCGGTGCCGATCGCGCCGAGCACCTCCAGTCCGGACTTGACGCGGGCGGCGGCGCCGAACGCCCACTCCGGGATCAGTGCGGACACCTGCGGGACGGTGGAGTTGTCGCCGAGGAACGCGAGCGCGTGCAGCGCCTGTTTGTCGGCGGCCGGGTGGTCCGCGGTCTGCCACTGGGTGAACAGCGCCCAGCCGAACGCGGCCAGGCTTGCCCGGTCGCAGGTCTCGCGGACCTCGGCCAGGCCGGGGTGCGGCACCGCGAACGTGGACCGGGTGAGTAGTGCCAGCAGCTGCCGCACGGCCGGTTCCGGCAGCGCGCCGTCGTGGCCGGGCACCCGGATCGGCGGCAGCGTCGCGACCGACAGCCAGCCGGGCAGCGCCTTCGCCTTCGTGACGGTGCGCAGCGCCGCGGGCAGCGCGTCGTCCGGGACGATCGGGCCGGTCGCGGCCGGGGCGGTCGTCAGTGACGCCTCGACGCGGGCACGGGCCTGCGGATCCAGGTCCGGCAGCAGCGCGATGACCGTGTCCGGGTGGGCGAGCACGTGGTGGTGCAGCAGCTCGGCCACCACCTCGGCCGCCTCGGGACGGTCCGGGGTCAGGCCGGCCAGTACGCGCAGTGCCCGAGCGGGCTCGCGGGCGGCGACCTGCGTGACCGCCTGCCGTACGTACTTGCGGTCGGCGCGCGCGGCCAGCAGGGCGAAGGCCTCGTCGGTGGGGATCGAGGCCAGCCAGGAGATGACCTTCTTGCGTTCGGGTGCGCCGTGGAAGACCTGGTAGCGCCGCCACGGGCTCTGGCGCTCGCGGTGCAGGTCGTAGCGGTCGAGCATGTCGGCGAATCGGGTGCCGACCGTGCTGCCGTCGCCGACGACGGCCATGACGCGCGCCCGGTCGTCGTCGCCGAGCAGGTCCAGCAGCGCGGGCTTGGTCAGCACCTGCAGGCCGAGGACGTCGTGGGCGAGCGCGGTGTCGCGATCCGCGGCCAGGACCCGCAGCGCGCGGGCCGGGTCGCGGGTGAGCACGCCGAGCCGGTGGAAGTCGAGCTGGCGGGTGTCGACGGTGTCCCAGATGACCGCGTGCAGCGCCTCGTCCGTGGGGATGGACAGCAGCACCTCCAGGCCCTCGGTCTGGATCTCCCGCTGGAAGCTGTGCTGGAAACCGGCCGCTTCCCGGAAGAGCGGGTCGCCGGTCAGCAGCGGTACGCCGGCCGGGCCGAGCGCGTCGAGGATCGTGGCGACGAACGCGTGCGGGCGGCGCCACCCGGCGCCGATGCCGAGCCGGAGGTCCTTGAGCGCGCCCGAGGTCAGCATGGCGGAGAGCCGGTGCGCCTGGTCGGCCGATTCGAGGCAGAACGCGAGCAGCCCGTGGAACCGGCCGGGCGGCTTCGCGTAGTCCGCGAACCAGCCCGGCAGCGCGGCGATGTCCGCATCGGCCCAGCCGGGCCGGCCCGGGACCAGGAACGTCGCGATGATCCGCTGCGGCAGCGGCCCGCCGCGGTAGCCGCCGAGCACGTCGACGGCCGCCGCGTAGTCCGCGTCGGCCGCGGACGCGAGATGCGCCCGGACCGTCGCCGCGGTGTGCACCAGCACGCTCTGGTCCTCGCCGTGCCGCTGGCACTCCGGGTTCTGCCAGTCCCAGCCGCCCTGCGCGGCCCGGCTGAGCGAGCGCCGGTAGAGCGCCTGCTCGCGCCGGGCCGGGTGGAACAGCATGCCGGCCAGCTCCGCCACGGCCCGCGCGGCGAACACCGGTCCGGCACGCTCGATCCACGCCTGCGCGGCCGGCTCGGCGTGCTTGTAGTCGAGGAGCAGCGCGGCCGCGGCCGCGCCGCGGGCGGACAGGTCCGCGGCGGGCCGGTGCAGGTCCGCCGCGAACCGCCGGCCCTCCGCGCGCAGCTCATGGTCGTACTCGGCGTCCGCGGCCGTGCCCAGCTCGGCGGCGTCCAGCAGCGCGGCGAGCCGTTCCGCCGCGCCCGGCTCGATCTCCGGCGGCGGCACCCGCCGGCCCCCGCGACGCGGGAACATCGCCTCGCGCCACTCCTGCGGCATCTCCCAGCCGTCCTCGAACCGCATCCATACCTCCATTGGCATCAATGAGCGGCGCGAGTCTATGCGGCGGGTCCGACAACCCCGGCGTCCGACAACCCCGGCGTCCGACGACCCCGGGTCAGAACGCGGCGGCGTGGCGTTCCGCCCAGGCCCGGAACGTCCCGGGGGCGGTGCCGGTCAGGTTGAACACGTCGTCCGTGACGAAGGCGGACCGGCCGAAACGCAGCGACGACTGCAGCGCCTCCATCATGGCGGCCAGCTGCGGCGGGGTGCCGCGGGCGATCGACGCGGCCGCGTACTCCGCCGGGGTCGTCTCCGCGAACTCGATCGGCCGGTCCAGGACGTCGGCCAGGATCTCGACCTGCTCGCGGGCGGTCAGCGCCTCCGGGCCGGTGAGCGTGTAGCCGTGGCCGACGTGGTCCGGGGAGGTCAGCGTGACGACGGCGGCCCGCGCGATGTCCTCCGGGTCGATCGGCACGGTACGGCCCGGCATGGTCGGATCGGTCACCCGGCCGGCCCGGATCTCGTCGCGCCACCACAGCGCGTTCGTGGCGAACGTGTTCGGCCGCAGGTACGTCACGTCCAGCCCGGCCGTGCGCAGCACCTCCTCGCGGTCCGCGAGCGCCTGGCCGATCGGGTTGTCCTCCAGCGGGTACGTGCGCGCGCCGACCGAGGAGAGCAGCACGATCCGCGGGCCGCCCGCCTTGCGTACCGCCTCGGTCATGATCTTTGCCTGGTCCAGCTGCGGGCCGGTCTGCATGAGGAAGACCGACTCGACGCCGTCCAGCGCCGCGACGACCGACTCCAGGTCGCCGAGGTCGCCGGTGAACCGTTCGACGCCCGCCGGGAGGTCCGCGGCGCGGGCCGGGTCCCGGACCAGCGCGCGGACCGGCAGGCCCTGCTCGTGAAGTTGCCGGGCGACCGGCCCGCCGACGTTTCCGGATGCTCCGGTGACGAGGTACATGTGTGCTCCTCAGGTTCGTGTGGAGATCACATTGCGTGCCCCGGGCACCGGCACACTGGCCCGGTTTGTGCCAGGCTCACCCGTACCCCCGGGGTGAGAATGGCCTGGTGAACCTCGCCACGCTGCTGCGCTCCTGGCGCGCCCGGGTGCAGCCCGCCGACGTCGGCCTGCCGTTCCGTGCCGGGACGCGCCGCACGGACGGGCTGCGCCGGGAGGAGGTCGCCTGGCTGGCCGGCGTCTCGCCCGACTACGTCAAACGCCTCGAACAGGGCCGGGCGCACCCGAGCGCCGCGGTCCTCACCGCGCTGTCGCGGGCCCTGCGGCTGTCCGACGCCGAGTACGAGCTCGCCTGCCGCCTCGCCGGGCACGCCCCGCGCGCGGCCGGGACCGTGCCGCGCCGGATCGGCCCGAGCGTGCAGCGACTGCTGGACCGGTTCGCGGACACGCCCATCGCGGTCTTCGACGCCACCTGGACGCTGCTGGAACACAACGAGCTGTGGACCGCGCTGACCGGCGACACCCATCCCAGGGGTACGCGTGCGACCAACCTGGTCTGGCGGTTCTTTCACGGCGAGACCGGCCGGGTCCGGCATCCCGACCCGGACTCCTACCGTGCCGCGATGGTCACCGATCTGCGCGACGCCGCCGCCCGGTATCCCGCCGACCCGGAGCTGGCCGGCATGATCGCGCAGCTGCGCCGCGACAGCGACGCGTTCGCCCGGTTGTGGGCGGACCCGACCGCGACCGCGTACGGCAACGAGCGCAAGACCGTCGACCACCCGCAGGTCGGCGCGCTCGACCTGGACTGCGACATCCTGTCCGTGCACGGCGCGGACCTGCGCATCATCGTCTTCACCGCCGCGCCCGGCACCGAGGCGGAGGGCCGGTTGAGGCTGTTGTCGGTGCTCGGGACGCAGGACATGAACACCCCGGCCTAGGGAAGCAGCACGATCTTGCCGGTAACCTGCCGGCTCTCGAGCAGCCGGTGGGCCTCCGCCGCCTGCGCGAGCGGCAGCGTGGTGACCTCGGGCGTGATCGCGCCGCCGGCCAGCAGCCCGACCAGGGCGTCGATGTCGGTACGGAAGCGGGCGGGATTCCTGCTGACCGCGCCTTCCACGGTGTGCAGGACGAGCCGGGGGCCGGGGGTGAGCATGGCGCGGGCGATGGCCGCGACCATGCCGCCCAGCGCGCGGGTGCGTGTTCGCCCGGTGCCGGACGCGAAGCTGAACCCGTAGGAGACCACGACACCGTCGCGGGCGGTGGCGCGGCGGGACAGGGCGAGCGACGGGCCGCCGACCGGGTCGAACGTCGCCGCCACCGGCATCGGCACCGAGGCCGCGTCCGCGGCCCACGTCGCCCCGAGCGCTTCCACGCGCGCGCGGCGCGGCGGGCTGGACGTGCCGTACACGGTGACGCCGGCCGAGAGGGCGATCTGGGTGAGCGCCGATCCGACGCCGCCGGCCGCCCCGAGCACGAGCACCGTGCTGCCGGGCCGTGGCCGCGCGATGTGGTGGAACATCTGGTACGCGGTGAGGTAGTTGAGCATCAGCGCGTCGAGCGTCGCCGCGTCGGCGTCCTCGGGCAGCGGCGCCGTCTGGGTCGCCGGGGCGAGCACATGGGTCGCGTAACCACCGGTGCCGACCAGTGCGCCGACGCGCTGCCCGGCGGTGAACCCGGTGACGTCCGGCCCGGTGGCGAGCACCCGGCCGACGGCGTCGAAGCCCAGCACGTGCGGCAGCCGGCCCGGGTTGAGTCCCTGCCTGGTGGTGACGTCGTTGAACGCGACCCCGGCCGCCTCGGTGCGAAGGAGAACCTGGCCGGCGCCGGGCACCGGTACCGGGCCGGTCTCGACCGTCAGGGCCTCGGGGCCGCCGGCGTGGCGCAGCCGGACCCTGGTCATGCTCTGCTCACTCATGCTTGAAACAATAAATGAGAAACTCAAGCATTTTGTCCGAGGTGACCGGCCTCACCCCACCGGCGGGTAGGCGTTGCGCACCAGGCCGGTGAACGCGGCCGGGAACCATTCGCCGCGCGGGGGCGCGCCGGCCATCGCGTTCGTCGGGCGGCTGGTGCCGCGGGGCGGCGGCATCTCGCCGTGCGGGTCGCAGCGCACGTCCTGGGTGAGGCTGCCGTCGGAGATGCCGGGCTGCTTGACCCAGGCGTACGCGTGCACGTGCGGGCGCGGGGTGGCGCGCGGCGGCTCGCCCAGCCCGGCCCCGGCCTGGTTGCACCAGGTGAACCGGACCTGGCGGCGGTCCACCTTGCTCTGGTCGACGAACGTGTTGATGTCGGTGGAGACGCTGGGCGCGACCGGACGGGCCGGGCCGCCCCAGCCGTTGCGGGACGTGTCCACCAGCGCGCCGATCCGGTCGGGGAAACCGGCCGCGACCAGGCGGGCGTGCATCGCGTCGACGAACGTGGACTCCTCCAGGTGGTCGTTCCAGTCGACCCACCGGGTCTGGATGATCGGCACGCCGTTGCGGGTCATGCCGATGTCGAGGAACGGCTCGTCGACCGGGTCGTAGTCGGCGACGTTGACGGCGAACCCGTCGACGCTGCCGACACCGCCGGGCGTACGGTCGGCCGCGGCGCGGACCAGGGTGGCGGCGGCCTGGAGATCCCCGGGCCAGCCGATCTGGTTCGAGGCGGTGACGTCGAGGTAGGCGGAGACGTGCGGGAGCTCGTGCAGGCGGGACAGCGCGTAGGGGATGGCGTCGAGGTAGACGCCGGCCTGTCTGGCCTGCTCACACTCGTACCATGGATAGCTTGTGGTGATCTGGTTCCCGAGTGAGTCGGGTTCGACGACCGTGGCGATCCGCAGGGCCCGATAGGCCGGGTCGGACAGGATCGTGGTGATCGGGTCGATGAAGCGCGTGCGGTACGCGGTCAGGCCGTCGCCGGGGACGGTCAGCTCGCCGGTCGGGGCGTGCGCGCAGCTGCGGTTCGGCAGGTTGTAGAGGACCAGGGTGATCACGACGGGGGTGCCGTCGCGGTCCTGCTGGGCGAGGGCGGCGTCGAGGTGGGCGCGAAGGCCGCGGCGGGCCGGGGTGCCGTCGACGGCGGCGATCGAGTCGAGCCAGACGGCGGTGGGACGGTGCGAGACCGCGGTCATCGCGGGGGCGAGGTCGCCGCCCTGCGCGGCGGCGGCCCGCACGGACGCGGACCAGTCGGGGTCGACGTAGCCGTGGGCACCGGCGAACGGGTTGGTGACCGGCGGGTCCGTGGCAGAGGTGACGTGGCGCGCGCCGGCCGCTGACGCGACGGCGGCCACGGTCCCGGCGGGGACCGTGGCCGACAGGACTGCCAGCGTGATCGGGACGATCCGGCTCCGCCAGCGCATATTCCACCCCATTAATCGACGTCAGTCGATTCAATCAGGATGGTGGCCGGAAGTCCACGGGCCTACTTGCCCAGCGACATGTAGGCGATCGTGTCGCCCTCCAGCTCGAACAGCAGCGTCCACCCCTCGTGCCCGGCCGCGGCCAGCGTGTACGCGGTGTCGGAGCTCTTCGTCAGACCCTTGCTCCCGTACGCCGCCTGCAGCTCCGCGAGCGTCGACCCGCGCTTGATCCCCTCGGCCGTGGTGGCGTCCTTCGGCGCCGCGACCACCTCGAGGCTGCCGTCCCGGAACGCGGCACCGCCCGCGTCGAGGAACGCGATCAGCCGGTCCGCGATCCGCACGGTCGAGTCCGCGTACGTCTGCGCGTCGTCCGCCGCCTCCTGCGCGGACGTGCCCGGATTGCGATCCGCCTCCTCGACCGCCTTCTCCAGCTCCTCGTCCGCGGCCATCCGCGCCGGATCCGGCGCCGGCCCGCCGACGAACGAGTACACGTTCTTGCCGAGCACGGTCGAGACCGGCGCGACCTGCAGCTCGCCGCCGGCCAACGCATCCTTCTCGGAGACCCCGACCGTGATCGTGCCGAACCCGTCCGGCCCGAAGTGCTTCACCGGTGCCACGGACGGCACGCTGCCGAGATCCTCAGTGGTGCCCGCCTCCGTGCCCGGCGAGCAGGCGGCCAGCAGCCCGGCCGCCGCGATGGCGCACAGCGTGCGCCTGACATATCCCCCGTTGATCATGCGGCGCAGCGTAGGTCGGCGTGTCAAGGCTCCACTGAGGAGTCAGTCAGGACAGTCCCGCCACCACGTCCCGCGCGAACGGCACCGCATAGCTCACCGTCGCCGACTTCGCCGCGTCCGCCAGCTGCTCGCGGGTGAGCTTCTCCCCGTGCAGCAGCTCCTCGATCGGCGTGCCCGGCACCTGGAACTGCAGGTTGACCACCGCGTTGCCGGCCAGGACCGAGCACTGGTACGACACCCCGCCGAGCGGCTGCGACGCCACGCACACGCCCCGGTCCCCCGCGCCCACGACCGGCGTCTCCGCGACGATCGAGATCGGGGTCTCGGTGCGATGCAGGTCGGCCAGGATCGCGTAGATCTGCGCGGCGTGGCCCGTGCTGCTCTTGTTCCACTCGCGGAAGTAGTAGGTCACGTTGATCGCCATCGAGGCCGGCCCGTCCTCGATCCACGAGACGATGCAGCCGTTGGTGTCGTCGCCCGTGATCGCGTCCGTGTCGTCGAAGACCGCCGAGGAGTCCGAGACCGTCGCGTCCCCGATCAGCCGCCGCACGTCCGTGCTGGTCAGCGTGTCGCAGACCTTGGGCAGCGTCGAGTACGGCCCGGTCTCGTACAGGGCGTAGCGGATCCCGAAGAACCCCACCGGCAACGCGACGACCGCCACCAGCGCGGCCACGGCGACGGCCAGCACGATCAGGCCGCGCCGCCGGGCCTGCCGTTTCGGTTCCGGCGCAGGGACGAACATCTGTGGCTGCACAGGTCGCACCCTAGTAACCGCACGCCACCCGCGCCATGCGCCGGGTCCATGGGGGGGTGTCCCGCCGGGTGGCGCGCTCTGGCTGAGCACGTCGAACCGACCGCCTCATCGGGTTCCCGGCCTGCTGACGGCGGCGCCGGTCAGCTCCCGGGCGGCGGCCCGGACCATGTCGCGCAGCCAGGTGTGGGCCGGGTCGCTGTCCAGGCGCGGATGCCAGATCATCCCGTAGGCGAACGCGTCGAACTCCTCCGGTGCCTCGACCAGCCGCAGCCGCGGGTCGGTGACCTGCTGTTCCGCGAGGCGGCGCGGGACGGTGCCGACCAGCGTGGTGCCGGGTACGGCGGCGGTCACCGCGCTGAAGTGGGTCACCCGCAGCGCGGCCCGGCGGCGGTGACCGGCGTCGTGCAGCCACCGTTCGACCAGCGGCTGCTCGTTCGCGGTCGGCGTGATGACCACGTGCCGGGCCTCGGCGTACGCGGCGAGCGTGAGCCGGTCGCGTACCGGATGATCGCGGTCGACGACGCAGGCCAGGTCGTCGGTGAACAGCCGCTCCCAGCGCAGCGGCGCGTCCGGGACCATCGGCGACAGCGCCAGGTCGGCGCGCCCGCGCGCGAGGTGGTGGTAGCTGTCCTGATCGCGCTGGTCGACGCGGATCTCCAGCTCGGGCGCGGTCCGGGCCAGCCGGGGCAGCAGGTACGGCCCGAGGACCGCGGTGGAGTAGTCCGTGCCGATGATCCGCAGCGTGCCGGTCGCGGCGGCCGGGTCGAAGGCACGCCCGGCGACCAGATCCTCGAGGCGGGGCAGCAGCAGGCCGATCTCGCGCCGCATCTCCCGGGCCCGCGGGGTCAGCTCGTAGTAGCTGCCGGCGCGGACCAGCAGCTCGTCGCCGAACAGCACGCGCAGCCGTTGCAGGGTGCGGCTCATCGCCGACTGGCTCAGGTGGCAGCGGACCGCGGCCCGGGACACGTGGCGCTCGTCGAGCAGGACCGCGAGCAGGTGCAGGTCGTGCACCATGAGCGCCGGCACGGTACGCGGTTCAGGCATGGATCGGTCCGGCGACGTCACGCAGCCGCCGTCCGGTGCCGCCGCGCGCCAGCGCGATGATCTCGGCCGCGATGCTGACCGCGGTCTCCTGCGGCGTGCTTCCGCCGAGGTCCAGCCCGATCGGCGAGGCGAGCCGGCCCGGGTCGACGCCGGTGTCCGCGAGCCGCCGCAGCCGGTCGTCGTGGGTGCGGCGGGAGCCCATGGCGCCGACGTAGGCGACCGGCAGCCGCAGCGCGACGTCGAGCACGGGCACGTCGAACTTCGGGTCGTGGGTGAGCACGCACAGCACGGTCCGGGCGTCCACCCTCCCGGCGGAGACCTCGGCCGTCAGGTAGCGGTGCGGCCAGGCGACGACGACCTCGTCGGCCGCGGCGAACCGTTCCGCGGTCGTGAAGACCGGCCGGGCGTCGCAGACCGTGACCCGGTAGCCGAGGAACGTGCCGATCCCGGCGACGGCCGCGGCGTGGTCGGTCGCCCCGAAGACGATCATCCGGGCCGCCGGCACGAACGCCGTGACCAGGACCCGGACGTCGCTGCCGTACTCCAGCTGCCCGGTCTTCCCGGCCTCCAGCATCCGGCGGCCGTCGGCGGTGGCCGCGTCGTCCAGCCGCTGTTGCCCCAGCGATCCGGTCCGCTCGTCCGCGGTGAGCACCAGGTGCGTACCGAGCAGGTCCGGCGGCCCTTCGATGCAGGTCAGCAGCGCGACCGGCCGGCCCGCGGTGACGTGCGCGGCGAGCGCGGGCAGTTCCGGGAAGCCGGCCGGTTCGACGAACAGCTCCAGCGTCCCGCCGCAGGGCAGGCCGACCTCGAACGCGTCGTCGTCGCTGACCCCGAACCGGGCCGTGCCCGGCGGCCCGCCCTCGGCCGCCTCCCGGCACAGCTCGTAGGCGGCACCCTCCACGCAGCCGCCGGACACGCTGCCGACCACGGACCCGTCCGCACGGACCAGCATCGCCGCGCCCGGCCGTCGCGGCGCGCTGGCCCAGGTAGCGGTCACCGTGGCGAGCCCGGCGCGCTCTCCGGCGGACCAGGCTTGCAGCAGGCTGTCGAGCAGGTCGGCGTTCATGCCGTCCACTGTGCCGGGCGACGGCCCCGGCACCCAACGCGCGACGCGGATACCCGCTATGCGCCCCGCGCATGATGCCTGGCCGTGGTCCCGGTATACGCGGCACGCATACCCGTCTCCCGCCGTACGCGTTGGCGACGGCACCGTCCACCCGGGACGCTGCCGCCATGACGGAGAGCTATGGAATTTCCCGGCGGGAGCTGCTCGGCCGTTCCGGCACCGTGGCCGCGGTCGCCGCGACCGTGCCACTGGCCGTCGCGGACACCGCCCCGGCACGGGCCACGACCGGTGAGGTCGGCGTGCGGATGACGGTCAACGGCAGCGTCACGCCACTGACCGTCGACCCGCGCGAGACGCTCCTGGACGTGCTCCGGGAACGGCTGCACCTGACCGGGACGAAGAAGGGCTGCGACCGCGGCCAGTGCGGGGCGTGCACTGTGCACGTCGACGGCGAGCGGGTCGTCTCCTGCCTGACGCTGGCCGCCACGCTCGGCGGTTCCCGGGTCACCACGATCGAGGGCCTGGCGCGCGGCGACCGGCTGCACCCGCTGCAGCAGGCGTTCATCGACCACGACGGTTTCCAGTGCGGGTTCTGCACGTCCGGCCAGATCATGTCCGCGGCCGCGGTCCTCGCCGACGGCAGGGCGCGCACCGACGACGAGGTCCGGGAGCAGATGTCCGGCAACCTCTGCCGGTGCGGGGCGTACCCCGGCATCGTGGCCGCGATCCAGCAGGCCCGGAAGGAGGCGAGCTGATGCGCGAGTTCCGGTTCGAACGCCCCGGCACCGTCGCCGACGCGGTACGCCGGCCCGCCCCCGGCACCGCCTTCCTCGCCGGCGGCACCACGCTCGTCGACCTGATGAAGCTGGAGGTGATGACGCCGGCGCGGGTGCTGGACATCAACCGGCTGCCGCTGCGCGGGATAGACCAGACCCGCGACGGCCTGCGGATCGGCGCGCTGGAACGGATGCGGGACGTGGCCGCCCACGACCTCGTCCGCCGCCGCTATCCGATGCTGGCCCAGGCCCTGGAGGCGAGCGCGTCCGGGCAGCTGCGGAACATGGCCAGCATCGGCGGGAACCTGCTGCAGCGCACCCGGTGCGGCTACTTCCGCGACGTCAGCGTGCCGTGCAACAAGCGGGCGCCGGGCAGCGGCTGCCCGGCGATCGAGGGCGAGAACCGGATGCACGCGGTCCTCGGGGCCAGCGACGCGTGCGTGGCCACCCACCCCAGCGATCTCGCGGTGGCGCTGGTGGCGCTGGACGCGACCGTGCGGCTGCGCAGCCGGGCCGGGACCCGCGACGTCGCGCTGCGCGACTTCCACCTGCTGCCCGGCACCACCCCGGAGCGTGAGCACGACCTGCGGCCCGGCGAGCTGGTCACCGACGTGATCGTGCCGGACCTCGGCTGGGCGTCCCGGTCGGTGTACGTGAAGATCCGCGACCGGCAGTCGTACGAGTTCGCGCTCGCCTCAGCCGCGGTCGCGGTCCGCCGCGACGGCGACACCATCGCGGAGGCGCGCGTGGCGGTCGGCGGCATGGGCACCCGCCCGTGGCGGCTCCCGGCCGTCGAGGCGGCGCTGGCCGGACGCCCCGCGGCCGAGGCGTCCTACACGGCCGCGGCCGAACACGCCACCGACGGCGTACGACCGCTGCGGCACAACGCTTTCAAGCCCGCGCTGATGCGCCGCACGCTGGTCCGCGCGCTGCTGGAACTGGAGAGGATCCGATGAGCGTCTCCCCGATCGGGCGCGAGACCGCCCGCGTCGACGGCCCGCTGAAGGTCACCGGCCGGGCGCCGTACGCCGCCGACTACCACCCGGACGGCCTCGTCCACGGCCATCTCGTCCTCGCCACCGTCGGCCGGGGCACGCTGCGCGCCATGGACGTCACCCGCGCCGAGGCCGCACCCGGCGTCATCGCCGTCTACACCCCGTTCCAGCCGGTACGGCTGATCAACACGTTCCAGGGCTTCGGCGCGGAGAACTACGTGCCGCTGCAGGACACCACCGTCCGGTTCCGCGGCCAGATCATCGGCCTGGTCGTCGCCGGCACGTTCGAGCAGGCCCGCGACGCCGCCGCGCTGATCACCGCCGACTACGCCGGCACACCGCCACGCACCTCGCTCGCCGACGCCGGCCCCGGCCGGTCCCAGGACATCGTGCAGGTGCTCGCCCCCGGCGTGGCCTCCATCGACGACGTGCTGCGCGCCGGCCCGGTCACGATCACCACCACCGTCACCCAGCCCGCCCAGCACCACGTCGCCATGGAACCGCACGCGACCACCGCCACCTGGGAGGACGACCAGCTCACCGTCTACAGCGGCGCCCAGATGCCGCAACGCAGCGCGCCCGCGATCGCCGCCGGCCTCGGCATCGACCCGGCCAAGGTCAGGCTGATCTGCCGCTACACCGGCGGCGGATTCGGCGGCCGCTCACCGGCCTGGAACGAGGCCAAACTGTGCGCGGCCGCGGCCCGCGCGCTCGGCCGCCCGCTCAAGGTCGTCCTCAGCCGCGAACAGGTGTTCACCACCGTCGGGCACCGGCCGGCGGTGCGGCAGACCGTCCGGCTCGCCGCGCAGGCCGACGGGCGGCTCCTCGCGCTCGCCCACGACAGCGACGCCGAATATCCCGCCGCCGGCGGCTGGCCGCTGATCCCCGCCCAGCACACCTCCGGCGTCCTCTACCGCACCCCGAACCTGCGTCTCGACCAGCGGCTCGTCACCCTGGACACGCCGTCGACCTGGGCGATGCGGGCCCCCGGCGAGGCACCCGGATCGTTCGCGCTCGAAACCGCGCTCGACGAACTCGCCGCGCGCACCGGCGTCGACCCGGTCGAGCTGCGGCTGCGCAACTACGCCACCCAGCACCCGGTCGAGGGCCGCCCGTTCTCCAGCAAACACCTCGACCAGTGCTACCGGCTCGGCGCCACCCGCTTCGGCTGGGACCGGCGGCCCGCCCGCCCGCGCTCGCGTACCGACGGTGACTGGCTGATCGGCATGGGCATGTCGACCGCCGCCTACCCCACAGACCGAGAAGCCGCCACGGTACGGGTGCGCTTCCACGACAACGGCCGGGTCAGCGTCGCCTCCGGCACCTCCGACCTCGGCACCGGCGCCTGGACCGTGCTCGCCGTGGCCGGCGCCGACACGCTCGGACTGCCCGTCGAGGTGATCGTCCCGGAACTCGGCGACTCCGCGCTGCCACCCGGCGGTGTCGGCGCCGTCGGCTCCGCGGTCACCGCCAACACCATGCCCGCGGTACGTGCCGCAGGCCGCGCCGCCATCGGCACGCTGCTGCGGGCCGCGGTCGAGAACCCGCGCTCCCCGTTCCACGGCCTCGACCCGGCCGACGTCAGCTACCGGCAGGGCCGCCTCCACTCCGGCCGCAGGTCGATGGGCTTCGACGAGCTGCTGCGCGCGATCGGCACGCCGGCACTGGACGCGATCGGCGCCACCGACCCGGCCCAGGACAGCCCGTACGCGTTCCACAGCTTCGGCGCCCACTTCTGCGAGGTCCGCGTCCACCGGCTGACCGCCGAGATCAGGGTCAACCGGTTCACGTCCGTGTTCGACGTCGGCACCGTCATCAACGCCCGGACCGCCCGCAGCCAGTTCATCGGCGGCATCATCTGGGGCATCGGGCACGCGCTGCTCGAAGCCGACCCGATCGAGCCCGACGGCCGGTACGCGGCCGCGACCATGGCCGACTACCTCGTCCCCGTCAACGCCGACATCCCGGACATCGACGTGCACTGGCTCGGCTACCCGGACCCGCACATCAGCGAATCCGGCGCCCGCGGCCTCGGCGAACTCGGCACTGTCGCCTCTGCCGCCGCGGTCGGCAACGCCGTCTACAACGCCACCGGCATCCGCGTCCACGACCTCCCGATCACCCTCGACAAGCTGCTCTGACACCCGTGCCGACCGGTAGTCAGGATCTCTTCGAAGGCGTATTCACCCACCGTGTGAAGTGGCGCCAGAGAAACCGGACCGGCGCCCGCACCACGAGATAGACGGCACCGAAGATCGCCGACAGCACCCAGTCGACGACCTTGGCCCACGCCCGCGCGACAGCGTCGAAAAGGACGACGAACGGCAGGAACAGGAAGTAGATCCCGAGCGTCATGACGCCGAGCAGCAGGTGCCCCCAGATCGGCATCCCGGCCAGTTCATACTCCAGCGGGTTCGGCTCCCGCTTCTGCCGGGGCGGGGGCGGCGGCGGTGGCTGATACGGATAGCCCGGCGGCGGAGGAGGCGGGGGCGGCGACTGGTACGGCTGCCGGGGAGGCTCGGGATACATCGGCTCAATGTAGAAACGCCCGGCAACATCACCCCGGTCTCTCGTCGATGTGCGACCGGCTCCGGCAACTCCTCAATCGCTGATCAGGCGGGCGGCCCGCTCGAGCTTCGCGTGGTGGGCCGCGCGGGCCGCCGTGTCGATCTCCGCCTCGAGCGCGGCCCGAAGCCCGGTCCGGCCGTCGAGCTGCTCACGCAGGATGTCGGCGTGGCCGTGGATGATGACGCCGAACAGCGTGACGTCGGGCTGCGGCCACCACGGGACGCGGCCGGGCGCGTCGACGGGAAGCTCCTCGATCGCCGCGTCCGTGTGCGTCCAGGCGCGCCGGTAGAAGTCGATGATCTGGTCGCGGCTCTCGTCCGGGCTCGCCCACAGGTCGCTGCCGTCCGCGTCCTGCCATCGCACCAGCGGCTCCGGGAACGGACGGCCGAAGACCTCGCCGAAGTACCGGGCCTCGCAGGTCGCCATATGCTTCACCAGGCCGAGGAGATTCGTTCCCGTCGCCGTCAGCGGACGCCGCACGTCGTATTCGGACAGGGCGTCGAGCTTCCAGATCAGCACCTCACGGACCGTCCGGAGCCGGCCGTGCAGGAAGTCCTTCGCGACATCGTCGATCATGGCGACGAGCTTGCCACGGGGCACCCTTTCAGAGGAGGGCGATCTCCGCGCTGGTCAGCCGAATGTCGGCGGCGGCGAGGTTGTCGCGGAGGTGGCCGGTGCGGGAGGTGCCGGGGATCGGCAGCAGCGCCGGTGACCGGTGCAGCAGCCAGGCGAGCGCGATCGCGGCGGGCCGCACACCCCGGGCACGGGCGGCCTCGGTGAGCGCCGTCCCCGTCGTGAGGCCGCCGGTGTTCAGCGGCGCGAACGGGATGAAGGCCAGCCCGTGGGACTCGGCGTAGCGCAGCACGTCCTCGGACGTACGGTCGGCGAGGTTGAAGCGGTTCTGCACCGACACGATCGGCACGATCCGGGCGGCCTCCTCGAGCTGACGCACGCTGACCCCGGACAGGCCGACGTGCCGGATCTTGCCCTCGTCGCGCAGCTGGGCGAGCGCGCCGATCTGGTCGTCGAACGGCACGGTCTCGTCGACGCGGTGCAGCTGGAACAGGTCGATGCGGTCGAGGCCGAGCCGGCGCAGGCTCAGCTCGGCCTGCTGGCGCAGGTATTCCGGGCGGCCACAGCGCGGCCACGGTCCCGGGCCGGTGATCGGGCCGGGCCGGACCAGGCCGGCCTTCGTGGCGATGACGAGCCCGTCCGGGTAGGGGTGCAAGGCCTCGCGGATCAGCTCCTCGGCCACCGCCGGCCCGTACGAGTCGGCCGTGTCGATGAAATCGACCCCGGACTCGACGGCCAGCCGCAGGACGCGCAACGCCTCGCCGCGGTCGGCCGGCGGCCCCCAGATGCCGGGGCCGGTCAGCCGCATCGTGCCGAATCCGAGGCGGTGCACGGTCAGGTCGCCGCCGATGGTGATTTTCATGCCTCAAGCCTGACCTCGGCGATTCATCAGGTCCAACGAGTAATCTCGTTGGTGTCATCGTCGGAATCGTTTAATCGGTAGGCGCATGGACGACCGCAAACTTGAGTGCTTCGTCGCGGTGGCGGAGGAGCTCAACTTCACCCGCGCCGCCCAGCGGCTCTACGCCACGCAGTCGACCGTGTCGGCCGCGCTGCGATCGCTGGAGGAAGAACTCGGGGCGAGCCTGTTCACCCGCACCACCCGCAGTGTCACGCTCACCGAGGCCGGGGCAGCGTTCCTGCCCGAGGCGCGGGCCGCGATCGAAGCACTCGACCGGGCCCGCGCGGCCGTCGCGCCGGAGACTGCCGGGCTGCGCGGCAGCCTCACCATCGGCACGCTGCACAGCATCACCACCGTCGACGTTCCCGCATTGGCCGGCGAATTCCACCGCCGCCACCCCGGGGTACGCCTGCGGGTGGAAATCTCCGCGCGCGGCGCCGCCGGGCACATCGAACGGGTCAAGGCCGGATTCCTCGACCTCGCCCTGGTCAGCGACGCGGAGAACGAGCCGGGCGTGCAGGTGACGCCGCTGCGCGTCGTACCCCTGGCGCTGTTCGTTCCTTCCTCGCACCGGCTGGCCGCGCGATCCGTCGTGAGCATCGCCGACCTGGCCGGCGAGCGCTTCATCGATCTGCCGGCCGGATTCGGCCAGCGGACCGCCGTCGACCGGGCCTTCGCCGAGGCGGGCGTCCACCGTGACCTCTGTGTCGAGACGATGGAGATCGCGGCCGTCGCGCAGTACATCCACCACGGCCTCGGCATCGGCTTCCTGCCGGCCGGTTACACGACCCAGCTGCCGACGGTACGCATCCGGGGCGTCACACTCGGCTGGACGCTGTCGGCAGCCACCGCCGCGGGCCGCGGCCGCTCCCGCGCCGCCCAGGAACTGATCGCACTGCTGCCCGCTCATACACGGACGGACACGCCCTTCTGACCCAGCACGTTCAGCCGATGGCGGCCGGCACTGTTCGGCGGCCGGCCGGGACCGGCCTGAACCGGACCGGCCAGGACTCCCGGCCGCCAGGCGGAAGGAATCCAACCGGTGTCCCAGTTCCACAACGTCTTCTGTGCCTCGCCGGCCGCCCTCTCCCGCACGGACCTTGCCGGCCGGATCGAGGACGCCTGGTACGGCGACGGCGAGCCCGCCTTCGCCCCGGTGCCGGACACCGACCCGGCCTGGCAGCGGCTCGAGGTGCGGCTGCCCGGCATCGGGCGGCCGATCGTGTTCCTTCACGACACCGGCGTGGCCGAGATCGGCGAGCTGGTGGACGAAGCCGCCGGCGCACCACCGACCCCGTTGCGCCCGGAGACCGCCGAGCGGCTGCGCGGCACCCGTCAGATCATCGGCATCGAGATCATGCCGGACGGGCTCGACGACGACGCGTGGGAGATGCTCGACCTCGTGCAGGCCTTCATCGCACGCGAGCTCGACGGCCTCCTGTTCACCCCCGACGGCGTGTACGACGCCCGCCTTCAGCGCATCAGCTGACGGCCGCGAGCGCCCTTCGCCGCCGCGATCGGCCGGCCGTGCGCAGCAGGGCCGACCGCACCCCCTCCGCCACCACCCCCGACGGCACGAAGAGCTGCTGCTTCAGCCGTGTCACGCGCTGGTGCCGTGTGATCAACGGCCGCAGCCGCCCCTCCCACGCGGCCAGGGATGCGCCGAGATCCCCCGGATGCTCCCCCAGCGCACGCCCCAGCTCCACACCCCCGTACAGCCCCGCCGTCGCCCCCATCCCCGAGTACAGGTTCAGGCACCAGGCCGCGTCGCCGAGCAGCAGCACGCGCCCGCTGCTCCACCGCCGCATCCGCACCTGGTGCACGGAGTCGAACAGATGGTCCGGCGCCGATTCCAGCGAGTCCAGGACGTGCCGGACGGCCACGTCGTCCATCCCGGCGAACACGTCCCGCAGGTGCGCGGCATGATCAGCCGGGAAGATCCGGTGCTTCGTGCGGTAGGTCAGCAGCGCCGTCGGCGGCCGGTCCGTGAACCCGAACACCCACGCCGCCCGACCGGCCCGCGCGCTGGTGACGCTGTCCTCCGGGCCGAACCCCGGCACCTGCCGCTCGAGCGGGAACGCGCAGATCATCGCGTCCCAGTTGGTCAGGAACCGTTCGTGCGGCCCGAACACGAGCTGCCGCACCGTCGATCGCATCCCGTCCGCGCCGACGACCAGGTCGAACGTCTCCGTGCGGGTCGCCGGCCCGGCGAGCGTGACCTCCACCCCGGCGCCGGTCTCCGCGAACGCGACCGGCGTGGTGGCGAACCGCACCTCCGCGTCCAGCCGCTCCCAGAGCGCGGCCTCGATGTCGCCGCGGACGACCGCTGCCGGCCGTCCCGGCTGGTCCAGGAACCCCAGTCCCGGCGCGCGTTCCCCGCGCCGGTCGATGGCCCAGGCCCGGCCCTCGGGGTTGCGGACGTGGATGTCGATCCCGAGGTCATCGGCCGCCTGCCGTCCCAGCGGCAGCACACCGATGAAATATCCGCCGGTACGCCGTGCGGCCGCCCTCTCGACGATGACGGGTGTCCACCCGGCCCGGCGCAGTCCGATCGCCGCGGACATCCCCGCGATCCCCAGCCCGACCACCAGCGCGCGCTTGCCCATGCTCTTCCCCTCCCCGAGATGCACGATCAGCCGGGAACGACCACGGCACGGCTACGCCCCTGGTGCGCCCACGCCGACCCGACCTCGCTGAGCGTGTATGCCTCGTACGGCGCCGACAGTTCCCCCGCGGCCAGGCTGTCCAGGAACGCCGGCAGCGCGCCGAGCATCTCCTCCTTGGACACCGACCCCCGCCCGCTGCCGCTGATCCGGATCCGCCGGCTGCGCAGCGGTGACGCCGGCACGGCCGCGTTCTCCCCCGCCAGCGACCCGATCTGCACGTACGCGCAGTCCTCGACGCGCGCCTGCCCGAGCGCCGTGAGCGCGGTCTCCGCAATCGGCCCCCACAGGAAGTCGAGCACCAGCGTCGGCGCCGCCTCGGTCACGACCTCTGCCAGCGTCCCCGGCCCGGGATCGGCGATCGACACGGTCTGCGCGCCGCGCGCCGCAAGGCGTCCGAGCGCCTCCGGGTCACGCCCGGCCGCGATCACGTGCTTCGCGCCGAGCGCGTACGCCGCCTGCACGGCCATGGTTCCCGACATGCCGGTGGCGCCGAGCACGAGGACCGTATCCAGACCTCCGGTCTCGTCGCGCCGGGCGACCAGCGGCATCCAGCCGGACAGCCCCGGGTTGACGCCGGCCGCGACCGCGAGCGGGTCCGCACCGGCCGGCAGCGGTATGCCGAACGGCGTGACCATGCGCTCGGCCATCGTGCCCCACGGCGCCTGGGCGAAGCCGGTGTAGACCAGCCGCCCGTCGGCCGTACGGGCGACCGCGTCGATGCCGGGGACCAGCGGATACGCATCAGGGCTGGCGTAGTGCCGGCCGGCGGCGATCCCGCGGACGACGTTGTGCACGCCGGCGGCGACCAGCGTCATCGGCACCCCGTCCGGCTCGGGAAACTCGGTGCAGATGGGCGGTGTGCCGGGGTTCGTGACGACTGCAGCACGCATCTCGCGTCGCTCCTTAACTAAGTTAAGCTGACTCGTCGAGCGTGCCTTAACTAAGTTAAGCTGTCAAGCATGACCAAGGGCATCACCCGCGCACGGATCGTCACGGCCGCACTGGAACTGCTCGACGAGAAGGGCATCGACGCGGTCACCGTCCGCGCGCTGGCCACCGCGCTCGGGGTGAAACCGCCCGCGCTCTACTACCACGTGCGCGACAAGCAGGAACTGCTCGACGAGATGAGCACCGAGATCTACCGGCGCGTCGCCACCGGGCTCGCCGCCATGACACCGCACGCGCACTGGCGCGACGACCTGGCCGGGTTCGCCCGCCTGCTGCGCGCCGAGTTCCTGCTGCACCGAGACGGCGCCCGCACGTTCAGCGGCACCCGGATCACCGACCCCGGCGTCCCCCGCGCACAGGAACCGTGGCTGGCCCGGTGGGCCGCGGCCGGGCACTCGCTGCCCGCGATCATGGACGCGCTCGACCTGGTCTCCGCGTTCGTGGTCGGCTTCGTCATCGAGGAGCAGGAACAGCGCCAGGGCGGCCCGGAGCGCTACTCACTCCCCCAGCGCGACGAATGGCTCGGCGACGACGCGCCGCTGGTCAGGCAGTCCGGCCACGCCCGCGACCACGGCGACCCCCGCTTCGAACGCCACCTCGGCATCCTGCTCGACGGCATCGCCGGAGACTCCTGACACATCGCTCAGGAAACAGCCCGGCCGGACGACGGTGCGGCGGTGACGTACCCCTGGACAGCCTGGGCCGGCGCCGCCGCGTCCGATGACCGGTTCGGCCTGATGCTGACGCTGCTCGACGCCGGCACCGCCAAAGATCAAGATCAAGGCCCTGATCCGGGGGTACGCCGCGCGGCGCTGCTCCTGCACGACGGCCGCCCCGCCGACGCACTCGCGACGCTGCGGGAAGTCGGCGTGACCGAGCTGCCGGGCGCGACCGAGACGTCCTGGTCGCAGCTGGTCCTGGCGGCCGCGCGCGCCGCGTCCGGGGACCAGGTCGCGCACCGGTCGCTGATGGCCTGGGCCGGCCGCATCACCGGCGACCCGCGCATGTACTACCTGGTGGCGGCCGCCGCGACCGGCGTCGGCGACCGGGCGACCGCGGACCTGGCCTGGGAGACGCTCACGACCGGCTACGAGATCGTCACGCCGCTGACCGCCGCCCGGCACGCCGCCGCCAGGGTCGCGCGGCGTGACACCGGCGACCCGGTGCTCGCGGTCGCGATCGCCGCCATGGAACTGCACCACCTGGGCGTACCCGTGGAGAAGGATCCTGGTCCTGCCCTGGAGGCGGTGCGGGATCTGCGGGCCCGCGGCGATCATGAGGGCGCACGGCTGCTGCTGCACGCGGTACGCCGCCGGGTCCCCGCCGTCCCCGCGCTGGACGCGGCCCTGGCCGCGCTGACCCCGGCCGCCGCGATGCGCCGCCACCTGATCACGGTCGTCGCGATGTGGTCCCTGGTCCCGCTCGTGCTGCTCCCGGCCGTCTTCGCGCTGCACCTTCCCGGGCTCATCGGCGGGCTCCTCGCACTGGCGGCCCGGCTGGCGTGGGAGCGCTGGATTCCGATCCCCGGGCTGAGCCGCGCGGACAGCCTGGTGTGGCGGGCGTTCCGCGCCGTCGGCTACGACCCGTTCACCGACCCGACCGCACCGCCGCCGAAGGACCAGAAGGGCTACTACGGGCTGGCCGGGCTCCTGGCCCTGATCTTCGTGGCGATCCCGCTGTCCCTGACGGTGGAGCGACTGCTGCCGGACGGCGCGGCACGTACCGGCATGTATCTGCTCCTCTGCCTCGGCCTCCCGGCGCTCGGCTACGTCGCCGCACGTCAGGCCCACCACTGGATGCGCGCCCGCGCGCACGCACGCCGCCGGGCGGTGGAGACCCGCGCGCGGCTGTCCGAGGCACGGCGATGCCACTGCTGGCAGCTGCACAC
Source organism: Catenuloplanes japonicus (assembly GCF_000717135.1). Lineage (GTDB taxonomy): Bacteria > Actinomycetota > Actinomycetes > Mycobacteriales > Micromonosporaceae > Catenuloplanes > Catenuloplanes japonicus. Next base: position 36,030 of record NZ_JNXY01000034.1, read on the forward strand.
GATCGCCGGCGACATCGCCGACGAATACCTGCACCACCACCTGCGCGCCGAGCCGTTCGACGACGCGCCGCCGTCGCTGCGCGGCAAGGTCTGGCTGGGCCGCTGCACCGCGACGGACACGGTCTGGCTGGCCGTCCCCGGCAGCCGCACCCTGCTGCTGCGCGGCGCGATGACGCCCCAGGAGGAGCAGCAGCCCGAGTCCGTCGGCATGTACCTCTGAACGGCACGGGCCCCGCGGTGCGCCGGGCCGCGGGGCCCGTGCGTCACCTCTGGACGGACTCACGCATCCGGCATTGTTCACCCGTCATCGATGCCGCGACTCACTCTCGAATCGCAGCCGCTCGCTGTCGGTAAGAATCACGACTCGTGCAGGCCGGTCGCGATCCCATCCGGTGGGAAGGAGGAACCAGCGGTTGCTGCGGGCTGCCGTAGCTTGTGTATCACTGCGGACCAACTGGGCACGATTGCCGAGGATGCGCCCTGAAGGAGCGACATCCCTTCCCCGCCTGTGACGTTTGGAACGAACAGCACAGCACCCCCGGCATGACCCGCGGCTGGGTGCCCCGGACGGTCCGGTTCCGCTGCGCGAGCCGCTGCATCTGACCAAGACTGTGATGTTCGACTGGCCCGCACCGGACAACTCCACCACCCGTGCCTACTGCAGGGGTTCTCGCACAGCACCTGCTTCGGCATGCGCGTCCGCATCGGCCAGAAACCGTCAGGCCACCTCCTATCGTCGCCGCATACCCTCGCGAAGAACTGCCGGCTACGGTGCTCGGTGATCTGGCGCCCAGCGCGGACAACGCGCCGGCGTCAGCGCCGGCGGAGCTATGCCGCCGCGCCACTGCCACCGGAGCGGGCCGGTCGCTGGCTCTGGTATTGCCGGCGCGCTCGTTACGAGTCGTCGCTCGCGATGTCACCCGGCCAACTCGCCGCGCGGACGACACCTCGGCATCGGCTGAACGGTGGATCACCGGCCACCCGCCACCGCTCGTTGATCAAGTTGGCGGTGATCGGCACCGTCGTCTGCGAAGGGCGGATGGCGCGTGATGGCAGAGGCCACAGCTGCACAGAAGTTCGTACTGGACTTTGCTCGTGAGATCGTGGCGGAACTGGCACCGGACGAGGCTCTCGGTCTCGCCGTGCTCGGCGAGGGCTTCCTCCAGGACCCGGACCGGGTGCTATCCGCCCGGGTGCGGTCCGGTGCGACGCTCGGCTCCGGCATCGACACGCAGATCCTCGTCCTGTCGCCGATCGCGCTCGCCACGGCCGCCGTCGTACACGAATGCCTGGTCGGCGAGGTGACCCGGGTGACGGCGCGCCGGGTCGCCCGGACGGTGAAGGGCCTGCGTAGGTCGACGGCCCTTCCCGGAGAGGTCACCGACGAGGCCCGGACCGCGGCCGTGGACGGCGCCCGGGTGCTGGTCATCGACCATACCGGTGATGCGGACCTGGCCGAGCGGTACGGGCAGGTGGTCGGGCTGTTGCTGGAGCGCCGGCGATGACCCGGGTCCCGTCCGGAACCGGTCTGCGGTTCGCGGCCCTGATCGCACTGACGGTGTCGGTGACGGTCTTCGTCCATGGCCACATCTACAGTGGCGGCCTGACCCGGGTGTCCGACATCTCCGACGCCTGTCACGTACGGGCGGAGCTGTATCCGACCAGCACCGGGATGGCCGATCCCGACCAGCGCAAGTGGGATGCCTACCAGGACTGCATGAGCGGTCACTTCCTGCCGGGACTCGCGTGGATCGCCGCCGGGCTTCTGGTGCTCGCCGGGCTCACCACCGCCATCTACCTGCTGTCGCCCTGGTGGCGGATCCGGCGCTCGCGGCTATGCCGTCTCGACGACCGGCCCGGCATCGCGGAACTCCTGCGCGAGCCGCTGGCGTCCGCGGCGGCAACGGCCGGGCTCGCACGCTTGCCGCAGGTCTACCTGGACCCGGCCGGGTCCTGCGCGGGCGGGGTCGCGTTCGGTACCAGGCGGCGGCCGCGCGTCTGCCTCGACGCCGGACTGGTCGCGCTCCTGCACCAGAACCGGGCCTCCTTCGACGCCATCGTCCTTCACGAGCTGGCTCATGTGCGCGCCGGCGACATTCCGCTGACGTACCTGACCATCGCCGTCTGGCGCGCCTGTGTCTGCGTTGCGGTGCTGCCCTGGCTGCTGTATCAGTACGTCCCGGTAATGCGACTGCTGCCGCAGCAGCGGGCGACCGCATTCGCGGAGTTCGACGTGGGTTTCATGTTGCGCGTCTCCGGGGGCCTTCTCCTCCTGGCCGGGCTGATCCTCCTGACACGCAACGCCGTGCTCCGCAGCCGGGAGCGGGAGGCCGACGCGCTGGTCGTCCGCTGGACCGGCGACACCGACCCGTACCGATCGCTGTCCACCGGGCACCGGCGTAGGCGGGTGCTCAGATGGCTGGCCACTCACCCGACCGCCGCCGCGCGCCGCGCCGCGATGGCCGACCCTCGGGTGCTGCTGCGGCCCGGAGTGCTGGAGGCGTTCGCCACCGGGCTCGCCATCCAGGTCGGGTTCGAACACGTCTGCGCCGCGATGGGCCTCGTCGGCTGGTACCAGGCCGACAACGGTTCGCACGATGTCATGCGCGGTGTCTGGGGACTGCTGCTCGCCGTGCCCGTCGGGGTGATCGCCTGGCGTGGTGCCGCGTTCCTGCGAGCCGGCGGCCGGGCGCGGATGGTCTTCGCCCGGTCCGGCCTGGCCCTCGGCCTCGGCGTGACGGCCGGCCTGCTGGTGCATCTGGAGCGCGCGTCGCTGCTGCCGGACCCCAGCGGACCCCGGGTGGTGGCGCTGACCGCCGCCCCGGTGATGATGATGCTGACGTGTGTGTGGGCCGGGTACTGCGCCCGGCTCCTGGGCCGCCGGGTCGCGACGGCCCGAGGGCTGCTGCTCGGATCGTCGCTCGTGCTGATCTGCACCGGGCTCTTCGGTGTCGTCGACATCGGGCTCGACGTGAACGTGTTCTGGTCGCAGCTCCTCGGGCCGTGGCTCGCGTACGTCGGTGACTACGGGCACGCCGCCGACCGCCCGGTCGTCCAAGCTGCGGTCTTCGTGCTGGTCGGCAATCCTCATCCTGGACCGGCGGCCACCACGGCGGCGCTGGCCGTCCTGTGGCTCGTTCCGGTGCTGCTGTCCCCGCGGCCCGCCCGCATCGTCCGGCCCGGCCTGCTCGGGGCCGGTGTCGCCGTGGCCGGCTGGCTGGCGCTGTTCCCGGTCTGGCGGGCCGTCAGCCCCGGTACCGGCCCGGAGGAGACGCTCATCCGGTCGGCCTGGGAGATCGCCGCCGCGGCTGCGGCCCAGCTCGCCCTCGCGGTGATCCTGCACCGGAGGCGAGGGTGGGCGACAGCCGCGCTCGGCACGTGGAGCGTCGGCACGGCAGCCACCATCACGCTCTGGCTGGCCCACTGGCACGCCGGGCAGCTCGACAGCCTGCTCACCCGGCGGCCGCTGCAGATCCTCGCCGTCACCGGCCTCGCCGCGACGGTCGTCGCGCTGGGAACCGGCGTCGCCCGCCGTCCGGCCAGCACGACCGTGAGCGCGGACCGGCGTCGCCCGGCAGTCGCGACGGCACTGGCGGCCTACGCCGCGGCGTGCGTCGCCAGCATCGTCTGGGCGCCTACCTCGGTGGGTGCCGCGCCGATCCAGCCGCCGGACGGCCCGCCGCCACCGATCCACCGGGCCCTCGCGCTCACGACCTGGTACGGCGGCGGTGGTGGAGTCCGGGTCGACGGGATCGTCAAGACGAGCGACGCGTGGCTGCGATCGGTCGGCTCGAAGGATCCTGTGCAGATCGCGGCCGCGTGCCAGGGTCAGCTGCGCGCGCTGCGCGCTGCCGCCGTGTTCCCGCCGCCACCGATGGCGGACGTCCGCGCCGACCTGTCGGACGCGATCGCGCACATCACCGCCAACGCCGAATGGTGCGTCGAGGTGACGGCCGACCCCACCAGCACCCGGCCGATGCCGGATCCCAAGGGACGGGGACTGCAGTCGCTCCTGAAGGCCCAGCGGGCGTTCTACCGTGCTCAACTGGAGGTTGTCGACAGGCAGGTGCCGTTCCGCTGAGCGACGGGAGGCCCGGCCGGCTGATGGCCGCGCCTTTCGCCACGAACGGGCGCGGGGAGCCGGGGTCTCCGCTCCCGCCGGAGAACGCCTCGCACCTCGCGATGGCGAACTACAGCAGTTTCCACAGCGGTTGCGCGACCTGATAGATCGCGATCATCGTGGCCAGAACCGTCGCCCCTGCCACCACCAGGTTCAGTACCCGGTCCCGGGAGAGCCCGGCCGGACGATGCGCGCCGGCCGGCGCCACCCGGGCCAGCTGACGCCCGTCATCGGTGAGCAGCAACGGCACGGCCAGGTCCAGCTCCGTCAGTATCGCGGCGCGCCCGGACAGGCCGGCGGCGGTGATCCGGCGATACAGTTCCTCCCCGCCGGCTGCCACCAGGTCTCGGGCCGGTCCCACGTGGTCTCGTGAGGTCTGGAACGCGACCCGTCTCACGGCGCGGCCGATACCGGCCAGGTCCGATCGACGGCCGTCCAGGGCTCGCGGGCGGTCGATCAGAGCTGATCGCGGGCTGTCGGCGCGGCGAAACGCCAGATACCGCGAGAGGAGGTCAGCCTCGGCGTCCCGGTAGCTGACGGTCCAGAGCAGCACCGCCGACGCTAGCAGCAGGAAGGCACCGCTGCCGGCGGTCGCACCGAACGCGGGCAGGGTCTCAGCGGATGGTGGCAGGCCGGCGCGGCTCGACATGGTCAGGTCGACGAGGGCGATGGTGGCGCCCAGTGCGATGCCGTACTGCGAGAGGTCGTGGCGCAGTTTGGCGAGTGCGAGCCATGCCGCACGGCGGCGGGTGGGAATACGACCGCGGTCCCGAAGGATCGTCGTGATCCGGTCCGCCTCCAGTGGTAGCTCACGGACAAGAATCGCGAGCCCCGACGCCGGCAGTACAAAAGCCAGAAGGGCTCCGGCGAACGCGGCGGTCTCCCATCGGCGCAGCAGTGAGACGGTACTGAGAACCAGCGGGTAGGAGATGGCCCAGGCGGCGAATACGAAGGCCATCGCGGAGGCAGCCCACCAGGTGATGCGATCGAGCCGGCTCGGAGCCCCGGCGTTTCGGCCCCGGTGACGGCGGCCGCGTTCCCATTGGGCGCGCCGGCTCATCGCCAGACGGAGCAGCTGCGCGGCCGTCAGCCGCAACCAGACGCCGTTGAGGAAGATCAGGGCCACAATCGCCGCGGTGCGCGTAGTGATCCACGTCGCGACGTCCACCGATGCGCCCCCGATCCTCACGCCAGCTTCCAGACCATGATTCATGATGAGTGGCAGCCGTGCGAGGCCAGGCGATCGCGGTGGCAGGTGCCGCTACCGCACCAACCCGTGTCAGGGCCGGCCACCACGTCCGTGACGGCGGGCCGGTAGCTCTTCACCCGATCGTGTCGACCGGCTGCCGGCACATCGCCGGGCCTACGTAACTCGTTCTCAGCGCGTCGCCGCCACAAAGCGCGAAGATCAATCCCAGTCGCTAAGGTGACGCGGTCTCGCGACAAGACCACCCTCGGAACGCCTGTGAGAAAGAGGAACAATGACTGGTCCCGGTAGCCTGGTGGTGGCGTTCGATCACGCGCCCCTCGGACTGTTCGCCGGGTTGCGAAACCTCCCAGGCATCGTCAGCGCTCTCGCCGATGTGAAGCCGGACGCGGTTATCCTGAACTTCGGGCCGATGAAGCGCCTGGGCGCCGAATTGGCTCGGTCGGGAATCGACACCGTCCTGCGCCTCGACGGGAACCGTTCGTACCTGGCAGGTGATTGGACCTCGTCCGACGAGTGGGAGTTGTTCTACTCAGTCGAGACGGCCGTCAAGGTCGGTGCCGCCGGCGTCATCGCCAACCTGCTGCTCGGCGGCCCCGGGGAGATGGCGTCCATCAGAGCGGTATCCACCGCGGCCGCCGCGGCACACGCTGCCCGACTGCGGTTCTACGTGTCGAGCATCGTCCTGAATCAACCAGGTGGCGACGGCAAGGCGTTCGGTGCGCGCATGGCGTTCGAGCTCGGAGCCGATGTCGTGAACATGTACGGCGCGGATCCGCGGGTCGTCGAGGAGGCCGTGTCATGGTGTGACGGCGGTGCTCTGCTGGCACAGGGCGCGCCGAAGAGCGGCCAGCCGGAAGCGGTTATCGGCTGGGCCAAGGAATGCATGGTGGCGGGGGCCACCGGCGTGTGCGTCGGCGAGGCCGTCTGGGGCGCGGACGACCCTGCGGCTGTTCTGGCAGGCATCCGCCAGGTGACACACGCCGTTGTCTGACCGTAGCCGGCCCCGCTGGCTGAGTGCTGAATCGCTTGACGACTTCGCCGGGCTCTGCCGGGTACACACGCAGTCGGGAGATAGGTCGCCCGCGGTCGAATTCCCCGTCTCTGGCGCGGATCGAGCGATCCTGTCCGAACAGATCCGTACCTTCCACGCCCGTGCGGGCACACTGACCGCCGGTGTCATGGAGAATCTCGACCGGTACAGGGGTGGCGCGCCGTGCCTGCGCGTAGCCCATCAGCCGAACTTCCTGCCGTCGGTGAACGTGGTCGCGCAGGCGACACTGACCAACGTCCTGAACAGACTGCTCGGCGGCGCGTACGCGGAGACCTTCTTCGTCGTCGACTACGACGTGAACGACGACCGCCGGTACCGCCAGGCGATGCTGCCGTCCTTGCCGTCGCGGGACGGCGTGTGGCGTCTTCCCGCTCCGCCGCGCCATGGTGCGCCGGCATGGATGACCAATGAGGAGGCGCCGACGCCCGACTTCGTCGGTCTGCTCGGCTCCAGCCTCCGCGTCTGGGCGCGCCAGCAGGCCGCGTCACTGCCGAGGGGTGCCAGTCGTGCCCGGCAGCGCGCCCGCGCCGACAACAGGCTCGACGTGCTCGTCGGCGTGTTCGAGAAAGCGGCGGCCGACGCGGCGAGCCTCGCTGACTTCAACACCCTCGTCCTGAGCTGGATCGTCAACCAGGCACTCGCACTACCCACACTGTTCATTCCCGGATCAGCGGCTCTCCCACTGATTGCCGGTCATCTCGCAGCGCTCTGGCACTCACGCGCGGCACTCACGCGCGCATGCGGCGCCGGGCCGCTGTGGAAGCGGTGCGTCTGCGGTACCCGGCTCGAGCTGACCGAGTATCCCGGCTCCAGCCCTCGGTTCGGCTGCGCCCGCTGCGGCCGTACCGGGTACGTGACTGACGCCGACGTCCCGGAACTGGCCGCCAACGGCGAGATCGTCCCACGCATCATCGCCGACGATCTCCTTGATGCCGTCGCCTGGGGCAACATCGCCGGATGCGACTACCGCGGAGGCGTGTCGCACTATGCCCGCTCCGCCCTCGCCGCCCGCGATCTCAACCTGGCGTCGTTGCCCGTGTTCCTGTCGTCCCGGACACCCGATGCCCGCATCGATCACCTCAGCGGCCAGGACTACGCCGCAGCACTCGACCGCTCCCCGGCGCTGATCGCCGCCGGGCGCACCAGCATGATCATGCCTCTGTTGTGGGCGGACGAACTGATCGCCGCCCGGCTCGCCGACGACATGCGCGGGACCTAACGGAGAAGGAAGCCCGCTAGAAACACCACCAGGACAGCGCTCGAGAACAGCACCACGATCTGGTGCGGCGTCATCCTGAAGGCATAGCTGTCAAGCAAGGCTCGGGTGCCGGCCTCGTTCTCCCGCACGCGGCTCAATTCCTCCGCCATCTCCATGTTCCGCTTCAACCCGCTCTCGAGTTCGTCACGGGCTCCGGCTGCCTTCCGGTCGAGATCGGCCCACCGTGTGCGCGCGTCCGCCAGCTCGACGTCCGCCGCCTGACAACTCTCGGCCTGTACCTCGGAAAGCTGCTTGTACTGCTCCAACAGGTCCAGGATCTCCTCCACCCAGTAGAACGACACCTGTGTGACGAGACCTTCGCTCATGGTCCGCGCCACCGCTGCGGCGGTCATCAGGCGGGTGGTCAGCGGACCGTCGAGGGAATACAGGTCGATGAACCATTGCGCGCCTCTCACGGCCGCCTCGCGGTTGACACTGCACTCGTTCAGGCACATGGCGTTGATTACCTGCAGCGTGCAGTAGCTGGTTATCTCCTGAGGGCCCGAACCCCAGCTCCCGTCCGGAGACTGCGCCTTGACCAGCCACGCGTACGCCCGGGTGACCCGATCGGGAACCAATGAGACCGCGCCGAACGAGCGGAAGCCCGACAGTGCACAGGCGGTCTGCCATGATGCCGGAGCGTGCTGGCCGTCGGGTTCGCCGGAGGACCGGAAGCAGGACGACTCGTCATCCCAGAACTCCCAGATCTGGTTGAAGGCCCGGGACGCGAACGTGGGATCTTCGTATCGGTTGAAGACGTGCATGGCCGCGCCGAGAAAACCGGCCCCGAACCAGTAGGAGCCGCGGTCCGGCCACCCTTGCGAGACGTGGAACCGCAACAGCTCCAAGGCGCGGTCCACGCAGCGATCCCCGACGCGATAGCCGCACAGGTGAAGCGCGAGCAGCACCTGGCAGGTGTCCCAGGCGTCCTCGCCCCATCCTCCGTCAGCACGCTGCACCGTCTCCAGCCAGTCCGCCGCGCGCTGCACCACATGCCCGAGTCCGAGCACATCACGGCCGCCGTCGGCCGCCCTGTCGTAGTGGATCCCCAACCTGGCCAGCATCGTGATCGTCTGTGCGGTAAAGCACGGCTTCTGCCGTGGAGTGTCATCCGAGCCCCAGGAGCCGTCGGCGTGCTGGCACGACAGCGCGTCAGTCATGATCCGCAACAGCGAGGCGTTCGGGTCCGCGCTCGAGTGCGGATAGCAGACCGCCGCGAACGTGCTCTGCACCCGCGCGGACCGGGCGCGGAGCGCCGCCACGGTCGTCGAGAGCTCAGCCGCGGAAGGACGGCCCGCGGAGTGATGCCAGCCTGGTTGCATGAGGATCCCCCTTCTCCGGAACACGTGACCGGGAGCCGGGACCGAGCTGGCGGCGAGACGCTGGGGGGCTGTCTCGGTCTGGCTAACACTGATGTTGCTGACTTTCTGTAACCACCTTAAGCGACCGGCACCCAGGTGCCAACGGCCTCACAATTCACTCACTTCAGGTGCTCAACGCAGACTTACATCCATTGGCGACGACTCAATCCGACGCTTGACGTCTCTGCATGAAGCACAGAGTGATCGTCACTCAGGCTCCGAGCGGCCAGCGACCCACCGCCGTCCGCCAACGGCTACGTGGTCTGCCCTGACTTGGCCTGCCCCGATTCGGCATTCGCCGCAACCTGGCCGCGGTACGGTCCGGCCATGCCGCTTTCCTTCGCCCAGGTGTCTGCTTGTCTGCAGGCAGGCGAGACGGACCGGCTCGCCGACGCGCTGATGGACATGGGCGAAGCGGATCGGCGGGCGCTCGCGGCGCCACTGAGAACATTCGAGTTCGAGCACCCGCCCTGGCACACCGAGCTGTGGAAACTCTATCTGGACCGCGGTTACGCGCTGCAGGTCACCGGCGCGGCGTGCCTGCCCACGGCCGCTGCTGTCGTCGCCTGCCTACGCTCCGACGAGGCCGGGCGTGGGCTGCCGCCGGACCGGGCCGGCACGGTCCTGCGGATGCTGCGTGCGCCCGGACGTCCGTCGATCACGGCGGTCGCCCGCGGACTGGCGAAGCGGCTACGCCCTACGGACACCTACCAGCACTGGCCGCTGGTGAACGCGCTGTGGCGCGACCTCGGCCGGCCGCCCCCGCCGACCGAGGGCGTGCTGCTCGGCTGGCTGCGGGAGATCGGCCACGACGCCGACCGGTACCGCGCCGATCCGTGGACGCCGGTGCTGCTGCCGCACGTCTTCGAGGTTCCCGGTGTCACCGAGGAGCTGACCGGCAACGGTCCGGGCGCGCTGGCCCGGCTCTGCGCCGACGGCGGATACGACCGGGCGGCGATGCTGGAGCACTGCGTGCTGCGGCTGCGCGACGGCGGGCGGCCGAGCGGGATCCGCCCTGTGGTTCAGCTCTACCGGATGCTGGCACCCACGGTCGCGGAGACCTCACCGCACGAGCGGGAGTACGCCGCGATGCTCGCCGGACCGCACGGTGCGGTCGCGGTCCTCGCGGCGGAGGCGCTGCGCGCGCTCGATGCCACGGAACAGCTGGTCGGCGCGGCCTACACGGTCCTGCCGCGCACGGAGAAGAAGCTGGTCCGGATCGTGCTCGGCTGGCTGGACACGGCGCTTGCCCGTACCCCCGAGGTGGAATTGTTCGCTGCCCTGTTGGCCGGTCTCGGCAACAATGCCCGGGACCTGGCGGAACGGACGTTGCACGTCGCCGCCCGGCACCTGCCCGCGGTCGGCGCGGCCGGGCACGACCTGCTCGCGGACGCCGCCGCCGGTCTGGACGGCGACCTGCGCAGGCAGGCGGATGTGCTGCTCGGCGTCGTCACGCCCGGCCGTCCGGCCGTTGCGGAGACCGTGACCGGCGCCGCCGTGGAGCCCGCGCCGGCGCCGATCGGCACGATCGAGGAGCTGGCGGCGGTCGCCGGCGCGCTCATCCGCCGCACGCGCACCGACCCGCTGCAGCTGGACCTGTTCCTGGAGGGCACGATGCGGTTCGCCCACGCGGACCGCGGTACCCTCGCCGCCGCGTACGACTCGATCACCGTGCCGCACTGGCACGACGAGCTGGTGGTCATGCTGGTCCGCGCGGTCGTCGACGGCCGCTGGGAGCGTCCCGCCCCCGACAGATTCCCCATCGCGCCACCGGACCGGATGCTGATCGAGCGTGTCTACGAGGTCGCCCTGCTGGTGACCGGCGGCTCGCCACCGCCCACGCTGCTGGCCCTGCCCGCGACGATCGAGGGGTACGTCGATCCGGCCCGTGTGCTCGCGCTGCTGGAGTCCTGGCAGCCTGAGCCCTACGACCTGTCCCAGGCGCTGCTGCGGATGCCGCCCGACGTCGACGCCGCGATCGTGGACCGGGCCGCCCGGCTGTCCACTCCGGCGGGGCGCGCGTTCGCGGCCTGGCTCCGCGACGGCGGCCTGCCCACGCCGCAGAGCACCGTCGTCGAGGGCGAGCCGGAAACGTTCGAGGTCTGGGCGCAGCACTGGACCTCCCCGGCCCGCAGAGCCGTGGTCTCGACCGCCGCACATCCGGCGCTGACCGTCCCGGACGGGCTGCTCGACGTACCCGCGGCCTGGTTCCATCCGCACCGGGTCGGCGAGTGGCCGCTGGTGCTGCCCGGCCACCGCGAACTGCTCGCCGCCCACCTGCAACGGCACCTCGCCTACTCGGTCGAGCACAACGGCTACGGCACCTTCGCCGTGCTGCCGGCGCTGGCCCGGTGCGGCGGCCCGTTCGGCCCCGCGACCGCGATCTGCCTCGCCCACGGCCTGACCGCCGCCCGCCCCGTCGAACGCCTCGCCACCATCGACGCCACCCTGCTCCTCGCCGCCCGCCACGACCTGGACGGCAGGCTGCTCGGCCGGGAACTGGCCGCGCTCGCCGGCGCCCGGACCCTCCGCCTGAACCGGGTCGCCGCCGGCCTCACGGACCTGGTGCGGGCCGGCGCCGCGGCCGACGTGTGGGCGATGGTCCGCGAGCTGATCCCGGCCGTCCTCTCCCCCGGTTTCTCCGGGGCGGCCGTGCCGGATCTGCTGTCCGTGGCGGAGTCCGCGGCCGCGGCGGTCCACGCCTCGGAAGACCTGCCATCGGTGACCGCGGTCGCGGCACGCGGCGGCCGGTCCCGGCTGGTCACGGAGGCGGCCCGGCTGGCCCGCACCCTGTCCGGAGGAGGCGGTCATGGCATTGTCCGCTCGTGAACGTCCCGACTGCGGCCGCCGGGCGCGGGAGCCGTTCGCCGATTGAGGCGCGCGATGCCGCCACGGCCCACAAAATCATCCTCCCGCTTCCGGCGTGGTACGGCAGCGTTGCTCCCGCGGGCAAACCTCGCCGTCCGCCAAGACTCCGCCGGCGCTCCGCTTGCCTCCCGGCATCGGAGCCGGTTCCGCGCGGCACCGGAAAGGACACGCGGCTCCCGCCGTGGTCGTGTTGGTCGAGGCGACTCCGCTCGATGTCCGGCCGGCCTCGACGGTACGATCAGGCGGGCGGCCCCTGGTCGGCGCCGACCGGGTCGTCCAGGCGGCGTAACGACTCGCGGACGTCGGAGGCGCTCGGGTGGTCGAGTGCGGTGAACAGCTGTTCCGCCTCCGTCCACGCGACACGCGCGGCCGAGGGCCGGCCGGCCGCCAGATGCGAATCGCCGAGGTGGACGAGCAGTTCGGCGACGAAGTAGTCGTGCTGGAGGGTGCGGGCCAGAGCGATGCCATGCTCGTAGCAGTCGATGGCCTCGGCGTGGTGGCCGAGGTTGTGGTGGGCGTACCCGATGCTGTCCCAGGTGCCGGTGGCCCCGTGCAGGTCACCGTCGGCCTCGAAGATGTCGAGGGCCTGGCGGCAGTGCGTCAGCGTCTGCGTGAACTCGCCGAGCATCGCGTGGTACCAGCCGATCGCGTTCAGCGCCTCGGCCTGGCCGGCCCGGTCGTCGGTGCCCGCGAAGAGCGCGAGGGCCTGTTTGGCGTGCTCGAGCGCGGTGGCGGGCTGTTCGCGCTGCCCCCACAGGTACGCGAGGTGGTGTTCCGTACGGGCCTGACCGACACGGTCGCCGAGCGTCGTGAACAGGTCCAGCGCGCGCCGGAGGCTGTCGTGCGCCTCGGTCCAGCGGCCGAGCCTGATGTTGGCCTGTGACAGGTTCCGATGCGCGTACGCGCGGGCCGGCAGTTCGCCGAGACGGGCGGCGCACTCGATGACGGTCTGCCACGACTCGATCTGATCGTGCAGGTGACCTTTCCGGGACGAGTAGGTGTCCAGCGACCACGCGAGTTGCCAGGCAAGCCGGTCGTACCCGGTCTCGGCGGCGTGCCGGAGCGCCGCGAGCAGGACGGCATGATGTTCGCCCAGCCAGGTCATCGCGGCGGTGAGATCCGCGAACTGCTCGCCGGCGGCCGGTCCGCCGAGCGGCAGGAGGATGGGCTCGCGGGGCGGGTTGAGCAGGCGGTCGGCCGCGTACGCGGAATGGGTGTAGTGCTCCAGCAGGCGCACGGTGGCCGACCGGCGGACGTCCTCGGCGTCGTCGCGGCGCGCGAGTTCGGCGGCGTACTCGCGCAGCAGATCGTGCAGCGTGTACCGGCCGGGGGCGTACTCGGTCACCAGGCTCGCCCGGGTCAGCTCACGCAGTGGCGCGCGGAGCCCGTGCACGGGCTCCCCGGCCAGTCTGGTCAGCGCGGGCACGTCGATGTCGGGCCCGAAGGCCAGCCCGAGCAGCCGGAACAGCCGGGCCGCGGGCTCGCTCAGCGCGGTGTACGACCAGGACAGCACCGCCCGCACGTCACCGGCCGGATCGCCGACCTCCAGCGCGTCCAGCCGTTCACTGGCCTCGTCGAGTTCGGCGGCGAGCGCGCTCAGCGGGAAGTTCGTCTGCCGGGTGCGCGCCACGGCGATGCTCAGTGCCAGCGGCAGCCGGGCACAGGCCGTGATGACCTGGTCGAGCGCGTCACGTTGCGCGACGACGGCCGGGCCGAGCCGGTTGGTCAGCAGTTCCTCGGCCTCCGCCCTGGACAGCAGGTCCAGCGGTACCGAGGATGCGCCGTCGGCCAGCAGACCGGTGAGCTGGGCCCGGCTGGTCACCACGACGACGACCGTGGCGGTGCCCGGCAGCAGCGGCCGGACCTGTTCGACGTCGCGGGCGTTGTCCAGCACGATGAGCAGCCGCCGCCCGGCCACCACGCTGCGGTACAGCGCCGCCTGCGCGTCGAGCGTGGCCGGCACCCGCCCGGGTGCGACGCCGAGCGCGTCGAGCAGCCCGCGGAGCGCCTCCTGCGGGGAGACCACCTGTCCGGTGGGGCCGAAGCCGCGCAGGCTCACGAAGATCTGCCCGTCCGGGAACCGGGACCGCACCGCGTGTGACCAGTGCACGGCCAGCGCGGTCTTGCCCACGCCGGCCGTGCCGGACACCACCGCGACGGCCATCGCGGTCTCGGTGAGCAGGTTGTCCAGCGTGTGCATGGCCAGCGTCCGTCCGGCGAAGCCCGGGACGTCGGCCGGCAGTTGGGCCGGCGTCGCGACGGTCTCCCGCGGCTCCACACGGTCGCCGCGCAGGATGGCCCGGTGCAGTTCCTGCAGCGTGGCGCTGGGGTCGACGCCCAGCTCGTCCGCGAGCCGGCCGCGAAACTCTGCGTAGTAGGCCAGCGCGTCGGCCGGCCGCCCCGCCGCGACGTACGCGCGGATCAGCACGTCGGCCAGCGGCTCGGTCAGCGCGTGGTCGGCCGCGAGCGTGGCAAGCGGCCCGAGCGCCGCGAGCGGGTTGCCGCCGCGCAGCTCGGCCAGGCCCCAGGCCACGCTCGCCGCGAGATACTCCTCCGCGTACGCCTGCCGCAAGCGTTCCACCCACTGCCCGGTCAGCCCCGCAAGCGGCGTGCCCCGCCACAGGGAGCGGGCCGTGCGCAGCAGCGTCAGCGCCTCGGCCGGCTCCGCGTCCCGGGCACGCCGGACCAGGTCCGCGAACCGGTGCACATCCACCCGCTCGGGCGCGACGTCGAGCACGTAGCCGCTGGAACGCCGGATCAACGGCGCACCCACCAGCCGCCGCAGGTGCGTGATGTGCACCTGCAGCACCCTGGCGGCCTTCGGCGGCGGCTCGTCCCACACCCGCGCGACCAGGGTCTCCATGGTGACCGGCCGTCCCGCGTCGACCGCCAGGGCCGCCAGCGTGTGCCGTCGCTGCGGTGGACCGAGCGCGGCCGCGCGGCCGTCCGCCCAGATCTCCACCGGACCCAGCAGACGGACCTCCACCACGGCCTCCCGTCCCGTACGACGACAACGTTTCATTAACCGTACGGGACCACACTCATGACGCTGATCAAGCCCGTCAGCCAGGACCGTGGACGGGCCGGGCCATGTGTGATCGGGGGTGGCCCGGCCTTGCCACAATCATCTTAGTCATTAAGATAACCGCATGAGCGTATCGACCGACTTCACCGTGGCGATCGCCGGCGCCGGACTGTCCGGGCTCTGCCTCGCCCAATACCTGCAGCGTGCCGGCGTCGACGTGCACGTCTACGAGCGGGACCCCGGCCCCTTCGTCCGACGGCAGGGCTACCGGATCATCCTCGACCGGCACGGTCTGGAAGCACTGCGCGAGAGCCTCCCCCGCCCGCTCTACCGCCTGGCCCTGGCCACCGGCGACGAACCCGGCGGGCACCTGCGCTTCACCGACAGCCGGCTGCGGAACGCGTTCACCATCACGTTCAAGGACGAGCCGCACGCCACCCGCCAGGTCGACCGCCTGACGCTGCGCTCGATCCTGCTGTCCGGCCTCGACGGACGCGTCCACTACGGCAGGTCCGCCGCCGCGGTCGAACGCGGCGGCCCGCACGGCCTGCAACTGCGCTTCTCCGACGGACGGACCACCGCCGCGACCGTCGTCGTGGCCGCGGACGGCATCGGCTCCGCGCTACGCGCCCAGCTCACCCCGGACGCGGCCCCGGAGAACACCCCGATGGCCGGCATCTACGGCCGATCACCGCTGCGGCAGCACGGCGAGAGCGTCATCCCGGACGCGCTGCGCACCAGCGGCGTCCTCGCGCTCGCCCACCGGCCGGGCCGCGCGTTCTTCTTCACCTCCATGCGCTTCGGCGAGAGCCCGCGCGACGCGTTCGCCCGCCTGGCCCCGGGCAGCTACGCGCCCACCGGCGACGACTACGTCATGTGGGGACTGCTGCTGAAACAGGAGGAGGTCCCCACCGGCGTCCACGGCGACCTGCTGGCCATGCGGGACCTCGCCGCCAGGATGAGCGTCGGCTTCCACCCGCTCATCCGCCGCCTGGTCGACACCGCCGAACTGGACGCCACCGTCCTCAACCTCTTCGCCACCGGCCGCCGCCCGCGCCGCTGGGCGATACCGAACGCGACCATGATGGGCGACGCCGTCCACGCCATGCCCCCGTTCGGCGCGCACGGCGGCAACACCGCGCTCCGCGACGCCGCCCTGCTCGGCCACCACCTCGTCGAAGCCCGGTCGAACGGCGAGCCGGTCGAGGAGGCGATCGCCCGGTACCAGGACGAGATGGTCCCCTACGCCTTCCACGCCGTCGACACCGCCGCCACGCTGATGCGCCGGCTCACCGGCAGCGCACCCGCCCCGCACTGGATCCTGACCCGCGTCCTGCCCAAACTGCACCGCGTCACCGTCCCCGAGGCATGATGGCGCACATGTCCGACGAGTCCGCGCTGACCGACCTGATGCGCGCCGGCCGCGAGACCGCACGGCTGTCCACCGTGTTCCGCTCCGCCATCGCGGACCGCCTCGGCCTCACCGTCAGCGACCTGGAGTGCCTGGACTTCCTCGCCGACTCCGGCCCCACCACCGCCGGCCGGATCGCCGCCCGCACCAACCTCACCACCGGCGCCGTGACCAGCATGCTCCGCCGCCTCCAGCAGGCCGGCTTCATCACCGC
The DNA here is from genome assembly GCF_000717135.1 of Catenuloplanes japonicus. GTDB lineage: Bacteria > Actinomycetota > Actinomycetes > Mycobacteriales > Micromonosporaceae > Catenuloplanes > Catenuloplanes japonicus. Next base: position 52,548 of record NZ_JNXY01000034.1, read on the forward strand.
CGACCGCGACCCCGCCGACCGCCGCCGCGTCATCGTCACGCTCCGCCCCGAACGCGCCGCCGACCTGGAACACCCCTACGCCCACTTCGCCGCCCGCGCCGCGCAGCTCATCAGCCACTACACCGCCGACGAGCTCACGCTGCTGCTCCGCCACCACGCCCACCTGCAGTCGCTCTACCTCGCCGAGCTCGACACCCTCCGCAACCCCGTCCCCGAGCCGTCATCACCCCGCTGACCGGCCACAAAGCTCAAAGCCAGATCGCTTTCCCGCTCCCGGCGTGGCCCAGCAGCGCCGCTCCCGCAGGCGCTTGAACTCGCCTGGGAACGACCCCAGACCCCGGCCCTGACGCCCTCGCGATGAGTGGCGCGCTGCCTGCGGCGCGAAGATCAAGATCAAATTCATCTTCCCGCTCCCGGCGTGGCCCAGCAGCGCTGCTCCCGCGGGCAAACCTCGCCATACGCCAAGACTCCGCTGGCGCTTCGCTTGCCTCCCGGCGTCGGAGCCGGTTCCGCGCGGTGCACGGAAGAACACGCGAGTGCCGCCGCACTCGCGTTGCGCGAGGCGCGTCGCGTGCCGCACGCGACGTCCTTTCCGTGATCGGTGCGTCCCCCATGCCGTTCCAGCAACATGGGCGACGCACCGATCACGGGAAAGGGTGCCCGAAACCGAGCGCGCGGGCGGGTTTTGGTGTGAGCTCAGCCACCCGCGGCAGCGGAAGGGAGGAGCGCCAGCGACGACCGGTGCCCGCGGGAGCGTGCGGACCGCAACCACCGCGAAGTGGGAGGCGTGCAGCGCGGGGGACGTGTCGTGGGTGGTGAAGGAGAGGACGAGGTCGGGCAGGGGCGTGCGCGGGGAGACGTCGCAGAACCAGGTGCCGGGGCGCGGGGCGGACAGCATGCGGGAAGGGCCGAGGCCGACGCCGATGCCGGAGGCGGCGAGGCCGATGATCGTGTGGATGTCGCGTGCGACGGTCGCGCCGAGCAGGGCCGGGGAGTTCTCACCGAGCAGGGTACGCAGACCGGCGGTGATGGCGGGCTCGTCCTCGCCGGGGGCCACGATCAGTGGCTGCTGTCGCAACTGTTCGACGGTGACGGACGGGCGGCCGGCGTAGGGGTGGGTGGCGCTGACGACGACGACCAGGTGGTCGTGTCCGATGGGGACGGCGGTCAGGTGCTCGGCGCCGGCGCCCCGTGGCGGGCCGAGCGTGATGGCCACGTCGAGTTCGCCGGCGACGAGTGCGGCGGTGCTGCGGCTGCTCGACATCTCATGGAGTGCGAGTCGCACGTCGGGGCGTTCGCGGCCGAACCTGCTCAGGACGCCCGGCAGCGGGTCCAGCAGCGATGAGGCGATGAATCCGAGGCGCAGGCGGCCGGTCTCGCCGCGCGCGGCCCGGCCCGCGTCGATCGTGGCGGCCGCCATCTCGTCGAGCGCCCGGCGCGCCCTGGTGAGGAAGGCTTCCCCGGCGGCCGTCGGGAACACGCCCCGGCGGGTGCGGTCGAACAGCCGCACGCCGACCTCGCGTTCCAGGTCGGCGATCTGTTTGGACAGCGGGGGTTGTGCGATCCCCAGCGTGTGGGCGGCCCGGCCGAAGTGTTCCGCCTCGGCGAGCGCGAGCGCGTACCGCAGATGTCGCGCCTCCATGATCAGCCTCCTCGGTGATACCTGAGAAGTATCGCCGAGCGGCTTGTCAGATCTTTCGGTGGATGGTCCGGTGGCGCTCGACTTGGCTGACGGGCATGACAGACACCGTTTATGTCCTCGTGCACGGCGCCTGGCACGGCAGCGGGCAGTGGGCGGCGACCGGGCGCGCGCTCGCCGCGCGGGGTGCCGCGAGCGTGGCCGTCGACCTGCCGGGGCACGGCTTCGACGCGCCGCTGCCGGCCGGATACCTGCTGCCCGGCCAGCCCGGCCTGCTGACCGAGAAGTCGGCGCTGGCCGGCGTGACGATGGACGACTGCGCCGAGGCCGTGCTGGCCGTGCTGCGGCAGGTCCGGCGGTACGACACGGTCGTGCTCGTCGCGCACAGCGCGGGCGGCGGGCCCGCGTCGCTGGCGGTGGAACGGGCGCCGGAGCTGGTGGACAGGATCGTGTACCTGTCCGCGTTCGTCCCGGCCGGGCGGCCGCGGTTCTTCGACTATCTCGGCACGCCGGAGAACGCCACGGCACGGGGGCAGCGTCTTCCGCTCGGTGATCCGGAGGCGCTGGGCGCGGTGCGGATCAACCCGCTCTCGCCGGATCCCGTGTACGTCGAGGAGCTGTGGCAGACGCACTACCACGACACGCCACGGGACCGGTTCGACCGCTGGCGGTCCGCGCTGAGCCCCGACCTGCCGCTGGCCGTCCCGGCGTCGCCGGTCGCCGTGACCGAGGCGCGGTGGGGGCGGATCCCGCGCACGTTCCTGCGCTGCGCCGACGATCGGGCGCTCGCGCCGGCCGTGCAGGACCTGATGATCGCGGAGGCCGATCGGGCGATGCCCGGCAACGCGTTCACCGTGCGTACGCTGCCCGGCAGCCACAGCCCGTTCGCCGCCCGGCCGCGGGAACTCGCCGCGGCGCTCGTCCCGTGAACAGTGGACGGTTCGTGCTCCCGGTCGTGCTGAGCGCGACCTTCGTGCAACTGCTCAACGTCACGATCGCGCAGGTCGCCGCGCCGGCCATGCAGGCCGGGCTGGGGGCCGGGCCGGGGGCGGTGCAGCTCGTGCTGGCCGGGTACACGCTGACGTACGCCTGCCTGCTCATCACGGCCGCACGACTCGGGGACCGGTACGGCTACCGGCGGCTGTTCGTCATCGGGACCGTCGTGTTCACGGCCGGGTCGGTGGCATGCGCGTGCGCGCCCGGCGCCGCCTCACTGATCGCGGCGCGGCTGCTGCAGGGCGCGGGCAGCGGACTGGTCGCCCCGCAGGTCCTGTCGATCATCCGGGTGGCGGTCGCCCCGGAGCGGCGGCCGCGTGCACTGGGGCTGTTCGGCGCCACGATGGGGGTGGCGTCGCTGGCCGGGCCGCTGATCGGCGGGCTGCTCCTCGGCGCCGACCTTCCCGGCCTCGGCTGGCGCGCGATCTTCCTGGTCACGGTGCCGGTCGCGCTCGCCTCACTGGCCGGGGCGAGCGTGTTGCCGCGCGGGCGCGGCGCGGGCGGGCAGCGCGTGGACTGGGCCGGTGCGGTGCTGGCCATGACCGGGTTCGGCGCGCTGATCCTGCCGCTCGCGCTGGGACGGGAGGCCGGGTGGACGTGGGCCGGCCTCCCCGTGGGCGCGGCCGCGCTCGGTGGATTCGCGTGGACGCTCACGCACCGGCCGGATCCGCTGGTCCATCCGTCGGTGTTCCACGACCGGACCGCGCGGTCCGGGGTGCTGCTGGTGTTCGTGTTCAACGCCGGCGTGCCGTCGTTCACCTACCTGCTGTTCCTGCACCTGCAGTCCGTTGCGGGGTATTCGGCGGTGGCCGCCGCGCTGGTCTCGGCGCCGTTCGCGGCCGCGGCCGTACTGGGCAGCCCGAGCGCGCCCGCGCTGTCGCGTCTCTTCGGGGCACGGCTGCTCACGGGCGCGTCGCTGGCGCTGGCGGGGATGACCCTGGTCCTCGCGCTGCTCATCGGCTTGCCGGGCGGGCGCTGGGCGGCGCTGCCGGTGCTGGCCGTCGGTGGTGCCGCGTTCGGCGCGTTCACCGCCTCGGTGTTCGCGCTGGTGCTGGCCGAGGTGGGCGAGGTGGCGGCCGGGTCGGCGGCGGGGCTGCTGCCTACGGCACAGCAGCTGGGCGGGTCGATCGGGGTGACGGCGGCGGGGCTGGTCTACTTCGCGCCTGTGGGCGGGGCGGCGTTCGGGCGCGCGATGGTCTACGAGGCGGTCGTGTTCGGGGTGACGGCGCTGATCAGCCTCCGGCTGCGCCCGTCGCGCGTGGACGTCTCGGCGGCCTGACGGAGTCGTGGTCCTGGCTCCGGCCGTCAACTGGACTCGCCGCAGTCGCCGATGGGGGTGGCGGTGCGGGAGCGGGGGATGACGAGGGCGGCGGTGGCCAGGTCGGGGGGCTGGGCACCGGTCTGGAGGGTGAGGCTGGAGCTGGTGAGGCGCCAGGCGCGGTCGGCCTCGGAGAAGTCGACGGACAGGCCGGTGTAGCCGAGCCAGCCGTCGCCGGTGGGGAGGAACGTCGTGCCGGTGGGTGGGGAGAGGCGGAAGCTGACCATCTGGCAGGGTTCCAGCTCGCCGAGGTCGATCGCGCCGCGGACCGGTGGGTGCAGGTCGTCGGTGGTGATCCAGGCGCTGATACGGAGGCGGCGGATCGGGACCGGGGCACGGTTCTGCATGACGACGTCGAGGCCGGCGGACAGGACGCTGCTGTCCTGCTGGGCCTGGACGGCCCAGACGGCGACCCGGGAGGCGTAGACGCGTTCCTCGCGGAGCAGCAGGTAGTCGTTGAGTCGCTGCTGCTGCCGGTTGACGTTCTGCTGGCCGGACCAGGCCAGCGCGGAGACGACGAGCGCGGCCAGTGCGACGAGCGCGCCCAGCCAGGTCGCGCGTGCCTGGGCCCGGGTGGCGCGCAGCATCTCGGCATCGTCGCCGGGAGAGGCCGCGGCCGGAGTCGGAACCGGCACAGGCACGGGGCCCGGTCCGGAGCCCGGCAGCCCTGGGTCCACCCCGGAGTCCGGCAGCAGCGGGTTCCGCTCCGGCGACGGGTCTGCGGGCCGGCCGGCGGCCGCGACCCGCACGTACAGGCCACCGGGCCCGAGAGCGAACGCACCCACGCCGGACGGAACGTCCCCGGGAAGAACGGGCCCGTCCGGCACGGACCCGGGCGACGGCAGGAACAGGCCTGCCGCGGTGAAACGCCACGCGAGCCGGTCAGTCCGGCCGGTAGTCGGATCCGTTCCATCGGTGCAGGACCGACTCATAACTACCCTCCGCGCAGTTCGGGTCGCAGTCGTTGATGTCCTCGCGGATGTCGAAGATCCCGTCGCCGTCGCCGTCGACCAGCACCACGCTGTAGAACCGGGACGTCGGCAGCTCCGCCTCGGACGGCAGCGTGCCGAAGTCCTCGAAGCCCCCTGCCGTCGGTGCCAGGACCAGCAGCCCGTCGTATCGTCCGGGGTTGTACCGCAGGAACAGGTGACCGGTCCGGTCCGATGCGGGCGAAGCCGGTTCGAGCGTGAACCAGTCCCCGCCCTTCCAGCGCCACAGCACCCGGTCGGCGGGGCCGATGGCGAGCAGCCCGGACTCGTTCTCCCACTCCGTCGAGCCGCTGGTGTAGGACAGCAGCCAGATGCTCCCCCAGTCCGGATGCGCGACCGGGATGGCACCGGTCGACCGGCAGTCGGTCTGGCAGATGCCGAGCTGGTGAAACTCCATCGGCCCGTAGACCGGCGGGGCCGAGACAGCGGGCGGATCCGGGGCAGCAGGCGGATCCGGCTCGGGCGAAGCACAGGCAGCCGTCAAAAAGAACAAGATCGACAACATGACGCCGGTACGCCTCACAGCGTCGGACATTGCCGTGCCCAATCGTCCGGATCCACGACCTCCGGCACCCACTGCCGGCCGCGTTGCCGCACCTCGCCGTACCGCAGCGCGCGCATGTGCTCCACCTCCCGGTCCGTCATCGACATCCGGGCCTCCCCGTCCGGGCACAGGTCGGTGGCGACGCGGAACGGCACGAACCCGTTCCGGACCAGCACCTGCTCCTTCCGGCCGCCCGTCTCGTACGAGATCAGCACCTCGAAGGAGTACGCCCCGAACTCCGAGATGAAGTAGAGCAGGAACGACTCCTTGCCGTGCCCCTCGAACTCGATCGCCGGGTACTCCTCGAAGTACGGGCCGCCGATCCCGCCGGAGTCGTCGAGCAGGTGCGGCATCGGGGAGTCCGCGTCCATGTTGAACACGATCTGTGACTGGTCGCCGCCCTCGTTGCCGTAGGAGACCATCGCCGCGAGCGGGACGCACTCGACCACGATGTTGACCGGGCGCACGTCGTACACACTCAGGTTTGCGCCTGTGGTGTTCTCCAGCGACACCAGCGCGTACGCGCCGCCGGCCGCGAACGCCCCGTGCAGGAACGCCTCGTCCAGGTCGATGAGTTTCTCCGTGGTCAGCGCGCCCGGCATCGCGGCGAGCCCCTCGTCGGACAGCACCACGTCGGCGTCGAAGTTGCGAGCCGCGTAGCTCAGCGTGGTCGCCCGCAGCGCGGTCCCGCCGCCGGCCTCCACCGCGGCCGGTTTCCGGGGGCAGTCCGCGGTCGGCGCCACCTTGCTGAACGTCTGTTCCGGGACCTCGGCCGAGGCGGACGGCACGACCGCGGTCCCGCCGGGTGTCGCGCAGCCGGCGGCCATCAGGACGGCGGCGCAGGCCGCACCATGCCGGAATCGTGTTCGCACGGGGCCTCCGAGGAAGGAGAAGCCGCAGACACCGAATGTAGGTAGGCGACCACGTGCGGTGGAAGGCGCACGGCCCGGGTCGCACCGATCAGCAGCCGACCGGACCCGATCATGCGACCCGCCCCCTCGTTCCGGCGAGGCCGTTCCCCCTCAGGACGGCTGGCCGACCCCCCGGAGTGTCCAGGTGAGGCGGTGCAGGCCGGGGCCGATCCGGTACGGCGCCCGGGTGTCCGGGCCGCAGGAGGCGGTGCCGACACCGCGGTGGGCGGCGTCGAGGTGGACGACGGTGGTGGCGCGCGGGACGAGTGCGTCGTGGTGGGTGGCGGCGTCGAGGTCGGCGGCCCGGAAGCGGGTGGCGCTGATCTGACGCGGTGTGTCCGGGTGCAGGGTCAGCGTGCCGGCCGGTCCGGTCAGCGTCAGCACCCGCACGCCGTGCCGCCCGCCGCTCTCCTGCGGGCGCAGGTAGGGCGTGAACGCGCGGTCGACACTGGACGTGTAGGCGCCGATCGGGCCGCCGGCGGTCCGGTCAGGGTAGGTCTCGCCGGGGCCGTGGCCGTACCAGGACAGGGTGTCGAAGCCGGGCACGGTCTCCAGGACCACGCCGACGCGGGGCAGGTCGTCGCGCGTGTCCGGGATCGTGATCTCGTCCGTGACGGTCAGCCCGCCGGGTGCGGCGGTCACGGTCTGCACGTGGATCACGTCGCCGTAGCGGTTTTCCACCACGGTCCGGTCTGCGCTCCGGTCGATGTGCAGGTGGGTGCGGGTGAGGGACGCCAGGTCGCGCCAGCGCTCACCGTGACCGGCGATCCGGTCGTTGTCGGTCGGCGCCCGCCACAGGCTGAGCACCGGCCCGGCCACCAGCAGCGGATGCCGCAGCACGCCGTCGTCCCCGACCACAACGGCCGGAAGCCCGGCACCGGCCGGAAGCCCGGAGCCTGTCGGGAAGGACCGGCCCTCAGCGCGCAGCCGCACCTGTGGACGCGCGATCTCCGTACCCTCCGGTGCCCATGGCATGTCGACGGCGCTGGTCAGGCGCAGGGTCGCCCAGGTCTCGGCATCGCCGGGCGGAACCTGCGGGGCGGGAAGGATGCCCGACTCGCCCGCGGCCACCTGCGGCAACACGACCGGCAGCACGGCAATCGTCCCGTCCGCCGACGTGATCTCCCACGCCGCGGCCAGCCACGAAAGCCCGTTGAAGTGCTGCCGGTTCGTCACCGTGACGACGTCACCGGCGAGCGTGAGCCGCACCGGGCTCGCCAGCTCCCGGTGCTCGGCCATGCCCGGCTTCGGCGTCCGGTCCGGGAACACCAGCCCGTCCGCGCAGAACGTCCCGTCGTGCGGCGCATCCCCGAAGTCACCGCCGTACGCCCAGCGATATCCGGGCGCCGCCGCGCCGGAAGACCACTGTGGACCAGCAGCGGGTCCGGCCGGAAGCCCGTCCGACAGCCGCTGCAGGATCCCGTGATCCCAGAACTCCCAGATGAACCCGCCCTGCAACCCCGGCGTCGACTCGATCGCCGCCCAGTACTCGGCGAGCGACCCGTTGCTGTTGCCCATCGCATGCGAGTACTCGCACATGATCAGCGGCCTGGTCCGCCCCGGGTCCGCCGCCCAGCTCACGATCGCGTCCAGCGACGGATACATCGGGCAGACGATGTCGCCGGCGTGCGCGCCGCCGTCCCAGTCGTCACGGATCGCGCCCTCGTACTGGATCGGCCGGGTCGGATCGTCGTGCCGGATCCAGGCCGCGGCCGCGTCGTGGTTGACGCCGTAGTCGCTCTCGTTCCCCAGCGACCAGATGATCACGCTGGGGTGGTTGCGGTCCCGGCACACCATCCGCGACACCCGGTCGACGAACGCGGGCAGGTAGCGCGGATCCCCGGCGATCTCGTGCGCATGGTCGTGCGTCTCGATGTTCGCCTCGGCGACCACGTACAGGCCCAGCTCGTCCGCGAGGTCCAGCACCATCGGCGCGTTCGGGTAGTGCGAGGTCCGGATCGCGTTGAACCCGTACTGTTTCATCAGGCTCAGCTCGGCCCGCACCTGCTCCTCGGTGACGGTCCGCCCGGTCAGCGGGTCGAAGTCGTGCCGGTTCACGCCGCGGATGAACACCCGCTCCCCGTTGATGAGCAGGTCTCGACCGTCGACGCGCACATCCCGGAACCCGACCTTCAACGAAACCGAGTCCAGCACCGTGCCGCCCGCGTCGAGCACCGTCACGGTCAGCGGATAGCGCACCGGATTCTCCGCCGACCACGGCGTGACGCCGGGAAGGTCCGCGCGCAGCCGCGGCAGCCCGAGCCAGTCGGAGACCCGCTCGTCCGCCCGCTGCTGAAGATCAAATTCCTGATCCAGCGGTACGGCCGCCCCGTCCAGCGTCGCGGCCACCGCCCACCCGTCCGGCAGCCGGTCACCGGTGGTCGTGACCCGCGCATCGACGACCAGCCGCCCGCTCGCGGACGCGGTCACCCGCACGTCCGCGAGGTGCACCGGATTCGTCGCGTACAGGTACACCGACCGGGTCAGCCCGCCGTGCCACCACTGGTCCTGGTCCTCCAGCACGGTCGCGTCCGACCACTTCACCACGGTCAGCCGGATCGTGTGCGTCCCGCCGGGCGTGACCAGCGCGGTCACGTCGAGTTCGGTGGCCAGGTGCGAGTCCTTGCCCATGCCGGCCGGCACGCCGTCCACGGTGGCGATCAGCACGCTCTCGGCCGCGCCGACGTGCAGCACGATCCGCTGCCCGGCCCACCCGGCTGGGACGGTCACGTCGCGTTCGTACACGCCGGTCGGGTTCTTCGCCGGCACGATCGCCGGGTTCCCCGGCCACGGGTGCGTGACATTGGTGTACCAGGGCAGGTCGCCCGGGTGCTGCGTCGTCCACGTCCCCGGAACCGTGATCGAGCCCCACTGCTCGCCGACCGGAGAAACCGGTGACGGCAAAAGCTGGAAACGCCACGAACCATCCAGCGGTACGCCCGGCGCGCGCGGCACCGCGTGCGCGGCTATCCGCCCGGATCCGAGCAGGTCGGGGCTGTCCCACGGGTTCATGCGCGGCCCAGCCGCAGCGTGACGACCTCGAACGCGCGCAGCGAGAGCGCGATGTCCCGCCCGTCCACGGCCGGCGACTGCCCGTCGTAGACCCGTTCCAGCAGGTCGGTGCGGTCAACGGCGGCCAGGTCGAACCCGGCGCGCAGCGTGGCCCGGCCGCGCCCGCCGAGCGACTCGTAGACGCGCACGATCACGTCGCCGGAGCCGTCGTCGGCGAGCTTGACCGCCTCGATCTCCACGCCGGGCCCGTCCAGCGTGACCAGCGGCGCGATCGGGGCACCGGTGCCGGCGCGCAGCGGCAGGTTGAGCGCGTACGCCTCCGCGACGGTCTCCGCGACGGTCGCGCCGGGCAGCAGCGCGTAGGTGAACCGGTGCCGGCCCAGGTCGGCCTGCGGGTCCGGGCTGCCGGGCGCGCGCAGCAGGCTGAGCCGGATCGTGGTGGTCGTGGCGCCGTCGTCGCGGGTGTGCCGGCCGGCGTCGTGGCCGTAGGTGGCCTCGGTGATCAGCGCGGCGCCGTACCCGGGCTCGGCCGCGTGCACCCACCGGTGCGCGGAGACCTCGAACCGGGCCGCGTCCCAGCCGGTGTTCGCGTGCGTGGGCCGGAACACGTGGCCGAACTGGATCTCGGAGGCGACGCGGTCCGCGTGCACGTCCAGCCCGAACGCGGCCTTGAGCAGCTTCTCGCGCTCCTGCCAGTCCACCTCGGTGTCGAAGTCGACGCGGGCGCTGCCGGCGCGCAGCCGTACCCACTGGGTGATCGTGGATTTGTTGATGGTGCGCACGATGCGCACGGTGGCCACCAGCGGGCCGGCGTCGGCGAGGTCGACGGACTCGGCGTCGGTCAGGTCGACGGAGCTGCGGCGGTAGTGCCGCTCGACGTCCCAGGCGTCCCACTGGCTCGGCAGGTCCGGGTGGATCTGGAGCAGGTTGCCGGGGATGCCGGGCGCGAGCGTCTCCCGGGCCGCGGCCAGGTCGTAGACGGAACGGATCAGACCGGCCTCGTCCAGGACCACCCGGACCAGGCCGTTGTCGAGCACGATGCCGTCCGGCCCGGCGACCGCGGTGACCGGCGTGTCCGCGAACAGCGCCGGGTCGGGCGCGGCCGCGCCGGAGCCGGGCACGTGCGCCGCGACCGCGAACCGGCCGTCGGCGAGGGCCTGCGCGCCGTCGGCGGCCACGTCGAGGAGCGCGACCTCGCGGCGGTCCCGGCCGGCGGTGTTGAACAGCAGCAGGTCGCCGCCGCGCTCGGTCGAGGCGCGGATCAGCGTGTCGAGTTCGGCGGCGACGCGCGCGTAGGTCTCCTCGGCCTCGCGGTGCACCCAGGCGATCGAGCTGCCGGGCAGGATGTCGTGGAACTGGTGCAGCAGCACGGTCTTCCACAGCGCGTCCAGCTGGGCGGCCGGATAGTCCGCGCCGGTGCGCACGGCCGCGGTCGCGGCCCACAGCTCGGCGGTGCGCAGCAGGTGCTCGCTGCGCCGGTTGCCGGCCTTGGTCCGGGCCTGGCTGGTGTAGGTGGCGCGGTGCAGCTCCAGGTACAGCTCACCGGACCAGACCGGCGCGTCCGGGTACTCGGCGCGGGCGGCCTCGAAGAACGCGTCCGGCGACTCGACCGTGACCCGGGGCGCGCCCTCCAGGTCGGCGAACCGGCGGGCGCGCTCCATCATCTCCCGGGTGGGACCGCCACCGCCGTCGCCGTGCCCGAACGGCGCCAGCGACCGGGTCGCCTTGCCCTTGTCCGTGAAGTTGCGGACCGCGTGCATCAGCTCGCCGCCCTCGATCACGGCGTTGTACGTGTCGATCGGCGGGAAGTGGGTGAAGACCCGGCTGCCGTCGATACCCTCCCACCAGAACGTGTGGTGCGGCAGCGGGTTCGACTCGTTCCAGGACAGCTTCTGGGTGAGGAACCAGTCCATGCCGGCGAGCTTGGCCAGCTGCGGGTAGGCGGCGTTGTAGCCGAACGAGTCCGGCAGCCACACCCCGCGCGTCTCCACGCCGAACTCGTCCAGGAAGAACCGCTTGCCGTGCACGAGCTGGCGCGCGAGCGCCTCACCACCGGGCAGGTTGCCGTCCGCCTCGACCCACATGCCGCCGACCGGAACCCAGTTGCCGGCCGCGACCGCGTCCTTGATCCGGGCGTAGATCGGCGGGTAGTTGTCGCGGACCCACGCGTACTGCTGGGCCTGCGAGCACGCGAAGATCAGCTCCGGGTACTCGCGGGCCAGCGCGGTGACGTTCGCGAACGTGCGGGAGGTCTTGCGGACCGTCTCGCGCAGCGGCCACAGCCAGGCGCTGTCGATGTGCGCGTGCCCGACCGCGGAGAGCGTGTGCGCGGACGCGTGCGCCGGACGGGAGAGCACGTCGGCGAGCAGCGCGCGGGCCTCCTGGGCCGAGGCGCGGACGCCCTGCGCGTCGAGCACGTCCATCGCGCGTTCGAGCGCGCGGAGGATCTCGTGGCGGCGCGGGTCGGTGACGGCCAGCTCCGCCATCAGCTCGCGCAGCACGCTCATGTCCAGGCCGAGGTGCCAGACGTCCTCGTCGAGCACGGCCAGGTCCGCGGTCCTGAACGTGTAGATCGGCCGGTCGGGGGCGGTGAGCTTGTCGCCGAGCGGGGTGGGCTTGAAGCCGTCGGCCAGGATGTCCGGGTTCGCGGCGGCCTCGATGAGCAGCTCGACCGGGCCGGGGCCGGGCAGCGGGACGTACTGGTTGCGGGGCTCGATGCCCTTGATCGGGCTGCCGGTCGCGTCGTAGACCAGCGCCTCGGCCTGGTTGCCCGGCCAGTCGCCGACGAAGCCGAGGTCGAGGACCGCCTCGACACGCCGCCCGGCCCAGGCCCCGGGTATCTCACCGGTCGCCTTTATCCAGGTGGTCGACCAGGGCCGGCCCCACTGCTCGCCGACCGCGAACGGCGTGAACTCGGCCTGCGCGAGCGCGTCGGCGACCGGGATCGGCTCGTCCGGGACCTTCCAGGCGTGCAGCGTCAGCGGGATCCGCTCGGCGTAGACGGCGGGCAGCACCCGTTCGGCCAGCAGCCTCTCCAGGCGGCGTTCGACCAGGCGGCGATCGTCGTGCATGGGAAAGCCCTCGTTCTCTAGCGCAGGTACGACAGCTGGGGGAGTTGCTCCTGGTAGGCGTCGAGCAGCCGCCGCGCGACCGCGACGGAGTCGACCAGCGGGTGCACGGACAGCGCGCGCAGCGCCGCGCCGCGGCTGCCGGTGACGGCCGCCTCGATGACCGCCCGCTCGACCGCCTTCACGGACGCGACCAGCGCGGTCGCGTGGTCGGGCAGCGCGTCGATCGCGACCGGCCGGGCGCCGCTGGACCCGACCAGGCACGGGACCTCGACGATCGCGTCCGCGTCCAGGTGCTCTATCGTCCGGCGGTTACGGACGTTGAGGATCAGGGTGGCGCGCTGGTCCTGGGCGATGGCCCGCATCAGCGCGAGCGCGATCTGCTCGTAGCCGCCGGACTCCAGGTCGCCGCTCTCCCGGTCGCCGGCGCCGGCCGCCTCGCGGTTCTCCGCCATGTAGGTGGTCTCCCGCTCCAGGCGGGTGGCGTGCCAGGCCGCCAGCGCCGGGGTGTCGCAGGAGGCGACGTCGGCGTAGAAGCGGCGCTGCTGCTCCAGCAGGAACGTGCCGCGGGTCTGGGTCGCGGCGCGCGCGGCCGTGACCGCCTCACGGTTGAAGTAGTAGTAGTGCAGGTACTCGTTCGGGATCGCGCCGAGCGCGCGCAGCCAGTCCGTGCCGAAGAGCTTGCCCTCCTCGAACGTGGCGAGCGCGGTCTCGTCCGCGAGCAGCTCGGGGAGCCGGTCGACGCCGTCGACGAGCACCCGGCGCAGCCAGCCGAGGTGGTTGAGCCCGGCGTAGTCGAGCTGGGCGCGGGACGGCACGACGCCGAGCGCGCGGGCGACGCGTTTGCCGAGCCCGGACGGGGAGTCGCAGATGCCGATCACCCGGTCGCCGAGCTCGCGGGACATCGCCTCGGTGACCAGGCCGGCCGGGTTGGTGAAGTTGATGACCCAGGCGTGCGGGGCGAGCCGGGCGATGCGGGACGCGATGTCCAGCGCGACCGGCACGGTACGCAGCCCGTAGGCGATGCCGCCGGCGCCGACCGTCTCCTGCCCGAGCACGCCCTCGGCGAGCGCGACCCGCTCGTCGATGGTGCGCCCCTCCAGGCCGTGTACCCGGATCGCGGAGAAGACGAAGTCGGCGCCGCGCAGCGCCTCGTCCAGGTCCGTGGTGGTGGTGACGACGGGCGCGTCCGGGACGCCGTCGGCCTGCGCGGCCAGGACCCGGCCGATCGCGGCCAGCCGCGCCGGGTCGAGGTCGTGCAGCGTGACGTGCGAGACCCGGCCTTCGGCATGGTCGTCGAGCAGCGCCTGATAGACCAGGGGTACGCGGAATCCGCCACCACCCAAGATCGTCAGCCTCATGCCGCTTCCCCCGCTTCGCTCCTCCAGCGGCATGCGTCAGCCGCTGACCAGCCCGATGAACTCGCAAGCTCGTTCATGCCGTCTTCCCCGAGTCGTCGCCGGCCACTGGATTCGCGAGCTCGCTCATGCCGTGATCACCTCTACCTCCGCGGTGCGCAGGGCGTCGAGCGTGGCCGGGTCGGCGTCCGCGTTCGTGACGACCACGTGCAGGTCGGACGCGTCGCAGACCCGGGCCATGCCGGAGCCGGGGAACTTGCCGGCGTCCGCGGCCAGGATGACCTGGTCGCTCGCCGCGATCATGGCGCGCTTGACCGGCACCTGGATGACCGTGGTGTCGACGACCGCGCCGGTCGCACGCACACCACTGGTGCCAAGTATCAGGCGATCTGCGTGCATTTGGCGTAAATTGTCCTCGGTGAGGAAACCGACCAGCGACCGATAGTCCCGCCGCACGACGCCGCCGAGCAGGATCAACTGGATCGCCACGTCGTCGACGAGCTCCTCATAGACGGCGAGGTTGCTGGTGATGACGGTGAGCGCACGCCCGTGCAGGAACCGCGAGACGCGGTGCGCGGTGGTGCCGATGTCCAGGAGCACGGTCTCGCCGTCCTTGACCAGCTCCGCGCACCGGCGGGCCACCGCGTCCTTCTCCGCCGTGCGCACGGCGGCGACGTCGGCGAACGGGTCGTCCTTCTCCTCCAGCGGCACCGCGCCGCCGTGCACCCTGCGCAGCAGCCCTTCCTCGTCCAGCTCGACCAGGTCGCGCCGGATCGTGGCGGGGCTGACGCCGAGGCTCTCGGCGAGCGCTGTGACGGTCGCCGGGCCGTCGGTCCGCAGCGTGCGGAGGATCAGTTCGTGGCGTCGCTCTTGGAGCATGGCGATCACATTAGCGTGCACGAACGATCAGCACCATGCTCATTTTTGATTGACTCTTGCGTTCGACGATCGTTTGGCTGACGATCGTGCTTACCTTTGCAGACTTCGGCGTGAACTTGCGCACTCCAGGGAGGCGGCGACCGTGTCAGACACCCCCGATGTGGACGTCTTCCTCTCCGGGCTGCTCTTCGTCGACGTCGTCTTCACCGGCCTCCCGCAGGCCCCGGAGCTGGGTAAGGAGATCTGGTCGGACGGGCTCGGCACCGGGCCCGGCGGCATCGCGAACTTCGCGGTCGCGCTCAGCCGGCTCGGCCTGCGCACCGGGCTCGCGGCCGCGTTCGGCGACGACTTCTACGGCCGCTACTGCTGGGAGACGCTGGAGAGCGGCGAGGGCATCGACCTGAGCCGCTCCCGGCGCTTCCCCGGCTGGCCGATGCCGGTCACGGCCGCGCTCGCCTACGACGGCGACCGGGCGCTGGTCACCCACGGGCTGGACTCCCCCGTCCCGCTCGACGACCTCGCCGCGTCCCCGCCGTCCTGCCGGGCCGCGGTCGTCCACCTCACCGAGCACGAGCCGACCTGGGTACGCGAGGTCGCCAAGGCCGGCGGCAAGGTCTTCGCCGACACCGGCTGGGACCCGGCCGGCGCCTGGTCACCGCGGCTGCTCGAACCGCTCGCCGACTGCCACGCCTTCCTGCCCAACGAGCACGAGGCGATGGCCTACACCCGCACCGGTACGGCCGGACAGGCGCTCTCCCGCCTCGCCGACCTGGTCCCGCTGGCCGTCGTCACCCGGGGCGCCGCGGGGGCGCTCGCGGTCGACGCCACCACCGGCGAGACCGCCCAGGTCGACGGGCTGCACGTGACCGCGGTCGACCCGACCGGCGCCGGCGACGTCTTCGGCGCCGCCATGGTCGCCGGCACGCTCTCCGGCTGGCCGCTCGCCGACCGGCTCCGTTTCGCGAACCTCTGTGCCGCACTGTCCGTGCGCGGGCCGGGCGGCGCCCCGTCCACACCGGACTGGGCCGCGGTCGCCGGCTGGTGGCGGGACACCAGTGCCACCGGCGACCCGGACCTGTCGAGGGACTACGCGTTCCTCGACGACATCCTCCCGTGAACACTCCCGAAGGCATCACCCGAAGGACGTGACAATGACTCTCTCCCGTCGTTCCCTTCTTCAGCTCGGCGTGCTCGGCCTGGCCGGCGCCGGACTCGCGGCCTGCACCTCCAACACCGGCTCCGGTGGTTCCGGGTCGGGCGCCGGCGAGACCGCGCTCTGGTACTGGGGCGACGGCCTCAGCGACACGGTCATCGCCAACGCCGGCACCCAGTTCGCCGGGCAGACCAGCCTCAAACCGACCAAGGTCGGCGGCGACTTCAAGCAGAAGCTCACCACCACGCTCGCCTCCGGGCAGTTCATCCCGGACATCACCGGCATCAAGGGCGAGGACATGGCCAACTTCCGCGCCAACGCGGACAAGTTCGCCGACCTCAACGAGTACGGCTTCTCCGACGTCGCCGGGAACTACCTGGAGTGGAAGGTCAAGCAGGGCAGCACGCCGGACGGCAAGGTCATAGGGTTCCCGATCGACATCGGCCCGACCGGCATGTTCTACCGCGAGGACGTCTTCGCCCAGGGCGGCCTGCCCACCGACCCGGCCCAGGTCGGCACCGCGCTCGGCACCTGGGACAGCTTCTTCGAGGCCGCCACCCAGCTCAAGGGCAAGACCGGCGGGCTCATGGTGGTCAACGCGTCGGCCGTGTTCAACCTCGTCGTCGGGCAGGGCACCACCCGGTTCATCGACCCGTCCAACACGTTCATCGGCGACCAGCAGCACATCCGTACCGCGTGGGACCTGGCGGTCAAGGCGGTCACGCTCGGCGTCGACGCGAAGACCGAGGACGGCTCGACCGACTGGAACGCCGGCATCACCAAGGGCAGCATCCCGGTCATCATCAGCGCGGCCTGGGCCGGCATCGACATCCGCAACAACGCGCCGGACACGTCCGGCAAGTGGCGCGTCGCGAACGCGCCCGGCGGGCCGGGCAACATCGGCGGCTCCTTCCTGGCCGTGACCAAGAGCGCCAAGAACCCGCAGCTGGCGTACGACATCGTGAAGTGGATCCTCAGCCCGGAGAACGCGGCCCAGGGGTTCGCCGACGCGTCGCTGTTCCCGGCCAGCCCCGCGTCGTACCAGATGGAGGCGCTGACCAAGGGCGACGAGTTCTTCGGCGGCCAGAAGACGATCGACATCTTCGGCCCGGCCGCGGAGAAGATCCCGATCGCGTTCGAGGCGCCGGCCGACGCGGCCGTGTCCGCGCCGTTCTTCAACGAGCTGGTCAACGTGGAGCAGGGCAAGAACGCCGAGGAGGGCTGGAAGGCCGCGGTCGAGGCCGCCAAGCAGATCGGCCAGCGGGCGGGAGTGAACTGACGTGATAAGGCCACGCACGGCCGGAGCCGGCACCGGCCGTGCCGGCCGGCGCGGGGTACTGCGCTACTGGCCGCAGTACCTCGCGATCTCCCCGTTCTACCTGCTGTTCACCGTGTTCATGCTGTTCCCGGTGCTGTTCTCGCTCTACCTGTCGTTCCAGCGGTGGGACGGGCTCGGCGAGATGACCTTCGTCGGCCTGCAGCAGTACCGGTTCCTGATCGAGGACGCCACGTTCTGGCTGTCGCTGCGCAACACGCTGCTGATCTGGGTGATGAACACCGTACCCATGCTGTTCTTTGCCCTGGTTCTCGCGTCGCTGCTGTCCGCGGCCAAGCGGTTCAAGGGCTTCTACCAGGTGGCGCTGTTCATCCCGAACATCACCTCGGTCGTCGCCATCGCGATCTTCTTCGGCGCGGTCTTCAGCAACCAGTACGGCCTGGTCAACCTCGGCCTCGACGCGATCGGCCTGCCGACCGTCCCGTGGCTGTCCCACCCGTGGGCGATCAAGGTCGTCATCGCCACGCTGATGACCTGGCAGTGGACCGGCTACAACGCGCTCATCTACTACGCCGGCATGCAGGCCATCCCCGGCGAGATATACGAGGCCGCGCGCCTGGACGGCGCCGGCCCGGTCCGCACGTTCTTCTCCGTCACCGTCCCGCTGCTGCGGCCGATCATCCTGTTCACCGTGGTCATCTCCACGATCACCGGCATGCAGAGCTTCACCGAGCCGCAGGTGCTCTTCGGCAACAACAACGCGGTCAACCCGAACTCCGGCGGCCCCGGCCAGGCCGGCCTGACCATGGTCCTCTACTTCTACCGGACCGCGTTCAACAACAACGACTACGGCTACGGCGCCGCGATCGCCTGGGCCGTCTTCCTGGTCGTCATGGCGTTCACGATCCTCAACTGGCGCCTGGTCTCGAGGAGAGCCGACAAGTGACACGATTCCGCGGCACGCTCGTCCACGTCGTCCTGGGCCTCGCCGTCCTCCTCTCGCTCTTCCCGTTCTACTGGACCGTCGTGATGGCCACGAACACCACCCGCGACGTGTTCGCCGACCCGCCCACGTTCATCCCCGGCACGCACCTGATCGACAACGTCAACACCGTGCTGGCCAACGTCGACCTGCTCGCCCCGCTGGTCAACACGATCCTGGTCGCGAGCGCCACCACGGCGCTGGTGCTGTTCCTGGACACGCTCGCCGCGTTCACGTTCGCCAAGTACGAGTTCCCCGGCCGGCGCGTCATGTTCGGGCTGCTGCTCGGCCTGTTCATGGTCCCGGCGCAGCTGTCGCTCATCCCCCAGTTCGTCATCATGTCCGAGCTCGGCTGGGTCGGCTCGCTCAAGGCCCTGGTCATCCCGGCCGCGGCCAACGCGTTCGGGATCTTCTGGATGCGCCAGTACATCATCGGCGCCGTCCCCGACGAGCTGCTCGAAGCAGCCCGCCTGGACGGCGCCGGGTTCTTCCGCATCTACTGGAGCGTCGTGCTCCCCATCGTCCGTCCCGGCCTGGCGTTCCTCGGCATCTACACGTTCATCGCCGCCTGGAACGACTACGTCTGGCCGCTGATCGTCCTGCTCGACCCGAACAAGGTCACGCTCCAGGTCGCGCTCTCCCAGCTCAACGTGGGCCAGCGGCAGGACTACAGCGTCCTGATGGCCGGCGCGCTGATCGGCATCGTGCCGCTGATCGCGGTCTTCACGCTCTTCGCCCGCGGCTTCGTCAGCGACGCCACCAAGGGGGCGATCCGGGGCTGACCCCAGTCGTTACGCGCCGTCGGCGCGCCACACCCAGTTGCGGCGCGGGTAGAGGTCGCGCAGGCCCAGGCGGCGCAGGTTGTCCAGGGAGGGATTCGTCGTGCCGTCGGCGGGCAGGCCGGTCTCGGCGATCAGCCAGCGGCAGCCTGCCTGCCGGGCCGCGCGGGCCCTGGCCAGGATCAGGGCCGACTGCGCGCCCCGGCGGCGATGCTCCGGGCTGACGCCGGCACCGCTCAGCAGCCCGGCCTGTCCGTGGAGGAAGAGCGTGCCGCCGCCGACGAGCGTGTCCCCGTCCCACGCGCCGAACGGCAGGAACGCCGGCTCGGCCGCGGCGGCGGACATCATCTCGGTCAGGCCGGGCGCGGTCATGCCGAAGCTCGCCAGGATGATCTCCGCCCAGGCGGTGCGCTCCGCGGCGGGCAGCGGCCCGGCCCGCAGGCCGCTCGACACCGCCTGGACCTCTTCCACCTGCGCCCCCAGCTTCATCCAGGTGGCGCCCGCGGTCAGCCCGTGCCGGGTGCTGATCTCGTCCCAGTCCGCGGGCAGCGCCGACGGCGCGATCTGCACGGACGCCCGCAGCACCCTCGCGGCACGGTAGAACGCGACGACCTCCGCCAGCACGTCCTCGGTCACCGGGGCCGCGACGCCGAGCCCGACCGTCCGGTTCCAGAACCCGCTGCCGTCCGCGCGCATGGCCACGGCGACGCCGCCCCCGATCCGCGCGGTGGACGCGCCCAGCCGTTCCCGGACCGGTCCGGGAGCGCTGCTGACGTACCCGATGAGCGATTCTGCTTCGACGGTCTCGGCGATCGTGTTTTCAATGGTGTGCATACCTACAGGTAGCGGGCGGGCGCGGAGAAGTTCGATCGCGGGTGGTGGTAGATGCGCAACTCGTGCACGCGCGCGCCGGCCAGCGTCTGCACCCACACCGCGCCCGGCGGGCAGTGGAACGGGTCGTCGGCCGGGTTGATCAGCTCCTCCTCCCAGATGAGCACGTCCGAGCCCGCGACCACGTCGACCAGCCGGCGCCGTACCCCGTCGCTCAGGTCCGAGTTCATCGCGCGGACCAGGTATTCGGTGCCCCGCCGGTGCCGGCCGCCCGGCCAGAAGCTGTCGACGGCCGGCGCGTAGAAATCGGCGATCGCGGCCGCGAAACGGCCCTGCATGGCCGCGTCCAGCACGTCCTGCGCCTGACGGCGGCGCGCGAGCGCGATCGCGGTCGAATCGGCGTGCGCCGCGTCCGCCGTGGCCAGCAGCGCGGCGCTGAGCTTGCTCCTCGCCTCGTGGAGCCGGCTGCGCACCGTGCCGACGGGAAGATCACAGACCTCGGCGATCGACTGGTACGCCGTCAGCCCGCTGAAGTACCGCAGCAACGTGACCAGCCGCAGCGGCGGGGTGAGCTGCTCCAGCGCGTGCCACACCCAGTCCCGCTGCGCGAGCCGCTCCACCCGCTGCTCCGGATCCCACCGCGCGTCGGCGAGGTCGCGCAGCACGTCGTCGCCGACCGTGGTGCCGCGGCGCTGCCGGAGACGGTCGAAGCAGGTCCGGCGGACGATCCCGCGCAGCCAGGCACCGGCGGCCTCCGGGTCACGGAGCGTGGTGATGGACCGGATCGCGGCCAGCGCCGCATCATGCACGGCATCCTCCGCGTCCGCCGGACTCCGGAGGATGCCCAGCGCGGTCGCGTGCATGGTGGCGCGGTGCCGCGCGTAGAGCAGGCCCAGCGAGGCGGCGTCACCGGACTGCGCCTGCCGGACCAGGTCCGCGTCGGTGTCGTTCATGAAACCTCGCACGAAGAGGGACGGTGAGCGCTACTGACCGTACCGAACGCCGTCCACAGCGGACGGCGCTCGCCGCGTTCTGTGAGAATGCGGCCCATGATTATCCGGCGATTCCCGATACCCGTTGCGGCGCTTCTGCTCGCGCTGCCGCTGGCCGCGTGCGGGACCGGCGACGCTACCACCGCGAGCCCGTCCGCCGTGCCCGTGCCCGCCGACAGCAACGTCTGCTGCGGCGCGAGCGGCGACAGCATCCTGTGGCAGTGGCGCTCCTACGCGCTCAAGGACGGAACCTTCAGCCAGGTCTCCGGCGAGCGCACGTTCCCGCCGCGCAGGTAACGCGCATGGCGCTGCGAGGAGTGGATCTCAACCTGCTGCCGATCCTGGACGCGCTGCTCACCGAGCGGAACGTGACCCGGGCCGCGGAGCGGATGTCGGTCGGGCAGTCGGCGATGAGCGCCGCGCTCGGCCGGCTCCGCAAGCAGCTCGGTGATCCGCTGCTGATCCGCCGCGGCCGCGTCTACGAGCTGTCCGCGCTGGCCGAGTCGCTGGTCGAGCCGGTGCGGGAACTGGTCGCGGCCGCGGACGCGCTCCTCGGCGTGCGCACCCCGTTCGACCCGGCCACCGCACGCCGCGTGTTCACGGTGATGACCAGCGACTACGTGACGCTGCTGCTGCTCAAGCCGCTGCTGCACGCGCTCGCCGCGGAGGCGCCGGGCATCCAGCTGAACGTGGTCGCGTTCACCGACGACTTCGAGGAACGGCTGCGGCGCGGCGGCGTGGACCTGCTGATCTGCCCGATGCAGCTGGCGGCCGCGCTGAACGACCTGCCCCGGACGCTGCTGTTCGAGGACCGTTTCGTGCTGGCCGGCGACCGCGACAACCCCGCGCTGCGCGAGCCGGTGACCCCGGAGACCTTCAAGCGGCTACGGTACGCCGGCAACCCGCGGATCATCACGGCCGAGCTGGAGGCCCAGGGCGTCACCTGTGTCAGCGAGCTGTCCGTCCAGTCCCACGTGCTGGTGCCGTTCCTGCTGACCGGCACGCCGCTGGTCAGCTTCGTCCAGGCACGCCTGGCCCGGCTCGTGTCCGAGCAGGCCCGGCTGCGCGTCCAGCCCGCCCCCGTACCGTTGCAGCCGCTGGTCGAGGTGCTGTACTGGACCGCCGCGAGCACGGACGATCCAGCACACACCTGGCTGCGCGCCTGCCTGGCCCGGCAGGCCGGCACCCTCTAACCGACCACCCGGTACAGCGACGGCATCGCTGTCGCCTTCTGCGCGTCGATGTTGGCCAGCACGAACTCCCAGTAGCTGGGGTGCCGGAACGCGTCCGCGGCCGGTTTCACGTCGTCCCACCGCGCGTTGTTGATCAGCGCGTAGTCGGACGCGGCGGCCGGGCGCAGCAGCTCGGAGTTGAGCATCCGGCCCTTGTCCAGCCACCAGCCGGCCGTGTGGTCCCAGATGTCCAGCAGCGCCTGCGGGTCGTCGGCGAAGAAGAAGTTGAACAGGAACACGCCGCTGCGGTCCCGGTCCACGTCGTCGATCTTCTTGGCGTTCGTGACCGGCAGCGCGTCGGTGTACGTGGCGGCGCCGGTCACCGTGGCCATCAGCTCCGCGAACGCCGGCGTGGTGTTCACCGCCGCCGCGGACTCCGGCGAGCCGGTCTCGACCATGACGAGCGTGTCGTAGCGGGCCGGACGGCCGGCCGACCCCCGGGCCGGGAACCGGTCGAGGCTGCCCGGCGCGAACAGGACCGCCTCGAACACGGACACCGACCGCACGTCGGGCAGCGCCGCGAGCACACCGGCCGGCCGGTCCAGCGCACGGTGCAGGGCCGCGCGCGCCGCGCTGGCCGACGGGATGTCCGCCGGGATCGCCACCCGCTCGGCCGCGTCCACATCGGTGGTCACGGACCCCGGGTCGACCTCGGCCGTGACCAGCAGGTACCCGTACGGGTTCGGCGGCACGAGCTGGACCTTCGCGGCGCCCTTGTCGGGGTTGACCACCGGCATCTGATTCCTCCTTGACCACGCCGTTCGACACCCCCAACGTATCGACGGCGCTCGGTGCGGAGAAACAGTTCGTGTCGATACCAGCCATCACTCACAGGCCGATCGGCAGGCCCGCGTAGTTCTCCGCCAGACCCGCCGCACCGGCCCGGCTGGACGCGACCCAGCGCAGCTGCGACAGCTGCAGCTCCGCGTCGAACGGGTCGCCGGACGTGTGCAGCATCGTCGTCATCCACCAGGAGAAGTGGGTGCAGCGCCAGACCCGGCGCAGCGCGTCGTCCGAGTAGGCGTCCGCCGGCGCCGGGTTCTTCTCGTGCAGCAGCGCGGTCAGCGCCCGCGCCAGCAGCGTCACGTCCGCGATCGCGAGGTTCAGGCCCTTCGCGCCGGTCGGCGGCACGATGTGCGCGGCGTCGCCGGCCAGGAACAGGCGGCCGTGCCGCATCGGCGTGTGGACGTGGCTGCGCATCGGCAGGACGCTGCGGTCCGTGATCGGGCCGGGCGTGAGCGTCCAGCCGTCCTGACCGTGGCCGAGCCGCCGGGACAGCGCGTCCCAGATCCGGTCGTCGGACCACGCCCGGACGTCGGTGTCGTTCGGCACCTGCAGATACAGGCGGCTGACCGACGGCGAGCGCATCGAGTGCAGCGCGAACCCCTCCGGGTGCCACGCGTAGATCAGCTCGTCCGTGGAAGGCGCCACATCCGCAAGAATCCCCAGCCAGGAGTACGGGTAGGTGCGCTCGAACGTCCGCGCGGCCGGCACCGCCTGCCGGCTCGGCCCGAACGAGCCGTCACACCCGGCCACCGCCGCGGCGTCGACGCGTCGCGGCGCCCCGTCCCGGTCGGTGAACGTGACGGAGGGCCGCTCGCCGTCCAGGTCGTGCAGCCGCACCCCGGTCACCTCGTAGATCACCTCGGCCGTACCGGCGGCGACCAGGTCCTTCTGCACCTCCGTCTGCCCGTACACCCAGACACTGCGGCCGGTCAGGTCCACGAAGTCCAGGTGGTGCCGCTGCCCCGGCCACTGCAGGTAGATGCCGCGATGCTCGTGCCCCTCCGCGCGCAGCCGCGCCCCCAGCCCCACGGACTCCAGCAGTGCGACGCTGGACGATTCCAGGATCCCGGCCCGGATCCGCGCGGCCACGTACTCCTGGGAGCGGGTCTCCAGGACGATCGCGGCCACGCCGGCGCGGTGCAGCAGGTGGGCGAGGAGCAGGCCGGCCGGGCCGGCGCCGATGATGACGACCTCGGTACGCATCCTGCCAGCCAACGCCACCCCCGGCCCGGACGGAAGAGGTTCGGTAGGTTCGTCGGCGTGGAACCGGTCAGCAGACGTCGCCGCGGCGCCGCCCTGGAAGAACTCATCCTCGAGGCGGCCTGGGAGGAGCTGTCGGCGGTCGGGTACGCGCAGACGTCGATCGCCGGCGTGGCGGCACGGGCGCAGACCGGCAAGCAGGTGCTCTACCGCCGCTGGCGCAACCGCGCCGAGCTCGCGGTCGCCGCCGTCAACCACCACGTCGGGCCGTTCGCCGCGGACCCGGCCGACACCGGCTCGCTGCGCGGCGATCTGCTGGCGCTGCTGGCGGCCGCGGTGGCTCGGGTGAGCGCGGTCGACCCGGGCGTGCTGCTCGGGATCCTGTCCGAGTTCGCGGACGAGGACGACGTGATCGGGCCGATCATGCCGTCGCTGGTCGCGGTGCTGCTCGACCGGGCGGTGGCGCGGGGCGAGCTGACGCCGGTGCGGGTGCCGGACCGGGTGCTGTCACTGCCCGGGGAGCTTGCGCGCGCGGAGATCGCGCGCGCGGTGCGCCGGTCCGAGGGGCTGCCGGAACCGTTGTCCCCGCGGTTCGCCGAGATCGTGGATCAGGTGTTCCTGCCGCTCGTGCGCGCCTATGCCGGCGAGACTCCATAAGAGACTTGCGTCTCCTAGTTCATGCACCTACCTTGATAAGAGACCAGAGTCTCTTATCAAGGTAGGTAGTCATGTCCTCCCCGACCGCTTCTTCCCCAGCGGCGTCATCGCCGGCCGCCTCTTCCACGGCCGCGCAGTCCCCCGCCACGTCATCCCCGGCCGCCGCTTTCCCGATCGCGCGGACCTGCCCGTTCTCGCCGCCCGCCGAATACCGTGAGCTACGGGAATCAGGGGCCGTCGTGCCGCTGGAGGGTGACCGGACCTGGGCCGTGACCAGGCTCGCCGAGGCCCGGCAGGTGCTGGGCGACCCCCGGTTCAGCCACGACCCGACCCGGCCCGGCTACCCGACGATCCACCCCGGCGCGCCCGTCGAACCAACGCCCGAGGGCGCGTTCCAGGCCATGGACGACCCGGAGCACCGCCGGTACCGCCGCCTGGTCCAGGGCCGGTTCACCGTCGCCGCGGTCAACCGCATGCGCCCCTCGATCCAGGCGATCGTCGACCGGGCCATCGACGACATGCTCGCCACCGGCGCACCCGCCGACCTCGTGACGGACTTCGGCCTGCCCGTACCCTCGATGGTGATCTGTGATCTTCTCGGCGTCCCCTATGAGGACCGCGAGTTCTTCCAGTCCCGCACCCAGCGGATGGCCGTCGTCACCGGCGACACCGCCGACGGCCAGGCAGCCCTCGGCGAGCTGCGGCAATACCTGCGCGGCCTCGTCGACGGCAGCCCGCACGACGGCCTGATCAGCCAGCTCGCGTCCACCGCCGACCTGACCCGCGAGGCCGTCACCAACATCGCGCTCAGCCTGCTCATCGCCGGCCACGAGACCACCGGCAACATGATCCCGCTCAGCCTGCTCGCGCTCTGGGACCACCCGGATCAGCTCGACCGCCTGCGCGCCGACCCCACGCTGATCCCCGCCGCCGTCGAGGAACTCCTGCGCTACCTGTCCATCGTGGACTGGGTCGCCTTCGACCGCGTCGCCGTCGAGGACGTCGAGATCGGCGGCCACCAGTTCCACCCCGGCGACGGCGTCTGGGTCCTCGGCGCCGCCGCCAACCACGACGACCGCGCCTTCCCCGACCCCGCCACGCTCGACCTCACCCGCCGCTCCCGCCAGCACATCGCCTTCGGCCACGGCATCCACCAGTGCGTCGGCCAGAACCTCGCCCGCGCCGAACTCGAGATCGCCCTCCACACCCTCCTCACCCGCCTCCCCGCCCTCCGCCTCGCCGTCCCCTTCGCCGACCTCCCCTTCAAGCACGACGCCGCCGTCTTCGGCCTCCACCACATGCCCGTCACCTGGTAGCCCCGGTGATAGCGGGCGGCGGTGCCGACCCCGCCGCCCGCCGGTCAGACCTCACCGCCACCGACCGGTCCGGACGACATCGCGACGCTGATGGAGCACGTCCGGCGGCCGGACTCCGACGCGCGGCCGGTCGGCAATCACCTGGCATTCCTTGCGGGTACGCGGCCGGAGCTGCTCCGGCCGTACCAGCGGGAGCTCCTCGACGCCGGCCTGCTCAACCGACGCCGGCCTCGTCTACACGAACGGCCACATCGACTCGACGCCCGGCGTCGTCGGCACCGCCGGCGGCCCGCCGATCGGCCTCTACCCGAACCCCGTGCTGCCGTTCCTGCGACCGGCTGATGTTCCACATCCTCACCGTGGAGGACCGCATCCGCGAGAACGGCGACGGCTTCCGCAGCCTCTTCCTCTGCGAAACCTGCCATACGGTCGCCAGCAACGCCACGCCCTGGAACTGACGGCGTCATGAGCACGTGGGGCACCGGACCGTTCGAGAACGACACGCCGAAGGGGCCGGAAAGGCGCCGGACCATCGCCGCAATGCGCGCGGCCCTCGACCCGCCACAGCGGGAATCGCCGTTCGCGCTCTGATCCGGTGCGGGAGGATGGTGGGCATGGCGTTCACCGAGGAGGAAGCGGCCTATCTGCGGTCGCAGCCGATCGCGCGGCTGGCGACGGTCGGGCGTGACGGGCAGCCGGATGTGGTGCCGGTGGCGTGTGAGTTCGACGGGCAGTATTTCTGGGTGGGCGGGTCCGGGCGGGCCGTGCTGGAGACGCGCAAGTTCCGCAACATCGAGGGCGGGAATGCGCAGGTCGCGTTCGTGGTCGACGACATGGTGTCGTTCGATCCGTTCATCACGCGCGCGATCCGCGTCTACGGCATCGCCGAAGGCCCGTTCGAACGTGTCGGCATGGTCGGCCCGGGATTCTTCCTGCGCATCACGCCGACCGTCTCCTGGAGCTGGAACATGGCGGGCGAACCGGCCGGCAGCGAATGGTACGCCCCGCGCCGGACCGTGCACGGGTAGGTCAGAGCGTGGTCGCGACGCGTACGAACGCGGCCAGCGCCCGCGACCGGCTGTGCGGCGGCCAGGCGATGACCGTGGTCACGGCCGGCGCGTCGACGACCGGGACCGCGGTCAGGCCCTCGCGCAGGTTGGCGCGGCAGGATTCGGGCAGGACCGTGGTGGTACGGCCGAGCGCGACCAGCTGAAGGATCTGCATCTGGCTGCTCACCTGCGCGCCGGGGCCGTCCGGATACACGCCGTCCGGGCCGGGCCAGCGCGCCGGTGGCAGGTCGGGCAGCCTCGTGACCTCGGCCATCCGCACGTGCGGGCGGGAGGCGAGCGGGTGGCCGGACGGCAGGATCGCGACCTGGCCCTCGCTGCGCAGGATCTCCGTGTCGAGGCCGGCCGTCGAGTCGTAGGGCAGGTGCAGCAGCGCCACGTCCGCCTGACCGTTGTGCAGCTGCAGGTGGGGGTGCGTCTCGCAGAGCAGCAGCGTCACGTCGGCCGCGCCGGGCTCGGCCGCGTACGCGTCCAGCAGTTTCGTCAGCACCTCGTCCCCGGTGGCGGTCTTCGTGGCCAGCACCAGCGCGGGTCGGCTGGTCGTGGCCTGGCGGGCACGGCGTTCGGCGGCGGCGAGCGCGCTCAGGATCGCGCGGCCCTCGTCCAGCAGGACCGCGCCCGCGCCGGTCAGCCGGACCCGGCGGCTGGTGCGTTCCAGCAGCGTGACGCCGAGGCGCTGCTCCAGTTGACCGATCGTGCGCGACAGCGGCGGCTGGGCGATGCCGAGCCGTTGCGCGGCCCGGCCGAAGTGCAGCTCCTCCGCGACCGCGACGAAGTACTGCAGCTCACGCGTCTCCACACGTCCGAGCCTAATCCGCCATCCATACCTCTGCGGTATCGATCCGCGGTCCGGACGGTGTTGGTTCCACGCCGGTCCGCGACCACGATCGACGACATGAGCGAAACGACGATCGCGCTGGTCACCGGCGCGAACAAGGGAATCGGATACGAGATCGCGGCCGGGCTCGGCGCGCTCGGCCACCGCGTCGGTGTCGGCGCCCGGGACGCGCGGCGCCGCGAGGACGCCGTGGCGAAGCTCCGCGCCGCCGGCGTGGACGCGTTCGGTGTGCCGCTCGACGTGACCGACGACGCCAGCGTGACCGATGCGGCCGACTTGATCAATGCACGCGAGGGCCGCCTCGACATCCTCGTCAACAACGCCGGCATCCTGTCCGACGTGTGGCCGGACGCGCCGTCGTCCACCACCCCGGACATGATGCGACGCGTCCTGGAGACCAACGTGATCGGCGTCGTGCGCGTCACCAACGCGCTGCTCCCGCTGCTGCGCCGCGCACCCCGCCCGCGCATCGTCAACCAGTCCAGCCACCTCGGCTCCCTCGGCCTGCAGACGGCACCGGGCGTCGACCTCGGCGGCGCGAGTGGCGCATATTCCCCGTCGAAGACGCTCCTCAACGCCGTCACGGTCCAATACGCCAAGGAACTCTCCACCACCACAATCAAGATCAACATCGCCTGCCCGGGGTACGTCGCCACCGACTTCAACGCCTTCGAGGGCACGAGCACCGCCGCCGAGGGCGCCGCGATCGCGATCCGCCTGGCCACGCTCCCCGACGACGGCCCGACCGGCCAGATGTTCGACGCCACCGGCCCGGTGCCCTGGTGAACGACGCCGACCCGGCACCCACCGGCAGCCCAGCGCTCAACGCCACGGCCACAGGCCAAGCAGCTCCCCACCCCACGATCAGCGGTCCGGTCCTCGACGGCCGGCACGCCGGCGGATCGGACGCTGCCTGGACCGCTGACGATCTGCGGCTGATCGACGCCGCGGACGAGCTGGAGATCGCCGCCCGGCGCACTGACGGAAGCCTGCGACGACGCCTGCCGATCTGGGTCGTGCGCGTCCGCGACCACGTGTACGTCCGCACCTGGTACCGGCGCGACACCGGCTGGTTCGCACACGTGCTCCGCACCGGCCGGGCCGCCGTCCGCGTGCCCGGCCTGGAGTCCGACGTGACCGTCCACGACGTCGGCTCGGCGGGGTCCCGTACCGAGGTCGACGCCGCCTACCAGGCCAAATACCGCCGCTACGGCAGCTCCGCGACCGGCCCGATGGTGACGGACGCGGCCGCCGCGACGACGCTGCGGCTCAGTCCCGATCGCTGAGACGCCGGAGTGCCTCGGCAACGGCCATGCGCCCCACCGCCTCGTTGTGACGCTCGTTCGAGTCGACCGGGTGCACCAGGATCCGCCGCAGCACGAACCGGACCGGCGGCGATCCGGCCTCG
This sequence comes from Catenuloplanes japonicus, assembly GCF_000717135.1. Lineage (GTDB taxonomy): Bacteria > Actinomycetota > Actinomycetes > Mycobacteriales > Micromonosporaceae > Catenuloplanes > Catenuloplanes japonicus. The sequence goes on from NZ_JNXY01000034.1 coordinate 81,779, forward strand.
GCCAGCCCCGCCTCGACACCCCGGCGTACCGCGGCCACGCACCACTCGATCAGCTCGTCGTCCTCGCGGTCGGTCCACCGGTCGTCCGGCGCGTGCGCGTCCACGAACTCGAACCGCTCGGCCGGCTCCACATCCGCGACGATCTTCGCAATCCCGGCACAGTTGGTCTGATTCCCGGACCGCACCGCGATCCCCCGCACCGCCCGCCCAATGCCAGCACCCACCCGCGCACGGTACTCGTCCCGCCCCACCTGATCACACGGCCGCAGGAGGCCCGCCGAAGCCAAAGGATCATTGAGGTCGACAAAAAGGCGGTCGAACCCTCCTCGGCAACAGCCTTTTCGTCGACCTCATTGATCCTTTCCGAAGGGACCACCGAGCGGCGATGGCCTCGGCCAGCAGGTCGTCGAAGCTGTCCATCCGGGCGACCCTGGTGGGCTGTCCACCAACGTTCGACGGGTGCCGCGCCCCCTCCAAGATCAGGGCGTCCCTCAAGTCGTTAGAACGACTTGAGGGACGCCCTGATCACCGGCAGGGGCCGGTAACGTTCGTGGACAGCCCACTGGCGACGGGTGCGGGCCCGGCCCACGCGTTATCCGCCGGTGCTGGTGATGATGGCGTCGAGGCCGGCGTCCGGGTGGTAGGTCCACGAGGCCCGCAGGTCGCCCCAAGATGCCTGCTGGCGGCCGTCGAGCGCGCGGGTCGCGTCCATCTGCTCCTGCACGTACATGGGGGCGTCCAGCGCGTTGAGCAGGCAGGTCAGGGTGGAGACGGGTACGCCGGTGAAGTCCTCGCCGCCACGCGAGTCGATGAGCAGCGTCCGGTCGTCGTCGCCGAGCGTGGTGCCCGCGCCGGTCGGATCGCAGGTCTTCTTCGCCGCGGCCAGTGCGGTCGTGCCCGCGATGCCGATGCCGACGGCACCCGGCCGGGTGAGCGTGTAGGTGACGACGGCGGTGGTCCCGACGACCAGGAACACGACGGCCACGGCGGCGGCGATGAGCAGCGGGAGTTTCCCGCGACCGCGGGCCGGCACGGCAGCGAACGGCGGGCCGGACTGCGGCGGGAACGGCTGCGCGCCCGGGGCATCGGCGTAGGGCGACGGGAACGGGAGCGTGCCCGGCAGGTCGGCGCGCGGTGGAGGCGGCGCCGGGCTGTCCGGCGGCATGACCGGCGGGACGTGGAACGGGGCGACGGGCGGCGGGGCGAGCGAGGGGCCGGGCTGCTGCACCGGATAGGTGAAGAGCGCTTGCGTCGGCGGCTCGTCGTCCGGGTTCGGCCGGGAGGGAACGGGCGGCATGTACGGCGAGGTCATCGTGGGCTCCTGGAAGTCGCGGTGCCCATCCGGCCCGCTCCGAGAGCATCTTTAGCGACAAATCGTCCTTTTCCGGGTACGACTCGCGGACGACCATCCTGTCGGATCTCCGATCACCCACGCGGACACGCCGAAACCCGGCAGGCGGAGAATCGCCCCGGTGAGCGACACGCGGCAACAGGTGATCGACGAGGTGGCCGATCGGATTCTCGCGTTGCGGCGGGACCACCCCACGCGCGTCGGGATCGACGGGCACTCCGCGGCCGGCAAGACGACCCTGGCCGACGAGCTGGCCGCCACGCTGCGGGACAGGACCGGGAGGACCGTGCTCCGGGTCTCGATCGACCACTTCAAGCGGCACGTCGACCTTCGGACCCGCTATCCGGCCGGCTCGCCGGAGAGCTACTACGCGGAGATGTTCGACGTGGAGGCGGTCCGCGACGAACTGCTGGCGCCACTGGGACCGGGAGGCACCCGTCGCTATCGGACGCAGATCATGGATGTCAGTGGTCGGACGAGGATCGACGACGGCGTCCGCATCGCACCGGACGACGCGATCCTGGTGGCGGACGGCGGTTTCCTGCAGAAGCCGGCGCTGGCACCGCACTAGGATCTGTGCGTCTACCTGCACATCGACGTGGCGGACGTGCTGCGCCGCGGCACCGCGCGCGATCGGGCCTGGATGGCGTCGGCGGACGCGGCCGCGGAGCGGTACCGCACCTACTACATCCCCGGCGAGCAGCTCTATCTGGCCGAGGTGCGCCCGGCCGAGCGCGCCGACGTCGTCATCGACAATCGCGCGTTCGACGCCCCGAGAATCACGCGAGGATAGTCTCCGCGGGCCGCAGCCCGGCCACTGTCGTACGTCACGGACGCGGGAAAGAAGCGTGGCGGGTCACCACACCCACCCGTCACGCCTCCGAGGCGTCGTAGGTCGCGCGGTGGGCCAGCACGTCGTCCATGTGGTCCTGGGCCCACGCCTTGAGCGCGCGGACCGTCCCGTAGAGCGAGCCGCCGAGCGGGGTCAGCTCGTAGGTGACCGTCACCGGGACGGTCGGCGTGGCGGTGCGGGAGATCAGGCCGTCGCGTTCCAGCGCGCGCAGCGTCTGGGTGAGCATCTTCTGGCTGACGCCGGCCAGCAGCCGGGACAGCTCGGAGTAGCGCATGCCCTGCGGCGTGCCGTCGCAGTCGCCGCCGAGCGCGGCCAGGACCAGCACCACCCACTTGTCCGAGAGCCGGTCGAGCAGCTTGCGGCTGGGGCACACGTCCAGGAACGCGTCGTACTCCGCCTTCGCCTGTGCCTTCTTCTGCGCCGCCGTCATCGTCGCCATGCCGCACCTCCGCGTACCTTACGCACCTGCGAGTGCGTACTTCCCGTCAGGAAGTTACCCCACCATAGTGAAGCGGTCACCGTTCGAGAAACTGCGAAGCACGAGGTACACGTCATGAGCTCCCACTCCCTGCCCGGCGGCACCTGGACGTCGGCCGACGGCCTGACCGTCACCCGGTTCGGCTACGGCGCGATGCAACTGGCCGGCCCGTGGGCCATGGGGCCGCCGGCCGATCGGGCGGGTGCGCTGGCCGTGCTGCGCGAGGCGGTCGCGCTCGGCATCACGCACATCGACACGGCGGACGCGTACGGGCCGCGGGTCACGAACGAGCTGATCCGGGAGGCGCTGCACCCGTACCCGTCGTCGCTGCTCGTCTCGACGAAGGTCGGGGCGAACCGGGACGCGCAGGGCGGCTGGCCACCGGCCCGCGACCCGGAGAGCCTGCGCCGTGCCGTCCACGACAACCTCGACGCGCTCGGCCTGGAGACGCTGGACCTGGTCAATCTGCGTCTGGGCAACGCTCAGGGGCCGCTGCCGGAATCGGTGGAGACCTCCTTCGGCACGCTGGTCGCGTTGCAGCAGCAGGGCCTGATCCGGCACCTCGGCGTCAGCAACGCGACCGCGGAACAGGTCGCGGAAGCGCAGTCGATCGCGCCGATCGTGTGCGTGCAGAACCTGTACAACCTCGCCTACCGCCAGGACGACGCGCTGATCGACACGCTGGCCGCGCAAGGCGTCGCCTACGTGCCGTTCTTCCCGCTCGGCGGGTTCAGCCCGCTGCAGTCGGACGCGCTGGCCGCCGTCGCGGACCGGCGCGGCGCGACACCGATGTCCGTGGCGCTGGCCTGGCTGCTGCAGCGCTCGCCGAACATCCTGCTGATCCCGGGCACGTCGTCCGTGGCGCACCTGCGCGAGAACGTGGCCGGCGCCGGCCTGGAACTGTCCGCGGACGACCTGGCGGAGCTGGACAAGATCGGCGGCTGATCACAAGATCGGCGGCTGATCACCGGATCGCGGCCAGTGTCCGCATCGCGTCGTGCTCGCGGGCGGCCAGGTCGGTGAGCAGCGCCGAGGCGTTCGCGGAGTCGCCGGTCGCGAGGTGGCCGGCGACCTCGGTCCACAGTGGCGCGATCTCCGCGTACCTCCGGTGCCCCTCGCGCAGGTGCTCGTCGTCGACGAGCACGACGCACTCCGCCAGGAAGTCGCGGTAGAGGTTGCGGAACAGCGCGCCGCCGGTCCCGCCGCGTTCCATGAGCATCGCGGCCCGCGGATTCGCCGGCCGGTTCCGCACCCGGCGGGCGGCGGTGGCGATGCCGCGATGGCCGAGGTTCGCGATCGGCGGGTGCAGGAAGGTCCGGGCGTTGCCGCGAATCGCCGCCACCGCGGCAGCGCCCAGATCAACATCACCGACCCGCGAGACGGTGTACGACAGGTTCCGCGCGGTCATCGGGCCGCGCGCGTGGCGCGCCTGCGCCAGACCGGCCAGCGAGGTCGTCACGGCACCGCCCTGCTGCGCGGTGTCGACCAGGTAGGCGTCCTTGTCGTCGTAGCCGTAGATCGCCACGAAGTGCCCGCCGAAGTGCACCTTCTCGGTGAAGTACTCCAGGTGGTACGAGTCCAGCTGCAGCCCGGCCGGGCGCCCTGCGTCGAGTGCGTCGGCCACGTTCTGCCAGGCCTTGCGCGGCGACGACGTCTCCCGCACGTCCAGCGTCAGCCCGAGCCGCTCCGCCACCGTGCGCGTGATCGTCGCCGGCTTGCTGCGCCCGCCGAGGAACGGGAACTCCATGTTCTTCGCGTCCCAGTAGATGAACCCGAGCCCCTCCCCCAGCCCGAACATCATCGGCTCGGACAGCTCCACGCCCGCGTGCCGCAGCAGCGCCCCGAGCGTGGTGGTCTCGCAGTGCAGCCCTCCCGCGAAGGACACGTTCTCAACGATCATGCGGCGTCCCGGGGTCGACGTAGCCGACGTCCGGCGAGCCGGGCGTCGTGCGGACCTGGTAACCCCAGTGCTGCAGCACCTGGGACATCCGGCGGACGCCGGACGGGTTCGCGGAATGGATGACGATGACGCCGATGTCGAACGGGTCGGAGTCGAACGCGGCCCGTTCCAGCACCTCGACGACCGGCCAGACGGTGTCCTCGCCGCCGAGGTCGTGGTCGAGCCACAGCTCGTCGATGCGCTGGTGCCGGTAGCGGGCCAGCAGCGCCACACCCTCACCGCTGGTGCGTGCCACGTCCGCGACGCGCCCGTCGACGAACGAGCGCAGGTCGTCGACGAGCAGGATCCGCGGCATTCCATGATGATGCACGGCCGACGCGGTTCGCACGATGGCGATTCCGCGCGGCCGTGCCGTACCTTCGGCTATTTCTGGGGTGTGGTGGCCAGCAGGAACGCGGACATCAGCCGGAAGCCCGCCGCGACCACGAAGACCAGGCCCGGGAACGCGTACGCCAGCGACCAGCCGAAGATCACCCCGGCCGCCAGCGGCACCGCGGTCTCCGCCGCCGCGCCGATGCCGGTCAGCGCGCCCTGGACCGTCCCCTGCTCGTCGTCGTGCACCGTGCGGGAGACCCACGACAGCTCGGCCGCACCCCCGACCGCGCTGACGACCGCGAGGACCTGAAGGGCACAGAGCATCCACGGTACGGTGGCGAACGCGGTCCCGGCCAGCACGAACGCGCTCAGCAGCGTGCCGGCGACGGCCGCGCGCCGGTCGCCGAGCCGGTTCACGACCGGCGCCACCGCCCAGGTCTGGAAGACGGCGCCGAGCAGCGCGAACACGGCCATGACCGTGCCGATCCGGGCCGTCGACCAGGCGAACTGGTAGGTGAGGAAGAACGTCCACGTCGACTGGTGGATCATCCGGGAGACGTCCGCGCAGAGCCGGGACGCGGCGAGACGGCCGAGGACCGGGCGGCGCAGCACCACGACGATCGCGGTGACCGGGTTCGCGGTCCGCAGCGTGAGCAGCGTGACGCGGTCGCCGCGCCGGGACTCGGGCAGGATCAGCGCGCCGTAGGCCACGTTGAGGAAGCACAGCCCGGCCGCGGCGAAGAACGGCAGGCGCACGTCGACCGCGCCGAGCAGGCCACCGATCGCGGGACCGGCCACGAAGCCGATGCCGAACGCGGCGCCGACCAGCCCGTACGCGCGAGGCCGTCGCTCCGGGGGTGTGGTGTCCGCGATGTAGGCGTTGACCACGGTGTTCGTGCCCGCGCACGCACCGGCCAGCGCGTGGAACAGCAGCAGCGCCCACGGCGCCCCGGAGATCGCGTGCGCCAGCCAGTCGATGCCGAGGCAGCCGAGCGAGACGAGCAGCACCGGGCGGCGGCCGTAGCGGTCGGCGAGCCGCCCGAGCAGCGGCGCCACCACGAACTGCAGCAGCCCGTAGGTCGAGCCGAGCAGCCCGGACCAGAGGACCGCGGAGGCCGCGTCCGCGGTGACCGAGGTCAGCAGCGACGGCAGGATCGGCACGATCAGGCCGAGCCCGAGCATGTCGATGAAGACCGTGACGAGCAGGAACGAGAGGGCGGGTGCCCGGTGCATGACGGCTCCTGGTGAGCGAGGGGGCAAGGGGCCCCTCGCGCCGTCCACAGACACGGACGATCAGATTATCGGTGCCGTCAAATGGTTTTCCTGCGGCGATTTCCACCCGGACGAGGCACGGGCGCCGTGCCCGTGGCCGGGGCCGATCCGTATAGTCGGGACAGTGGCAGACGACAGCCCGAAGGAAGCCTGTGGCGTCTTCGGTGTACGTGACCTCCAGCAACCCGCCTCGCACCTGACCTACCTCGGTCTCTACGCCCTGCAGCACCGCGGGCAGGAGTCCGCGGGCATCGCGGTCAGCGACGGCACCAAGATCCTGGTGGACAAGGACATGGGCCTGGTCTCCACCATCTTCGACGAGCACCGGCTCCGTGCGCTCCCCGGCGGCCTGGCGATCGGGCACACCCGCTACGCGACCACCGGCGCCAGCGCGTGGGTCAACGCGCAACCGGTCTCCCGGCACGCCGGTGACCTGTTCTTCGCGCTCGGCCACAACGGCAACCTGGTCAACACGGTCGCGCTCGCGCGCGAGCTGCCGCCCGGCGCCGAGCTCGGCAGCGACAGCGACGTGGTCGCCGGGCTGCTGGCCGCCGAGCGCACGGACCTGGTCACCGCGCTCACCACCGTGCTGCCCCGGCTCGAAGGCGCGTACTCGTTCGTGGCCATGGACGAGACCCGGCTGATCGGCGCCCGCGACCCGCACGGCTTCCGGCCGCTGTTCCTCGGGCAGCTGGACACCGGCGGCTGGGTGCTCGCGTCCGAGACCCCGGCGCTGGACGTGGTCGGCGCGCGCGTGGTCCGCGAGATCGACCCCGGCGAGCTGGTCGTCATCGACGACGAGGGTGTGCGCACGCTGCAGTTCGCCGTGCCGCGGCCACGGGCGCTGTGCTCGTTCGAGTTCGTCTACATCGCGCGGCCGGACGGGCGGATCGCCGGCGTCGGCGTGCACGCGGCCCGGCGGCGGATGGGCATGGCGCTGGCCCGCCAGGCCCCGGTCGACGCCGACCTGGTCATGCCGATCCCGGACTCGTCGATCCCGGGCGCGCAGGGATACGCGGCCGCGTCCGGGATCGAGTACGGCGACGGGCTGATCAAGAACCGGTACATCGGTCGGACGTTCATCGCGCCGACGCAGGCGCTGCGCGAGAGCGCGGTCCGGATCAAGTTCAACCCGATCGCGGACATGGTCGCCGGGCGGCGGCTGATCGTGGTGGAGGACTCGATCGTGCGGGCCACCACGCTGCGCGGCACGATGGGCATGCTGCGCGACGCCGGCGCGGCCGAGATCCACCTGCGGGTGCTGTCGCCGCCGTACCGGTGGTCGTGCTTCTACGGCCTGGACACCGGCGACCGCAGCTCGCTGATCGCGGCCCGGATGAGCGTCGACGAGATCCGCGACCACCTCGGCGCCGATTCCCTGGAATACCTGGAGATCGGCGCCATGACGGAGGCGATCTCGCCGTCACCGGACGGGCTGTGCACGGCCTGCCTGACCGGAGACTATCCGGTGCCGATCCCCGGCCTGCACGCCTGACTCACCCGCGGGGCTCAGCCGGGCTCATCCTCCGGCCGGCCCATGCTCCCGGCCGGCCGGGGCGCTCACCCGGCCGGCCGTCTCACCCCACCCGCTGGGGCGGCCGGGACGACCAGCGGCACCCGGCTCCGGTCCCTATCCCGCGACGCTGACCGGCGCGCACGCGCACCCGGCCAGCCGGGCCGGGAGCGTGCCGGCCGCCGCCACGGCCTCGACGTCGCGCAGCAGGTGATCGCGCCGGTCCGCGTCGATCAGCCGGCCCCGCACCACCACCGCGTGGAGGCGCCGGGTGTTGCGGATGTCGGCCAGCGGGTCCGCGTCGAGCACGGCGAGGTCCGCGATCGCGTGACGCCGGACCGTACCCACGTCGGGAAGGTTCAGGAACTGCGCGGGCACGCTGGTCGCGGCCTGCAACGCGCGCAACGGGCTGAAACCGGCCTCGACCAGGTTCGCCAGCTCGTCGTGCAGGCTGAAACCGGGGAACACGAACGCGGTGCCGGTGTCCGTGCCGGCCAGCACCGACACGCCCGCCCGGTGCGCCGCCCCGATCCAGCGCTTGCGCGCCGCGAACAGCTCCCGGTGCTCGGCCGCGGCCTGCTCGGTGCGGCCGGCCAGGTACACCTGCTCCAGCTGGGCCTGCCAGCCGTCGCGGGTCGCCGCGGGCAGGTAGCGCAGCCGGTCCTGGTGCTGCGCCACGGATTCCGGCAGGTCGAACACGCGGTGCTGGGTCAGCGTCGGCACCTGGTGCGCGCGGTCCGCGGCCAGCCGCCCGAACACCGCACGGGCACGCGCCGGGTCGAACGTGCGCGCGGCCAGCACCTCCAGCGGGTGTGTCTGGTTGAACCAGCTGTTGTACTCGCCGCCACCGACCCGGATCTCCGCCAGCCGCCGCCGGATCTCCGGCTCCGCCCCCGCGGTGTCGAACCAGCCGGTGTAGACGTGCTCAAAGCTGCGCTGCCCGGCCGCGCTCGCCTCCGCCAGCGGGATCGCGTCCGGCGTGTGGCCGACGAACGTGACGCCGAGCCGCCGGCACTCGTCCGCGATCGCGTGATAGGCCTGCGGGGTGAGCCGCACGTAGACCTTGATGAAGTCCGCGCCGGCGGCCAGCTGCCGGTGCACCTCCGCGCGGGCCGCGGCCGGGTCGCCGACCTCGACGTAGGGCGCGCCGAGCCCGGCCAGCAGCGAGGGGTCACCGTCCACGATGGCGCTGGCCACGACCGACCTCGGACCGGACAGCGTGCCCGCCTCGACCCGGTCCCGCCACTGGTAGAGCAGCGGCTGGCCGTTCATGTCCCGGACCGTGGTGACGCCGTTCGCCAGGAACAGCGGCAGGTCGATCTGCTCCTGCCCGCTGCCGTGCACGTGCGAGTCGATCAGTCCCGGCACGACGAACTTCCCCCGCCCGTCCACCACCTGCGCCCCTGCCGGGACCCTCACGTCCCGCGCACTCCCGATCGCGGCGATCCGATCCCCACGCACCAGGACGGTCACATCCCGCCGCCGCGCGCCGGTCCCCGGATCGATCACCGTCGCCCCGGTGATCGCCACCGCGTCCCCCGCCGCTTCCGTTGCTGCCGCTTCCGTTTCTGCCGCTGCTGTTGCTGCCGCTGCTGTTGCTGCCCCGCTCCCGGCGAACGCCTGGGCCGCCACGATCCCCGCGCCGATCCCGGCCCCCGTGCTCAGCACCCGCCGCCGCGAAACCCCTGCCGTCATCACACATCCCCCTCATCGACCCGATCCGATCCGAACGGACGACGGCGAGCCTAAAAGCTGACGTTGACGTGAGGGGCAAGCTTCGCAGGTGGGAGACGGTCCGATGTAGGCCGTCCCTCGACCACAAGATCAAGTTCAAATTCTTGATCTTCCCGCTTCCGGCGTGGTCGCGATCCGCATGCTCCCGCGGGCAAACCTCGCCGTACGCCAAGCCTCCGCTGGCGCTCCGCTTGCCTCCCGGCATCGGAGCCGGTTCCGCGCGACACCGGAAAGACCACGCGGCTCCCGCCGCGGCCGCGCCGATCGACGCGCGTTCCGTGCCGCACACAGCGACGACCGCACCCAGCACCGCCCGGCTCGCCGAGCTTTCGGCGTCAAGGTCCGCACCAGCCTCGAAGACGGGCACTCCATGCCCGAAATATCAGGAGATAGCCACCTGACAGCTTCCGGCCAGCGCCAGGTAGCGCCGCCCGGCCGCGGCCGGCGAGACCGCGGCATCCCCACCCCGCCGCCGAAAGCTGACCGGAATAGGCACCACCACGAACCGAAGCCGAAGGATATTCACGCCCGCGAGGCGTCACCCGAAGATGCCAGATGGACTCAGGAGGTTGATCTCGCCCCAGGGAAGCCCGCCGTGAAGACCAGGCCAAGCACCACGCATGTCCGACATATCACTGCAAGGCGGCCACCACTCGCTTCGGCGGAACCGCTACCAGCGCCAGGCGCCCGCACCGAGGGGAAAGGATCATTGAGTGCGGCAAGGAAGGCGTCGATCAGCGTCCGCGACGCCTTCCTTGCCGCACTCAATGATCCTTCGAGAAGTTCTACGTCGATCCGACGCCGGGGCCGGCCGGAAGGATCATTGACGTCGGCAAAATGGCGGTCAGCTGACCGATTTGGCAGCCATTTTGCCGACGTCAATGATCCTTTTCCTTCATCACGCTGCCTACGGCGGCTATGGTTCCGCGGCAGTAATCGGCGATTGGTCTTTTAACGTGAAATATCGGGCGCGGCACGCTCTGCTGGGCGCCCAGCTGGCCGTCACCCTGATCTCGGAGAGCGCGGCACCATCGGACGTTGGTGGACAGCCGACCAGCAGCCAGCGCCCAGCAGCCGTCGGTGGCAGCTCCTTTATGGCGAAATTTCGGGCGCGGACCGACCGACAGGACGCACGGCAACCGGCGGGACGTGCGGCACAGCGACCGCGGCACAGCAGCCAGCCGGACACGCGGCAGAACGACCGCGGCACAGCAGCAAGCGGAAGGTGTGCCGAACCGGGGCCGGAATGGCCCTGGCTCACGGCCCGACGGCGGCGGTCGGGCCGTGAGATGAGGGGTCAGCCGCGGGTGGGGAGCATGTCGTCGAAGGGGAGGTCGGGGAGGCGGAGGGTGTCCATGGTGGTGGGGACGCCGGCCCAGCGGCGCAGGGTGGCGGTGGCCGTGGCGGCGTCGGCGGGGGCCAGGCGGGAGATGTTGGCGCCGTGGTTGGCGCCGGGGGCGACGAAGAGCTGGGAGTCGCGGCGGCTGGGGGTGAAGCGTTCGGCGCTCCAGGGGTCGTTCTCGCCGTAGATGAAGAGCATCTGGGACGACTGGGTGCGCACCCACAGGTCCACGTCGATCATGGGGAGCGGCTGGTGCGGGGCGCGCAGTTCGCGGGGCAGCGTGGAGACGGCGCTGTAGAGGCCGGGGTAGCGGGTCACGCCGCGCAGGTGCTCGAAGCGCAGGCTGGGCCAGCCGAGCTGGGTGGCGGCCTGGTAGTAGTACGGCCAGTAGGGCTCCAGGCCGCCGTCGGTGTAGAACGACCAGCCGACGACCCCCTCGATCCAGTCGTAGATCTCCTGGTCGGTGGCGGTGACCGGCGGCACGGCCGCGCAGTCGGCGACGGTCTGGTACTGCCAGAACGTCCACACCGTGTCCAGCACGGTCAGCTCGAACGACCGGTCCGCCGTGCCGAGCGTGCGGGTGAACGAGTATCCCTCCGCCTCCAGCAGCGGCACCAGCCGGTCACGCCGTTTCAGCGTCTCCCGCTGCACGGCGTCGAGCGCGTGCCGGCACTCCGCGTCCGCGACGGTGTCGAAGAAGCGGTCGTAGGTGCCGTCCAGGTCGTTGAGCACGTCGTTCGGCGCGACGTAGGCGACCACGCCGTCCACGTCGCCGGGGTAGAACCGGCGGTGGTAGACCGAGGTCATGCCGCCCTTGCTGGCGCCGGTCTGGATCCACTTCGTGGGGTAGATCGTCTTCAGCGCCTGCACGATGCGGTGCTCGTCGCTGGCCTCCTGCCAGATGGTCAGGTCGTCCCAGTCCGCGGGCGACGGCCGGGACGGTGTGAAGAAGCGGTGCTCCACGGAGACCTGGTTCGCGTCCAGCAGGCGGGTCGGCTCGGTGCGCGACGGCGACGGCGTGGCGGCCAGCCCGTAACCGCCGGTGGCCAGCACGACCGGCGCGTCCTCCGCGCGGTGCAGCAGCGTGAGCCGCTGCTCGTAGCTGCCCCGGCCGGGATGCCGGTGGTCGACCGGCTGCCGATAGGCGAGCACGAAGAACCGGTATCCGGTCGGCTCGCTCTGCGACACGATGCGCAGGCCGGGGATCGCGGTCAGACGAGCAACAAGGTCATCAGCGGGTACGGCCACGCGCGCATACGCCGCGGTGGAAGGAAGTATCAGGGCCAGCACGAGCAGGAGAACCGTCACGACACGACTGCGCATTGACGGATTCTAATACTGATCACACTGTATGCGCGGCCCCGCGCAAGCGATCCCGCTCAGACGGTCACGATCCTGCGCCACAGCGGGTCGGTGACCGCGCAGACGACGGTGACGGCGGTGAGCAGCAGCGCGGCGGCGAGCAGCAACCTCACCTCCGGATAGTCCGCGGACGCGAGCCGGGCCGGCAGCGCCGCGCCCGCCCCCGCGACCCCGGCCACCGCCATCTGCGCCAGCCACGCCGGGATCAAGGCCCGCGGCACCTCCGCGATGACCAGCACCGCCACCGTGACGACGATCAGCAGCGTGGCGGCGATCGCGAGCGGCCGCCCGCTCAGCCCCAGCGCGTACCGGATCGTCAGCGCGGGCGCGAAGAACCCCGCGACGAACCAGCCCAGCCCGGTGCCGAGCGTGCCGATCCCGAGGCCGGGCGCGCGTTCCGCCGTGCGCCGCCCCGCCGCGAACCGCGCCGGGCCCAGCACCGCGCCCGCGGCCACGCAGCCCGGGATCTGCCCGGCCAGGTGCCCCAGGTTGTAGAGCAGCAGCGTGTCGTAGACCGCCAGCACCAGCCAGCCGATCGCGGCCGCGCTCACGCCGAACAGCGCCAGATCCACCGCGTCCCGCGCCTCCCGCTCCGGCGCCGGCGTGGCCCGCCCGAGCCGTACCAGCAGCGGCACCGTGACCGCGCAGGAGATCAACCGCAACACCACGTCCTGCACCGTGTACGGGTTGGGCAGCGACCATTCGATCACGCTGAACGTGACGGTCCAGACCAGCGCCGCGGCCGTGAGCACCGGCACGCCGGTCAGCGCCCGGTAGAGCCGCCGGTCCCACCACCGGGTCACCAGCAGATACGCCAGCAGCACGAACGGCAGCTCCAGCATCGCCTGCACGCGCAGCACGGTCGGCGCCAGGAGGTGCGGGGCCGGGAACACGTCCGCGAGCGCGCGCACCGCCCGGTTGCCGTCGGCGAGCGCGAACCAGCCCTCCGGCAGCCGGTCCGCGATGAACGACGGGTCGCCGCCGTGCACCCGGATCAGATAGACCGTGCACAGCACCTGATTGACCAGACAGGCAGCGGCCACCGTCGCGAGCCACAGCCCCGGATGCGCGAACCTGGACGGCAGGACCGGCGCCACCGGCCCGCGCACCGCCCGGATCGTCAACGGCAACGCCACCAGCACCGCGCCGGCCAGCGTCAGACTGATCGCCACCCCGATGCCGTCCACGCCGGGAGCGTAACGTCCTACGGTGGGGGCATGACCACCACGGACCGCACGCTCGCCGTCGCCGCGGCCGAGGCCGGCGCCGCCGTCGTCCGCTCCTGCTACGGATCGCCGCTGTCGCGCGTCGACAAGGGCGCGGGCGACTTCGCCACCAGCGCCGACCTCGACGCGGAGGCGGCGATCGTGAACCTGCTGCGCGCCGCCCGTCCGCACGACGCCGTGCACGGCGAGGAGCGCGGGCAGACCGGTGCCGGCGAGCGCACCTGGCTGGTCGACCCGCTCTGCGGGACGCTGAACTTCGCCGTGAGCACGCCGCTGGCCTCGGTCAACGTGGCGCTGCGGGATCACGGCCGGATCACGGCGGCCGCGGTCGCGGACCCGTTCGCCGGCGAGGTGTTCTGGATCGACGGCGGCACCGCGCGCGACGGCCGGGGTGCACCGCTGGTCCCGTCTGCTGCATCGACGCTGGTCGACGTGAATCTGGATCCGCCGTTCCCGAACCGGGACGTCTTCCTCGCCGCCCGGCTGCTGGCCGACGACGACTTCATCGCCCGGTTCCGTCCGCGGGTGATCTCCACGACGCTGGCCGTGGCCTGGGTCGCCGCCGGCCGCCGCGCCGCCTACGTCACGGACGGCCACCTGCGCGACAGCGTGCACTTCGCGGCCGGCATCGCGCTCTGCCAGGCCGCGGGCTGTGTGGTCACCTCGCTCGACGGCGGCCCGCCGCACACCGGCACCGAGGGCCTGATCGTGGCTGCCGACGCCCGCACTCACGCCGCACTGCGCGAGCTGATCGCCCGTCAGCGAGACAGCCGCGCCTGACCGCGCCCGGCCCGGAACCGCACGGTCCGCTGCAGCAGCACCGGATACCCGTGCATCACCACGTGCCGATCCCGGCCAGGATCAGGTGCGCCGGCTCACTCGTCGCCTTCGTCGTCACCGGCCTCGTCCGCGCACGCTGCCAGCAGCGCGACGACGACGCCGAACAACACTGATCCGGGGCCGCCGTCTTGGGTAGCGTGCTGACACATGCGGAATGTGGTGCTTTACCAGCTGCTGTCCCTCGACGGTGTCGCCGAGGAGCCGGGCGACTGGATGTTCGACGTCGACGCGCGCGTCTTCGGCAACCTCGCGACCGTCATCGGCAGCCAGGACGCGGTGCTGCTCGGCCGCGGCACCTACGACTACTGGGTGGACTACTGGCCGACGTCCGAGGTGGAGCCGTTCGCCGGTTTCATCAACTCCACGACCAAGCACGTGGTCACGTCCAGCCGGCCCGCGACCGGCTGGGCCAACACGGTCCTGGTCGACGCGCCGGTCGCCGACTACGTGGCCGGCCTCAAGGCCCGCGACGGCGGCGACATCGGCATCCACGGCAGCATCAGCCTGGCCCAGAGCCTGCTGGCCGCCGGGCTGGTCGACGAGCTCCGCCTGGTCATCACCCCGGCTCTCGCAGGCAAGGGCCGGAAACTCTTCGGGTACGACGACGCGCTGCGCCGCCTCACCCTGCTCGACGCCCAGTCCTCGCCCGGCGGCCACCTGTTCCTGCACTACCGCCGCTGACGGCATGATGGTCCTCGCCCTGTTGTTCCTGCTGGCGGCCGCCGCCGGGGTCCTCAGTGGGGCGGTCGGTACCGGGTCGTCGCCGGTGCTGCTGCCGGCCCTGCTGTGGGCCTACGGGCCTCGGGTCGCGGTGCCGGTCATGGGCGTCGCGTCGGTGCTGGGCAACGTGGGGCGGGTGGCGGCGTGGTGGCGGCGGGTCCGGTGGCGGCCGACGCTCGCGTATGCGGCGCCCGGCGTACCCGCGGCGGCTCTGGGGGCTCATACGCTCTTGATCGTGCCGCCACGGGTGGTGAAGGGGCTGCTCGCGGCGTTCTTCGTCGCGATGATCGCGGCGCGGCGGTCGCGCGGAGGGTTGTCGAGCGGATCGGCGCCGACACCCACGAGTCGCTGATCGACGTGGTCCTCGGGGTCGGCGCCGCCACCATATCGTGGCGGCTATGCGCTGAGCAGCGCGGCGACGACGCCGGTCTTGCCCTCGGTGTAGCCCTTCCGGTCGTCCGGTGTGCGCCGGAACAGCTCACGCTTCACCGCCTCGTAGCGGTCCCGGGCGGCGGGGTCGGCGCGGAGCAGGTCGCGCAGGCGCAGGTAGTTGCGCCACTGGAGACCGTCGTGGGGGACGAGGTGCAGGTGGGCGACGCGGTGGCGGGGGCGGGACTCCAGGACGAACACGTGGCCGCCGTCGTCGCCCGCGTCGCCGACGTAGAGCCATCCGGCGGCCTCGAGTCGTACCGTGGCGGGCTCTTGATCTTGGTTGATGCCGGCGGCCAGGTCGATGATCGGCTTGGCGAGCAGGCCTGGGACGGACGCGGAACCGATCGGCGCGACCGCGGTCACGGTGTCGCCGAGGATCGTGGCCACCTCGTCGCGCAGCGCGGTGCCGGCGGCGATCCACGCGGCGGTCGTCCGCTCCAGCCGGATCGTGCCGTGGTCGAGGCCGAGGCCCGCGTCCGTCAGTCGTCTCATGCCTCCAGGTGAGCATGGTTCCACGTACGCGATCAGCTCGCGCTCAACGGCGGGCCGGCGCTGTTCATCCTGCTCACGCTCATCACCGGGCCGCTCCCCGAGGAACCCGGCTGGCGGGGCACGGCCTACCCCCGCCTGCGCTCCCGGATGGGCCGGGCGCCCGCGCTGCTCGTGCTGTCCACGATCTGGGCGATCTGGCACCTGCCGCTGTTCTTCATCCCCGGCACCCTCCAGCACGGCTGGGGCCTCGACAGCTGGAGCGGGGTCTTCTTCCTGCTGGCCATCTACCCGATCACCGCGCTGACCTGCTTCGCCTATGAGCGCGCCGGTTTCGCCGGCGCGGCGGCGGTCCACTTCGGGGTCAACGGCGCCATCGTGCTGCTCGGCATCAGCGGGCCGCCTGCGCTCGGCATGAGCGCCGCGGTGCTCGCGGTGGTCGCCGCGTTCGTGCTCATGGTTCGGCCTTCCTGAGACGTCCGGTGCCTGTTCTGCCCGGCTTCTTAGCCGTGTGACTCGCGCGGCGTACCCTCGTGGCGTGGATGTGGTCTCTGATGTGCTGCGGGTGTCCGGCGTGCGCGGCGCGCTCGGCGCACGGATCGAGGCGGGCAGGAACTGGGCGATGCGGATCGTCGACTACCCGGGCGCGGCGCTGCACGCGGTGACCAGCGGCGGCGCGTGGCTGTCCGTGCCGGGCGGCGAGCCGCTGGAGCTGGCCGCGGGCGACGTGGTGCTGGTGCCGGCGCTGACGCCGCACACGCTGGGCAGCGCACCCGGGGCGGAGGCGGGCGCGTGCGACCAGGACGCGGCCGCGCGCGCCCGCGAGGCCGGTGCCGCGATCGTGCTCGGCGACGCGCCGCCGCGCACCCGGATCGTGACCATGCACTACGACTGCGATCACACGGTACGCACCCAGGTGCTCGACGCGCTGCCCACGCCGGTCCACGTGCGCGCGGACCAGGGCGCGAGCGGCGTCGACGACACGGTGCGGCTGTTCGGGCGCGAGCTGGCGCGCCCGCAGCTGGCCACCACGGCCGTGCTCAACAGCCTCGTCGACATCATGCTTGTCCAGCTGCTGCGCGTGTGGCTGCCGTCGCGGCCGGACCTGCACCGCGGCACCTGGCTGGGCATGCTCGACGACCCGATCGTGCACCGGGCGCTGCAGCACATCCATGCCGCGCCCGCGCTTCCGTGGACGACCGAGACGCTGGCGGCCGCGACCTCGGTGTCCCGGGCGACGCTGACCCGGCGTTTCCCGGCCGCGATCGGGCAGGGGCCGGCGGCCTACCTGGCGCAGTGGCGGATGGACCTGGCCGCGGCTCGGCTGCGTACCACGCGGGAGCCGGTCGAGGCGATCGCGGCGCAGGTGGGGTACGGGTCGGTGCCGGCGTTCAGCCGCGCGTTCACGAGGGCGCACGGGTCTTCACCGGGGCGCTACCGGGCCGCGGGCTAGAGGCGGTACCACCACGTCTGGATCTCGTCGTCCAGGCGGTCGAGGTCGCCGTCGGTGGGGCGGTAGCCGTCCGGGAGCGGCGCGTCCAGCGCGTGCGTGCGGCGGGCGATCTCACGCAGCTGTTGCACGGCCGGATCCTCCTCAAGATCCTCGACCGACAGCACGGTGGTGATCAGCGCGTCGGGGCCGAGCGCGTACCAGAGCGCGATCAGCTCGACGTCGCCCTCCTTCTCGGCCGCCTCGCAGACCCGGACGACCACGTCCCGCAGCCGGACCTCGGCCGGCGGGACCGCGTCCGCCCCGGTCAGTCTGCCCTGCGCGACCAGCTGCCGCCAGAGCGTGGTGCCGGCCTCGCAGTAGAGCCAGGGCGGGTCGACGTAGCCCTCGTCCAGGTCGTCCTCCCAGGCCTCCTCGTCGTACTCCTTCAGCTCGGTGAAGTCGGTGATCCCGGCCAGCTCCGGGAACTCCGCCTGCGGGAAACGGTAGGTGTGCCCGCGTTTGAGCAGCACGTCCTCCATGCTGCCCATGGTGTGCGAGCAGTCGTAGCCGCGCTGGAAGGTGAACAGGGCGACCAGTGCGTCCCGCACGGTGGTGTCGTCCGCGGGCGCCTGCCGGTCCAGCGTCAGCACCGAGAAGTGCACCAGATCCTCAATGACATGCAGGGACATGTGCCGACCTTACGACGCGCCGGCTTTCAACCAGGCGTGTGCCGCCCGCAGCAGCTCGTCCTGGGGAACGTCGTCGAACGCGCGCAGCTTCAGGAAGTGCTGCGTGATGGTCAGGCCGAGGATGCCGCTCACGGTCAGCAGCGCGCGCAGCCGGGCGTCGTCGCCGTCCATCGACCTGGTGAGGTTGTCGACCCGCTCGTCCAGGAAGCCGCGCATCGACTCGGTCGCCTCCGGCACCGTCAGCATCGACCGGATGAGCGCGCTCGTCTCCGGCGGCAGCCCGCCCAGCCGGAACGTGAGCACCTCCAGCAGGTGCTCCGCGGTCAGCCGGTCGTCGCCGCCGGGCAGCTGGACCGCGGTCGCGAACAGCGCCGCCTTCGAGCTGTAGTGCTGCATCACCAGCGACGCGTCCACGCCGGCCTCGGCCGCGATGCCCCGGATCGTCGCGCCGTCGAAGCCCTTCGCCGCGAACTCCTGCCGGGCCGCGTCCAGGATGCGCTGGGCGGTGCGGGCACGGGCGGCGTCTCGGGTGGTCACGCACTCACCCTACTCAACAACGGTTGAGCCGTTAGCATCTCGGCATGACGTCGCGAGACAGTGCGCTGGCCACCATGACCGAACGGTTTCCGCAGGTCGAGGCGCGGGTGCAACGGGTATGGGGGCTGCGGCTGCCCCGGCACGTCGCCGTGTTCGCCGCGCTGGCGGCCAGCGACGGGGACGCGCTCGACGAGATCGGCCTGTCGCCGTGGGGTGTCACCGACCTGTTCCGGGACGGCGGGCTCGACCTGCGCGGGCGGGACGGGCTCGACGAGCGGCTGCACGCGCGGTTCCGGTGTGACGCGGCGGAGTTCGTGACCGTGATGGGCGGCGACACGGACGGGCTGCACTACGGGCTCTGGTACGACGATCCGGCGCAGCTGCCGGGCGCGATCGCCTACAACTACGCCCGGGATTCCGGGGAGACCTGGCTGTCCGGCGCGACGACGCTGCTCGGCGTGGCACGCGAGCGGGTCGAGGGGTTCCTGCGGGACTACGGGGACGAGGAGGAGGAAGCGGCGCGGGTCGGGCCGTTGATCGAGGCGCTGGACTGGTACGAGGCCGCTTCCTCCGCCGGACCGGTCGCCGCGCGGCGGGCTCACCTCGCGGTCGCGCCGATGCCGCTGCTGCCGCCGGGCAGCGGAGATCCGCGGGCCGCGGCCTCCGGGGAACGGCTCGACGCGTTCCGGAAGGATGCCGAGCGGGCCGCCGCGTGGATCGCCGAGGCCCGGCAGGAGCTGGACGCGGGACGGCCCGCGCTCGCGCTCGCGGTCGGCGCCGAACTGCACTGGCTCGACCGCGACGCGTACCGGCAGAACGGTCTTGATCTGCTCCTGGGCGCTTATCGCGCGCTCGGTCGCGATGCGCTGGCCGAGATCGCCACGGTCCACGCCGCCCACCGTGATCTCCGCTCGGTGCAGGTTCTGGTCGCGCCACGCTAAACCCGCGCGCGGCGCTGCCGATGGTCGGCCGTGTCCTCGAACTCCTGGCTGCGGATGCTGCCCGCGCTCGTTGCCGCGCTCGTGCTGACCGGGTGCGCGCCCAGCGCCGAGGAGTCGGAGGAGGCGGCCAACAGCCCCGAGGCCCGGGAGGCGCGCACGGTGGCGGCGGACGCGTTGCCGGGGCGCGTCCTCGCCCTCGGCAGGGCCGCCGGTGCCGATCCGCTCGGGCACGGGTGGTACGACTGGTGCAGGGCGGGCGGAAGCCCCCTGAACTTTCTCCAGCCCGAGCCGCCGCTGACCTGTGGCCGGAGCGAGTCCTTCTTCTTCGGCACCGACCGCAACGGCGCCGCCTCGATCGACGCGATGATCGCGGCCTCCGAGGCGGCCCGGGTCACGCTCGTGAGGGACCCCCGGACCGATCCGGACCGCGGGGTCCCCTTCGAGGACACCCCCGGTTTTCTGACCTACGACACGGTCGGCGACGAGCTGCCGATCGAAGTGTGGGTCAGCTGGGAGGAGGCCGGCCGGATGAAGCCGCCGTCGGATTTCACCGACTCGACTGAACCGGAGCCGTTCCTCCAGTACCAATCGGCGGACGCCGCCTCCTGGTGGCCCGCCGCCATCCACCGGTACCGCTACATCGTCGAGTTCCGCGCCCAGTGGACGTACTACATCCTGGACCGGGGCGACGCGTCATCGCCGTCGGTGCAACCGTCCTGAACCCTTTCCGTTGACGGTGTGTGCCACTGTCTTCCGGCCGGGTGCTCGCCGCCGGTCGGCGCACAGCGGGCAGGATCGCGGCATGAGGCTGAATTCGTGGCGTACGGATGACAGCATGGCCGCATGACCCCGGAACAGCACGCCACCCGCGCAGAGGAGCTCGCCGCCGAGGCCGAGCAGGTCTATGGGGAGCTCCGCCACGACATCGAGACGGCTGGTAACGTCGACCAGACGGTCTGGGACTTTCTCGACACCACCGTCCGGCTCGGTCAGCTGCACGCCACGCTCTCCCTGCGTCCTTCCGTGACCGGCGACCGCCAGCCGTAGGTGGCTCCTCAGGCAGCCTGTTCCGCCAGCCAGCGCCAGTCGTGCCAGGTGGCGAGGCGGGCAGCGTAGAGGGATTCGGCGACCGGATAGGGGTAGGGGCCGAGGAACAGGCGCAGGGGCGGGTCGGCAGTGTCGGCCAGCTGCAGGATGACCGGGGCGGTCAGCGCGGGATCGGCCGGCGTCCTGGCCACGGCACCCGCGCGACGGGCCTCACGGATCGGCTCGTACGCGTCGATCGGTGTGGTGTGGACCGCGGACGCGCCCGACCAGTCCGTGCCGAACGGGCCCGGCTCGACGATCGTGACGGCCGGTCCGAGCGGGCCCAGCTCCGCGGCCAGCGCCTCACTCATCCCCTCCAGCGCCCACTTCGACGCGTTGTAGATGCCCAGCGTCGGGAACGCGCCGACGCCGCCGATCGACGACACCTGCAGCAGGCGACCGGCCCCTTGCGCGCGCAGGATCGGCACGACCGCCTGCGTCACCCAGAGCGCACCGAAGAAGTTGACCTCCATCTGTGCGCGGGCCTGCGCCTCCGTCGTCTCCTCGACCATGCCGAACAGCCCGTATCCGGCGTTGTTGACCACCACGTCGAGCCTGCCGAACGCGCTCACCGCCTCGTCGACGGCGGCGAACACGGCGGCCCGGTCGGTCACGTCGAGTGTCAGAGGCACAAGCATTCCGGGGTACGACTCCGCCGGCTTCTTCAACGTCTCGGGATCGCGGGCGGTGGCGGCGACCCGGTCGCCCCGGGCGAGCGCGGCCTCGGTCCAGGCGCGGCCGAAGCCACGCGAGGCACCGGTGATGAACCATGTCTTCATGCCTCCACGCTCCCCCGGCGCTCGGCGCCCAGCCAGCACCCCGCCAGGGGATAGGCTGCGAGCGGTGAGCGGTGACAACGCGCTGGGCGACTTCATCAAGGGACGGCGCGGGCGGATCGGGGCGGCACAGGCGGGCCTGACGCCGATCGGGCGCCGGCGCGTGCCGGGCCTGCGCCGCGACGAGCTGGCACAGCTCGCGGGCGTGAGTACGAACTATCTGATCCGCCTGGAGCAGGGCATCGACCGCAACCCGTCCGGCCAGGTGCTGCGGGCACTGGCGGGCGCGCTGCACCTGGACGCGGACGAGAGCGCGCACCTGTTCGCGCTGGCCGCCCCGGCCCCGGGCGTGACCGCGACGACGGTCTCGGACGACGTGCAGCAGCTGATCGACTCGTGGGCGCAGCCGGCCTACGTGCGGAACCGGCGCCTCGACGTGCTGGCCGCGAACAAGACCGCGATGGCGCTGAGCCCGCTCTACACGCCGGGCCGGAGCCTGGTGCGCGGCATGTTCCTGGATCCGGCCGCCCGCGCGCTGTTCCCGGACTGGGCGCAGATCGCGGCGCAGACCGTGGCCGCGCTGCGCGCCGAGGCCGGCCCGCAGGACCCGATCGTCACCGAGATGCTGGCCGATCCGGCTTTCCGGGAGATGTGGGAGCGGCACGACGTGCGGCCGACCCGTGACGAGCTCAAACGGTTCGACCATCCGGTGGTGGGGCCGCTGGCGTTGCGCCGGCAGTCGCTGGTCGTCGCGGGCGCCCCGGAACAGGTGATCATCACCTATCAGGCCGCGCCCGGGTCGCCGGACGCGGACGCACTCGGACGGCTGCTGTGATGCCTACCGCGGTGATCAGGCGCCGTCGAGCCGGGTGAGCGTGTCCGCGATGTCGCCGGCCAGCGCGTCGAAGACCGCGGGATCGTCGCGGAGGCGGTCGCCCTTGGGCGAGACCCACATGCGTACCAGCAGGTTCCGGTCCCGGACCAGGACGCCCATCGAGGTGCCGTCCGCCGTGATCCGCCACGTGTAGCGGAACGCCTCCTGGCCCGGCCCGTTCTGCAGCGGCGCGGCCGTCGCGGAGATCCATTCCGGCGGTGACCAGCCCAGGCTGTCGAGCGCGCGGACCGTCTGCTCCCGCGCGGCCGCCTCGTCGGGAAACCAGGTGACCTCGGCGGCCCGGTACTCGGCGCGGTCGTTCAGGCCGTTGTAGCCCCACACGCAGTAGCCGCTGCCGTTCGGCGTCGGGTCAGGGCTCTGATGCATGACGACCGTGTCGCCGCCCAGCAGCGCGTGGGCGCGGGTGCCGACGAGGCTCAGGCAGACGTCCCGCGGGCTGGGGTAGAGCGCGGGAGCTGCCGGAACGGAGGCGGCACTCGTCGGAGATCGCGTCGGGGTGGTCGGCGTCGGCGTACCGGTGGCATCGGGGTCCTTCGAAGACCACAGACCGGGAATCAGAAAGGGTACGAGCGTGAGCGCGGCCAGCAGCGCCACGAGCGCGAGAACGGGCCAGGGCCGCGGTCTGCGCGGCGCGGTGCCGCCGTCCGATGTGGATGCCGGCCGGGCCGGGCGCGGATTCACGACGGGTCCCGGCGGTGCCGGAGAAGGCTGAGCCGGTTCGCCCGCGCCGCCCAGCGCCACCACGCTCTCCGGCTGCTCCACCACCGTCGGCCGCACGCCGAACGCCCTGTGCAGCATCGTCGCGACCAGCGGGATCCGGCTCGACCCGCCCACCATCACGATCGCGGCCGGCGCCTCCGCCCCGGCCGCCCGCAGCACGGACCGGGTCGCGGTCACGGTCCGCTCGATCGTCGGCCGGGCCAGCGTCTCCAGCTGCTCGCGGCCCAGCACCACGGCCTGGTCCAGCAGCGGCACGTAGATCGTCGCGGTCGTGGTGCGGGACAGCATCTCCTTGGCGCCGCGCGCCTCCTCGCGGACCTGCCGTGCCGCGCGCCGGTCCTCCGGCGTCTCCGGGACCAGCAGCCGCCCCCACGCGCCGGGCACGGTGGCGGCCAGCACGACCAGGATCGCCTCGTCGATGTCGAGCCCGCCCGCGTCCGGCAGGCCCTCGGTGGCCAGCACGGTGAAGCCGGTGCCGTCCCGGCGGATCACGGTGGCGTCGAAGGTGCCGCCGCCGAAGTCGTACACCATGATGCTCTGGCCTTCCGGCACCGTGGCGCCGAGCGCGCGGCCGGCCGCGACCGGCTCCGGCAGCAGCTCCGGCGCGGGCAGACCGGCGGCCGCGGCCGCGTGCTCCAGCACGGCGCGCCGGTGCGGTCCCCAGGTGGCCGGGTGGGTCAGCACCAGTTCGCGCGGGCGTTCCGGGGCCTCGGCGGCGGCGCGGGCCAGCACCGCGCCGATGACGTCCGCGACCGGGATCTCGCGGCCGTCGAGCAGCAGCACCCGGTCGTCGATGCGGCGTTTCGGCGCGGGCTCGAACGCCTCCGGGTGGCTGCGGCCCCATTGGAGCGCATCGCGGCCGGTCAGCAGGCGGTCGCCGGCCAGGCAGACCGCGGACGGCAGCAGCGACTGGCCGTCGAAGAGCAACGTCCGCCCGGGTACGGCCGCGGCCGTGTGCGATGTGCCGAAGTCGATGCTCAGCCTCACAGCACGGGAGCTTAAACGGGCGGGCGCCAGCCCGTCGCCCACAGCGCCGCCGCGGGTCCGAACATCGGGGACGGCAGCCGGTCGAGGTCGCGCCACCACACCCACTCGTGTGCCTTGTCCGGCTCGCGGACCTCGGGCTCGCCGTCGGCCTCGACCAGGTGGTGCAGCGTCACGTAGTGCAGGCCGTCGGCGGGGAAGACGTCGCTGGTCCACATGATCTGGCTGATCCGCGCGGCGCGCAGCCCGGTCTCCTCCTCCAGCTCGCGCCCGGCCGTGACGTGCGGCTCCTCCCCCGGCGCGACCTTGCCGCCGGGGAACGCCCAGGTCCCGTCGCCGTGGGCGCCGCGGCGCCGGCCGAGCAGCACCGCGCCGTCGCGGACCACGACCGCGCTGACGCCGACGAACGGGCCGTTCACCGCGTCAGTCCACGGAGGAGGTTGTCGGCGACCAGGTCGAAGCGGCCGATGTCGGCGAACGTGCGGGCCAGGATCTGCGCGCCCTGCAGCTCGGACCAGATCGAGTGCGCGGTCACGCGTACGTCGTCGAACGCCCGGAACGCCTTCTCCTGCTCGCCGCGCCGGAGCACGTCGGTGAGCCAGTCGACGTGGTCGTCCGTGAACGCGGCGATCTGGGTGCGTACGCCGTCGGGCAGCAGGTCGTAGTCGACGATCATGTGCGTGCACAGGCAGATGGTGGTGCCGCCGTGCAGCGCGTCGCGGACCAGGCCGACGTAGGCGCGCATCTGCCCGACCGGGTCGCCCATCGTGTCGAGGCCGTGCAGCGCGCCCATGAACCGTGTGGTGTACCGCCTGGTCAGCGCCTCGCCGAGGTCGGCCTTGGCCGCGAAGTGGTGGTGGATGCTGGCCGACCGGATGCCGACCTCGGCGGCCAGGTCGCGGTAGCTCACCGCCACCCAGCCGCGCGCCTTCATCAGGCGCTCCGCGGCGTCGAGCAGCCTGGTCACGGTGTCGGTCATGGGTGCCATCCTATTGCCTACCTAGTACTTGGTAGGCTGCGCGGCGACTCGATCGGAAGGATCACCACATGCACGCGCTGCTCATCACCTACCGGACCACCCGCGCCACCGCGGAGGAGCTCGTCCGGTCCGCGACGCCGTACTTCGCCGGGCACGAACGCCTGCTCTCCAAGGTGTGGCTCGACGACGCGGAGGACGGCCGCTACGGCGGCTTCTACGTGTGGCGGGACAGGACCGACATGGACGAGTTCCTGGCCTCGCCGGTGTTCCGGAAGCTGACCGGCGCGCCGGGCGTCACGGACGTCACCACCACGCACTGGCCGATCGCGGAGGAGGCCAGCCGCGCCACCCGGGGCCTACCCGCATAACGCTCACGCAGGACGGTCAGGCGGTCTTCTCCGCCGAGAGGATCTCGTCCGCCACCGTCTCCAGCGGCCGGGCCGCGTCGACCGGGATCGCACCGAGCGCCAGGCGCGTGGCATGGAAGCCGGGGAGCCAGGAGCGCAGGAACGCGCGCTCGTCCGGCGCCTGGCCGAACGCGTTGTCGCGGCGCGGGTCGTCCAGCCGGGCGAGCATCGTCGGCTCGTCGACGACCAGCAGGTACGCCCGGTCGAAGCGGTCCCACAGCGCCAGGTCGTTCGTGGCGTTGCCGCACAGGAAGAGCGTGCCCGGCGCGGCGGCGGCGATCAGCTCGTCCAGCCGCGCCGGGTTCCACATCCACCGGTGCCGCGACAGCCACTCCCTGTCGGTGCCGACCGTGGTCACCGGGTTGCCGTCCTCGTCCTCCCAGCGGGTCATGGCCGGGTCCTCGTCCGCGTCGACCGCGCACGCGCCACGGCTGGACAGCAACGCCGCGATCGTGCTCTTACCCGCCCCGGACACACCGGTGATCAGTACCGCCCCCATGGATCCAGACTGACAGGCCCCGCAACGCAATTAGCGGTGCCAGCGCAGCCAGGCCGCCTGCCCGCCGTCGATCAGCAGATCGGTGCCGGTGATGTAGCGCGACGCCGGGCCGGTCAGGAACGCGGCCGCCTCGGCTATCTCGGCCGGCGTGCCGGTACGCCCGATGCCGCACGCGTCCAGCGTCGCCATCATGTCGTGCCCACTGTCCGCCTCAGCACGGGACATCGCGGTCGCGATCATGCCGGGGCTGATCGTGTTGATCCGGGCTCCGCGCCGGTTCCAGTCCAGTGCCGCCGCCTGCACGCGCACCTGGTTGGCGCGCTTGGCCACGATGTACGCGCCCACCGGCGTCCCCGCCGCGGCCACCACCGGCAGCCCGAGCAGCTCCGCCGACGGCGTGAGGGCGAGCGCCCGCTCCTGCACCGGGCTCAGCGTGGCGTAGTGACCGGCCATGCTGGCCACGCAGACCAGCGAGGTGCCGTGCGTGGCGACCTCCCCGAACGCGTCGATGACGTGCGCGGTGCCGGCCAGGTCCACGGCCATGATCTGCCCGATCGTGGCGGTGGCCGCGGAGACACCCGCCGTGTGGACCACCGCGCCGATCGGGCCGATGTCCGCAGCGGCCTTCGCCAGCCCGGCGACGGCCGCCGCGTCGGAGACGTCGGTCAGGTGGCCGCGCACGTCGTACCCCTCGGCGGTCATGGTGTTGATCGCACGCTCCAGCGAGGCGGGGAACGCGTCCGCGAGCAGCACCGTGCATCCGCTGCCGAGGCGACGGGCGACGGCCAGGCCCATGCCGCCCGCCCCGGTCACCACGACGACGCTCACGCCTCCACCAGCCGGATCGCGGCCGCGGGGCAGACCGCCGCGGCCTCGCGGACGCCGTCGTGCAGGTCCGGGCCGGGCTCGGCGTCCAGCACGATCGCCACGCCGTCGTCGTCGCGCTGGTCGAACACGTCCGGCGCGATCATCGCGCACTGGCCGGCCGCGACGCACCGCGGCTCGTCGAACTCGACGCGCATCACCAGGTCACCGGCAGCGACCTGAGGCCGTAGGCGACGCCCTCCATCGCGAACGGCACCTCCTCGAACGGCACGGCCAGCGCGAGCGTGGGGATGCGGCGGTAGAGCGTGCCGTAGGCGACCTGCAACTCGACGCGGGCCAGCGACTGGCCGAGGCACTGATGCGCGCCGTAGCCGAACGCGTGGTGCGAGCGGGCCGGGCGGGTCAGGTCCAGCCGGCCCGGGTCCGGGAACTCGGCCGGGTCGTAGTTCGCGCCGGACAGGTCGAACACCACGCCGTCGCCGCTCCTGATCGTGGTGCCGTGCAACTCGATGTCCTCGACCGCGATCCGCCGGATTCCGGTGTGGACGATCGTCAGGTATCGCAGCAGCTCCTCCACCGCGTTCGCCACGAACTTCGGGTCGTCGCTGTTGTCGCGCAGCAGCGCCAGCTGGTCCGGCTCGTGCAGCAGCGCGAGCGTGCCCAGCGAGATCATGCTGGCGCTGGTCTCATGGCCCGCGATCAGGATCGCGCTGCCCATGGTGACCGCCTCGGCATGACTCATCTCGCCGGCCTTGACCCGCGCGCCCATCTCGGACAGCACGTCGTCGGCCGGCGCGTCCATCTTCTTGACGAGCAGATCACCGAGGTACGCACCGAGCGCGCGACCGGACTCCGCCGCCACCTCCGGCTCCGTGTCGTGGCTGATCGCGCGGCTGCTGGCCCCCTGGAAGAACCCGTGGTCCTCGTACGGCACACCGAGAATCCGGGTGATCACCAGCGTCGGCACCGGCAGCCCGATCGCCTGCACGAGATCGGCCGGCTTCGGCCCGGCCAGCATGTCGTCGATCAGCGAGTCGATGATCTGCTGGATGCGCGGCCGCCACTGCTCCACCCGCTTGACCATGAAAGGCCCGTTCACGGTACGGCGCAGCCGCGTGTGCTCCGGCGGATCCGTGTTCGTGATCAGGTTCGGGATGTGCGGCGCCGCCGCGGCCCGCCCCTTCGTCATGTGCGGATAGCCCGGCTTCTTCTCGTCGATGCTCAGCCGCGGGTCGTTCAGCAGCGCACGCTGATCCGCATGCCCGGTGACGAACCACGGCGTACTGCCGTCCCAGATCCGCACCGTCCCGACCGGCGGCATCTCCCGGATCCCCGCCGCCGGCGCGAACGGGCACCGCGCCTCGCGTTCCATCGGGTAGTACGGCACTGTCTCCTCAGTCATGAACCCATGCAAACAGCCCGCCCTGACACCCTCCGGACCAAAACCTGACAAACCGCGGACAACGGAGGGGGCGCATAATGGGCGCCATGGACCTGCCCGACCGCTTCGCCGGCGTGGACGCGCGCATCCCGGACAGCTGGAAGTCATTGCAGGGCCCCGCCGAGGGCACCGTCCACCTGCCCAACCGTCTCGCCTGGTCCGGCCCGGCCTCGTTCGACGTCGCCGACCCCGGCGACCGCTTCACGCTCTACTCGGTACTGCTGGACTGCGGACAGCTCGACGACGTCTGCGCCTACATCAACCCGTCCCTGCTCCGCACCGACTGGCCCCGCCTGCGCCGCGCCACCACCTCCCAGATCACCCGCCGCTGGGAACGCAAATTCCCAGCCCTCGCCGCCTGAGTTCCGCATGGAGCCGTTTCACCTGCGCCTGGCCCAGCTCGCGTTCACCGACGCACACGACTCGCCGACCGGCTCAGCGTCGCCGTCGACCGCGCCGACAACGGCTACGCCGCGTACGGCCTGAATGCGGAGGACATCGCCGAGCTGAGGCGGTGGGCGCTGGGCTGGGAGCAGGAGCTTCGCGTGCGTCTCGTGGCATCCGACGAGCGGCCGGCGGGCCGGACTGGGACGCGTACCTCGACGACTGAACACGTCACGCGGCGGCGGCCCCCAGCCAGTAGCCGAAGCCGCGGCGGGTGTGGATCAGCGGCGGGGCGGCGCGGTCGACCTTGTGGCGGAGGCGGGAGACCAGGCGTTCGATGGTGTTGTCGTCGCGGGTGGTGTCCCAGAGGTGGTAGGCGAGCTGGGTCTTGCTCAGCACCCGGCCCGCGTGCAGCATCAGGTGCTTGAGCAGCCGATACTCGGCCGGGGTCAGGCGCAGGTCACGGTCGCCGCGCCAGGCCTGGCAGGCGGCCTCGTCGAGGCGCAGGTCCGCGTAGCGCAGACCGGATCTCGGCCGCAGCAGCACCTGGATGCGGGCCAGCAGCTCCGCGGTCTGGCAGGGCTTCGTCACGTAGTCGCCGACCGCGGCGCCGACCTCGGGAACGACCTGGTCCAGGCCCTCGCAGGTGGTCACGGCGAGCACCGGCGGGCGGTCGGCGAGCACGGGGCGGTGGCAGGCCAGGTCGTACACGTCCGGGATCTCCACGTCGACGATGATCAGGTCGAAGTGGTCGCCGGCCAGCAGCTCCATCGCCGCGGCCCCGCTGCCCACCGCGTCGACGCGATAGCCGGACCGGCTCAGGCTCTCCACCAGCGAGCGGCGCAGGCCGGGCTCGGGGACGGCCGCCAGCAGATGCCCGGAGCGCTCGACCTTCAGCATGACTCCACTCTAGGCAGTCAACTGCCTGCTTGAGCTTGCCCTGGGGGCGACCCCAGACCCCGATCCCGCCGGCGCGATGGCCCGGCCCGCGTTTCGCCGCCGACATTCACACAGGCCGGAAGGCAATCCAAGGTCAAAATCTTGCTTTCCCGCTTCCAGCGTGGTTCGGCAGCGCTGCTCCCGCGGGCAAACCTCGCGTCGGGCTCCGCTGGCGCTCCGCACGACGCGAGGAGCCGGTTCCGCCGTGCACCGGAAAACCCGTGCGGTCCTGGATTCCTCGCCAAGCCGCCGATCCGGGCCGAGCATGGGACGCGCGAGCGGTCGGCACGACGGGGCGATCCGTGCACGCCCCGCATACGCCGCGCTCAGGCCGCGGACCGAGTAGACACCTGGACGCCAGCCCCGGCCCGGCCATTGTGGGCTACCGCATCAAAGCCAGGTAAGCGAACCGCCAGCGATCGCTGACACCCGCCTTATTGTGATATTTCGGTCACGGGGTGCCCGGTTGGTCAAGGGTGTCCGGATCCCAACAGCGAAAGCTCAGATGACGTGGTCACCGCGTCCGCAGAGTTGGGATGGTGCGGTCGCGAGGCTGTGAAGATGCTGGTCAGCGACCTGGCCGTCCACGGCTGGGATCTGGCGCAGGCAACCGGCGGCTCGAAGATCGCCGGCGTTTCCGGGCCTGCTGCGGGCGACCACAGGCCATGCATGATCGTTGTTGCGTTCACTGTCCTTTCAGCCCGCCGGAAAGGACAGTGAGCGCAACAACGATCATGGCCCAACTGCCTGCCGCCGACGATATGCCGAAATGTCGGGTGTCGAGCGCTCGGCGGTCGCCGTCGGCGCCAAGCACCGAGGCACGGAAAGCTCGATGTACTCGGCAGGCCCGGCCGCAACCCCAGCACCGAGCAGGGCGTCGCCCGAAGCGGCACATCGACCAAAGGCGGCACAACGCCCGAGCTGCACCTCAGCCGAAAGCCGCACAACACGCGAAAGCAGCACCCTGCCCGAGGCGGCACGTCGGCCGAAAGCGGCACGTCGGCCGACTGCGCGGCCCGAGCGGATGCAGGGGTGGTGGCCACACCGCGGCCGGGCGCACGGCGTACCCCGGATGCGGTGTGGCCTTTGAAGACTTCAGTCCTCGGCGCGGTAACGCCGCAGGGCGCGGCGGGCGTCGTGGCGGCTACGGCGGCGCTCGGTGCGGCAGATGAAGGCCCACTCGGCCGAGCCGTGGCTCTCGACGCGGCGGTACCAGTAGGACCAGGTGCCGGTCCAGTAGCAAGCCGAGCGGCGGTCGCCGAGCCAGGCGGTGTCGCGGGTGATGTCGGCGGGGAGCGTGCAGGGGCCGAATCGGTGGTCGTGGTGCGGCCGGCACGCCGTCATCGGGGCGTCGGCCATCTGGACCCACCAGGGGCGGGTCTTGTCGGTCCTGCTCATGCGGTCGCCTTTCGGCTCCGTGACGCCCCGGGCTGGGGCCGTCGCTAGACCGGATGCACCGCAATCACCTCCGCTTGGATGGACTCCCCCACTCTACCGGGCCCCGGCATGGGGGTTCGGCCACGAAATAGCGTGCCCGGCAGCCTCACGGCTCAGGAGCGGGCCAGCAGCTGCTCCAGCGCGGTGAAGGCGCGCTCCAGATCGGCCTGGATCGACGGGATCGCGCGGCGGAGCAGCACGAACGCGTGGATGACGCCGGCCGCCTCGAGGTAGACCGTGTCGACGCCGGCGGTGACGAGTGCGGCGGCGTAGGCGCGGCCCTCGTCGCGGACCGGGTCCTCGCCGGCGGTCAGGATCACGGCCGGCGGGAGACCGGCCAGGTCGCCGATGAGCGGCGAGGCCCGCCAGGAGGCGGCGTCCGGCCGGTAGTGCGTGTAGTACCAGCGGCGTCCGGCCTCGGTGAGCAGGCGGCCGGTGGCGAACTCGGCGTGTGACGGATAGGGCCGGGTCAGGTCGGTCGCGGGGTAGATGACCAGGTGGGCCGCGACCGGCACGTCACCGCGCAGTGCCATGGCGGTCACGATGGCGAGCGTGCCGCCGGCGCTGTCGCCGCCGAGCACGAGCGTGCCGGTGCCGGGAAGCGCCGCCGCCCAGCGGGCCGTGTCCTCCGCGTCCTCGACCGCGGCCGGGTAGGGGTGTTCCGGGGCGAGCCGGTAGCCGGGCAGGACCACCGGCAGGTCGAGGCGGTGCGCGAGCGCGATGGCGAAGCTGCGGTGCGTGTGCGGGCCGCCGGTGACGAATCCGCCGCCGTGGAACCAGACCAGCACCGGGCCGGGTCCGCGGTCGGTGCGCGGGTCGAGCAGCAGGCCGGGGATGCCGCCCGATCGGGTGGGGATGGTGAGCGCGCGCTCGACCGCGATCGCCGGCGCGGGCAGGTCCGCGAGCGGCACCGAGGCGGCGAGACCGTCCCTGGCCTGCTGCGGGGTCTGGGTCTCGATGCTGTCCTGGCCGGCGAGGTAGCCGAGCAGCGCGTGTACGTCCGGTCGTGTCATGCGGCCTCCAAATGTCAGTTTCTGACATAGAGACTAGGCGTGAAAGTCAGAATCTGACATCGCTGGTACGGTGTCAGGTGTGCCACACCCGACCAGCCGCGAGCGTCTGCAGCGGGCCGCGCTGGAGTTGTTCGCCGAGCACGGTTACGCGTCCGTGACGGCCGTCGCGATCGCGGAGCGGGCCGGGGTCACCGAGCGCACGCTCTACCGCCAGTTCCGGGACAAGCGCGACGTGCTCTTCGGCGACGGAGACCGGCTGCGCGAGCTGCTGCTGGACGCGCTCGGCCACGGGCCGCGGACACCCGGCGACGCGGTCCGGCATGCGTTGTGGGCGATCGCGGCCGATTTCGAGCCGCGGCGTGAGCAGCTCAGCGCTCGGGCTGCGGTCGTGCGGGCCACGCCGGAGCTGGCCGAGCGGGAGCTGTGGAAGATGCGGTCGTGGGCTGCCGCGCTGACCGGTGCGCTGACCGGGCCGGGCGTGGACGGGTTCGTCGCGGCGGCACACACGGAGGCGGGGCTGGGGCTGTTCCAGGCCGCGTTCGACCGGTGGACGCGCGAGCCGGGCAGCCCGGAACTCCGCACACTGATCGACGACGCCTACACGGCGATCGGCGCCTGACCGGCACCTGCGGGCGCTGCGAGCTGCGGACACGCCGACGGAGCGGGCCGAGGACACGGCCGGGGCCGTGGAAGCTCCGGCCGTACCGTGGCGAGATTTTGATCTTGATTTGGGTGTTCAGGGCGTCACGGAAAGTTTTTCTCGATCTCGTGCAGCAGGGGGCGACGACCACGGCGTTCATCGGGTGGAGTTGTCACCAAGGCTCGAGGAGATATATCGATGGCGTCCAAGCGCAAGCGGGTCACGATCGGCGTGGGGGTCGCCGCCGCCGTGGTCATCACGCTCGGTGTCGGGATCGGGACGGCGAACGCGGCTACGCGACGCCCCTGGTGGGACCGGTGGCACCCGAAGCCGGTGGCGAGCGCGTCCGCGAAACCGTCACCGTCCGTCACCTCCAGCGCGACACCGAGCCCTGCGCCGAGCAGCGCCGCGCCGTCGGCCTCCGCACCCGCGCCCGCGCCGTCGACCTCGGCTCCGGCCAGCCCGGTGCCGTCACCGTCCGCGACCAAGCCGGGCACGTTCGCGACGCCGCCGGCGAACGCGACGTTCGACTACCAGATCGGCGGGCCCTACACGCCGCCGTCCGGCGTGACCGTGGTCAGCCGCGACTACACCGCGACGCCGGCCGCGGGGATCTACAACATCTGCTACGTCAACGCGTTCCAGACCCAGCCGGACGCGGAGTCGTGGTGGAAGACCAACCACCCCGAGCTGCTGCTGAAGGACAAGAACGGCAAGATCGTCGAGGATGAGGACTGGGGCGAGCTGTTCCTGGACTTCTCCACGGACGCGAAGCGCACCGCGCTGACCACGATCGTCGGCGGCTGGATCGACCAGTGCGCGACCAAGGGCTTCAAGGCGGTCGAGCCGGACAACCTGGACACCTACACGCGGTCGAACGGGCTGCTCACCGAGGACCAGGCGGTGGCGTACTCGGCGTCGCTCGCCGCCTACGCGCACGGCAAGGGCCTGGCGATCGGGCAGAAGAACACGGCGGAGCTGAGCACGGCCAAGGCGAAGAAGGCAGGCTTCGACTTCGCGGTGGCGGAGGAGTGCGGCACCTGGGGCGAATGCGGCGCGTACACGGCTACGTACGGTAACAACGTGATCGTGATCGAGTACGATCAGAGCGGCTTCACCAAGGCCTGCAACAGCCACGGCAGCAAGGTCTCGGTGGTGCAGCGCGACCGCGACGTGACGGCCCCGGGGTCGAAGTCGTACGTGTGGAAGGCCTGCTGAGTCCCGCTTGTCCCTAATCCGCAACGCTTCCGAGGTCTCCGGCGCCCGTCGCGGCGCCGGAGACCTCCGGCGTCGAGGCGAACAGGCCACGATGACCACGATCGAGGACTTCGACGCGTTTGTCCACGGCAGGGGACGCGCGCTGCTGCGGTTCGCGTACGTGCTGTCCGGCGACGCGCACCTCGCCGAGGACCTCGTTCAGGAGGTCCTGGCCCGCATGCACCGTCGCTGGCACAAGGTCACCGCACTGGAGCACCCCGAGGCGTACGTGCGCACCGCGATCGTGCGGCAGTACCTGTCCTGGCGACGGCGGCGCGCGTCCACGGAGGCGACCTACGCGGACGTGCCGGAGCCGCCCGGCCTCGACGAACCCCAGCAACGCGTGCTCGCCCGCGACCAGATGTGGACGCTGATGGCCGGCCTGCCACGCGCCCAGCGGGCCGTGCTGGTCCTGCGCTTCTACTGCGACCTGCCGGACGACGAGATCGCCACGCTGCTGGGCTGCGGGATGTCCACGGTACGGTCGCAGGCCGCCCGCGCGCTGGCCAAGATGCGGACCATGTTGAGCGAGAGAGGAGTGGACGGCGATGGATGAGCTGGACCGGTTGCTCGCGGAGGCGATGAACGACGCCGCCGGCCGCGCACCCTCCGACGACGGCCTGCTGACCACGGTGCACACCCGGTCCCGCCAGATCCACCGCCGGCGGGTCGCCACCGCGCTCTCCGCGGCCGCGGCCGTGGTGGTGCTCGGCGTCCCGTCGGTCTTCGTGCTGACGAGCCGGCCGTCCGAGGTCGTGCCGCCGGCCGATCCGGTCATGTCGGTCTCGACGTCACCGTCCGTGCCCCCGTCGCCGACGCCGTCGTCATCCCCCTCCCCCAGCAACACCCCGTCGAGCGCGCCGCCCTCGTCCCCGTCCGTCGCCTCCGACGCCGTGACGCTGACGAAAGGGTGGACCGCGCCGACCTTCCCCTACCTGCTGCCGCCGCGCGACGACCTGAAGGCGCCGGTCGCGTCGCTGGACCGCGGGCGGCTGGTCGGCTTCTTCGAGACGACCGACACGCGCGACCACGCGGACGTGACGGTCACGGTCTCCGGCGCGCGGCCGACATTCAGCGACTCCGAGGCCACCGAGACCGCGCGGCAGGTGCGCGGGCACGCCGGCACGCTGCGGACCGTCGACGTGAGCCCGGCGAAGCAGCTCGCGCTCTACTGGCCGGAGTCGTCGGGGCGGTGGATCACGCTGGCGACGGACGACACGTACACGCCGGACGAGGTCGTCGCGCTCGCCACCTCGCTCACCACGGGCTCGACGGCGGCGCTGCCTCCGTTCCAGCTCGCCTACAGCCCCGCCGGACTGGTGACGGACACGGTGACCGCGTCCCGGATGACGTTCCGCACGTCGTCCGCCGCGCCGGGCAGCGCCGGCTTCAGCGTCGTGCTGCGCAAACGCCAGCAGCTCAACGGCACGAACCAGAAGATCCGGGGGTACGACGCAGCGCTCTCCCACGGCAGCGGCGTGACCACGCTGGCGATCGACGTGAAGGACTGGAACGCCACGCTGGAGATCACCGTGAACGGCGGCCTGACGATCAGCGACGCCGATCTTCTCCGGTTCGCCGGGGGCGCCGAGATCCTGGAACGCTCCAATCCGGAGTGATCGTCGCGGCGGACGCCGGCCGGGTTGGACGTGCCCGCGCCGCCCCGGGCCGGGTCGGCGCCGGCGCGGTGGCTCAGCCCGGGTCGGCGCGGGCGCGGCGGCTCAGGACGTGGCGGCTCAGGGCATGGTGGCGAGCTGGGTGGCGGCGACCACGATCATGCCGATGCCGAAGACGGTGATGCCGCCGGCGGCGAGCAGGGGCGTGACCCGGGAGACGACGGTGAGCGTGCTGCGGGAGCGGGCGTTGCGGGCGACGAGATTGCTGCCGGCGACCGCGAGCACGCCGACGCCGAACAGCACCACGGCCATCCCGATCCCGAACGTGAGCACCAGCAGCAGCGCGAACCCGCCCCGCCCGAGGAACAGGCCGGTGGCCAGCACCAGGAACGCGGCCGGCGAGGGCGTCAGCCCGCCGGAGATGCCGAGCAGGAACAGACCGGGCCGCTTCGCGTCACCGTGATGATGGTGGTGGTGGCCGTGGTCGTCGTCGTGTGCGTGGTCCACGGCGCCCGCGGCATCATCGACCGGGGTGCGGACGAGAAGGGCGCCGCCCTCGGCCGATGCGGCGGCGTGGTGGTGGCCTTCCGCCGCGGCACCGCCGTGGACGTGGACGTGACCGGCGCCGTGTGGGTCACGTCCGGCCGCGTCGCCGTGATCATGGAGGTGCCCGGCACCGCGGCCGTGGTCATGACCGTCACCGGCGCCGCCGCCGTGATCATGAGCGGCGGCACCCGTGCCCGGTTCGCCGTGGCCGTGCGAGTGGCCGTGGTGATGGTGGTGACGGTGGCCGCCGCGGAGGTGGCGGCGGAGCATCCACAGGCCGGTGGCCAGGACCAGCAGCCCGGCGACGATCTGGAGCCAGGACGTGAGCTGTTCCATCCGCATCAGCGCGGACAGCGGAAAGAACGTCCACGCCACGCCGATGACCAGCACAGACACGGTGTGCATGACCGCCACCGACCCGCCCAGCCAGGCCGCGTCGCGGATCCGGCCGCGGGAACCGGCCAGGTAGGCGGCGGCGAGCGTCTTGCCGTGCCCGGGTGCGAGCGCGTGCCCGGCACCGGCCAGGAACGCGAACACGAACGCCAGCGGCGCGACACCCGGCGTGTGGATCAGGTCCTGGAGGCGGTCCGCGAGGTTCATGCGGCGCGCCGGACGGTGACGCGGCGGAGGAGCAGGATCGCGAGCACCAGCCCGCCGATCACGGCGCCGAGCTGGACCAGCGCGCTGCGCCCCAGGCTGGTCCCGGGCACGCCGGTCATCGCCCAGTCGTGGGTGTCGTTGTCGTTCTCGTACACGGTGCGCTGTCCGTGCGGCCCGGTCGCGAGCGTGCGGTAGGCCGGGTGCAGGTCGGTCAGCGTCCGCACCGCGACCGTGGCGGTGGAGACCGGCGCCGGGCAGGTGTACGCCGCCGTCGCCCCCTTCAGCGCCACCGCCGCGACCGGCGCGACCGTCCCGGTGCAGGGCGCCCCGCCGTCCGCCGAGACCGTGATCCGTTCCAGCAGGTAGCCGGTGAACAGCGCCGATGCTCCGACCACGCCCGGGTCCTCGTACCGGTAGTCGACCGTCCCGTCCGCCGCGACCCGGTCCGCGGGCAGCAGCCCCAGTTGCACCCCGAGCACGGTCAGATCGTCCGGACCGCCGACGCGCCACTTCACGTGGACGACCTCCGGCCGTGCCTCGTCGGCCGAGACGGTCACGGTCTGCGGGTCACCGAACGGATGCGCCACCGCCGGACTGGGCGTGAACACGGCGGTCCCGGCCGCGACGCCGATGACGGCCACCGTCACCAGCGCGCGCTTGCTGTGCGAACTCAAGGGTCGAACTCCCGGTATTGCAGCGGTCGAAAGCGGCGCTCAGTCTGATCACCGAAGATGATCTTCAAGGGGCCGCCGCGTGAACACCGCGGAGCTATCCGGGCTCATGCAGGTATTTCGCCCGCTCCTCCGCCGTGAGATCCCGGATCGCGCGTCGCCCGGCCAGGTCCATGACCTCGCGGACCGGCCCGCACACCTCGCACGGCGTGAAGCGCGCATGCTGCCCGTACACCGTGATGATCTGCCGTCCGTCGTCGCTGAAAGCGACGCTTCTCGAGGCGGCCGGCGGCTCCAGCACGAGCGGACCGCCACCGCCGTCCGTGTTCCACACGCGCATCTGCTCATCGTTGCCGCCGATGCCGACGATCAACCGGCCGTCCGCGCTGAATCCGATGCCCGTGATCTGCCCGGTCAGGCCGGTGAGCACCGCGGGCTCGATGTCCTGGCCGACGGTCCAGACCCGGATGGCCCCGTCGGTGCCCGCGACGGCCAGCAGCCGGCCGTCCGGGCTGAAGCGGAGATGCGCGGCACGCCCGGCCTGCCCCTTCGGCGTCCACACCGGACGGCCGTCGAGGTCGCGCAGCACGATGCCCTGCGGCCAGCGTGCCGACGCCAGGAGGGTGGCATCGGCGTTGATCGCGATCGGCCCGCCGCCCTCCATCCGGCCGGGCTCGGGTCCGCCGCCGGCCCGCCACACCCGGATGTCGTTGTCGCCGCACTCGGCGACGAGCACGGTTCCGTCACGGCTGAACGTGACGCCGTTGGCGGTCAGGATCTCCAGCCGCTGACCGCAGTCGAGCACGGCGGGCCGGTCGCCCACGGTCGTGTCCCACCAGAGGATCTGCTCGCTGTCGAGGGGTGCGGCGGCGACGCTGCGCCCGTTCGCGCTGACGGCCAGGAACGCGCTGCCGGTCGGGGCGTCACGCAACGTCGACGCGCGCTCCGGCGTGCGGGTCGGGAAGACCGAGATCGTGCCGGACCCGCTCGGCGCCGCGGTGAAGACCCCGTCGTCGCCGAGCATCGCCGGCAGCGGCGCCGCGGGGAACGTCACCGTGGCGGGGTCCGCGGCCGCGGTGGTGTCCCACACCCGGACCGTGGCGTCGTCGCCGGCGGAGACGAGCCGGCGGCCGTCCTGGGTGAACGCCACGTCCCGCACCGCGCCGTGATGGCCGCGGATCGCCAGGCCGCGGGCGCCGTCGGAGACGTCCCAGACCCGCACGGTCCGCTCGTCCGTGCCGGCGGCGATGCGGCGCCCGTCCGGGCTGAACGCCACGCTGGTGTACCAGTACTCCTCACCCCGGTACGTCTCCGGCGCGGCGCTGCCGTCGATCGGCCAGACCGTGACCTGCTCGCTGCTGGCGACCGCGATCCGTCGGCCGTCGGGACTGACCGCCACGGACGAGGAGAAGGTCTCCTGCGGTTGCCGGATCATCGTGGGCGGGTCCGTCGTGCCGAGATTCCAGACCCGGACCGTGCCGTCGTTCGCCGACAGCGCGAGGCGCCCGCCGGGCCCGAACGCGAGATCGGCCGCCTCCCCCGTGAATCCCATCGTGGTCCGGAGATCGTTGTGCGCGGTGTCCCAGACGTAGACCTGCTGGTCGTCGCCGGCCGCGGCGACCCACCGGCCGTCCGCGCTGTACGCCACGCTGGACACGAACGCCGGCATCAGCGGTTGCAGCGTCCGGCCGGGGCCGGCCTCACCGGGCCGCCACAGCACGACCCTGCTGTATCCGTTGCCTGCGGAGACGCAGGCGATCGCCAGCCACCCGTCCGGGCCGGCGGCGACGACCGTCCCGTCCACGGGCGCGTCGACCGGTGGGGTGCGCCCCTCGATGTCCCAGACCTTGACCGTGCCGTCCATGTCCGCGCTGGCGACCTGGGAACCGCTGACGGCCACGGAGTAGACCTCCGTGCGGTGCGCGGCCATCGTGTACGTCCCCCGCGCGTCCGCCGTCGCCTGGCGCAGCACCGACTCGGTCTCCGCGTCCGGATGCAGCCGGTATGCCCGCAGGGCCAGGGCCAGCGCCAGCTCCGGGTCCGTCATCCGCTCCGCACGCGCCCCGGCTGCCAGCTCGCGCGCGACCGCCCGCCCCCGCTCCGACTCCGCCCGGAACGCGGACACCACAGCCCCCGTCGCCAGCGCGGACACCAGCACCAGCACCGCGGTCAGCCCGGCCACCAGCCACCGGGTGCGACGCTGGCGGTGCCGTGCCTCCCGGTCCCGCAGCGCGCGGCTGGCGTCGAGGAAGTCCTGCTCGGCCGCGGTCAGGTCGGGGATGCCCGCCTCGATCGTGGTGGACAGCCGCAGCCCCCGGTAGAGCGCGCCGTCGTCGCGCCCGAGCGTGGCCCACACCGTGGCCGCCTCGGTGAGCTGCCGGTGCAGGCGCAGCCCGGCGCGGTGGGTCTCCACCCAGCCGCGCAGCCGTGGCCAGGCCCGGATCAGCGCCTCGTGCGCGATCTCGATCGTGTCCCGGTCAGTGGTGACCAGGCGCGCGGCGGCCAGCGCGTCGATCACGACCGGTGCGAGGTCGATCGTGTCCAGCTCGTCGCGGCGCAGGCGGCGGCGGGTGATCAGCCCGTCCCGCCCGACGTCGATCATGCGCAGCAGCACGCGCTGGGTGACCCGCTGCTGGGGCGCGGACAGCCGCTCGTAGGTCCGCTCGGCGGTGTGGGCCACCGCGCCGGCCACGCCGCCGGCCGCCTCGTATCCGCCGAGCGTGACCATGGCGCCCTGCCGGCGTCGCCACGCCTCGCGCAGCGCGTGCGCGGCCAGCGGCAACGCGCCCGGCCTGTCCGTCACCTCGGCCACGATCGTGGCGGCCAGCGCGCCCTCGACCCGGGCGCCGCGCCGCTCGGCCGGTCTCGTCACCGCCTCCCGCAGCTCGGCCGGGGTCATGCCGCCGATCAGCACCTGCGCGTCGGTCAGCGCGGCCAGCAACGCCGGATGCTCGGTGAACCGCGCGTAGTGATCCGCCCGCACGGCCAGCACGACCCGGGCCCGGCCGTCCGGCTCCCGGCACATGGCCAGCAGCGCGGCGATGAACTCCGCCCGCTCGGCGGGGTCGTCACACGTCGCGAACGTCTCCTCGAACTGGTCCACCACGACCAGAAGATCAGCATCACCGGGTACGCCCTGGCGGACCATCAGGTGCGCCCGTGCCGGATCCTCGCGCAGCTCGGCGAGCAGCCCGCCGGCCGGCACCCCCGCATGCCGTGCCAGCTGCACCGCCAGCTCCGCCATCGGATGCGCGCCCGGCGTCATCACCATGACCGGCCCGCCCATCGCCGGGACCAGCCCCGCGCGGACCACGGACGACTTCCCGGCGCCGGACGGCCCGAACACGGCCAGGAACCGCCGCTCCCCGAGCCGCCGCACCAGCTCGCCGACGAGCGCGCCACGGCCGAAGAACACCGCCGCGTCCTCGGCCTGGAACGTGGCCAGGCCCGGGTAGGGCGACGGCCCGTCACGGTCCGGCTCGGCCGTTGCCACGGTCAACCGCTCGGTCTCCCGCCACCGCCGCTCCCACTCGGCCGGGTCGCCGTCGCAGCCCGCCACGTAGGCCAGCGTGACCTCCAGCGTCGGCAGCCGCCGCCCGGACGCGGCCGCGGACAGCGTCGCCACCGAGTAGTTCACCCGGGCCGCCATCTGCCGGTAGCCGGGCCTGCCCGCCTTGTCCCGCAGCTCGCGCAGGCCGGCCGCGAACTGCTCCACGGGCCCGCCCGCCCCGTCCAACGGCCGTTCAGGCCTCGGCATCTCGTCCCCCGGATCACGCGGTGACATCCATCGTCGATTGTCGCTGCGTTGTCCATTGTTGTTTGTCCGGCTCCCCGGGGGAGGGGCCAGACAACTTTCGTTCGGCTACAACTGATCACGCACGGCCGTCCACAACGGAGGACGTGCAGGTCCGGCGGTCACGGGGGCCGCCGGGCCTCGTGCGTCACGGTGACGGTTCGGCCCCGGTCAGCGTGGTGCGGCGGCCCCGATCGGCGGGCGGTTGTCGATCTCCATCCAGCGGTCCGGGTGGGCGACCGGGGCGAAGCCGGCCTTGGCGTAGACGCCGTGCGCGTCGAGCGTGGAGAGGATGACGCGCTTGATGCCGTGGCGGTCGGCCCAGTCCGCGGTCCAGCTCGCGATCGAGGTGCCGAGGCCCTGGCCGCGGTGGTCGCGGTCGACGTAGACGTCGCACAGCCAGGCGAACGTGGCCAGGTCCGACACGATCCGCGCGACCGCCACCTGCCGCCCGTCGTGGGTGTAGACGCCGATCGGGATCGAGTGCCGCAGGGATCGTTCCACCACCTCGCGGGTGCGCCCCTTGGCCCAGAACGCCTCGTGCAGGATCCAGTCCACCACCCGGTCCACGTCGATCTCGGTCGGGTCGTCGCTCAGCCGATAATCACTCACCGCGCCATCCTCCCGTCGCCCCTGCTGATCTTGGATAGCCACTTCGGCGTCGGTGGCCTGGTCTGCCTGACCACCCACGGATCCGAGGCCGCGGGAGCTCGCGGACCGCAACCACGCCGGAAGCGGGAAATGCATTGGTCTTTGAGCTTTATCTATGGCCAAAGGAACGATGCGCGGCCCGAACGCCGACCACTTGAATGTCACGTGTGGATGGCCAGGCTGCTGCTGATGACGCCCGTCGCGGGCTGCGTGCGTGGGTGCGGGGAGCCGCGCGCAGCGTGCGGCGCGCGGGGCCCTATGCGGTGCTCGCCGTGCTGGCCGCGTCCGCGATCGCGCCGGTGGCGGCCGCGCTCGAGTCGGTGTGCCGGATCCTGGTCCCGGCCGAGGCCGCCGCGGGCCGGGAAAAGCCGGCCGGCTGCCCGGACTGACTCAGCGATCACGCCGATCGACAAACGCCATCCACGGCCGCTCGTCATCCGGACCAGCGTCCTCCCCCTGCCTGCCGCGCTGCGCCCGCCCACCGGGCTCCCCCGCACCGTGCCGCGCAGGCCCGTCGTGCTGACCCGGACCAGCCGCTTCCTCCGCGCGCACCGGCCCGTCCAAGGCTTCCACCGGCCTCACCGGATCCCCCGCCACTCCCGCCCGCGCCGCCAGCCACGCCGCCAGCGCCGTCGTGATCGGGACCGCCGCGATCAACCCCAGCGTCCCCACCCCGCTGCGCACCAGCTCCTGCGCGATCGGCTGCCCCGTCAGCAGCTCCGTCACCGGCGTCCCGCCCACCGCGAACAGCAGCATCAACGGCAGCGACGCCCCCGCGTACGCCAGCACGATCGTGTTCACCACCGACGCGATGTGCGCGCGCCCGACCCGCGTCGCCGCCCGGTACAGCTCCCGGAAGCCGTACCGCGGGTTCGCGAACGCCAGCTCCCGGACCGTCTCCGCCTGCGTCACCGTGACGTCGTCCAGCACCCCGAGCGCGCCGATCACGATGCCGGCCAGCAGCAGGCCCTGCATGTTGACCGCGCCCTGGGTGATGTTCAGGTACGCGGTCTCCTCGTCCGCCACCCCGGTCAGGTGCACCAGATCCGTGGCGAGCGCGGACAGCACCGCCGTGATCGTGAGGCTGACCAGCGTGCCCGCGACCGCGACCGTGGTGGACAGCGTGAACCCGTGGGTCAGATACAGCACGATCAGCATGATCGCGGCCGCGCCGACCACGGCGACCAGCAGCGGGGACCGGCCGCCGAGGATCGCCGGGACCACGAAGACCAGCAGCACTGCGAACGTGACCGCGAGCCCGGCCAGCGCCCGCAGCCCCCGCCACCGGCCGAACGCGATCACGGCCAGCGCGACCGCGCCGGCGAGCAGCCACAGCCCGGTGGCCCGCTGGTGGTCCGCGATCGAGTACTCCTGCCCGCTCGGGCTGTCCGGCAGGTACATCACGATGATCGCGTCACCCGGCGACACCTCCGCCGCACCCGGCCCGGCCGGGACCGGCGTCTCGACCGTCTCCCCGACCTGCTCGCCATCGTCGATCCTGACCTGCACGGTCCCGCACACCGTCGGGGCCGGCACACCCTCGGGCAGCGCCGGGCACTCCGTCAGCCGCACGGCCTGCACCGTCGCCTTCAGCTCGATCGGCCCGCCGTCCCGGGCGACCGGCCGGTCCGCCGCGCTCGGCCAGAGCAGGAACATGCCCACGGCCGTGAGCAGCACCGCGGGGATGAGCATCGCCAGCACGATCCGCCGGGCCCGCGGCGTCATGGACTCGGAGGCGTGCGTATGAGTGTGTGCCACGCCCAGATCTTTCCTCAGCCACGCCGACGGACCGGCGCCGACCATAACCGCATCGATGCCTGTATACAGATACGACACGAGACGAGGGAGTGATCCGGTGGCGACGATCGCACGTGTCGAGGTTCTGGTGACATCGCCCGGCCGCAACTTCGTGACCCTGCGGATCACCACCTCGGACGGCGTGACCGGTCTCGGCGACGCCACGCTCAACGGGCGCGAGCTGGCCGTCGCCTCCTACCTGCAGGATCACCTCGCGCCGCTGCTGATCGGCCGCGACCCCGCCCGCATCGAGGACACCTGGCAATATCTGTACCGTGGCGCCTACTGGCGGCGCGGCCCGGTCACGATGACCGCGATCGCCGCCGTCGACGTCGCATTGTGGGACATCAAGGGCAAGGTCGCCGGCCTGCCCGTCTACCAGCTGCTCGGCGGCCGTTCCCGCGACGGCGTGCTGGTCTACTGCCACGCCAGCGGCACCGACGTGGAGTCGCTGCTCGACGACGTGGCCCGCTACCAGGAGCTGGGTTTCACCGCGATCCGCGCGCAGGCCGCCGTCCCGGGTCTGAGCGGCAGTTACGGCGTGCGCAAGGGCCGGCTCTACGAGCCCGCCGCCACGCACCTGCC
The DNA here is from genome assembly GCF_000717135.1 of Catenuloplanes japonicus. Taxonomy (GTDB): domain Bacteria; phylum Actinomycetota; class Actinomycetes; order Mycobacteriales; family Micromonosporaceae; genus Catenuloplanes; species Catenuloplanes japonicus. The sequence continues at coordinate 125,806 of NZ_JNXY01000034.1, forward strand.
GGACGAGCAGGCGTGGAGCACCGAGGCGTACCTCGACTTCGCGCCCACCTACCTGGCCAAGGTCCGCGAACGGTTCGGTTTCGGCTTCCACCTGCTGCACGACGTGCACCACCGGCTCACCCCGATCGAGGCCGGCCGCTTCGGCAAGAGCGTCGAGGAGCTGCGCCTGTTCTGGATGGAGGATCCGACGCCGGCCGAGAACCAGGACGCGTTCCGCCTGATCCGGCAGCACACCACCACGCCGATCGCGACCGGCGAGGTGCTCTCCTCGATCTGGGACGTGCAGCAGCTGATCACCGAGCAGCTCATCGACTACGTGCGCACCACGGTCGTGCACGCCGGCGGCATCACCCACCTGCGCCGCATCTTCGACCTGGCCGCGCTCTACCAGGTCCGCACCGGCTCGCACGGCGCCACGGACCTCTCCCCGGTCACCGTCGCCGCGGCCGTGCACCTCGACATCGCCGTCCCGAACTTCGGCATCCAGGAACACATGGGCCACACCGCCGAGACCTACGAGGTCTTCCGCGGCACGCCCCGCCTGGAGAACGGCATGCTCTACCCCTCCGACGAGCCCGGCCTCGGCATCACCTACGACGACGAGACCGCCGCCGCGTTCCCCTACGACGCCAAATATCTCCCCGTCGCCCGCCGCCTCGACGGCTCCATGCACGACTGGTAAAAGATCAACTTCAAGATCCAGTTCATTTTCCCGCTTCCGGCGTGGTCCGGCAGCGTTGCTCCCGCGGGCACCGGTCGTCGCTGGCGCTCCTCCCTGCCGGTTCCGCCGTGGTCCGGGAAACCCGTGCTGGCCTCCTACGGCCGCCCCTCCGGTGATCCAGGCGTCGTTCGACGTCGCCGGAACGACGTGAACGACGCCTGGATCACGGTCGTGGCGTGCGGGTCAGTGGGAACGCCTCAGCCCTTCGGCGAACCGCTCAGGACGACGAAGGCGGCGCGGACCACCTCGGCGGCCCCTTCCACGTCCGCAGTGACCAGGGCGTGGAGGCGGGCACGGTCGGGTGGCGTCGCGGTGTGGCGGCGGGCACGGTCCGGTGGCGTCGCGGCGTGGAGGCGGGCGCTGTCGGACGGCGGCGCGGTGTGGCGGCGGGCGCGGTCCGGCGGCGTCGCGGCGTGGAGGCGGGCGCTGTCGGGCGGCGGCGCGGTGTGGCGGCGGATGCTGGTGGACTGGACGCGCCACAGGCTGACCAGGGCCTGGGCGGCCACGTCGATCTGCGGCTCCGGGCGGCCGGTGCGGGAGCGCAGCGCCGTGGCCGTGATCACCGCCAGCCGCTCGGCCATCTCGCTCTGGTAGGCGCGCAGCTCCGGCGTGGTGCGGATCAGCTCGCCGAAGCGGCGGTAGCCGGCCAGCGCCGGAGCACCGCCGGCCTCCAGCATGGCCAGCACGCCGTCCAGCTCCGCGGCCAGGAGCGTGAGCGCGGCGTCGACCGGATCGCGGTCCTCGTCGGAGAGCGCGGCCGCGAGCGCGGTGGTCGTGCCCTCCAGCCGGTCCATGATCAGGGCCTCTTTGGTGGCGAAGTAGTTGTAGACCGTCTTCTGGGACACGCCGCCGGCCTCGGCCACGTCCGCGATCCGCACGCCGTCGAAGCCCCGCTCCAGGAACAGCGCCGCGGCCGCGTCCGAGAGCGTGCGGCGGACCTGCTGCTTCTTCAGTTCCCTGAGACTCACCGGCAAAACTTTACACCCACTTGAATTTTACAGTCGCTGTAATTTACGGTGGGCGGCATGAGCGAATACCGCATCGAGCGCGACTACCCGTACCCCGTCGAGGAGGTCTGGGCCGTTTTCACCGAGCCGGAACTGATGCGCCGCTGGACCACGACCGGGCAGGGCGGCCGCCCCGAGGGCTTCGCCCTGGTGCCCGGCACCCGGTTCCGCTTCATCGCCAAGCCCACGCCCGGCTGGCGCGGCATCGTCGACTGCGAGGTGCTCGAGGTCGACGCCCCGCACCGGTTGCGGTACTCGTGGGTGGGCGACGAGGGCGGCGAGGCGACGTACGTGACCTACACGCTCGCGCCGATCCCGGGCGGCACGCGTTTCACCTGGCACCACACGGGATTCACCGGCGCGGGCGGCTTCTTCATGTCCACGCTGCTCGGCACCGTCCGCAAGAAGATGCTCACCAAGGGCGTGCCCGCGGTCCTCGCCGCGCCGTAGGAACTCAGCCGCGGGCGTAGGGGTCGATCGCGATGCCCTCGCCCTCGACCGAGACGCCCTCGTCCGTCACCCACTCGCCGGACTCGCCGTCGGCCGGCAGGTAGGCCCGGTCCGCGAACCCGTCACCGTCGAGGTCGCGCAGCGTGACGTCCGGGATGCCGTCGGCGTCCACGTCGATCTCGGCCTCGTCCGCGACACCGTCGAAGCTGCCGTCGTAGAGCGTGGTGTCCACCATGCCGTCGCCGTCGGTGTCGTGCGTGCTGAAGTCGGTCAGGCCGTCCGAGTCCGTGTCCTGGTACTCGCTGTCCATCACGCCGTCGCCGTCGTGGTCGACCTCGGTGATCTCCGGGTTGCCGTCGCCGTCGAGGTCATGCGTGATCGTGTCGACGGCGCCGTCACCATCCGTGTCGAGCTCGGTCACGATCGCGTCGTCGAAGTAGTCGCTCATCGGTTCGCATCCATTCTCGAGGGGGCGCCTCTGCGGCGCTGACAGCAATCTAGGGGAATCGCCTCCCCGCGCAACTCCCCGGAATGTGCCACCGGTCGAAAAAGGACAGTCCACAATGCTCACCGTCGGTCTTTTGTGCACGCGCGATATCCCGGTCCAGAATCACCTTTCACTCGGAAATCCCCGCGCGGAATCGGGTGTCCAGCACCAGGCCGCCGGGGCGCCAGACGCCGCGGGGCGGATAGCGCGTGAGGAGCACCGCCGCGGTCACGCCGATCATCCACAGCGGATGGTGCGTCCCCGGCACCGCCATGATCGCCATCAGCGGACCGCAGACGCCCACGCACCCCGCGCCGTGCCACAGCCCGAACCGCAGCGCGCCCCACGCCGCCCGCCACCCAGTCGGCGGCAGCGGGATCGTCCGGTGGCAGGCGCGCATGCAGGCACGACGGGCCGGCGTGAACTGCCACAGCACCGCGGCCACCACCAGCCCGACCAGCAGCGGAAGGCGCGGTGGCAGCGCGAGCAGCGGGATCAGCAGCAGGCCGGTCAATGACCAGACCACGACGTACCCCATCAGAAAGGTGGTCATCGCCCGGAAGCGTCGGCGGCGCAGACTGTTGACGGCGACGTGCCGGACCGCGGGTAGCACGACCGGCACCATCATCGCCACACACATCAGCACCCAGGACGCCATCGTCGGCGGCGTCGCGTGGTGCGCGGGCCCCGCGGCCACGGCCTGGACCAGCAACGCTGCCCAGGCCGCGACCGCGAGCGCCATCGCGGGCCACTGCGGATATCTACTCATCGATAGAAGATGCTCACCCGGCCGATGCGGACCGGGAGCGACTGCGCCTCCACGGCCGCCTCGGCGCCGGCCAGCTCGCGCGCGTCCGGCGGCACCTCGACCTGCACCGGGCGGAACGAGACCGCGGCGCCCTCATCGCTCCACTCGCCGCGATCGCGCAGGCCGGCCACCCACTCGGTGATGTCGAACGTGCGCCGGAAGCCGTGCGGGGCCTCGCCCGCGCCCAGGTGCTCGATGCCGAAGAACGACACGTTGCCGACGTGGTGCGGGGTCGCGGACGGCGTGCCGATCGGGCGCACGTACACCTCGTAGACGGTGGCGGGCGCGCGGTCGGCCTCGATGTCCTCCAGGTTGAGCAGCACCTGCGCGGCATCCCTGCCACGCGCCGTGACCGTGGGCGCGTCCAGCGGCACCTCGACCCGGGCCGCGTCGCCGGTGAGCGTGAGCGGCCGGTCGGACGCGCCGACGAACTCGGGCTCGTCCGGCGTCTCGCCTGTGCTCATGACCGTCTCCAACCGGACCCGCGCGCCGGGTGCGACGCCATCCTGATAGACGTACCCCAGTTGGCCCGCGGTGTCGAGCACCTGTGCGTTCGTGATGGTCACCGGGTTGCCGGACGCGTCGTGCAGCCGCCAGGACGTGCCGCGCCAGTCCGCGTCGCCGGGGTCGGACCGGCCGCCGCCGAGCGCGAGCCAGGACGACCAGAGCCGGTCGATGTTCGCGTGGTGCAGCCAGAAGATCGGGTCGAGCGCGGCCAGGTCCGGGTCGCCCATCCAGCCGCCGATCAGCACGTGGACGTCGTTGTGCGGCGTCAGCTCCAGGTCACCGGAGAGGAACCAGAAGTGCTGCGGCGTGGTCCGCCCGCCACCGAAACTCGGCTCCGGCGGCGGCGCGAACGTGGTCCGGGACATCGCCTGCGTGGCGTTCGTGATCGAGGACGGCAGCGTGGCACCGTTGTTGATCGCCGGGTTGCGCTCGGCCACGAACAGCGGGTTCGGCGTGCCGTCCGGCATGGTGCGCTGGCGGAACGCGGGCGGTAGCGAGTTCCGGCCCGGGACCGCGTAGTTCCAGTACGGCAGCGCCCAGTCGGCCGGGCCGCCCTGCGCGATCACCTCCGCGCGGACGATCTCCTCGAAGTAGTACAGGTACGCGCGGTGCCACGGCAGGAAGTGCCAGCTGCCGTGCTGGCACTCGTTCCAGACCGTGCCCGCGGGCGCGGTCCCGGCCCGGCCGTGCACCGCGGCCTGGTACTCCCAGCCGCGCGGGTCGGTCAGCGCCCGCGCCCGCAGCGCGCGGACCGCCTTCGCGTAGGCGAGCGTGATCGGGTCCCACGCGCCGCCGGCCTGCAGCTCCCAGATGTCGCGCCGGATGCGGACGGTCTGGAACGTGCCGTCGCCGTTGTTGTGCGCGGTCCACACGCCGCCGTCGCCGAAGCCCACGATGTCCGGCCGCCCGTCGCCGGTGATGTCGGCCAGCACGCGCGGATGCTTCTCCACGCGCCAGCCGCCGGCGGTGTACCCGAAGTTCGCGATCACGCGGCGTGGCGTGCCGAAACCGCCGCTGCCGTCGTTGCGCGACACCCACACACCGCCGTCGCCGAACCCGACGATGTCCGCGCGCCCGTCACCGGTCAGATCCGCCACGAACCGCGGGTGCCGCTCCACGCGCCAGCCACCGGCGGAGTAGCCGAAGTCGCTGACGACCAGCTGCGGACTGCCGAAACCACCGGTGCCGTCGTTGCGGGCCACCCAGACGCCGCCGTCGCCGAAGCCCACGATGTCGGGGCGGCCGTCGCCGGTGGTGTCGGCCAGGAAACGCGGATGCCGCTCCACGCGCCAGCCGCCCGCGGAGTAGCCGAAATCGGCCAGGACCAGCTGTGGCGTGCCGAAACCGCCGCTGCCGTCGTTACGGGCCACCCACACACCACCGTCGCCGAACCCGACGATGTCCGCGCGCCCGTCACCGGTCAGATCCGCCACGAACCGCGGGTGCCGCTCCACGCGCCAGCCGCCGGCGTCGTAGCCGAAGTCGTCGCGCACGAGTTGCGGCGCCCGGAACGTACCGTCGCCGTTGTTGATCGAGATCATCACGCCCGCGTTGCCGAACCCGACGATGTCGCCGCGCCCGTCACCGGTCAGATCCGCCACGAACCGCGGGTGCCGCTCCACCCGCCAGCCGCCCGCGGTCCAGCCGAAGTCGCGGATCGCCAGGCGCGGGCCGGTGAAGCGCCCGTTGCCGTCGTTGAACGACACCCAGACGCCGCCGTCACCGAAGCCCACGAGGTCGGGACGGCCGTCACCGGTCACGTCCGCCGGAATGCGCGGATGCCGGTCGACACGCCATCCGCCGGCCGTGAAACCGAAATTCGCCACGCCCAGGAATGGATCATTGAATGTGCCGCCGCCCTTGTTCGCCGCGACCAGAGCACCGGCCTCACCGAAGCCCAGAATGTCCGCGACCCCGTCCCCGGTAAGATCCGTGACGAATCGCGGATGCCGTTCTTCCCGCCACCCACCGGCGTTGAATCCGAAATTTTGCAGAACGAGTTGCATAACGCGCCCCCTCGTATTTCCGCGCACTATCAACCACAGCTTCTGCCTCTATTAACGGAGCGTGACCCGTCCTGTCACTGTTCGGACAGGGTGTATCAACGCCCATTCGGGATCCGCTCACATCACGGCCGGGCCTGCCGATCGGAGCGGGCATGAAGGCGCGCCTCCTGGCGGCGGCCGGGCTGGGCGTGGTGCTGCAGGTGGCGCTGATCGTGACCGGTTTCGCGCGACCGCTGCTCGTACCGGTCACCGCGCTGTCCGTGCTCGTCTGCACCGCCGCGGTGTGGGCACTGGGCCGCCGGGCCGCCTACGCGCGCGGACGCGAGCGCCTGACCTGGGGAATCGTCGCTGCATCGGGCCTGGTCTGGCTGCCCGGCGCGGTGCTGACCATGCGGTCCGCCGTGCTCGGCTCCCCGCCCGGGGCCGGCTCCGGGCTGGTCCGGCCGGAATCGCTGCTCGGCGGCATCGCGGCCGCGCTCATCCTGGTGGCGCTGCTCGCCGGGCCGAACGCGTCGCTGCCCTGGCGCGAGCGGCTGCGGATGGCACTGGACGGGGCGATGGCCGCGGTCGCGCTGTTCGTACCCGCGTGGGCTTTTCTGCTGCATCCGGCATATCGGGACCTGGGCCGCTCGTTCACCACGCTGGTCGCCGTCGTCGTGGGCGTGCAGATCGCCACGATCGCGATCGCGCTGGTACTGCTCTCCCGGCAACGCCCCGAGGGCGCGAACGCGTTCACCATGCTGGCCGGCGCCGCCGGCGCCTTCGGCACTCTGACCATGCTGTTCTGCACGCTGGTGATCTACGACGGCGCGGTGGACCTGACCGTGGTCGCGCCGCTGTCCGTGCTCGGGGCGTTCATGCTGCTCACGATGACCTGGTTCCCGATGCCGATGAACGTGCCGCCGTGGAGCGGCGCGCCGACCGGCCTGCGGGGCGGACTGCCGTACCTGCCGGTGCTCGGCGCGTTCGCGGTCACCACCACGCAGCCCTTCGACCAGAACGTCCTCGTGGCCATGTCCGTGCTGTTCGGGCTGGTACTGCTGCGGCAGTTCCTGGCGCTGCACAGCAACGGCCGGCTGCTGGCCGAGGTCGAGGAGAAACGCGCGGAGTTGCAGTACCAGGCCACCCACGACCACCTGACCGGCCTGACCAACCGCACGTTCCTCTACGAGCACGCGTCCGGCTGGCGCTCGCCGGTCGCGCTGATGATCCTCGACCTCGACGGCTTCAAGCAGATCAACGACCGGTTCGGGCACGCCGCCGGCGACGAGGTGCTGGTCGAGGTCGCGCGCGTGCTGACCTCGATCGTGCCGTCCGGCCACGTCGCGGCCCGGCTCGGCGGCGACGAGTTCGCCGTGGTCCTGCACCCGGCGCCCCCGGTCCGCGACGCGGCCGCAATCGGCGAACGCATCATCGAGGCCGTCGCCGCCAAGGGCCGGGTCGGGATCAGCCTCGGCCTCGCCTACGAGCCCACCGGCCGCGCCACGCTCGGCATGATGCTCAGCGACGCGGACGCGGCGCTCTACAAGGCGAAAGCGGCCGGGAAAGGCCGGCTCGCCAAGAGCAACAGAATCACATAATTCATTTCCCGCTTCCGGCGTGGTCGCTTTCCGATTGCTCCCGCGGGCACCGGTCGTCGCTGGCGCTCCTCCCTGCCAGTTTGTGGGCTTTTCCGAGCGCCGCGTGTGCGGGAAAATTGCGGGTGTGGCCGTT
>NZ_JNXY01000035.1 GCF_000717135.1 Catenuloplanes japonicus
CGGCGTCGACTGCGCCGGCGTCTCCCCGCCCAGCCACGCCAGCGCGGGCACGACCGGCTCGCACTCCCCCAGCGCACCGGCCAGACTGATCAACGGCGCGGTCCGGTCCACCTCCATCGCGGCCCGGTACGCCACCGTCAGCCCGCCCCGCGCCCCGGCCCGCGCCGCCGCCCGCGCCAGATGCGACTTGCCGATGCCGGCCGGCCCGGTCAGCACCAGGCAGCCCCCCGTGCCGGCGGCCGTGGCCGTGACCGCGCGCCCCAGCACGGTCCACTCAGGCCCCCGGCCGATCAGGTCGTCGTCAGCATTCATCGTGCTCCGTCCCGGACCCCCAGCGCTCTCGGACCCCCAGCGCTTTCGCCAGCCGATTGTGGGTGATGGCCGCCACGGTGGAGAACACCCATTCGGGTGGCCCCGGTGGCACGACTATCGACCGCTCTCCCGCCGTCCGGAAGAAAAGCGCGGCGAACGGTTCCGCCACATTACACAATCGCGGTTGTCGCGTTTATCAGTCTGCGGAGGATTTGCGGCCCGTTCTCGGTGAGCAGTGACTCCACGTGGAACTGCACGGTGCGCAGACCGGGCTTGGCCAGCCCGTGGACGACGCCGCTGACCGGGTCACGGAGCACCCGGACCCGGTCGCCGGTGAGCGGGCAGCCGACGGTGTCCACACCGGACAGCGCGGCGAACGTGTGGTAGAAGCCGACCCGCTCCGGCCGTCCGAAGATCCGCACGACGCGCTGCACGCCCTGCGCGGGCCGGGGCAGCGCGCGGATCGGCAGGCCGAGCGTGGCCGCGACGGCCTGGTGGCCGAGGCAGACCGCGAGCGTGGGGGTACGGGACGCGATCAGCTCGCCGGCGAGCGCGCGCAGCCGGGCGATGCGCGGGTCGGTGAGGTCGCGCGGGTCGCCGGGCCCGGGGCCGAGCACGACGAGGTCCGCGCCGCCGGGGCGGTACGCGGCCGGCGGCACCACCCGGACCTGCACGCCGAGCGCGCGGGCCAGCACCGCGAGCATGGCGGTGAAGTCGTCCTCCGCGTCCACGATCACGGCGCGGCGACCGGCCAGCTCCGGCGCGGGCGGGACGGTCGCGCCGCGCCAGAACCGGGACAGCCCGGCGTTCCGGGCCGCCAGCAGCCCGGCGGGGACGTCCGGAAGACTGCTCACCACAGCCGGATCCGCCGTGGTGAACGCCGTGAGCAGGGCGGACGCCTTGACGCGCGTCTCCGCCGCCTCGGCCGCCGGGTCGCTGTGCCGGACCAGCGTGGCACCGGCGGAGACCTCGACCCGGCCGTCCTCGCGTACGTCCGCGGTGCGGATGAGCAGCGCCGAGTCGAGCGTGCGCCGCCCACGGTCGCGTCCGGCCAGCGCGATCACGCCGGCGTAGTAGCCGCGCCCGTCCGGCTCGTGCGCCGCGATCACCCGGCACGCGCTGGGCACCGGGCTGCCGGTCACCGTGGGCGCGGGCAACGTCTCCCGCAGCAGGTCACGGGCGCCGAGCCGGGACGGGCCGGCCACCACGTACTCGGTGTGGGCCAGCCGGGACATCGGGCGCAGGCGCGGCCCGGTCAGCCGCCCGCCGCCGGTGCAGGCGCGCGCCATGATCTTCAGCTCCTCGTCCGCGACCATCAGCAGCTCCTCCGACTCCTTGCGGTCGGTGAGGAACGCGCGCAGCCCGGCCGCGGTCGGCCCGCCCGGCGGGTAGCGGTAGGTGCCGCTGATCGGGTGCATGGCGGCCTGCCCGTCCCGCAGCCGCACGTGGCACTCCGGGGACGCGCCGATGAGCGTGCGGCCGCCGCCGTGGAACAGGAACGTCCAGTACGCGCCGGTCTCGGCGCGCAGCAGCCGGCCGAGGACCGCGAGCGCGGCCCGCGCCGACCAGTCCGGCGCCTGCGCCCGGTAGCAGCGGCGGAGCACCACGTTGGAGCCGGCGCCGCGGCCGATCGCGCCGGTGATCACACGCCGGACCCGGTCGGCGTAGGCGTCGTCGTCCAGGTCGAAGTGCCCGCCGGTCAGCGCGGTGGCGTCGTCCGGCAGCGCGTCCCGCGCATCGTCCCAGGTCAGGGCGCCATGGGCCCGGACCGGCATGGCCAGCAGCGGCGCGCCGTCGTCCGCGCAGGCCAGACCACGCTCGGTGATCTGCCGGTACGGCAGCACCGCCACCAGGTCCGGTCCGGCGCCGGGCGCGTCCGTCGGCGGCAGCGGCAGGTCCGCGATCAGCGCGTGCTCGCTCACGTCCCCGAGGAGCACCTCCACCGGCCCGTCGCCGCGTCGGAGCACCGCGAAGGACGGCGCTCCGTCGCGCAGCACGGCGCGGACCCGGGCCTCGGTGAGCAGCTCCGGGCCGGTACGCAATGGTGCGGTCACGATCTCTCCCTCAATTTTGTGTTTACTGCTGTCGATTGCGGGCCGCCCGGGAAAACGGTGTCACCGTGCCATTCCGGCGGACAACTACTCGTCCGCGCCACGGGCTGCTCGGAGAGGTAGTGGGAACCGCACAGGCAGACACCTAGCGTCACCGTCGAAAGGCTGAACGGACGCTTTGGAGACGCAATGTGGATGTGCAATTCCCGGGCCGGTGCAACATGCCGGTAAATGAGACCTTCGCGCGGCGGATGCGCCGGGAACGGCTGCACCGGCACGGCGACCAGGGCCTGCTGGTGGTGGCGCTGGACCACCCGATCGGGGCCGGTCCGATCGTGGCGGACGGCCGACTGGACCCGCTGCTGCGTGCCGCCGCGGACAACGGCGCGGACGCGGTGGTGCTCCACAAGGGCGCGCTGCCGCACGTGCGTACCCACTGGTTCAAAGGTCTGTCCTTGATCGTGCACTTGAGCGCCAGCACGGTCTCCGCGCCGGACCCGGACGCGAAGGTGCTGGTCACCCACGTCGAGGAGGCGCTGCGCCGGGGCGCGGACGGCGTGAGCGTGCACGTCAACACCGGGTCGCTGACCGAGGCCCGGCAGCTCGCGGACCTGGCCTCGGTCGCGGACGCCTGCGACCGGTGGGGACTGCCGCTGCTGGCGATGATCTACCCGCGCGGGCCGGGCGTGCGCGAGCGCGACCCGGACGCCGTCGCCCGCGCGGTCACGCTGGCGGCCGAGATCGGCGCGGACCTGGTCAAGACCGCGCTGCCGGCCGATCCCGCGCGGATCGCCCCGATCGTCGCGGCCTGCCCGATCCCGGTGCTGGCCGCGGGCGGCGCGACCGGCGGCGGCGCCCACGCGGTACTGGAGCACCTGGGCGCCGCACTGCGGTCCGGTGCCGCGGGCGCCGCCGTCGGCCGGCTGATCTTCGAGGCGGCGGACCCGGCCGCGATGACCCGCGCCGTCGCCACGCTCGTCCACCACCCCGCCCGGCAGCCGATGCCGGCGCTGCGATGAAGGAGATGACCATGACCCAGTGCTGGCTCGATGTGCGCCGGACCGGTGACCTGACCAAGGAGATCTGCGAGGAGGCGCTGCACCAGGGCCTGGACGCGATCCTCTCCGACGACCCGGACGTGCTGGCGGCGCTGCCGCCGACCGTGCTGCGGGTCCTGCTCCGCCCGGAGCCCGCCGCCGGCACGGACGCCGACGCCCCGCACACCGCCGGCTCCCCGCACGCCGGTCACCCGCATGCCGCCGACGAGACCGGTGCCGATGTCGTGCTCACCACCGGCGAGCCGCCGCGGATCGGCCCGCGCCACGGCCGCTACATCGAGGTCACCGGCCCGGAGACGCTGGCGATCGCGTGCGAGAGCGCGGCCCGGGACGCCTACACCGTGCTGTGCTTCGCCGACCCGACCTACATCCCGCTGGAGATCGTGCTGGCCTCCGCCGCGGGCGCCACCGGCACGATCGTGACCGTCGCGGCCGACCCGCAGGACGCGGCCGTGCAGGACGCGGTGCTGGAGCACGGCCCGCACGGCGTGCTGATGGCCCCGGCCCGGGTCGGCGACGCGACCGGGCTGCGGGCCGCGCTGCGGGCGGTCACGCCGGACCTGAGCCTGGTCCCGCTGCGGGTCACGGCCGTGCGGCACGCCGGGACCGGCGAGCGGGCGTGTGTGGACACCTGCACGATGCTGCTGCCGGACGAGGGGATCCTGATCGGCTCGCGGTCGCGCGGCCTGGTGCTGTGTGCCAGCGAGACGCACCCGTTGCCGTACATGCCGACCCGGCCGTTCCGGGTGAACGCGGGCGCGATCATGTCGTACACGCTGGTCTCCGGCGAGCGGACCGCCTACCTGAGCGAGCTGCGGGCCGGTGACCGGGTGCTCGCGGTCGGCGCGGACGGGCGGACCCGCTCGGTCACGGTCGGCCGCATCAAGATCGAGACGCGGCCGCTGCTCGCGATCGACGCGGTCGCGCCCGGCGGTGAGACCGTCAACCTGATCGTGCAGGACGACTGGCACGTGCGCGTGCTCGGCCCCGGCGGCACCGTGCTCAACTCGACCGCGCTGCGCCCCGGCGACGAGATCCTGGGCTGCCTGCCGGACGCGGACCGGCACGTGGGCTACCCGATCGACGAGACGTGTGTCGAGCAATGATCGTCGACTTCCACGCGCGCCTGTCCCCCGGCCCCGGCGAGCCGGCCGCGCTGCTGGCGGCCATGGACCGGGCCGGGATCACCGCGGCCGCGGTCAGCGCCGGGGGTGTGCTCGGCATCGACCGGCTGGCCCGCCAGCTCAGTGTGGGCGGCCGCAGCGCGGCCAGAGCGGACAACGAGGGGGTACGCCGTGCCTGCCTCGCCTCCGGCGGACGCCTGATCCCGTTCTTCTTCGCGGACCCGCGCCGCGGCCCGGAGGAGTACCGCAGCGCCGCCGCCGGGTTCCACGGCCTGGAGATCTCCCCGGCCGTGCACGGCTTCACGCTCGGCGAGCCGGGCGTCGCCGCGCTGGCCCGGATCGCCGCCGACCTCGGCCACCCGGTCTACGTGGTCTGCCTCGGCCGGCCCGGCGCCCGCGCGGAGGACCTGGCCGCGCTGGCCGCGTCCCGCCCGGCGACCACGTTCGTCTTCGGGCACTGCGGCGGCAACGGGCTGGACACGGACGGGCTGCACCGGCTCGCGCCGCTGCCGAACGTGCTGGCCGAGACGTCCGGCGCGTACACGCTGGCGGCCCGGCTCGCGGTCCGCCGGCTCGGCGCGTCCCGCGTGCTGTTCGGCACGGAGTATCCGCTGCAGGACCCGCGGGTCGAGATCGCGAAGCTGGACGCGCTCGGGCTCACCGCGGCCGAGCGCCGCGCGGTGTCCGGCGGGAACGCGCGCCGGGTGCTCGGACTGGCGGCGATGAGCCATGTCTGACCGCCCGGAGCTCGGCGACTGGACCGGCGCGGCCGGCCTGGCCGCGGTGCAGGACGCACGACTGCCGCAGACGCTGGCCGCGGCCGCGCGCTCGCCGTTCTACCGCGCGCGGGGCGGCGTGCCGTCGGACCGGGCCGGGCTCGCCGCGATGCCGCTGACCACCAAGGCGGACCTGCGGGACGCGTACCCGTTCGGGATGCTGGCCGTGGACCGCCGCCGGCTGGCCACCTACCACGAGTCGAGCGGCACGACCGGCACGCCGTCGTCGTCCTACTACACCGACGAGGACTGGCTGGACCTGGCGGAACGGTACGCGCGCAAGTGGGTCGGCATCCGGGACACGGACACGTTCCTGGTCCGCACGCCGTACGCGCTGATGATCACCGGGCACCTGGCGCAGGCCGCGGCCCGGATGTGCGGCGCGACCGTGGTCCCGGCCGACAACCGCTCGACCGCGATGCCGTACGCCCGCGTGGTCCGGCTCCTGCGCGACCTGCGCGTCACGCTCACCTGGTCGATGCCGACGGACACGCTGCTCTGGGCCGCGGCCGCGCGCGAGGCCGGGCTCGACCCCGGGCGTGACTTCCCGGCGCTGCGCGCGCTCTTCGTCGGCGGCGAGCCGCTCGGGCCGGCCAAGCGGGCCCGGATCGCCCGGATCTGGAACACCACGGTCGTCGAGGAGTACGGCGCGACCGAGTGCGGCAGCCTGGCCGGCGAGTGCCCGGCCGGACGGCTGCACCTGTGGGCGGACCGGGCGATCTTCGAGGTCCGCGACCCGGCGACCGGGGCGGTGACGCCCTGCGGGCGGGGACAGCTGGTGGTCACGCCGCTGTACCGGGAGGCGATGCCGCTGCTGCGCTACAACACCGAGGACGAGGCCGAGGTCTCGGACGCGCCGTGCCGGTGCGGCTGGGAGCTGCCGACCGTACGCGTGCTGGGCCGCAGCGCCGCCGGGCACCGGGTCGCGGGCGCGGACGTCACCCAGGGCGACCTGGAGGAGCTGGTCCTCGGCCTCCCCGGCGTCCTGTTCTGGCGGGCCCGCGCGCTGCCGGACCGGCTGGTCGTGGAGCTGGAGGGCGACCGGGGTGCCGCGGACGCGCTGATCACGGCGGTCCGCGCGCGCTACGACGTGCCGGCCGAGGTGACCGCGCTGCCGCCCGGCGGCCTGGTGCCGCGCCGGCTGCTGACCGAGGCGCCGGACGTGGTCAAGCCGCGCGGGCTGTTCGGCCCGGACGAGGACTGGGCGAAAGCGCTGTCGTACTACTAGGGGGGATCATGCAGAATCCACGCATCGCCGTGGTCGGTGCCGGGATCGGCGGGCTGGCCACGGCCGCCGCGCTGGCCCGCGCCGGACTGCGCTGCGACGTCTTCGACCGCCGGGACCGCCCGGGACGCCTGTCCGGGATGGGCCTCGGCATCCAGCTGTCACCGAACGGTGTCCGTGCGCTCCGCGACCTCGGCGCCGTGCCGCGCCGGGGCGCCGTGGTCCGGCCGGACGCGGTCGAGCTGCGCCGCTGGCGGGACAACGCGCTGCTCGGCCGCGCGCCGCTGGACGACGCCGAGACCCGCTACGGCGCTCCCTACTGGACGCTCACCCGCGCGGACCTGTCCGGCGCGCTGCTGGCCGCGGTCGACGGCGCCGGGCTGCACCTCGGCCGCCGCTGCATCGGCGCGTCGGTCGGGCGCGGCGGCGTCCGGCTGCGCTTCGCCGACGGCGGCGAGCACGTGGCGGACCTGGTCATCGGCGCGGACGGCGTGCACTCCGCGCTGCGCGCCGCGCTCGGCGAGGACGGCGGTCTGGGGCCGCGCTATTCCGGGCATGTCGCCTACCGCGCCGTGGTCCCGGCCGCGGAACTGCCGTCGCACCTGGTCCACCCGCACCGGGTCCGCGTCTGGCTCGGACCGGGCCGGCACTGCGTCAGCTACCCGGTCCGCGGCGGCGAGCAGGTCAACATCGTCGCCACCGCGCCCTCACCGTCTCCCGCACTCCACCCCGAAAACCTGATCATGGGGTACGCCGAGTGGTGCGGATCGGTCCGCGCGGTGCTCTCCGCGGCCGCCGGCCGGGGCCGGGTGTGGCCGCTCTGGTCCGGCGCGCCGGTGCCCCGCCGTCACCGGGGCGGGCTGGTGCTGCTCGGTGACGCCGCGCACCCGGCGCTGCCGTGGATGGCGCAGGGCGCGTCGCAGGCGCTGGAGGACGCGGTCACGCTGGGCCGGTGCCTGAGCGGCGACGACCGGGCACCGCTGGAACGCTACGAGACGCTGCGCGGCGCGCGGGCGGCCCGGCTGGCGGCGGCGATCCGTACCGCCACGGACGAGCACCACCTGCCGGACGGCCTGCGCCAGCGCCGCCGCGACCGCCGCCTGTCCACGCCACCGGACCGCGACTGGCTCTACGGCTACGACGCGACGGCCGGGGTGACGTCGTGACCGGGGCGCTGACCGGCGTTCCGGCCGAGCCACCGGCAGGACCTCCCGCCAGCCCCTCCGCCGGGCCTCTGTCCGGCCGGATCGCGCTGGTGACCGGCGCGGCCGGCGGTATCGGCGCGGCCGTGGTGACGGCGCTGGCCGCGGACGGTGCCACCGTGATCGGCACCGACCTGCACACGGCCCGGATCCTGGACGTGCGCGACCCGGACGCGGTGGAAGCCCTGGTCGCGGACGTGGAGGCGCAGCACGGGCCGATCGCGATCCTGGTCAACGTGGCCGGCGTGCTGCGCACCGGGCCGGTCCTGGACACCACGGACGCGGACTGGCACGCGGTCCTCTCGGTCAACGCGACCGGCGTGTTCACGGTCAGCCGCGCGGTCGCCCGGCGGATGGCGGCGCGGGGCCACGGCGTGATCGTCACGGTCGGCTCGAACGCGGCCGGGGTGCCCCGCGCGCGGATGGCCGCCTACGCGGCCGCGAAGGCCGCGGCCGCGCACTTCACCCGCTGCCTCGGCCTGGAGCTGGCCGGTCGCGGCGTGCGCTGCAACGTGGTCGCGCCCGGCACCACGGACACGGAGATGCTGCGCGGGATGCCGCCCGGCGACGCCGTGGCCGGGAACCCGGCGGTGTTCAAGGCCGGGATCCCGCTGGGCCGGATCGCGGCGCCGTCCGATGTGGCGGACGCGGTGGCGTTCCTGGTCTCGGACCGGGCCCGGCACGTGACCATGCACGACCTCTACGTGGACGGCGGCGCGACGCTGCGCGCCTGAGAGTCAGGAGTTCGCATGCCCATTCCGGCGATCCTTCCGTACCCGATGCCGCGTGATCTTGATCTTTGTCCGGACGGGCCGCGGTGGCGGCCGGATCCGCGCCGCGCGGCGCTGCTCATCCACGACATGCAGCGATTCTTCGTGCGGTCCTTCCCCGCGGGCGACTCACCGGCCGAGGATCTGCTGACCAACATCGCGCGGGTACGGGACGCGGCCGCCGCGTCCGGTGTGCCGGTGTTCTACAGCGCGCAGCCCGGCGGCGCGACGCGGGCGGAACGCGGGCTGCTGCACGACCTGTGGGGCACCGGCATGCGCGCGGCACCGGAGGACCGGGACATCGTGCCGGCGCTGGCGCCGCGGGCCGGGGACGTGGTGGTGCACAAGACCCGGTACAGCGCGTTCCACGGGACCGGCCTGGCGTCCCGGCTGGCCGCGGCCGGGCGGGACCAGCTGATCGTGTGCGGCGTGTACGCGCACCTGGGCTGCCTGTTCACGGCCGCGGACGCGTTCGCGCACGACATCGCGCCGTTCCTGGTGGCGGACGCGGTCGCGGACTTCACGCCGGAGGAGCATCGGGCCGCGCTGGCGTTCGCCGGCCGCCGCTTCGCCACCGTCACGACGACGGAGGAGCTGCTCAGGGCGTTGTAGGCGGGCTCGCCCGTCGACGCTCGCGCAAGCGGGAGGGAGCCCGGCGCGGCCTCGCGTGGAAGCGGAAGGGCGCCGCGACCCGGGGGCGGGGTCGCGGCGTCGTGCGCAGCCTCAGTGCGGGCCGTCGTCGCCGGAGATCAGCGTGGCCAGCTCGACGCGGGAGGCGATGCCGAGCTTCCGGAAGATCTGTCGCAGGTGGTAGTTGACGGTGTGCGGGGACAGGCCGATCTTCGTGGCGATCGCCTGGTTGGTCAGGCCGCACGCGACCAGCGCCGCGACCTCACGCTCCCGGTCGCTCAGCCGGGACCACGGTGTGCCGGACGGCCGGGCCGGCACGGTGTCCAGCGCGGCCCGGGTCCGCCCCGGGAGAGGGCGCGCGCGCCCGGGACGTGCGGTGTCGCGGTGCAGGTCCGCGAGCGCGGTGCGGGGCCCGCCGGCCGGGCGGTGCACGCGGAACCCGCCTGGCACGCCCCGGTCCGTGCACGCGTGGCCGTCGTGCAGCGCCACGCGTACCGGCTGCGGGATCGTGCGGGCCACCTCGCGCCGCACCAGCTCGTGCGGGAACGCGAGCAGGTCGCCGCGCGCGGCCAGCAGGCCGGCGGTGAGCGCCTCGTCGACGGCCGGCAGCAGCGCCGCGGCCGGCCCGCCGAGCAGCTCGGCCAGGTCGATCAGCTGGAACTCCGGGTCGAGCGTGGTGGCGACCTGCACCAGGTGCCGCGCGCCCGGCGAGAGCAGCCCGGCGCACCGGCGGATCCGGTCGCGGACCGCAGCCGGGAGCCTCGGGTCGCGCAGCGTCGCGCGTCCGTCCGCCACCACGGCCAGCTGTTCGTCGCGCAGGCCGCGGGCCAGCGTGATCAGCGCGCCGGGCAGGCCGCCCGCCACGTGCGCGAGCTCGCGCAGCGCCGGGTCGGGCTCCGCACCGAACAGCGCGGCCAGCACCGCGCCGGTCGCGGCCGGGTCCAGCGGCGCCAGCGGCACGTGCAGGATCCGGCCCAGGTCGAGCGGGTCCAGGCCGGGCAGGCGGGTGCCGGTCCGGCGGGCCAGGATCGGCACCACGCGCGCGGCCCGGGAGGCGGCCGCGAGCGTGCCGGCCACGGCCGGGTCGGTCCAGAACGGATCGTCGATCAGCAGCGGTGCCGGCCCGTCGCCGGCCGGACGGGCGGCCGCGGAGGTCAGCAGCCGGGCGAGCCCGGACACCTCGACCGGGCCGGGCGGCAGGCTGAGCACGGTACGGCCCGCGGCGCGCGCGCCGGCCCCGATCTCCTCCAGCAGCCTGCTCCGGCCACCGCCGGGCGGGCTCTCGACCACCACCTGCGCCGGGCCCTCCCCGCCCCGGCGCAGCAGTGCCGAGATCGCGCGGTACTCGCGTTCTCGGCCGAACATCCCTGTCTTCATCTCTGCGTCTCCCCCCTTGCTACCGGTCACACGTGAGGTTCGTGTGACTCGATCGTGAGGGCGGACGCGTGAGTGAACCGTGTATTAGTAGGGGTTCCGGCCAGAATGATGCTCAGGTGTCGCAGAGCTTGCGGAGCGCCGGCAGGTCACAGACGACCAGGCGGCGGTACCCGGTCTCGATCAGGCCGTGCGCGCGCAGCTCCTGCATGGCCTTCTGCACGGTGGCCTGCGCGATG
This sequence comes from Catenuloplanes japonicus, assembly GCF_000717135.1. GTDB lineage: Bacteria > Actinomycetota > Actinomycetes > Mycobacteriales > Micromonosporaceae > Catenuloplanes > Catenuloplanes japonicus. Next base: position 10,762 of record NZ_JNXY01000035.1, read on the forward strand.
CCGATCATGGTGGCCAGCTCCGGCTGGCTGAGCGTGACGCCGAGCTCGACGCCGCCGTCCGGCCGGGGCCGCCCGCAGCCCTCCGCGATCTCGACCAGCACACGGGCCAGCCGGATGTGCGCCGGGAACGCGCCGAAGTCGGTGCGCCGCCGGTTCGCGAACTGCAGCTGACTCACGACGGACGCGGTGACCAGCCGATTCGCCTCCGGCCGGCGGCGGAGGAAGCCCTCGAACGCGGGCCGGGCCAGCACCACCGAGATCACCCGCCCGCACGCGGTGACGGTCGCGTTGCGGGGCGCGCCGGTCAGCACCGCGGTCTCGCCGAGCAGCTCGCCCGGCATCCGGATGGCCAGCAGCGTGTCGATCGTGGTCACCTTGACGAACCCGATCAGCAGCAGCTCGACGTGGGTGCCGCGATCGCCCTCCCGCATCAGCACCTGGCCGGCCTCGAACCGGCGTCGGGCCCCCATGTCGATCATCTCGGCGACGAGGCCGGGCGGGAGCTGGGCCAGGAAAGTGCCGGGGCCCCATTCAGGGTACGGATAGTCGTGCTGCACGGGGATCCTCCGGCGGACGCGGGGGCTTCCTAGAGGAGCGTCACGGCCACGGCGCCGATGCTCATCGCCGACACTGTCAGACTTAGCGAGATCTGCAACAGTCGATGCTTGCGCCAGTTGATCCGGCTCAGTGTAACCAACTGGCGACTGACCATGGCGAGCTCGTCGTCCTCGCTCAGCTCCCCGAGCCGCTCCGCCAGCGACTGTGCCTGCCATTCCCGCAGGTGACCGAAGTAGATGAGGTCGCCGATCGCCACCATCCGCCCCTTCGGACGCAGCACCGGTGCCACGACCGCGATCGACGTGCCCATAGCGGCCACCACCAGCAGCATCGCCAGCACGACGGCCGGAGAGCCGCCCATCTGCCACGCGCTGATCCCGAGGACGAACGCGCCGCCCTGGTGTGCCAGCAGGATGCCGGCCTTCGCGTCCGCCCGAGCCGCCATGGCCTCGAGCCCGGCGTGCACCTGCCAGGTGAACGCCACCTCTCGTGGCTGATCCATCGTCCGTGTCATGCCCCGATCGTGTGCCGGGGCCGCGCCCCGGACCTGCTAAAAATCCGTGGTCCACACGATAAGTGACCGATTGGTGACGCATATCGCTCACGGTGGCACCACCGCCCCGCCGTCCTCGCGACATGAGTGACGCCACGATCACCGAGGGGCGGGACACCCGGCCGGTGGCGCTCTAGAGTGGACGCCGTGACCTCACTGGTCCTGCATGCCTTCGCGCCGCTCGACGGCCCCGCGGCGCCGCTCGCGCTGCACCAGCTCCGGGCGCTCTGGGCCGCGTGCGGCGAGGTGCTCGAGATGCACACGCCGCTCGCCGCCGGGCTGCCGGTCGAGCCGCGGGACTGGCGCGGGGAACGGCGCGTCGGCGCGCTCGCGGCCCGGCGGCGCGACGAGTTCCGGGCGGTCCTGCGGCGGGACCGGGACGTGCTGATCCTCTCCGCCGCGCTGCCCGGTGTGGGCGACGCCGGCTGGGTCGAGCTGGACCGATGGCTGGACACGGTCGCGGCCGGCGGCGTCGACGCGCTCATCGGCCTGTGCCGCATCTACCGGATGCCCGCGGCGGACCCGTCCTTCCCGCCTGACCGCGCCGCCCTGCCGGACTTCCTCACCCACGCCGGCTGGCAGGACGATCGGGTCCGGCTCGGCCGGCAGGCCTGCGCCTGGGAGATGTCGCCGCGCCAGGACACCCGCCGGGAACGCCGCCTGGTCGTGGCCGGCGCGGATCTGGACGCGCTCACCTGGGGCCCGACCGGCGACGACGCGCTGCCGCCGCTGGGCCGGTACCTGATGCACGCGGCCGTGCTCCGCTACCAGTACCGGCTCTGGACCGGCGATCAACGGCGGATCGGCGCATTACGCGCCGACCGGCCGGGGCGTGATCTGCTCCGCGCCGACCTCGCGCGGCTGCACTCCATGCACGCGACGTCGGACACGTCCACGCGGGCCCTGGCCGACGCCGCGCGTGCGGCCGGGATGCGTGGTGACGGCGGCCCCGACCCGGTGACGGACGACCGTGAGTTCGGCCGCTGGCTGACCCGGCAGCTGGAGGACGCGCGTTCCGGCGTGGAGAACCTGCTGCGCGCGGACGGCAAGCCCGACGACGACCTGTTCGGCCCGCTCCCGGACGCCGCCGTCCCGCCACGGGCCGGCGACCCGCCGTCCCGTGTCCCGCCGCGCTCCACCGCGCCCCGCTCCGCACCGGCGCGGGCTTCCCGGCCGCCCGGCGCCTCCGGACGGCCGCCCGGCAATGACCCGCCGCCGGGACGACCGTCCCCCGGAGACTCGCAGCCCGGACGGCGGCCGCACGAGTCCGCGCGGGAAGGCGCACGGCCGCACTCCTGGTGGCAGGCCGAAGGCACCGAGCCGGATACGCGCCCGCGCGCCACCCGGCATGCGCTGCGGATGAGCTTCACCGTCGACGCGGTCGGATACAGCGGCAACGACCTGGCCGGTCGCGACCTCGTCCAGCGCCGCATCTCCGACGTGGTCGTCCAGGCCCTGGACGATCTGCATCTGGACCTGACCGACACCGACCACCAGGGCACCGGCGACGGCATCAACGTGGTCCTGCCCGCGGACCTGGATCTGCCCCGCGCGCTCGCGGACCTGCTGCACGGCACCGCGGGCGCGCTCCGCGAGGACAGCCGCCGCTACACGGCCCCGCTGCGGCTGCGAATGGGCGCGTCGATCGGCAGATTCCGGATCGCGGCGCTGGGCTGGTCCGACTCCACCGTGATCGAGACGAACCGGCTGTGCGACAGCGCCCCGGTGCGGACCGCGATGAAGGACGACCCGGCACTGCTCCTCGCCGCGATGATCTCCGACCGGCTCTACCCCTTCACGGTCGAGGAGGGGCATCCGAAGCTTCCGCCCGCGGACTTCACACAGACCGACGTGACGGTCAAGGCTTACCAGGGGCGCGCCTGGCTCTGGTCCCCGCGCGTCTGACTCGGCGCGGGCCGGGGGCGCGCCGGCCGTACCATGTGATGGTCCTGATCTTGTGTTTTAGCAGTTCAACGGGCGGTAAGGTCGGTCCCGACCCCGGTTTGGACCGAAATGTCTGCACGGATGAACAGGGGATGACCATGTCCAAGAAGCTGCTGGGCGGCGCCTTCGTGTGCGCGATGCTGGCGACGGGAGCGCTCCACGCCACGCCGGCCTCGGCGGCGCCGGCCGATCGCGGCTGCGGCGCCGACCAGTCCGACTGGGTGGTCCAGAAGTACGGCTACACCGGCGATGTCGACGTCACGACCGCCTACGGCGAGGAGCCGGCCGGCTCGCACCAGCGGTTCCTCGATCTGCTGCCGCAGTGGGAGGTGGCGGTGCGGACCGCGGAGAACGACGCGTTCGAGGGTGACGCCACGTTCGCCGGCGACGAGGCCAAGATCTGGAAGCGCGGCTACACGTGGACCGTGCCGGCCACGACGTGGTCGCCGGGCGGCACCGCCAGTTTCCTGGGCCCGGAGTGCAAGGCCGGCACCACGATCGTGGAGTCCGCGATCTACCTCTTCGAGGCCTGGGACAGCTATGACGACGGCGCGAAGACCGCGTGGGGCGTTCTGACCCGCGACATCTGATCCGGGTTTCGTGAGCGGCCGCGGGCCTTTCCGGCCTGCGGCCGCTACGGTCGTGCACGTGGATCCGCGCGTGCGCCCGCTCGGCGAGGGCACCGACCACGTCGCCTACGAGATCAACGGCGACGTGGTGGTACGGGTGAGCCGGCGCCCCGCCCCGGCCGGCCCCGAGGCCCGGCTGCTGTCCCTGGTCGCGGACGTGTCACCGCTGCCGACGCCCCGGGTGATCTTCGCGGACGACCACCTCCTCGCCTACCGCCGTCTCCCCGGCGTCCCGCTGCTGGACCTCCCGCGCGGCGACGAACTCCCGGTCGCCCGCCGGCTCGGCACGCTGCTGCGCGCCCTCCACGCGATTCCCGCCGCACGCGTCTCCGCGCTGGTCCCGGCCGACGAGGACCCGCCGTCCACCTGGCTCGCCGGGCTGACCCCGGTCCCGGCCGCCGCCGCGTTCCTGGCCGCGCCGCCGCCCCCGCCGGCCGCGAACCTGGTGTTCTCGCACAACGATCTCGGCATCGAGCACGTGCTGGTGGACCCGGACAGCCACGAGATCACCGGCATCATCGACTGGTCCGACGCCGCACTGGTGGACCCGGCCTGCGATTTCGGCCGCATCCTCCGCGACCTGGGCCCGGCCGCACTGGACGCGGCCGCGGAGTCCTACGGCGGCGAGGTGTCCCGCCCGCGCGCGCTCTTCTACGCCCGCTGCGGCGCGCTGGAGGACCTGGCCTACGGCCTGGAGACCGGCAAGGCCACCTATGCGGACAAGGCGACCGCGTCGCTGGGCTGGCTGTTCCCGGGCTGATCCGGCGCCGCGGTATCGCACCGGATCGGTTACGGCCCCAATGGACATTTTCCTGAGCGGACGTCCGTCCGGCATCGGCCCGGAAAGCGTCCAGAAGGCCACTAACAGCCGCTGCATTCCGGAGCGCACCCGGCGAAGAATGGCGACAGGAACGGCGGGACGGAACACTGCGGACGTTCGTCCCGGAATCGCCGTAAGGATGCGAATCCTTCTCCTGAAGCCCAGGTGAGCAGGTGCGTACCTCATGACACACGAGCCTTTCGGCGCATTGATCCTCGCATTCGAGATCGAGCGTTTCGGACAGCTTTCCCACGACATCTCGCCGGATCAGCACGGATCCATGGTGGCGGTGATCACGACAGCGCTGCGCAATTCCGGAATCGATCCCGAGAGCACCCGGCGGCAGGATCACCACGCCGGAACGGTGCTCATCGCGCCGGGTGCGGGGCCGGTGACCGTGCTCGGCGCTCTCATGCGGGAGCTCGGCGGGCTGGTCCGGCAACGGGCGATGCGGCTGCGCGTGGCGGTCCACCACGGACTCGTCTCGCACGACGGGCGCGGGTGGGCCGGGACCGCGCTCACCACGGCGACGGAGCTGGCCGGCGCGGAGGCCGCGCGGAACACGCTGGCGGGCGATCCGGGCGCGTCCCTGGCCGTGATCGTCAGCGACGACCTCTACCGGAACGTGGTCGCCCACCACCTGGACGCCACGGCCTATCAGGAGGTCAGGGTGCAGGCCGGCGCCCCGGCGTGGGTGACCGTGCCGGAGGCCGCGCCCACGGTGGCCACGCCGGCTCCGGCGGAGGCCACGCCCGCCGGGGCGGACGTCAGGATCGGCACCCAGTTCACCGCGCCGGCGTCGTTCAGCAGTACCTACATCAGCCAGATCAACAACTGAGGCGACCGCGATGAGTACGCCTCCCCCTCAGCAGGGCGCGCCCGCGCCGGTGCGGCCGTCGGTGATCCCGCCGGTGGTGCCGCCGGTGAGCAAGCCGGACGCCGCGCAGAACTCGTTCCCGCCGCCGCAGCCGAACCGCATCCCGCCGCCGCCCGGTCCCGGAAGCCCGCCGCCGCCCGGCAGTCCCCCACCGGCCGAGCCCGCCGACCGGACGCCGGACGGGACGCCGGCCGCGGCCAACCCGTCGCTGGCCGGGTCCGGTGGCTCGGCCGAGGTCCGGAAGGCGCTGCACGACCACGGCAACGTCTCCGACCGGCAGAAGCTGACCAGCGCCGCGAACGAGGCGCTGCGGATCGGCACGCTGACCCAGGGGAACACCGACGTCGGGCGCGACTACGTCAGCCAGCTGAACAACATCTTCCTGCACGGCGCCGACACCGCGATCCGTCCGGGCGAGCTGCCGCGCAGTTTCGCCGAGGCCGCGGCGCACGCCTACGCGGGTGAGGAGGCGCTGCTGGCCGCGCTCGCGCCGTACGCGGAGCAACGCATCCTGATCATGCGCGCCGCGCCGGGGCACGGGCGGGTCGCCGCGGCGGTGCGCCTGCTCCAGCACCGCCGGGCCGCGCGGATCCTCATGCTGGCCTCCGACCAGAACCTCGAGCTGCTGAACACGGTCGAGGACGGCACCGGGTACATCATGGCCGCGTCGCACTCCTCCGGCGGCCTGACCTCGCACGCGGTCAACACGCTCACGCCGCTGCTGGAGAAGCACGGCTGCCACCTCGTGGTGACCATGTCCGACGAGATCCTCCTCGGTGACGAGGATCTGCTCGAACTGACCGTGACGCTGCCGTCCCGGCCGTCGCACCGGGCCGCGCTGCACCGGCACCTGCAGTGGCGGCTCCCGCAGCACGCGGCCCGGCTCGCGGCCGACACCGAGCTGGGCGCGCTGCTGAGCGCCCTGTTCCACGAGGACACGCCGCTGCGCCAGGTCGGCGAGCTGGCCCGGGTGATGGCCGAGGTGCACCGGGCCCGGGACGTGGTGGATCTCGCGGAGGTGCGCCACCGCCTCGGCCGGCACTCCGAACAGGCGTTCGCGATCTGGTTCGACCGGCTCGGCAGCGACGACCGGCTGCACGCCATCGCGCTCGCGGTCCTCAACGGGCTGCCCAGCGAGTTCGTCATGGAGGGCGCGCGGGCGCTGCGCCGCCGGCTGGAGCCACCGGCGCCGCTGGTGGCCGCGAACGGCGACCGCGCCGCGCTGCAGATCCAGCCGCCGGTCGACCACTTCCGGCTGCCTCGCCGGGAGCTGCTCGGCGTGCTGCGGGCCACGGTGGAGCGCACGACGGTCCGCGGCGAGCACGGTGTCTCGCGGGCGGAGGCGCTCCGGTACCGGGACAACCGGTACGCCACGCAGGTGATCCGGCGCGCCTGGTCCGAGTACACCGCCCAGCGCGTGATGCTCGACTGGCTCGGTGAGCTGGTCGTGCACGCGGCCGAGCCGGTACGCGTCTGGGCCGCCACCGCCATCGGCGTGCTCGCGACCGAGTCGTTCGAGTACGTCAGCGCCACCGTCCTCAACCGGTGGGCGTGCAGCGACTCGCCCCGGCGCCGCGCGGCGGCCGCCCACGCGCTGCACGTGCCGGCGGAGGATCCGGAGCTGGGCCCGGTCGTACGCCGGATGGTGCGCTCCTGGACGGAGGGCCCGACGTCCGTCGACGACGGCGACTTCGCGCTGGCCGACGCGGCACCGGACGCGCAGGCGCAGGCCGCCGCCGCCCGCGCCTACGGCTACAGCCTGGGCCGCCTGGAGCCGGACAACTCGCTGAAGGCGCTGCACGAGCTGGCCCGGGTGGACGACATCCGGGTCGCCGTGGCGATCGGGGAGAGCCTGGCCGAGCTGCTCCTGCACGACAGCGCGCTGCTCGCGGAGCCGATTCTGGCGACGGTCCTGCAGTGGCTGCAGGACACGGACCGGGAGGGCACCGCGCACCTGGCCTTCCTGGTCATGTCCACCAGCCTGCTCAGCGATCTGCCGCCCGTCGTGCCGGACGGCCCGATCCGCGTACGGCCGATGCTGCTGGTCCTCGCGGACGAGCGTCCCGGGCTGCGGTACGGGCTCGCGGCGATCTGGCACCACCTGCTCTCCCAGAGCAACTACTTCCCACGGCAGGCCGAGGAGGTGCTCGGTCTCTGGGCCCGCCTCGTGGAGTCCGACCCGGACGGCTGCACGACGCTGGCCGGCATGCTCGCCACCACGAGCGAGAACGACACGCTGCTGCGCGACCACCTGCTGCTGGAGGTCTCCGACCGCTGGTCCGGCGCGGACACGCTCACCCCGACACCCCTTGCCGCCGCCGCGGTCACGGCGGCCCTCACCGTTCAGGAGCCGAAGCGATGAACAGTCAGACGGTTCCGCTGATCCTCGCCAGCCAGGCCGTGCCGCGCTCGGGGCTGTCCGGCGGCGACCTGCCGCCGCACGTCGCGGTCGTCTACCAGGACAAGGACAACCGGTACGAACAGATCGGGCAGGGCCGCACCATGCGCCTTCCCGAGGCGCTGTGGACGCGCTACCGGCACCGCTTCGACGTGGACACGTCCGACCACGAGGCGGAGATCGTCATCCCGGAGCGGCAGCTGCCCTCGATCGAGCCGGCGTTCTCGTTCGTGGCCACGGTCGAGGTCGGCTTCCGCGTCTGCGACCCGGTGGTGGTCGCCCAGCGTGCGATCCAGGACGGCCTGGCGGTGGTACGCACCAGGCTGATCGAGATCATCCGCCCGATCTGCCGGCGCTTCACGATCGACCGGGTGCCCGAGGCGGAGGTGGCCGTGAACAGCAGGTTCGCGCAGCCGGTGCCGCTGCCGGAGGGGATCGAGATCTACCGGTGCCACACGCTGCTGTCGCTCGACCGGCCCTCCGAGGCGCACCAGCGGAAGCTGCGGGACCTGGCGAACAGCGGGGCTATCGGCCAGATCCAGCAGACGCAGACGCTGGCCAGGGTGCGGGGCGCGAACGACGCCAAGGCCGTCGAGGAGCAGGGCGAGCTGGCCCGCCAGCGGACCAGGCTGGCCGAGATCTCCGCGATGAACATCGACGAGAAGGGTCTGATCGAGCTGTACCTGGCGCAGAACCCGAACAACGCGGCAGAGGCGATCAACCTGCTCAACCAGAAGGAGGCGGCGCGCTTCGAACGCGAGGATCTGCAGAACGCCGCGCGGCTGAAGCTGTTCGAGTTCCTGGTGGCGAACAACCTGGTCCGCGGCCCGCAGGTCAGCGCGTTGGCCAATGTGCTCACCGACCGGGTCATTCCGCACCAGGGCGCGAGCGCGGTGGCCGCGACGCCGTACGCCGAGTGGGGCGGCGGGCAGGCCGCGCTCCCGGCGGGGACCGGCCCGTCCGCGGTGCCGCCCACGCCCCCGCCCCCGCCTCCCCCTCCACCGCCGCCTCCGGCTCAGCCCGCGCCGGGGCGACCGGCGATCCCCGTGTCGCTCCCGCCGGAGCAGGCCACGCAGGTCATCCAGCCTGTGCAGCCCGCACCTGCCGTCCCGCCGCCGCCCGTGCCCCGTCCGCCCGCCGCCCGGCCTCCCGCGGCGGCGCCGTCCACCCAGTCGCGGCTGCCGCAGTCGCCGACCTGGACCGCCACGCCCGCCCAGCCCCAGCCCCCGGCCCCGGCGACGCCCGTGCCCGGCGCCACCGTGCAGCCGATCTACCTGGTCGTGGACGAGTCCGCCGCCGCCGGCCGCTGGGCGGCCTCGCTGCGCACCGGCCTGACCCGGCTCGTCGATGATCTCGGCGCGCAGCCGGAGGTCACCGCCGGCCTGCGCATGGCCGTGCTGGGCCTGGGCGCGACGGTCCGCGAGGCGGCCGCGATGGGGACGATCCAGGCGGGCTGCGCCGCGGCGTCGCCGGCCTTCGACGGCACGATCGACTTCGCGGCCGCGTTCACCGACCTGCTGCAACGCATCCCCGCCGACGTGGCGCGCCTCAAGGGCGCGGGGCACCGCGTCAACCGGCCGGTGGTGTTCTTCCTCTGCACGTCGCAGCCGGACAGCACCGACTCGTGGGCCGCGCTGCGCACCGGCCTGACCGACCGGGCCACGCTGCCGGCCGCGCCGAACATCGTCGCGTTCGGGGTGGCCGCGGCGACGACCTGGGCTGTGCGCGCGATCGCCACCCGCCAGGAGTTCGGGTTCGTGGCCCCGCCGGGCACGGACACCGACGCCGCGATCACCGCGTTCTGGTGCTCCGTCACGAACAGCCTGATCTCGTCGGGAATGGCGTTGACCCGCGGGGAACCGGCGCTCGCGATCCAGCGTCCCGACGGATTCCAGGTCGCGAACGAGGAAGTGTGAGCCCGCACTGCGCGGTCTGCCGCTTCCCGCTGCCGGCCGCCACCGGATGCCTGGTGTGCACGTGGGACCGCGATCCGGCCTCCGTGCCCGCGGACGGGCGGGCGTGGGATCTGCGCGCCGCCCACCTGGCCGCGGGCGGGGACGAACAGTCCGTCGCGCGCCTGCGGGACGCCCTCCGCGGCACGCGGGCCTCGGACGACGAGGTCACCGCCGCGGGTCTGCGCGCCAGGCCGGCCGCGGACCCGGGGAACGCGCACGCGCTCGCCGTCACCGCGGACCTGCTCCGGGCGCTGCTCACCGGCGAACTGCGCACCGTGGCGTTCCTCTGCCTGCTGCCGGACGGTCTGGAGCTGCACCTGGCGGATGTCAACCGGTTCGGCATCGCCCGGCTCGGTCCGGCGGGCCGGCAGTGGCCGTGGCACGACCTCGACCCGGCGCTGCCGGCCGACCCGCTGTCCCGGCGGTTCCTGCTCGCGGGCGGCATCGGCACGGTGGACGGGCAGGACGATCCCGCGCGTACGGCCCGCACGATCACCGCGGCGCTGCCCGGCCTGGCACTGCCGCGCGGGTGCGCGCTGGTCCTGGTCGACGGCGTGCCCGGGTGGGCGGTGCTGCGCGGCGTCGTGGCCGAGGCGCACCGCCGGTACCGGGCCTCGGCGACGCTGGTGTACCCGCTGGCCGGGCCCGCGCGGGCGGTGGTGGAGGCGCTGGTCCGGCAGTCGCCGGTCGGGCGCGCGCACGAGCTCGTGCTGCTGGAGCCGGCGACCGACGGAACCGTGTTCCTGCATCCCGTGCCGGTGTTCCCGGAGGGCCATCGGGTCTGTGATCCGATCGAGTTCCAGATCTATCCACCGGTCGGCGCGGCCGTGCCGACCTCGCTGGCGCTCGTCGTGCGCGACGCGGGCAGCCGGCCCTCGGCGTGGGAACCGGTGGACATCGTCACCGCGGACCTGTCCCCCGGCCGTCCCGCCCGGATCGGCGTGACGCTGGGTGCGGACGCCAGGCCGGTCTACAACGGCGTCACCACCGCGCCCGCGGCACTGAGCTGGCCGGAGCTGATCCGGTCGGTGCCGCGGACGCTTCCGGCCAGGCCGGTCGACGTGCTGCTGGCGGTCGAGCTGTGCGACGGGCAGGAGGCCGGCCTGCGGCTCGCCCTGGTCCGGGACGCGATCACCGCGATCGCCAACGAAACCCGGGACACCGAGTGGGTACGCGTCGGCCTGCTCGCGTACGGCCAGCACAGCGATCTGCCGGACGGCGAGGTGCTGCAGGTCGTGGGCCCGGACCGGCCCGGTGCCGTGCGTGCTGCGGCGGACGGCCTGACGCTGCGTGCCAACCGGCACGACTATGCGGCCGCGGTGGAGGACGCGCTGGCCGCGGCGACCGGTGCGACCTGGCGTCCGGGCGCCGGACGGGTGCTGATCACGTTCGGCAGCCGCCCGCCCTATCCGAGGGTCGCCGGGCCGGAGCGGACCCGGCCGTGCCCGGCCGGGCGTGACTGGAGCACGGAGGCCGCCCGGCTCGGCCGTGCCGGGGTGCGCCGCATCGCCGTCTGGTCCGATCCGCTCTGGGGACCGCTGCACGGCGCCGACCGGCCCGCCGGTGAGCGGGTCGCGTTCGCCTGGAATCTGATCGGCGCCGACGGCCGGGTCCCGCTGGCGGACGCGACCGTCCCGTTGCTGCTCGGCCTCGCGGGCGTGACCTTCGTACCGCCGAACGCCCCCTTTCCCTATGCCGCGGCCGGTCCTGCCGTGCCGTCAACGACCTCGACCCTGCCGTCATCGACCTTCCGGAGGTCCGCGTGACCATTCCGCACCCGCTCAACGGGACTGCCACCCGCCCGTCCGTACCGGATGACGCGGCCTCGCCGCCGTCGCCGTTCGTGCCGCCGCAGCCGGCACCGCCGGTCGCGGCGCCGCCCTGGTCCGGGCCGCCGCCGATCACGTTCGGCCTGTGCGGTGCGGCGGGCGGTGGCAAGACCACGTTCCTCGCATCGCTGAGCATCGCGGTGGGCGCGGCCGACGGCCCGATGGGGCGGTGGCGGATCACCCCGGCGGACGAGGCCTCGCTGCAGTTCCTGGTGGACCGGGAGCAGGAGCTGGTCGCCGGCCGGCGGTTCCCCGGCGCCACCCAGGCCAACACGTCGTACCGCTGGCAGATCGACGGCGATCCACCGGCGGAACGCCGCCGCGGCCTGTTCCCGCGCGCCAGGGCGCGGGAGGGAACCAGCTTCACGGTCGACGTCGAGGACCGGCCGGGCGGCGACTTCCTTTTGGACGCGGCGAACGCGATCCCGATCAGCGAGGAGGGCCTGAACCGGCTGGCCGACGCGGATGCGCTCGTCTTCCTGTTCGACCCGCTGCGGGAGATCGGCCGGACCGAGGACACCAACTCGAACTGGCTCTACCTCAGCAAGCTCATCCAGACGTTGAAGATGCGACGGCTGCGGTCGTCGAGCCTGCCGGGCGGCCGGCTGCCGCACCACGTCGCGGTCTGCGTCACGAAATTCGACGACCCGGCCGTGTTCCTGCCCGCGTGGGACGCCCGGCTGATCGACATCGGCGAGGACGGCGTGCCGCGGGTGCCACCGGGCCGGGCGCAGGAGTACTTCACCTGGATCTGCGCGTGGATCTCCCGCCAGTCCGTCGACTTCAGCACCGAGCAGTTCCGCAACCTGCTGCGCGGCTCGTTCGCGGACGACCGCGTGCACTACTTCGGCACCTCGTCCGTCGGGTTCTGGACCGGGCCGGACGGCCGGTTCCGCCTCGACGACTTCCAGAACTTCGAACGGGTCAACAACGAGTGGCGGCTGCGCGGGCAGGTCCGGCCGGTCAACGTGCTGGAGCCGCTGGTCGGGATCGAGCGCGCGATCCGGCTCGGGGGACGGCGATGACCGGCGAGGCCGTGCGCTGGGCCGTCATCGGCAAGCGGCAGGGCCAGGCGGACGAGTACACGGTGCTCTCCGACGACAGCGGCGGGCCGCGCCGGGCCGAGTATGCCCGCACGGTCCGGTCCATGGTCCGCAGCAATCCGAGCGAGGCCGGGGCCGGGCGGCCCGACGCGTTGCCCTGGCTCCTGCTGGGCCCGGAGACGTCGCCCGGCGCCGGGCCGCGGATGGCGCTCGCCTGCGTGGAGTGGCCGGACGAGGACGTCCGTGACGCGACCGGCCGCCGCGCCTCCCGGACCCGGTACTTCGACGTGGGCCTGGAGACGGTGGTCCGGGACGGGCTCGGCTACGCCTCCCTGCACGAGGCGCTGGCCGGCCTGTACCCGGCCGACGGCATCGTGCCCGGCCTGGTGGCCACCGCGCCGGACCTGGCCGCGCTCGCCCGCTTCATCGACGGCTACGGCGCCGACTCACTGATCGCCACCGCGGCGCTGATGATCGACGGCCCGGTGACGATCCTGGCGGACCCGGAGTTCAACGACCCGCTGCATCGGCTGTGGATCCTCGACGCCGTTCTCGCGCTGCTGCCGTACGGCCTGCGCCGCTGCGCCCAGGTGGGCACCTGGACCCCGAACGACACCGCGCACGAGCTGCGCCTGGCGTTCAGCAACCGCGTCGCCGCCGGGCAGATCGGCGTGCGTCGTGGGGCGCCGGTGACGTTCCGCAGCCGCGCCGCCGCCGACTACGCGGACCGGATCACCCGGATCGTCCGGCACGGCGGCGTCGAACGGCTGGTGCGCGCTCTCTGGACCGACCACGGCCCGCACACGTTCGAGGCACCCGAGGCCATCCTCGCCGGGCTCGCGGGCCTGGACCGGTTGTACGCGCTCTACCAGGACCTGGAACGCGGCGTGGCGGGAGTGCAGCACGTCCTCGCCGTGCTCCGCGACCCCGCGGCCGACCTCGGGCACACGGATCCGCCGACCGCCGCACGGCTGATCCGGGAGGTGCTGTCCCACGCGGACGACCATGACCTGACCGTGCTGGCCCGGCACTGGCACGCGGGCCCGGTGCTCCGGCTCGCCGTGGAGATCGGCGCGGCCGCGGCCGGTGGCCGTCTCCTGGCCTTCCACCGGGTCGCGCACGACGCGGGGGACGCGGAGGCGTTCCTCGTCGCGCTGATCGAGAGCGCGGACTCCGATGACCAGCGGGCACAGGCCGCCCGGATGCTCGCGTCGGTCGTCCCACCGGTGTCCGCGCGGATGCGGCAGGCGCTGCTGGCGAACGAGCAGCTCACGAGCCGGCTGCTGACCGACCTGTTCATCACGCGCGACCGTCGCGCCCTGACGGTGTGGGCGGATCTGCTGTTCGCCGATCGCAGCCTGCCGCGCTGGGCCGTACCGCTCCAGACCGCCTGGTCAGGACGTCTCGACCTCACCAGAGAGCACCTCAACGAGCCCCCGTGGCAGGGCAGATACCCGGTGCTGGCCCTGTACGCGCTGGTCACCACCGCCACCGGCGGGCCCGGCGCGTTCCTGGAGCACGCCAACGCCTGGGCCACGCTGCACAACACAATCTCCCTCGGGTCCGCGGAGCCGGTCGAGCTGTTCCGGCGGGTGACCGAGGTCGTCGCGGCGGACGACAGCCGTGACCGGGCCATGCTCGATCTGCTCCGGGTCGCGGCCGGCGTGCCGATCGCCCCTCCCCCGACGCACGACGTGCGCGCCGTCGGGGCATACAGCGCCGCGCTGCGGGACCGGTGCGAGGTGCTCGGCGCGGAGCTTCGTGAGGACTATCTGACCGTCATCGCCCGGCAGGCGATCGCGGACGCGTCCGGCCCGAACGAGGTGCTGCTGTGCCGGCACCTGGCCGACATCGCGGTCTCGGAGCCGGCCCAGGAGAACATCTTCCGCCTGATCGCGGACCGGGCCGCCACCCACCCCCGGCTGCTACGAGGCCAGACCGAGGAGCTGGTGACATACCTCATCGCGCTGTCACCGGGGCTCGGCATCCGGCTGGCGCGGAACCGGCTCGCCGACGCGGTCTCGGAGAACGCGCACGTGAACGAGATGACCGCGCAGTGCCTGACAGCGCTGCACGCGGGCATGGACGTCACCGAACTCCTGACCGACCTCCAGGGCTGGAACGGCCTGGACGACCCGGGCGCCACCGCGCGGTTCGTCCGGACGCTGGCGGAGGAGTGCACGACCCCGGAGATCACGGACCCGGGCACCGAGGTCTACGAGCGGGGTCTCACCCACATCCTGTCCGGCGCCTACGGGCCGGAGCGGGCCGGATTCCTCTCCGCCTTCCTCACCGAGGAGGCCGCGGTCCTGCGGAAACGCGCCGATCGCCTGACCCGGCTGATCAAGCAGAACCGGCCGCCCAAGGAACTGCCCATCCCCTGGCTGCGCAAGCACCAGGCTCCCGCGCCCAGTGAAGGACCGCGATGACGACCCGACCTACGATGTCCGCCCGGCTCGCCGCCGCGGCGGCCGCGACCTTCACCCTGCTGGCCACGGTGCCCGCCACCACAGCGCACGCCGACCCGGCCACGCTCGCCGAGATCGAGGCCGCGGCCGGTGTGGACGACATCCCGTCGCACTACGTCATCGTGGCGGACACGTCGCGGTCGATGGCGGGCGAGCGCTACGACGGCCTCAAGTCGTCGCTGCGGACGTTCTTCGCGGCGCTGGCACCGGCCGACACGGTCACCGTGATCACGTTCGACGAGAACGCGCGGACCGCCGAGCCCCGGCAGGTCGGCCGCACGCCGGAGGCGCTGCTCGACGCGCTGCCGGACGCGGCGGAGGGCGGCGCCACGGACATCGGCGCCGCGCTGGAGGCCGCCACCGGCGCGGTCACCGCGGCCGGCCGCCCGCCGATCGCCACGGTCGTGCTGGTCACGGACGGCACGCACGAGCCGCCATCGAACAGCCCGTACCCGCTGACCTCAGGATACAACTGGGACGAGCTGCGCAAACGGGTGTCCCAGCTGCGGATGGAGAGCCTGCGCGCCTACGCGCTGCCGCTCGGCGACGCGACCGGCGCACCGCTGCTCAGCAGCGTCTTCACCGGCGCCCAGACGCTGGACTCGGCCTCGGCCGGCGAGATCGCCAGGGTGCTGGAGACGCCGAAGCGCGAGGCGGTGGCCGCGAAGGTCCGCACCGCGCTGGCCGGCGAGTCCGGCCGGGGCGTCGAGGTGGTGTGGCCGGCCGGGCTGAGCCGGCTGAAACCCGGCGAGAACCGGCTGACGCTGACGCTGCGCGCGACCACGCAGCGGATCCCCTGGCGGCTCGACCGGATGACGGTCACCAGCGACGATCCGGCGATCCGGGTACGACTCGAGACCGTCGCCACGGACGTCGTGCCCGGCCGGGACGTGACCGTGCCGCTCGTGGTCGACTGGGATCCGGGCCCGCGCGGCTACGTCTACCGCGACCGGGTGACCGGCGGGACGACGCTGCGGATGACGATGACCGCGGCGTCACCGTGGGCGGAGACGCTCTCCACGGAGCTCGGCCTCACCGCGTCACCCGCGCTCACCGGCCTGGAGCAGCGCGGCACCGGCACCGCGGAACGGGGCCGGCCGGAGCTGTACCACCTGGGCGTCGGGCTGCTGCTGCTCGTCACCGCGCTGCTCGCGATCGCGCTGTACCGCCGGCCGCGGATGACCGGTGTGCTGACCGTGACCGCGCCCGGCGCCGCCGCGTCCCGCACGGTGCAGCTCCGGGAGCTCGGCCGCGCTGCGGAGCTGCGAAAGAACCGGACCGGAGAGGACGAGCCGGTACGGGTCCGGATGAGCCGCAGCGGCCGCGCCACGCGGCTGCGGTTGAGCGCCGGCGGTCAGCGGCGGCTGCTGGAGTTCGGCACCGATGTGACGCTCCGCAGCGTCCGTTACGAGTGGTCGTCCGGGCACACGCCGGCGCCACCGGCCCCGGGCCGCGGCATGGCGTCGATGTCCGCACCTGCGCCGGCGCCACCGGTCGTGGTCACCCCTGCCACCCCGCCCCCGGTCGTGGTCCCGCCGGTCGCCCCCGCGGCACGGCCACCGCAGGCCGCGCCCCCGGCGCCACCACAGCCCCCGCAGTCCGACGACGAACTGCCCGTCATCAACCAGCGTGCCGCCCGCATCGACTGACCGGCACCCCCTGATACCCGAGGAGACACCCATGAGCCAGCAGATCCTCCCCTTCTACCTGGTGTGCGACGAGTCCGGCTCGATGTCGGGCGAGCCCATCGAGGCGATTAACAAGGCGCTTCCGGAGCTGCACAGCGAGATCGGCAGCAACCCGGTGGTCACCGACAAGACCCGCTTCTGCCTGATCGGCTTCTCGTCACGGGCCGAGATCCTGCTTCCGCTGTCGGACCTGAGCACGGTCACCGAGATCCCGGCCCTGCAGGCGTCCGGCGGCACCGACTACGCCAAGGCGTTCGACGTGCTGCGGGAGACCATCAACGACGACGTGAACACGCTGAAGGCGCAGGGCCACCAGGTCTTCCGGCCGGCCGTCTTCTTCCTCTCCGACGGCCTTCCGGCGAACAACGGCTGGGAGGGCGCCTACCGGGCACTGACCGACCCGGGCTGGCGCCCGCGGCCGAACATCCTGGCGTTCGGCTTCGGCCAGGCCGACCAGCAGACGATCCAGCAGGTCGCCACCACGAAGGCGTTCATGGCGAACGGCCAGCTGGGACCGGCGCAGGCGTTGCAGGAGTTCGCGAAGTCCCTGATCCGGTCGATCGTCAACTCCGGCACGCAGTCCGCCTCGGACCAGACCGAGGGCGCGACGCTGGTGATGCCGGCCGAGGTGCCCGGCTTCACCACCATCACCGCAGAAGCGCTGTGACCTGGTTCCGATTCCGTTTCCGGAGAGCGAGGACGTTCATGACCCAGAGCAGCAGGCCCGAGACGACGGGCCCGGTGCCGCCGCCGGCCGAACTGCGCCCGCTGCCGCCGAAGCCGGTGCCGGCGCCGGTCGCCGAGTCCCGGCCGGTGATCACGGTGCGCGCGTCGGTGGCCCCGCCCCCGGCCGCGCGCGCCGAGCCGCTGGGCGAGCCGTTGGTGCTGGTCGGCAGCCCGCGCCTGCGGTCGGTGCCGCGGGCCTTCCCGTCCGCCCCCGGCGCGCCGCCGGACACGGTGATCGACGGCGGCGAGATCGGCGGGCTGACCGTGCGGGCCGCGTCGTTGCGCGGCGACGACCATCGGCACCTGTGCGAGCCCCGGCAGGACTCGTTCGCGCTGCACCGGTTCCCGCTCACCGGCCGGACCGGCGAGCCGGTGCTGCTGGCGTGCGTCGCGGACGGGGTGGGCAGCCAGCCGCTGTCCCACCTCGGTTCCGCGGCGGCCTGCCGTTTCCTGGGCGAGGAGATCGGCCGGTACGCGGATCGCCTGCTCGACCCGGCCGGTGAGGGCGACCTCAACGCGCTGTGCCGGGAGCTGGTGACGGTGGTGGCGGCCCGGATGGAGCGGGAGGCGGCCGTGCACGAGGCCGCACCGAAGGCGCTCTCCACCACGCTCGTGGCCGGCCTGTTCGGGCCCGCCCAGGCGAACGGCGGGCGGCGGGTGGTGCTGTTCGCGGTCGGTGACAGCCCCGCGTACCTGCTGCGTGATGGCGATTTCGAGCCGACGTTCCGCGCGGCCGGCACGGACGAGATGGCGGGCGCGCCCACGTTCGCGCTGCCCCGGGTCGGCGACGTCGAGGTCATGATCTACGAATGCGTGCGGCCCGGCGGGATGATCCTGCTCTGCACGGACGGACTCGGGAATCCGATGCACGCCGCACCCGTCCGGAGCCAGTTGGCGCAGTGGTGGCGGACGGGCCCGCCCGGTCTTCCGGCGTTCTTCTGGCAGCTGAGCTTCCGGGCCCAGTCGTTCGGCGACGACCGGACCGCCGTCTGTGTCTGGGTGGACTGAGGTGAACGCCATGGTCCCGACGGTCCGGCTGGCCGACCTGCACCTGGACGAGGTGCTGGACAAGGGCGGCCAGGGCGCGGTGCACTCGCTCGCCGACCGGCCGGATCAGGTCTTCAAGCAGTACTTCCTGCCGACGGCGGACGGCGCCGCGCTGTCCGCGCTGGTCGGCTTCCCCGCGACGCTCTCCCCGGGCGACCGGCGTACGCTGCTGGAGTCCGCGGCCTGGCCGACGGAGATCGTCGTCGAGGGTCACCGGACGGCCGGCTTCCTGATGCAGCGGGTGCCCGCACGCTTCGCGGGCCGGAAGGCGAACGGCCGGCACCAGCTCCGCGAGCTGCAGTACCTGCTGTTCCCGCCGAAGCCGCTGTGGGGCGACATCGAGCCGCTCGACGTGTTCGAGCGGCTGTTCCTGGCGCGGCGGTTCATCGAGGTGATGGGCGTGCTGCATCGCCGGTCCGTCGTACTCGGGGACATCTCCATGCGGAACATCCTGTGGGCGCCGGGGGAGCCGCCGGAGCTGTTCATCCTGGACTGCGACTCCGCCTGCGTCGCCGGCACGGTGCTCCCCCAGGCGGACACGCCGGACTGGAACGATCCGGAGAGCCGGACGTCCACGTCGGACCTCGACTCGGACCGGTACAAGATCGCGCTGACCGTGGGCCGGATCCTGTCGTGCGATGCGTACGTGCGCCCCGGCACCGGCCTGGACCTGCTGGACGGGCTTCCGGACGAGGTGGCTGCCGCGGTGGGCACGACGTTCGCGCGGGCCGCGGGCGGGCACGGGACCCGCCCGACCGTGGACGAGTGGGCCCGCGCGCTCAGCGGACGGGCGAGCATCCCGCTGACGCCGCCCGCGCCCCGGCCGCCGATGCCGGTGCTGCCGCTCACCGACACCGATCGGCGTGGCCCGCGGGGTGTGATCCAGCTCCGGCCGTATCAGCGGTAGTTCTTCTCGCCCGCCTCGATCGGGACGGTGAGGCGGTTCTCCGGCGGGGCGAGCGGGCAGGCCCACCGGTCGTTGTAGACGCACGACGGGTTGTACGCGTAGTTGAAGTCGAGCCGGACGCGGTCGGTGCCGAGCAGCGTCAGCCCCCGGCCGAACGTGCCCTTCACCGTGTCGGCCAGGTAGCGGCCGGCGCCGTAGGTCTCCTTCGGCGCGGTCGTGTCCCGGAACGGCAGGAACACGCCGCCGCCGTAGGCCGCGATCCAGAACAGCGTCAGGTCGCCCCAGGGCGTGGCCGCGATGCCCAGCCGGCGGTAGCTGATCACGCCGTCCTCGCCGCCGGTGTCGATCTCCAGCGGCTCGCCCTCGGGCGCGGGCCGCACGTCGCACTCGGCGACGTACGACGGCGCGGGAGGGTAGTAGCGCAGCCCGGTGAACGCGGCACGGTCGAGGATCGGCGACTGGGGGTGGGTCGCGAAGAGCTCGTCCCGGGCCGCGCGGTAGCCGGTCAGGTCGAGGTCGGAGAGGTACATCGTGGCGACCCGCTCGCGCCAGTCGGCCAGGTCCAGCAGCTCCATGATCACCACGGTAGCGCGCCGCGCTGGTCGTTCAGATTTTAAGGAAGTAGGCTGGGCGGCGTGAGCAACACGCTTCCGCTGAACGAGGCCGAGATGCGCGCGTGGCGCGCGGTCATCGACGGCAGCTGGCACCTGCAGACGCGCCTCGACGACGAGCTGCGGGCCGCCACCGGGCTGAGCATCTCCGACTACCACGTGCTGGTGCTGCTCAGCGAGGCACCGGATCGACGACTGCGGATGGGCGGCATCGCCGGCCGCCTGGTCTTCTCACCGAGCCGGCTGACCTACCAGATCTCCGCCATGGAGAAACGCGGCCTGGTCCGCCGGCAGCCGTGCCCGGACGACCGCCGCGGCAGCGAGGCCGTGCTGACCGACGCCGGGCTCGACGCGCTGCGTCAGGCCGCGCCCGGTCACCTGACCGCGGTGCGCCGATACCTCGTCGACGACCTCGACGAGGCCGAGGCCGAGGTGCTGACCCGCGTCTTCACCCGCCTCCAGGCCAAACTGCGCGAAACCCAATAAAAGACCATTTAGTGGTACGCCGGAAAGAAGCTCCCATGCCCGCCGTCACCCCGCCCGACATCCTGGTCCTCCCCCGCCTGCCCACGCCGATCCCGTCCGCCGAGGTCCGCAAGGTCCGCCGGCTGACCACCGCGCCCCGCGGCTACGAGGGCGAGGGCTTCCCGGTCCGCCGCGCCTTCGCCGGCGTCTCGCACAGCGAGCTGGACCCGTTCCTGCACCTGGACCAGATGGGCGAGGTCGACTACGCGCCCGGTGAGCCGCGCGGCACCGCCTGGCACCCGCACCGGGGCTTCGAGACGGTCACGTACATGATCGACGGCACCATGGACCACCGCGACTCGCACGGCGGTGGCGGGCGGATCTCCGACGGTGACACGCAGTGGATGACCGCGGGCGGCGGCATCCTGCACATCGAGACGCCGCCGGAGAAACTGGTGATGAGCGGCGGCCTGTTCCACGGCATGCAGCTGTGGGTGAACCTGCCGCGCACGAAGAAGATGTCCGCGCCGCGCTACCAGGACATCCGCGGAAAGGCCTCGAAGCTGCTGGCCACGCCGGACGGCGGCGGGCTGCTGCGCGTGATCGCGGGCGAGATAGCCGGGCACCGCGGGCCCGGGAGCACGCAGACGCCGATCACGCTGGCACACGTGACGCTGCAGCCGGGCGCGAGGCTGGACCTGCCGTGGCGGCGCGACCACAACGCGCTGATCTACGCGATGTCCGGGAAAGGCTCGACCGGCGCGGACCGGCGGCCGTTGCGCTCCGGTCAGCTGGCCACGTTCTGGACCGGCGACACGCTGCGTGCGGAGGCCTCAGGGCCCAGGCCGCTGGAGCTGTTCGTGATGGGCGGCCGCCCGATCGGCGAGCCGGTGGCGATGCACGGGCCGTTCGTGATGACGACCCGTGCCGAGCTCGCCACAGCCTGGGAGGACTGGAAAAAGGGGCGGCTCGGCGTCGTACCCGCGAAGAGGATCTCGGGTGGTGCGCCGCGCCGGAAGCGCTAGCAGCGGATCTCAGCCGATGAGGAACATCGCGGCGGTGCCGAACGACACCATGAGCAGGACGGCGATGAGCAGGCCGCGCTCGGAGGCGATCTCGGGGGTGGTGGTCTCGGTGGTGATGGTCTCGGTCGTCATCGGTCTCTCCTTCAGGACCCGGCTGCGTCACCAACGGTAGGGCGCGGCCGGCGGGGGCGGATCCTGGTTTCGTGCCAGGTGGAACGGGGGGATAAGCAGGGGGTGCGTGTCGATCTCGGAGGTGCCGCGTGGACGTCGAGGAGTGGTTTCTCACCGGGCCGGAACGGGGCAACCCGTCAAGCCGTATACCCACCTGGTCCCGGGGCAACCTCGCAGAACCACTTGTTCACGGAGATTCCTACTTCGATCACCTCGTAACGGAGACAGAGGCGCTCGAGGCCGGTGATCACCTTTTCTTCACCGACTGGCGCGGTGACCCGGACGAGCTGCTGCGCCCGGACGGGCCCACGGTCGCGGAGCTGTTCTCCGCCGCCGCCCGCCGTGGCGTGATCGTCAAGGGCCTGATGTGGCGCTCCCACCTGGACAAACTCCAGTACTCCGAGGAGGAGAACCGGCACCTTGGCGAGGCGGTCGCGGCCGCGGGCGGCGAGGTGCTGCTGGACCAGCGGGTCCGCCGCGGCGGCTCCCACCACCAGAAGCTGGTCGTGCTCCGCCACCCGCACGCGCCGGAGAGGGATGTGGCGTTCGCCGGCGGCATCGACCTGTGCCACAGTCGCCGGGACACGGCCGCGCACGACGGAGACCCGCAGGCGGTACGGATGTCGCCGCACTACGGCGACCATCCGCCCTGGCACGACGTGCAGCTGGAACTGCGCGGCCCGGTCGTCGGCGCGCTGGACCTGACGTTCCGCGAGCGCTGGACCGACCCGCACCCGCTGGACTCACGCAGCCCGCTGGCCTGGATCCGCGACCTGGCGTCCGGCGCCGACCTGCACGCGGACACGCTGCCCGACCCGCTCCCGGACCCGCCGGAGTGCGGCCCGCACGCGGTCCAGGTTCTCCGGACATATCCGGATTTATCGTTGGATAGGGGTTATCCGTTCGCGCCGGACGGGGAACGCTCGGTGGCCCGCGGCTACACGAAGGCGATCCGGCGCGCCCGGCGGCTGATCTACCTGGAGGACCAGTATCTGTGGTCCACCGAGGTCGCGGCACTGTTCGCGGACGCGCTGCGCGACAACCCGGACCTGCACCTGGTCGCGGTCGTCCCGCGCCACCCGGACGTGGACGGCGCGCTCTCGCTCCCGCCGAACCTGGTCGGCCGCGCGCAGGCACTGTCCGTCTGCCAGCGCGCCGGCGGCGAGCGCGTGCACGTCTTCGACGTGGAGAACCACGCCGGCGACCCGGTCTACGTGCACGCGAAGGTGTGCGTCACGGACGACGTGTGGGCCAGCATCGGCAGCGACAACCTCAACCGGCGGTCCTGGACCCACGACAGCGAGCTCTCCTGCGCGGTGCTGGACGAGACCGGCGCGTTCGCCCGGGACCTGCGGCTGCGGCTGTGGCGCGAGCACCTGGACCGCGCGGACGGCGACGACGCCGACCTGGTGGACGCGGACTCCGCGATCGCGGCGATCACCGCCTCGGCGCAGCGGCTGGACGACTGGCACGCCGACGGCCGCGTCGGGCCACGGCCTCCGGGGCGGCTGCGCCCGCACAAGCCGGAACAGCTGGGCCTGCTCACCAAGGCGTGGGCACTGCCCGCGTACCGCCTGGTCTACGACCCGGACGGCCGCCCGCTGCGCGCCCGCCGCGCCAACACCTGGTGACCGGCGTGATCACCGGGTGACCGGAACGACGTGGCGGGTGAAGTCCTCCGCGGTCATCGGCGGCGCGAAGTGGTAGCCCTGCGCGGAGACGTAGCCCATCTCGCGCAGCGCCGCGGCCTGCCCGGCCGTCTCCACGCCCGCGGCGGACGCGGTCAGCCCGAGCCCGCCCGCGATCATCGTCATCGCGGCCGAGATCACGAACTCCTGCGAGGCCGCACCGCCCTCGATGCCGTGCACGAACGCCTTGTCGATCTTCAACCCCTCGACCGGCGCGGTACGCAGCAGGTCCAGCGACGACGCGCCCGCGCCGAAGTCGTCCAGGATCACCCGGACGCCGTGCCGCCGCAGCTCCCCCACCATCGCGATCGCGGAACCGCCGCTCAGCGCCGTCGCCTCGGTGATCTCCACGGCCAGCGCGGTCGACGGCAGGTCCGCCGCGTGCAGCAGCTCCGCGATCCGGGACGCGAACCCGGCCTCGCGCAGCTGCCGGTCCGACACGTTGATCCCGATCGAGGGCGCGTCGCCACCGAGCGCGGCCCGCCAGCGCACCGCCTGCTTGCACGCGGCCCGCAGCACCCAGTCGCCGAGCGGCACGATCAGGCCGGTGCGCTCCGCGGTGGACAGGAACTCCTCCGGGCTGATCAGTCCGCGCGCCGGGTGCCGCCACCGGACCAGCGCCTCCGCGCCGATCCACCGGCCGTCCGCCAGCCGCACGATCGGCTGGTAGAGCAGGTCGAACTGAGCGGAGTCGATCGCCTGCTGCAGGTCCGCCGCCAGTTGCGCGTCCGCGGCCTGGTGCGCGTCCAGGTCCGGGCTGTAGTGCGCGTACCGGCCCTTGCCGGCGGCCTTCGCGGCGTACATCGCCACGTCCGCGCGCCGCAGCAGTTCGTCCGGCGTGTCCCCGACGCCGGCCTGCGCCAGCCCGACGCTGGCGCGGACCAGCAGGTCGTGGCCGTGCGCGCTGACCGGCTCGCCCAGCGCCTCCGCCACCCGGGTCATCACCTTGGTCGCGGTCTCCGGCGTGGCGTGCTCCAGCACCATCGCGAACTCGTCGCCGCCCAGCCGCGCCACCGTGTCACCGGCCCGCACGCAGCCCTGCAGCCGCTCCGCGACCACGGTCAGCAGCGCGTCGCCGACCGCGTGACCGAGCCGGTCGTTGACGCCCTTGAAGTCGTCCAGGTCGATCAGCGCCACGTGCAGCACCAGGTCGCCGGTCAGCACGTCCATCGCCTCGCGGGAGCGCCGCTCGAACAGCGATCGGTTCGCCAGCCCGGTCAGCGCGTCGTGCGTGGCCGCGGTGGTCAGCTCCTCCTGCACCCGGCGCAGCTCCTGGAGGCTGGCGTCGACGCGGCGCAGCAGCCGGCCGTTCTCCACCAGCGCCAGCAGCTGCCGGGCCAGCACGATGCCGGTCAGCACCATCGCCACCAGCGCGACCACGCCGGTCACGCCGTGCCCCCAGCTGACCGAGACCAGCAGCACGCCGGTCGCGCCGACGGCCACGAACGGCACCAGGCCGAACGGCTCCCGCCGGGACCGCACGCCGCCGTCCACGCCGGCGGCACGACGCTGACGGTCCGCCGCGAGGACCGCCAGCGTGTACGTCACCGGCAGCGCCAGCTGCGCCGGGTCCAGGCCGGGCCGGCCCTCCAGCAGCGGATACAGGCCGCCGCAGGCCAAGCCGGTCACGAACGCGGCGACCAGCACGCGCATCGCCGGGCGGTCCACGCCGTCCACGCCGCCGACCGTCAGCTTGGCGAACGCGATCAGGCCAGCCACGCCCAGCACGGCCAGCACCAGCACGAACGCGAGCCCGCCGATCGCCGGCGGCTCGTCGTCCGTGTGACGCAGCACGGCGTACCAGAGGAAGAGACCGGTCGCGAGCAGCACGATCGTCATGTCCATCGCGAACCGCAGGCCGGCCCGCCGGGCGCGCTCGACCGGCAGCCCGAGCAGTCCCCACAGCGTCACCACCACGCCGACCAGGTAGAGCGAGACCGTCAGCGGTCCGGGCCTGTCCCCGATCGTCAGCCGGTCCGAGGCGTTGCTGGCCGCGGCCACGCCGGACAGCACGGACGCCAGCCCGAACCGCTGCCAGAACCGCTGCGCGGGCACGCTCTGCCCGTCCGCGGTCGCGGCCTGCCAGCAGGCGGCCGCGGCCAGCATCGGCAGCACGACCGGCGCGATCCAGCCGGCGAAACCGGGCGTCCACGGGTGCCACAGCGCGGTCGCGCCGAACCAGACGAGCGCCCAGAGCACGAGCAGCACGACGCCGGCCAGGAGCGGCGTAGGCCGCAGCCCCGGCACGACGGCCGCCCGTCCCCCGCCCATCGCGGCCCTCCCGGTTCCCTCAGCCTCGTCATCGGCCGGGGAAAACCCCAGATGAGCTGTTCGGGTACACACCCGCGGCAACGCTGTGTCCCGAGACGATCACACATGGCCTGAGCTGAGGTTTTGTCCGTACGGTCCTACTTTTCCGGTGGGGCCGAAACTGTCGGACGGTTCGTGCAAAATGACCGCGTGATTCGCCTCTACGGACTCGTCGCGCTCCTCAATCTGGTGCTGCTGGTCGTCGCGCTCATCGACTGCATCGCCACCGAGGAGTTCGCGGTGCGCAACCTGCCGAAAATCGTGTGGGTCCTCCTCATCCTGCTCTTCTCCCCCATCGGCGCGATCATCTGGTTCGTGGCCGGCCGCCCGCAGCACGCGGCGACCGGTTCCGGGGCCGCGTGGCGTCCGGGCAGCGGCTTCCCGGAGGCCGAGCGACCGCGGCCGGCCCGCACGCTCGCGCCGGACGACGATCCGGCCTTCCTCCGGAGCCTGGCCAGGTCCCGCCGCGAGGACGAGGATCTGCTCCGCAGGTGGGAGGAGGACCTGAAGCGTCGCGAGGAGGAGCTGAAGAAGAAGTCGCCACCCTCGGAATGACGGTCACCGGTCCTGCCTGCCGGGCAGTGCAGGACCGGTCGCCCATGGCTTCCTAGGAGGCTAGTGTGAAGCGGCGGGCCGGCTCAGAGCAGCGCGCGGGCCGCGTCGAGCCAGAAGGGCACGTCCGCGGCGTGGAACGGGTGCTCGGTCTCCTCGATGCGGTCCAGGAACCCGGCGTAGACGGCCGCGTTCCGCAGCGCGGCCACCGGCCCGAGCAGCGCCACCGCGTGCTCGGGATCGCAGCCGGGCACGCTCGCCCGCCACCGCGCGGCCCACGACTCGATGAGCGACGCGTCACCGTCGGCCAATCTCAGCACGTCGAACGCGGGATGCCCGACGAACGAGTCACCCCAGTCGATGATCACACGGGCGTCCCGGCCGCCGATCGCGTTGCCGGGGTGCAGGTCGCCGTGGACCAGCGTGTCCGGCAGCGCGCACTCCGCGGCCGCGGCCAGCCGCGCGTCCAGCCCGTCCGCGAGCGCGGTCAGCGCCGGGTCGTCCGGCGCGTGCGCCGCCACCACCGCGCGGACCCGCGCGGCCAGCCGGGGGGCGCGCAGGTCCGGCACGCCGGAGGCGATCAGCCGTTCCACGTCCGGCACGGCCCGCAGCTGCACGCGGTGCAGGTCCGCGGCCAGCGCGTCGCGTTCGGCCGCGCCGGCCGCGTACCGCTCGTCGCCCGGCACGTGCGCCAGCAGCATCCGCCCGTCCGGCCCGTCCGCCAGCAGCGCGGGCCCGGTGCCGGGCAGCGCGTCGCCGAGCCAGCGCAGCACCGCGGCCTCGTGCGCGAAGAACGCGGGCACCTGCTTCACCCAGACCGGCTCACGCGCGATGTCGACCGGCTCCGGCGTCGCGACCGGCGCGGGCGAGGCCGCGGAGACCGTCTCCAGCCGCCAGACCGCGGAGAGGTTCCAGGCGCGCTGCTGCACGGACCGGACCACCAGCCGCCCGCGCCCGGCCAGCCTTCCGGCGGCCCAGTCGAGCGTCGCGGCCGGGCCGCCCGCGTCGGCCCAGGGCGCGCGGAGGGCACCGTCGCCGGGCAGCGGCGCCGGCGCGTCCACCATGGACGGTGTGCCGGGGCCGCGCAGCTCCGCCGCGTAGACCACGTCGCCGCCGTGCGGGGCGGACCGCGAGGCCCGGAGCAGCCGCAGCACGGTCACGTCGACGCCGTAGTGCTGGCGCGCGCCGTCGACCACGTCGGCCACCTCCTGCCACCAGGGCATCGGGACCTCGAACGGCGGGAGCGCGCCGAGGACCGCGCCGGACCGGTCGACCAGCACGAGTGTGACGTGGCGGGACATGACCGGTGAACTTATCCGACGCTCCGATACGGTGAGCGCCGTGGACACCCCTGACGGCGGCCGCGTCGCCTGCACGCTCGAATACACAGTGGATACTCCCTCCGAGTTCGTGTTCCAGATCGCCGTGACCACCGGCCGGGCCGTCCACGCGGACGAGGAGCTGTCCGTCACGCGCGACGGCGCGGAGATCGGTGCCGAGGTCGTCCCGGCGTCGCACCACGGCGGCCGCCAGCACCTGGTCCGCGCGGAGCCGGGCGCGCTGCGGGTGCACTACGCCGCGGCCGTGCGGCGGGAGTCCGCGCCGCCGCGCCGGGTGTCCGCGCCCGCGCGCGTGCAGGCGCTGCGCCCGAGCCGCTACTGCCCGTCGGACCGGATGGGCGGTTTCGCCGCGCGGATGTTCGGCGGCACGGACGCGGAGATCCTCCGCGACGTGACCGACTTCGTGCGCGGCCACCTGCGCTACGAGCCGGTGAGCAACGCGACCACGGACGCGACGGACACGCTGCTGGCCGGCGCCGGCGTCTGCCGCGACTACGCGCATTTGGTGACCGCGCTGACCCGGGCGTCCGGCCTGCCGGCCCGCGTCGCCGCCGTCTACGCGCCGGGCCTGTCGCCGATGGACTTCCACCTGGTCAGCGAGGTCGCGGTGGACGGCGTGTGGCGGATCGTGGACGCGACCGGCCTGGCACCCCGCGCCTCGATGATCCGGATCGCGACCGGCCGGGACGCGGCCGACGTCGCGTTCTCCACGCTGCTGTCCGGCGGCGGCCTGACCATGACGCACATGGAGATCCTGGCCGTGGCCGACGGCGACCTCCCGGGCGACGATCCGCAGGCGCAGGCCTCGCTGCGCTGAACAATCGAAGATCACATGCCGCCGGGGGTACGCCGCGCGGGTGGCACGGCAGCGAAGCAGGCCCCGCGTCCGGCAGGATGTCCCTCGCGAGTCGAACCACCTTGCGAAAGACACACGTGCTCCGTCATTCGACGGAGGGAACGTGGACGTGCCACACCGATTCACCCGATGGGCCGCGCTTCCGGAGGCGGCCCGATGACCGGCAACCCCAGACCCCGGCTGCGACCGGGCGACGAGCTCGCGCTGAAGGACACTGATTACAAGTTCGGCGTGGGTCCGCTGTCGATCGTCATCGAGCAGATCCTGGAACGGGTGATGCTCGACGGCGAGCCCTGGGTCCGGGTGCGCGGGCTGTGCCGCCGCGCCTCCACGGACGCGGGAGCGGTTCGCGAGATCTACCTTCGCGAACGGGCGCTGCCGGTGCGCAGATGAGATGGCCCGCCCCGGGGCAGCTCGGCCCGGGGGCGGGCGCTCACCCCCGTACCCCCTGATGATCTTCTGGTTGTGGTGTGAGCCGCGTCTCGGCGTGAGCGTGCCGGCCAGGAATACTCCGCCACCCGCCCTGGTTACTTGCCGACGTAATAGTTAAGATTTGAAAGAACCAGCAGGGACGACGGAGGCGGGACCAATGCCGATGCAGTTCGGGATCTTTTCCGTGGGTGACGTGACCACCGACCCGACGAACGGGCGGACCCCCACGGAGAACGAGCGGATCAAGGCGATGATGCAGATCGCGCTCAAGGCGGAGGAGGTCGGGCTCGACGTCTTCGCCACCGGCGAGCACCACAACGAGCCGTTCGTCCCGTCGTCGCCCACCACCATGCTCGGCTGGCTCGCCGCGAGGACCGAGCGGATCATCCTCTCCACCGCGACCACGCTGATCACCACGAACGACCCGGTGAAGATCGCCGAGGACTACGCGATGCTGCAGCACCTGGCGGACGGCCGGGTGGACCTGCTGATGGGCCGCGGCAACACCGGCCCGGTCTACCCGTGGTTCGGCAAGGACATCCGGGCCGGCATCCCGCTCGCCATCGAGAACTACGGGCTGCTGCGCCGGCTGTGGCGCGAGGACGTCGTGGACTGGGAGGGCAAGTTCCGCACGCCGCTGCAGGGCTTCACGTCCACGCCGCGGCCGCTGGACGGTGTCCCGCCCTTCGTCTGGCACGGCTCGATCCGCAGCCCGGAGATCGCGGAGCAGGCCGCCTACTACGGTGACGGCTTCCTGCACAACGGCATCTTCTGGCCGTTCGACCACTCCAAGCGCATGATCGAGTTCTACCGGAAGCGGTTCGCGCACTACGGTCACGGCGCGGAGGACCAGGCGATCGTCGGCGTCGGCGGCCAGATCTTCATGCGGAAGAACTCGCAGGAGGCGGTCAAGGAGTTCCGGCCGTACTTCGACAACGCGCCGGTCTACGGCCACGGCCCGACGCTGGAGGACTTCAGCCGGGAGACGCCGCTGACCGTGGGCAGCCCGGAGCAGATCATCGAGCGGCTGCTCAGCTACCGCACGCACTTCGGCGACTTCCAGCGGATGATGCTGCTGGTCGACCACGCCGGCCTGCCGTTGAAGACCGTGCTGGAGCAGCTGGACCTGCTCGGCGAGGAGGTGCTGCCGGTGCTGCGCAAGGAGTACGCGATCGGCCGCCCCGCGCACGTGCCGGACGCGCCCACGCACGCCTCCATGGTCGCGGCCGCCGCGGCCTCGAAGACCGATGTCCTGGAAGAGGTGCAGTCATGACCGCCCGCAAGCTGGTCGTCGTCTCCGCGGGACTGAGCCAGCCCTCGTCGAGCCGGCTGCTCGCCGACCACCTCGCCACCGCCACCGCCCGCGCGCTGCGGGCCCGGAGCGAGGACGTGGAGGTGCGCACGGTCGAGCTGCGCGACCACGCGCACGACGTCGTGAACAACACGCTGACCGGCTTCGCCCCGACCGCGCTCCGCGAGGTGCTGGACGCGATCGCGGCCGCGGACGGGCTGATCGTGGTCACGCCCACCTTCCGCGCGTCGTACAGCGGCCTGTTCAAGTCGTTCTTCGACGTGGTCGAGGAGGAGGCGCTGGCGGACAAGCCGGTGCTGATCGGCGCGACCGGTGGCACGCCCCGGCACTCGCTGGTGCTGGAGCACGCGGTCCGGCCGCTCTTCGCCTACCTGCGGTCCGTGGTGGTGCCGACCGGCGTCTACGCGGCCTCGGAGGACTGGGGCACCGGTGGCGGCAAGGCACACCAGGGCCTGGCCACCCGCGTCGACCGCGCGGCCGGCGAGATGGCCGCGCTGATCGCGGCGCGGGAGCCGGTCACGGTGGCCGACCCGTTCGCCTCGGCGCCGTCGTTCGACCAGCTGCTGGGGTAGGGCTGTCCCTACCCTGAGCTGGGACATCGGGGGACACCTCAGGTCGTTCCCCGATGTCACAGCGCTTCGCCGGGAGGAGTCTTGGAGAAGACCGGAGCGTGATGCCCGGTTCTGGCATCGCGTTCCGGTCGTCCGGGTTATGCGAGTAGATGAGACGGAGTGATCCGAGATGGCAAGCGTGCACACCACTCTTCGCAGTCAGGGCCTGGTCCGGCCCCGCCAGGGCCGTCTGCTCGCCGGCGTCTGCGCCGGGCTGGGACGGCGCTTCGGACTCGACGCCAACGTCGCACGACTGCTCTTCGTGCTGGTCCTGCTGGTCATCCCCGGCAGCCAGCTCCTGATCTACCCGGTGCTGTGGCTGCTGATGCCCAGCGAGGACGACGCCTACCCGGGCCTGTGACCTGACCCCGGCCGGCCACGTCTCCCCTGGCCCGGCCGGCGGAACGCCGCCCGCCCGCACCCCGCGCGCCGCACGATGGACGGGTGCCGGGACGGGCGGCGTCTCCGTCTGCTCAGAGCGTCGGCTTCGCCATCAGCTCGTGCAGCACGTCGACCAGCGCGGTGTCGCCGCCGAACGTCAGCCCGTCCGGGCCGCCGCGCCGCCACAGCCACAGCAGCACGGTCTCCGGGTCGCCGGTCACCGTGGCCGCGGCCTCGCCCGCGTCGTCCGTGGTCACGGTCACACCGTCCGGCGTCAGTAGCACCAGCCAGGACCCGCCCGCGGTGGTCGTCACCCGGACCGCGCGCCCGTCCAGCGGCGTCAGCGCGTCGCCGAAGTCGTCCGGCCAGTGCCGGGAGCCGTGCTCCAGGAACCGGACCAGCACCTCGTCCACGCCGTCCACGGCCAGGTCCGCCGGGATCGGCGCGCGGGGCAGCCCGGCGGCCAGCTCGCCGTCCACCCGGTGGATCACGGTCTCGTGCGCCATCCGCCGTGCCCAGAAGCCGACGGTCTGATCGGCCGGGTACCAGGACGGGACGGACTCCTCCGGGTCGCGCGCGGCCAGCTCCCCCGCCAGCTCCGCGTACGCCCGGTCGAAGCCGGCGAGCGGGTCACCGGTTTCCGGCGTCGGCGACCAGTCCTCCGGGAACGCGCCGGAGCGCATGATCTCGGTCTTGTGCCGGTAGACATTGGTCACATGCTCGGCCAGATCGGTCACGGTCCAGCCGGGGCAGGTGGGCACCGGCGCGGCCGGGTTCCCGGCGACGGCCTCCCGCAGGCGCGCCGCGTCCGCGGCCAGACACTCTTCGAATCGTTCGGTTCGCATAGACCGGAGACGCTATCGGGTACGGCCGGGAACGCACCGCCTTTTCCTGGTCACGGTGCGTGGAGGTGCCGCCCTGACCTTCGCCGTCGTCCGCTCGGTGACGTACTCTTCTTTGCCGTGACGCTCTTCTCGTGGGCCCGGCGGAATCGAACCGCCCCGCCCCCGACTCCGTAAGACCAGGGAAAGGCGGTCCCCACCGCCGCGAGGGCTTCCCAGCACGACGAGAGGAATTCGTTCTGATGACCCCACTCGGTCGTCGATGTGCCGCTGCGGCCGCAGCGATCGCCACCGCGGTCGCGTTGCTGACCGCGCCGCTGTCCCCCGCGAGCGCGGAGCCGAGCCCGGACGACGGCGGTGACCAGACCCTGGGCGCCGTGCTGGAGTCGAGCGGTAAGCGGTACCTCGAGGCCAAGGCCGTGCTGGACAACTCGAAGAAGAAGCAGGCCGAGCTGCAGAAGGAGCTCGACACCGCGCAGGGCGCGCTGGACGGGCTGTCCCAGCAGGTCGGCAACATGGCCGCGGAGCAGTACCGGCAGGGCCGCCTCACCGGCCCCAGCCTGATGCTGGCCAGCTCGGACCCGTCCGGTTTCTTCGGCCGGATGACCTCGCTCAACGAGTTGTCCGCGCACAACGACGCGCAGCTGCACGACTACCTCGAGGCCAAGGACACGATCGCGCGCGCCAAGAGCGAGCTCGACGCGGAGGTGGACGAGGAGCAGAAGGCGCTCACCGTCATCGACAAGCAGAAGAAGGAGGCGGAGAAGGCGCTCGCGCTGGTCGGCGGCAACGTCACCACCAAGGGCCTGGTCACCGCGTCCTCCCCGAAGGCGGCGGCGGCACCGCGCACCAGCAGCGGCGGCTGGCCGTCGGAGACCTGCAGCCAGCAGGACCCGACCACCAGCGGTTGCCTGACGCCGCGCACGCTGCACGCGTACAACGAGGTGAAGAAGGCGGGCTTCAACCGGTTCGTCGGCTGCTTCCGCACCGGTGACATCTGGGAGCACCCGAAGGGCCGCGCCTGCGACTGGTCGCTGCAGACCAAGGGCTTCTCGGTGTGGGACACCGACGACGAGCTGAAGTACGGCAACGACCTGATGGCGTTCCTGGTACGCAACGCGGACGCGCTCGGCATCCTCTACGTGATCTGGAACAGGCAGGTGTGGTTCCCGGCCACCGGCTGGAGTGCGTACGTGGGCGACAGCACGCACGAGGACCACGTACACATGTCGATCGTCTAGGTTTGCGTCCAGGGACGATCATGAGTGCGTGAATGTGCTCGAGCAACGTCTCTGGGACGCGTTCCCCACCGGCGCGCTGGTCACGGCGGATCCGGACGGGGAGCGGGAGGTTCGCGGCGAGGTCCTGACCCGGCTGCTGCTCGGCGCACAAGCGCCGGCGCCCGGGGCCAGGGCCTCGCTCCGTCTGTCCGGCGCGCGGATCACCGGCGAGTTCGCGCTGTGGTTCGCGCAGGTGGACGCGCCGATCCAGCTCGAGGACTGCGAGTTCGCGCGGATGCCGGTGCTCTACTGGGCGCGGCTCGGCTTCACCAGCTTCGCCCGGTCCTCGATGCCCGGCCTGCACGCGTCGAACGTGACCGTGGACGGGCACCTGAAGCTGAAGGGCGCCCGGATCGACGGCGTGCTGCGCCTGGCCGGCGCGCGGATCAGCGGCGGCCTGGTGCTCGCCGAGGCCCGGCTGCGGTCGTCCGGGACCGCGCTGCACGCGGAGCGGATCACGCTCGGCGGCGACCTGGCGGCCGGGCGCGCGGACATCGAGGGCCTGGTGGTCGTCTCCCAGGGCCGGATAGCCGGCGACCTGGAACTGGACCGGGCCCGGATCGCGCCACCGTCCGCGCCGGAGTCGATCCCGGAGCCGCACCACCTGATCGCGCGCGACCACGGCGTGCTGGCCGCGGACAGCGTGGTGGTCGAGGGCGGGTTCTTCGCGCGCGGCGCCGAGTTCGGCGGCGAGGTGCGGATGTGGCACAGCCGGATCAGCGGCATCGTCAGCTTCACCGACACCACGATCACCAATCCGGGCCGGGTCGCGCTGCGGGTCGACTCCGCCACGCTCGACGGCGGCCTCTTCCTCGCCAGGACCACGATCAGTGGCCAGGTGCGGTGCCGGCACGCGCAGATCAACCGCACGTTCGCGCTCTGGGAGGCCCGGCTGTCGCATCCGGGCGAGCTGGCGGTGCTGGGCGAGTCACTGACGCTCAACGGCACGCTCGACGCCCGGGAGACGGTCGTCGAGGGCAGCGTCTGGCTGGAGAACGCGCAGCTCAACGGCGCGGTCGGGTTCCGCGGCGCCACGCTGTCCCGGCCGGGCGAGATCGCGCTGTGCCTCAACGGCGTCACCGCGGCCAGCGTGGTGCACCTCTGCGACGGGTTCACCGCGCACGGGCAGGTGGCGTTCGCGCACGGGCAGGTCGGCAGCCTGCTCTGCCTCAACGCGGCCGCGCTCGACGCGCCACCGGCGGACAGCTCCGCGCTGCGGCTGTGGCGGTTGCGGGCGCCGGAGCTGCGGATCCGGATGACGTCCGTGACCGGGCCGGTGGATCTGCGGCACGTGCACGCCGGGCTGCTGCGCGACGATCCGGGCAACTGGCCCGCGGTGCTGCGCCTGACCGGGCTCACCTACGACACGCTGGAGCCGGCCGCGACCGAGACGGACCGGCGCGCGTGGCTGGCGCGGGATCCGGAGCAGGCGGCGCGGCAGCCGTACGAGCAGCTCGCGGCCGCGCTGCGGGCCTCCGGGGACGACGACGCGGCGCGGTCGGTGCTGCTCACCCGGCAGCGGGCGCGTACCCGGGCCTCGGGCTGGCCGGCGCGGGTCTGGGGTGTGCTGCAGGACGTGACGGTCGGGTACGGCTACCGGCCGTTGCTGGCCGCGGTCTGGCTGGTGGTGCTGCTCGGGCTGGGCACGGCCGCGTACGCGTCGCACCCGCCGCGGGCGGCCGAGCCGGAGAAGGCGCCGGAGTTCCAGGCGGTCGTCTACACGCTCGACGTGCTGCTGCCGCTGGTCGACTTCGGGCAGCAGACCGCGTTCGTACCCGCGGGACGGTTCCTGTGGTTGTCGTTCCTCCTGGTCGCGGCCGGCTGGATCCTGGCCACCACGATCGCGGCCGCGCTGACCAGGTCACTGCGGCGAAGCTGACCGCTACCCGTTCTGAAACCGACGGCTCACAGGAGGGCAACCGGTCGATTCGTCAGCCGTCCGGGCGGGCGGCCGAATGAACAGGTGTAAGCGACACACGCCGCACCGACAGAGACGAGATCCTCTTGCGCAAGCTCGTTCGCCAGGCCGCCCTCGCCGTTCTCGCCCCCGCCGCCGCCATCGGCATGACGCTCGTCGCCCCGGCGACCGCCGCGTCCGCCGCCACGCCGACGACGACGCTCGAGTCCCAGGTCGTGTCGCTGACGAACGAGGCCCGCGTCAAGTCCGGCTGCAAGAAGCTGGCCGTGAACGCGCACCTGACGACGTCGGCGCAGGCGTTCAGCAAGGAGATGGCGGACAAGAAGTTCTTCAGCCACACCAGCCCGGACGGCAGCAACTTCGTCAAGCGGGGCAAGCGGGCCGGCTTCACCGGTACCGCGATGGGCGAGAACATCGCGTGGGGCCAGAAGGACGCCAAGGCGGTCGTGCAGGCCTGGCTGAACAGCCCCGGCCACCGCAAGAACATCATGAACTGCAAGTCGACGCTGATCGGTGTCGGCGCGGCCCGCAACGCCAAGGGTGTCCTGTACTGGACCCAGGAGTTCGGCAAGTAGTAGACGTGAAAGGCCCCGGGGCGATGAGAGCCGCCCCGGGGCCTTTCGCCCATCAGGTGTGTGAAACGTGCCCCGGACGGGACTGCAAGCCCGCGGGAGCATGCGGACCGCAACCACCCACAAAGCGGGAATATCCGCTTTTAGTGGTTTTTAGACCTCAAGAGGCCCCGGCTCCGGGAAGCCGTAGCGGGCCGCGTGCTCCGGGTTGGCCGGGTCGACGATGCGGAGGCCCTCGGTCGCGAGACGCTCGTTGATCTTGTCGAGGTTGTCGCGCACCAGCTCCGCCTCCTCGTCCGTGGTCTTGCCCCGGTGCGGCTTGCCCGCGTGCTCCATCGTCGCGTAGTCGAGCTTGTCGGCCGGCGCCTTCCGGGCCTGCTTCGGCGGCTTCACCCGCTCCGCCGTCTTCAGGACCTCGCCCATCGGCGTGCCGGTGGCGAGCGCGTCGAACTCGCTGGCGTTGAGCGTGACCCGCCGGGCCTCGCCGTCGCCGTGCGCGTCGAAGATGTCCACCACCACCACGTCCAGCGCGGCGTCATCGATGCTCTCCACCTCGGCGGCGAGCGCCTCGAGCTGGACCGGCCCGGTCATCAGGTCGGGGTGCTCGAGCACGACGATGCGAACCACGTCAGCGTCGTCGCCGATCACGGCGCCGCTGAAGTCGGACACGTGGACGGTCTTCTTACCCATAGGGTGAGCTGCTCCTTCAAAAAGGCCGCATGGAACGCGGACCCTGAGAACCTACCCGACAGGCGTACGAACCTCAGCAGTGCCGCTCCGCCAGCCGGCGCCGTTGCTTCTCCGACATGCTGCCCCACAGACGCAACCGTGCCACGCCCCCGTCCGGGTACACATCGAGTCGCACATGCGTCACCTTGGGCGCGTCGCTGACCGGGAAACGGTGCCGGGTGTCCGGCTGCGCGCGGGTCAGCGGCAGCAGCTCCACCCAGTCCGCGGGCGAGTCCAAGCGTCCGTCGGGAATCCCGCGCAGCCGGAACTCGCCGGGCGCGTTGCCCTTGAAGTGCGACGTGTCGATCTCGGCGAGCTGGATGCGGCCGGGCACGCCGAGCCGGACCAGCACCCAGTCGTTGCCGTCGTCGCGGCGCCGGGACGTCTCCCAGCCCTCGCCCATCGACCGGGCCAGGCCGGGGAGCAGCATCTTCGGCGCGGAGCCGTAGAACATGTTGCTGCACGCGGTGACCGTGCCGCCGTTCTCGGCCGCGGCCAGGTCGAAGACCTCGGGCAGCAGCACCGGGTCCGGCACCGCCTCGCCGTGCACGCGCAGCCGGGCCACGCCGCCGTCCGGGTAGATGCGCAGCCGCACGTGCGTCCAGACGCGGTCGTCGCCGCCGGTCTCGAACACGTTGCGGGTGTCGCCCTTGAGCGCGGACCGGGTCAGAATCGGCGTCCAGTCCGCGTCGATCAGCTCCGCCGGCGACGGGTGCCCGGCCATCCGGGTCGCCTCGACGGACGCGGCCGGCGGGTAGTTGCCGGTGAAGAACGCGGTGTCGATCACCAGGCCGCGGATCACGCCTGGCGCGCCCAGCCGCACGATCGCGAGGTCGTGGTCGTCGCCGATGCCGCGCGGGCGCCGCCGGCGCGTCTCCCAGCCGTCGTAGACCTGGCCGCGCGCGCCGAAGCTCTGCGGCGTGAACGCGGGCGCGTGGTCGTTGATCAGGTCGGCCGCGAACGCGAAGAACTCGTCACTGGCGTGGACGACGCCGCCCCCGAACGCGCGGGCGGCGAGGTCGGGCAGGTCGTTCATGCCGTTCCCTCCCTTGTCAGCAGGCGTCCGGCCGGCTCGCCGACCGTGGGCACACCGCGCAGCCAGCTGCCCAGCACCACGCCGGTCAGCGTCTTGTCGTGGTACGGCGAGACCGGGTTGCGGTGCTGCAGCCGGGACTTGTCGACGCGCTGCACGGCCTCCGGGTCGAACACGACCAGGTCCGCGTCCGCACCGGCGCTCAGGCGTCCCTTCGTGCCCAGCCCGGCCAGCGCGGCCGGGTTGGCCGACATCCACCGCACCACGTCGGCGAGCGAGTGGCCGCGCGCGCGGGCCTGGGTCCAGACGATCGGCAGGCCGAGCTGCAGCGACGCGATCCCGCCCCAGGCGGCCGCGAAGTCGCCGGTCTCCGCGTGCTTGAGCTCGGGCGTGCACGGCGAGTGGTCGGAGACGACCATGTCGATGACGCCGTCCGCGAGCGCGGCCCAGAGCGCGTCCCGGTTCGCCGCGTCCCGGATCGGCGGGCAGCACTTGAACTGGGTGGCGCCGTCCGGCACCTCCTCCGCGCTCAGCGCCAGGTAGTGCGGGCAGGTCTCGGCCGTGATCCGCACGCCCTCGGCCTTCGCGGCCGCGATCAGCGGCACCGCCTCGGACGACGACAGGTGCAGGATGTGGGCGCGTGCGCCGGTCTGCCGCGCGGCCGCGACGACCCGGGCGATCGCGGTGTTCTCCGCCGTCCGGGGCCGGGACGCCACGAAGTCGGCGTAGCTGGCCGAGGAGCCGTGGTCGAGGATCGACTCCGGGTCCTCCGCGTGCACCAGGAACAGCGCATTCACGGCTGAGAAGGCCGCCTTGAGTTGCGCGGGGCTCAGCGGCGGGAATTCCGGCACGCCGGAGTCGATCAGGAACGCCTTGAAGCCGAACACGCCGGCCTCGTGCAGCGACGGCAGGTCGGCCAGGTTGTCCGGCACCGCGCCGCCCCAGAAGCCGACGTCCACCCGGGCCTGCCCGGCCGCGGCCTTCCGCTTGATCTCCAGCGCGTCGGCCGTGGTGGTCGGCGGCAACGAGTTCAGCGGCATGTCGATGATCGTGGTGACGCCGCCCGCGGCCGCGGCCCGGGTGGCGCTGCCGAAGCCCTCCCACTCGGTGCGGCCCGGCTCGTTCACGTGCACGTGCGTGTCCACCAGGCCGGGCAGCAGCACGAGCCGGCCCAGATCCTCCTCGCGCGCCGCGGTCAGCGGCGCGTCGTAGGCGGCGACCTCCACGATCCTGCCGTCCCGCACCGCGACCGCGGCGGGGCGCTCTCCGTCCGGGGTGATCGTCCGCCGTGAACGGACGACCAGGTCGAAATCCGTCAACTCCGCCTCCAGGTCGGTCTCGGACCGAGATCGGCGCTGATCACAGGTCGTCACATCTTCTCAAGCCCGCCGCCGGTCACAGCCTGGTGAGCCGGTCCTCGGTGAAATCTCCCACGTCGGCCGCGTCGAGCGCGCCGCACCGCAGCCCGCGCAGCAGGAACCCGGCGAGCGCGCGGGCGGTGGCCGGTTCGTCCAGGATGCCGGTGTCGCGGCGGTCCAGGTAGGCGGCGAGCCGGTCGTGCGCGGCCGCGGCGCCGTCCCGGAAGAACGCGTAGGTGGCCGCGTACCGGGTCGGCAGCTGCGCCGCGTGCAGGTCCCAGCCCTGGTAGAAGCCGCGTTCCAGCGAGCGGCGGACCAGGCGCGCGTGCAGCGCCCACGCGGCCGCGACCTGCGCGTCCGTGCCGACCGGCAGGATGTTGGTGGAGCCGTCGGAGAGCCGCACGCCGGTGCCGGCGGCCGCGACCTGCATGACCGCCTTCGCGTGGTCCGCGGCCGGATGGTCCATGCTCTGGTAGGCCGCGCCGATGCCGGCCGCGGCGCTGT
Organism: Catenuloplanes japonicus; assembly: GCF_000717135.1. Classification (GTDB taxonomy): domain Bacteria; phylum Actinomycetota; class Actinomycetes; order Mycobacteriales; family Micromonosporaceae; genus Catenuloplanes; species Catenuloplanes japonicus. The sequence continues at coordinate 50,194 of NZ_JNXY01000035.1, forward strand.
AGTCGTAGGTGCCGTAGTGCAGGCCGGTGCACCGCCCGTCCGCCGCCGTGATCATCCGGGCGACCGTGGCCGTGCCGTCCGTGGCCAGGATCGCGGGCGGCGTCTCGATCTGGATCTCGAACCGCAGGCCACCGGCGGGAATCCCGTAGGCCACCTCCAGCCGCCCGCACACCATCGCGAACGCGGCCACCTGCGCCGGGTCGCTCACCTTCGGCAGCGTGACCACGAAGTTGTCCGGCAGCCTCACCCGGTCCTCGGAGAACCAGACATCCAGAAAACCGTCGAGGGTACGGAGTGAGCGCCGGCGGGTGTGCGACTCCATCGACTTCACCCGGACGCCGACGAACGGCGGCACGGCCTCGGCCACGCTCAGCGCCTTCGCGGCGGCCTCCGCGGCCGCGTCCTCCTCGTCGTCCGCGCGGATGCCGTAGCCGTCCTCGAAGTCGATCCGCAGATCCTCGATCGGCTCCCGGGCCAGCTTCGCGGTGACGCGCGCGTGCAGCGCCTCGTCGTAGGGCAGCGCGGGCGCGGCCTTCAACGCGTCCAGCGCGGCCGCGCCCCACGCCGGGAGCAGGCCGGCGTGCCAGCGGTCGGCGGGCACGTAGACCGTGTGGACCGGCTGCCGGCCGCCCGGGTCGCCGGGGTAGCGGTGCCGCAGGTGCAGATCCACCGCGGCCAGCCGTGCGTCGAGTTCGTCGTCGAGGTCTGCGTCGAGCCGGCCCACACGTACCCCCCTGTGCTTCAGGTGAAAGACCAAAGGGCACGCTGCCGGCGATGCAAGAAGCGCATCACCAGGCAGCGTCAGTCAATCAACTCATATGCGGGGACCGTAAGGAAGTCCGCGAAATCGTCGGCCAGCGCGACCCGCTCGAAGAGCGCGCGGGCGTCGTCGAAGCGGCTGTCCTTGTAGCCGGCGTCGCCGAGCTGTTCCGCGATCTCCGCCAGCACCTCGTCCTCCAGCCGGTGCACCAGTTCGGCCGTGATCGGGGTGCCCTCCGCCGTGCGTACCCCCTGGTGGATCCACTGCCAGATCTGGGAACGGGAGATCTCCGCGGTGGCCGCGTCCTCCATCAGGTGGTGGATGCCGACCGCGCCGTTGCCGCGCAGCCACGCCTCGATGTAGCGCAGCGCGACCTCGACGTTGCCGCGCACGCCCGCGTCCGTCACGTCGCCCGGCGTCGCCGCCACGTCGAGCAGCTGGCCCGCGGTCACGGAGACCTCGGGGCGCTGCCTGTCCAGCTGGTTCGGCTTACCGGCGAGCGCGGCGTCGAAGATCTCCCGGCAGATCGCGACCAGGTCCGGATGCGCCACCCAGGAGCCGTCGAAACCGTCGCCGGCCTCGCGCTCCTTGTCCTCGCGGACCTTGGCGAACGCGACCGCGTTGATCTCCGGGTCCCGGCGGGACGGGATGAACGCGGCCATCCCGCCCATCGCGAACGCGCCCCGCTTGTGGCAGGTCGCGACCAGCAGCTCCGTGTAGGCGCGCATGAACGGCGCGGTCATCGTCACGGCCGCGCGGTCGGGCAGCGTCACCCGCAGGTACTTGATGATGCTGAACAGGTAGTCCCACCGGCCCGCGTTCAGCCCGGAGGCGTGGTCGCGCAGCTCGTGCAGGATCTCGTCCATCTCGAACGCGGCCGGGATCGTCTCGATCAGCACGGTCGCCCGGATCGTGCCGCGCGGCACGCCGAGGTGGTCCTGCGCGTGGTTGAACACGTCGTTCCAGAGGCGGGCCTCCAGGTGCGACTCCATCTTGGGCAGGTAGAAGTACGGCCCGGAGCCGCGCTCGATCAGCTCCTGCGCGTTGTGGAAGAAGTACAGCCCGAAGTCGGTCAGCGCGCCCACGCCCGGCCTGCCGTCCTCGCGGGGCAGGTGGCGCTCGTCCAGGTGCCAGCCGCGCGGGCGGACCACGATCGTCGGGTACGGCCCCTCGCCCAGCGCGTAGTGCTTGCCCTCCGGGGAGTCGTAGGAGATCGTCCGGCGCACCGCCTCGTACAGGTTGACCTGCCCGCCGATCACATTGTCCCAGTGCGGCGTGTTCGCGTCCTCCAGGTCGGCCAGCCACACCTTCGCGCCGGAGTTGAGCGCGTTGATGGTCATCTTCCGCTCGGTCGGCCCGGTGATCTCCACGCGGCGGTCCGCCAGGTCCGGCGGCGCGGCCGGCACGGTCCACGCGCCCTCGCGCACGTCCACGGTCTCCGGCAGGAAGTCCAGCCTGCCGGTGCGCGCGGCCTCGGCCCGGCGCAACGCCCGCAGCGACAGCAGCTCGTCCCGGCGGTCCGCGAACTGCCGGTGCAGGTCGGCGACGAACTCCCTGGCCTCAGGGGTGAGGATCTCGGTCATGATCTCTCCACTAGGGGCGTGTGGCGGTGGGTCCTAACGGTATATCGAAACGATCACCGCGAGGAGTGAGACGACTACGGCAGCGACCACGAACGCGATCACCAGATGCCGGCTCTCGTTGCCGGACGTCGTCTCCGCCGGCAGGTCCGCGACGACGTTCCCCAGGTCACCGTGGGTGCGCGCGGCGAGCGCGGCGTCGACCCGCGAGGTGAACTCGTCCAGCGTGAGGCGCCCGGCCGCGGTGTGCCGTTCGAGATCGGCGACCACGCGCCGGCGGTCCGTGTCCGAGGCGCGCAGGAGTGGATCGGTCACGGCCACATCATGCCCCCTACGGCTTGCCCCGTCGATGTAGCCTCAGCCGATGTCGAACCCTCCTGGCGGTTTGCTCATCATTGAGCGCCTGCTGCGCGACCGCGAGAGCGTGTGGCGTCAGATCATCGACGAGCGCGGGCTCGGCGGGATCAGTCTCCAGATGCTGGCCAGCTCGTCGCTCAGCTTCGCGCTCTACGGCGTCGTGCTCGGCGCCTCGAACAGCTGGATGCAGGCGCTCACGTCGTTCGTGAAGCTCCCGCTGCTGTTCCTGGCCACGCTGGCCATCTGCCTGCCGACGCTGTACCTGTTCAACCTGGTCTTCGGCGCGCGGCTGTCCGTCATGCAGACGGTCACGCTGATCATGGTGCCGATCACGGTCACCGCCGTGCTGACGCTCGCGTTCGCGCCGATCAGCCTGTTCTTCCTCACCACGTCGAACAGCTACGCGTTCTTCAAGCTGCTCAACGTGGGCATCCTGGTGCTGACCGCGGTGGTCGGGCTGCGGTTCCTGACCGCGGGCATGACCGCGTTCAACGCGCACCAGGTCGAGGTGGCCCGCGCGGCCGACGCGCTCGTCGCCTCGGACGCGCTCGTCGCGTCGGAGGCCAAGGAGCCGGCGCTGGTCGCGGCCGCCCCGGAGCCGGCACCGCCCGTCTGGGACCCCCACGGACGCCCGTACCCCGCGCCGGCACCCCAGCTCCCGGCCGGGCAGCGGCCCGCCAGCATGACGCTGCTCTACATCTGGATCGCGCTGTTCGGCTTCGTCGGCACCCAGCTGGCCTGGACGCTGCGACCGTTCTTCGGCAGCCCCGACGAGCCGTACGCGCTCTTCCGCGACGTCAACGGCACGTTCTACGCCGATATCTTCACCACGATCGGCCGCCTGATCACGGGCTGAACAATCTTTCCTACCCAACGGTGAGCCGTATCGCCTCCGTCCACGTATCTACCCCCGACGGGGTGGACGAACCGTGGAGGCGTAAATGGCATCGTTGGGGCGAGACGACGAGTACGGGACTCGCTCCAGAGACTGGCAGCGCCCCTCCTACGACTCCGACCCCTACAGCGCCCCGCCCCGTGCGGGGCGCCGCCGGGCCCCGGAGACCGACTACGACGATTACGAGCCGCCGGCGTCGGCCAGCGGCTCGTTCACCGCGTACGGTGCGACCGGCTCGTTCGCCCGCGTCAACGCGCCGCAGTCCGACCCGTGGGCCGCGGCGGCCCCCTCCGCCCCGGCCTGGGAGGCCCCGCCGGACCCGTGGGCCTCGGTCGGCACCTCCACCTACCAGCCGTCCCCCGCGTACCAGCCGCCCGCCCCGCGCGCCTCCCGGAACCGGGACGACGAGCCCCGCCGCAGCTCCCGCTTCGTGCTGGCCGGCGCGCTGATCGTGGCCGTCGCGGCCGGCGCCGGCACCGCCGGGGCCTGGTACGGCGCGAACCGCGCCGGCGCCACCAACCGGACCGGCGACTCCGCCGCCACGCAGCTGGTCGGCACGGACGGCGCGCAGCTGACCACCACGGCCGAGCAGGTGCTGGCCGGCGTGGTGCTGATCGAGGTGAACACGGACGACGGCTCGTCCTCCGGCTCCGGGTTCATCATCGACGACAAGCAGCACATCATCACGAACAACCACGTGGTCGAGGGCGCGGTCACGGTCACCGTCTCCGGCCAGGACGGCGAGTCGATCGAGGCGGACGTGATCGGCGCGGACCCGAAGACCGACATCGCGGTGCTGCGGATCGCGCCGTCCGACGCGCTCGAACCGCTCCCGATCGGCAAGTCCAGCACGCTGCGCGTCGGCGAGACCGTGCTGGCCGTGGGCGCGCCGCTCGGTCTCTCCGGCAGCGTCACCTCCGGCATCGTCAGCGCGGTCGACCGCCGGGTCCGGCTCGGCGGCGAGGGCGCCACCCGCCAGACCGCGGTCCAGACCGACGCGCCGATCAACCCGGGCAACTCCGGCGGCCCGCTGGTCAACTCGACCGGCGAGGTCATCGGCGTGAACACCGCGATCGCCACGCTCGAGGGCGGCGGCTCGATCGGCATCGGTTTCGCCATCCCGATCGAGCGCGCCTCCGAGGTCGCGCAGACGCTCATCGCGGCCGAGGGCTGAACTCCTCCGCCGTGGTGGTGACCGGCGCGCCGGTGCGCGCCGACTCCTCGATCGCGAGCCCGATCAGGTGGTCCTGCGCGGCCTCCGCCAGCGGATAGGGCGGCGGTCCCTCGCCCCGCGTCCAGGCGGCCGTCGCCTCCAGCAGCGCGGCCGTGGCGATCTCGTCGTCGTTCCAGCGGCGGCCGGGATACGGGTTGGACCACACCACCTCCGTGCCGAGCGTGATCGCCTCGGTGTCGAAACCGTTCAGGTCCAGATCGTGCCCGCTCTGCCGGCGGCTCAACGACGTCCGGGCGATCCCGCGCGGCCCGGTCAGGTGCACGACCTCGTCGTCACGCAGCTCACCGTGCGTGCCGCGGACCAGCAACCGCCGGAACCGCAGCAGATTGCGCGTCTGCCCGGTCGTGAAGTCGTAGAGCCCGGACCCGGCCGCGCCGAAGTCCAGCGTGGCGATCGTGGTGACGGCCGTGCGCGGCGCGGTCTCACCGGTCCAGCCCGCCCGGTCCAGCGGGTGCAGCAGCGGCGCCTCCGTGCGGCTCGCGCGCACCACCGCCGGCGCGCCGCCCGCACCCAGCAGCCCACGGATCAGCGCGACCGCGTGGTAGAGCTGCGTGGACGAGACCTGCACCTGCGTGGGAGTCCCGATGATCCCGGACCGGACCGCGGCCGCGCGAGCCGCGTGCGCCGGCATCAGCGGGTACTGCTCCGCGACCTGCACGCGGCCGGTTCTCACGTCGGCCCAGAGGGCGCGCAGCGTGGCGAGGTCCGGCGCGGGCGGCGTCTCGGCCAGCACCGGGACGTCGCGGGCCGCGCACGCCCGGATCAGCGCCGGGTTCTGCGACGGCGGGACCGCGGTGACCACGAAGTCCGGCCGGGCCTCGCGCAGGCAGGCGTCGAGCGAGTCGTAGGCCGGCACGGGCAGCTCCCGGGGTGACCTGACGACCGCTCCCACGCAGCGCACCCCCTCCAGGCCGGTCGCGACCCGGTGCAGCGTGGCGGCCCGGAACCCGAAGCCGACGAGCGCGAACGTCGTATCCGCGCGGAAAGACAGAGTCATGCCCCCTACCGTTTCGCATACCGCCGAGTTCAGCGAGCCCGGCCCTCACCACGTCGCCCGCTCCCGGACCCGCCACACCTTTAAGATCCACAACCTTTTCTTCCCACTTCGCGGGTGGTTGCGGTCCGCATGCTCCCGCGGGCACCGGTCGTCGCTGGCGCTCCTCCCTTCCGCTTCCGCCGTGGTCCGGAAAACCCCGCTGCCGCACCACGCCGGAAGCGAGCACATGAATCAGATCTTGATCTTGGGGAACGATCCGGCAGGACAGCGGGGCAAGATCTTTCCGGGATACTCGGGGGATGGGCGATTCGTCGGTGGCGTTCGCGCGGCGTGAGCTGAGGCGCGGGGCGGACGTGCGGGACGTGTTCGCCTGGCTGGCCGGCAACGGGCGCAGCGCGCGGCAGGCGGCGCGGGCGGTGTGCCTGGCGCTGGGCGTCGACCGCGCGGAGGCGGAACGGCGGCTGGCCGCGGCCGGGCTGCGCGACGAGGGCGCGGTCGAGGCGGACCTGGTCGAGGATCTGGCAGACCTGCTCGCCGCCTCCGGCCTCTTCGCCCCGCCACCCTAGGCCCGCGGCTCCTCGCACCTCGCGCCCGCATGGCTCGCCGCATCTGCCTCGCCCGTCGCTTGCCGCCCCGAGCCCGTCGCGTCACCCGTCGAGTCCGGAAAGTGCCGCGAGCAGCCCTGGATCCGATCTCGGGGGATTTGGGGGGCTTTAGGGTTTCCTTAAGTTTCGGGCGGGATCAAACCGGGACGGCGGGGCGCGCGTGCGACAGGGCAGGGACCGGAAAGCGGTTCCCCACCCGATCGAGGGTGACCGGCGTGCGGAAGGCTGATCAATGAGGGTTGCTGTCAAGCGGAGGCTGGTCATCGCGGCCGCGATCGTGGCCGGTGCGAGCGCCGTGGGCATCACGACCTACGCGTCCGCGGAGACGCCGGACGCCACCGGTGAGCAGGTGGTGACCGCGTCGATCGAGGTCGACGGCGTGTTCGACGGGGAGAACCAGCGGTTCATCGGCGGTGGCGCGCTCGGCGACGGCGGGCAGGACGAGGGGCAGGACGCGCTGTTCGAGCTGGCCGACGGCGCCACGCTGCAGAACGTGATCCTGGGCGACCCGGCCGCGGACGGCGTCCACTGCGCCGGGAGTTGCACGCTGCGCAACGTCTTCTGGGAGAACGTGGGCGAGGACGCCGCCACGTTCCGCGGCGAGGACGCGACCGTGGTGATCGAGGGCGGCAGCGCGGCGGGCGCGGCGGACAAGGTCTTCCAGGACAACCGCGGCGCGGGCGGGTCGGTCACGATCCGGGACTTCGAGGTCTCGGACTTCGGCAAGCTCTACCGGTCCTGCGGCAACTGCTCCACCCAGGCGCCGCGCACCGTGACCATGGAGGACATCACCGTGACCGCGCCCGGCGACACGCTCGCCGGCGTCAACGCGAACCTCGGCGACACGCTGGTCATCAACGGCGTCACGATCATCGGGGACGCGGACGAGGAGATCTCGCTCTGCGACCTGTTCGAGGGCAACGACACCGGCGACGAGCCGACGAAGATCGGCGAGGGCCCGGACGGCGAGACGTGCACCGTGACCGGCGTGGTGCGGCAGTGAGATAACGCCGTGCCCATCATCCGCACATGATGACGTTTTCCCTGGTCGACGGGGGAATGAGCGGCATCTGAAGGAATTGATCCAGCGCTATTGATTACACCCCGGGGAGTGGGGAGCCTCGCGTGAGCGCCTGACCGGCGTCCCGCATCCCTACACCCCGGGGAGATCCCCTTGCCGCACCCTCTGGTGGCCGCTGCCGCCGCCCTCCTGATCATGCCGGCCGCGTGGCAGGCACCGGCTCAGATCGCGGCCGCGCCCGACATCTCCGTCACCGCCGTCAAGGCGCACCTCACCCAGCTGCAGTCGATCGCGACCGCCAACGGCGGGAATCGCGCGCACGGCCGCCCCGGCTTCCTGGCCTCGATCAACTACGTGAAGGGTCAGCTGGACGCGGTCGGCTACACCACGGTCGTGCAGTCGTTCACCTACGGCGGGTCCACCGGCTACAACCTGATCGCGGACTGGCCCGGCGGCGACGTGAACGACGTGCTGATGACCGGCGCGCACCTGGACAGCGTGACCGCCGGACCGGGCATCAACGACAACGGCAGCGGCTCCGCGGCGATCCTGCAGAGCGCGCTCGCGGTGGCGCAGACCGGCTTCGCCCCGGACCGGCACCTGCGGTTCGGCTGGTGGGGCGCTGAGGAGCAGGGGCTGCGAGGGTCGACGTACTACGTCAACAACCTGTCCGCGGCCGCGCGGGCGCAGATCACCGGCTACCTCAACTTCGACATGGTCGGTTCGCCGAACCCGGGCTACTTCGTCTACGACGGCGACAACTCGGACAACACCGGTTCCGGTCCGGGCCCGGCCGGCAGCGCCGAGATCGAGGACGTGATCGAGGGCTACTTCGCCGGGATCGGCGTGCCCACGCGCGGCACCGACTTCGACGGGCGCAGCGACTACGGCCCGTTCATCGCGGTCGGGATTCCCGCCGGGGGCACGTTCACCGGCGCGGAGGGCACCAAGACCAGCGCACAGGCCACGCTCTGGGGCGGCACCGCGGGCGCCCGCTTCGACCCGTGCTACCACGCGTCCTGCGACACCTCCACCAACATCAACGACACCGCGCTGGACCGGAACTCGGACGCGATCGCGCACACCATCTGGACGCTCGCCGCCGAGACCGCGACCCCCGGCACGCAGGTCTGGGCGGACGGCCTGGAGACCGCCACCGGCTGGACCACCGACCCGGACGCGACCGACACCGCCACCTCCGGCGCGTGGGAGCGCGGCACGCCCGGCGCCACCAGCTCCGGCGTGGCCACCCAGCTCGCGGCGCGTACCGGCGGATACGACCTGGTCACCGGCGCGACCGCGGGCAGCAGCGCGGGTGCGAACGACGTCGACGGCGGCATCACCAGCGTCCGCTCGCCCGCGATCACGCTGCCGTCCTCCGGCACGCTGACGCTGTCGTTCGCGTACTACCTGTCGCACCTGAGCAACTCCAGCAGCGCGGACTACCTGCGGGTCCGCGTCGCCGGCAGCACGACCAGCACGGTGCTGACCGTGTCCGGCGCCGCCTCCGACCGGGCCGCGTCCTGGGCCACCGCGAGCGTGAACATCTCCGCGTTCGCCGGCCAGTCCGTGCGCATCCTGGTCGACGCCGCGGACGCGTCCACGGCCAGCCTGGTCGAGGCCGCGATCGACGATGTGGTGATCACGCAAAGTTGAGCCACGGGAACGGGTAGCGTCGACAGTCGTGCACGATCTCGTTGACTGGCTGTCGACGCTGCCACCCCTCGCGATCGCCGCCGTCGTGCTGCTGATCATCGGCGGCGAGAGCATGGGCATCCCGCTTCCCGGGGAGCTCGCGCTGATCTCGGCGTCGCTGCTGTCCGTGAGCGCCGGCTTCAGCCCCTGGTACATCGCGGTCGGCGCGGCCATCGGCGCCATCGTCGGCGACTCGATCGGCTACGCCATCGGCCGTCGCGGCGGACGCCCGCTGCTGGTCCGCCTCGGCCGCCGCTTCCCTCGCCACCTCGGCCCGCCGCACCTGGCCCGCGCCGAACAGGTCTTCGCCCGCTGGGGCGTCTGGGCCGTCTTCTTCGGCCGCTTCATCGCACTGCTGCGCATCCTGGCCGGCCCGCTCGCCGGCGCGCTGCACGTCCCCTACGGCCGCTTCCTGATCGCGAACGGCGCCGGCGGCCTGGTCTGGGCCTTCGGCACCGTCTTCTTCATCGTCTGGGTCGGCGAGGCCGCCGAACGCTACCTCAAGGACTTCGCCTGGACCGCCCTCCTGGTCACCACCCTCTTCGGCCTCGCCTCCACCTGGTACATCCGCACCCGCGCCGCACTGAGCTTGCCTGGGGGCGACCCCAGACCCCGATCCCGCTGACGCGATGGCCACGTTCGCGTGTTGCCGCCGGTATTCGCGCCGGCCAGGAGGCGGGTCCAGGTCAAGATCTAATTCATCTGCCCGCTTCCGGCGTGGTCCGGCAGCGTTGCTCCCGCGGGCAAACCTCGCGCCGGGCTCCGCCGGCGCTCCGCACGACGCGAGGAGCCGGTCCCGCCGTGGTCCGGCACACCCATGGTGGCGGCGAAGACCGGTGACTTCCGGGCGCCAGGCACCCGACATTTCACAAATAGGCACCGATCTCCTCCTGCGGGCAGATCTCGCGCCGGGCTCCGCTGGCGCTCCGCACGACGCGAGGGCCGGTCCTGCCGTAGTCCGCCGACCCCAGGGTGGTCGCCGCGACCAGCCCGGCCCGCATCACCCAGCCCAGGCAGCGATCGCCGCAAGGAGCGATCTCCACCCAAAGGATCATTGACCGATGCGAAAGGTAGATCAACAGCGCTAGTCGATCTACCTTTCGCATCGGTCAATGATCCTCCGCCGCACGGTGATCGACTGTGGAGACTGTGCTACCCGCGTCTACTCGATGAATGACTCCTTTATGACGAAATTTCGGGCGCGGAGCGCCCGTTCTCGCCGCCCGCTGACAGGGCCCGCGCCGCGAGCCCTCCCGGGGAGCAACCACCCCGGAGAAACGGCGAGACCGATCCACGCTGAGTGGCTTCATTCCGGCGCCTGCGGAAACGCAGGCCGTGACCGCCCGTGGAGCGGAACGAGAGGGCCTGGAGTGCGAGGTGTCAGCGGCTGCCGAGGAGGCGGTGGGCGGCGCGGGTGGCGTTGCGGGCGAGTGCGAGAGGGTCGGCGGTGAGGAGGGTGCCGGCGTGGACGATGTCGCGGGCGCCGACCAGCAGGGACTCGAGCGGGGCGGGCGGGCCGAGCACCAGGGCGGCGACCGGGTCGGCGATGCCGGCGTGCGGGAGTCCGTCGAGGCGCCAGAGCGCGAGGTCCGCGAGTTTGCCGACCTCGATCGTGCCCAGATCCGCGTCGCGGCCGAGGCAGCGGGCACCACCGAGCGTGGCCATGAACAGCGCGTCGCGGACCGTCATCGCGGTGGGGCCGCCGCGGAGGCGCGCCGTGTAGAGCGCGTGCCGCAGCTCGGCGATCATGGAACCGTTCTCCTGGGAGGCCGGGCCGTCGACGCCGAGGCCGACCAGGTGCAGCTCACGCGCGGGGGCCAGACCGGCGCCGAGGCGAGCGTTCGAGCCGGGGCAGTGCGCCACACCCGTACCCGCGGAATTGATCTTTGAAATGTCCTGGGTGGAGAGGTGCACGGCGTGCGCGAGCCAGACGTCGTCGCCGAGCCAGCCCAGCTTCTCCGCGTAGTCGACCGGCGTGCAGCCGAACGAGGCGAGGCAGAACTCCTCCTCGTCGCGCGTCTCGGCGAGGTGGGTGTGCAGGCGTACGCCCCGGTCGCGGGCCAGCGCGGCCGCCTCGCGCATCAGCGTGCCGGTGACCGAGAACGGCGAGCAGGGCGCGACCCCCACCTGCACCATCGCGGACGGCGACGGGTCGTGGAAGCGGTCGATGGCGTCCGCGGTCGCGGCGAGCGCGGCGTCGACGGTCTCGACCACGGAGTCCGGCGGCAGCCCGCCCGCGGACGCGCCGAGGTCCATCGACCCGCGCGTGGGGTGGAAGCGCAGCCCGATCGCCGCGGCCGCCGAGACGGTCGCGCCGAAGAGGTCCCCGCCGGGCGGGTAGAGGTAGTGGTGGTCGGTGCTGAGCGTGCATCCGGTGAGCGCGAGCCACGCGAGCCCGGCGGACGCGCTCGCGTGCACGATGTCCTCGTCGATCCGGGACCAGATCGGGTAGAGCGTGGTCAGCCAGCCGAAGAGCGTGTCGTCCTGGGCGAGGCCGCGGGTGGCCCACTGGTAGAGGTGGTGGTGCGTGTTGATCAGTCCGGGCGTGAGCAGGCAGCCGGTGCCGTCGATCCGCCGCGACACGGCACCGGTGAACGGACCGCTGCCGACCGCCACGATCCGGCCGGTGGCCGGGTCCGCGACGACGTGACCGCGGGTGTACTCCGGGCCGGAGACCGTGGCGATCGCGCAGTTCTCGATCGTGATCACGCCGGGTCCCGCAGCACCGTGCCCTCGATCAGGCCGTACGGGCGGTCGTCGGCGTGGAACACCTCGGCCGTGGCGTCCAGCCCGAACGGCGTGCAGTCCACGACGAAGTGGTGTTTGTTCGGCAGGCGCAGCCGGATCTCGGCCAGGTCCGGGCAGGCCTCCAGCACGGCCGTGCCCATCGCGTAGAGCGTCTGCTGCAGCGAGTAGCTGTAGGTGCCGACGAACGCGGCCACCAGCGCGTCCCGGGCCGCAGTCCAGACCGCGTTGAAGTCGGCATCAGCGGAGGAGAATCGCCAGGCGGCGTCCACCGCGGTCGCCAGGATCCGGTCCGACGTCTCGGCCAGCGTGGTGTAGTCGTCCCTGATGAAGCCGGAGAACTCCGAGTCGGTGGAGTTGAGCAGCGTCAGCCCGGCCAGGCCGCCGGTGATCTCCGTGGAGGCCGACGACACCACCACGCCGGCGGTACGCACGAGCGACCCGTCCCGGGAGAACGAGTGCGGCCCGAGGCGGTGCCACGGGTACTCCTCGATCTCCACCCGCGCCACGCCGATCGTGGGCCGGGTCGCCGTGAAGTGCCGCGCCAGCAGCAGCGCGAACGCCTCCGGCGAGGCCACCCCGTGCTGCTTCGCGAACGCGTACACCGTGTTCTTCTGGGTGTCGGTCGGCAGCACGTTCGCGTTGTCGCCGGTCAGGTGGGTGGCGGCGAGGTCACCGGAGAGCGAGACGCTGACGTTCAGGTCCGTGACGGTGTGGGTGCCGCCGTCGCGGACGACGCGCACCACCCGGGTCTCCGCCTTGCCGTACTGATTCGGCCCGAGCACGATCGCCACTGTGTCTAGCTCCCTCGATAGGTGGTGTAGCCGTACGGGCTGAGCAGCAACGGCACGTGGTAGTGCCGCCCCGGGTCGTGGACGTGGAACGCGATGGTGATCTCCGGGAAGAACGCGTTCCCGCCCAGGTACGGCTCGACGTAGAAGACCAGCCGGAACCCGCCCGCCTGCCACGCGTTGATCGGCGCCCACTCGCGCAGCCGCCCGTCGTCGTCCGTGCGGCCCTCCGCGATCTGCGCCCAGCCGTCGGCGTCCCGGCGCTCCAGCCGCACGTAGACGCCGCGGGCCGGCTCGCCGCTGACGGTGTCCAGGATGTGGGTGGAGATGCTCGCGTACTCCGTCATCCGAACAGCCTCTCCAGCCGCAGCCGCACGATCCTGGTCAGCTCGCCGTGCACCACGCGCCGTTCGGCCGTCTCGTCGTTGCCGAGCCGTTCGCGCGCCGCGGCCAGCATCTCCACGTCGGACCGGCCGCTCGCGAAGATCAGGAACACGTGCCCGAACCGCTCCTCGTAGTCCGCGTTGGCCTCGGCGAGCGCGGCCCGGACGTCGTCCGCCGCATCGTCCATGCCGGACTGCTCCCGCCGCGACCAGGCGCTCTCCCGGTCGCCGCCGGTCACCCGCTGCCCGATCCGCGGGTGGGCCGCGAGCGCCTCCAGCACGTCGTCCCAGCTGAGCACTGCCAGCGCGGCGTCGCTGACGTTCATCAAAAGATCACGATGGGGGTACGGACGGCGCGCCGCCACCTCGGCCGCCCACCGGGTGGAGGCGCAGCAGGTGCGCAGCTCCGCCCGCGCCTGTTCGTCCGGGAGCTGGTTGAGCGCGGCGAGCTGGTCGGTCACCCGACCAGTCAATCAGTCCGGCCATCGATCATGAAGCCTTTTGATCCCCCGATTTCAGTTGTGCACAACTGAATTGTGGGCTACTTTTGCCGGGTGACGGATGATCCGATCGGCATGGGTGTGCGGTACCAGCTCTGCTTCGCGCTCTACTCGGCGTCGCGGGCGGTCACCGACTTCTACCGGCCGATCCTCGACCGCGTCGGCCTCACCTACCCGCAGTACCTGGTGCTGCTCGTGCTCTGGGAGCGGCCGGACGAGCCGGTCACCGTGAAGGAGCTGGGCGCCACGCTCCGGCTCGACTCCGGCACGCTCTCCCCGATGCTCAAACGCATCGAGGCCGCCGGGCTGATCCGGCGCGAGCGGCGCGCCTCCGACGAGCGCGTGGTCGAGATCGGCCTCACCGGCACCGGCCGTGAGCTGCGCGCCGAGTGCGCCGCAATCCCGATGACGGTCGCCGGCGGCCTGGGCATCTCCCTGGACGAGTACGTCCAGTTGCACCGCACGCTCGAAAAAATCACCACCACCATCAACGGTACGAAGGAGTGACGCGCATGTCGGCCATCTACACCGCCGAGGTCCAGTCGTCCGGCGACGGACGCAACGGCACCGTCCGATCCACGGACGGCCTGATCGACTTCCCGGTCGCCACGCCCAAGGAACTGGGCGGCGCGGGCGGCGCCACCAACCCGGAGCAGCTGTTCGCGGCCGGGTTCGCCGCGTGCTTCCACTCCGCGCTGCGGCTGATCGCCCGCCAGCGGAAGCTGGACCTGGGCGCGTCGACCGTGACCGCGAAGGTCGGGCTCGGCCGCGTCGAGGGCACGCCCGCGCTGGGCCTGTCCGTGATCCTCGAGGTCGCGCTGCCGAACGCGGACGCGGACGGCGCGAAGGCGCTGACCGACGCCGCCGAGCAGGTCTGCCCGTACTCGAACGCCACCCGCGGCAACATCGACGTGACGGTCGTCCACGTCTGACCGCCCCGGCCCGCCGCGCGCCGGGGGACGGGCGTCCGCGAATCTCGCGCACCCCCTCGCCCGGCCCGGCGCGCGGCCGGGAGACGAGCGGCCGCGGGTCTCGCGTGCTCTTCTCCCGGCCACGGCGGGACCGGCTCCGAGCGCAGCGGCAAGCGGAGCGCCAGCGGAGTCTTGGTGCGAAGCGAGGTTGGCCCGCGGGAGCATGCGGGCCGCACCACGCCGGAAGCGGGAAAATGAACTAGATCTTGACCTTGACCTTGCTCCTGATCTTCGCGGAGCGGTCGGATGGATCTTGATATCAGTTCAGCGGGACCGCGGCGCCGTAGAGGTAGCCCTGGCCGAGCGGGCAGCCGAGCCCGGCCAGCGCGGCCGCCTGCGGCGTCGCCTCGATGCCCTCCGCTATCACGGACACGCCCATCTCCCGGCAGATCGCCAGCACGGACCGGATCAGCGCGCGGGACCGCTCGTCCGCCGTGGTCAGTGACGCGTCCAGCTTCACGATCGTGACCGGCAGCGCGTGCAGCTGGGCGAGCGTGTTGTAACCGGTGCCGAAGTCGTCCAGCGCGAGCCGCACGCCGGCCTCGGTCAGCCGCCGCGCCGCCGACACCGCGGCCGAGAGGTCCGCGATCCGGCTGGTCTCGGTGATCTCCAGGATCAGGCGTTCCGGCGGCAGGTCGTGGCGGCGCAGCGCGTCCCGCACCGCGGACTCCAGCTCGGGACGGCCGAGCCGCCCGCCGGACACGTTCACGTGCACGGCCACCTCGCCGCCGTGCAGTGCGGCGAGCGCGCGGGCGTCCCGGCACGCGGTGTCCAGCACGAAGTCGTCGAGCGCGGCGACCAGGCCGGCCCGCTCCGCGACCGCGACGAACACGTCCGGGCCGATCACGCCGAGGTCCGCGTGCGTCCACCGGGCGAGCGCCTCGACGGCCAGCACGGTGCCGCCGTTGCGCAGGTCCACGATCGGCTGGTAGTGCACGGCGAAGCCGGACGACGCGGGCTCCGCGGCCAGCGCCTCCGCGAGCAGGCCGGGCAGGTCCGCGTCGCCGCCGCCGTCGCGGGTGCCGGCGTAGCGGACCATCATGTTCTTGCCGGCGCGCTTGCCCGCGTACATGGCCGCGTCCGCGCGTCGCAGCAGCGCGTCGCCGGTGAGGCCGATGTCGTACGGCTCCGGCGCCACCACGCCCACGCTCGCCGCGACCGTGACCGGCTTGCCGTCGATCTGCACCGGCTCGCGCAGCGCGGCCAGGATCCGCTCCCCCACCAGGCCGGGCGCGCCCGGGTCCGCCTCCAGCAGCACCGCGAACTCGTCGCCGCCGAGCCGGGCCACCATGTCGTCGCGGCGCACGCAGCGCTGCAGCCGGGCCGCGATCTCCTGGAGCATCCGGTCGCCGGCCGCGTGCCCGAAGCTGTCGTTGACGAATTTGAAGTCGTCCAGGTCCACGAAGATCAGCGCGATCGGCCGGCCCTCGTCCCGGTGCGCGTCCACGGCCGCGGTCAGCCGCCGGCCGAACAGCTCGCGGTTGGCCAGCCCGGTCAGCGGATCGTGGGCGGCCTGGTGCGCGAGCCGGCGCCGCGCCTCCGCCACGGAGAGCAGCAGCGCCCGGTTGTCCACGATGGTCATCAGCTGGCGCGCGATCACCAGCAGCAGCCCGAGCCAGCCGAGCGCCACCTCCGGCCAGGTCAGCGGGTGCCCGACCAGCGTGCGGATCGCGATCGTGACGCCGGTCGCGAGCACCGGCAGCAGCGGGAGCAGCAGGTACACCGCGTCCAGATCGCCCGGCGTGGCCTTCTCGTCCTCGGCGGGCGTGCGGGCCAGCGCGGCGAGCCCGATCAGCGCCGGGCCGAGGATCCAGCCCGCGCTGTGCAGCGCCAGCATCCGGTCCGCGTCCATGGACACCAGGTACGCGTAGAAGCCGTCCGCGACGGTCAGCGCCGCCAGGCCGCCGCCGAGCAGCAGCAGTTGTGGCCACAGCGCCCGGGGCGGCTGCCGGAACACGAGCAGCAGCGCCAGCAGCACGCCGAGCAGCACGTCCATCAGCAGGTGGGCCACGCCGGCCACGACCGCGCTGGGCAGCCCGTCCGCCGCCATGATCAGCGCGCGGACCGGCGCCCAGGACAGCATGATCACGGAGCCGAGCACGATGACCACGTCGAGCATCGCGGTCAGCCGGACGCGCCAGGACGGGCCGAGCACGCGGCGAGGCGTGGCGGCCGCGACGGTCAGCAGCGCCCAGAGCGCGAAGACCGGCAGCGACAGGTAGCCGAGCTCGGCCGTGGCCGGTCCGGGCAGGTAGTCGTCGCCGAACAGCTGGTCGACGGTCCAGACCAGCTGTCCGCCGGACCAGCCGGCCATGCCGAGCCCGATCAGCAGCCGCCAGGTGTGCGCGGCGCCGGTCGTGCCGCGCGCGGTGACCAGGCAGGCCGCCGCCGCGGCCACCCCGGCGGCGAGCTGTGCCAGGTTGTCCAGCGCCACGCCGGCCGGGCCGGGCAGCACGCCGGTGGCGTTCACCGCGACGACGAACGCGACCGTGAGCAGCGTGGCGGACACGGCGACACCGAACCGGACGCGCGGCCGCGTGGGGGCGTCGGCGAGGGGCAGCATCGCGGGCGCGAGGCGCGTAGAGGTCATCACACTCACCGGGCATCGAAAGGCCGCAGGTCAACGACCGGTGAGTAACCTACCGCAGGTCTCGGCGCCACGCGATTCGACGGTTAGGCGACCTTCTCCGCGGGGGCGGTCTCGGCCGGTTCGGCCGCGCAGGTGGCGCCCTGCGGGTCCGTCTCGGCCGCGCCGTCGATCAGGTCGACCAGCACCACCGTGATGTTGTCCGGGCCGCCGGCGCGCAGCGCGAGGTCGATGAGCCGCTTCGCGCACTCCTGCATGTCCGGGTATTCCAGCATGGTCTCGTTCATGGTCTCCAGCGACACCACGCCGGAGAGCCCGTCCGAGCAGAGCAGCCAGCGGTCGCCGGCCTCCGGCGGGATCTTCGCGTACGCCGGCGCGACCGCCTCGCCCTGCAGCGCCTGGGTGACCACGGACCGGCGCGGGTGCACGTCCGCCTCGGCCTCGGTGATGACGCCCTCGTCCACCAGCATCTGCACGTAGGTGTCGTCGCGGGTCAGCTGCACGAGCTTGCCGTCCCGCAGCAGGTACGCCCGGGAGTCGCCCACGTGCACGAGCGCGAACAGGCTCCCGGAGAAGAGCAGCGCGGTGAGCGTGGTGCCCATGCCCTGCAGCGTCGGGTTCGCCGAGACGTGCTCGTGGATGCGCGCGTTCGCCGCCTCCACCATCGCGTGCAGCGCCTCGACCTGCTGCTCGTCGGAGATCAGCGAGTCGAACGGCGCGACGGCCTCGATGGTGAGCTGGCTCGCCACCTCGCCGGCGGCCATCCCGCCCATGCCGTCGGCCACGGCCGCCAGGTAGCGCCCGGCGTAGGCGCAGTCCTGGTTCCCGCTCCGGATGAGGCCGCGGTCGGTGACCGCCGCGGATCGCAGCTGCAAGGTCATGGCGGAAGCCTGCCAAATCGTCGTCGGCCTGTCTCCAGGCGGTGGTATCCCATCATGGTCCGCCAACCGAACGCGTCGTGCGCCGGGTTCGGCGGCAGAATCACTCGGTCCGCACGGGGCGTCCCTGACACCGCGGGTCCGGTTCGGTGCGTACCTGCTTCGGGGCCATCCACTCCAGTGCGGTGTCCTCCGCATACCATCCCTGCACGTAGACCGTGCTGGATGGCACCTGCTCCGCCTCGGGACACAGCGTACGGGACCGTACGGCGGACGACGGGATGAAACGGACGCGGCCGTCGGCATCCATGAGCGTGATCATCGAGTCGTCCACGGTGATCAGCCGGCCGCGCCAGACCTCGTACTCCTGATCGGATTTTTCCCCTTCACGAGTGATCACCTCGGGCGTGATCACCGCGCCGGCGGACACCTCGATCGCGGTGTCCGGCAGTATCGGCACGCGCATGAAGAGCACGCCGACGGCGAACGGCGCCACGATCGACGCCGCGACCGCGGCCCAGTGCGTGCCGAGCCGCGCGACCGAGGGCGGGATCGGGCCGGCGATCATCGTCCGGGTCCTCGCGGGAGTGCCAGAGGCTCAGGTCGACCAGCGCGAGCAGCGCGTCGTTCTCGCCGACGTTGATGCCGTACGCCTCGGTGGTGGTCAGCCCGATGTCCCAGTGCCGCAGGTCCGGGTACTTCGCCTTGATCCCGCCGAGGATGGTGGCGTCCGTGCTGATCGCCTCCACCGTGCCGTCCCGCAACAGCTCCACGCACCGGGTGATGGTCAGCTCGGAGCGCACCACGTTGCCGGCCTGGGCCGCCGCGGTCGCACTGGTCGCCGTGGCGAGGCTGCACACGTTCTTCCCGCGCAGATCCTCCAGCGTCGCGACCGGCGCGTGGTCGCTGAGCGTGAGCACGGACTGCTCGGTATAGAGGTACGGCGCGGAGAACGAGACGCCCGGCGCCTCCTTGCGGTCATCGGTGATGCTGAAGCTCGCGATCACCAGGTCGACGATCACGACGTTCGCCCCATCAGGCGTCTCCGCCTGCATGCGCTCGCGATCTTCGCTCTGGATCTGGTAGAACTCGATCTCATTGCGGCGGAATCCAAGATCCTCCGCGACCAGGTAGGCGATCTCGATGTCGAAACCGCTGAACGTGCCGTCCGACTGACGCTCGGCGACCCCGGGCTGATCGAACTTCACGCCGATTTTCAACGTCTGTTTACCGTTGAGTCCGGCCTGCTCGCGTAATTCGTCCACGGACGGGGTACGGGTGAGGAAGACGAAACTCACGGTCACCACCACCGCGAACACCACGAGTCCCGCAAGGATCACGAAGCGGAAGCGCATCCACCACTGCCCCCAGCCGGGTGTCGGCTTCTCGTCATCTTCGGCCGCAACCGGGGAGCCCTTCCCGGAGTCTTTCTGAACGGACACGTCTCACCCCCGTAAGAACGCCGAACCCCGTGCCGAATCAATGGAGCGTTCATGTTCTCCTAAGACGCGGCACGACGACAGACCACAATCCGGACGAGTGCCCCGCCCCCGGGTCACCAATGGACACGAATGATCACGGCACGCAAACAGGAATGTACGTGCTGTGAGCTGATCCGTCACTGGCAGCTGCCTGTGACTTCCGCCCGCGGAGTGGCCATCTGCGCTTCGCAGCGGGACTCTTGAAGACGGCCCACATCTCGACGAGGGGATCCTTCCCGCAATGCAGGTACCGGCAAAACCGCCCGTCCCGGAGACCCCCCCGGAGACCGCGGCCCCCGGCAAGGCGCGCACCACGCTCTCCATAGCCCGGAAGGTGCTCACGCTGGCGATGCTCGGCCTGGTGGGCGGCGCGGTGGTGGCCGGAGCCGCCCTGCCCGCGAGCGCCACCGCCGGTCTTGCGGCGAAGCTGGCCAGTGACTCGTTCGAGGATCTGCCGAGCGCCCTGCAGACGCCGCCGACCGCCCAGACGTCGTACGTCTACGCGAACGACGGCAAGACCGTCATCGCGCAGTTCTACGAGGAGAACCGGACCGACCTGGACGCGGACGACATCGCGAAGGTCATGAAGGACGCGATCGTCGCGGCGGAGGACACCCGCTTCTACGTGCACGGCGGCGTCGACGTGAAGGGCCTGGTCCGCGCGTTCGTGTCGAACGCGCAGGGTGGCGAGGTCTCCCAGGGCGCCTCCACGCTCACCATGCAGTACGTGCGTAACGTGCTCAAGAACGACCCGAGCATCACGGAGGAGGAGCGGCAGGCCGCGCTCGAGCAGACCACCGGCCGCAAGCTCCAGGAGATCCGCTACGCGGTCACGATCGAGGACTCGCTGGACAAGCCGGAGATCCTCCGCCGCTATCTCAACATCGCGTACTTCGGCGCCAACGCGTACGGCATCTCCGCCGCCGCGAACGCGTACTTCTCCACCACCGCGGACAAGCTGACGCTCGGTCAGGCCGCCATGATCGCCGGTCTGGTCCAGTCCCCGGACCAGTACAACCCGCTCAGCGAGAACGGCGAGACCGAGGCGCTCACCCGCCGCAACTACGTGCTCGGCGCCATGGTCGGGACGAACGCGATCACCCAGGCCGAGGCGGACAAGGCGATCGCCGAGCCGCTGGGCCTGCAGCCGAGCCGCGCGCGCAGCAACTGCACCGCGGTCTCCGAGGCGCACAACAGCTGGGGCTTCTTCTGCGACTACTTCGTCTCCTGGTGGCAGGAGCAGGAGGAGTTCGGCTCCACGCCGTCCGCGCGTTACGACTCGCTGAAGAAGGGCGGCTTCCGCGTCGTCACCTCGATGGACGCGGCGATCCAGAACAAGCTGTCCGACGAGTCGAAGAACATCTACGGCTTCGACAACCCGAAGGCCGCGCCGTTCGCCGCGATCGAGCCGAACACCGGCAAGGTCAAGGCGCTCGCGATCAACCGGCACTACAGCATCGAGGACAACCCGGGCGGCAAGAAGTACCCGAACACGGTGAACCAGCTGGTCGCCGGCTCCGAGGACTCGGCGGGCTACCAGTTCGGCTCGACGTTCAAGATGTTCGTCATGCTGGCCGCGCTGGAGAACGGCATCGCACTGGACAAGGGCTTCACCACGAAGTCGCCGTACAAGTCGAAGTACCCGATCGGCGGCCAGCCCAACTGCGGCGGCTACTGGTGCCCGAGCAACGCGAGCACCAGCTACCAGGACGGCTACCAGAACATGTGGACCGGCTTCGGCAAGTCCTCGAACACGTTCTTCGTGAAGCTCGAGGAGACCGTCGGCGCGGACAAGGCCGTGGAGATGGCGAAGCGGCTCGGCATCAAGTTCCGCAACGGCGACGCCAAGTTCGCCGAGGAGGGCGCGTCGGCCAGCTGGGGCACGTTCACGCTCGGCGTCTCCAGCACCACCCCGCTCGACATGGCCAACGCGTACGCCACCGTCGCCGCCGAGGGCAAGTACTGCGCACCCACGCCGGTCGTCTCGATCATCGACACCACCGGTGCGGCCAGCGAGGCGGCCGCGAAGGCCGCCCAGCCGGACTGCAAGCAGGTCATCGACAAGGACGTGGCCCGCGCCGCCACCGACGCGGCCCGCTGCCCGCTCGGCCAGCAGCCCCAGCAGGGCGCCTGCAGCAACGGCACCTCGATCGAGGTGCGGGACATCATCGACCGCCCGATGGCCGGCAAGACCGGTAGCTCCTCGGACAACGAGACGGAGTCGTTCATCGGCTTCACGCCGCAGCTGGCCATCGCCGGCATCGCGGTGAACCCGGACAACCCACGCGACGCCGTGGGCGCCCCGGTCCAGAAGGAGGTCATCGCCGCGGTCGCCCGGACCATGCGCGATGCGCTGAAGGGCCAGGAGAAGAAGAACTTCAACGCGCCCAGCGCGAAGATCGCCTTCAAGTCCGGCAACCCGTCCCGTCCGGAGACCGCCCCGGCCCCGGAGAAGTCCTCCACGCCGGGCGGCGGCAACAACAACGGCGGCCGCCCCGGCAACAACGGACCGCGCTAAACAGCAAGATCACCAAACCCGTCCGGGGGTACGCCAGGCGCCTGGCGTACCCCCGGACGGGTTTTCTGGTCCGACTCCCCCGTTGTTTGACCCGGTAGGCGGCTTATGGGCGTTTATCCTGAGCCTGTGCCCACTCCAAGATCGCTGACGTTCGCCACCGCCGCCGTGCTCGCCGCGCCCGTGTTCGCCTGGCCGTTCCTCGCGGCCTCGCCCGCGTCCGCCGCGCCCGCCACCGGCGCCACCGAGATCGCACCGGTCTGGCAGCAGCCACACACCTCCACCGCACCCGGCCTGGTCAAACAGGAGCTGACGCTGGCGCTGCCGACCGGCTGGACCATGCAACTGGCGAACCGGCACCCGGAGTACACCGACTGCGTCGTCGTCCCGAACGGCTTCTACGCGCGCGAGTCCGCCACCACGATCAGCTACACGCCCACGCTCGGCTTCCTCGGCGCCGCGGACCCGGTCACGATCGAGCTCACCGACCCGGCCGGCGTGACGCACACGACCACCTACACGCCGACCGTCACCCGCCCCGCGCCGCCCGTGATCAAGGATCTGACCAGCGCCGGACGCCCCGGCGTGGAGCAGAGCGTCCAGGTCCCGCTGCCACCCGGCGGCGGCATCGGCTACGTGGACGCGAACGGCAAGGAGGTCGCCGCGCCCCCGTCCACGCACGGCGAGTACTCGCTGGCCGCGATCTCCGGCGTTGCCGCCGAGGAGGGCCGCCCGTTCGACCCGACGCTCATCTCCGCGGCCGGCTACGTGATCTTCACGCCCGCGCGCGGCGCCTCCGGGCCGGTCCCGCCGATCCGCTACCGGGTCACGGACGCCTACGGCCAGACCTCCATCGCCACCTACACACCGTCGGTCAGCGGTTACGCAACGAAGTAAGATCCACCACGGTGGGCGCGGGTGGCGCGCGCCCCGTAGGGTGCCGTCATGGCGCGAATCCTGCGGGCAATCCTCGACTGGCTGACCGGACGCACCTCCGAGGCCTCCCGGGTTCCCCAGGCTCCCGCGCCTCAGAGTCCCGCTTCTCAGGCGCCCGCACCCAAGGCTCCCGCACCCAAGGGGCCCGGATCCAAGGCGACCGAGTCCAGGAAGCCCGCTTCTCAGGCTCCCGCGCGCCCTGCGCCGGCGTCGCCGGCACCCGCCCCGGTTTCGAAGCGCCCGGCTTCCGAGCGTCAGGCGCCCACGTCTCCGGCTCCCGCGCCCGCGTCTCCGAAGCGCCCGGCTCCGGCGCCCCAGGCCCCGGCGTCTCCGGCTCCGCAGGCTGCCGCGCCAAAGCCTCCCCAGACGCCGTCGTCCCGGCCCGCCGCACCCCGGCAGCGCGGCAGCCTGCGGGAGAACGCGACGCACCTGAGCCGCCGCGTCACCGGCCGCCCCACCGCGCGCCCCGGCACCGGCAGCGAGGCCCGCCCCGCCCGCCCGACGCCCGCCACGGCCCGGATCCGCAAGGGCCGCCAGCTCGCCTACGCGCCCGAGCTCGACGGCCAGGCCGACCCGGGCGAGATCGTCTGGACCTGGGTCGCCTACGAGGAGGACGCCTCCAAGGGCAAGGACCGCCCCGTGCTGGTCGTCGGCCGCGACGGCCGCGTGCTGCTCGGCCTGATGCTCTCCAGCCAGAGCGAACGCAAGGGCCAGCGCCACTGGCTCGCGCTCGGCCCCGGCGAGTGGGACCGCGAGAAGCGCCCCAGCTTCGTCCGCCTCGACCGCGTCATCCAGGTCGACGAGGACGGCATCCGCCGCGAGGGCGCCATCCTCGACCGCCCCCGCTTCGACCGGATCGCCGACGTGCTGCGCCACACCTACAACTGGGCCTGAGCCGCCTCACAGGCAGTCTTCAGCCGGTTACACAGCCAGGTCTCAGGATCCTGCCGCACTCTTGGGTGACGTACCCAGGAGGTCACCCATGTTCGCCCTGATCAGCGCGGTCCTGACGCTGTTCCAGTTCGTGCTCATCGCACGCGCACTCCTCGACTGGAGCACCGTCCTGGCCGGCCCTTCACTGCCCGGCTCCTTCCGCGCGCGAGCGACAACCGTGGTCTGGGCCATCACCGAGCCCGTCCTGGCCCCCGTCCGCAAAATCCTCCCGCCCGTCCGCTTCGGCGCCGTCGGCATCGACCTCTCCTTCATCGTCGTCTTCGCCGTCGTCCTCCTCCTGCAGGCGATCTTCTAGCCGTTCTCCCGGGGTTGGGTAGTCCGGAGCGGAGCTGGAGGGCTCCGCTCCGGACTTTTTTGTAGATTTCTTCAGCGCCAGGTCGAGGCCACCCCTCCCAAGACCGCTATTTCCCGAAATTTCGGGCGTACGGCGCCCGCTCCGCTTTCTGCGCCCCCGCGCGCTCCGAAGCTCGCCTCCCGCAACCCGCTTCCTGCAATCTGCTTCCCGCAACCCGCTTTCCGCAGCTCGATCACGGCAGCAGTCACCCTCAGGCCCGAGTTGCTCTTGGATGCGGCACCAATCTCCCGAAATTCAAGAGCACCCTCCCAACATTCGAGACCCAAGATCCTTACGTCTCTGGTGGCCTTTCCCGGCCCGAATGAACAGCCCCGCCGCCCGCCCGCGCGGTCTTTGTCTTTTATGCGCAAGCAGTCACAAAGGTGACCGCCTGGCTGCCCCGTCTGCCATCGACCCGCCCGCAGGGGCGCAGATCATCGGCAGGGCCGCCACCAACGCAACCGGCGGCGAGCAACGCGGCGCAAGCCTGAACCCGACCACGACGCTGACCGGCGCCGGACGACGTCACGCAACCCTCAAGACCGGACCACCCACGGACCGCGGCCATCAACGAAAAGCGACCACCAAACGCGAGAACCGCGCCACCGCCACCGACGAGACCAAAGCTGGCGGCCCTGCCGATGATCTGCTCGGCTTGTCCCGGGTCGACGGCAAACGGGGCAGACAGGCCGCACGAAACCCAGCCACCCACGGGAACGGGCTCAGCGCAGCTGAAGCTTGTGCCCCTGCCCCGGAGCCGGAGCGCTCCCGCCGGAGGCCCGCCGGAGGCCCGCCGGAGGCAAAAACAGCGACCAGCCCACCCAACGCAACCAATAACACGAAATTTCGGGCACGGAGTGCCCGTGACGCGAATCTTTGAAGCCCAGGTCAGGTCGCGAGGGCGAGTCGGGTGGGTGCCGGGTCGGGTGTGAAAGTGAGGCGGACAGTGTCGGCGCCGAGAACAGGAGGGACGGTCTCGGGCGCTGAGAACAGGACAGATCGTCCCGCGCGCCGAGAACAGGACGACCGTCCCGCGTTGAAAGACAGAGCGGACGGCCCCCGATCCTGAAAGGCAGGGCAGGAGTGGTGCTGGAACGCGCCTCGCTCACCGCGACCACGCCGGGAATCGCGTGCTCTTCCCCGGCCACCGCGAAACCGGCTCCGACGCGAAGCGGCAAGCGGAGCGCCGGCGGAGTCTTGGCGCGCAGCGAGGTTTGCCCGCGGGAGCAACGCTGCCGGACCACGCCGGAAGCGGGAAGATCAAGGTCTGGATTTCTCTCTTGATCGGCGAGGTACCGGCGGCGAGTCGCGGGCCGGACCACCGCGTGACCGGAATCGGGATCTGGGCTCGCCCCCGGAAAGACTCAAGCGCCCACAGAAGCAAGCAGACCCCCGCCACGCCGGAAGCGGGAAGCTTCAGAGCCTCGCGATCAGCAATGCCGAGATCAGCAGGCAGGCCCAGTGCAGGGACTGATCCGCCACATACATCCCGCAGACCGGTGACGTCTGGTCGGCGAACTCCCGGGACCCCGTGTGCTGCAGTACCAGCCGCACGAACGCGCGCCGATCCAGGATCGCGTGGGTGACGACGCTGAAGAGCAGTCCCGCCGCCACTCCGAGCCACGTCAGCTGGACCTCCAGCGCCCATGCCGTCAGCCCCAGTACGACCGCGACGGTGCCGTGATAGGCCGCCAGGTGGCCGGCCATGGCGGTGGCCGCGGCCCGGCCGCGCCCGGCCTTGTGGGCGGCCTGGCGGTCGGTCTGCATGACGTGGTCGCCGAGCTGGTGACCCACGATCAGCGCGAGCAGCGTGATCACGAACGTCATCTGCTGTGCGGCTAGCGGGTGCTCGATCATGGAGGGCCTTTCCGCCGGGTACCCACATCGTCCGCGCTCCGGGTCGCCACCGCTGCGCACCATCCGACACTCGGGACAAATGTGGTGAACATCGCGTAATGCCCTGGATCGAGAGACCGTGACGTTTCGGCCGGATTTCGTCGAGGGTATAGAGGGCGGCCCATTTCCGCAGCGCGAAAGGGACCCTCGTGAGCGAGAACGCAGCCGGCCGATTCCCGGCACGCCATTTACCCCAGGTCGTCGTCCGGGATCTGCCGCCACCACCCGCGTCGGCCCGGCGGGTGATCGGGCCCGGTGTGGTCGCGGCGGGCGTCGGACTCGCCTCCGGCGAGTTCGTGCTCTACCCGTATATAGCGTCGCAGGTGGGGCTCGTCTTTCTGTGGGCCGCGGCTGTCGGCATCGTGACGCAGTGGTTCCTGAACATGGAGATCGAGCGGTACACGCTGGCCACCGGCGAGACCGCGCTCACCGGTTTCTCCCGGTTCTGGCGCCACTGGGGACTGGTTTTCGCGATCATGGTCTACTTCGCGAACCTCTGGCCGGGCTGGGCGACCAGTTCGGCCACGATGGTCACGTACCTGTTCGGCGGCAACGCCACCTGGATCGCGATCGGGATGCTGCTGGTCATCGGCGTCACGCTCACGCTGGCGCCGGTCATCTACACCGCGCTGGAACGCATCGAGGGTCTCAAGGTCATCCTGGTGGTGCTGTTCATCGCGGTCGCGATCGGGTTCGCCATCTCCGCGGACGCCTGGGCCGAACTGCCGACCGCGGTCACCGCGCCGGACTTCCCGACCGAGCTCGGCTTCGCGCTGATGCTCTCCGCGCTGGTCTTCGCGGGCGCGGGCGGTGGCCAGAACCTCTGCCAGTCGAACTGGATCCGGGACAAGGGCTACGGCATGGGCGCGTACGTCCCGCGCCTGGTCAGCCCGGTCACCGGCGCGGAGGAGGCGGCGCCGGGTACCGGGTTCATCTTCGAGACCACGCCGGAGAACCTGACGCGCTGGCGGCGCTGGTGGCGGCTGGCCAACCAGGAGCAGGCGCTCACGTTCGCGCTGATCTCGTTCGTCACGATCGTGCTGATGTCGCTGCTGTCGTACTCGACCGTCTTCGGCACGCCGGGCCTGGCCAACAGCGTGGAGTTCCTGCGCATCGAGGGCGAGACGCTCAAGGCCACCGTGGGCGGCTGGTTCGGCACGCTGTTCTGGCTGATCGGCGCGCTGTCGCTGTTCGCGGCCGCGCTCGGCATCGTCGACTACACCAGCCGGCTCGCGGCGGACGTGCTCAAGACGTCCTACCTGCGCTCCCGCTCGGAGAACCGGATCTACTTCGGACTTGTCTGGGGCCTGGTCGCGATCGGCATCGTGGTCCTGCTCGCCGGGTTGAACCAGCCGTTGCCGCTGCTGGTGATCGCCGCGTGCGTGGGCGGGTTGATGATGTTCATCTACTCCGTCCTCCTGCTGCTGCTCAACCGCCGCGTGCTGCCGCCGGAGATCCGTCCGCGCGTGTGGCGGGTGGTGGCGCTGGTCTGGTCCGTGCTGCTCTTCGGCGTCTTCTCCGCCCTCACCATCTGGCAGCAGGGCGCCAAACTGCTGGACTGGATGGGCTAAAGGCAAAGATCTATTTCCCGCTTCCAGCGTGGTCCAGCAGCGTTGCTCCCGCGGGCACCGGTCGTCGCATCAGCCGAGCGTGTACTCCGGTCAGGGGTGGGTGGCCGGGGCGGCAGCGGGCTCCCCGGCGGTGCCGCGGGTGGTTGCGAAGAACCTGGCCGGTGCGAATCGCGCCGGCCAGGTTC
Organism: Catenuloplanes japonicus; assembly: GCF_000717135.1. Taxonomy (GTDB): domain Bacteria; phylum Actinomycetota; class Actinomycetes; order Mycobacteriales; family Micromonosporaceae; genus Catenuloplanes; species Catenuloplanes japonicus. The sequence goes on from NZ_JNXY01000035.1 coordinate 78,065, forward strand.
TTCGGTGAGGAGCTAGGCGGACAGCGGGTTGTGGCCGGCCGGGACCGTCTCCGCCGCGGACGGCGGTCCGGGCGGCGTGCCCTTGCCGAACGGCTCGCCGCCCAGCGACTCCCGGTCGTGCGGCGTCAGCCAGCCGGAGAGGTCCGGGCCGGCCGGGACGATGCCGGTCGGGTTGATGTCGCGGTGGACCTCGTAGTAGTGGCTCTTGATGTGCACGAAGTCCGTGGTGTCGCCGAAGCCGGGCGTCTGGAACAGGTCTCGCGCGTACGCCCAGAGCACCGGCATCTCGGACAGCTTCGACCGGTTGCACTTGAAGTGCCCGTGGTAGACCGCGTCGAAGCGGGCCAGCGTGGTGAACAACCGCACGTCCGCCTCGGTGATCGTGTCGCCGACCAGGTAGCGCTGCCCGGCCAGCCGCTCGGACAGCCAGTCGAGCGCGTCGAACAGTCGCGCGTAGGCGCTTTCGTACGCCTCCTGCGTCCCGGCGAACCCGCACCGGTAGACACCGTTGTTGACCTCGGTGAAGACCCGCTTGTTGACGGTGTCGATCTCCTCGCGGAGGTCCTCGGGGTAGAGGACGGGCGCGCCGGGCCGGTGGAACTCGGCCCACTCCGAGGAGAGGTCCAGCGTGATCCGCGCGAAGTCGTTCGTGACCACCTGGCCGGTGGGGACGTCCACGATGGCCGGCACCGTGATGCCGCGCGGGTAGTCCGGGTCCCGCTTGAAGAACGCCTGCTGCAGCCGCTCGATCTTGAGGACCGGGTCGACGCCGCCGGGGTCCAGGTCGAACGTCCAGCTGCGCTCGTCGTGGGTGGGGCCGGCGATGCCCATCGAGAGGACGTCCTCGAGGCCGAGCAGGCGCCGGACGATGATCGCCCGGTTGGCCCACGGGCAGGCGCGGCTGACGATCAGGCGGTAGCGGCCGGGCTCGACCGGCCAGCCCTCGCTCCCGTCGCGCGTGATGCGGGTGGTGAGGTAGCGCTGGTCGCGGTTGAACTCGCCCTGCGGGTTGACGTAGACGCCCTGCTGCGACTCGGTTCCCATGGGTGACATGATGCCCGGTTTCCGGATGATCGGCGCGGCGTCGTGAGCAATGTCCGCCGAGATCATCTCGGAGAGCGCTCCCCGGGATTGACGCCGCACTATTGACACAAACCGGTGAACGGCGTCACAGTACTGGCTTAGAGAGCGCTCTCCTGACACGGCTTCGTAACCCCACCGACACGCCGCGAGGGAGAGCGCTCTCTAGATCCGCACCCACCCCGAGGAGCCCCCATGTCCCCACCCCGATGGCGCAGCGCGGGAGCGGCCGTCGTCCTGCTCGGTGCCTATCTCGTCGTCACCGCCGGCACGGCCCAGGCCGCCGAGACGTTGCTGTCCCAGGGCCGCCCGGTCACCGCCTCCTCCACCGAGTCGGCCACCGCGTTCCCGGCGAGCGCGGCCGTGGACGGCGACGGCGGCACCCGCTGGTCCTCCGCGGCCGCCGATCCACAGTGGCTGCGCGTCGACCTCGGCGCGTCCACCTCGGTCAGCCGGGTCGCGCTGAACTGGGAGGCGGCGTACGCCCGCGCGTTCCAGATCCAGACCAGCGCGGACGGCAACACCTGGACCACGATCCACACCGCCACGAACGGCGACGGCACCCCGCCCGCCACGGCCGGGCTGCTGTCCTACAAGAAGCCGGGCACCGCGTCCACCAGCCAGAGCGACGGCGCCTGCTGGGAGTGCACGCCGGACAAGGCCTTCGACTCTGATCCGGCCAGCCGCTGGGCGACCAGCAACGTGAACGGCTGGGTGGACCCGGGCTGGATCGCGGTCGACCTGGGCGCCACCGCGCAGATCCAGCGCGTGGTGCTGCAGTGGGACCCGGCGTACGCCACCGCGTACCAGATCCAGGTGTCGAACGACGGCAACGCCTGGACCAGCATCTACTCGACCACGGCGGGGCGCGGCTTCAAGGAGACGCTGACCGTGAGCGGCACCGGCCGTTACGTGCGGATGTACGGCACCGCGCGGTCGAACGGCTACGGCTACTCGCTCTACGAGTTCCAGGTCTACGGCACCGGCGGCAACCCGACGCCGCCCCCGGCACAGCCCGCGGACCCGGTGTTCCCGGCGACGCGGCTGGTCTGGAGCGACGAGTTCAACGGCGCGGCCGGCGGGAAGCCCGACGCGGCGAAATGGACCATCGACCCGGGCACCGGGCAGAACAACGAGGTCCAGTACTACACGAACAACGACAACGCCTCGCTGGACGGCAACGGCGCGCTGGTGCTGGAGGCCCGGCGGCAGACCGCGGGCGGGCGGGACTACACGTCGCACCGGATGAACACCAGCAACAAATTCCACGTCCAGTACGGCCGGGTCGAGGCGCGCGTCAAGGTGCCGAAGGGCAACGGGCTCTGGCCGGCGTTCTGGATGATGGGCGCGGACTTCCTGGAGGGCCGTCCGTGGCCGTACAACGGCGAGATCGACATCATGGAGGTGCTCGGCCGGAACACCAGCGAGGCGTACTCCACGCTGCACGCGCCCGCCTACAACGGCGCGGCCGGCTACGGCCAGAAGTACGCCACCGTGGATCTCTCGCAGGACTTCCACGTCTGGGCCGCGGAGTGGGACAGCAAGGGCATCCGCTTCTTCCTGGACGGCCGGCTGGTCTTCACGGCCGACAAGGCCACGGTGGAGTCCACGCGCGGGCCCTGGGTCTTCGACCACCAGTTCTACCTGATCCTCAACCTCGCGGTCGGCGGTGACTTCCCCGGCCCGGTGGACGCCACCACGCCGTTCCCGTCCCGGATGTACGTCGACTACGTCCGCGTCTACCAGTAAAGGAGGAACGCACATGAAGATGAAACGCCTGATCACGCTCGGGGTCGCGCTGCTGGGCCTGCTGAGCACGTACCTGGTCGTCTCCGCCGCCACCGCGAGCGCGGCCGAGGCGCTGATCTCCCAGGGGCGCACGGCCGCGGCCTCGTCCACGGAGTCGGCCACGTTCCCGGCGAGCTCGGCCGTGGACGGCAACGGCGGCACGCGCTGGTCGTCCGCCGCGGCCGACCCGCAGTGGCTGCGCGTCGACCTCGGCGCGTCCGCCACGATCACCAGGGTCGCGCTGAACTGGGAGGCGGCGTACGCCCGCGCGTTCCAGATCCAGACCAGCGCGGACGGCAACACCTGGACCACGATCCACACCGCCACGAACGCTGGCCGACTGCCCGTACACGCACCGGCTCCCGGACGACCCGATCATCTTCCCCGGGCTGCCCGGCGCGTCGCACATGCACAGCTTCTTCGGCGCCACCGTCACGAACGCGATGACGAACCTGGCCGACCTGCTCAACTCGCAGACCACCTGCAACCCGCGCGAGGACACCAGCTCGTACTGGGTGCCGACGCTCTACCAGGACAACAACCCGGTCGAGCCGACCATCGTCACGTTCTACTACCTGGGCGAGGGCGTGCGGGACGACATCATCGCCACCACCCAGCCGATCCCGCAGGGCCTGCGGATCGTGGCCGGCAACGCGAAGGCAACCGGGCCGAACGACAACACGATCTCCCGCTGGTCCTGTCTGCACGCGGGGCAGGTCGGCTCGTCGCACGACTTCGTGAACTGCCCGGCCGGCACGATGCTGGAGTCCTACCTGGACTTCCCGCAGTGCTGGAACGGGCGCGACCTGGACTCCGCCGACCACAAGTCGCACATGGCGTACCCGGTGAACCAGGCCTGCCCGTCGACCCACCCGGTGCCGGTGCCGAAGCTGCGGCAGGTGCTGCGGTACCCGGTCAGCGGTGACCCGGCGCGGCTGCGGCTGGCGTCCGGCGGTGGCTTCACGATGCACGGCGACTTCTTCAACGCCTGGCCGGTCGAGGAGATGGCCCGGCGCGTCAACGACTGCATCCGTCCCATCATCAAGTGCGGGGCGAACGGTCGTCCCTGAACGGATGATCGCGCTCCCCTCCGTACCCTCGGAAGATCTTTTGAAAGGCCTTCGAGGGTACGGAGGGGAGTGCCCGGCCGGTGTATAAAGACGAACATGTCCTCCCGGCCGTCGCGCGATTCCCGCCCTCCCACACTTGAGGCGGTCGCCGAGGCCGCCGGCGTCTCCCGGGCCACGGTCTCCCGCGTGATCAATGCGGTGCCCACGGTCGACGCGCGCATCCGGGCCGCGGTGGAGCGCGCGATCGCCGAGATCGGCTACGTGCCGAACCTGGCCGCACGCTCGCTCGTCACCCGCAGTACGAACTCGATCGCGCTGGTCATCTCCGAGCCGGACCGGGAGTACGAGGCGCCGTTCCTGAACCGCGTCTTCACCGACCCGTTCTTCGGGCGCGTCACCGCGGGCGCGCAGGAGGTGCTCCGGCCCAGCGGCATCCACCTGGTGATCATCCCGGCCGACCCGCCCGCGCATCACCTGGTCGTCCGCTACCTGCGGCAGGGCCACGTGGACGGCGTGCTGCTGATCTCCAGCCACAGCGAGGACCCGATCCCGCGGCAGCTGTCCGACCTCGGCATTCCCACGGTGATGTCCGCGCGGCCGGGCTATCCGGTGCCGCTCAGCCACACGGACGTGGACCAGCGGGCCGGCGCCCACCTCGCGGTCGCGCACCTGCGCGCGCTCGGGCGGACCCGGATCGGCACGGTGAGCGGCCCGCTGGACACGCAGGCCGGGCACGATCGGCACGACGGCTTCCTGACCGCGGCCGGGCCGGACGCGCCGTTCGCGGAGGGCGACTTCACCCGCGCGCAGGCCGAGCGCGTCACGCGGGCGCTGCTGGACGCGCACCCGGACCTGGACGGGCTCTTCGTGGCCAGCGACGTGATGGCCGAGGGTGCGCTGGCCGCGCTGCACGAGCTGGGGCGGCGGGTGCCGGACGACATCGCGGTGGTCGGCTTCGACGACAGCAGCGCGGCCATCGCCTGCCGGCCGCGGCTGACCACGGTCCGCCAGCCGGTCGAGGAGATGTCCGCCGAGATGGCCCGCCTGCTGCTGGCCACGATCGACGACCCGGCCCGGCTGCCGCGTTCCGTCATCTTCCAGCCCACGCTGGTGATCCGCGAGTCCGCCTGATCAGCCGGGCACGGTCTCAGCCCGGGACGGTGAAGTACCGGGAGCGGGCCGTGCCCGGGGCCAGCGGGCCGGGGCGGTCCGAGGCGGTGCGCCAGGTCTGGACCACGGCGTAGCGGCGGCCGCGCGGCACGGCCGCGTCGAACCCGCCGCAGGAGTGCTGGATCTCGTCCCTGGTGAACGTCATGGTCGGGCAGTCGTAGGGACCCGCCACGGTACGGCCGGACGACTCCTCCACCAGGTGCAGCGTCACGTCCACGGACGAGCCGGGCAGCGCGGAGATGACGCCGCTGAGCCGCACCGCGGGCCCGATCGCGTAGCAGGTCTGGATCACGGCGGGCCGGCTCGTCGCCCACTGCATCACGGAGTCGCACCGGGACGGGCCCCACGTGTAGGTCACGGTCTCCGGCGTGGCGGCCGGGACAGCCGCGGGCGCGGCGGTGGTCCTGGCCACCGGCCGGCCCGGGACGCTCGCGGGCGCGCCGGTGGGCGTCGGCGTTCCCGGGGCCGCGGAGCCCGAGGCGTGCGGCAGGGGCGCGTGGACCGCGGGCGGCCCGGTCCGGCCGGGTCCGGCGGTGGGCGTGGGCGTGTGGACGCCGGACGGGGCGGCGGAAGCGGTGCGGTGGTCACCGCCGGTCATGCCGTGCCGGACCGCGAGCGTGGCGGCACCGGCCAGGACCCCGAGCGCGGCCACGGCGGCGATCGGGGTGAGCACGCGGCGACGGGCGGCGACGGCCTCCTCGGCGGAGGTACGGCGTCGCTGGCGCCGGGTGCGGAGGGGTTTTCCGGTGCCGTCGATGCCGGGTGCGGCGGCCTTGGTGACGGGCTCGGCCGTGCTGCCGCCCGGTCCGCTGTCGCCTGCGCTGCCAGGAACGGCACCGGACGCGGCGGCACCGGGAGCAGACCCTGCCGCCGCGACGCCTCCGGCCGCCGCCACCTCGGAGGCCGCCGCCCCCTCGGAGGCCGCCGCCTCGGAGGCCGCCCAGGCCGAGACCGCGTCCACGTCCGCCGCGGGCAGGACCGCGTCCGCCGCGCGGGACATGCCGGGCAGGCCGGCTGAGCCCGGCGCGGCCGCCTGGGCCGGGATGGCGACCGGGACCGGGAGCAGGTCGCCGGTGAGCGGCGCGTGCAGCGCGTCGCGGGCCGGTACGCCCTCGGTCGTCTCGGCCAGCAGCCGGAAGCGGTCGATCAGCTCGGCCGCGGTCGGCCGCCGCAGCGGGTCCGCCACCAGGCAGGTCTCGATGATCTCCCAGGCCTCCGGCGGCACCCCGTCCGGCCGGGTCTGCGAGAAGCCGTTGAGCGCGGCGTAGGGCGTGATGCCGGAGAACGGCGGCCGCCCCAGCAGCAGCTCGAACAGCACCACGCCGAGCGCGTAGACGTCCGCGGCCGGCGTGGGCCGCCCGCCGGAGATGACCTCGGGCGCGAGGTAGCTGGGCGTGCCGATGACCGCGCCGGTGGTGGTGAGCCGCGGGCTGTCCAGCACGCGGGCCACGCCGAAGTCGGTGAGCCGTACCGTGGGGTCGGCCTCGCCCGGCGCGGTGAGCAGGATGTTGTCCGGTTTGAGGTCCCGGTGCACGACGCCGCGGCGGTGGGCGTGGCTGAGCGCGGCCGCGGTCTGGCCGAGGATCACCGCGGCCTCGGCGGGCGCCAGCGTGCCGGCCTGGCGCAGCCTGCGGCGGAGGCTGCCGCCCGGGATCAGGTCCATCACCAGGCCGAGCGACGGGCCCACGGTGAGCAGCTCGCGGACCGGCACGATGTGCGGGTGGCGGAGCATGCGCAGGATGGCCCGCTCCTGGACGAACCGCATGACGGTCTTCGGCTCGGTGGCCAGGTCGTCGCGGAGCAGCTTGATCGCGACCTGCTCGCCGGTGGAGGACTCGAGCGCGCGCCAGACCGTGCCGGTGGCGCCGCCGCCGATCTCCTCCTGCAGCGCGTAGGCGCCACCGATCTGCCGGGGCGGCGGCGCCCCGGCCGGGTCGGTGGCCGGGGCATCGACAGAAGGCTCTGAGGGGCGCATCGGCGGGCTCCTTCGTACGGGGAGGATCGGGAGAGACGCGGAGTGGAGTCGCGTCGTTGCGCCCGGTATTCCTAACCCGTGGGAAAGTCTCACGCAACCGACACATCCGGCATATCGCCAAAAGGTGCCCGTAACGGTGAATTGCCCGTCAATAAATGGTCGTAAAAATGACTAAGCGAGCTGCGGCAGCACCTCGGACCCGAACGTGTCGATGAATTCGCCCAGATCCTGGCCGACGTGGTGCAGGTAGATCTCCTCGAAGCCGAGCTCCGCGTAGCCGCGCAGCAGGTCCCGATGCTCGCCCAGGTCGGCGGAGATGTGCACGGACTCGCGGACCTGGTCGATGCCGACCCTCTCGGAGACCACGTCGAACGCCTCCGCGGTGTCCAGGTCCCAGCAGACCGGCGGCGCGAACACATTGCTGCGCCACTGGTCCAGCGCGATCGCCTCCGCCTTCTCCCGCGAGGGGTCCCAGCTCAGGTGCACCTGGAGGTGCAGCGCGCCCCGGCCGCCCGCCTCCCGGTACGCGTCGATCATGCGGCGCAGGTGCTCGTGCGGTGCGTTCACGGTGATCAGGCCGTCCGCCCACTCCGCGCACCAGCGCGCGGTCTCCACGCTCACCGCGGCGCCGACCAGCTTCGGCGTGATCGCGGGCCGCGTCCACAGCCGGGCCCGGTCGACCGTCACCAGGCCGTCGTGGCTGACCTCCTCGCCGGCCAGCAGCGCGCGGATCACGTCCACGCACTCGCGCAGCCGCGCGGTGCGGACGTCCTTGCGCGGCCACGGGTCGCCGGTGATGTGCTCGTTGCTGGCCTCGCCGGTGCCGAGCGCGGCCCAGAACCGGCCGGGGAACATCGCGCCCAGCGTGCCGATCGCCTGCGCGATGATCGCCGGGTGGTAGCGCTGGCCGGGCGCGTTGACGATGCCGAACGGCAGCGAGGTGGCCTGCATGGCCGCACCCAGCCAGGACCAGGCGAACGCGGACTCGCCCTGCCGGGTGCTCCACGGCGAGAAGTGGTCGGAGGACATGGCGGCCGCGAAACCGGCGGACTCGGCCCTGGTGACGGCGTCGAGAAGGGCCGCGGGCCCGATCTGCTCGTGCGAGTTGTGGATTCCGTAGAGAGTCACGCTCTCCCCGTACCCACGAGGGTTTTTGATCATTCTTTCCGATAAGTGCAATATCAGAGGGCAAACGGGGCACCAAGGACGACACGCGGACGTGCTGGTCGTCACCCCGGCGGTCACGAACTCTGCGAGAGGCCGCGAGCGGCGGTACCGTAGATCCGTGCCACTCGCGTTCAGCTCCCTCCGGCTCCCACAGGTGGGCCTCACCTGGGTGAGTCGACGGACGCTGCGTCTGGCCGGGGCGTTCGCGCTCTTCGTGCTCGCCTTCACCGGCGGGTGGACATCCACCACCTCGGATGCACCGCCGGCCACCCGGATCGTCTCCGCCACCTCGGCCGGAGGCATCGATCTGGTGCCGGCCGGAGCCGACAGGTCCGGGATCACTCCGGCAGGCTCCGCCGTCGACGTCGTGCAGGCGCCGGCCGCCGGTGACCGGCAACCCGCACTGCCGGGCACGCTCCCGCTGCTCGCGGTCGCGGCGTTCCTGCTGGCCACGCTTCCGGAGTGTCGTCGCCCCCTCGCCCGCAGTGCCCCGTCCGGGCCTCGTGGCGACCGGGCCCCTCCGCTGAGACACGCCTGAATTTCTCTCATCGGTCACCTTTTGTGACCGCAGCTGCACTCTCACATGATCGCGTCGCCGTCCTACGGTGATGCCACCTGCCCTCCCCGGCAAAACCGGCTTTCCTCACCGATGAGGTTCATGACATGGACGGCTTCATTCAGCAGGCCAACCTCGACGAGATCCTTCAGCTCAGTCGTACGGCCACGCTGAGCTGGCTGGCCTTCTTCGCCTTCGCCATGCTCGCGCTCGCGGGCCTTTCCCTGCTCAACCGTGACCGCGAGGCGGTGGCGGAGCTACGCGAGTACCGGCGGCACCGCCGGCGCTACCGCCGGCGGCTGCGTGTCGCGCGGGCCACCGCGGCCCGGGTCGGCACCACCACGGGCGCGGTCATCTCCAAGCCGCTCCCGTCCGAGCGGCACGAGCCCACGCTCGACGAGATGCGGCGGTACGCGGCCGAGGTCGCCACCGCCGCGATGCACGCGGAGCAGACCGCGGCCCGGTCCCGCACCGAGTGGGAGGCGGCCGAGCGCATCCAGCAGTCCGCCTGGCGCGCGCTGCAGATCGCCACCGACGCGGCCGAGCGGCTGAACCGGGCGTCCGCGTTCGCGTCCAGCGTGGAGCAGATCGAGGAGTCCACGACGGAGCTGGACCGGTCCGAGCTGGAGGAGCGCCGCGCGCACCTGCGGCGGGCCGCGACCCGGGCCTTCCACCGTGGAGAGATCCGCTACGACCAGCTCAGCGTCGTGCTCACGTTCGAGGGCGAGTGGTCGCCGCGCGTGTCCCCACTGGAGCACGAGCGGTCGCTGCTGCGCCTGGCGCAGGAGCGGCTGAACGCGGCGTACCAGGAGGCGACCCGCATCGAGCGCCGCGCGTGGGACCTGGCCGCGACCGCGTCCGCCGCGAAGACCAGCCTGGCGCAGGAGGCCGGCGAGGCCGAGCTGACGGTCACGCTGGCCGAGGCCGAGGCCGCCGCGCCGACGGGCGTCGCCGCGGTGCTGGCCAAGGTCGGCGCGGTCCGGCTGTCCCGCCGCACCAAGCCTGCCCCGGTCCGGCGCGTCACCCGCGTGGTCCTGCCCGAGCCGGCCGCGGTCGCGCTCCCGGCCGAGGACATCGAGGCCACCACGGATCTCACCGCGCTCACCGCGAAGGCGGAGGCCGCCGAGGCCGTGGCGGTTACCGAGGTCGTGGCGGTCACCGAGGACATCGAGGCCACGGTCGCCATCCCGGCCGTGCCGTCCGCGGCCGACGCCGCGGACGAGTGGCAGATCGAGGCGAGCGCGGTCGTCGCGGCCGCGCAGGCCGAGATAGAGGCGGCCGCGTCGCGCACCGAGGACGCCTCCCCGGAGGACTCGGCCGCGCTCAACCCGGCCGCGCTGCCGGTGATGGGCATCGCACGGGTGCCGCTGCGCGCGATCCCGTCGCCGCGGGCCACGGACGACGCCGAGGCGCCGACCGTCTCGGCGCGGGCCGCGGTGACCGCACCGGGCGCGGTGGTCGCCGGGCGCGCGTCGGTCAAGCCGCGCGTGGTGGCGGTCGTGGGCAAGAAGGACGGCAAGCCCACGCCGGAGAACGACGACGACGATCCGACCAGCACGACCATCCCGGTGATGGCGTCCCGGTAGGGCTTTGACGACAGAACGGCCGCGTGGAGATCTCCACGCGGCCGTTCTGTCGTCATGAGGGAGTCAGAGTGAGACGACGACCGCGCTCTCCGGCGGCAGCTCAGCCACGTCGCGCGTGAGGATCGTGCCCGGCTCGGTGGCCAGCAGCACGCCGCGCGGCACCGCGCGCAGGCTGATCCGCTGCGCGACCGGCGCCAGGTTCGCCGCGACCACGCAGTCACCGCGGCGCATCACCACGAACTGGTTGCCGTGCCACACCTGCACCCGGTCCAGCCGCGGCTCGGACAGGTCGGCCCGGGACTTCCGCAGCGCGATCAGCGTGCGGTAGACGTCGAGCATCTCGCGGTGCGCGGGCTTCTCCGGCTCGGCCCAGTCGAGCTTGGAGCGCTGGAACGTCTCCGGGTCCTGCGGGTCGGGCACGTCGTTCTCCGCCCAGCCGTGGCCGGCGAACTCGCGCCGCCGCCCGTTCTGCACCGCGAGCGCCAGCTCCGGCTCGGGGTGGCTGGTGAAATATTGCCAGGGCGCGGTGGCCGCCCACTCCTCACCCATGAAGAGCATCGGCGTGTACGGCGACGTGAGCAGCAGCGTGGCCCCGACCTTCAGCAGGCCCGGGGAGAGCGTGCTGGAGAGCCGGTCGCCGATCGCGCGGTTGCCGATCTGGTCGTGATTCTGCAGGTACGCCACGAAGCGGTGACCGGGCACGGCCGTCCGGTCGATCGGCCGCCCGTGCCGCCGCTGCCGGAAGCTGGAGAACGTGCCCGCGTGGTAGAACGCGCCGGTCAGCACCGCGGCCAGGCAGTCCAGCGAGCCGAAGTCCGCGTAGTAGCCCTGGCGCTCGCCGGTGAGCAGCGTGTGCAGCGCGTGGTGCACGTCGTCGTCCCACTGGGCGTGCAGGCCGTAACCCCCGGCCTCGCGCGGCGTGATCAGGCGCGGGTCGTTGAGGTCGGACTCCGCGACCAGCGTGAGCGGCCGGCCGAGGTGCGTGGAGAGCGCCTCCACCTCCGCGGCCATCTCCTCCAGCAGGTGGACGGCGCCGCGGTCGGCCAGCGCGTGCACCGCGTCGAGCCGGAGCCCGTCCACGTGGTAGTCGCGCAGCCACATGACCGCGCTGTCGATGATGTAGCGCCGGACCTCGTCGGAGCCGGGCCCGTCGATGTTGACGGAGCTGCCCCACGGGGTCTGGGTGCCCTCCAGCAGATACGGCGCGAACATCGGCGCATAGGCCCCGGACGGGCCGAAATGGTTGTAGACGACGTCGAGGACCACCCCCAGGCCGCGCGCGTGGGCGGCGTCGACCAGCCGCTTCAGGCCGTCGGGACCGCCGTAGCTCTCCTGCGGGGCGAACCAGCAGACGCCGTCGTACCCCCAGTTGTGCACGCCGTTGAACGCGGCGACCGGCAACAGCTCGATGATGTCGACGCCCAGGTCGACCAGGTGATCGAGGCGGCCGATCGCGGCGTCGAACGTGCCCTCGGGTGTGAACGTGCCGACGTGCAGCTCGTAGAGCACGCTGCCGGGCAGCTGCCGGCCGGTCCAGGACGTGTCCGACCAGGAGAAGGCAGCGTGGTCGTAGACCCGGCTCGGGCCGTGCACGCCGTCCGGCTGCCAGGCCGAGCGCGGGTCGGGCAACTCCTGCGCGGAGTCGTCGAGCAGGAACGTGTAGTCGGTGCCGGGACCGGCCTCGGGGACGTCCGCACGCCACCAGCCGTCCTCGGCCTTCTTCATCTCCCGCACGTCACCGCCGGGAAGACTGAGCCGGACGTGGGAGCCGGGCGCCCACACAGCAAAATTCGTCATTGAATCAACAGCCCTCAGCGCCTAATCAATAGTGCGACGGGATATGTGTCGAGCACCTCGGCAAGCGACAGCCGAGCCCCACTGTAGTCGCGTCCCGTGAACGAATCGATGTATTCACGGTCCGGAAGTTTCAGCGATGTTTCACTCCAGCCGCCTTGACGTGAGAGTCCCATCGGGAGCCTTGTCGCCACGACGCATGCGCCGCCCCGGTCGAACGCGATCGCGTGCGCCGCGGCCGGCCCCTCGATCTCCAGCGGCGTGTAGCCGGTGAACAACTCCGGCCGGTCCCGGCGGGCACGCAACGTACGGCTGGTGACCAGCATTTTTGCGGCTCCGGAGTGGTCGATGCCGGGCAGTTCGCCGCCGTCGATGCGGGCCAGCAGCTCACGCCGGGCCGCGAAGTCGACCGGGCGCCGGTTGTCCGGATCGACCAGCGAGTGTTCCCACAGCTCGGTGCCCTGGTACACGTCGGGAATCCCGGGCATTGCCAGTTGCACGAGTTTCTGGCCGAGCGAGTTGACCCATCCGGAGAATGTGATCGATTCCGCGAACTCGGCGATCTCGGCACACAACTCCGAATCGTCATACACGCGATCGACCAGCGTCGACAGCGCCTGTTCGAATTCGGTGTTCGGCGCGGTCCAACTCGTGGAAGTTCCAGCTTCGCGCGCGGCCTTTTCCATATAGGCCTTCAACCGCTCACGTTCGATCGGCCACGCGCCGACCGCGGACTGCCACAGCAGGTGCGCGGTCGACGGATCGCCGAACCCGGAGACCTCGGTCCAGCGCTTCACCCGCGACGCCCACTCGTGCGGCGCCTCGGAGAGCACGGCCAGCCTCGCCCGTACGTCCTCGGAGCGCTTGGTGTCGTGGGTGGAGAGCGCGGTCATGCCCTCCGGTGCGCGGGCCGCACAGGCCGTGTGGAACTCGGCCGGTCGCACGCCGAACCGGTCCGGGTCGCCGCCGACCTCGTTGAGCGCGACGAATCGCGTCCACCGGTAGTAGGCGGTGTCCTCCACGCCCTTCGCCATCACCGCGCCGGTGAACTGCTGGAACCGCACGGCCAGCTCGTCCACCGGGTTGCGCAGCCGCGCGGTGAGCGCGTCCAGCCCGCGGCCCATGCCGGGACGGCGGCGGCCGGCCTCGGATCGCGCCTTGGCCAGGTGGCGGGCACCGTCCGGCAGGTAGGAGCGGTAGACCGGGAAGTCCGCGGCCAGCTCCGCCAGCCCCTGTTTCGCGCCGGTCACCTCGCCGGCCAGCTTCGACAGCCGGTTCAGCTCCGCGGCCAGCAGGCGGGTCGCGGCCGCGTACTTGGTGCCGTGGGTCAGCTCGGCCCAGGAGGTCCGCCTGCCGGTCAGGTGGTGGTCGAGCGCGGTGAACGCGGGCCCGGCGGCCGGGTCGATGAACAGGCCGCAGACCTCGCGCATCGCGTCGTACCCGGTGGTGCCCGCGACCGGCCAGTCCGGCAGCTGCTCGCCGGTCTCCAGGATCTTCTCCACCACGATCCACGCGTCCGGTGCGGCGCGGTGCAGCCGCCGCAGGTAGTCGCCGGGGTCGCGCAGGCCGTCCGGGTGGTCGACGCGGATGCCGTCCAGCTCGCCGGCCGCGTACCACCGCAGGATCTCCGCGTGGGTGGCCTCGAAGACGGCCGGCTCCTCGACGCGCAGGCCGGCCAGCGTGGTGATCGAGAAGAACCGCCGGTAGTTCAGCTCCGTGTCGCCGCGCCGCCAGTCCACCAGCTCGTAGTGCTGCCGGTCGTGGATCTCCTGCGGCGTGCCCTCGCCGGTGCCGGGCGCGACCGGGAACCGGTGCGCGAAGTAGTGCAGGTCGCCGTCCTTGAACTCCAGGTCGTTCACCGCGTCCGCGTCGCCGAGCACCGGGACCAGCAGCCGGCCGCGCGTCCAGTCGATGTCGAACCAGGTGGCGTACGCGGAGTCGCGGCCGTGCTTGAGCACGTCCCACCAGGCGGGGTTGCTGGGCGGGTCCGCGATGCCGGCGTGGTTCGGCACGATGTCGACGACCAGGCCGAGGCCGGCCTCGCGCAGCGCGGCGACGAGCCGCTGCCGGCCCTCCTCGCCGCCCAGCTCCGGGTTGACCTTGGTGTGGTCGGCGACGTCGTACCCGTGCGACGAGCCCGGCACCGCGGTCAGCAGCGGCGCGGTGTAGCAGTGACTGACCCCGAGATCGGCGAGGTAACCGGCTAGGTCGGCGGTGGCGTGGAGATCGAATCCGGGGCGCACCTGCACCCGGTACGTGGAAGCGGGCGTTCCCATGTCACACCGTCCTGTCCAGCACGACGATTGAACGATCCGGGACCCAGAACGTGCCGCCGGCCTCGGCGACGACGGGACTGTCGGGCGACGGCTCGGCGGTCTCTATGACCTTCTCCCACTTCTGCCCGTACTCGGTCGGCGGAAGCGTGAATTCCAGGGGCGCGTCGTGCGCGTTGAAACAGAGCAGGAACGACTGGTCGTGGTGCCGCTGCCCGTACTGGCCGCGCTCCTTGATCCCGTCGCCGTTGACGAACAGCGCGACCGCGCGGCCGAAGTCGTTGCCCCAGTCGCCGTCGTTCATCTCGCGCCCGTCCGGCGTGAACCAGGCCAGGTCCGGCAGCGCCTCGTTGCTGCCGCGGCCGCCGACCGGCAGGCCGGTGAAGAACCGGCGGCGGCGGAAGACCTGGTGCTTCTTGCGAAAAGCCACGAGGGTACGGGTGAAGTCGAGCATCTGCTCGTCGACGTTCTCCCAGTCGATCCAGGCGATCTCGCTGTCCTGGCAGTAGGCGTTGTTGTTGCCGTGCTGGGTGCGGCCCAGCTCGTCGCCGTGCCCGATCATCGGCACGCCCTGGGACAGCATCAGCGTGGCCATGAAGTTGCGCCGCTGCCGCGCCCGGATCTCCAGCACGGCCGGGTCGTCCGTCGGGCCCTCCACGCCGGAGTTCCACGACCGGTTGTGGCTCTCGCCGTCCCGGTTGTCCTCCGCGTTCGCCTCGTTGTGCTTGTCGTTGTACGAGACCAGGTCGTTCAGCGTGAACCCGTCGTGGCAGGTCACGAAGTTGATGCTGTGGAACGGGCGCCGGCCGTCGTCCTGGTACAGATCGGCCGAGCCGGAGAGCCGGGACGCGAACTCCGCGATCGTGGCCGGCTCGCCGCGCCAGAAGTCGCGCGCGGTGTCCCGGAACTTGCCGTTCCACTCCGTCCAGACCGGCGGGAAGTTGCCCACCTGGTAGCCGCCCGGTCCCACGTCCCACGGCTCCGCGATCAGCTTGACCTGGCTGATTATCGGGTCCTGCTGCACCACCTCGAAGAACGTGGAGAGCCGGTCCACCTCGTAGAACTCACGGGCCAGCGTGGCCGCGAGGTCGAAGCGGAAGCCGTCCACGTGCATCTCCTGCACCCAGTAGCGCAGCGAGTCCATGATCAGCTGGAGCGTCTGCGGCCCGCGCATGTTCATGCTGTTGCCGGTGCCGGTGAAGTCGACGTAGTACTGCCGGTCCTCCTCGGAGAGCCGGTAGTAGGCCGCGTTGTCCACGCCCTTCATCGACATGGTCGGGCCCAGGTGGTTGCCCTCGGCCGTGTGGTTGTAGACCACGTCGAGGATCACCTCGATGCCCGCGGAGTGCAGCGCCTTGACCATGCCGCGGAACTCCTGCACCTGCTGGCCGAGATAACCGAGGGCCGAATATCCGTGGTACGGCGCGAAGAAGCTGATCGTGTTGTAGCCCCAGTAGTTGCGCAGTCCCAGGTCGTTGAGCCGGTGATCGTGGACGAACTGGTGCACCGGCATCAGCTCGATCGCGGTGATGCCGAGCTTGAGCAGGTACTCGATCATGGCCGGGTGCGCGATGCCCGCGTAGGTGCCGCGCAGCTCCTGCGGGATCTCCGGGTGCTGCTTCGTCAAGCCCTTCACGTGCGCCTCGTAGATCACCGAGTGGTGGTACGGCGTGCGCGGCGGGCGGTCGTTGCCCCAGTCGAAGTACGGGTTCACCACCACGCCCTTGGGCATGTACGGCGCCGAGTTGATCTCCGACATCCGGCTCGGATCGTCCATCTGGTACCCGTAGAGCGCCGGGTGCCACTGCACGTCGCCGTCGACCGCCTTCGCGTACGGGTCGAGCAGCAGCTTGTGCGGGTTGCAGCGGGCGCCGCTGCCGGACGGGTCGTACGGGCCGTAGACGCGGTAGCCGTACCGCTGGCCCGGCTGTACGCCCGGCAGGTAGGCGTGCCAGACGAACGCGTCCACCTCCGTCAGTTCGATGCGCTGCTCCGCGCCGATGTCCCACTCGTCGAACAGGCACAGCTCCACGGACTCCGCGACCTCCGAGAAGATCGCGAAGTTGGTGCCGGTGCCGTCGTACGTGGCACCCAGGGGATAACGCCGTCCTGGCCAGGTCTGCATATGAAAGCTCCCCCTCAACGTCGCGGACGTCCGCGTCCCAATCCTCGCCGGACCGGACCCATACCATCGCGACGCCACGCGACGGTGATCCCGGACACCCGTACTCTCCGCCCGCCCGTACGGACGCGCGAAGGGCGAGGCGCATATGCCCCGAGAGTCACCGCGCTAATCCCCCACGTGTCCACTGCTCCGACGAGCGCGGATTTCGCCTGCCGTACCGCTGAATTTCGTCACCGGCCGGACCCAAAATCTTGACTGGAAGCTGCTAACGTCGAGCGCATCGCCTGCTTTTCCAGGGACTTCACCATTGGTGAGGCCCTCGGAGCATCTTGTCAGGATTCTTTCGATCACAGAGGGCTCGTGCTGTTGAACGCACCGCTGATCTTCGGTCCCCAGGTCTGCGCCTCCCTGTCGGAGGGTGCGGGCGCGTCCCGCGAATGGCTGGTGCCCGACGGTGTCGGCGGGTACGCGATGGGCACGGTCTCCGGCCTGCGCACCCGGCGGTACCACGCGCTCCTCGCGATCGCCGACTCCGCGCTCACCGAACGCCACGTCGCGCTCGCCTCGCTGGACGCCACGCTCACGCTGCCGTCCGGCGCGAAGGTGCAGCTCTACACGCATGAGTGGGCCTCCGGCGCGATAGCCCCCACCGGGCACGCGCACCTGGAGCTGTTCGAGCTGCTCGACGGCCTGCCGCGCTGGCGCTGGCGGGTCGGCGACGTGGTGCTGGAGCGCGAGCTGGCGATGGCGCACGGCCAGTCGTCGCTCGGTGTCGTGCACCGGCTGATCTCCGCGCCCGGCCCGGTCAAGCTGCAACTGGCCGCGATGTGCACCTGGCGCGACGCGCACGGCGAGCGCCGCGCCGACGGCCCGCCGCTGTCCGTGGCGAACGTGTCCGACGGCGCCGTGGTCGAGGAGGCGTACCGGTTGGCCGGCCCCGGCTGGACCGCCGGCGGCGCCTGGCACCTGGACGCGTTCACCCGCGCCGAGGCCGAGCGGGGCCTCAACCCGGTCGAGGACCTCTGGCACGCCGGGTCCTTCACCGCCACGCTGGACATCGGCCAGGCGCTGGAGGTGTCCGCCTGGGCCGGTGACCTGGGCGAGCGCCCGCCGCCGGCCTCCACGATCGTCGCGGCCGCCCGCGACCGCGCGCACAAGCTGGTCACCGGCGCTGACCCGGGCGACGCGATCGCCGCCTCGCTGGCGCTGGCCGCGGACTCGTTCATCGTCGACACCGCCAACGGGCCCGACGTGGTGTCCGGTTACCCGTGGTTCAACGCGTACCTCGGCGACACCATGACCGCGTACGAGGGGCTGTTCCTCGACACCGGCCGCGCCTCCGAGGGTGCGGCGCTGCTCCAGGCGCGCGTCGCCGCCGCGGTCGAGGCCGCCGACGCCGGGCTGCTGCACGACCCGGTGGACGGGCCGTTGTGGCTGGTCCACGCGGTCGAACGGCACGTGACCCGCACCGGCGACACCGACCTCGCCGCGGAGCTGGCCGACCCGCTGACCGCGCTGCTGCTGCGGCACGTCGGCATGGGCCCGGCCACCCGTCCGGCGCCCCGGGAGGAGAAGCCCGAGGTCGCGAAGTCCGCGCTGGCCGCGATGCTCCAGACGCCCACCCAGGCGCTCACGCCGATCACGCCGACGTCCCGCCAGGCCCGGCAGGCGCCGGTGCTGCTGGTCAGCGACGCGGACGGCCTGCTCCGCCACGACTCCGACCGCAACGCGCTGACCTGGATGAACGCGCGGCTCAACGGCGTTGCGGTCACGCCGCGCACCGGCAAGCCGGTCGAGGTCAACGCGCTCTGGGTCAACGCGCTGGCCGGGCTGCTCAGCCTGCTGCGCGCCGCCGGCCGGGAGAACGCGGACCTGACGAAGGCGCACGAGACCGCGCAGACCTCGTTCCAGCGGCGCTTCGTCGCGCCGGACGGCTGGCTCTACGACGTGGTGGACGCACCCCCGGCGCTCTACCCGCTCGGTGGCGGCACGCACCACGACGACTCCAGCCTCCGGCCGAACCAGCTGCTCGCGTTCAGCCTGCCGCACGGGCCGCTGCGGGGCGAGGCCGCGCCGC
Source organism: Catenuloplanes japonicus (assembly GCF_000717135.1). Taxonomy (GTDB): domain Bacteria; phylum Actinomycetota; class Actinomycetes; order Mycobacteriales; family Micromonosporaceae; genus Catenuloplanes; species Catenuloplanes japonicus. Next base: position 96,726 of record NZ_JNXY01000035.1, read on the forward strand.
GGGCGGTTCGCGCCACCGGGTCCGCGCTGCTCACGCCGCTGGGCGTGCGGTCGCTGGCGCCGGGCGAGTTCGGCTACATGGGCACGCACCGGGGCAACCGGATCGTGCGCGACGCTGCGTACCACCAGGGTGTGGTCTGGCCCTGGCTCGTGGGTCCCTACCTGGACGCGTGCATCGCGGCCGGCCTGCCCACGGACGGCGTGCTCACCGGCCTCGAGTCGCACCTGAGCGAGTGGGGTGTCGGCTCGGTCAGCGAGACCGCCGAGGGCGACGCACCGCACGCGGCGACCGGCTGCCCGTTCTCCGCCCGCTCCGTCGCCGAGCTGAACCGGATTCGTCACCGTCTCTGAGCTGCGGGTTCTCGGGGCGTCGTCCGGACCGGTACGGCGCCTCGAACTGTCCGTTCCTGTCTATCGCGTATCCACTCGCCCGTGCTGAACTCCCTATTTTGAGTTCGCCTACTCATACCGGGAGGGGCGGGGCTGCGAGAGGCTACGGCGCATGATCATGACTCGGGTGGGCATCACCGCGGCGGCCTCGGCGCTGCCGGACAACGAGGTGGAGACCGCGGAGCTTCAGCGCCGGGTGGCCGCGGACAGCGGACTCCGCCTGCCGGACGGCATGTTCGAGCAGCTCACCGGCGTGCAGCGGCGCCGGATGGCCCGCGACGACGAGTACGCGTCCACGCTCGCGGTCGCGGCCGCCCGGCGCGCGCTGGACAGCGCCGGGCTCGACCCGCTCGACGTCGACCTGCTGCTCTTCGCGTCCGCCAGCCGCGACATGGTGGAGCCGGCCACCGCGCACATCGTGCAGGCCGCGCTGGGCTCGCAGGCGCACGCGCTGGACGTGACGAACGCCTGCAACAGCTTCATCAACGGCATCGACCTGGCCCGGTCCATGATCATCGCGGGGCGGGCCGGGCGCGTGCTGGTCGTCACCGGCGAGACGCCCACCCGCGCGATGCGCCGCACGCTCACCGACATGCGGCAGGCCCGGGACGCGTTCGCCGGATACACGTTCGGCGACGGCGGCGCGGCCGTGCTGCTGGAGGAGGTCTCCCGCGGCGGCATCCTGGACATCGACACGGAGACGCACTCGGAGCACTGGGAGGTCGGCGGCATCGCCGGCGGCGGCTCCCGGCACCCGCGCGGCGACGAGCACACCTACTTCAGCGGCGAGGGCCACACCCTGCGCGCGGTCTTCGAGAAGGTCGGCGCCGGCATCATCGAGCGGGTCGGCGTCCGCACCGGGCTGAGCTGGGACGACTACCGGCACGTGCTCGTCCACCAGGTCACCGTGCCGTACCTGGAGCGGTTCACCGAGATCACCGGCGTGCCGCCGGAGAAGCTGGTCCCCACGCTGCCCACGCTCGGCAACCTGGCCAGCGCCAGCCTCGGCGTCCAGCTCACCCGGATCTTCCCCGATCTGCGCAGCGGCGACCGGGTACTACTGGTCGGCCTCGGCGGCGGCGTCAGCATGATGACCATGGTCTGGGAGAAGGCCTGATGCTGGACCGGCTCCGCGTCACGCTCGCCCGCGACACCGACCGCCCGGCCGTCCTCGGCAGCACGCGCACCGGCCGGGCCCGTCTCCGCGCCACGCGCGGACAACTGCACGACCTCACCGAGGGGTACGCCCGTGCGCTCCACCACCGCGGCCTGCGCGCCGGCGACACGCTCGGCGTCGCCGCGATCCCGGGACCGGCCGCGCTCGCGCTGATGCTGGCCGCACACCGGCTCGGCCTGCGTACCGCCGTCCTCGACCCGCAGGCCGGGCCGGACGTGCTACTCGCCCGGCTCCGGCTCGCCGAGCCCGCGCTGGTCGTCGCGGACGGCGCCGCCCAGGCGCTCGCCTCCTGGGCCGCGCCGCTGGCCCGCCGCGTCCACCTCGCACTCCCGCCGCTCGGCGACCTGGCCCCGGTCGCCACGCTCGGCCGCCGCTGGCCCGGCAGCGCGCCCGCGCTGACCGTCCCGTCCGGCCCGCCGCCACCGATCTTCGAGGGCGACGGCGACGCGGTCATCGTGTTCACGTCCGGCACCACGAGCAGCCCGCGCGCGGTCGTGCACAGCCGGGCCAGCCTGGACGCCGGCATGCAGGCGGTCACCGAGCTGGTCCGCCCGGACGCGGGGTCGCCGGTCGCGGGCGGCACGTTCTTCGTGCTCGCGCCCGCGCTGGTGGCGGGCGCGCCGGTCGCCATGCCGGCCGGGAACCCGCGCACGCTCGCCCGGCAGCTCGCCCACCTGCGCCCGCAGGCCACCTATCTCACGCCGCCGGAGCTGCGGGCCGCGCTGGACGCGGGCACCCGGTTCACCGGGCGCGTCTACAGCGGCTCCGCGCCGGTGTCGGCCGCGCTGCTCTCCCGGGTCCGCGACGCGGGCGCCGACGAGGCGTGGGGCGTCTACGCCCTCACCGAGGTCTTCCCGGCCGCCGCGGTCGAATCCCGCGCCAAGATCGCCTACGACGGCGACGGTGACCTGCTCGGCGCACCGCTGCCCGGCGTCTCCGCCCGCCTCGACGCGGGCGGCGTGCTGGAGCTGCGCGCGCCGCAGATGTGCGACCGCTATCTGGGCGCGCCGCCGCACGAGTGGGTCTCCACCGGCGACATCGCCCGCCTGGAGACCCCGCACCTGGTGCTCTCCGGCCGCGCCAAGGACATGATCCTGCGCGCCGCCGAGAACATCTACCCCGGCCTGTACGAACCGTCGCTCCACGTTCCCGGCGTCGCACTGGCACTGCTGGTCGGCATCCCCGCCCACGACAACGACGAGACCGTGGCCGCGGTCATCGAGCTCTCGCCCGGCGCCTCCGAGGCCGGGGTCCGCGCCGCCCTCCGCGCGCCGCTGCGCCGCATGGGCGACGCCCGCCCCGACCACCTCGTCTTCGCCCCCGTCCCCACCTCCGGCCGCTCCCGCAAACCCGACCGCGCCGCCGCCTCCGCCCTCGCCGCCCGAGCCGTCCGATGACGCCCGCTCGCCCCGGCAGTCACGCCGCGGCCCCGCGGGCCGGTCGGCGCAACACGGCCGATCATGCCGGTCGGCGGGCTGCGGCCGCCCGATTCCACCCGCGCTCCGCGGCCGGCGCGCACACCTCCACGGGCCTGGTGGCGCGGTGAGGGCGCGGACCCGCGACCGGCGGGTCTATCTGAGCGGCCATCCGGTGCTGTTCGCCCTGCTCGCGGCCGTGCGGAGGCGGCCGGTAACGCGGCTGGGCGGGACGCTGCTGGTCAACGGCACGGACGAGTTCATCGAGGCGATGACGCGGCTGCCGCTGGACCGGCAGGCGGAGGGCACCACCGGCGCCATCGCCCGCGACCTGGCCGACGCGGACCTGCTCTTCGACCAGGAGGGTGCCGCCCACCGCACCACCCGGCGCGATCTCGCGGCGCGGTTGAGCAGCACCGGCGTGGAACGGCTGCGGCCGGTGTGGCTGGCGGTGCTGGACCGCCACCTCGTCACGCTGCGCCGGGGCGGTGAGATCGACCTGGTCGCGCTGACCGCGGAGCTGGCCGGTAGCACCGCGGCCGCGCTGCTCGGCATCGAGGCCGACCCGCGTGCGCTGTCCACGGCCGCTCGCGACGCGGCCGCCGCGGCCGCCCGCGCGCACCTGCCCGGCCCTCGCCTGCCGCACCGCCGCGGCCACGACCCGGCGATCACCGCGGCTCGCCTGACCACGCTGCTCGCCTCCGCGCCGCGCATCCCGGCACCACTGCTCGACGGGCCGGCCGCAGGCTGCCCGGTCACCGGGAGAGCCGGGCAGGAGGCCGCCACCAGCACCCCTTCTGCACCCGGCTGCCCGGTCATCGCGGACTCCGGCTCCAGCACCGCTGTCGCCGCTGGGCAGGAGGCCGCGCCGGGCACGGCGAACTCCCCGCTACCGGGCACGACCGGCTCGCATTCCGAGGCCCGGCGGCGGGGCAGGCCCGCAACAGAGACCGGGCCCGAGATGGGGGCCGGGCTGGCGGCGATGCTGGCGGTGGCCGCGATCAACACCACGGTCGCGGCGATTCCGCGGGCGGTCGCCTGGTGTGCGGACGACGGGCTCTGGGATCACGCGGCCACCGGTGGCGAGCGGCTGGACGCGCTGGTCACGGAGTTGCTGCGGGTCATCGTGCCGACGCCGCTGCTGCCCCGGGCGGCCGCTGCGGACGGCACGGTCGGCGGCTGCCCGGTCGCGCACGGGGACCGGCTCGTCCTGGTCACCCGGCACGCGACCGGCGCGCACCGCGACGACCCGGATCCGGCCGCGCCCGCGCCGCCGCACGTGGCGCAGCTGGTCTTCGGCACCGGTCCGCACGCCTGCCCCGGCGCCGGCCTGGCCCGCGCGCAGCTCCGCGACGTGCTCGCCGCGCTGGCGCCGTTCCGCCCGGTCGTGGTCGCTGCCCGCCCGGACCGCGCCGCCGCGCTCCCCGGCTGGCGCACGCTGCGGATCAGACCCACGATCGGGCAGACCGGCGGCGCAGGCTCGTGATCGAGGCGGGGATGCGCGTGGCGGTGACCGGGGGCAGCGGCTTCTGCGGCGGCTACGTGGCACGGGCGGTGGACCGGTGCGGCGCGGGCCTGGTCTGTCTCGGGCGGCGTCCCGGACCGGCCGGCCGGCACGTCCGGTGGGATGCCGCCACCGACGTGCCCGACCTGGACGGCGCGGATCTCGTCATCCACCTGGCCGCGGCCGTCGGCGACCCCGGGCCCGGCAAACGCGAGGAGCAGCGGTTCCGCGCCGTCAACGTGGACGGCACGAAGCGGCTGCTCGACGCCGCGGGCGGGCGGCCGGTGGTGTGGGTGAGCAGCGGGAGCGTGTACCGGACGAAGAGCGGGACCGTGACCGAGGACGCGCCGGTGGCGGATCAGCGGACCGCCTACGGGCGGACGAAGGCGGCCGGGGAACGACTCGCGCTGGAGGCCGGCGCCGTGGTGCTGCGGCCGCGGGCGGTCTACGGGCACGGGGATCCGCATCTGCTGCCGCGGCTGCGGCGGGCGGTCCGGCGGGGCGTGATCCGGTTGCCGGGGCCGGACGTGCTGCTGAGCCTCACCGCGGTGGAGAATCTCGCCGACGCGTGCCTCCGGGCCGGAGACTGGCCGGCGGGCGCTTACAACATCGCGGACGCACACCCGTACCCCCGGAACGAGGTTGTCGCTCTGGTTCTTCCGGGCGTGCGGATCCGGCAGGTGCCGATCGCCGCGGCGCTCGCGGCGGCCGTGCTGGTCCCGGGGCTGGAGATCACGCGGTACGCCGTGGAGCAGCTGGCCTACGGTCTGGTGCTGGACATCGGGCGGGCGCGCGCGCAGGGCTGGGCGCCGGAACGCGTGCTCGGCGATTTTCTAGGCGACGCCGAGCCCGTCCGCTGAGGGGGTGATGATCTCGGCCTCGACCAGCTCGGACGCCAGCGCCTCGGACGCGGCCGCGAACGCGGTCAGCGAGCGCAGCAGCGACCGCCGGGAGCCGGTCGGCATCCTGGCCAGCACCACCTCGATCGCCTGACAGCGCCGCCGGCGGAGCTCCTCCAGCAGCTCGACCGCGGCGGAGGTGAGCGTCAGGTGCACCTCGCGCCGGTCGCGCGGGTCGGGGGCCCGGGTCAGCAGACCGGTCGCGGCGAGGCGGTCGCAGAGGCGGCTGGCCGAGGACGGCACCACGTCCAGCGCCGTGGCGAGCCCGCCGAGCGTCAGCCCGGGGCGCCGGGACAGCACGCTGAGCACCCGGAACTGCGTGGCCGAGACCGGCAGCCGGGGGTCCAGACGGGCGGAGTCGATCACGTCGAGCAAGGGTCCCACGACCGCCTCGACGGCGACCGCCAATTCACCCACGCTCTTCATAACCGAGGCGCATACCCCGCGCCGGGAGCTTCAACCCGATGAACGCGGATCAGTCCGCCCCGTGCCAATCCAGGCAGACGATCACGGCGTCGTCGTCCGGGTCCGTGTCCTCGTGGTAGTCCTGCAGGCCGCGCATCACGGCGCCGACCGCCTCGGCCGGCGGCTGGAGTTTCGTGGCCCGGATCGCGGTGATCATCGCGGCCTGGCCGAACGCCTCGCGGGAGCCGGGCGTGGCCGCGTGCACGCCGTCGCTGACGATGAAGAGCCGGTCACCGGGCTCGAGCAGGAAGCCCTGGGTGGAGTACCTCGCCTCGCCGAACATGCCGAGCGGCAACTGCTGGTCGAGCGTGATCGGCGAGAGCGTCGCGCCCCGGATGCGGAACGCGTGCGGGGACCCGGCGTCGACCGCGGCGACCCTGCCGGTGGCCAGGTCCGCCTCCAGCAGCAGCGTGGCCACGTGCCGCTCGCCGCCGTAGTGGGCGAAGACGGTGTCGGAGGCCAGCTCGGCCTGCTCGACGATGTCACCGGCGGACCGGCGTGCGTTGCGCATCGCGTTGACCGCGAGCCCGGACAGCGCGGACGCGGCCAGCCCGGTGCCGCTGCCGTTCATGACGGTGAGCGTGAGCTTCTCGTCCGTGACGGCCCAGTCGAAGTGGTCGCCGGCCACCGTGTACGCCGGCTCGAGCTGGCCGGCCAGCTCGAAGCGCGGATGACTGAGGCTGCGGCCGGGCAGCAGGTCCCACTGCATCTCGGCGGCCATGGTGAGCCGTTCGCGGCGGCGGGCCCGGCGGTAACGGTCGGTGTCCCGATCCGCGGCGCGCAGCGCGACCGCCAGCTCGTCCGCGGTCTCGGCGAGGCGGTCCAGGTCGAGGCCGTCGCCGTCGAGCACGAGCACGCCGACGCGCTCGCCCCACGCGGTGAGCGGCAGGAACACGCGGCGGCCCTCGACCACCGGCTGCTGACCGGCGAAGCAGCGGGCGGACGCGCCGCGGTCGCGCAGGATGCCGCCGAGCGGGTCGTCGTCGCGGTCGTCGAGCAGCGGCCACAGCCCGGAGATGCGGTAGTCGGCGAAGAGCACGTCCGCCGCGTCGACGCCGTGCCACTCGCGGAGATGGTCGGCCGCGGCCTCGACGAGCAGGTCGGGCGCGGTGGCGCGGAGCCGTGCCCCGAAATCGTCGTCCGCCGCCATCCGGCATCACCTCCCCCTGCCCCACCTTGCCAGCGGTCCGGCCACCGGTCCAGGCACGTTTCAGGACCAAAGTCCCTGTCGGCCCATCAGGGGGTACGGGAAGACTGGAATCGAGCCCGGGAGGCTGTCATGGAGCGGATCGCGATCGGTTACGACGGCACGCCGGAGTCGGCGGCGGCGCTGCGGTGGGCGGCACGGACGGCGGCTCGACGGCACGGCGCGCTCCGGGTGGTGACCGCCTGGACTGCCCGGGAGCGGGCCGTGGCACGGGCGGCCGGGACGTTGCCGGCCGAACGGGAGCGGCTGCAGCGCGCACAGGCGGATGCGATCGACGCCGCGGTGGCGGGCCTGCCGTCGCGCCCGCCGGTGGTGCGTGAGCTGGTCCTGGGCGAGCCGGAGACGGCGCTGGCGCACGCGGCCTCGGACGCGGCGCTGCTGGTGCTCAGTGCCGGTCAGCGGGTACCGCGGCACTACCACGGCCCTTACAGCACGATGAACGGCGTCGAGCGGGCGATCTGAAGGTCGCGGCCCACGCCGTACTCGTAGGAGTTGACGACCGCGTCCAGCCAGAAGATGTACGGCTCGCCCTTCTTCAGCCCGGTCACGGTCTGGGTGATCGTGGTGCAGCCGTCGCCGGCCGGCACGTCCTTCCAGTCCGCCGGCGCCTGGTCGCCGTAGTAGATCGTCTGCGGGATCGCGGCCAGCCGGTACGACATGACCGTCGGATCGCCCACGTTGACCCAGGTCACGGTCGCCTGCCCGGCGCCGGGCGTGACGGTCAGCCCGTTGATCACGTTCGGCCGCAGGTTGCCGATGCACTCCGGCGGGACCGGGCTGACCGACGCGGCCGGGTCCGCGGAGATGGTGAGCACGCTGGTCGGCGTGGGGCTGAGCGGGACACCGGCGGGCGTGGTGCTCGCGGTCGGCGTGCCGGTGAGCACGCGCGTGCTCCACTGGCCGTCGCCCGCGCCCGCGGACGCGTCGGAGGAGGAGCCGGTGGTGCTGCTCTCCGTGGTCAGCCCGAGCACGCTGCAACCGGAGAGCGCGATCGCGGTCGCCACGCCGGCGATGGCGAGTCCGATAGCCCGTGGATGCATTGTCCGACCCTTCCGTGGTCCGCGCACACGCCGTCCATGGCGGTGGTGTGACCAGACGGATCGGCCGCCGCTGCAGCCTCCTGAGCGAAAGCCTCCTGAGCGAATCGGTGCCGCTCAGACTTCCTGAGCGAAGCGGTGCCAGAGGTCGAGTTGCAGCGCGGTGTGGCGGGGCGGGGTGAAGCCGAGCGCGCGGTACCCCGCCTCACCGTCCGGCGAGGCGTGCAGCGACACGCGGGCCACGCCGCGCTTGGCGAACCACTCGATCAGCTCCTCCATGCACGCGCGCGAGTAGCCGCGGCGCCGGTAGTCCGGATCGGTGGCCACGTTGAAGATGTAGCCGCCCTCGCCGGTCGGCGAATTCGGGCTGGCGATGCGCGTGTCCACGCTCCCGACCGCGCAGGCGGCCAGGCCGGTGCCGTCCGGCCGGTCCACGACGAACGCGGCCAGCAGCCCGGCGGAGTCACCGAGCCGCACCCGGAACTGCCGCTCCGCGATGCCGGTCCACTCCCCCTCCGGTGCGTCGCCCTCGCCGAACGCGTCCCGGATCATGACGGCCCGCAGCCGTACCAGCTCTGCCGCGTCCGTCGATTCAGCCCGCCGCACCGTGATCATCACTCGACCCTAGAACGCTCGGGCCGTTTCTCACAGCAGGTTCTTGAGGAGCTGCTCGCCGGCGGGCCACGGGCCGTACCCCGCGGCGCTGTGCAGATGTCCGGCGTCACCTGCGTCGATCAGCTGCGCGCCCCAGTCCTGCGCGTAGTCGCGGGACTCCTCGAACTCGGCATAGGGATCGGTGCGGCTGGCGACCACGATGGCCGGGAACGGCAGCGCGTGCCGCGGCACGTCGATGGCCGGCTCGTCCGGATCGTCCGGCCCCGGTTTCCACTCCGGATCGATGTAGGGCGGCGCGACCAGCAGCGCGCCCTTCACCGGGCCGGCGTGCAGGCTCGCCCAGACCACGGTCGCGATGCACCCGGCGCTGTGCGCGACCAGCACGACGGGCTCGCGGGACGCGGTGATCGCCCGGTGCAGCGCGGCGACGCGCAGGTCGAGGTCGAAGAGCGGGCCGCGGGGACGGGGGACCCACTGGTAGTCCGGGTGGTCGGCCGCCCAGCGCGACTGCCAGTGGTCGGGTGAGGCGGCGCTTCGCCCGGGTACGAGAAGTATCCGTGCCACGGCCACATCATAGACATCCGTCATTGCGCGCGAAGGCCGTCACAGAGTCGGAAGTCCGTCACATCTCGTAGTTGCTCAACTACGGAGCGACATGCTAATCGAACTCGATTGGTGGACAGCAAATATTCTTGGAAAAGGTGGTTTGAGCCCGGAGGCCAGCGGCTAGTAAGCAGGTCGCCGAGCCCCCGGTCGATAGCGTGCACCAACCGTCGACTGCGCCCCCGGGGTTCGGAGGACACCGAGGTGCTGGGAGGACCACCATGACCGCAACGACCACGGCAGACACGAAGGCCCCGGAGCTCAGTCGCGCCGCGAAGGCGGACCGCGCGACCGAACTCCTGTCGACCCTGTGCGCGATGCCCGCCGGACACCCGTCCCGGGAGGCGCTGCGTGACCAGGCGATCGAGGCCTGGCTGCCGCTGGCCCGCCATCTGGCGCTGCGCTTCTCCGGACGCGGCGAGCCGATGGACGACCTGGAGCAGACCGCGACGATCGGACTGATCAAGGCGCTCGACAAGTTCGACCCGGAGCGCGGCGTCGACTTCGCCGGGTACGCGATCCCCACCATCATCGGCGAGATCAAGCGCTACTTCCGCGACCGGACCTGGGACGTGCGGGTCCCGCGCCGGCTGCAGGAGCTGCGGCTGGCCATCTCGGAGGCGAACAGCACGCTGCTGCAGTCGCTGGGCCGCTCCCCGACGGTCGCGGACATCGCCGCGCACCTGAAGGTGACGGAGGAGGAGGTCCTGGAGGGCCTCGAGGGTGCCCGCGCCTACACGGCCACCTCGCTCTCCACCCCGGCCACCGCAGACGGCTCGACCGAGCTCGGCGACACGCTCGGCGGCGTCGACCGCGAGTTCGAGCTGGCCGAGCTGCGCGTCGCGCTGGGCCCGGCGCTGGCGACGCTGGACGAGCGCGAGCAGAAGATCCTCACGCTCCGCTTCTACGGCAACCTCACCCAGTCGCAGATCGCCGACCAGATCGGCGTGTCCCAGATGCACGTCTCCCGGCTGCTGACCCGCGCGCTCACCAAGCTCCGCGGCCACTTCGGTCCGGACGGCTGCTGAGACCCGCGCTGCTGCGCCCTTCCAAGATCCGCGTGCCGGCCAGGTTCCCCCGTGCTTGGCCGGCACGCTTCTATCCGTTTCACGTCACCGTCGGTATCCGAAAAGCGCGAGAAGCGGACCCAGGTATCCGGGGAGCGCGGCGCGGGTGTCATAGACTGCGGTCCCGCACGCGAGCGAAAGAGGAACCACCGGTGATGATGTCCACCTCCACGCAGCCGGTCCGCATCCTCGTGGTCGACGACGATCCCGGCGACGTGCTCATGATCGAGGAGGCGCTGGAGGCCTCCGGCAGCCCCAAGCACGTGGACGTGGTCGGTGACGGGCAGGAGGCGCTGCAGTTCCTGCGGCGCGAGGGCAAGCACGCGGAGGCGCACCGCCCCGACCTGATCCTGCTCGACCTCAACATGCCCCGCGTCGACGGCCGGCAGGTGCTGGCCGAGGTGAAGTCGGACGAGCGGTTGCGGCTGATCCCGATCGTGGTGCTGACCACCTCGAAGGCTGACACGGACATCCTGTCCAGCTACACGCTGCAGGCGAATGCGTACGTGACGAAGCCGATAGACCTCGACGAGTTCGAGAACGTGGTCCGCAACATCGACGAGTTCTTCGGCCAGATCGTCGTGCTCCCGAAGCAGTCCTGGTCCTAGAACGAACTAGCTCGTCAGCTCCTTGATCGCGCCGTGGAACGCCTCCTGGTGGCGGGCCACGTCGTCGAGCGTGGTGTCCGGGCACATCAGCGCCATGTTGTGGGACGGTGCCAGCAGCACGCCCCGGTTCGCCAGGTAGACGTGCAGGTAGTCCTCCAGCTCCGGGTCGGCCGCGGCCGCGGACTGCGTGCCGTTGCGCGGCGCCGGTGACACGAACCGGTAGTCGACCCGCGCGCCCAGCTGGCACACCGACCAGGTCAGTCCGTGCCGGTCCAGCACCAGCCGCACGCCGGCCGCGAACGCGCGGGCCATCGAGATCATGTGCGCGAACGCCGCGTCGGTGAGCACCGACGTCAGCGTGGCCCTGGTCGCGGCCATCGAGAGCGCGTTGCCGCCGGCGTCGGACAGGTCCAGATCGGACCGGGTGGCCAGCGCGTCGGCCAGCTCCGTGGTGATCCCGTACGCGGCCGACGGCACGCCCCCGCCGATCGCCTTCCCGATCGTGACCACGTCCGGCTGCAGCTCCCAGGCGCGGGTCGCACCGCCCGGCCCCTCGGAGAACGTATGCGTCTCGTCGTTGATCAGGTATGTCCCGTATCGCTGGGTCAGCTCCCGGACCTTGGCCAGGTAGCCGATCTCCGGCGTGACGATGCCGACGCCGGTCAGCGCCGGCTCCATCAGCACCGCGGCCACGTCGCCGTGCGCGAGCTCCCGCGCCAGCGCGTCCACGTCGTTGAACTCCACGACGCGGCTGGTGGTGAGCACGTCGACCGGCGCGCCCACGGTCCCGGCCCGGCTGCGCGGCCGGCCGTCCGGCCCGGTCACGATCAGCGTCTCGTCGACCGCGCCGTGGTGGCAGTGGCTGTTGACCAGGATGCGCGGCCGGCCGGTGACCGCGCGCAGCAGCCGGATCGCCCACCGGTTCGCGTCCGTCGCGGTGAGCGCGAAGCTCCACAGCGGCAGCCCGAAGCGGCGGGCCAGCTCCGCGCCGACCGCCTCCGCGTCCTCGGTGGGCAGCGTGGCGCTGAGCCCGGCGCGGCGCAGCGCCTCGGTGACCGGCGCCGGGGAGTGCCCGGCCATCGCGTCCGTGCCACCGAGGCAGAAGTCCGCGTAGTCGTGGCCGTCCAGGTCGGTCACGTGGGCGCCGCGCGCACTGTCCAGATAGAGCGTGATCGGCGCGCGGCCGAACAGGTGCTCGGCGCGCGCGTGGGCCGCGGCGGAGCGCGGGCTGCGATCGGCGTAGGTGGCGCGCTCCCGGGCCAGCAGCGTGGCGAGACGACCGCGGTCGATCATGTGCAGCGCTCCGATCCGGGCCCTTCAAGATAACGTTTTCCGGGGTCCCCCGGAAGGCTAGGAGGTCAGCGCGCGCGGCGGCGTGTCCCGGTAGATCTCCACCGCGCGCTTGGCCAGCGAGGTCGTGGCGCTGGAGTTGGCCCAGGTGCCGAGCACGACCGCGGCACCGGGCACGACCTTGGCGAACATCCGCTTCGCCGCGCGCACGCCCGCCATCTGTGCCAGCCGCAGTCCGAGCCGCAGCATCACGCCGGTCAGCGGCGCGCCGCCCGCACGGGCGAAGAGCGCGCTGGCCCGCTCCCGGCCGGCCGCCACGCCGAGCGCGGTCCTGGCCGTCTCCGCGACCTTGTGCACCCGCTGCAGGACCAGCAGGTCGGTGGCGCGGTCGGAGTGGGTCGGGTCGACGCCGTACGCGGCGGCGATGTGCAGCACCATCCGCGCCTGGGTCCAGGCGAGCACGCCCACGTCGACCACGGCGCCGGGCAGCCCGGCCGCGCCGGAGACCGCGCCGGACAGCCGCGCGTGCGTGCGGAACCGCTTGGTCGCGCGCCGGGCCAGCACGTCGGCCGGCACGCCCGGCTGGGCCGCGCGGGACCGCTCGGCCCAGTCGCGCGCCTGCGGGCCGAGCCGGCGCACGGCCTCCAGCGCGAGGTGCTCCGGTGCGTACTGCGGATCGCTCTTCATCCGGTCCCACAGCCCGCCGGGCGGTGCGGCGATCGACTCGTCCTCGGCGATCGGGTCGTCGTCATCGGGTGCGGGGGCGGAGATGTCAAACCCATCCGAGGGTACGGTCACGTGTGCGCTCCGGAAGACGTGCTGGTGGTGAAGGACAGGATGCCGGTTACCGGCGACGGCCGGACAACCGGGTCAGGAGTCCGCGCAGCTTCTGCTGCGTCTGCGGCTTCGCGAGCTCCCGCTGCACGCGCTGGGCGGCGCTGCGGCCCGAGGGCGAGCGGAGGAATCGCTGAATGCGGTCGACGATGCGTGCCATGGTGGGGCCTCCTCGGTGACGTTTCCACTGTGATACCCCCGCGCCACCTCACCACAACCATCCGAGGCCGAGCTGGGCCGCGATCGCCGCGGACAGCACCACGATCGTGACGCGGCCGGGGCGGACCGGCACCACCACCGCGGCCACGCCGAGCACCAGCAGGCACTCGTCCGGCGAGAGCGGCAGGCCGAGCGCGACGGCCAGCCCGACCACCAGCGGCAGCACCGGCAGCAGCAGCGCCAGCAGCCACCGGCGGTGGAACAACGACAGGATCAACACCGCCAGGAACACGGGGGTACGGAGCAGCGCCTCCCCCAGCGCCCGCCACGGCTGGTCGTCCAGTGCCGCGAGCCCGTCCGTGACGATGCTCGGTCCCCACCCGCCGTCCAGCCCCTCGAAGAACGTGCCGGCGAACCGCCACTCCAGGAAGGCCCAGCCCAGCAGCGCGGACGCGGCCGGGAAGACGATCACCAGCACGGTCGCGCCGATCAGCCCGGGGGCCACGTCCGCGCCGCCGAAACCGTGCCGGCGGATGATCACCGCGCAGGCCACGGCCAGCATCGCCGTGAACAGCACGGCAGAGAGGTCGCACATCACGGCCGCGCCCATGGCGAGCCCGCAGGTGAAGCCGCCGCCGGTGTCCCCGTCCGCCGCGAACCGCACCATCCCGGCCAGGCCCAGAGAGAGCAGCGCCACCACCAGGAACTGCCCCAGGTCGCCGACCGCGAGCCGGCCGAACACCGGCATCCCGCCCAGCCCGGCCAGCAGCGCGCCGACCAGCCAGAACGGCAGGCCGGACCGGGAGAGCCGTTCCGCGAGCACGCCGAGCACCACGCCGGCCACCAGCGCGCCCGCCAGGCCGGCACCGCGCGCGCCGAACGGGGCCAGCCCGGCCACGGCCGCGGGCAGTGGCGGGAACAGCGTGCTGACGAAGCTCAGGTCGTCGGAGCCCCACGCGATGGCCGCGCCCTCCCGGTCCAGGGCCGCGTTGGCGGACTGGTCGCCGGTCCAGAACAGCGCCAGCGCGACGTACGGCGAGGCCAGCGCCAGCCGGAACGCCCAGCGGCGCAGCGTGCCGGCCCGGCGCTCGTGCTGCAGCGTCCTGGCCCGCTGCGGACGGCTGGTGACCGTGGACGGCGCCCGCGGTGGCCACTCAGGTCGAAACGGCGCCGTCTGCGGTGTGCGTGTGTCCCGCGACGGTGCTGAGGCCATGGGTGGTCTTCTCCCAGTAGTGCGGACGGGTGATCAGCTGCCAGAGCGCCTTGTAGGCGGAGATCGAGTGCATGAGCCAGTAGAGCGGGTTCACCAGGCCCCAGGCGACGAGCCGGTACCGCCGTCGTTTGAACGCGCCCATCATCGACACGTAGATCATCAGCGAGTTGCCGAGCAGCAGGTTGGTCAGCCCGCTCCACAGCACCCAGCCCGGGAAGTACGGCGAGAGCGCGCCCGGCGGCAGCAGCAGCGAGATCGCGAACAGCAGGTAGAGCGGCGGGACGCACAGGAACGTCAGCGGCGTGCCGCCCACCAGCAGCGCGAACCCGAACGCCGACCGGAACCCGATCATCCGCAGCAGCGTGATCGGCTGCCGCAGGTGCACCAGCGTGGTCTGCAGGTACCCCTTGATCCACCGGGACCGTTGCCGGATGAAGTTGCCGTACGCCCGGTTCGCCTCCTCGAACGTGGTGGAGTTGATGACGCTCACGGTCCGCCCGAGCGCGGCCGCCCGGATCCCGATGTCCGCGTCCTCGGTGACGTTGAACGGGTCCCACCCGCCGAGCCGGCGCAGCGCGTCCGTGCGGAAGTGGTTGGACGTGCCGCCGAGCGGGATCGGCATCCGGCTCGCGTCCAGGCCCGGCAGCATGTAGTCGAACCAGAACGAGTATTCGAGCGTGAACATCCTGGTCAGCGCGTTCTCGTCCGCGTTCCAGTAGTTCAGCGCCGCCTGCACGCAGGCCAGGCTCCGCCCGCCACGGCGGAACGCGACCACGGCCTTCTTGAGCTGGTCCGGGTCCGGCTTGTCCTCCGCGTCATAGATGACCAGGAACTCGCCCTTCGCCAGGAACAGCCCGACGTTGCACGCCTTCGGCTTGGTCTGCGGCTGCCCGGCCGGGATCGTGACGAACGTGATCGTCTGCGGTGGCCGGGCCGCCTTGGCCGCGTCCCGGGTCTCGTCGTCCTCCTCCTCCAGCAGCAGCAGGATCTGCAGCTTGGACGGTGGATAGTCGAGCGCACCCAGGTTCGCCACCAGGTCGCCGACCACGTTCGCCTCGCGGTAGACCGGGACCAGCACGGTGTAGACCGGCAGGTCCACGTCGCGCAGCGCGGCCACGTCCGCGCCGGTGACCACCTCGAACCGCTCGAACCGCGCGCCGGACAGGCAGATGGCGAACTTGAACCACACGCTGACCAGGAACGCGGCGCCGACGGTGGCGGAGAGCGCGACCAGGACCGAGCGCGGGTAGAGGATCGAGAGCACCACCAGCACGACCAGCACCACGCCGAAGAACCACTGCTGGCCCTTGCTGAGCACGGTGCGCGCGGAGCGGTTCTCGTCGCGGCGCCACAGGCCGAGGCTGGCCTCCTCCAGCACCAGGCCGCGGAAGCCGTGCATCACGGCCACGTCGATGTCCAGACCGGTGACGGCCGCGAACCGCACCTCCGCGCCGCCGAGCCGACGGGACACCTCGACGCGCCGGCGCTCGGACGGCGCCTCCGCGGTGGCGACCAGGACCGAGCCGTCGTCGTGCCGTCGCACCGGGAACCAGGCCGCGGCCACCAGCTCGGTCGGTTCCAGGCCCGAGAGCAACTGCTCGTCCACCGGGTACGCGTCCAGATCCTCCAGGTACGGGATCTCCCAGCCGCGGGCCAGCACGCGGTAGATGTCCAGCCGCCGGACCACGCCGGAGGTGATCAGAATCGTCTCCAGGCGGGCGCCGGTACGCACCCTGGTCTTCACCGCGTCCGACATCTGCTGCCGGGTGAGCAGCCCCGCGTCGACCAGCAGGTCCCCGACCGGGACCCCGACACCCGCCTGCTTCACCATTCCCACACGATATGACGGAAATTTGCTGCTTTAACGGCAAATCAGACGTTGGCCGCCGACTGTTCCGCGAGCAGGTCCGACACCGCACCCGCGGCCATCGGCCTGGCGAAATGGAAGCCCTGCGCGTTGACGCAGCCGAGCCCGGCCAGCTCCGCGGCCTGCCCCGGCGACTCGACACCCTCCGCGACCGTCTCCAGGTGCATCATCTGGCTCAGCCGCAGCACGGTCTCGGCCACGACCTTGCCCTCGGGCGTGCCGTCCAGCTTCGCCACGAACGACCGGTCGATCTTGAGGATGTCGACCGGCAGCGCGGTCAGGTAGCGCAGCGTGGAGTAACCGGTGCCGAAGTCGTCCAGCGCGATCCGGATCCCGCGCTCGTGCAGCCTGCGCAGCTCCGCCACGGCCACCGGGTCCTCCACCCGGACGCTCTCGGTGACCTCCACGATGAGGTCCCGGTACGGCAGCCCGTACGTGTCCAGCACCGCGAACACCCGGTCGGCCAGCCCCGGCTCCAGCTGCCGCGGTGACACGTTCACGGCCAGGTGCAACATGTGCCCGGCCGTCCGCCACGCCGCGACCTGCGCGATCGCCTGCTCCAGCACCCACGCGCCGATCTGCCGGATCGCGCCGGTCTCCTCGGCCAGCGGGATGAACGACAGCGGCGCCACCGTGCCGCGCTCCGGGTGCTCCCAGCGGACCAGCGCCTCCACGCCCACGATCCGGCCGTCCGGCAGCGTCGCGATCGGCTGGTAGTGCACGCGCATCTGTCCGGCCGCGACCGCGTCACCGAGCGCGGCGGCCAGCTCCTCCACGTCCGGGTCGGCGCCGTCCCGCTCCGCACGCTTCGCCCGGTACATCGACTCGTCGGCCAGCCGCAGCAGCGCGTCCGCGCCGTGCTCGCCCGGACCGGTCAGCGCCACGCCGATCGCGGCGCGCACCTGCACCACCACGTCGCCGATCAGGATCGGCAGCTCCATCTCCTGGCGCAGCCGCCGCACCACGGACTGCGCGTTCGCGGCCGTGCCGATGTCGTGCAGCACCACCGCGAACTCGTCGCCGCCCAGCCGCCCGACCACGTCCGAGCCGAGCACGGCCCGGCGCAGCATCCCGGCGAACTCCACCAGCATCCGGTCGCCGGCCGCGTGCCCGAGCCCGTCGTTGACCTGCTTGAAACCGTTCAGGTCGACCAGCAGTACCGCGGTCGACTGGCCGGAGCGCTGCCCGCGGACCAGCGCGCGGCCGAGCGCGTCGTGCAGCCGGGAGCGGTTCGCCAGGCCGGTCAGCCCGTCCGTGATCGCCAGCTCGTGGTTCTCCCGCAGCGTGGCGACCTGCCGCAGCACCACGATGCCGACCAGCACCAGCGCGCCGAGCACCAGCCCGGTCCACGGATAGATCTCGCCCTCGCGCAGCGTGGCCACGACCAGCAGCGCCAGGCCGACCAGCACGCCGAGGTAGGGCAGCCGGCTCACCGAGGCCCGGCTCACCGACTCCAGCCGGGCCGCGCCCTCGGAGCGGGAGGCCTCGAACGCGGCCGCGGCCAGCATCACGTCCGCCGTCGTCCAGCAGCAGTACTGCCACGCGGTCGCGGCCAGCGTGCCCGGATGCGAGGCCAGCCAGCCCAGGTAGGCATTGCTGATGATCTCGAAGATCCAGCCGGCGCCGACCAGCAGCATCGGCAGCCGGGCGGCCGCGTCCACGCCCCGGACCAGCACCAGCGTCACGCCGAAGAGCAGAAGCAGATCGCCGATGGGGTACGAGAGCGCCGCCGCCGCATCGGCCGCCTCCATCCCGGACGCGCCGGCCACCGCGGGCCCGACCACGAAGTACCACATGACCATCGCGCCGCCGACCAGCACGGCACCCACGTCCAGGATGACCTTCCAGCGGTCCAGGCGCCCGCTCGCGCGCCGGGGCATGGACAGCACGCCGGCCAGCATCAGCGGCAGGAACAGCCCGAGCCGGACCAGGTCGCCGGGCGAGGGGAAAAGGGCGGACTTGTCCCGGTACACGATGAACAGCACGGTGCCGGTGAGCAGCGCGGCGAACGCCAGGGACATGATCAGCCAGGCCCGCCGGGTCGCCGCGTCCAGTCCGGGACGGCGCGCGGCCCGGATCGCGAACACCAGCGCGGTCACGTCCACCAGCGGGATCGCCACGCACGGCAGGATCACCCGGGCCGACAGCGAGAACGGCGCCAGCAGCATCGTGGCGGTCACCGTCAGTACCACGACGCCGGCCGCGCCGTAGAAGGCCACCGTTGATCGGCGCATGATCCTCCCCGCGATCCGGAACCCGACTCATCCCTCATCGGCCACGCGAAGGGCGAGATGAGGCGGCCGCCGCGTACGCCGTCGGGGAAATTTGAGAGAATTTCGCGGGGAACGCCCGGTGATGCGGGAATGAGGCGCCGCACCGGGACGTTGGCCGAGTCGGTTTGTTCTTTGCATGGAGGGGGAGAGACCGGTGCTCGATCCGGAGGGGCTCTACCAGCTCACCGATGACCTGCCGACGCTCGCTGAGCTCGACGAGCCGGTGCTGGTGCACGCGATGACGGGCTTCGTGGACGCGGGCAGCGCCACCCAGCTGGCAGTGGACCACATGCTCACGACGCTGGACAGCACCGTGCTGGCGACGTTCGACCACGACGCGCTGATGGACTACCGGTCCCGCCGTCCCACGATGATCTTCGACCGCGACCACTGGGTCAGCTACGACGCGCCCCAGCTCGCGCTGCACCTGGTGCACGACGAGGTCTCCGCGCCGTTCCTGCTGCTCACCGGCCCGGAGCCGGACCTGCAGTGGGAGCGGTACATCGCCGCCGTGACGCAGCTCATCGAGCGCTTCCGGGTCCGGCTCACGATCGGGCTGAACGCGATCCCGATGGCGGTCCCGCACACCCGGCCGACCAGCGTCACCGGCCACGCCACACGGCGCGCGCTGCTCGGCGATCAGGAGTCGTTCATGCAGAAGGTGCAGGTGCCGGCCAGCATCGGCAACCTGCTCGAATACCGGCTCGGTGAACAGGGCAAGGACGCGATGGGCTATGCGGTGCACGTGCCGCACTACCTCGCGCAGACCGAATATCCGGCCGCGGCCGAGACGCTGCTCAGCTCCGTGTCGCACTCCACCGGCCTGCTGCTCACGCTGGACGGGCTGCGGGCGTCCGCCGCCGAGGTCCGCGCCGAGGTGGACCGGCAGATCGCCGAGGACGACCAGGGCCGCAACCTGGTCGGCGCGCTGGAGCAGCAGTACGACGCGTTCGTCCGCGGCCGCGCCTCGAACAGCCTGCTCGCCAGCCCCGCCGTCGAACTCCCCACCGCGGACGAGCTGGGCGCGGAACTGGAGCGCTTCCTCGCCGAGCAGTCCCGCAACGACGACTGAATTTCTGGTCGTCGCTCCGCTCCTCCGGGCTCGGCGCCACTCCCGGCGACGACAGACGGTATCAAGACGAAGAACGTGTCTTGATACCGCCCGCCATCTCTGGTCGCCCGCGCCTCACGACGCGGCCGGCTCTCGCCGGGGCCGGGGGAAACTGCGGCATCAAGACGAAGAACGTGTCTTGATACCGCCCGCCATCTCTGGTCGCCCGCGCCTCACGACGCGGCCGGCTCTCGCCGGGGCCGGGGGAAACTGCCGCGGTCACTTCCTGAACGTGAACGTGGCCTTCTCGCTGGTACCGCCCGGCGTGGTCACCTGGACGTCGTAGGCGCCCGCGACCTTCGCCGGGAACGTGACCTTGATCTGCGTGTCCGACACCTTCACGAACGACACCTTGGCCCCGCCCAGCGTGACCGCGGTGGCGTCGCTCAGCGCCGTACCCGTGATGGTGATCGAGATCGTCTTCTTCTCCGGGCCGGACACCGCGCTCAGCGCGCCGATGACCGGCTTGTCCGGCGCGACGTAGGTGAACGTCGCCGGGTCGCTGGTGCCGCCCGGCGTGGTCAACCGCACCTCGTACGTGCCGGCCGCCTTCACCGGGAACGTGGCCTTGACCTGCGTGGCGGAGACCCTGACGAACGACAGCTTCTGCGTGCCGAGCGTGAGCGCGGTGGCATCGGCCAGCCCGGTCCCGTTGATCACGACCTGCGTGGTCTTGTACGTCGGCCCGCTGGTCGCGCTCAGCTCGGTCACGACCGGCTTCGGCGGCGCGACGTAGCTGACCGTGACGCTCGTGGTGCCGCCGGCCGTGGTGATGGTCAGCGGGACGTCACCGGCGGGACGCGCCGGCAGCGACACCGTGATCTTCGTGTCCGTGACGGTCCCGCCGGCCGTCTTCCCGCCCAGCGACAGCGTCGCCTTCAGCAGGTTCGTGCCGGTGATGGTGACCGGCGTGGCCTTGAACGTGGACGCCGTGGTCGTCGACACGGCCGTGACCGCGGGCGCGTCCGGCAGCGTGTAGGTCAGCGTGACCGGCGTGCTCACGCCGTACGCCGTGGTGACCTTGACCGGGTACGACCCGGCCGCCATCGCCGGCGCGACGAACGTCAGTGCACCGCCGCCGGCCGCCGCCTTGGCGGACACCGTGCGGGTGCCGAGCGTGACCGACTTGACGCCGGTCAGGTCCGTGCCGGTCAGCGTGACCGTGACGCCGCCGTAGAGCACGGTGGACAGCGGCGAGATCGCGCTGACCGACGGGCCGTTCGGCGTGTACGCGAACTTCGTCGCGGTCCCGGTCGCGCTGGTCCCGGCGCCGTTGACGACCGTGACGTCCACCGTGGCGCCGGAGGCCCCGGCCGGCGCGGTCGCGACCAGCTTGGTGACGCCGCCGGTCGTGGTGGCCGTGAACGCTGCCGTCGTCGCGCCGAACCGCACCGCGGTCGCGGTGGACAGGCCGGAGCCGGTGATCGTGACCGCGGTGCCGCCCGAGGCCGGGCCGGACTTCGCGGAGAGCGACGCGACGGACGGCGCCAGCTCGGTCTGGCTCGCCGGCGTGCTGATGCCGCTGACCGTGTACGCGCCGTTCACCGCGGTCTGCACGAACGACCAGGACAGGTGCGCGTCGCCGCCGTTGCCCCAGCCGGTGCCCCACGAGTTACGGATGATCACGCCGGTCGCGTCGTAGCCCATCACCGCGACCATGTGGCCGCCCAGGCTCGTACCGCTGGTGGTGGTGTAGTTGGTGTGGCTCCTCAGGTTCATGAAGTCCTTGTAGACCGGGAAGCCCATGGCGACCGGCTGGCCCGAGGCGAGCGCCTCCTTGACCACGGCCTGCGCGTTCGCGCCCTGACCGCCGCCGACCCACAGCCGCTGCCAGCCGTTGACCCGGTAGTTCTTCGCGTTCTCGATCTCGTCCGCGGTCGGCGGGGTCTGCCAGCCGGTGGTGCCCTGGAAGTAGTGGTCCTGGGTGTCCACGCCGCCGTTCGACGCCGTGGTCAGCGCGTGGTCCGGGTTCGTGCCGGCGCTCGGTGCGCCGCCGGACGCGACCGTGCGCATGTAGAGGAAGAGCGGCGCGTAGGGCGCGCCCGCCCCGGACTGACGCTTCGCGTAGTAACCCATGATCTGGTACGCGATGGTCCACGACACGCAGGCGCCGACCTGGCCCTGGTCGCCCGGGGACGGGGCGTAGGAGCGCAGGTCGACGCTGGCGGGCAGGTCGGCGGCGGCGGACGCGTCCGACGAGCGCGCCTTCTTCAGGATCGGGCTCTGGACGTAGCCGCCGACCGCGTGCGGGAGCCTCGGGGCCGCGGCCGAGGCCGGGACCGGGACGGCCGCGACGCCGAGCGCCACCGCGAGCAGGGCAGCGCCACGGGACAGGAATCCCCTGCGGGTAATGCTCATACGGGCTCCTTCCGATCGACCGGTCACCCGAAGACGGCTCGGGGACCGGACTGGCCGCACAGTCGGCCCGGCCGGGTGCGGCCTGAGGGTTTTACCGGTGCACCCGGGGTTCGTGCGGTCTCAGCGGGTGCGGCCGGCGCCGCCGCACACATCGCCGTCGCTGCCCGGCCCGCATCGCTGGGGCTGCCCGGCTCGCTGCCGCTGCCCGGCTCGCAACGCTGGGGCTGCCCGGCTCGCAACGCTCGTGCTGCCGGCGCGCAACGCTCAGGTACCGGTCCGCAACGCCGATACAACCTGCCGAGCGCGGCCATCCCCCGTCGCGCCGGTGGTGACGTGGAGGATTCCCATGGCCGGGAACGAGGCCGGAGCGGCAAGCGAGAGTGAGAGCAGCGCGGGCAGCGCCCGGCTCAACCTGATCGGCGCCGCGCTCGTGCTGGCCCTGCTGTTCACGGGCGGGCTGGTCTGGCAACGGCACGTGGCATCCCTGCCCCCGGCGGTCGCGGCCTGGGAGCGCGGCACCGTCTCGGTGACGCCGCAGGAGACCGGCGCGGCACGCCTGGAGATCGCCGGCACGGCCGTGGGCACGGACGACCAGCACTGCGCGACCGTGCACTACACCGGCGACACGGACGTGTCGGTCCGGCTCTACGGCGCGAACTACGCGGACGCGGACGCCGGGCAGGTGCGCCTGCGGATCGTCTCCGGCAGCGGGCCGACGTGCGCCGCGTTCGGCGAGGAGAGCACGGTCTACGACGGCACGGTCGGCGACTTCGCGACCCGGTCCACCGCGTACCGCACCGGCGTCGGCGCGTGGCAGCCGAGCGAGGGTGGCGAGCAGTCGCACCCGTACGCGTTCACCTACGAGGTCATCAGCAGCACCCCGCAGCCCACGGGCGTCGACTTCGTCTGGGAGGCCCGCTCCGGTGACCCGCGCTGAGCCGCTCACTGGCGTGCGGTACGCCGTCGTCGCGGCCACCGCCGCCGCGCTCTACCAGGCCGCCGCGCTCGTCCTGCCGGAGGTCTTCACGCAGGCCGGCCTCTGTGCGGCGCTCGCCGGCGCGCTCGTCGCCTACACGCTGGCCGCGATGCGCCGGCAGTCCGGCCGCCGCTGGCTGTGGACGGTCGGCGCGGTCGGCCTCACGCTGTGGCTCGGCTCGAACGTGCTGATGCTGGCCGGCCTGCTCGCCGGCCGCGAACTGGTCCCGGCGGTCGTGGTCGCGCTGCCCACCATGATGACGTTCGTCTGCGCGTTCGGCGCGCTGCTGATGCTGCCCACCGCGCCCGCCGGCTGGGCCGGCAAGCTGCGCATGACGCTGGACGGTGTGCAGATCAGCACCGCGCTGCTGATGCCCGGCTGGATCCTCGCGGTCGAGCCCGCGCTGCACGACGCCGGACCGCTCGCGGGCGACGGGCGGCAGTGGGTGACCATCTCGTACACCATCGGCTCGCTCGCGGTTCTCGCCGTCGCGCTGCTGCTCTTCTCCGGGGCGCAGGGACAACCCGCGCTCGGCCTGTTCAGCGGCGCGCTGTCGCTGGCCGCCTGCTACAACCTGGCCGCCACCTATTTGGAGATCAACTCCGGGATCGACGTGGACCGGGCGCTGGCCGGACTGCTGGTGCTGGTCGTGCTGCTGATCGCGGGCACGCCCCGGCTGCCGCTCGCCTCCGGCGGCGACGCGACCTGGTCACCTCGCACCATCGTGGGCGGCTGGGTCATGCCCTATCTGCCGGCCATCGCGGGCCTGACCATCAGCCTCGCGCACGTGCTCGGCACCGGCACGATCGACCTGGTCGTGGTGGTACTGACCGCGCTGATGGTCGGCGCGATCCTGGCCCGGCAGGCGCTCACGCTGTGGATGACGTCCCGCCTCACCGCGGAACTCACCGAACAGCGGCAGCGCCTCGCCCACCAGGCCGCGCACGACCCGCTGACCGGGCTGGCCAACCGTTCCGTCTTCGCGGAGCGGCTGGCGGCCGCGCTCACGCCCGGGTCCGGCGGCACGCCCGCGCTGCTCATGGTCGACCTGGACGGGTTCAAGACGGTCAACGACACGCTCGGCCACGCCGCCGGCGACACGCTGCTGGTGGCGGTCTCGGAACGGCTGTGCGCGCTCACCCGCGCCGGCGACACCGTGGCCCGGCTCGGCGGCGACGAGTTCGCGGTGCTGGTCACGGAGTCGTCCGCGGAGGAGGCCGCCGGCCTGGCCGACCGGCTGCTCGCGGAGCTGACCCTGCCGGTACGCGTGGACGGCGGCGACGCCGCGGTCGGCGCCAGCATCGGCATCACGCTCGGCGTCGGCTACGACGACGACCCCGGCCGGATGCTGCGCGACGCCGACCTCGCGCTCTACGCCGCGAAGGCGGACGGCAAGGGCCGCTACCGGTTCGCCGACGCGGAGATGATCGCCGAGTCGCTCCACCGGATGGAGCTCGACGGCGAGCTCCGCAACGCGCTGGTCCGCGGCGAGTTGAAGATCCACTACCAGCCGGTGGTGGACCTGGACACCGGCCGGGTCACCGGCGCCGAGGCGCTGCTGCGCTGGCAACACCCGCAGCGCGGACTGCTGCCGCCCGCCATGTTCCTGCCGGCCGCGGAGGCGAACGGCCTGCTGCCCGACATCGACCGCTGGGTGCTGCACCAGGCCTGCCGTCAGGCCGTCGGATGGCAGGGCGAGCACGGCTTCTCGGTCAGCGTCAACGTCACCGCCGGGCACGTGCTCTCCGGCCGGCTGGTCCACGACGTGCGCGAGGCGCTCGACGGATCCGGCCTGGCCGCGAACAAGCTGGTGCTGGAGCTGACCGAGACGTCACTGCTCTACGACCTGGACGGCGCCGCGGTCACGCTCACCGAGCTGGCCGACATGGGCGTGCGGGTGGCGCTCGACGACTTCGGCACCGGGTACGCGTCCCTCTCCTACCTGCAGAACCTCCCGATCCACGCCATCAAGATCGACCGCTCGTTCGTCCAGCGGCTCGGCGACGACTCCACCAGCTCCGCCGTCACCCAGGCCCTGGTCAACCTGGCCGAGACGCTCGGCATCTCCCAGATCGCCGAGGGCGTGGAGACGCCGGACCAGCTGGACCGGCTGCGCGGCCTCCAGTGCGCCTTCGGCCAGGGCTTCTTCTTCTCCAGCCCCCTCCCCCCGGAGGAACTCACCCGAGTCCTCGCCGACGACCGCGCCGCCGCCGGCTCCTCCTGACAGCGGCCCGCCGCCGGAGCAGCAGCCTCGCCGGCAGGCCGCGTCACGGCCTGCCGGGGCTGCGCACCGCGCTCTCACTGACCGAGCGACTGACCGAGTCGCCGATGGAAACGCGGGTCCGGTTGCTGCTGCACGATGCCGGGCTGGCCGCGCCGACGCCGCAGCACCGGATCATTCACCGTGGACGCCGGCCGGCGCGGGTCGGCTTCGCCTACGAGGAGCAGCGAGTGGCGATCGAGTACGAGGGGGACTACCACCGGGAGAAGTCCGCGTTCCGGTGCGATGTGGCACGACTGCACGACCTGGCCGCGGCCGGACGGCATGTCATCCGGGTCACCGCGGACGACGTCCACCACGACCCGGATCTCCTGATCCGCAGAGTACGAAAACGGCTCAGAACGGGGTGAAGTCCTCGTAGGAGGGCTCGGTCAGCATGTCGGGGAGGCGGATCGCGGTGCAGCGCCACGGCGACGCGGAGGGGATCTCGGTCCAGCCGAGGTTCGTCACGTAGTAGCGCAGCGCGGCCTGGACCGGGGGCACGTCGTCGTCCAGCACGATCACGCCGCCGGGCCGCACGATCTTCCGCAGGTAGTAGAGGTCGACGAAGACCTCGTGGAAGCGGTGGCTGCCGTCCACGAACGCCGCGTCCACCCGCAGGCCGTCGTGCAGCAGACGGGGCAGCGCGACCGAGGAGTCCTCCCGTACCAGCGTGGTGGTCTTCTCCAGACCCGCCGCGGTCATCGCCTCCCAGCCGACGTCGTCGTAGGCGCTCTTCTGGAACGGATCGATCGCCCAGTGCCGGCCGGACGGGCCCAGCGCCTCACCGATCGCGAGCGCGGACGCGCCGTAGGCCAGGCCGATCTCCACCACGGTCCGCGCGCGCTCCGCGAGCAGCAGGTCGCGCAGCAGGTCGCAGTCGTGCGCGGGGAGCGAGACCGCCCGGAAGTCGCCGGCCTGCCCTCCTCCCCGCAGGCGCGGCGGCCCGTCCGTCGTCAGTCGTCGCCGTGCCGCGCTCACCGGATTTTCCACGCTGTCACCGTACCGTCACCGCGGGTCGAAAATGTCGTACCCGTCGATTAGTATGTGTGTACGAAAGACGCCACCCCACCAGGGAGGATCTTCAACCGTGCCCACTCTCGAGAACGATCTCACGCCCTACGCGACGATGCTCTCGTTCACCCGCTACGTCGGCCGCACCGGCCCCAAGAAGGCCTCGTTCGTCAGCGGGCTCCGCCGGGCGCGGCAGGCAAAGTCGGGCTTCAATCCGCACGGCCAGCTCGTCAAGGCACTCAAGGCCGACATCCAGTTCCGCACACCCGGCACGCACCTCGAGGCCGTGGTGCAGGCGGTCAAACCGCGCTGGCGGCCGCTCTACGAGGCGTCGACCACGGGCGCGGCCCGCTACCTCGAGTCGCTCGGCGACCTGGACAAGCTGTGGCTGGCCCAGACCCACGACGCGCTCGCCGTGATCGGCGGGCTTCCAGTCAAGATCAACCCCCACCTCGGCCTGCGGTACGAGGGCGGCCGCGCGGAAGCCGTCCGCCTCCACTTCGACGAGACGCCGCCGAGCGACGAGACCGTGGTCGCCACGCTGCACCTCATGGCCGCCCACATGGGCCTGATCCTCCCGCACGCGGAGCCGGTCCTGGTCGACGTGCGGCGCGGTTCCGTGTTCCGCGCCGACACGACGTCCAAGCCCGCGGACATCGACCGCTGGCTGACCGGCGAGGCCGCGGCCTTCGCGGCGATGTGGTCAACCGCGTCGTAGCCACCGAACCCGGCAAGCGGCGGGCCGCGCGACTTCGCGCGGCCCGCCAGTTCGCGCGGCCCGCCAGTTCGCGCGGCCCGCCAGTTCGCGCGGCCCGCCAGTTCGCGCGGCCCGCCACGTCGCGCAGACCGCCACGTCGCGCAGACCGCCACGTCGTGCACGCCGCCACCTCGTGACAGGAGAGCCGACCAGCAGCAAAGATGGGCCGAGACGCGCCCGAAATACGGTATTTACGGCCTGAATGGTGCACTCCCGCTTAGGGTGCGAAACGGGAAGCGCTCAGGTGCCGTTCGGTTGCGACGATCGGATGCCCGGACACGTCAGCAGGCCGCGATCGCCGCAGGATCGCACGAGCTCGGGAGACCGTGGTGCGCAGGAAGCCTTTCGACCGCGGCGCCGCGGCGCTGGGCCTGGCCGTGGCATTGACGCTGACGGCCCCGCAGACAGCACAGGCGGCCGAGCAGCATCGACACGAGAGCGCAGCCGCCGGGGCCACCGCAGCCACGCACACCAATCCGGCGGCCCAAGCCGATCCGGCCGCGCGGGGCAAGGTCGCCGCGCAAGCCGATCCGACCGCTCAGGACAGACCCACAGTGCAAGCCGATCGGGCCGCGCAAGACATGCCCGCACCGCAAGCCGGCCCGGTCGCACAGGACAAGCCCGCACCGCAAGCCGGCCCGGCCACACCGGGCAGGCCCTCAGCGCAGGGCGAGCCCATCGCGCCGGCCGGTCCGGGCAAGCAGAGCAACGTCGTTCACGAGGTCGCGTTCGTCCGGGACGGGAACGTGTTCGTGACGCGTGGGGGCGTCGAGCGTCAGCTCACCCGGAACGGTACCGCCGCCCGGCCCCGATGGGCCCCGGACGGCCGGCGGATCGCCTATCTCGCCGGGAACCGCCTCTGGGTGATGAACGCGGACGGCAGTGACCAGCGCCGGATCAGCGGCTACGCCTCCGGCGGCGCGGACTGGTCGCCGGACGGGAAGTGGCTGGCCTTCGCCGCCCCGGGCTGCACCGGCGGGCCGGCCGTCTACCGCATCGAGGTTCCCGCCACGCCGCAGCCGGCCACGAAGCCGGAGGTGCTCTTCCCCGCCGAGTGCAAGGGCCAGCCGCTGCCCGCGGACAAGCCCGTACCCGCGCGCGGCACGCTCGCGGAGCGGATCGCCGTGGACGACGCGGTCTCCTGGGCGCCGGACGGGAAGCGGATCGCGTTCCGCGGCGGACGATGTGAGTCGATCTACGACGCCTGCCTGACCGTGGGCACGGTCGCGGGGGCGAAGGAGCAGGCCGTGGCCGTGTTCGGCGGCGGCGGGCAGACGGACGGGTTCGCCGCCGTCCCGGCCTGGCGGCCGGACGGGACGCGCCTGACCTGGACCGCGCAGGGCACGTCGTCGCTGAGCCTGGTCGAGTTCACCACGGCCGGCGGGAAGAAGCGCACGCTCGGGGTGCCGGGTGATCGGGAGCTGAGCTATCTCACCACGCGGATCGCGTTCCTGACCGGGGAGCGGGACGGCCGGTCCTGGATCTTCCAGCTGGATCCGGAGCAGAACACGCGCGTGCCGCTGGGCAAGGGCTCGCAGCCGGATCCGCGCCCCTTGAAAAGATGACATAGAAGAAACAAAATATCTCCGGAGCCGTTCGGGCCCGTCGTGCGGGAGGCAGGGCAAGCCTTCCACCACCAGCGGCGGGAGCGTCGCCACGCTGCCTTCACTCGCAGCGATCCCGTTCGGAGCTGAACCATGCCCGCAAGAACACGCATCCTCGCGACCGTCGCCACCGTGTGCGCGGTCGCCCTCACCCTGCTCATGATCCGGCCCGCAACGGCCCAGACCCGGATGGCCGACCCGGTCCGGATCATGGCGCTCGGCGACTCGATCACCGGCTCGCCCGGCTGCTGGCGCGCGCTGCTGTGGCAGAAGCTGCAGGCCGCCGGATACACCAACACCGATTTCGTGGGTACGCTGCCGACGCAGGGCTGCGGCTTCGTCTACGACGGTGAGAACGAGGGCCACGGTGGCTACCTGGCCACGAACATCGCGAACCAGTCGCTGCTGCCGGGCTGGCTGGCCGCCACCGACCCGGACGTCGTGATCATGCATCTGGGCACGAACGACGTCTGGAGCAGCATCGCGCCGGCCACGATCCTGGCCGCGTTCAGCACGCTGGTCGACCAGATGCGAGCCAGCAATCCCGCCATGAAGGTCCTGGTCGCGCAGATCATCCCGGTCGACCCGCCGAGTTGCACCGAGTGCGCGGCGCGGACGGTGGCGTTCAACGCGGCGATCCCGGCGTGGGCCGCGTCCAGGACGACCGCGGCCTCGCCGGTCACGGTGGTCGACCAGTGGACCGGTTTCGTGCCGGCCACGGACACCGGCGACGGCGTGCACCCGAACGCGGCCGGCGACGTCAAGATCGCGAACAGGTGGTACCCGCCGCTGGTCCAGGCGCTCACCGGCACCCAGCCGACCCCGACGCCGACCGGGACAGGCAGTCCGGCCCCGACGCCCACGCCCACGTCCGGTCCGGCCGGCGGGTGCACCGCGAGCTACAGGGTGACCGGGCAGTGGCCGGGCGGGTTCCAGGGCGAGCTGGCGGTCGCGAACGCGGGTACCACGGCCAGCCGCTCGTGGACCGCGCGGTTCGCGTTCGGCGCGGGGCAGCAGGTCTCGCAGTCGTGGGGCGGCGTGGTCACCCAATCGGGTGCGAACGTGACGGTCGGCAACGCGGCCTGGAACGGCGTGCTGGCTCCGGGCGCGAGCACCACGGTCGGGTTCATCGCGTCGTGGACGGGGAGTAATCCCGCGCCTACCGCCACCTGCACTTTCGGATAAACAACCACAAAACACCACCAAACCCGAAAGGGGGTACGGCGGGAGCTGCGCTTCCGTCGTACCCCCTGGGTATTGTCTGGGGTCTGATGAGTATCGAGACGAACACTGATCTTGAGGAAGCACTCCACCTCACGAGGCTTGCCGATCAGATGAACGGGTTGGCCGACCAGATCAACGCGCTGTCCCACGGACGGGTGCGGACGTTCCATCCCCGGCGGGGGCGGATGAGTCCGAAGCATCACGACGCCATGGAACGGTTGTGGGAGAGCCACGGCGTCGACGTGCCGCTCGACCCTGCCGAGGCGCTGCCGCTCGACCTCGCCGCGCTCTTCGGCCGCGAGGCGCCGGTCGTGCTGGAGATCGGGTCCGGCATGGGCGAGGCGACCGTGTCGATGGCCGAGGCCGACCCCGGGCGCGACTACCTGGCGGTGGAGGTGCACACGCCCGGCGTGGGCAACCTGCTGGCCATGTCCGAGCGCCGCGGGCTGACCAACGTGCGGGTCGCGCTCGGCGACGCATTGACGCTGGTCGGGCACCAGCTGGCGCCCGGCTCGCTCGACGCGATCCACGTCTTCTTCCCGGACCCGTGGCCCAAGGCGCGGCACCACAAGCGGCGGCTGATCCAGCCCGCGCACCTCGGGCTGCTCCGCTCCCGGCTGCGTCCGGGCGGCACGCTGCACTGCGCCACCGACTGGGCGGAGTACGCACAGTCGATGATGGAGAGCCTGACCGCGGAGCCCGGTCTGACCAACGCGTTCGACCGGTTCGCGCCGCGGCCCGAGCACCGGCCGATGACCAAGTTCGAGCGCCGGGGCATCGCCGCGCACCGCCCGATCTACGACGTGATCTTCCACCGCTCGGCCGTCGACGAGGAGCAGCCCTAGTCAGATAGATCATCTCCTCTTGTCGCCGGTTTTTCACGGGGCGTAAGCTGCGCAGGCCACGGTGCTCGGGAAGCCGGTGTGAATCCGGCGTGGTCCTCGCCACTGTGACCGGGAAGTGCCCGTTCCACCCTCGCCACCGGACCCTCGCGGTCTGGGAAGGCCGGAACGGGCGTGATGATCCGGGAGCCAGGAGACCGGCCGTGGCGCTGCATCACATCGCCACGAGGCATGGACGAGAGGATCTTCCATCATGCCGTCTCCCGCCCCCGCCACGGCCGTCGCGCCGATCCGGGTCCCGCTGCTCGCCTGGCTGCTCGCGGCCGTCGCGCTGATCGTGTTCTACCTGCTCCTTCAGGAGAACGGGCTGGTCGTCCCCGGCCAGGTCGCGGAGTACCTGCACGAGTTCACCCACGACGGCCGGCACGCGCTCGGCGTCCCGTGCCACTGATCGCGGCCGAGATGACCACGCCCACGCTGGGCGGCATCCTGCAGCGCGGCGCCCTCGCGGGCGTCGCGGCCGGGGTGGCCGCCTCCCTCGTCGCATTCGCAGTCGTCGAGCCCGTCATCGAGCGCGCCCTCACGGTCGAGGAGGCCCGCACCGCGGGCGAGCCGGCCGAGGAGGCGCTCGTCGGCCGCGCCATGCAGGTCTTCGGCGGCATGGTCGCCGCGACCGCGGTCGCGATCTGCCTCGCACTGGTGCTCGCCGTCGTGTTCGCGAAGGTGCGGCACCGGCTTCCCGGACGCACCGACTTCGGCCGGGCCAGCCTGCTCGCGTTCCTCGGTTTCGTGGCGTTCGCGCTGGTCCCCGCGTTGAAGTACCCGGCGAACCCGCCCGCGGTCGGCGACCCCGACACGGTGAACGCGCGCACCGCGCAATATCTCTCGCTCATCGCGGCCGCGGCGGCGATCGCCTGGCTGGCCGTGCTGGTCCGGCAGGTGCTGGTGGCCCGCGGGTTCGCCGCGCCGGTCGCGGTGACCGGTGGCGTGCTGACCGGCCTGGTCGGCTACGGGCTGATCCTGCTGATCTGGCCGGCCGGCACCGGCGAGATCCCGTCGGACGTGTCGCCGCAGCTCATCTGGGATTTCCGGGTGGCCTCGCTGGGCGAGCTGGCCGCGATGTGGGCGGTCATGGGCGCCACGCTGGGCCTGCTGCTCACGCCGCGCACGGCGAAGGCCGCCGGCGCGGAGACGGTCACCGTTTCGGCGTAGTCCGGCAGACTCCCGGCGATCGGGGCGTTCCCTGCGACAGGGAACGCCCCGATTTCCGTATGACGCGTGCCCGGTCCGGTCCGCGTGCTGTCGCGCGTCCGGAGCGGCGGTGATCACGGGGCGCCACGCGCCCGACATTTCAGGACTTACTGAGCTTTCGGCGTCAGGGTGAGAATGCCGTAGCCATCCGGGCCGCTATTTCATGAAATTTCGGCCACGAAGTGCCTGCTTGATCGCGGCAGGTCCGGACCTCCACGCCGAAATCTCAGTAGCGGCCGCAGCCTCGCTGTGACGCTGCACAGTGCCGTGTCGAGCCGCCGGGCCTGCGGCCCGCGCAGGAGTCACGTTCTCCAGCCCTTCAGCCCCACCGACGACAACGGCCGTGTCGGACACGGAGCGAGCCGGGGGCGCTCGGGGCGTACCCTCGCGTCTGTGATTTGGGGGTTTTGACGTGTCTCGCGGCATTAGTCTGAGAGCGCAGTGGCGGCGAAACGAGAGGATCTCCGACGGTGACGACGACGGGCAGCACCGCCGTGACGGCGCCCGGCGACACGGACGCCGACTGGGTGCACCTCTCCCGCCGCACGCTCTCCCCGGACGCCGCTGACCGGATCGCGGAGCTGGCCGCGCTGGCCGCGGGCGCGCCGACCGGCCTGGTGCAGCTGCTCGAGGATCGCAGCATGCTGATGAGCGGCGGATTCGCGCTGCCGGACGCGTGGACCGATCTCGGCGCCGTGCCCGCCGGCTCCACGCTGGCCGGCCTGATTCTCGACTCCGGCTGCCCGCTGGTGGTCCACGACGTCCACGACGACGAGCGGGTCCCGCCGGACGCGCCGATCCGACGGGCGGACGCGCGCGCCTACCTCGGATATCCGGTGCGTTCCCGGACCGGCGCGGTCGTCGGCGTCTGCGCCGTGGTCGACTACCGGCCGCGCGAGTGGACCGCGGCCGAGCAGTCCGTGGTCGGGCACGCGGCCGAGGTGTGCGGCACGTTCGTCGCGGAGCGTGAGGCCCGGCAGAGCACGGACCGGCGGCAGCGTTTCCTGGACGCGGTGCTGGACAACCTGCACGACGGCGTGGTCGCCTGCGACGCGGACGGCCGCCGGGTGCTGATCAACGCGCCGATGCTGCGCTTCACCGGGCGGACGCCCGCGCCGTTCACGGCCGGCGGCTACCCGCTCGACTTCGGACTGCGGCACGCGGACGGCCGGCCGATGGCACCGGACGACACGCCGCTCTCCCGCGCGTTCCGCGGCGAGGAGCTGCACGGCCTGGAGGTGCTGGCCGGCCCCGCCCGGGAACGCCCGCGCGTGCTGCTCGTCGACGGCCAGCCGATCGCGGACGCGGCCGGCACCCCGCTCGGCGCCGTGATCGCGCTGCAGGACGTCACCGAGCTCAAGCGCACCGAACGGTTCCGCAACTGCGAGCTGGCGGTCACGTCCGCGCTGGCCGAGGCGTCGAGCGCGGAGGAGGCCGGGCCGCGCGTGCTGGAGGCCGTGGTCGGCACGCTCGGCTGGGCACACGCGGAGCTGTGGCTGGTCGACGGCCCCGGCGGCGTGCTGCGGACCGCCGCGCACTGGAGCGCGCCGGGCAGCGTGGCGGAGATGTACGTGCCGGACCAGCTCGCGTACGGGCAGGGCATCTCCGGCCGGGCCTGGCTCACCGGTGAACCGGTCTGGATCCGCGACCTGGCCGACGGCGGCGCGCTGCTGCCCGCGGACACCATCGAGACGTCCCAGCTGCACGCGGCGCTGGCCATCCCGGTCCGGTCCGGCACCGGCACGCTCGGCGTGCTCGCGTTCTTCGCCGAGGTGGTCGAGGATCCGGAGGACACGCTGGTCGCGCTGCTGGCCGGCATCGCGGCGCACGTCGGCCAGTTCCTGGAACGCCGCCGCGCCGAGGACCTGGAGCTGCAGCTGGCCCGCAGCAAGGACGAGTACCTGGCGCTGATCGGGCACGAGATGCGCACGCCGCTGACCTCGATCAGCGCGTACACCAGCCTGCTCCGCGAAGCCTCCGCCGCCCAGCTGGCCGCGGA
This sequence comes from Catenuloplanes japonicus, assembly GCF_000717135.1. Lineage (GTDB taxonomy): Bacteria > Actinomycetota > Actinomycetes > Mycobacteriales > Micromonosporaceae > Catenuloplanes > Catenuloplanes japonicus. The sequence goes on from NZ_JNXY01000035.1 coordinate 130,744, forward strand.
CGGGCCCGCGCTGCTCGAGGTGATCGACCGCAACACCACGCTGCTGCGCGGCATCATCGACGACCTGCTGGACCTGGCCGCGCTCGACACCGGCCACGCCACCGTGCAGATGACGCCGTGCGACCTGGCCGAGGTGGTGCGCGAGGCGGTCGGCGCCGCGCTCTCGTCGCTCACCGGCAGCTCCATCACGCTGCACGCCACGCTGCCGGACTCGCTGGTCCTGCCCGGCGACCGGATGCGGCTGCGGCGGGTGCTGGACAACCTGATCGGCAACGCGATCAAGTACAGCCCCGACGGCGGCGCGGTCACGGTCACGCTCACCGCGGACGGCGACTACGCGGCCGAGCTGACCGTCTCCGACCACGGCATCGGCATCCCGCCGGAGGAGCGCGACCGGCTCTTCTCCCGCTTCTACCGCAGCTCCCGCACGCGCGACCGGGCGATCCCCGGCAGCGGCCTCGGCCTGGCGATCAGCCGCGCCATCATCGAACGACACCACGGCACGATCGCGCTGCTCAACCCCGAGTCGGGCACGTCATTCCAGATCAGGCTGCCGCGTAACAGCTCGGAATAGCGCGTCCCAGTCCGGAATCTCGGCCCCGCCCATCAGATAGCGGTGCGGCACGGTCTCCAGACAGGCCAGCACATCCGCCCGATCGTCCACGAAGTGCGTGATGCCGTACGTCGCGCAGACCGCCGCCTTGTCCCGTCGCTCACGGACGAAATGCACATTCTCCGGGGGTACGCCGGTGCGCGCGAAGAACCCGTGGTGGTGCAGCCAGTCGCGGGTGTTCCGCTCCACCTTCGGCCCGGCCTTCGACACCAGGTGCACCCGCCCCCGGAACCGCCCCGCCGTCAGCGCCGCCAGCCGCGCAAACGCGCCCGGCATGGCCGGCGTCTCCAGCGGCCGCACCCCGAAGAACGACGTGTCCACGTCGTCCCCCGCCAGCACCACCAGCACTCCCCCGACATCCACCCCCAGGGTGTCCGGCCGATTCTTCTGATAGACGGCCCGCCCGGCACCCGGCCGGCGCTGCCCAGCTCGTTGCCGCACCATGCCCGAGTGTCTACGCCTCGGCAGGTGCCCCGGCAACGCATTTCACGCTCCCGGCCGCACGGCCGGAAAGGCCGGCCCCACCCTCGGGCGCGGCGCGGCGCGGCGACGCTGACCTCGGCGAACGCGGCGGCCGGCCGGTGGGCGGCGCCGAGCGCCCCGGCCACACCCGCTATGGCATGCGCCCCGGTCATGGGAATCTCACTCGGAGCGAGGAAAAGCTGAGCGGAGTTTACCCACGGCTTGGCCGAAGGCCCCTGAAGGTTGTCACGGGACCGTTTCGTCACGGGCAATAGGATGCCGGGCGTGTCCGTGACCCAGATCAGGATCTTCGCGGTGGCGGCCGCAATCGCCGCCGCGCTCTTCCGTCTCGCCGCCGAGCCGCTGACCCCGTCCGACGACGCGGCGTGGTCGCCCGCCGGCATCACGTTCATCCTGCTGTTCCTCGGCAGCATGGCCGGCCCCCTCGCCGCCTACGCCATCCTGACCGGGCCGGCCCGCCGGCGACCGGAGTCGCTGCGGGCCGGCACCGCGCCGGGCACCCTGATCGCGCCGGCCCGCCTCCTGGGTCCGGGCTCCCAGCTGATCCTCGGTGCCTGGCTGGTCACGAACCTGTTCCTGGCGAACCCCGATCAGCAGAGCTGGGCGGACGTGCGCCTCGCCTGGCTGAGCCGGGTCCTCGCCGTCGTGGTGCTCCTGATGGGCGTCACGTACACCTTCCTCGTCCGCCCCCGGCCGCACCTGCTGCTCGACGCGAACGGCGTCACGATCCACCCCTGGTTCCCGCGCCGCACGACCCGCGTGCTCTGGGACGACCTCCACCCGGCCGAGCCGGTCCGGACCACGGGTGACCCGGTCGGCCGGGTGCACCTGACCCACGCCGTCGGCGGCTCGGTGACGGTGCTCGCCGAGCATCTCGACGTGGAACCGGCCTACCTCGCACGGGTGATGACCGACCTGGCCACCGCGCCGGACCGACGCGCATTCATTGACAAGCATCTCTTGCTCGTGTGAGGCTCAGGCCACTGCGGGGAGCCTCCACGCAGCCCCACGGCGCGGGCGGCCGGGCAACCCACCGCGCCCCGCCCCGGCGCGATCCAGCTCCGTCCCACCACCGTGACCCGCGCTCGGGCACTTTCTCGCACCACCGACGAGAGTGCTTGGAGTCCTCATGCCCATCCCGAAAGTCCTGCGCCGCCTGCTGCTGACCGCGGCCGCGGCCGTGCTCGTGCTCACCACCGGTCTCGCGGACGGCGCCTTCGCGCACGGGTCCGCGGTGAACCCGTCCTCCCGCAACTACGGGTGCTGGAAGCGCTGGGGCAGCGACTTCCAGAACCCGGCCATGGCCACCCAGGACCCGATGTGCTGGCAGGCATGGCAGGCCGACTCGACCGCGATGTGGAACTGGAACGGTCTCTACCGGGAGAACGTCCAGGGCAACCACCAGGCCGCGATCCCGGACGGCACGCTGTGCAGCGCGGGCAACACCGGCGGCACCCGCTACTCCGCGCTGGACACGCCCGGCGCGTGGGTGGCGCAGACCGTCCCGACCGCGTTCACACTGCGCATGCACGATCAGGCGCAGCACGGTGCGGACTATCTGCTGACCTACGTGACGAAGCCCGGGTTCAACCCGCTCACCCAGCGGCTGGCCTGGGGTGACCTGCAACTGGCCGGGCAGACCGGCGTGATCCCGCCCGGCGGTGGCGAGACCGAGTCCGACCCGGTGCTGAACGGGAAGACGTACACGGTGAACGTGAGCGCGCCGGGCCGCAGCGGCCGGGCCGTGCTCTACACGATCTGGAAGGCCAGCCACGCGGACCAGGTCTACTACTTCTGCAGCGACGTGGTCTTCGGCGGCTCCGGCAACCCGAACCCGTCGCCGTCGCTCACCCTGACGCCGACGCCGTCCCCCAGCGCGACCGCCAATCCGACACCCACGCTCAACCCGGGTGGCGCGTGCACCGCGACCTACGCCGTGACCAGTCAGTGGAACGGCGGCTTCCAGGCCGACGTGAAGATCGTCAACGGCGGTTCCGCGGTCAAGGGCTGGTCGGTCGCCTGGTACTGGGCCAACGGGCAGACGGTCACGCAGAGCTGGGGCGCGACCGTCACCACGAATGCGAACGGCCTCACGGTCGCCAGGAACGCCGCCTACAACGGCACCCTCCCGGCGAACGGGAGCACGTCGTTCGGCCTCATCGGCACGTCCACCGGCACCAACACCAGCCCGACGCTGAGCTGCACCACCAGCGCGTGAGAAAACCGCCGGCCCCGGGGACGCCCGGGGCCGGTCACACCTCGGCGACGTAGAGCCAGCGGCCGTCCTCACGGACGAAACGGCTGCGCTCGTGCACGGTGCCGGTACGGCCGGAGGCGCGGTAGTGCGCCTTGAACTCGACCTCGCCGGCCGCCTCGAAGATCGAGCCACCGGCGGTGTCCACGACGTCCAGACGCAGCCAGCGCTGACCCTCGTCCAGCGTCAGGTCGCCCGGACGGGTGCTCGGATGCCAGGTCTCCAGCAGGTACCGGGCGTCGCCGCGGGCGAACGCGCTGAACCGGGAGCGCATCAGCTGCTCCGCCGAGGTCGCCGCGGACTCGCCGCGGTGCAGACGCCCGCAGCACTCGTCGTAGCCGCTACCGGCGCCGCACGGGCACAACCCGCCGCCGGTCTCCCGCTTCCGTTTCGCCATGCTCTGATTTTGGTCGTCGCTTCGCTCCTCCGGCTCGCCGCCACTCCCTGCTTCTGGTCGTCGCTCCGCTCCTCCGGGCTCGCCGCCACTCCCGGCGATGACAGACGGCCTCAAGACGAAGAACGTGTCTTGAGGCCGCCCGCCATCTCTGGTCGCCTGCGTCTCACGACGTGGTCAGGATTCGTCGGGGTCGGGGGGAACTTCCACAGGCCGGTGGCTGGGCCGCGCACCCCGCCCTCACAGGCCGGCGCACCCCGCCCCACAGGCCGGTGGCTGGGCCGCGCACCCACCTGTCAGGCGAACTGGGGGATGATGTCGGAGGCGAAGGTCAGGAGCGGCTCGTGGTCGTACGCCACGCGCGGGATGTAGAGGATCACGTAGTCCGCACCGGCCTCGACCACGGACTCGACCTTCGCGGCCGTCTCGGCCTTGCTCCATGCCGGGTCGATCCGGATCGAGGTGGACTTGATGATCTCGTCGTAGTCGCGGCCGACCGTGTCGCAGTGCCCGCGCAGGATCGCCAGCTTCTCCCGGATCAGCGCCGGGTCGCCGCCGCCGACGTTGCAGGCGTTCGCGTGCTTGGCGACCAGCTTCAGCGTGACCTTCTCGCCGCCGCCGCCGATCCAGAACGAGGGGTGCGGACGGCGTACCCCCTTGGGCTCGTTGATCGGCTTGTCGATCGAGTAGTACTTGCCGTGGTAGACCGGCGCGTCCTCGGTCCACATCTTCTTCACGATCTCGACGGACTCGCGGAACGCGCCCATCCGGTCCTTGAGCTCCGGCCACTCGTAGCCGTAGGCCTTCCACTCGTGCTCGTACCACCCGGCGCCGAGACCCGCGTAGAGCCGGCCGTGGCTGGCCACGTCCACGGTCGAGGCGATCTTGGCGTAGAGCGCGGGGTGCCGGTAACCGTTGCAGCCGACCATCTGGCCGATGTTGACGCGGGAGGTGTCCCGGGCCAGCGTGGAGGTGGCGGTCCAGCACTCGAACACGCTGTTCATCGTGGGCTCGGGCACGGTGTGGAAGTGGTCGTAGAGCCAGATCGAGTCCCACGGCCCGGCGTCCGCGGCCTTGCCGACCGCGGTCATCGCCTCGTACTGCTCGATCGGGTCGGCGATCTCCGTGAGATCCATCTGCCAGCCCTGGGGAACGAACACGCCAAATCGAACGGTCATGGGATGATCTTATGACCATCAGGACCGCTGATCGACCTCACTCTGGATCAGCTCCACCAGCTCGACCAGCTTCCCGGCGACCGCCGTGCCGAACGGCGTGAGGCTGTACTCCACGTGCGGCGGGATGGTGGTCTGCACGTCGCGGCGGACCAGTCCGTCACGCTCCAGGCCCTGCAGCGTCTGGGCCAGCATCTTCTCGGAAACGCCGTCCACGCGGCGGCGCAGCGCGTTGAATCGGTAGGCGCCGTCGTTCAGCGCCGCGAGCGCGAGCACGCCCCACTTGCCGGCGACACCCTCCAGGATGCCGCGAGACGTGCAGTTACGCGCGAAGACGTCGGCGTAGAGGTGCTCGGGGTTCACGTCCCTCACGGTATCCGGTCCCGGCGCACAACGATTCGTGTCAGTGCTCACTATTCGTTGGCGCTTTCGAAAAGTTAGTACAGTCTCGTCCTGCAGCACTGTGCTGCAGTGAAGACCTTTCGAGGAGCAGACAATGATCGTCGTCACCGGCGCCACCGGACACCTGGGCCGTCTCGTGGTCGAGAACCTGCTGGACCGCGGCGTGCCCGCCGGCGAGATCGTCGCCGCGGCGCGCACGCCGGAGAAGGCCGCGGACCTGGCCGCCCGCGGCGTGCAGGTGCGCGAGGCCGACTACACGCGCCCGGAGACGCTGGTCTCCGCGCTGGCCGGCGCGGAGAAGGTGCTGCTGGTCTCCGGCGAGCCGGGCAACCGGGTGGCCGACCACCAGGCGGTCATCGACGCCGCGAAGGCCGCGGGCGTGAGCCTGTTCGCCTACACCAGCATCCTGAACGCGGACACCACCGCGATGGCGCTGGCCGACGACCACAAGGCCACCGAGGCGAACATCAAGGCGGCCGGCCTGCCGTACGCGTTCCTGCGCAACAGCTGGTACCACGAGAACTACGCCGGCCAGCTCGCGCAGACGCTCCAGAACGGCGCGATCCTCGGCGCGGCCGGCGAGGGCCGGATCGCGGGCGCGGCGCGGGCCGACTACGCGGCCGCGGCCGGTGCGGTGCTGACCTCGGACGGCCCGGTGAACGTGGCCTACGAGCTGGCCGGGGACGCGCCGTACACGCTGGGCGAGCTGGCCGCCGTGATCACCGAGCTGTCCGGCACCCCGGTCGCCTACCGTGACCTGCCGGCGGACGAGCTCGCGAAGACGCTGGCCGGCTTCGGCCTGCCCGTCCCGGTGGCGCAACTGTTCGCGGACGTGGACGCGAACATCGCCAAGGGCGCGCTGGTCAACGACTCCGGCGACCTGACCCGCCTGATCGGCCGCCCCACCACGCCGGTGGCGGACACGATCGCGGCGGCGCTGAAGGGCTGAGACCTCACCGCACGCTCGGACCCGGCGGGAGCGCGGCCCGGTGCCGCCCCCGCCGGTCGGCCATGTACGCCGCGGACGGCGGCGGCTGCGCGCGTCCCGGATGGTGGCCCTTCCGGTTCGCCTTGACCATATACATGTGCGCGTCCGCCGCCCGGAGCACGCCGTCGAAGTCGCGGCGGCCGAAGCTCGCGGTGCCGGGCACGCCGACCATGCCCTCGCCGACCGTGGTGGCGAAGCCGATGCTGGTGCCGACGTACACGGTCTCGCCCTGCAGCTGGATCGGTGCCGCGACCGCCTCCATGCAGCGCCGCGCCACCTCGGCCGCGATGCCGGCGTCCGCGCCGGACAGCACGATGACGAACTCGTCGCCGCCGAGCCGGGCCACGATGTCGTCGTCGCGGGCCTGGGCGAGCAGCCGGGCCGCGACCACCTTCAGCAGCTCGTCGCCGGCCGCGTGCCCGAGCGTGTCGTTGACCTGTTTGAAGCCGTCCAGGTCGAGCGCGAGCACGGCCAGCTCGCGCCGGTCGGCCATCGCCTGGCGGGCGAAGTCGTGCAGGCGGGTACGGTTCGCCAGCCCGGTGAGCGCGTCGTGGTGCACCTGGTAGCTGAGCGCGGCCTTCGCGTCGCGCATGGCCTCGATGCGCCGGTTCGCGCCGCGGGCCGGCAGGCCGGTGAGCAGCGTCAGGCACAGCAGCGCCGCGAGGATCGACGGCAGCGCGAGCCCTTCCCCCGGCGCGAGCCAGGCCGGGTCGTGCAGGAACACGACCGCGAGCAGTCCGACGATCGCGCCGCCGCCGCTGGCGAACGCGCCGCGCAGGTCGTCCCGGAACGCGCCGCCGTAGATCGGGACCAGCAGCGCGGCCCAGACCTGCCCGGCACGCACGTCGCCGGACGTGCCGTAGAGCAGCACCAGCACGCCGAGCAGGTCCAACGGGATCTGCGCGAGGCTGAGCCGCCGGTAGAGCGGGCTGCCGCGGTGACGCAGCGCGGCCAGCGAGACCAGGCAGGTGATCGCGAACAGCAGCGCGGAGAACAGCACCCAGGTCAGCTGCGGAATGCCGTGCAGCGCCGGACCGGGCCTGATCAGCGCGAAGACGAGCAGGCAGCCGACGACGCCGAAGACCCGGACGCCCAGCGCCGAGAACTCGATCACGCGTCGTTGCTGCAGCGAGCCGGCGTCGACTTCGCCGTGCCCCGCCTTACCGTTCATCCCCACCGTCCCCGGCCGCCGTACCTGTCCCATCGGCCGTGGAGGTGCGAACTTTACCAACGCGTGCCGAGCAGGAAGTCGCGCAACGCGTCCCGATATGCGGGGATCGTGCCCAGATCAGCATATTCGTCCGGTCCGTGCTGGCCGTCGCCGCCGATGCCGAACGCGACCGCGGCCATCCCGGCCTGGAAATAGAACCGGCCGTCCCCGGCGCCGTGCCGCCGCAGGTACGCGCCGCCGTAGCCCTGGGCCTGCGCGGCCTTGCGGAGCGCGGCCACGTCCGGGTGGTCCCGCTCGGCCAGGTGCGGCGCGTCCACGTGCGCGACGCCGACCTCCACGCCCGGCCCGGCGATCGTGGCGAGGTGCCGGGTGACCTCGGCGACGGTGCGCCCGGTGAAGTCCGGGTCGGTGGGCGGGAAGCGCAGGTTGAGCCAGGCCGACGCGGCCGACGGCACCTGGTTGAACGCGGCGTTCGGCGTGTCGATCTTCGCCACGTTGACCGTGGTGCGCCACGCCTCCTCGGACGGCACCGGATAGCGCTCCAGCAGCGCCTGCACCGCACGCACCACGGTGAGCAGCGCGTTGTCGCCGAGCCACGGGTACGCCCCGTGCGCGGCCCGCCCCGCAGCCGTGAGCGTGACGTCGATCAGGCCCTTGGACTCGACCGTGATGTCCAGCCGGCTCATCTCGCCGATCACCGCGAAGTCCGTGGTCACGCCGGCCTCGACCTGGTGCCCGGTGCCGTCGCGGCCGCCCACCTCCTCGTCCGTGACCAGCTGGAGCCCGAGCGGATAGGGCAGTTGCGGTGCCAGCTCCCGGAACACGTCCGCCATGACCAGCGCGGACAGCTTCATGTCCTGGGCGCCGCGCGCGTGCAGCCGGTCCCCCTCGCGGCGCGGCGTGAACAGGTCGCCGGGCGCCGGCACCACGTCCAGGTGCCCGTTGAGGATCATCCGGAACCGGCCGGGCCGCACGTCACCGCGGTAGAGCAGCGCGGAGGCCTTGCCTCGTGACTCGAACCGCTCCACGGTGAAGCCGGGGCCGACCCGGTCGATCATCCAGTCCAGCGCGCGGGCCAGCTCCGCGGGCCGGTCCGCCGTGCTCGGAATGCCCAGCAGTTCGTACGCCGCGGTCAGCCACGCCTCGTCCAGCATCGATCCAGTGTGCCGGACCTGGGCGGAACACTTTTTGGCTACCCGTCAGTAAGGTAGCCTCGCGCTCATGAGCATCTCGGGAACGTGGAACGTAGAGATCAGCACTCCGATGGGCAAGCAGACCGCGGTCCTCGCCCTGGCGGCGGACGGTGACACGCTCACCGGCACCGCCACGCAGGGCGGCGAGACCGCGCCGATCCAGGACGGCAAGGCGTCCGGCGACGGCGCCACGTTCACGCTGAACCTCACCAAGCCGATCCCGGTCAAGCTGGGCTTCGACGTGACGGCGTCCGGCGACGCGCTGTCCGGCGACGTCAAGCTCGGCGCGTTCGGCACGTCGAAGGTCGTCGGCACCCGCGCCTGAGACGCACCGCGGTCACGCTCTCCGGGGCACCCCGGAGAGCGTGTCCACCAGGATCGGCCAGTGCGGATCGCACGGATCGACGAACGAGTAGTGGTGCGCGTCCGCGGGCGCGGCAAGCGTCACGCCGTGCCGCGCCGCGTAGGACTCGGACAGCTCCACCGGCACCGTCGCGTCGCGCCTGCCGTGCAAAAGCACAATCCGCGCCGAGGGTACGGATAGCGCGCGGATCGGATCGAGTCCGGCATGATCGACGGCCGCACCGCCGAGGAACGCGCGCACCGCCCCGCCGCCGAGCCGCAGCTGCTCCGCCCGGCGCAGGTCCGCCACCGGCGCGAGCGCCACCACCGCGTGCGGCACCTGCGCGGCCGCCCAGAGCGCGAGCTGGCCGCCGGCCGAGTGGCCGATCACGATCACCCGGCCGTCGTGCGCCGTGACCAGCGCCGGGAGCTTCTCCAGCGCGGCCAGCACGTCGGACGTGGTCGCGGCCGGGTCGCCGGGGATGCGGCGGTACTCGACCGAGGCCGTGGTCCAGCCGGCCGCGCGCAGCGCTTCCGCCATCGGGCCGGTGTGCGTGCGGTCGTAACGCGGCCGCCAGAAGCCGCCGTGCAGGATGAGCAGCAGCGGGCGGGCCGCGTCGCCGAGGCGTACCCCCGCGACCTGATCTTGATCTTCGCCGTAGGCGACGGTGAGGTCCGGATCGGGGGCGGGCCGCGACAGGACGGAGTCGTCCTCCCGCATCAGCAGAGCGCGGCCAGCGCGGCCGACGCCCGCCAGCAGTCGTGGTAGCTGGAGTAGAGCGGCACCGGGGTCAGCCGGATCACGTCCGGCTTCCGCGAGTCGACCAGCACGCCGTGCTCGAAGCGCAGGCGTTTGGCCAGCTGGCCGACGTCCTGCCCGTGGACGCGCACGGAGATCTGCGCGCCCCGGCGCTCCGGCTCACGCGGCGTGATGATCTCCAGCGGGCGGCCGGGCGAGATCGCGTCCAGCGCCTCGATCAGGTAATCGGTCAGCCGCCGGCTGCGGGCGCGCAGCTCGGGCAGGCCGGCCTCGTCGAAGAGCTGCAGCGCGCTGGTCATCGGCGCGAGCGCGAGCGTCTGCGGCGTGGAGATCTGCCAGGCGTCCGCGGTGGCCGGCGGGCGGCTGACCGGCGCCATGTCGAACCGGGTGGCCGCCTCCGTGCCCCACCAGCCGTCCAGGCGCATGATCGACGGGTCGCCCAGATGCCGGGTGTGCACGAACGCGCTGCCCGGCGAGCCCGGCCCGGAGTTCAGGAACTTGTAGTTGCACCAGGCCGCGAAGTCCACGTCCCAGTCGTGCAGGCGCAGCTCCACGTTGCCGGCCGCGTGCGCGAGGTCCCAGCCGACGACCGCGCCGGCCGCGTGCCCGGCCGCGGTGATCGCCGGGATGTCGCAGCGCGCGCCGGTCAGGTAGTGCACGCCGGCCAGCAGCACCAGCGCGACCTCGTCCGTGATCGCGGCGATGACGTCCTCGGTGCGCAGCACGTCCTCACCGTCACGCGGGCGCAGCCGGACCACCGCGGTCTCCGGGTCCAGCCCGTGCAGCACGGCCTGGCTGCGGACCGCGTAGCTGTCCGACGGGAACGCGGCGTCCTCGATGACGATCTTGTGGCGGGCGCCGGACGGGCGGTAGAAGCTCACCATCAGCAGGTGCAGGTTGACGGTCAGCGTGTTCATCACGACCGTCTCCTCCGGGCGCGCGCCGACGATCCGGGCGGACGGCAGGGCCAGGCGCTGCGGCAGGTTCTCCCACGGGTCGTGCGCCTCGACGTGGCCCTCGACGCCGAGCGTGGCCCAGTCGTCCAGGTGGGCCAGCATCTCGTCGCGGACGGCCCGGGGTTGCAGACCCAGCGAGTTGCCGACCAGGTAGGCGGACTCCTCGTAGCGGCCACCGGCCGCGGGCGGCACCAGGAACATGCTCCGGCGCCCGGGATCGTCGGCATCGCGGCGGACCGCGTCGGACTCGTCCAGCGTCATCTCGTCTCCGGGATCCACATAGAACGGTTGCACAGAATGTATCTCCCCGTTACGCGCAGTCGATGGTCTCCGCGCGAAGAACCAACCACATACAGCTGTGAGTTACATGTACGTGCGTGCTTCCCACAGCTCGGGGAAGACCACCCGGGCCATCGACTTCTCCAGCCACGCTATGCCCGCGGAGCCGCCGGAACCGGGTTTCGCGCCCATCGTGCGGCGCACCGCCATCAGGTGCTGGTGCCGCCACTCGCCGAACGCGACCGACACCCCGGTCAGCGCCTCGCCGAGCATCCGCAGGTGGTTGTCCGGACCGTCGACGCGATAGACCTCGACCCAATCCGTGTCGTGCTCTTCCAGCATTCTCTGCGTCTCGTCCCACAGGCTCGGCTCCTCAAGAGCCTTGACCAGACGGGGGTACGACTCGGAGCGCCGGAACGGCCGGATGAGCGACTCGGTCTTCAACCCGAGCAGGAACTCCAGCTCCCGGTACGCGGCCGACTGGAACCCGGAACCCTCGCCGAGCAGGTCACGGAACGTGTTGAAGTCGGCCGGCGTCATCCAGCTCAGCGCCTTCCAGGCCGCGTTCAGGCCCTCCAGGTCGAGCGTGGCGCGGCGCAGCGGGGCGAGCGCGCCCCAGGCGTCGCCGTCGCGGATCAGCGTGCGGGCGCCGTCCAGCTCGAAGCGGGTCAGCCCGAAGTACAGCTCCATGATCTGGCTGACCATCAGGAACGACATCTCGCCCGGGTCACCGCTGAGCGTGCGCTGCAGCGAGTGCAGCGTGGTGGCGTGCACATACGTGTCGTACGGGACGCGTCCGGCGAACTCCGCGGTCGGCACGCCGCCGTTGGCTCCGGCGTTGGCCTCGCGCTGCGCCGCGGTCAGGGATTCGATCACGTCGCCAATGATGTCTCTGCGTTTGCCACTTCCGGAATGCCTTGTCTGCGGGTCCTGCACTGTTCTACTTTTCGTTCGACAGGTAATTCCCGTCGTGGCTTTACGAACGGAAAATCTGTGATGGACGACATGGACTGGGCGCTCCTCGCGGAGCTGCAGGTGGACGCGCGGCTGTCCTACTCCGAGCTGTCCCGGCGCGTGCATCTCTCCGCGCCGGCCGTGGCCGAGCGGGTGCGGCGGCTGGAGGAGTCCGGCGTGATCACCGGTTACCACGCGCACGTCGACCCGGCCCGCGCCGGGCGGACCGTGCTCGCGCTGATCCGGATGTCCTGTTACGGCCCGGCCTGCGTGCTGCGCGACCCGGACGTGGCGGCCTGGCCGGAGATCCTGCAGATCCACCGCGTCACCGGCGACACCTGCTGCATGCTGCGCGTCGCGGCCGCGTCGATGGGCGCGTTCGAGCGGGTGATCGACCGGCTCGGGCCGTACGGGCCGCCGTCCAGCACGATGATCCTCTCCACGCCGCTGGAGTGGCGGCCGCTCACACCGGTCGCCAATCCTTGATCATGAGTCGCGTGTGGATTCGTCTATTTGAGGAATTGCCGCACCATTGCGCCGGTAGCCTTCCGACATGACGAGAATTGCGAATTCTACCCTTCTCCTGGCCGCATCCGTCTCGCTTGCCGGTGTCTTTCTCGCACCATCCTCACCCGCTCAGGCAGCGCCCACCTATTTCCAGCTGCACAACGCGTACAACGGGAAATGCGTCGACGCGGACAAGAACATGCTCGCGCACAACGGCACGCGACTGCAGTTGTGGGACTGCCACACCGGCGACAACCAGCTCTGGTACGCGGACGGCGAAACGATCCGCAACAAGGCCTCCGGGCGGTGCCTGGACTCGGACACCCAGACCTCGGCCTGGCCGGGCACCCGGGTCCGGCTCTGGGACTGCTCCGGCGCGGCGCAGCAGCAGTGGCAGACCGAGATGGTGGACGGCGAGCGCATCATGCTGGTCAGCGTGGCGACCGGGCGGGTCCTCGACGCGGACCGGAACGTGCTCTTCCAGAACGGCACCGAGGTGCAGACCTGGGGCGACTGGCACACGTCCGAGGACCTCAATCAGCAGTGGTTCGTGACGGTCTCCTAATCCGCTTCTCCCGGATCGCCGGGGTTGCCGGTGTCCGTATTCACGGTGTCCGTATTCACGGTCTCCGGGTTCTCGGCGATGAATGCGGCGACGTCGTCCTCCGCGATGGCGTCGAGCATCGCCATCGAGGTGTCGTCCAGAATCTCCGCACTGCCGACGCCCGCGACGTTCTCGGTATTGAACGTGCCGTCGTTCGTCTTGAGCGTGGTCAGCGCGTCCGAACGGATCCCGCGCATCGCGAAGATCCAGTCCTCCAGCGGAATGCCGCCGTCGTCAACCGTCATCGTGCTGCCGACGGCGGCCAGCAGGGACGGGAGCCGGGTCGCCTCCTCGTCCAGCACGCCCTTGAGCACGGCCTTCATGAACTGCTGCTGGTGGCGCTGGCGGCCGTAGTCGAAGTCGTTCGTCTCCAGCAGGTCGCGCTGCCGGACGAAGTCCAGCGCCTCCTCGGGCGTGAAGCACTGCTCGCCCTTCTCGTACACGTTCGGCGTCACGCCCCGGACCTTGGCGCGGATCGTGCCGTCCGGGTTCACGACGTAGGGCGCGGCCGGTCTCCCGGTGCGGTCGTTCGTGCCGACGTGGATCGACGTGACCTCGCCGTCCACGTACATGCAGACCTCGCCGAGCGCCTCCACCACGTCCCGGAAGCCGTCGAAGTCGATGATCGCGCCGGCGTCCGGCACGATGCCGGTGGTGTCCCGCACGGTCGTGGCCAGCAGCTCGAACCCGCCGGACAGCGCCTCCGGCCCGGTCAGGCCCTGGCTGCCGAACGCGAACGCCGCATTGATCTTGTGCTCGCCGCCCGCGAACGGCACCTCGCCGTTGTCGTACTCCGGGATCTCCACCAGCGTGTCCCGCGGCAGCGACACCAGGTAGGCGCGGTCGTGCGCGGCCGGGATGTGCAGAATGATGATCGAATCGGAGCGGGTCAGCTCGTCCGAGTCCTGCCCCGGGCGCGTGTCCAGGCCGACCAGCAGGATGTTCTTCGCGCCGTCGACATCGACGCGCTCCCGCTCCTTCCGTGCGTCACCGAGCAGGTCCTGGCGGGTCACGGTGCCGGTCGCGGCGGTCAGCAGCATGCGGCCGCCGACCACCGCGCCGCCGCCGAGCAGCAGGACGGCCGCGCCGGTGCCGGCGAGGATCCGGCCCCAGGGTGGTCTCCGGCGTCCCCAGCCCCGATTCCTCCTGCTCCGTCGTCTCACACGCGCTCCTCGCCCACGGCCGTCATTACTGACGATCACGCGCGCCGACGACCTCGGGTTCAGATCATGTGCCTACCATTCGGACTTTTCGACCAGGGCCCACTCGTGATCGTCACCGGAGGAGCAGTTCGCGAGCGTGAGCGCGATCGCCTGGGCCGGGTCGGCCACGCCGTAGACGTCCAGGCACAGGCCGGACGACGCGTTCACCACGCGGTAGTTCTCCCAGCCGTCCCGGGTGGTCTGCGGCTCCAGGCGATAGTCCTGGTTGTCCTGCGGGTAGCAGTCCATCTCGGTGACCGCGGTGGCCGCCGGGACCGCGCCGGCACCGGGCACGTCCAGGCACAGGTTGTCGTCGATGTTGCGCACCCAGTAGAGCTGGTTGCCGGCCGAGTCCGTGCCGCGCGGGACGAACAGCCACTCCTGGTTGTTCTCCGCGGCCTTGATGCAGATGTCCTGCTTCACCGGCTCCTCGGGCTTGCCGCCGTAGTCGCCGAACAGGTCGGCGCACAGGTGGGTGGCCATGTTGTAGAGGAAGTACGGGCCGTACGCCGCGACGCCGTTCCGGTCCTTGCCCTTGACCACCGGCTGGTTCTTGCGCCCGGCCGGCTGCGTGCTCTTCGGCGGGGTCGCGCTCTTGCTCTGCTTCGGCGCGGCCGAGGAGGGCGCCGCCGAGGGCGTGCCGGTGGGGGTCGCGCTCGGCGTGACGTCCGGCGCCGCGGGCGCGTTCTCCGGCAGGCCGTAGCCGGTGTCGACGGACTCCCCCGAGGTCTTGTCGATGGCGCCGGTCTCCTCCGCGGCCGTGGCGTTGCGGTAGGCGACGACGCCCGCGCTGCCGATCAGCGCCAGGGTGAGCACGCCGCCGAGCACGGCGACGGCGGTCCAGCGCTTGGGGCGGTAGCGGATGCGGGCGCCGATCGACAGCGGCGATGCGCTGGGTGCCGGGCCTGCGGGCGGCGCGGCGGCGGGTGCCGGGCCCGGATGCGAGACGGGCGGCGGGAAAGCCGGGCCCGGATGCGACGCGGCCGGCGTGCCGGGCGGCGGGCTCGGATCGGACGCGGCGGCCGGTCCGATGCCGGGTGCGAAAGGGGCGCCCGCGTGTGCCGCGGCGGTCGCGCCCGCGCTCGCTGCCGCGGGCGCGCCGACGATCAGCGTGGTGTCCTGCGGCGCCGCGGGTATGCCTGCCTGCGGGGCGGTAGGGACACCCGCCTGCGGCGCGGTGGGCATTCCCGCCTGCGGCGCGGTGGGCATTCCCGCCTGCGGCGCGACGACCGTTGCGGCGGCCGGCGCGGCGGCCTGTGGCGGGGCCGTCCGGACCGATCCGCCGCTCAGTAGCGCGCCATGCAACTCCCGTGCGGTGGGACGCTGCGCCGGATCCGCGGCCAGTGCGCGCTCGACCAGCGTGCGCAGCGGGCCGACCGGCAACCCGTCCAGCTCCGGCGGCTTGGTCAGGATGCGGGCCAGCGTGGCCACCGACGTGTTCGCGTCGAACGGTGCGCGGCCCGTGCCTGCGTAGGCGACCACGCAGCCCCAGGCGAAGATGTCCGCGGCCGGCGTGATCACCGCGCCCTCGAACCGCTCCGGCGCCATGTAGCCGACCGTGCCGACGAACTGGCCGCTGCGGGTGTCCTGGCCCGGCAGCTCCTCCAGCGCCCGCGAGATCCCGAAGTCGATCACCTTGGGGCTGCCCGGCGCGAGCAGCACGTTGCCCGGCTTCAGATCGCGGTGGATGACGCCGGCCTCGTGGATCGCGGTGAGCGCGGTCGCGATCCCGATCGCCACCGCATGCAGGTTCGACGCGGACAGCGGCCCGCGCGCCTTGACCTCCTCGGCCAGGCTGGGACCCTCCACGTACTCGACCACCAGGTACGGCCGGGCCGCGTCGGTGTCCGCGTCGATCACCTCGGCCGTGCAGAACGGCGGCACCTGCCGCGCGCGCTCGACCTCGCCCCGGAACCGGCTGCGGAACTCCGGATCCCGGGCCAGCTCCGCGTGCACCAGCTTGATCGCGACCTGCCGTCCCGAGGCGGCCCGCGCGAGGAACACGACGCCCATTCCCCCGGATCCGAGACGGCGCACCACCTCGTACTCACCGAGCTGCCGGGGGTCTTCCTGCTGTAGTTCCATGAGCGACGGATTCCGATTGTCAGGAGGCCGGAGGGCCCCGCGCGGCAAGAGACGTGGATGCTATCGCGCGCAGACGGCCGCCGCGGGCCGCGCGGCCCCGCTTCCGGCATCCTTCCAGGCCGGACCGTCCCTTTTGCTCGGTGACCCACCGCCGGAGCAGTCGCCGGCTCGACCGCCGGGCCGGACGCCGGGAGCGTGGGCGTCGCACGGGTGGGATAAGCGGTTGCCCGGGTGGGGGCGGGTGTGGCGGACTGTGGGCCGGAAGCGGAGATTCGGCGAGGGGTGCGGGGATGCGGATCGGGGTCACCGGGGCGTCGGGGGCGCTGGCGCGGGCGGCGATCGGGGTGCTGACGGCGGCGGGGCATGAGGTCACGGCGCTCAGCAGGACGCCGGCGGACGGGGAGCGGCGGGCGGACTTCGACGAGCCGGAGGGGCTGGGCGCGGCGTTCGCGGGGCTGGACCGGGTGCTGCTGGTCAGCACGGATGCGTGGGATCCGCGGCGGCGCGTCCGGCAGCACGTGGCGGCCATCGACGCGGCGAGGGCCTCGGGGGTACGCCATCTGGTCTACACGTCACTGACCGGCTGCGACGGGCCGCCGGAGATGCTGAACGCGGCGCACCGGGCCACCGAGGCGCATCTGCGCGCGGCCGGGCCGGGGTGGACGATCCTGCGCAGCGGCATCTACGCCGAGGGTGTCGAGAGCATGATCGCCGAAGCCAGAACCACGCGACGGTACGTGACGAACAGCGGCGACGGCGCGGTGGCGTTCGTGCGGCGGGACGACTGCGCGGCCGCTGCCGCGGCCGTGGTCTCGGCCGAGGACGTCCCGGACGGGCAGGTGCTGGACGTGACCGG
Source organism: Catenuloplanes japonicus (assembly GCF_000717135.1). GTDB lineage: Bacteria > Actinomycetota > Actinomycetes > Mycobacteriales > Micromonosporaceae > Catenuloplanes > Catenuloplanes japonicus. Next base: position 147,962 of record NZ_JNXY01000035.1, read on the forward strand.
CCCGGAGGCGCTGGACGCGGACGCGCTGGCCGCGCTGGCCGGACCGGACGTCACCGTGGAACGGCTGAGCGACGACGCCTACCGTGCGCACCTGAGCGGGCCGGCCGCGGACGCGCTGGTCGAGTTCGGCCGTGCGATCCGCGACGGCCGCTACGGCACCGTCACCACCACGGTCGAGAGTTTGACCGGTCGTCCGGCCCGGCGGGTACGCATGTACTGAGTCCTCCTGACACCTTCGGGGTGACGCCTCGCGGGCGTGAAAATTCTTCAGCTTCGGGCCGCGGCGGCGCCTATTTTTCCGGTCAGTCCTTCTGGCATCTTCGGGTGACGCCTCGCGGGCGTGAAAATCCTTCGGATGTGGTTCGCGGTGGGGCCTGTTTCCCGGTCAGCCCTCGGCATCAGGATGGGGATGCCATACCCGCCAGGCCACTATTTCCCGAAATTTCGGGCACGGAGTGCCCGGTTGATCGCGACGGGCCCCGGATCTCGACGCCGAGAGCGGACCGGGAAACAGGCCCCGCCGCCGCCCGTGGCTGAAGGATTTTCACGTCTGCGAGGCGTCGGCCACCGCACGCGGGTGAGCAGCGAGTGCCTGCGCCGGCTGGACAGGAGCCCTCAGTAGCGCGTCTGCGAGGCGTCGCCCACCGCACGCGGGTGAGCGGCGAGTGCCTGCGCCTGCCGGGCAGGAGCACTCAGTAGCGCGACGTCACCGACGTGCGCCGCGCCGGTATCCACGATCAGGGCGTCACTCATGTCGCTGGAACGACATGGGTGACGCCCTGATCTCTGGACGAGGCTTGCGGGGTCAGCCGATCGGGCCCTCGCCTGCGGCCGGGGCGTCGGCGGCCGGGGCCTCCGCGTCGCCGGGCGGGGTGGCCGGGTCGCCGGTCGGGTCCAGGTCCGGCTGGGGGTCGGTGCCGGTGGTCGGGACCGGGTCGGTGGCGGCCGGCGTCCCGGCCGGGGCCGTGGGCTCGGGCGTGCCTGCCGGGGCGGTGGTGGCCGGGTCGGCGGGCAGCGTCTCGACCGGCGGCGCCGGGGTGAACGCCGGGTCCGGGTCGCCGTCGCCGCTCAGGAACGGGACCGTGGTCGCGCCGGCGGAACCGTCGCCGAACAGACCGGCCAGCGAGTCGCCGGCGATCAGTTCGAACGCGGTGATCGCCAGCATCGCGAGGACGAACATCGCGACCGTGGCCAGGCCGAGCCGCATCCAGTGGGCGCGGCGGCCGATGACCGGCTCGTCGTCGTCCGCCCGGTCGGCGAAACGCCCGCCGGCGGCCGTCGCGACGTCACCGTCGGTCCGGTCCGAAGCCGCACCGTCCGAAGCGGTCCCGTTCCGAGCCGTCCGGTCCGAAGCCGCGCCGGACGAACCCGCGCCGCCGGAAGCCGTGTCCCCCGACAGAGCGCGGCTCGCGGCCCGGCGGTCGACGACCGCGAAAGCCCCGCCCGCGTCGTCGGCGGCGTCCGGGTCCGGCGCCGGGTCGTGAGAGCGGAAGCCCGGCACCGCGTCGCGAGCGCCGGAATCCCCCGCCGCGTCGCGGGAACGGACATCCGCCGCGTCGCGGGAGCGGGAATCCGTGTCCGGGAAACCCAGGCCGGCCGACGCCATCGCCGCGGCACCGCCGGCAGCGGAAGCGTCGTCCCGCGGCACCGTCTCGTCGCCACCCCGTGAGGGAGCGCCCCGTGAAGGAGCGCCCTGTGAAGGGGCGGCCCGCGAGGGGCCGGCCCGTGAGGACGCGGCCCAGAGTGGCGGGCGGCCGGTCGCGCCGACGGCGGCGAGGGCCTGCTCCAGGCGTACCCCCTGGAGGCGTTTGTGGGCGTGTGTGAGGGAGTGGGCGTAGAGCTCCTGGCCGATCGTGGCGACCACGCTGGCGAGCGCGGCCCCCACGATCGTGCCGGTGACGCCCAGCCAGGACGCGCAGACCGCGGAGGAGACGGCGGCGAGCGTTCCGGCGGACAGCTTGACCATGTCGATCTTCGACCAGATCCGGCGGTCGTCCCTGTCTTTGTGGTCCTTGGTCATTCCGTGGCCCGTGCCCCTCCCTCGCGTCGGACGTCCCCGGAAGGACATACCCACCGGCCGGGAGCCAACCTCCTCTGTGATGGAACGAACGGGAGTGAATCTCAGGAGGCGCCGCTGGCCTGCCAGTTCAGCCGGACGAGAAGTTGCCGGGCCTGCTCGGCGACGTCGGGCGCGGCGGTGACCGCGTACTGGCCGGCCTGGAGCGTGCTGCGGGACGTGAAGTCGCGGCGACCGCCGGTGAGCGCGTGGGCGATGGCGCCGAAGACCGCGCCCCAGATGCCGCCGATCACGATGGCCACGAGCATGATGCCGAGCCAGCCGCCGTCGGTGAACAGGCCGAGCAGCAGTCCGATGAAGAATCCGAAGTAGGCGCCGCTGGCCAGGCCGGCGAGCGCGGCGCGGCCGGTGGTGAGGCGGCCGAGCACGTTCTCGACCAGGCGCAGGTCGGTGCCGATGATCGCGGTCTTCTCGACCGGGAACTGGTTGTCGGAGAGGTAGTCGACCGCGCGCTGGGCGGACTGGTAGTCGGGGTAGCTCGCGACCGTGACCGACGTGCCGGTCTCGCCGAGACCGAGCCCGCCGGGCGGCGTGGCCGGCACCTTGCCGGTGGGGCCGGGCGGGATGGGCGTGCCGGAATCAGGAACGGACATCGTGTGCCTCCATGGTGAGGATCCCGCAATACCCGAACGGATTACCCGTCTAACAGCGTGGCGCCGTCTCCGTATCGATGTGAATTCGTTGTGTGCCGGGTCACCGGGGACATCGGTCCCTGCCTGCGAGAATCTGGGCACCTCAAGATCCGTCCAGAGGGATCCAGCGGAGGGATGAACATGAGCGATGCATTCGTGCAGCTCTTGACACCGGACGGCGAACGCATCGAGACGTCGGCCGGGGCGGACGGTGTGGACTATTCCGCCGATTTTTCCGACGAGGAATATCGCATTTTTTACCGCGATATGGTGCTGGCCCGCCGATTGGACGCGGAGGGTGTGGCGCTGCAACGGCAGGGCGAGATGGCGCTGTGGGCCAGCCTCTACGGGCAGGAGGCGGCACAGATCGGCTCCGGCCGGGCGCTGCAGCCTCGGGACATGGCCTTCCCCAGCTACCGCGAGCACGGCGTGCTGCTCGCCCGTGGCCTGGACCCGCTGCTCCCGTTCGGGCTGTTCCGCGGCATCGACCACGGGGCGTGGGATCCGGCGGTGCACCGCACACACACCTACACGCTGGTCGTGGGCGCACACACCCTGCATGCCACGGGGTACGCCATGGGCGTGGCCATGGACCGCCGGGCCGGGCGCACGAACGGCGACGAGGCGGTGATCGCCTACTTCGGCGACGGCGCAACCGCGCAGGGCGACGTGAACGAGGCGTTCGTCTGGGCCGGCGTGCACCAGGCGCCGATCGTGTTCTTCTGCCAGAACAACCAGTTCGCGATCAGTGCGGGACCGGAGCGGCAGTCACGGGCACCGATCTTCCGGCGCGCGGCCGGCTTCGGCTTCCCCGGGCTGCGGGTGGACGGCAACGACGTGCTGGCCAGCTACGCGGTGACGCGGCACGCGCTGGACCGGGCGCGACGGGGCGAGGGACCGACGCTGATCGAGGCGTACACCTACCGGCGGGGCGCGCACACCACGTCGGACGACCCGTCGCGCTACCGGCCGGCCGCGGAGGAGGCGTCGTGGGCGGCCCGGGACCCGATCGCGCGGCTGGCGACGTTCCTTCGCAACCAGGGCATCGCGGACGAGGACTACGTCATGAAGATCGAGGAGGAGGCCCGGCACATCGCGGTCGAGCTGCGCGAACGGGTGCTGAACCTGCCGGATCGGGGACATGCCGCGATCTTCGACCACGTCTACCCGCACGGCTCGCCGCTGGTGGAGCGGCAGCGCACCCGATTCGAGGACTACCGGGCCTCGTTCCAGGCGTGACACCCGGGCACTGATCGGGTAAATCGCCCACGCGCCGTGCCTGATTCCCGACAAGACGGCCGCTCTGAGCAGCGCAAACCCCGACGAGCTGAGACGATCTCGCGATGCTTCGGATTGGTGCGATCGTGCTCGGCGTCTCCGACCTGCCTCGGGCGGTCCGATTCTGGGCCGAGGCGCTCGGCTACCTGATCAGCGCGGCCGAGGAGCGGGACGACTGGGTGGTGCTGGTGCCGGAGGACGGGCCGGGTACGCCACTGGTGCTCACGCTCAACTCCTCGGTCGCGGAGGAGCGGCCGCGCGCGCACGTGGACCTGTTCACGGACGGCGCGGCGGAGCAGGCCGCGGAGATCACCCGGCTGATCTCGATCGGCGGCGTGTTCGTGAGCTGGGACCGGCGGCCGGGCGAGCCGGACTTCGCGGTGCTGGCGGACACCGAGGGCAACCGCTTCTGCGTGGTGGACACCGGCACTGTCGATCTTGGATAGGCAGGCCGGGGGGACACGGACGTCTAGGCGCCCAGCTCGCGCCAGCTGGAGTAGTGCTGGACGGAGACGCCGTTGTAGGCCTCGTCGCCCGCCGCGGCCGTGTCCAGCGCGCCGAGCCGGGTGCCGAGCACGGTGGCGCCCTCCTCGGCGAACGTGCAGTGCGCGCAGTCGCCGAGCGGGGCGGTCTCCGCGCCGAGCCGGACCTTCCGGCCGGTCTGCGCGCCGCGGGCCAGCCAGTCGCGGCTGATCTCGTACATCGAGTTCGGCCCGGTGGCGGTGTCCCGGTAGCTCATCACGGTGACCGCGTCGACCCGGTCCAGGATCCCGGCCGCGAGATTGCCGCCGCCGGTCACGCTGACCTCGCCGTACCAGAACGCCACGTCCGCCTCGATCGGCAGCGTGGCACCGTCGCGCAGCCGGTCCAGCATGGACAGGTAGCGGGCGCCGAGCGTGGCACGGCCGGCCTCCCAGTCCGGCAGGACGTGCGGCTCCACGTCCACGTGCAGGCCGGCGAAGAGGCCGGTGGCGGTGACCGCCCGACGCCAGGCGACGGCCTGGGCCGGGTCGTTCACCCAGTCCGGCTCGCCGTTCAGCGCGATCAGCCGGATGCCGGCCGCGTCCGCGCGCCGGCGGATCTCGGCGAGCCGGGCCAGCTGCGGCGTGGCGGCGACGTTCGTCTCCACGTAGGCGAACAGCTCGGTGACGCCGTGCGCGGCCGCCCACGGCACGACCTCCGCGGCCTCGGTGCGGCTCCACAGCCACATGGCGCGGGCGCCGGCGCCGGTCTGCGGCGTGCCGACGCCGGTCATCCGGGGTGCGGCGATCGGGACCGCGGCGACGGCCAGCGCCAGCGCGGCCGAGGCCAGCTTCGTTCTCCACCGACCTGCCATCGCGCCGCCTCCGTGCGTCACCGGACGGGCGAGTCCGTGGATCCCCGGGCTCGCCCCGCCGCTCGTCCGTGAGCGGCGCGTCCGGAGTATCGGCGCGAAAATCCCCGGGCGGAGGGTTTTCCTGAAAAGATCGACGTTCTACTATACGCGAACCATATTCGCGTTAGTGAAGGGCCAGGTCCCATGCGCCGACGCCTCGTCATCCCCGCCGTTCTCACCCTCCTTCTGCTACCGGTTCCGCAGCCGGCGGCCGCTGCTGTCGTCGCCGCCACCGACTACTGCGCCGGCGAATGTTCCGACGTCCTGCCGCCGGGGCAGAACGGTGACGCCGACCTCCTGCAGATCCTCAGCCACCAGGCGTTCGGCACCATGCCGCCGCACTCGGCCGACCAGCTCGCGAAGTACGCGAACCTGGCCTACTCGTACACCGGCCTGACCGGGCAGCAGATCAACACCTTCTTCAACGACGCGTCGTACGGCGTGAGCGCGGGCCAGGCCGAGCGCACGTACTCGCCGCGGTCCGACGTGACGATCGTGCGTGACCGGGCGCTCGGCATCCCGCACGTCACCGGCACCACGCGGGCCGGGACCATGTTCGGCGCCGGATATGCGGGCGCGGAGGACCGGCTCTTCCTGATGGACCTGCTGCGGCGGGTCGCGCGCGGGCAGCTGACGCCGTTCGCCGGCGGCGCGGAGGGGAACCGTGAGCTGGAGCAGAGCGTCTGGCGCACGTCGCCGTACACGGAGGCCGACCTGACCGCGCAGGTCACCGCGCTGCGCGCATCATCGGCGCGGGGCCAGACGCTCTACGACGACGTCGTCTCCTACATCGCAGGCATAAATGCCTATATTTCGGCATGTATGAGTGCGCGGGACTGTCCGGGCGAATACGTGCTGACCGGGCACCTCGATGCGATCACGAACGCGGGCGGGCCGGAGCCGTTCGTGGTCAACGACCTGATCGCGGTCGCGGGCGTGATCGGCGGGCTGTTCGGCGGCGGCGGGGGCTTCGAGATGCAGTCCGCGCTGGTCCGGATCGCGGCGCGGGCCACGTACGGCACCACGGCGGGCGACGCGGTGTGGCAGCAGTTCCGGTCCGCCAATGATCCGGAGACCGTGCTGACGCTGCACAACGGGCAGTCGTTCCCGTACGGCGCCGGCAACCCGGACGCGGCCGGCGTGGCCATGCCGGACCCGAACCCGGTCCCGGCCCCGCTGGTCCACGACCAGACGGGTGCCGCACCTGCCGAGACCGGTCTCTCCGCCGCGCTCGGCTCGCTGGCCGGCGGCGCGCACCGCGGCATGTCGAACGCGGCCGTGGTCTCCGCCGCGCACTCCGCCACCGGTCATCCGGTCGCCGTGTTCGGGCCGCAGACCGGCTACTTCGCGCCGCAGCTGCTCATGCTGCAGGAGCTGCAGGGGCCCGGGATCAGCAGCCGGGGCATCGCGTTCGCCGGCCTGAACCTCTACACGCTGATCGGGCGCGGGCCCGATTACGCGTGGAGCGCCACATCGGCGGTCCAGGACATCACGGACACGTTCGCCGCGCAGCTCTGCAACCCGGGCGGCGGCGCGGTGAGCCCGGACTCCGCGTACTACCTGTTCCGCGGCCAGTGCGTCGCGATGGAGGCGCTGACCAGGACGAACGCGTGGACGCCCAGCACGGCGGACGCGACGCCGGCCGGGTCGTACCGGCTGACCGTGCAGCGCACCAGGTACGGGCTGGTGACGTGGCGCGGGACGGTCGGCGGCGTGCCCACCGCGTTCACCTCGCTGCGGTCGACCTACCGCCACGAGGCCGACTCCGCCATCGGGTTCCAGATGTTCAACGAACCCGACCAGATGGGTACGGCCGCGGCCTTCCAGAACTCGGCCGCGCAGATCCCGTTCGCGTTCAACTGGTTCTACGTCAACTCGCGCGACACGGCGTACCTGACCTCCGGCGCGCTACCGGTGCGCCACCCGGGCGCGGACCCGAACCTGCCGACCCGCACCGCGTACGAGTGGCAGGGCTGGAACCCGGACACGAACACCGCGTCCTACCTGCCGGTCTCCGCCACACCGAAGGCGGTCAACCAGGACTACTTCGTCAGCTGGAACAACCGGCAGGCCGCGAACTACCAGGCCGCGGACGGCAACTTCTCGTTCTCGTCCGTGCACCGCGCCGAACTGCTGGACAGGCCGCTGCGCGCCGCGGTCACGGCCGGCCGGAAGCTCGACCGGGCCGCGCTGACCGCGATCGTGCAGGACGCGGGCCTGGTGGACCTGCGCGGCGCGGAGGTGCTCGACGACCTGCTGCGCGTGCTGGACACGGCCGCGATCACCGATCCGGCGCTGCAGTCCGCGGTGACCAAGCTGCGCGCGTGGCAGGCCGGCGGCGCCCATCGGAAGGAGACCGCGAAGGGCTCCAAGGTGTACGCGCACGCGGACGCCATCCGGATCCTGGACGCCTGGTGGCCGCTGCTGGTCACCGCGCAGTTCCGGCCGCAGCTCGGCGACCCGCTGTTCCAGTCGCTGGTGAACACGTTGCAGATCAACGAGTCGCCGAGCGGCGGCCAGACCGGCCCGGTGTCGCAGCTGCCCGGCTCCGCGAACGAGGCCCAGGCGCACAAGGGCTCGTCGTTCCAGTACGGCTGGTGGGGCTGGGTGGAGAAGGACCTGCGCGCCGCGCTCGGCGAGAACGTGAGCGGCTGGCCGCGCACGTACTGCGGCGCGGGCGCGGTGGCGGCCTGCCGGACCGTGCTGCTGGACAGCCTCGCGGCCGCGGTGGCCCAGCCGGCCGCGACCACCTATCCGGGCGACGACCACTGCGCGGCCGGGAACCAGTGGTGCGCGGACGCGATCGTCCAGTCCCCGCTCGGCGGGATCGGGCACGACCTGATCGCGTGGCAGAACCGGCCGACGTACCAGCAGGTGGTGTCGTTCCCGGCGGGACGGCCGTAGCCCACCCCGCCGGGAACGATCGCGGCCTAGCCGCCCGCCGGCGCGGGGACCTGCACGTCCCCGCCCGGCGGCACCGGCAGGAACGTCGGGCAGCCCTTGGGCGGCTCGGTGCCGAGACAGCGCTGCATCACGTCGTAGAGGATGTAGCCGTCCGGGCCGAGCACCTTGACCAGCGCCTCGATCTGCTTGAGCTTCTCCTCGACGGTCGCGTTCTGCTCCTTGACCGCCTCACGCTCGGTGATCGCCACCTGCACCGCGGCCAGGCCGTCGACCAGCTCCTTGCGCGGCGCCGGCTTCTGCAGCGTGAGGTTGAACTGCACGAAGTACGCCTTGCCGCCGGTCGTGGCCATCACCGCGTTGCCCAGGTTCGCGTTGATCGCGGCCTCGAACTGCGCGCGCGTGTTCGGGTCGTTGTAGAGCGCGAGCCAGTCGTACTTCTGCGCCTCCGTGGCCAGCGCCTTGTTCAACGGCTGTCCGATGTAGAACCGCAGCATCTCCAGCCAGGTGTCCGTAGTCTGGCCGTCACCGTCCATCGTGGGCTGGAACTTGAGGCCGATCTCCTCGTGGAAGTCGCGGAGCATGCCACCGTCCGGGTCGCAGGACGTGTCCAGGTGGAACGTGAGCCCGCCGGAGACGGTCAGCTCCTGGTTGTCCTTGGACACCACGGTGTACGGGTTGCTCTCCGCGTCGTCGCCGCCCATGAAGTCGAAGTTCCGCTGGCCGGCCGGGTACTTGTAGTACTTCTCGCCCGGTCCGTCCCAGGTCCGGTTGTTCTCCGTCACGCACTCCTGATAGGTGGTGCTGGAGAACGCGCCGGCGTCGTAGTGCAGCGCCACCTGGTCCGACTCCGTGCTCACCGTCGAGCACCCCGTCAGCATCGGCACCATCAGCACCGCTGCCGCCGTCACCGCCACCGTCCGTCGCATGGTCCCCTCCCTTTGTTCCATCGTTGAACGAAGCGTAGGAAGCAGCGTCAACGCCGGGTATGCGGGATATGACCGGGAGCACATAGGGAGAAATTAGGTTTCACTCGGCAATTCGGTCACGCTCGGAGCATCCCTCCTAGTGAAAGAGTGTCGCGTTGACCCGCAACAGTCGTCTCCCCCTCCTCGCCACCGCCGCCGCGCTCCTCGTGCTCGCCACCTCCGGGTGCGGCACGCCCGAGAAGGCCACCGCCTCCCCGGCCGGCGCCACCGACGTGGCGCCCGTGACGTCCGCCACGACCTCCCCGGCCGGCAGCGCCGGTGCCGCCACGGACGGCCACGCCGGCATCCTGACCACCCCGGTCTCGGACGGGATCACGCTGCGGGTGACCGGCAAGGCGGGCGTGGCGGCCCAGATCTCCTACGCGATCAACCGGGTGGAGACGGAGGACGACGCCGCGACCCTGCCCTGGCAGCGGACCGCGGACCCGGCCGGCACGGTGTCCCGCATCTCGCTGATCGCGATGTCCCGGGACACGGACGATCTCTCCTGCGAGATCTTCGTCGACGGTGTCTCGGTCCTCACCGCGCAGGCCGGCGCGCAGACCGGCGGCGTCGCCAGCTGCGAGTGGACGAACAAGGACCTCTGAGCGCACGCTATCCGGCGATGCGCAGCGAGATCCACAGTGCCACGGTGCCGGCCACGATCGTGACCGGCACCGTGATCACGCCGAGCCGCATGAAGCGCCGGTTGCCCGGCCGGTGGTCGTGCGCGTGCAGCACCTGCCGCCAGAGCAGCGTCGCCAGCGAGCCGACGTAGGTCAGGTTCGGGCCGAGGTTCACGCCGAGCAGCACGGCCAGCGTCAGGCCCGGGTTCCCGGCGGTCAGCGGCACCAGCATCAGCGTGGCCGGCAGGTTGTTGAGCAGGTTCGCCAGCAGCGCGGCCAGCGCGGCCGCGGCCAGCAGGCCGGGCAGCGTGGCACGGTCCGGCACCAGGTGGCCGACCACTGTGCCGAAGCCGGAGTCGCGCACGGCCAGCACCACGATCCCGAGCGTGGGAACGAAGATCAGGAACGCCGGGTGTACGGCCCGGAGCAGCCGACGGCCCTCGTCGAGCGGGGCCCGCCACATCCGGGGTACGGCCAGCACGAGCGCGCCCAGCGCCGCGACCCACCCCGGATGCACCCCGAACACCTCGCCCACCGGGAACCCGATCAGCGTGGCGGCCAGCACGGCCAGCGCCACGCCGGGCGGGCGCGGCGCGGCGGGCGTGTCCACCGTGGAGCGCGCGCCGGAGGTGGCGGCGACGTCCGGCCCGCGTGCCGCTTCCGGTGCGAACGCGCCCGGCACGGCCGCCGGATCCCCCGTCGCGGGAACGGCCGGAGACACCGCGGGAACGGCCGGAGACACCGCGGGAACGGCCGGAGACACCGCGGGAACGGCCGGAGACACCGCGGGAACGGCGGGAGACGCCGGCGCGGCTGCCGGCGGCGGCACGGGGACGGCCGGGGCGACGACCGGCGCCGGAACGGCCTGCGACGCGCCGGGCCCGGCGCCGTCCACCGCCGCGAGCGTGCGCAGATCCTTCGCGAAGAAGAGCCGGAAGATGACGTACTCGGCCGCGATGACCACCAGCCAGGGCAGCGCCATCAGGCCCGCGAAGCTCGCGAACGTCAGGCCGCTGGCCGCGAACGCCAGCAGGTTCGTCAGGTTGGAGACCGGCAGCAGCAGCGACGCCGAGTTGGCCAGGTGGGCGCAGGCGTAGACGTGCGGCGAGGTGGGCGCGCGCATCGCGCGGGCGGTCCGGAGCACCACCGGCGTGAGCAGCACCACGGTCGCGTCCAGGCTGAGCACGGCCGTGACCAGCGACGCCAGCACGAACACGATGCCGAGCAGCCGCGCGGGCGAGCCCTTCCCGCGTGCGGCCGCGATCCGGCCCGCCCAGGCGAACACGCCGGCCTCGTCCGCGAGCGCGGACAGCACCAGCACCGCGGCCAGGAACGCCACGGTCGGGCCCAGCTCCACGACCTCGTCCCAGGCCGCCCGCCGCCCGACCAGGCCGGTCAGCACCACCAGCAGCGCGGCGGGCACGGCCGCGGTCGCCTCGGGGAGCCCGCGTGGGCGGGCCACCGCGAACGCGAGCACGACCGCCAGCACCAGCAGCGCCACTATCGTGTCCATGACGCCCACCCGAAACCGTGATCCGAAAAACCGCCGTCGCCCGGATTACCCGCGCGAGCCTTTCCTCACGCGGGAGCTGCGACACAGGTTTTGACCTTGCGGCCACGGATGCCGCAGCCCGCGGGAGCACGCGGAACCCGGCCCCGGCGGAAGCGGGCATATCGGAATTTTGACCCTGCTTTTGCTGGTCAGGGTGCATTTCCGGCAAGCGGCGGGAATGCACCCGGCCGGGTGGGCGGTGACCGGGGGCGGGGACTGTGGACGGCCGGGTTCCGTCGATAGTGGCCGAAAGGGGGCACTGGGCGGACTGATTACCAGGGCCACCTAGTAACTTGTCCCGAGTGAAATCGCCTCGAGTTGCGCCCGACGAGGGCGCGGCGGACGTCTCGCGCGGTGCCAAGATCTCCCCGTTGCATTCGCTCGACCCCACTGAGCTGGGTAAATACCAGATCAAGGGGCGTCTGGGCGAGGGCGGGATGGGCACCGTCTACCTCGCGGAGGACGAGGGGCGGCAGGTCGCGGTCAAGGTGATCCGGGCCGACCTGGCGGCGCAGCCGGACTTCCGGCGGCGGTTCCGCAGCGAGGTGAACCGGGCCAAGCAGGTGCCGCCGTTCTGCACCGCGGAGGTGCTGGACGCGGACCCCGACCACGAGTACCCCTACCTGGTGGTCGAGTTCGTGGACGGGCCGAGCCTGGCCGACGTGGTCGAGGAGCAGGGCCCGCTCAGCTCGGCGAACCTGCACGGGCTGGCGATCGGCATGGCGACCGCGCTGGTCGCGATCCACGGCGCCGGCGTGGTCCACCGTGACCTGAAGCCGCGCAACGTGCTGCTGCCGCCGGGCAGCCCGAAGGTGATCGACTTCGGCATCGCACGGGCGACGGACGCGACCAGCCACGTCACGAAGACGCACGAGATGCTGGGCACGGTCGCCTACATGCCGCCGGAGCGCCTGGACACCGCGTCGAAGGTGCAGACCACCCCGAAGGCGGACATCTTCGCCTGGGGCGTCGTGGTGATGTACGCGGGCACCGGGCGGACGCCGTTCCAGGACGCGTCGATGCCGCTGACCGCGATGCGCATCATCTCGGAGGAGCCGGACCTGGAGGGTCTGACCCCGGAGCTGCGCAAGGTGGTGGCCGCGGCGCTGGCGAAGAAGCCGGCCGACCGGCCGACCGCGCGCAAGCTGCTCGACATGCTGCTGGACGGCTCCGGCGAGGCCACGGACGAGCTGCCGCCGCCGGAGATGGTCGCGCTGATGGAGTCCGCCGCGGCGGAGAAGGCGGTCCCGGTCGCCGCCGCGGCCCCGGCGCCGGTCCGGCCGGCACGCAAGCGCACCGGGCTGATAGCGACGCTGGCCGGCGTGGTGACGGCCGTGGTGCTGGCCGCGGCGATCGGCATCCCGGTGGTGATGGACCGGTTCGCCTCGGCCGGGCCGGACGGTCCGGGCGGCGTCGACCGGGCCGGCGTCGACGGCCCGAGCGCGGGCCCCGAGGACGGCACGGCCGAGGACGGCGAGCCCGGCGCGGAGACCGGCACCGGCGACGCGGCCCCGGTACCGCTGGCCATCGGCGACGGCGGCCAGGAGCTGACGGATCCGTTGTCCTCCGGTGCGAAGTGGCCCGCGAACAGCGGGTTCGGCGGTGACTGCGCGAACAGCGGCGGCCAGATGTCGATCAGCATGCTGTCCGACGGCTGGTTCAAGTGCACCGGGCCGCAGGACGTGTTCGGCGGCGAGCAGCAGATCTCGGTCACCACCACGCTGGTCACGCCGGGCGCATGCGCGTCGATCTGGTTCCTGATGAACGACCCGGACGGCTACGTGCTGCACGCCTGCCAGAACGAGTTCCGCCTGGAGCGGCAGCCGATCGGCGGCGCAAAGACCGTGATCGGCACGAAGTCCCTGCCGAGCCCGGTCGCGCTCGGCACGTCCTTCCGGCTGACGATCCTGATCGGCGGCGACCGGGTCACGCTGTGGCGCGACTCCGCGCAGGTCGCGGTGATCGACTGGCCGGGACGCCCGTCCTCCGGCAAGGTCACGCTCGGCTCGTCCGGCGACGCCCAGAAGAACCCGCCGCCCTACACGGTACGGCTGAAGGACATCACGGTCCGGTCCACGCGCTGACCGGTGGTTCAGTGGAAGTCGGTGGCGGTGCCGGTCGACGGGAGCTGCGGCATGGCGGAGATCGCCCGCGCGTAGTTGTCGACCTGGCGCTGCCCCGCGGCCGCGCCCATGCCGCGCAGGCGCTGGGCCAGCTCGGTGCGGACCGCCTCCTCCGGCAGGCCGCGGTGGGTGGCCATCACCTGGGTCACCACCCAGTCGATCCGCATCTGCACCTGCCAGCCGACCGGGCGGATGTCGGGGGCGGCGGGGTCGAACCGCACCTTTTCGTTGTCGCGCATGTCCTCGACGGTAGGAAACAGGGTGCGGCCAGGGAAGATGCCGCGGGCCGTTACAACCGAGCGGCAACCGAACCGCTCCCGTGCGTCGCGTGTGCGCTTGCATGACGGGGTGGAGAGCGGTAGTCCTGATCTGACATTCGTCGATCTCGGAGGGCCACTGTGAAGCATCGCCGCACCACGCTCGCGGCACTGACCGCCACCACACTAGCCGCCACCATGATCAGCGCAACGCCGGCTTCGGCCTATAAACCCCAGATCGCACCCACCGCCACCGGGTACGGCGGCGCGGTCGCCTCGGTCGACCCGACCGTCACCGCGGTCGGCCTGGAGGTGCTGCGCAACGGTGGCAACGCGGTCGACGCCGCGATCGCGGCCGCGGCGACGATCGGGGTGACGGAGCCGTTCTCGGCCGGCATCGGCGGCGGCGGGTTCTTCGTCTACTACGACGCGCGCACCCGGAAGGTGCACACGATCGACGGCCGGGAGGCCGCACCCGCGTCCCTGCGGGAGAACTCGTTCCAGAACGCGGACGGCACCGCGCTGGACTTCAACGCGGCCCGGGTCAGCGGCCTGTCCGTCGGCGTCCCCGGCACGCTCGCGACCTGGGAGGCCGCGGCCGACAGGTGGGGCAGCCGGCCGCTCGGCGAGCTGCTGCGCCCGGCCGCGGACGTGGCCGACCGGGGCTTCACCGTGGACGCCACGTTCAACGCGCAGGTCGCGGCGAACGCGGCGATCTTCGGGCAGTTCGACTCGTCGTCGGAGCTCTACCTGCCCGGCGGCGCGCCGCCCGCGGTCGGCTCCACGTTCCGGAACCCGGATCTCGCGGACACGTACCGGCTGATCGCGAAGAAGGGCACCGACGTCTTCTACTCCGGCGCGGTGGCCCGGGACATCGCCGCGGCCGTGCAGCACCCGCCGGTCTCGGACACCCCGATCGGCACCTGGGCGCACCCGATCCGGCCGGGCGGCCTGACCGTCCGCGACCTGGACCGCTACCAGGCCCGGTTCCCGGCGCCGACCCGCGCGGGCTACCGGGGGCTGGACGTCTACGGCATGGCCACGCCGTCCAGCGGCGGCGCCGCCGTGGGCGAGGCGCTCAACATCCTGGAGGGGTACGACCTGGGCGCGCTGGACGACGCGGACGCGCTGCACCGCTACCTGGAGGCGTCCGCGCTCGCGTTCGCGGACCGGAACCGCTACGTCGGCGACTACACGCGCCGATCGGTGCTGGACGAGCTGCTGAACGACCGGTTCGCCGCCGAGCGCCGGTGCCAGATCAGCCCGACCGCCGCGCTGCCCAAGCCGGTCGCGCCGGGCAACCCGGACGGGCGCTACACCGGCTGTGCCGCCGCGGCCGCGGGCGTGCCGGACACGGACCAGAGCATCAGCACCACCCACCTGACCGTGGCCGACAAGTGGGGCAACGTGGTGTCGTTCACGTTCACCATCGAGCAGATCGGCGGCGCCGGGATCGTGGTGCCGGGTCGTGGCATCCTGCTGAACAACGAGCTGACCGACTTCAACTTCACGCCCACGCAGGGTACGGCCGCGGACCCGAACCTGCCCGGCCCCGGCAAGCGGCCGCGCAGCTCCATGTCGCCGACGATCGTGCTCAAGGACGGTAAGCCGTTCGTGGCGGTCGGTTCGCCCGGTGGCGCCACCATCATCACCACGGTGCTGCAGATCCTGGTCAACCGGATCGACCTGGGCATGACGCTGCCGCAGGCGCTGGCCGCCCCGCGCGCGTCGCAGCGCAACTCCGCGGCGCCGCAGGCCGAGCCCGCGTTCATCGCCGCGTACGGCGCGGATCTGACCGCGCTCGGCCAGCCGGCCTTCGTGTCCACGGCGGAGATCGGGGCCGCGACCGGCATCGAATTCGGGCGGAACGGGCAGCTCACGGCCGTGGCAGAGCCGGTTCGGCGGGGCACCGGGGCCGCCGGGGTGGTCCGCACCGGACGGTAGGCGACGCCCGGGTGTCCGGCCGGTGCGACAGACCGCGACATTCGGGCCTGGCGTTCCTGGCGTAAGAGTCGTACGCTGAGCGCAGAAAAGGGTTGACCACCTTCCCCCGTGGGTGGTCAACCCTTTTTCGATGCCTGGATGTGTGCGTCTGGTCACTGATCGGATACGTACCGCGCCGCTGCTCCCTAGCCTTGAGCCATGCACCTGCTCTGCGAGCCGTACCTGCTCGATCCCCAGCCCGGCTCCGTCACCGTCGTCTGGCACACCGCGTCGCCGGGCATGGTCAACGCGGTGCTGCTCGGTGCGTTCTCCCCCGCCGACCTCGCCGCCGCGCTCGAGGGCGGGGTGCCCGGCGTTCGCGTGGTGCGGGCGGAGACGCTGCCGCTGAGCCGGATGCGGGAGGACGCGGAGTCCCGGGCGCCCGGCGGGCCGTACGACGGCGTGGTGGCCCGGCCGGTGCACCGCCAGCTCGCGGTCGTCGACGGGCTGCCGGACGCGCGGACGCCGTACCGCGTGGTCTCGGTCTCCGGCGACGGCGGCATCGCGCTCTCCGGCGCCCACACGCTGCGCGGCGCGCTCCCGGCCGGCACCCCGGTGCAGCTGCTGCTCACCAGCGACCACCAGCTCGGCCCGATGGTCCCGGCCAACCTGGAGCTGGCCGCGGAGACCGCGGGCGAGCTGAACGGCGTGCTCTTCGCCGGCGACATGATCAACGTGGTGGACCGGGCCAGCGACTGGTTCGACCACACGAACGGGCGCGCGTTCTTCGCCGGTTTCGGCGGGCGGGCCTCGTGGACCGCGGCCGGGCGCACGTTCACCGGCGCGCCGATCATCTCGTCCGCGCCGCTCTACCCCACGATCGGCAACCACGAGGTGATCGGGCGCTGGTCCACGGCGTCGTCGCTGGAGTTCCAGTTCGAGGACGCGGTGCCGGGCGACTGGGACCTGAGCACGTACGAGGCGATGTTCCCGGTCCCGGCCAGCCCGACCGGCGGCCCGCGCTGGTGGGCGCGCACGATCGGCGACGTGTTCGTGGTGTCACTGTTCGGCACGGAGATCTGGCGGCCGGAGCGCCCCGGCACGCGCGGCACCTACGGCGAGCGGCCGGAGGACCGGGACGCGCCCGAGCGGTGGGGGCACGGCCGGTTCATCTTCACACCGATCGGCAAGGGGTCGCCGCAGTACGCGTTCCTGGTGTCCGCGCTCGCGTCCGAGGAGGCGCGGAACGCCACCTACCGCGTGGTGATGTTCCACCACCCCAGCCACGGGCTCGGGTTCAACTCGGTTCCCGCGTACACCGACCCGGTGCCGGTGATCACGGACGACGCGGTCCGGTACGAGTATCCGCTGGCCGACGACCACATCCTGCGCGACCTGGCGCCGGTCTTCTCCGCGTACTACGTGAACCTGGTCCTCAACGGCCACTCGCACGTGTGGGCCCGGTTCCGCGACGAGGCCGGCGTCAACTGGCTGGAGACGTCCAACGTGGGCAACACGTGGGGCGCCTACCACAAGCTGTCCGGCCGCTTCCGGCTCGCACCGGACGGCCCGGACTACGTGCTGCAGGGCGACCCGGGCGGTCTGGAGCCGATCCTGCCGACCGTGGCGCCGCTGACCGACGCGGAGGGCACGCCGCTGCCGTTCGTGGCCAGCAACGAGATCACCGCGTTCACGCTGCTGGACTCCGCCGCCGGCATGGTCCGCTCCTACCGCTACGACACCGCCGCCGGCGGCGACGTGGTCCTGTTCGACGAGTTCCCGCTGTGACGGGTCAGCGGCCGGTCGCGCCGTCGATCAGCTCGCGCAGGATGTCCGCGTGGCCGGCGTGCCGGCCGGTCTCCTCGATCATGTGGGTGAGCACCCACCGTTTCGTGGGCGGCAGGCCGCGGCCGGGCGGGCGGGGCGCGGGCAGGCTCAGGTCCGTCCAGGTGGCGATGGCGTCGTTCGCGTCCGCGATCGCCCGCCGGTAGTCCGCGATCAGCCCGTCCACGGTCTCGTCCTTCGCCGGTCGGAACGTGCCGCGAAGGTTCGCGATCGGCGTGCCGAGGAAGTAGAACCGCTCGACCGCCGTCAGGTGCTTGACCAGCCCGAGCAGGTTCGTGCCGGACGGCACGCCGGCCGTGCGCACCTGCGGCTCCGGCACGCCCGCCACCTTCTCGATCACGGCGTTGCGCGGGTAGTCCAGGAAGCCCCGCAGGGTGGCCGCCTCGCCCGGTTCGGTCCAGCCCGGCCCGAGGTCCCCTCGCTTGCGCGGGCTCACCGGGTCACCAGCAGCACGTTGTCGGTGACGGTCGCGGTCCGGCCGCCCGGTCCGGTCGCCCGGCGCCGCGGCGTGTCCGCACGCAGGATCGACCACTCCGCCGGGTCCAGGCCGATCTCGGCCGCGACCTCCTCCGGCGTCGCATGGTGCGTGTCCGGGTCCTGGTTCCACGACCAGGGCGCCGCGGAACCGTGATCGACGACCAGCAGCAGCCCGCCGGGTCGCAACGCCTCCGCCGCCGTGCGCAGCACCCGTGCCCGGGGCAGCGCGAACGGCGTCTGGAAGTACTGCGCCGAGATCAGATCGAACTCCCCCGCCGGGAAGCTCTCCGCCAGGTCGTGCCGCGCGGTCGTGACCCGCTCCCCGAGACCGGCGCCGGCCGCGTGCGCCCGCAGCCCGTCGACCGCCGCATGCGCGATGTCGACCGCCGTGACGTGCCACCCGCGCTCCGCGAGCCAGATCGTGTCGCCGCCCGCCCCGCAGCCCAGGTCGAGCGCCAACCCCGGCCTCAGCGGCGTGGCAACCTCGACGAGCAGCGGATTCGCCCGCCCGCCCCAGGTGCGCCGCGTGCGGTAGTGCTGTTCCCAGAATGAGGCCGGTGTGCTCGTGTTCATGCCGCCCAGCATCACGACCGGGCTTCCCTCCTTGCAAGAAATCTTGCGGATCCGCAAGATTGCCGTCATGGGAGACGCCGAGAACGACGTGCTGGCCGCCGTCGGCCCGCGCCTGCGCGCGCTGCGCCGGACCCGCGGGGTCACGCTGGAGGTGCTGGCGGCGGAGACCGGGCTGACCGCGAGCACACTGTCGCGGCTGGAGAACGGCAGGCTCCGGCCGACGCTGGAGCAGCTTCTGCCGCTGGCCCGAGCGCATGACGTGCCGCTCGACGACCTGGTGGCCGCGCCGCCCACCGGGGATCCGCGCATTCATCTGCGGCCGGTACGGCGGTTCGGCGTGACAGTGGTGCCGTTGACCAGGCGGCCGGGTGGGGTGCAGGCATATAAGGTGATTTATCCGCCGGCGGCAAGGTCGGCGACTCTGGATCTTCAAACCCATGATGGGTACGAATGGTTCTACGTCCTCAACGGGCGGGTTCGCTTCGTGCTCGGGGAGCAGGAGTTCCAGTTGGGTGAGGGGGAGGCGGCGGAGTTCGACACGCGAGTGCCGCACTGGATCGGCAGCGCGGACGAACGGCCGGCGGAACTGCTCACTCTGTTCGGACCTCAAGGGGAACGGGCGCATATAGCTGGCGGGCGTTGAAGTCCGCTTGCTCGGTGGGGCTTCGGGGTCGGGTCCTGCTTCTGCCGCCTGCGACTTTGCCTCCGGCGTCTCTGCCTCCGGCGGCCCTCCGGGGGGAGCCAAGCGACACCGGGGCAGCGGAAAGGCCACTTCAACTACACTGCCCGATTCCCGTGGGTGGCTGGGTTTCGTACGGCCTGGCTGCCCCGTATGCCATCGACCCGGGACAAGCCGAGCAGATCATCGGCAGGGCCGCCAGCTTTGGTCTGTCGCGCGGCGGCAGGCCGGCTGCTTACGGGTCTTCTGGTCGCGCTGGGTGATCCGGTTCGGGTTCGTCGTGGTCCGGAGGCCACTCACGATTCCAGGCTTGCCGGCGGTGCGTTGGTGGCGGCCCTGCCGATGATCTGCACCCCTGCGGGCGGGTCGACGGCATACGGGGCAGCCAGGCGGTCACCTTCGTGCGTGGTCCACAACCGAGATCAAAAACCGTGCTCCGCACGCGAAGACGCGCCGCGCTCCTAGCCGCGCTCGCAAAGACGCGCCGCACTCCTGGGATGCGCACACGAAGATGCGCCACATTCCTGGGATGCGCACGCAAGACACGCCGCGTTCCTAGGCTGCGCTCGGCGGATGCGTCGCGCGGGCGGAGGTGGCTGTGCGTGAGGAAAACAGGCGAGGATCGGGCACCGCGCGCCCGATATCTCAACATTTTCCTTCTCGAACCACGGGCTATCCATCTACAGAGATCGCAAGGTCAGCCGCCGAAATCCGAAGCCCAGAAAGGTGTTCGGCGCGTGATCAACGGGCGCTCCGCGCCCGAAATTTCGGCACATAGCAGGCCGGGACGCAACCGACGAACTCACCTGACCCCGAAAGCTCTAAATCGGTCCACAGACAATCCCTGTACCACAGCGCTACAGCACCGCCGTGTGCGACCAAGCCAGCAACCCTCGATCTACCCGTGCGCTCAAACCTCAACAGCGCACCCCGCAAAACCACTGCCC
>NZ_JNXY01000036.1 GCF_000717135.1 Catenuloplanes japonicus
CGCGCGTCCAGCGCCACGCGCGTCCAGCGCCACGCGCGTCCAGCGCCACGCGCGTTCGGCGGCACGCGCGTCCAGCGCCACGCGCAAGCGGCACCCTCGCGCTACGCGCGGTGCATGCGGCGGCTACGTCGTCGGCGACTGGGCGACGCGCCTACAGGTTGGGCGATGACAAGAACCGGCACCGACGCCAGAGACTCGCAGTGGTCCGGCCCACCGCGGCCCTTGCGTTCTCGCTGGGCCGGCCAGAATGAAGCAGCGGGCACTCCGTGCCCGAAATTTCGCACTATCTACCCCAGGCTCGGGCCTGATGGTCGCGCTCCGCCCGAAATGCTGCGGCTGGGATGTCGCGCCGGCCCGCCGTCTCCCACCGATCGGGGCCGACGCGGGCCGAAGGGTGCCGCACAGGCGGAGGGTGAGCGCACGGTCGGCCAGGCGCCCGTCTTTCGCATTTATCGGTGCCGGCCTGGAGTGATCAGTCCATGGAGACCGAAAGGTCCACCGTCGAATGTACGTGGGAGTCGTTATCCGGCCCGAATAACGACTCCCACGTACATTCCGTCTTGATCGACTCAGGTCACGAACCCATGACTGGGCGCCATAAGGTGATATTTCGGGCGCGAGTGCGGCAGGAACCGCGAGAGCTGTGCCGGGGCGGCGTGCGGATACCCGCCTTCGGTCTTCGGAACCGGCGGCGGGACCGGCTCCGAGCGACGAGCGGAGCGCCGGCGGAGCACGCCGCGAGGTTTGCCCGCGGGAGCAACGCTGCCGGACCACGCCGGAAGCGGGCACAGGACATGGGCCTTGAATGTGATCGCGTGGCGCGAGGCGGGGCGTCAGGGGGTGGCGCGGAGGGTGGCGCGGCCGCCGTGGAGGAAGCGGGCGTGGCCGGACGGGGTGGTGCCGACGAACGCGTAGACGGGGTGGGCGGTGCCGGGGTGGGTCCGGACGATGAGCGTGTCGTCGGTCAGGTGGACCAGTTCCTGCGGGGGTGAGGGCGGGCCGAGCTGGGTGAAGATGCCCTTCGGGGCGTCGTGCAGCCAGACCCGGCCGGCGGTGTCCTGGGAGACCGTGAGGTCGGCGACGCGGGACGAGTAGACGCCGAGGTAGCGGGACGCGTCGAACGGGGCGGGGGACGACGGCACCGCGGCAGGCGGCGGGAGGACCACGCCGGTCAGCGCGCGGATCAGCGGCGGGATCAGCGCGAGGTAGAGCGAGGACGCGTCGCCGCCGTTGGTGAGCAGCGCGACCGCGACGTTCCGGTCCGGGACGAGGCGGAGGAACGCGGCCTGGCCGATGGTGCCGCCGTCGTGGCCGATCACGCTGCCGGAGTCGTCCATGATCTCCCAGCCGAGGCCCCAGCCGGCGCCGGGCATGCCGGGCGCGGGACGGTCCGCGGCGCGCTGCTGCATGGCCTTGACCGCGTCCTGCGAGACCAGCCCGTCGCCGGCGCGCAGGTGCAGGCGGGCGAAGAGCAGCAGGTCTCGGGCGCTCATCGCGAGCATGGAGCCGGCCGGCGAGTTGGAGCGGGGCAGCGCCCAGATCGGCGCGGTCTCCAGCGGGCCGCCGTCTTCGGCGCGGAGGTGGCCGACGGCGGCGCGGTGCAGGATCGCCTCGTACGCATCCGTGGCGACCGTGGACGCGCCGAGCGGACCGGCCAGGTACGCGTGCAGGCAGGCGTCGAACGGGCGGCCGCGCAGCACCTCCACGATGCGCCCGAGCACGGCGAAACCGGCGTTGTTGTAGGAGAGCATGGCTCCGGGCGGGAACAGCTGGGGCGTGTCGCCGAGCGACGCGACGAACCGGGCCACGCAGTCGTCGCCGCGGCCGGTGTCGGTGAACAGGTCGCCCTCGAAGCCGCCGGTGTGGCACAGCAGCTGCCGGATCGTGACCGTCGCCGCCGCGTCGGCCGAGCCCAGGCGGAACTCCGGCAGGTAGCGGCGGACCGGCGCGTCCAGCTCCAGGCGGCCCTCGTCGGCCAGCTGCATGACGAGCGTGGTGGTCCAGACCTTGGTGATCGACCCGACCTGGAAGATCGAGTCGGTGGTGGCCTCGACGCCGGTGCGCGTGTTGAGCACGCCGTGCGCGAGGTCGATCTGCGCGCCGTCCGCGTAGACCGCCAGCACCGCGCCCGGGACCTGGTGGCGGGCGAGCAGCGGTGGCAGGCTGTCGCGCAGCGCGGATCCGATCACATCGAGAGACATGAACACAACCCTAGAACGAACAAACGACCCGATCGGGGTGTACGGAATCCATCGCGCTCTATTCGTACCGTGGCATGCAATTGATCTGGATTTGCAGGTCGCGGGAATCGAGCGAATGGCCGTGCGGTTGACTGGCCGCGTCGCCCCGGTCGACGGGGTCTGAGCGAGGAGCGGATCGTGGAATTCGGGCTGGACACCTTCGGCGACGTCACTGTCGGGGCGGACGGCAAGCGACTGCCGTATGCACAGGTCATCCGCGATGTCGTGGAGCAGGCCGTGCTGGCCGAGCGCGTCGGCGTGGACGCGATCGGCGTGGGTGAGCACCACCGGGACGACTTCGCCGTGTCCGCGCCGGAGGTCGTGCTGGCCGCGATAGCCGGGCGCACGTCGACGATCAAGCTCGGCACCGCCGTGACCGTGCTCAGCTCCGACGACCCGGTGCGCGTGTTCGAGCGGTTCGCCACGCTGGACGCGGTCTCGCACGGCCGCGCCGAGATCACGCTGGGCCGGGGCTCGTTCACGGAGTCGTTCCCGCTGTTCGGCTACGAGCTGCGCGACTACGAGAAGCTGTTCTCCGAGAAGCTGGATCTGATGGCGAAGCTGCTCGACGAGGCGCCGGTGACCTGGGAGGGCACGGTCCGGGCCGCGCTCGACAAGCAGGAGGTCTATCCGAAGACGGAGTCCGGCCGGATCTCCGCCTGGGTCGGCGTCGGCGGCAGCCCGGAGTCGGTGGTGCGTGCCGCGCGCTACCGGCTGCCGCTGGTGCTGGCCGTGATCGGCGGCGACCCGGTCCGGTTCGCGCCGTACGTCGAGCTCTACCACCGCGCGCTCAGCGAGCTCGGCGCGGAGCCGCTGCCGGTCGCCGTGCACGCGCCCGGCTTCGTCGCGGAGACGGACAGGGAGGCGGCGGACACGCTCTGGCCGCACCTGCGCGTGATGCGCGACCGGATCGGCCGGGAGCGCGGCTGGCCGCCGCTGACCCGCACCAGCTTCAACGCGGACATCACCGAGGGCGCGCTGCACGCGGGCTCGCCGGAGACGGTGGCGCAGAAGATCGCCCGCACCGTGCGCGCGCTCGGGATCACGCGGTTCGACCTCAAGTACTCGAACGGCACGCTGCCGCACGACGCGATGATGCGCTCGATCGAGCTCTACGGCACCGAGGTGATCCCGCGCGTGCGCGCGCTGCTGGCGAATTGACCGGCGTGGCTACGGTGGCGGCGTGCGTACGTGGCTGATCTACGGGATCGTCGGCGTGGCCGGCGGCGCGGCCGGGTTCTTCGGCAGTCGTTCCGAAGGGGCGCCCACCTGGGTCTCGGTGCTCATCGTCCTGCTGTGGTTCACCGGCCTGTGGCGGATCAGCCGAAGGCAGCCCGGTGCTCCGCCGGCCTCCCCCTCCGCCGCCCTCACGGTCGTGCTGCGCGGCTATGACATCGGCGAGGTCGACGCGGTGCTGGCCCGGATCGACGCGGTCCAGGATCCGGCCGCACGCGCGTCGCTCGCCGCGGAGCTGCGCGGCACCGCGTTCACGGTCGTGCTGCGCGGCTACGACCGCGGCCAGGTCGACGCCCACCTGCGCGCGGTCGCGGACGCGCTGTCCGCATGATCCGGCGCATCGTCGCGGTGCTGCTGTCGCTGCTGGCGGTGGCCGGCGCGGTCCGGTTGACCGCTCCGGCCGTCGCCGCAGACCACGATCAAGAGCCGCCGGGGGTACGCCGTCAGCTCGCATTCCTCCGCTCCGCGCTGGACGGCGGCGCCGCCACGGACGCGCAGTCGCTGTTCCCGGAGGGCTACTTCTTCCTGCACGCGCTCTACGGACTGTCCTGGGTGGAGCTCGGGCAGCGCGGCGTCGCGGTCGGCGAGGCCGCGGACGAGGCCGCCTGGGCGCTGTCCCGGCTGGAGTCGGACGAGGGCCGTGCCGTGTTCGACGCGGGCGCCACCCCGGCCTACGGCGTCTTCTACGCCGGCTGGACGAACTGGCTGCGCGGTGGCCTGCTGACGATCCGCGACGACCCGGCGCAGCGGGCGCTGTTCCTGGCCGGCTCGGCCGCGCTGGCGGCCGCGTTCGACGCCTCCCCCACGCCGTTCCTGGACGCGTACCCCGGTCAGGCCTGGCCGTGCGACTCCACGGTGGCGATCGCGTCGCTGCGACTTTCCGGGGATCCCCGGTTCACCCCGACGATCTCCCGCTGGGTCTCCGGCGTGCGCGACCGGCTCGACCCGGCGACCGGGCTGATGCCGCACACCGCCTCGCCCGCGGTCTCCGGTGCGCGCGGCACCTCGCAGGCGATCATCCAGCGCTTCCTGGTGGACGTGGACCCGGTCTTCGCCCGCGAGCAGTACCTGCTGTTCCGCACGCAATTCCTCGATCGGCCGCTCGGGCTCGGGCCGGCCGTGCGCGAGTACCCGCACGGCACGGACGGGCCGGCCGACGTCGACTCCGGGCCGCTGCCGCTCGGCATCAGCCTCTCCACCACCGTGGTGGCGCTCGGCGCGGCCCAGGTGCACGGCGACACGTCGCTGGCCGCCGGGTTCGCCTCGTTCGGCGAGTTCGCCGGGCTGCCGTTCGACACGTTCACCACGAAGCGGTACGCGGGCGGCGCCGTCCCGATCGGCGACGCGTTCCTGGCCTGGTCGAAGACCGCACGCCCGTGGACCGCGGACACGACGGCCGCTCCCCCGGCCGTGATCGGCCGGTGGTGGCGGGTGCCGCTGCTGACGATCCTGCTGATCCTCGGCCTGGCGCCGTGGCTTCCCGGAATCGTGCACCGGGTGCGGAACCGGGCGCGAGGGCCGATGGCGTCGCCATGATCGGCGTACCACCGTAGAGTGATGTCCTGACGCGTCCTTGATCGGTAACCGGGAGACCCCTCACGTGAGCACCACCGACGAGTACCACTACTCAGTCTCCGGCGTGCCCGCCGTGGAGACCGACCACCCCGGCCACACCATCGCGCCCGACAACGTGACCGTGGTCTTCGACGACGGCGAGTTCCGGCAGCTGTCGATCAGCGGCCAGTGCGTGGAGTCCCCGCGCGTCCGCGTCACCCGCCGCTTCAAGAAGGCGAAGCGCGTGCCGGAGTGGGCGCAGCAGTACCTGTCGCTCGACTGACTCAGCGCCGAGGGGGCGCGACGGCGGTGACCGGCGGCAGCCAGCCGGTCGGCTTGATCGCGCCCTCGCGCAGCGCCGTCACGGCGACCAGGATCTCCAGCTCCCGGGTGTCCACCCGGCCGTCGTGCGACATGCGGTGGCCACGGACCGGGACCCATTCCGCGCCGGCCTGGATGCGGTCGACTCCGACCTCGGAGACGCGCAGGCCGAGATAGCCGATGCCGTACCGGTAATCGCGCTCGTGCAGGCCGAGGACCGTTCCGGGAGTCAGCCGCGGGATCGGTGGTGGGGCGGCGGGGCGGGTATTGAGCATCTCCGTCGTCCTTCCGTGGTACCGACGTGTTCCGAAGTAGACCCTCGCGTCGTCGTACCCTTTTGGAAAGCTCGGCACCGGAAATTCCGGTATTCAGGTTTCCGGGCGTGCTTTCCGAGAGAGACCGACCTCTCAAAAACGACGACGAGGAGACGGCATGCCGACAGACGGCGGATCGTCCGTACCCCGAAGGCAGCTCGGTCGTTTACTACGCCAGGCCCGCGAGGAAGCCGGCATCAAGCTCAAGGACGCCGCCGCGCACCTGGAGATCTCGCTGGCCCGGATGTCGCGCATCGAGGGCGGCGAGGCGCCGGTCAAGCTGATCGAGGTACGGGCCGCCGGCGAACTCTACGACGCACCGGAGGACATGCGCGAGGTCATGCTCGGGCTGGCCGCCGCCGCGAAGGAACGGGGCTGGTGGCAGGCGTACGGCAGGGCGATACCGAGCTGGTTCGAGCTGTACGTGGGCATGGAGGCGGCCGCGTCCCGGCTGCGGCACTACGAGAGCGGCGTCATCCCCGGCCTGCTGCAGGAGGAGGCGTACGCCGCGTTCGTGCTCGGCGCGGACCCGGACACGCCGCAGGCCGCGGTCGCCCAGCAGACCCAGGTGCGGCTCCAGCGCCAGCAACTGCTCTCCCGCCGCGCGCCGCAGCCGCCGCAGCTGGAGGTCGTCATCGAGGAGACCGTGCTGCACAAGCCGATCCCGGACCGTGCCGCCTGGGCCCGCCAGCTCGCCCACCTGGTCAACATCTCCGCCGCGCGGCCGAACGTGAGCGTGCGGGTGATACCGAAGGAGCGCGCGCTGCATCTCGCGAGCTTCGCCGGTTCGTTCGTCCTGCTTGACTTCCCGGCCATCCGGCTGCGCAAGCCCGAGCCGAGCACCGTCTACATCGAAGGGCTGACCGGCGCGTTGTATCTGGACGAGCCCGAAGAGGTGAATACTTTCGAAAGGGTCTGGACAACGTTGGACCGGGTTGCGCTGGACCGCAATGATTCGGACGATCTCATAGGCAACCTGATCAAGGAGTACGTCGATGACTGACCTGAGCGGCGCGCAGTGGCGCAAAAGCAGTCGGAGCGGCACCGGCGGTGGCAACTGCGTCGAAATCGCCGACAATCTGACCGGCTTTGTCGCCGTCCGCGACAGCAAGGATCCGGAAGGCCCGATCCTCACCGTCAGTACCGCCGCGTACCGCGCTTTCACCGCGCACCTCGCCGGCCGATGAACCTGCCGCCCTCCTTTCCCGACTGAGCTCGGTGAGAGGAGGCGGGATGACTGACGAACTGCTGGTCGTCCGCGCCCAGCTCGGCGAGCGTGACGCGTTCGCCGGGCTGGTCCGGGAGTGGCACGAGCCGGTGCACGCGTTCGTGCGCCGCATGCTCGGCCCGGGAGCCGCGGACGACGTGGCCCAGGAGGTGTGGCTCGCGGTCGTACGCGGGCTGCCACGATTGAAGGACCCGGCGCGGTTCGCGCCGTGGCTGTTCAGCATCGCGCGGCGGGCCGTGACGAACCGGTTGCGCGCGGAGTACGCCCGGCCGGCGGCCCCCGGCCCCGGCCCGGAACCGGACATCGGGGACGCGGTCGTGGACCGGGCCCTGGTCGCCGCCGGGCTGGCCGGCGTGCCGGTCCTGGAACGCGAGCTGCTGATCCTGTTCTACCTGCAGGACCTGTCGCTGGAGACGTGCGCGGAGATCTGCGGCGTCCCGGTCGGCACGGTCAAATCACGGCTGTCGCGCGGCCGACGCCTGCTGCGCACCTCACTCGCGCAGAAGGGACACCACGCATGAACGCGGACGACATGCTCCACCGGCTCGCCGCCCCGCTGTCACCGGCCCGCCGACTCGTCACCGTGGTCACGCTGCTCGGCGGCCTGGGCGGGGCGACCGTGGCCGGCACGCTCTGGGCCACCGAGCCCGCACTGCCGCCGGCGACGCAGGCCGCGTTCGCCGCCATGGTGGCGATCGGGCTCGGCTGGTGCGGCTGGGCCGTCTGGGTGCTGACCCGCCGCACGCCGCTCTTCGCCCGCGACCGGGTGGTGGCGGGCTGGCTCGGGCTGGCCGCATCGTCGCTGCTGGCCGCGTTCGTGACGGCGGTGACGATCTCCCGCGACCGGCTGGCACCGGCCGCACTCGGGATGGCGGCGGTGCTGCTGGCCGCGGCTCTGATCAACCTGATCCGGGCACGGTCGCACCGGGCGGCGCTGCTGCGGCGCAAGCGGGAGCTCGGCGGCCCTCGGTGACAGCCCGCTACTGACCGGCCAGCCCGATGAGGTTGCCCTCCGGGTCGGCGACGTGGGCGACGACGAGCGTGGAGCCCGGCGCCGTGGCCGGGCCCATGACCCGGGTGCCGCCCAGCGCGATCGCCTGATCGAGGGCCGCGGCCACATCCGGCACACCGATGTAGAACACGGTGTGCGGGGTGTGGCCCGGTCCGCCCCCGACGCCGCCCGGGATCGTGCCCGGCTCGGTGAAACCGTAGGTGCCCGGGTCCGACACCGCCGGCACCGTGCTGCCGCCGACCGCGAACTCCCAGCCGAACAGCGCGCCGTAGTAGTCCCGCAGCCTGCCCGGATCCCGTCCGGTGATCTCGAAGTGCACGACCGGATTCGTCATGCCGTGACCGTACCCATAGCGGTTGTTAAAAACAACCGGTTACGATCACCGCGTGCCGACCAGCCGGAGCTACCAGGACCCGTGCGGCATCGCCCGCGCGCTCGACGTGGTCGGCGAACGCTGGGCGCTGCTGGTCGTCCGCGAACTGCTCCTCGGCGGCCGCCGCTTCTCCGATCTGCGCCGCGCGTTGCCCCGGTCCAGCTCCAACATGCTCGCCGACCGCCTCCGCGAACTCGAGCGGCACGGCGTCGTCCACCGCCCGCACCCGCCGGCCTACGAACTCACCGCGTGGGGCCGCGACCTGGAGCCGATCGTCCTGTCCCTGGGCGACTGGGCACTGCGCCACGTCCCGCCACCCTCAGGCCCGCTGCACCTGAGCCCGGTCTCGATCCTGCTGTTCCTGCGCGGCGCGGTCCGCCCCGGCCCGCCGCTGACCGTCCGCCTCGACCTCGACGACACCACCTGGACGCTCCGCGTCACCCCGTCCTCCGTCGTCGTCACGCCGGGCCCGCCGCCCTCGTGCGACGTGTCGCTCACGACGACACCGCTACAGCTCAACGACCTGGCCGCCGACCGCTTCGGCCCGTCCCTCGACCACGCGCTGGCCACCGGCGCCGCCGCCGTCTCCGGCGACCGGGATCGCCTCCGCACGCTTCTCTGACCTACCCCGGCCCGAAGTTCCAGCGTGCGGGCAGCTCGCCCCCGCAGAGCGCGCACGTGAAGTCGTCGTCCCGGACGATGTTGCGCTCGCGGCAGTCCGGGCACCGCCGGAAGACCACGGTGTACGTGAAGCGGCCCGGGTGCGCGAACCCGGCGCTCTCCGCGGCGGCCGCGACGGCCGCCCACGAGCCGGGATCCGGGCAGTAGCCGGTCGACTGGTTGGTGGCCTCCGTGATCTCCCCGCCGCCGGCGAAGATCAGCTCACCCGCGGCCAGCACCGGTTCGCCGTCCGCGCAGGCCACGTGCTCGCTCCGGCGCGGGGCCACGCGCAGCGTCCCGTCCACGGTCACGACGAAGGTGACCGGCTCGCCGACCATCCAGGACACGACGTCGGCCGCCGACCGGAGGTCCACGCTCCCGGCCCGCACCGCCTCCCGCCGAATCTCCTCCGGCCCGACGTACCGATACCGCCGCCCTCCCGCCACGCCCGGAACCTACCGCGCACAGCCCCCACCGGCCCAGGCGAATACCAGGACCCAGGTCCCGGCGGTGAGATTCGTGGCTTGGGGCGGGCGTCCAGGTGACTGTGTCAGTTCTCGGTGTCGCTCGTGGGTGTGCGGGGGCTCGCCACGCTCAGGTGCTCGTGCATGAAGGCCAGGCGGGAGGCGGGGTCGGTCTTGGGGAGCGCGATCAGTTCGTAGCCGTGCCGGGTGTAGGCGGTAGCCAGGGCGTCGTGGGTGCGAACCGCCTCGTCGAAGTCCTGGTGGCGTTCGCTGTCGGTGACGTAGATGTGTGGCCAGGGCGGGGCGATGAAGACGCGATGGTGGTAGCGGAACAGGTCGGCCGCGGCGGAGACGTGCCGGGGAACGGGACGGTTGAGCAGGAGGTAGTAGCCGACGAGGTCGGGCACGCCGCGATCGAAGAACACCGTGGTGTCATGGTGGGCGGCCTGGCGGTAGGACCGCATTTCCCAGGCCAGCATGATCTCCGCGAACAGGAGCTGGTCCGCGGTGTGCAGGGCGTGCCCGCCGATGGCGCTCTGGTCCCGGATGATCTGCCGGCCGGCCTCGTCGACGCAGGTGAAACCCTGCTGCCGGAGGCCCTGGATCAAGGTGGTCTTTCCCGCTCCGGGTCCTCCGGTGATGACGACGAACGTACCGGTGGGATGCATGTCTTCTCCTCTGGTGGTCGTCGGCCCTCCCGATCGGACATGGTCGCGCCGGGAACCTGCCGACGCGTTCATCGCCTGGCCGTGGCGCACGTGGAGAAGTCGTCGGACGGCCGAAGCCCGCCGTACCGAAGGACAGGTTTCGGGTTGCCGGTTGCGGCGGATCGTGATCTGTGGTCAGCCCAGCCGGATGTCCAGCACGCGGATCGAGGACGGGGTCGTGCCGGTGGAGCGGCGCTGATAGAGGATCGAGAGGACGCCGTCACCGGCAATCCGGGAGCGGTCGACCACCACCTCGCCGAACGCGTTGAGGCCCGCCCCGTCGAAGACCAGTGTCCAGTCCGTCCAGTCGCTCGCCCGGGTGGCGGAGACGACGCGGCCGAACGGGAGCACCACATATGCGTTGTCGGCCGCGTCGAAGACTATCTGGGAGCGGCCGGTGGCGTTGAGCGCGAACGGGATCTCGATCTTGCGCCAGGCACCGGTGGCGTCGCGGCGGAGGTGGAAGGCGCGGGCGTACGAGATGCGGTTCTGGACGTAGTTCGTCACGCACTGGGTGAAACGCCCCGGGACGTAGCTGATCACCACGTGCGGGCGGCCGGTCGAGTCGATCGCCTGGCTCTCCTGGTTGATCAGGCCGTGGTCGACGCTGAGCGGGTCCACGACCAGGCCCGCGCCGGTGACGCCGACCCGGGTGCCGCCGGTGGTGCCGACCACGGTGCCCGCGTTGTTGCGCCAGGTGCGGCCACGGTCGTCGCTGTAGACGTAGCCGGTGTCGTGGTTGGCCAGGCCGCCCGCGTTGCAGAGCACGCCGGTGTTGCCCTCGCGCCAGGTGAAGGCCGCGTGCAGCCGGCCGTCAGGTCCGTAGCGGAGGCCGTGCAGGTACATGTTGCGGGTGGTGCTGGTGACGCCGTTCGACGAGTACGACCCGGTCGCGGACGACCAGATGCCGAGCCGCGCCCAGGCCCCGGACGTGTACTCGGCCAGCTCCAGCGTGCCGTTCCCGGACCGCCCGGTGCGGTAGCTGAGCTGCAGGCGCCCGTCCGGCGTGGCGAGGAACCGGGGGTAGGTGATCGCGCCCAGTTCCACGCCGCCGAGCGTGCGCTGCTCCGCGCCGAACCGGGACGCGACCCACGACGCGCCGCCGCCGGCCAGCCCGGCCTCGGACCGGTAGTAGTAGATCGTGCTGTCGTGCGTGTCCAACGCCACGTGCAGCCGCCCGTCGGCGGGTGAGATGCCGAGCGCGATCACGTTGTGCGAGTCGTCCACGCTGAGCCGGTGCGGCAGCCGCAGCGTCTCCCACGTGCCGGCCGGCAGCGTGCGCCGGGCCAGCACGGCCTCGCGGGTGGAGGTGTACCAGGCCGCGTACTGCCGGCCGCCGTACGTGACGATCGCCTCCTGCTGGAACGCGTTGTTGTTCACCAGCCCGTCGTAGGAGACGAAGTAGAGCGCGCTCGCGTCCAGCTCCGTGTCACTGATCCGGGTGACCGGCGGCCCGGCCTGCGCGGCTGCCGGATACATCAGCACAAAAGCGACCAAAATAGCGCCCCACCTGCGCATGCCGGACCACCCTCCATCGAAGTCGATGAATTCTCGCGCGCGCTGCGGCGTCACGCAATGTGGGACCCGGTCGGCCGCTCCCGGAAACCCGCATGCGGGGCTCGCTAAGGTGGGACCGACCCACCCCAGCAGCTGGAAATCCGAGGATTGACACCCGATGATCGACGACGGTAAAGCGCGAGTCCTTCTCCTGGAGAACATCCACCCCGACGCGGTGGCCCGGTTCGAGTCCGAGGGCTATGTCGTGGAGTCCGTCTCCTCCGCGCTCGACGAGGAGGAGCTGATCGCCCGGATCGAGGGCGTCACGCTGCTCGGCATCCGGTCCAAGACCAGGGTCACCGCGCGCGTCATCGACGCCGCGAAGGACCTGGCCGCGATCGGCGCGTTCTGCATCGGCACGGACCAGATCGACCAGGCCGCCGCGTCCAAGGCCGGCGTCGCGGTCTTCAACGCGCCGTTCTCCAACACGCGCAGCGTCGTCGAGCTGGCGCTCGCCGAGATCATCGCGCTGACCCGCCGGCTCACCGAGAAGAACACCGGCATGCACGCGGGCACCTGGGACAAGGCCGCGGACGGCAGCCACGAGGTCCGCGGCCGG
The DNA here is from genome assembly GCF_000717135.1 of Catenuloplanes japonicus. Taxonomy (GTDB): domain Bacteria; phylum Actinomycetota; class Actinomycetes; order Mycobacteriales; family Micromonosporaceae; genus Catenuloplanes; species Catenuloplanes japonicus. The sequence continues at coordinate 12,226 of NZ_JNXY01000036.1, forward strand.
CGGCTCGGCATCGTCGGCTACGGCAACATCGGCACGCAGCTCTCCGTGCTGGCCGAGGCGCTGGGCATGCGCGTCTACTTCTACGACAGCGCGGACAAGCTCTCGCTCGGTAACGCGCGCCGCTGCAGCACGCTCGACGAGCTGCTCGACGTGGCCGACATCGTCACCATCCACGTCGACGGCCGCCCCGGCAACAACGGCTTCTTCGGCGAGGAGCAGTTCGCCCGGATGAAGCCCGGCAGCATCTTCCTCAACCTCTCCCGCGGCCTGGTCATCGACCACGACGCGCTCCGCCGCCACCTGGAGAACGGCCACATCGCCGGCGCCGCCGTGGACGTGTTCCCGGTCGAGCCGAAGGGCCGCGGCGACGAGTTCCAGTCCCCGCTGCGCGGCCTGCCGAACGTGATCCTCACCCCGCACATCGGCGGCTCCACCGAGGAGGCGCAGGCCGACATCGGCGCGTTCGTCTCCAACAAGCTGGCGACGTACCTGACCGAGGGCAACACGACGCTCAGCGTCAACCTTCCGTCCGTGGCCCTCCCGCCGCACACCACCGGCCACCGCCTGGTCTACCTGCACCGCAACACGCCCGGCGTGCTCGCGCAGGTCAACAGCGTGCTCGCGGAGCACTCGATCAACGTTGAGGGCCAGCTGCTCGCCACCAAGGGCGAATACGGCTACCTCCTCACCGACATCGGCATCGACTTCACGCCGGAAATGGTGAACCAGCTGGCCGCACTCCCGCAGACGGTCCGGCTGCGGGTCCTGGCCTAGCGTCTTCGCGCGGGAGGGCGACGCGCTCTCCCGCGCTTTCCGGGAAAGGCGATCTTCCCGGCCGCGACGCGCGGCCCGCGGCGCCGGACCCGGCCCGCAACGTCGTGGAGGGCAGGATCGTCGCGCGGTTTGCCGTGGTACGTCCTTCGTTGGTGTGAATGTCGGGCGGAACCCGGCGATGGCGCCCGAGGGCTCCCAGGCTGTGTGACGTGCAGAAGATCAAAATCGTGTCGGCGCTGGTAGTGGTGCTGACGCTGAGCCTGGCCGGCGCCGTTCCCGCCGAGGGCAGTCCACAGTCCGCGATCACCATCGACGGCGATTCCCTGACCCTCGAGCAGATGTTCACGCTGCTCGATGACGACGACGTGGCGGTACGGCTCGCGCCCTCGGCCGCGGCCCGGATGCAGCGGTCCCGGCGGGGCGCGCTCGCCGCGCTCGCCGGCGGGCAGCGCGTCTACGGCTGGAACCAGGCGCTCGGCCCGCTCAAGGACAAGCCGCTCGACGACGGCGAGCAGCGTGCCTTCCAGCAGCACATCCTGCGCTCGCACGCCGCGGGGACCGGGACCGCGCTGGAACCGGGCGTCGCGCGACTGGCGCTGGTGCTGCGGGCCAACTCGATGGCGCGCGCCGCGATGGGTGTCCGGCCTGCCGTGGCACAACGGCTGCTCGCCCTGGTCAATGCGGGTGTGACGCCGAAGATGCCGTCGATCGGATCGCTCGGCACCGGTGATCTGCAACCGATGGCCGCCGCCGGGCTCGTCGCGTCCGGCGAGTCCGCCCCGGCGGTCGTGGCGGGCCGGGAGTTGCCCGCCGGGGAGGCGCTGCGGAAGGCCGGGCTGCCTGCCGCGTTCCGCTTCGAGGCCGGCGAGGCGCTCGCCCTGATCAGCGGCAGCAGCGTGCTCACCGCCCGGTACGTCGACGCGCTGCGGCGCGTGCGCGATCTGTCCGAGGAGTTCGACGGCGCGTTCGCGCTGTTCCTGGAGGCGACCCGGGCGGAGGCCGGGTCGCTGGACGCCCGCACCCATGCCGAGCGCCGCATTCCCGCGCAGTCGGAGGCCGCCGCCCGTCTGCGGTCCCTGGTCAAGGGCAGCGGCTGGATGACCGACGCCGGGCGTGCCGCCTTCGGCGAGGACCACCCGCGGGTCCAGGACGCCGTCTCCGTGCGGGCGGCCCCGCACATCCTCGGCGGGCTGCGCCAGACCCTCGGCGAAGCCCGGACCATCGTGGAACGCGAGGCCAACGCGTCCACGTCCAACCCGCTCGTGCTGCCCCGCGACGGCGGCGGCTACGAGTTCGTGATGGGCGGCAACTGGGACGCCGCGCAGATCGGCCACGCTGTCGACACCCTCAACGCGGAGAGCACCGACCTGGCGATCCTGTCCCACGAACTGTCCGGCCGGCTGCTGTCGGAGAAGTGGAGTTACGGCCTGCCCGCCAACCTCGCCGGCGGCAAGGTCGGCCTCAACTCGGGCCTCGTGCAGATCTCCACGGTGGCGACGGCGCTCATCCCGGAGATGCAGGCCGCCGCGTTTCCCGCCGGGGTCCTGTCCCGGCCGGTCAAGTTCGGTCAGGAGGACCACAACACCATGGCGATGGCCTCGGTACGCAATCTGCACGCCAATCTCGACCGCCTGGAGACGGTGCTGGCCGTGCAGTGGCTGATGGGCGCCCAGGGCATCGATCTCGCCGCGCCGAAGATGGGCTCGCTGCCGCTCGGCGAGGGCACGAAGGCGCTGCACGCGGCGGTCCGCGCCCGGATCGCGCCGCTCGTCGAGGACCGCCACCAGACCCCCGATCTGGAGGCCATGGTCACCCTGCTCCGAGGCCCCGAACTGCTCACCGTCCAGCGCCGCGTCACGCCTGCCCTGACGATGCGCGCCGCGGCCTAGCGGGACCGGTATCCGGCGCGTTCGGGTCCGGGTGGATTCAGGGCGAAAGATCGCTGACCGCGTCCCGGCGCCGGAAGGGCCCGCGCCGCCGTTGCCGGGCAACCGAAGCCATCCATGATGGACCACCGCATCACGCTGTGCGGATCATTGACGTCTGCGGAAACGCGGTCCGCGTGCGGCCCTGACCGCAATTGTGCCGACGTCAATGATCCACTCCTGTCTTCGGGCAGCGCACCCGGAACGCGCACGACCACGGCCGGCCGCCTTGTTCTCCTGCTGGCGGCGCCGGCCGGCGCGGAGCCGGCGGATCACGGGTCAGTAGCGCACCGCGCTGGCCAGCAGCGGCGGGTACACCTCGGACGGCTCGCCGTCGACCGTCGTGCCGCCGAACTGCAGCATGGTGCGCATGCCGCTGTGCAGCGTGGACGGGTAGGCCGGCTCCGGGGCGGAGACCGCGTCGAGGCGGGCGAGCTGGGACGGGGACAGCACCACCTCCAGCGCCGCCAGGTTGTCCGTGAGGTGGGCGAGGCGGCGAGCGCCGACGATCGGGACGACCGTGCCGGGCCGCGAGCGCAGCCAGGCCAGGGAGACCGCGGCGGACGTCGTTCCCAGCTCGGCGGCGACCGCGGCCACGGTCTCGATCACGTCGTAGTCGGCCTCGGACGGCAGGCCCACGTGCGCGGTCCGGGTGATGTCCGCGACGGCGGCGCCGCGCCGGTACTTGCCGGACAGGAAGCCGTTGCGCAGCGGGCTCCACGGCACCAGCGCCAGGCCCTGGTCCGCGGCGAACGGGGCCAGTTCGTGCTCGACCGTGCGGGCCAGCAGCGAGTACTCGACCTGCAGCGCGACCAGCGGCGTCCATCCGCGCAGCAGTGCGGTGGTGTGGGCCTGCGCGGTGAACCAGGCGGGCGTGTTGGAGAAGCCGAGGTAGCGGACCGTGCCGTCGCGGACCAGGTCGTCGAGCGCGCGCATGGTCTCCTCGACCGGCGTGCTGCGGTCCCAGTTGTGCAGCCAGTACAGGTCGAGGTAGTCGGTGCGCAGCCGCCGCAGCGTCTCGTGCAGCTGCGCCCGGATCGAGGATCGGCCGGCGCCGCCGCCGTTCGGGTCGCCGGGGTGCATGTTGAAGAAGAACTTCGAGGCCAGCACGGTACGGTCGCGGCGCCCCGGGTTCGCCGCGAACCAGTCGCCGAGGATCTTCTCGGAGTGGCCGTTGGTGTAGAAGTTCGCGGTGTCGATGAAGTTCCCGCCGCGGTCCAGGTAGGCGGCGAGGATCCGCTCGGACTCGGCGACGCTGCTGCCGGCGCCGGGCGGGTCCTCGCCGAAGCCCATGGCGCCGAGCGTGAGCGGGCTGACCCGTAGTCCGGAGCGGCCCAGCGTGAGGTAGTGGTCGAGTGGCATGATCGCCCTTTCGGTAAGCGGTCCGACCACTTCATTCAAGCGATCCGGCAGGGCAGAACGTAGACCGATCACCGCCGTCTCTTGCACAATCCCCTCATGACGGAAGAGATCGCCCGGTTGATCGCGCGACATGCGCGCCCGGACCTTGGCAGCGCGATCGACGGGCTGCTGCTGTCGCGGGTGACCGGGTCGGAGACGCACTACTCGCTGACGTCGCCGCTGCTGGTGGTGATGGCGCAGGGCGGGAAGCGGCTGTGGCTGGGCGAGCGGGAGTTCGGCTACCGGGCGGGGCAGTGCCTGATCGTCACGGCCACGCTGCCGGTGACCGGGCACTTCGACGCCTCCCCGGACGTACCCTCGCTGGCCTGTGGTCTGGTTCTTGATCCGGCGGCGATCGCGCCGTTGCTGGATCTCGCGCCCGTGCCGGACGACGACGGCGATCCGGCCGCGATGGCGACGCAGGACGCGCCCCCGGAGCTGCTGGATGCGGTGCTGCGCCTGTTGCGCCTGCTGGAACGGCCCGCGGACGCGCCCGTGCTGGCGCCGATGATCGTGCGGGAGATCCTCTGGCGGCTGCTGACCGGTCCGCACGGCGGCCTGCTCCGGCGGGCCGCGCTGGACGGCGGCGGGCTGGAGCGGATCGGCCGGGCGATCGGGTGGATCCGGGCGAACTACGCGGAACCGCTGCGGATCGACGACGCCGCGCGGGTGGCCGGGATGAGCCGGTCCGCGTTCGACCGGCAGTTCCGCGCCGTGACCGCGATGAGCCCGCTGCAGTTCCAGAAGCGGCTGCGGTTGCAGCAGGCGCGCACGCTGCTGCTGGCCGGCCCGCCGGACGTGGCCGGCGTCGGGCACCGGGTCGGATACGACAGCCCGTCGCAGTTCACCCGCGAGTACCGGCGGTTGTTCGGCGCGCCGCCGACGCACGACACGGCCCGCCGCCGCAGCCCGTCGATCACGCTGTGAGGTTTCCTGAACCCGCCACAAGATCAAGATCGCGATCCGGCGGTACGCGGTGAGCGCGCCGCCGAATCGCGATAATTTTCTTCCCGGCGGTGTCCGGTCCGGGCGGACGGCTCCGACGTCCCCTGCGAAACCGTCACCACGACGGGCGCACGCACTTCGGAGGAGATCGCGATGAAGTACATGATCCTCAGCTACGGCTCGCAGCTGGACTACGACGAGATGGGCGGCAAGGACACCGGGCGGGCGGCCTGGACCGGCGAGGAGTTCGCGGCGATGGGCGCGTTCATGGAGGCGTTCAACCAGGAACTGATCGACTCGGGCGAGCTGGTCGAGACGCGCGCGCTGGCCGCGCCCGTGCTCACCCGCCGGGTCGCGCCGGACCTGCGCGGCGGGCTGCCGGTGGTCACGGACGGGCCGTACGCGGAGACGCAGGAGGTGCTGGCCGGGTACTGGATCGTGGACGTGGACGGCTTCGACCGGGCCACCGAGATCGCGGCCCGGCTCAACGACGTCCCGGCGCCGGCCCACGTGCGCGCCGCCGCCTACGCGGACGTGCGCCCGCTGATGGACGAGCGTGCCGAGCTGCTCGAACCGTGAGCGATTTTCCACCTGGCGAGCGGGTCGGCGTAACGGCCGAGTCGACGAGACGGCTGCGCACGGGTGGGGACCACGTGGAAGAGGACCCACTCCCCGAGGATCTGCTGCGGGAGCTCGCGCCGCAGGTCCTCGGGGCGGTCGTCCGCCGGTACGGGCACTTCGACACCGCGGAGGACGCGGTGCAGGAGGCGCTGTTCGCGGCCACGCGGCAGTGGCCGGCGAGCGGCGTGCCGGCGAACCCGCGCGGGTGGCTGATCACGGTCGCGGCCCGGCGGCTCACCGACCTGCTGCGCGCGGACGAGGCCCGGCGGCGGCGCGAATGGGCGTTGCTGCCCTCGGACTCCCCGGCCGCGGACGCGGACGACTCGCTGGTGCTGCTGTTCCTCTGCTGCCATCCGGCGCTGTCCGTACCCGCGCAACTGTCCTTGACCCTGAAAGCGGTCGGCGGGCTCAGCACGGCCGAGGTGGCGCGCGCGTTGCTGGTGCCGGAAGCCACGATGACCCGGCGGATCACCCGCGCGAAACAGGCGATCCGGGACAGCGGCGCGCCCTTCCGGCTGCCGTCGCGCGCGGACTGGGACGACCGGCTGGCCGTGGTGCTGCGCGTGCTCTATCTGATCTTCAACGAGGGGTACGCCGGCACGGCCGGCCCGGCGCTGCAACGCGTCGCGCTGGCCGCGGAGGCGATCCGGCTGGCCCGGCTCGCGCACCGGCTGCTGCCCGCGGACAGCGAGGTGACCGGCCTGCTCGCGCTGATGCTGCTCACCCACGCCCGGCACCCGGCCCGGACCGGGCCGGACGGCGCGATCGTCCCGATGGACGCGCAGGACCGCACGCGCTGGGACACGGCCGCGATCGCCGAGGGCGTCGCGCTGATCACGGCCGCGCTGCCGTCCGGGCCGGTCGGCGCCTACCAGCTCCAGGCCGCGATCGCGGCCGTGCACGACGAGGCGCCGACCGCGGCGGAGACGGACTGGCCGCAGATCGAGGCGCTCTACGGGCTGCTGCTGCGCATCGACGCGTCGCCGGTGGTGCGGCTCAACCACGCGGTCGCGGTCGCGATGGCGCGCGGGCCCGCGGCCGGGCTCGCGCTGCTGGACGGGGTGCCGCCGGCCTCGCACCGGTGGTGGGCGGCCCGCGCGCACCTGCTGGAACGGTCCGGTGATCTCCGTGCCGCCCGGGAGGCGTACCGCGAGGCCGCCGGGCGGACCGCCAGCCTGCCGGAACAGCGCTACCTGCGGGAACGGGCGGAGCGACTGACCGACGAGTGAAAATCGGCGCCGGTGGGTAACGTCGTGTTCACCCTCACCACGCACGACCCACCTGAGGTGGCGACAGATGGCCACGGAACGCGAACGGGAAGGAACCAGTCCTCCGCCGCCCTCCCCCGCTGCGGACGACGACGATCTCGACCAGGTGGTACGCCGTGCCGTCGAACGGGCCGGCGAGATCGCGGTCCTCAGCGCGAAGATCAACGACCTGCACGGCCAGATCGAGGCGTACCGGCGGCAGCGCGGTAACTAGGGCCGGGCCAGGCCGGTGCGGTAGGCGATGACGACCAGCTGGGCACGGTCGCGCGCGTCCAGCTTGGTCAGCAGGCGGCTCACGTAGGTACGGACCGTGGCCGGGCTCAGGTGCAGCACGGTGGCGATCTCGTCGTTGGCGCGGCCGTGCGCGACCTCGCGCAGCACGTCCCGCTCGCGGTCGGTGAGCTCCTTCAACGCCTCGGCGTCCGGCGTGGACGGTGCGGCGCCGACGGCCGCGTCCATCACGCTGCGGGTCACGGCCGGGCTGAGCAGCGCCTCACCGGCCGCGACCAGCGTGACCGCGCGTCGCAACTCGGCCGGCCCGCAGTCCTTGAGCAGGAAACCGGACGCGCCGGCCCGGATCGCGGCGAACACGAACTCGTCCGTGCCGTAGGTGGTCAGCGCGATCACGCGGGTGGTGGCGCGCAGCGCGGGGTCGGCGAGGATGCGGCGGGTGGCCTCGATGCCGTCGAGGACGGGCATGCGCAGGTCCATCAGGACGATGTCGGGGCGGGTGGCGCGGGCCGCGGTGATGCCCTCGATGCCGTCGGCGGCCTCGGCGACGACGGTGAGGGCGGGGTCGCGTTCGAGGAGGGCGCGAAGGCCCGCGCGGATCAGCTCCTGATCGTCGACGAGCAGGATCCGGATGGCGGGGGTGCCGGTCATGCGCCGGCCTCGGTGGGGAGCGTGGCGGTGACCACGAAGGTGCCGTCGTCGGTGGGGCCGGCGGTCAGGGTGCCACCGAGCAGTGCGGCGCGCTCCCGCATGCCGTGCAGGCCGTGTCCGCCTTTATCGGGCTTTGTCCCGGACCATGCGTTCACGATCGTCACCACCAGCTCATCCGTGCGGAACGACAGGGTCAGCGACACCGGGGCGCCGGAGGCGTGGCGGCGGGCGTTGGTGAGGGCCTCCTGGGCGATCCGGTAGGCGGTCGCGTCCACGACCTGCGGCAGCGGACGCACCTCGCCCTCGATCCGGACATCTACGCCGGTTCCGGTGTCTGTGCCGCCGATCAGCTCGTGGAGGCGGGACAGCGTGCCGAGCGGGGTGCGCATGGCGGAGAGCGTGGCGCGCAATTCCCGGGCGGCGCCGGTGCTCGCGTCGCGTACCCGCGAGATGGCCTTCTGTGCTTCCGGCACGTCGTTGTCGGCGAGCGCCTCGGCGGCCACGTCGGCGTGCAGCGTCACGATCGACACCGTGTGCGCGAGCACGTCGTGCAGGTCGCGGGCCAGCGCCAGCCGCTCGTGCTGGACGCGGCGCTCCGCCTCGCGCGCGTGCCGGGCCTCGACCTCGCGCCGCCACAGCGCGCGGGCGCGCACGCCGTCGCCGAGCACGATCGCGGCCGCCATCAGCGCGACCGTGGTCGGGAGTTCGTAGACGTAGAGGTAGCCGGGGTCCTCGCCGCCCAGCGTGCGCGCCACCGAGGAGATCGCGACGAGCGCGGTGGCGGTGCCGGCGGCCCAGCGGAGGCGGCCGGCCTCGGCCGCGGAGTACAGCGCGGCGCCGACCGGGAGGGCCAGACCGATCGGTGGGAGTCCCAGCGCGTAGTAGCCGAGCAGGCCGATGCCGGTCGCGACCAGCGCCAGCACCGGGTAGGGGCGTCGGACCAGCATCAATGCGCCGAAACCGGCGGCGAAGAGGTAGGCCACGGGCGGGGCGCCGTCGCCGCGCAGGTTCACGGTCACGGCGGCCGCGACCACGCCTGCCGTGGCGAGGCCGAGGCCCGCGTCCAGCCACCGTCCCATCGGCACATTGTCACCCGCTTTCACGCGCCCTCGCGTGAATCCCGTCGGGGCGGGCGGCGCGTCGGCCCGAACCGCGCCAGGGCCGGCGCTCCACCCGGCACGGCCCGGGGATCCGGCAGCGCGCCACCCTCGCGGCGCGGGCTCCACCGGCACGGCCCCCTCACCGGGATCGGCGCTCGATCAGCACGCCGACGGCCGCGCCGGTCAGCGCGAGCAGCGGCGGGGCGGTGGCCGCGAACGTGAACAGCGCGTTCCCGGTGCCGAGCAGGCGAGCGGCCGGGTCGGTCAGCAGGACGCCCAGCAGCAGGCCGGCGAACATGCCGGCCACGGCCGCGCCGACCGCTCTCACCGGGCGGCCCGGCGTGAGGTGAGCCGTTGCAGCCCGTACGCGATCACGCCGAGCACGGCGCCCTGCAGCGCGTTGAAGATCGGCATCGCAAGGTAGCCGGGCAGCGGGATCGCCTCGGCCGACGCCAGGAACGGTTGCAGCGACCAGTTCAGCAGGATCGCGAACAGCGCATAGGCCACGCCGGCGCCGGTCAGCGTGTAGATCGGGTGGTGGCGACGGTCCAGGACCGCGGCCGCGACCCAGGCGATCGAGATCAGCGCGGTCAGCACCAGCGGGCCGACCGGTTTCGCGAGCGCGCCCGAGTCGTAGGCGCCGGCGATCGACAGGATCGGCCTGGTCAGGCCGATCAGGCCCAGCAGGGCCGCGAGCTTCAGGTTCATGAAGAAAACGCTAAGGACATCGCGGGTACGCCGAATCCCGCCGATGTTGACGGCGGCGATCAACATCTGACGACGTACCCCCGGGGTTGTCGATCTTCGGGAGGTTCGCAGGCGCATCCGCACGGTGCCGGTCTCCGCTTCGCCGCGAGGGCACGCCGCGCGCTGATCCGCGCCGCCTCTGCTCCTCGCCGTGACGCGGTCCTGACGACCGATCTCACACCTGTGGCTCGAGGGAGCCCTTTTGCGTGCCTTGTCACCGCCGGACTGTCATCGGGGATGCCGGCGGCAGCAGGAGCCGGCCGGACCGGGGCCTGGGTCCCCCAGGCAGATCACGTCTCGAACGCCCGCGGCGGCGCCCGGCTTCCCGGACCCTGACCGGTCCGGGAAGCCGGGCGCCGCCGCGCCCCACTGCCGTCGAGTTCCCGCCACCCCGAAGGGATCGTCCACACTGCCCACAGACGTGGAGGGGAAACGGCCGCCGCCCACTGCGGCCGGATCCCGGCGGGTTCTCGTGATCAGCGGGCGAACTGCAGCCAGTCGACGTTCACGAAGTCGGCGGGCTGGCCGCTGGTGAACGTCAGGAAGACCGTGTGGTTGCCGGTGACGGCGGTGCCGAGCGCGCCCGCGACGGAGCGCCACGACGTCCAGCCGCCGGTGTTGCCGACCGCGATGGTGCCGACCGGGGCGGCGGTACGCGAGTCGAGCCGCACCTCGATCAGGCCGGAGACGCCGGTCGGCGCGCCGGAGGCGGCGTTGACCGTGAACTGCCGGACCGGGTCGTTGCCGAACGCGACGTTGTTGAACTGGAGCCAGTCGCCGTTCGCGATGTAGCCGACCGAGGTGCCCTCGACCGTGGTGCCCTGCTGCGCGTCCGCGCTCTCGGCCTGGATCGCGGAGAACGCGCTCCGGGTGCCGCCCGGGGCGGGAACAACCGCGGTGGCAGTGGCGGTCGCGGTGGCGATCGCGGAAGCGGACGGCCCCGGGTTCGGGTTGGAGTTGCCGAACGGCTCGATGGTGACCTCGAACGCGCGCGGCGACGTGTCCTGGATGTAGGACGCGAAGTCGACCACGTCGTCGAACGCGAAGCCGTACGCCTTACCGTCCACCGTCTGCTCGTGGATGATCCGCGAGTAGTGGTTGCTGATCGGCGACTTGTAGAACGTGGACGGGTCCGCGCTCGGCTGGTTCGGCTGGCTCATCAGCGTGCCGCGGTTGAAGCCGGCGCCGAGGATGGCCGCGACCGGGCCGGTGATGCCGTCGTTCGGGGCGGCGAGGGCGCCGTCGCAGAAGAGCACGTCCTTGGTGGTCGGCTTCGCGAACGCCTTGGCGCCCTTGTCGAAGACGAACAGGCCGCCGGTGACGCGGCCGGTGAACGTGCCGGCGTTCGTGGTGGCCTTCAGGTCGGTGGTGGCGTACTTGGCCCACACGTCGTTGATCGCGGAGTCGAAGTAGTTGGCCGAGAAGAGGCCGGCGCCGATGCCGTGGCCGGGCGCGATGACGCGCAGGTTGTCGCCGATGACGAGGCGGTTGAAGTCCGGCAGCGCGCGGGCGGCGGCGAAGATCGCGTCGCGGCCGCCGGGCTTGAGCACGCCGGTGGTCTGGTCCTTCGAGCCGGTGAGCTTGATGGCCAGCGGGATGCTGAACATGTCGACCATGGTGGAGTTGCAGAACATGCCGGCGTCGCTGTGGGTGAACTCGACGCAGTCGTGCAGCACGTTGAAGTTCGGGTCGGTGGAGACCCAGCCGGCCGGGAACTGCAGCGCGGCGTTGCCGGCGCCGTCCGCGACGACCTTGAAGCGCAGCTTGTCCTTCATCGCGAAGTAGACGCGGCCGGACATCTTCGGCAGGTTGATCGTGGTGGTGCCGCTCGCGTTGAGCTTGACCGCGAGGTCGGCGAAGCCGTCGGCGCCGTTGTCCCCGAGCGAGGCGGGGGTGAAGACGCCGCTCTGCTTGACGTAGCCCTGCCGGCCGGTGGCCAGCTCGGTGCCGACGATGTAGACGAAGATGTCGCCGTTGCCGAACTTGCCGGACGAGTTGACGATCGTCATCGGGAGCCCGTCGGCCGCGAACGCCCGAGAGTTGATCGCCGTGGCCACCACGGGGGCGCCGACCGCCACCGCGCCGATCGCCGCCAGGCCGAGGAACTTCCGTCGGGACGTCATGTGCAAACCGCCTCTTACCACACAAGCCACCCGTTTGGGGCGACTCCGCTGAATTGGACTTAAGCGAGTCTGTCCAACAGCGCGTTGGCAGGTCAACGGGTCTGCGCCCTAAGGAACCCTAAATCTGGAGAGCGTTCTCTGAGAACGTGATCGTCAGACTGCAGCCTGTTCGCGGCTGCCCCGCTTGTCGGTGTGACTGCCCCATTTGTCGGCGAACGCCCGCGCCTCGACCGCGCGGCCCCAGAGCCAGCCCTGGCAGAGCCGCACGCCGAGCCGGCCGAGCACGTCGCGCTGTTCCGTGGTCTCCACGCCCTCCGCGACCACGGTCAGGCCGAGCGCGGTGCTCATCGCGACCACGGCGCGGACGATCTCCTCGTCGGACGCGCTGGCGCCCAGCCCGGAGACGAACGAGCGGTCGATCTTGACGCTGGTGACCGGGTGCCGGCGCAGGTAGCCGAGCGACGAGAAGCCGGTGCCGAAGTCGTCCACGGAGATGGAGACGCCGAGCGCGCGCAGGTCGCGCAGCGCGCCCTCGCTGATGTCGCCGCCCTCCACCATCACGGACTCGGTGATCTCAAGGGCGACACATCTCGCGGGTACGCCGTGCGCGCGCAACGCCCCGCCCACCATCGCGGTGAACCCCGGTTCGGTGAGCTGACGCGGCGACACGTTGATCGACATCCAGAAGTCGTCGGTGACCGTGCCGTCCTCCCGCCACCCGGCCAGCTGCCGGACGGCCGCGCGCAGCACGAACTCGCCGATGCCGGTGATCAGCCGGGACTCCTCCGCGACCGGGATGAACACGTTCGGCCCGATCACGCCCTTCTCCGGGTGCTCCCAGCGGATCAGCGCCTCCGCGCCGTGCGGCAGGCCGGACTCCAGGTCGACGATCGGCTGGTAGAGCACGTGGAACTCGTCGCCGGTCAGCGCGGCGCGCAGCGCGCCCTCGATCTCCAGCCGCTCCTGCACGGCCTGGCGCATGGACGCGTCGAACACGGTCCACGTGCCGCGGCCGTCCGCCTTCGTCCGGTACATGGCGGTGTCCGCGTCCCGCAGCAACGAGTCCGCGGTGACCTCAGGCTGCCCAGCGTCCTCCCTGGTCGCGGGCACGATGCCCATCGAGCCGGTGATCACGACCTCGGCGGTGCCGATCCGGGTCGGCGGCTCCACGCAGTCGACGATCTGCTGCGCCTGCTCCAGCGCCTGCGCCTCGGTGCCGCGCCGGACCACCACGAACTCGTCGCCGCCGATCCGGGCGATGGTCGCCTCCGGCGGCAGGATCCCGCGCAGCCGCTGCCCGATCTCGCGGATCAGGTCGTCGCCGGCCGGGTGGCCCCACGAGTCGTTGACGAACTTGAAGCCGTCCAGGTCGAGGTAGAAGACCCAGACCTGGTCGCGGCCGGCCGGGTCGGCGAGCATGCCGGTCAGGATCTGCGTGATGCGGCGGCGGTTCGGCAGGCCGGTCAGCTCGTCGTGGGTGGCCTGGTACTCGAACCGGGCCTGCGCCTCCGCGTTCGCCTGGACGGCGCTGACCGCGCGCAGGATGAGCAGCAGCACCACGACCGCGCCGCCGAGCCCGACGACGAAGCGCTCGACCGGCGTCTCCACCACGGTGAGCAGCAGCGCGAACGGCGCGGCCACGGCCGGGATGATCACCGCGAGCCGGGCCAGCGACCAGGGCTGGACCGGCAGCGGCACGGCCCGGACCAGCTCACGGGCCGTGGGGTGCAGCGCGGACGCGCCGCCGACCGTGAAGGCCAGCAGGAACGGGATGTCCAGCAGCGGCGACTTGTAAAACGCGCCCTGGTTGCCGATCACCGCGTACGCGAGGTCACCGATGAAGATCAGCACCATCATGCCGAGCAGCAGCCGGAACGCGGGCTGCCGGGCCGCGGTGCTGAACGCCAGCATGACGACCAGCAGCACCAGGATCGCGTCGAACGTGGGGTAGAGCGCGGCCAGCACGGACACGATCGGCGGCCGGCCCGGGATCGACATCGCCGGCACCGCGAAGAGCAGCGAGAACGCGGTGGTGGCGCCGACGCAGACGATCAGGCCGTCGATCACCGAGTGCCGGTCGATCGCGCGCCTGCCGTAGGCGAAGTCGGCCAGCGCCGCGATCATCAGCACGTAGCCGGGGACGGTGAACGCCTCCGCGGGCAGCGCGGTGCCGTGCGGCGTGACCACGAGCGGGCGCAGGATCGCGCCGGTGAGCATGAACGCGCCCGCGACGCCGAGCGTGTGCCAGGCACGGGCCGGCCGGATGTCGTGCATCGAGGGGCTGGCGAAGCAGGCCGCGATCGCGCCGGCGCCGATCAGCGCGAAGTCGATCAGCACGCCGACGCCCGCCACGTAGAGACCGGTGGCGACCACGCCGACCAGGGCGAAGATCCACCACAACCGGTCACGCCACCGGTCGGTGTCCGCCCCTGCACGCCCCACGAGACCGCTCAGCCGTCCCACCCCATGAAGGTCAGTGTTCAACCTCTTGATCGGCAGGTTTCCGCCGATCCTGTGCGGTTTCCGGCATCGACCTGTCCGGGATCCTCATCGATCCACGGGGGTAGCGTAGATCGTTCTGCCTGGCCGCGGGGACCGAAATCCAGCTATCAAGATCCAGGCACGGCGGCGACGCGGCGGGCGATCGCGACCGTGGCGGCGCCACGGGCCCATTCCTCGAACGGCAGCGGCCGGACCTCGACCGCGACGCGGGCGGCGGCGCCGTAGGCGTGCGCCGCGATCCCGGCCCGGACGTGCGGCTCCAGCAGCGCGAACCCGGCCAGGTGGTCGGCGGAGAAGACGACCAGCTCCGGACCGAACAGGTTGATCACCCCGCCGACCGCCTGCCCGACGGCGCGACCCGCCTCGGCGAAGACCTCGCCGACCCGCGGGTCGCCGAGGCGGGCCAACTCGATGGCGCGGTCCAGCGTGACCGCGGGCTCGCCGGTCACCTCCGCGATGCGGCGCAGCAGCGCGGGCTCGGACGCGACCGCCTCCAGGCAGCCGCGCGCGCCGCAGTAGCACTTCGGGCCGCGCGGGTCGACCGGCACGTGGCCCAGCTCGCCGGCCACGCCGTGCGCGCCGGTCAGCACGCGGCCGTCCACGACCAGGCCGCAGGTGACGCCGGACCCGACCGCGACCAGCACGAACGAGCGGGCGTCGGTGCCGAACCAGTTCTCCGCCTCGGTGAGCGCGCGGATGTCGTTGTCCGCGACCGTGGGCACGCCGGTCGCCTCCTCGCACAGCGCGGCCAGCGGCACGTCGCGCCAGCCCAGGAACGGTTCGTAGCGCGCGACGCCGGTGTCGCGGTCCACGTCGCCGGCGACGGAGACGCCGAGCGCGCTGACGTGCGGCGGGACCAGCTCCCCGATCAGCCGGACCACGTCCCGCGGGGCGCGGGCGTCGCCGAGCGGGCGGCGCGCGGTCTGCCGGATCACCGCGCGCAGGTCGGTGACCACGCCGATCAGCGCGTCGGCCGTGACCTTGACGCCGGCGAAGAGCTCGCGGTCCGCGCGCACGTCGAGCGCGGCGGCCGGGCGCCCGATCCGGCCCGGCCCGCCGGCGGTGGTGGTCTCGACCAGGTAGCCGGTGTCGATCAGCGACCGGGTCAGCTTCGCCACCGTGGGCTGCGACAGGCCGGTGCGCCACGCGAGGTCGGCGCGGTGCATCGGCCCGGCGGTGAGCACCGTCCGGAAGATTCCCGCTATCGACGACCGGCGATCCATGGACGGGCACGCTAATCAATGGACTTTCATTCGTCAAGCATTGAAGTGTTACGTGTGGGAGAACTAGGGTGCGGGCGTGGAACTCCCCGCGGAAGACCGGATCCGTTCACCGCACACCGGGTGGACGCGCGCCCACTGGGAGGCGATGGCCGACCACCTGCTGGAGGCCGTCGTCCCGCACGCCACGCCCGGGTTCGCCCAGGTGCGGCTGCCGGGCCGCACCAGCTGGGCCGGCGTCACGTCCGACGGCCTGGAGGGTTTCGCCCGCACGTTCCTGCTGGCCGGGCTGCGCATCGCCGGGGACCGTGGCGAGACCCCCAGAGCCAAGATCCTGATCGAGCGGTACGCGGAGGGCCTCGCCGCCGGCACCGACCCGGGCAATCCGTATGCCTGGCCGCTGATCGCCGACTACTCGCAGCCGATCGTCGAGGCCGCGTCCGTCGCGCTGATGCTGGCCGAGACCCGCCCCTGGCTGTGGGACCAGCTCGGCCGCGACACGCAGCGTTCCGTGCACGCCTGGCTGGCCGGGATCGTCGGGAAGAAGCCGTGGCCGTGCAACTGGCTGCTGTTCCAGGTGGTCGTCGAGCAGTTCCTGGCGGACACCGGCGGCCGCTTCGACCAGGCGGAGATCGACGGCGGCCTGGACGCGATCGAGGACTGGTACCAGGGCGGCGGCTGGTACTCGGACGGCAACGGCCAGCACTACGACCACTACGCGGGCTGGGCCATGCACCTGTATCCGCTGCTCTGGGCGCGGATGCCGGGCGCCTCGGAGACCCGGGTGACCCGTTACCGGGAGCGGCTGCACGCGTTCCTGGACGACTTCCGGCACCTGTTCGGCGCGGACGGCGCGCCGATGCACCAGGGCCGGTCGCTGACCTATCGATATGCGGCCGCGGCCGCGCTGTGGACCGGCGCGCTGGCCGACGCCACGCCACTGCCGCCGGGTGAGACGCGACGGCTGGCGTCCGGCGCGCTGCGCTACTTCGCGGACCGGGGCGCGCCCGATGAGCAGGGGCTGCTGCGGCTCGGCTACCACGGGCAGTTCCTGCCGATCACCCAGCCGTACTCGGGGCCGGCGTCGCCGTACTGGGCCGCGAAGGGGTTCGTCGGGCTGCTGCTGCCCGCGGAGCATCCGGTCTGGACCGCGACCGAGGAGCCGGCCGCGGTCGAGCGCGGCGACTTCGACCGCGTGCTGCCGGCGCCGGGCTGGCTGCTGCACGGAACCCGGGCGGACGGAGTGGTGCGGCTCTACAACCACGGCAGCGACCACATCAAGGTGCCGGCCGAGCTGGGCGACGATCCGGAGCGCGACGACCCGCACTACGCCAAGATCGGGTACAGCACGCACACCGCGCCGGAGACCGAGGCGCACGCCTGGGAGCTGGACGTGGACGGGCACACCGGGCTGATGCCGCCGGGCGGCGGACCGGTCACCCGGCGGCGGCGCATCCGGCGGATCGGCACGGCGGACGGGTTCGCGGCGTCCGCGCACACCGACGGCGACGTGACGGTGGAGACCGCGAGCGTGCTGTGCGACGGCGGCGAGCTGCGGATCGACCGGATCACGGCGCCGGCCGGGTGGGTGGCGCGCGCGGGCGGGTTCACGGTGGCGGGTGCGGTGACGCCGGACGGACGCGCGCACGGGCGTACCGCCGAGGCGTTTTCCGGGGGTTTGACCAGCAGGATCGTGGGGCTTGCCGGGTGGTCGGGCGCGGGCCTCCAGCGGATGTCGGGGGTGAACGCGTTCGGGGACCGGTCGGCCACGCCCTACCTGACCGCGCCTCCGCATCCCGGCGGCACCATCACCTACGCCGCCTTTGTCCAACTTTCCGGTGAAATTTCGGACATTTTGCTCACCGTCGACGAGCATGACGGCGAGGTGACGGCGATCTCCGCGGGCGGGGAGGAGATCCGCGTGCGCCTCGGTGAGGCGCCCCGATACTCCCGCCGGACTCCACCCGGCGGGCCGTCCATCACCTGGGATCCGACCGTCCCATAACGCCCACACCTGGAGGTCGGCGTGTCCACCCGTACCCGTGTCGCTGCTTTCGCGGTCTTTGCCGCGATAGCGGCGCTTCTGACACCTCCCGCTCCCGCCTCGGCCGCATCCGTCACCGTCGTCAACGCGGTCCAGTTCAAGGACACCGCCGGGAATCCCGTGCACGCGCACGGCGGCGGCATCCTCAAGCACGGCTCCTACTACTACTGGTTCGGCGAGAACCGGAACGCGAACAACACGTTCCGCGCCGTCTCCGTCTACCGCTCCACCGACCTGAAGAACTGGGAGTTCCGCCGCGACGTGCTGACCCAGTCGTCGGCCTCGGAGCTGCAGGTCGCGAACATCGAACGGCCCAAGGTCATCTACAACGCGAGCACCGGCCAGTTCGTGATGTGGATGCACAAGGAGAACGGCGTCGACTACGGCGAGGCGCGCGCGGCCGTCGCGGTGTCCAGCACGGTCGACGGCGCCTACACCTACCGCGGCAGCTTCCGGCCGCTCGGCACGCACATGTCCCGGGACATCACCACGTTCGTCGACACGGACGGCACCGGGTACATGATCTCCGCGGCGAACGAGAACTACGACCTGCACGTCTACCGCCTGACCGCGGACTACACGAACACGGCCGCGCTGGTCCGCTCCTGGCCCGGCGACCACCGCGAGGCCCCGGCACTGTTCAAGCGCAACGGCGTCTACTTCATGCTCACCTCCGGCGCCACCGGCTGGAACCCGAACCAGGCGCAATACTCCACATCAACATCCATCGGGGGTACGTGGAGCGCCTGGCAGAACACCGGCGACAGCGTGACGTTCGGCTCGCAGAGCACCTACGTGCAGCAGGTCGGCAACGCGTTCCTCTACCTGGGCGACCGGTGGGGCAACTCGATCGGCGGCACGGTCAACGACTCGCAGTACGTGTGGCTGCCGATCGCGTTCCCGTCCTCGGCCACGATGAGCCTGTCGTACGCGCCGGAGCTGTCGATCGACGCCTCCGCGGGGACCGTCACCGGCCTCACGTCCGGTTACGTGGGTCTGGCCGCCCGCCACTCCGGCAAGTGCGTCGACATCGTGAACGGCAGCGCGGCGAACAACGCGGAGGCCGTGCAGTACACCTGCGGCACCGGCTTCAATCAGCAGTTCTACCTGAAAGACCTGGGCAACGGGTACGTTCAGGTACAGGCCAGGCACAGCGCGCGATGCCTGGACGTGACGTCCGGCAATACCGCGGACGGCGCACGCGTGATCCAGTACGCGTGCGGCCTGGGCACGAACCAGCAGTGGCAGGTGCAGGACGCCGGGTCCGGATACGTCCGGCTGGTGGCCCGGCACAGCGGCCGCTGCCTGGATGTGATCAGCGCCTCGACCTCGGACAGCGCGAGGCTTGCGCAGTACAGCTGTAATGGTGGGGCGAACCAGCAGTGGCTGCGTAGGACACCCTGACCCCACCAGGTGGATCGGGGTGGCCGATGCGGTGACGACTGTCCTACTATCAGTCGCCCCTTCCACCTGAGCAGGACGGATGAACGTGACAGCACGATATGTGTCGGTCCCCGAGCGCCTGGGCCTCGCCGGCCTCGCCGCCGGTGCCGCCGCGCTCGTGTGGCCGCTGTTCACCTCCGCGACCGGGTTGGGTGCGCCGTGCCCGCTGTACGCGGTGACCGGCGTGCCCTGCCCGTTCTGCGGCCTGACGACCGCGTCCGTCGCACTGGTCCACGGTGACGTGGCCGGTGCGGCCGCCGCCAACCCGGCCGTGTTCGGCCTGGCGGTGCTCGCGATCGCTGTGCTGCCGCTGCTGGTGCTGCGGGCCGCGAAGGTCTTCGCGGCTCCGCGTCCCGCCGGCCCGCGTGCGCGACGTCGCACGGAGTGGGGTCTCGCTCTCCTCGCCACGGCGAGCTGGGTGTTCCAGTTGAACCGGCTCGTGCTGAGCTGATCCTTTCAAGGAGCTTTTCGTGACATACCCGCCGAACCAGGGCCAGCCGTACGGCCAGCCGGACTACGGTCAGCAGCCGGGCTACGGCCAGCAGCAGCCGGGTTATGGGCAGCAGCCCCAGCAGCCCGGCTACGGCCAGCAGCAGCCTTCCTACGGCCAGCCCCAGCAGCCCGGCTACGGCCAGCAGCAGCCCTCCTACGGCCAGCCGCAGCAGCCGGCCTACGGTCAGCCGCAGTCGCCGGCCTACGGTCAGCCCGCCTACGGCCAGCCGCAGCAGCAGCCCGCCTACGGTGGCGGCTACGGCGGTGGCTACCAGGGCCCCGCGTCCTACGCCAGCTGGTTCCACCGCGTCGGGGCGTACCTGATCGACGCGCTGGTCATCCTGCCGTTCTCGATCCTCGCGTCGATCCTCGGCGGCTCGTTCTCCACCGAGATCGACCCGAACACGGGCATCGCCACGCCGAGCTCGCCCAACGCGCTGTACTTCATCTTCATCGGCCTGGGCGGTCTGCTCGCGCTCTACAACCAGGTCTGGCTGCAGGGCAAGTCCGGCCAGAGCTGGGGCAAGAAGGCCCTCGGCATCAAGCTGATCAGCGAGAACGACGGCCAGCCGATCGGCCCGCTGCTCGTCTTCGTCCGCGCCATCTGCCACATCCTGGACGGTCTGCCCTGCTACATCGGTTACCTGTGGCCGATCTGGGACGACAAGAACCAGACCTTCGCCGACAAGATCATGAAGACGGTCGTCGTCACCGCGAAGTAAGCGCACGCTGTCGTCAGGGCGGGGCCACCGGTCGGTGGCCCCGCCTTTCTTTCGCGCCCGTTGTCGATTCCGGCCCGGCTCGTTCGTACAGGAGCGTCACGACGTCGGACAGGAGCACACCATGCCGAAATACCTCTTCAGCATCGAGCAGCCGGACGGGCCCCCGCCCGGGAACATCGGCCAGATCATGCACGACGTCGGCGAGGTCGAGGACGCCATGCGCGAGGCCGGGATCTGGCTCTTCAGCGGCGGACTGACCCCGGCGGACTCGGCCACCGTGGTCCGCGGCACGCTGATCACCGACGGGCCGTACGTGGAGGGCAAGGAGCACCTCGGCGGCATCACCGTCGTCGACGTGCCGGACCTGGACGAGGCCCTGCGCTGGGCCACCCGCCTCGGCACCGTCATCGGACTGCCGATCGAGGTGCGGGCCTTCCAGTAGGCCCTGGTCACAGCGGTTTGTCAGGCTGCTGTGAGAGCGTCGGCCGGGTGAGACTCGACGCGATCTACCGAGCCGAGTACGGGCGGGCCGTCTCCGTGATCACCCGCGACTTCGGCGATCTCGACCTCGCCGAGGACGTCGTCCAGGACGCGTTCACGGCCGCGGCACGGCGGTGGCCCGTCCACGGGCTGCCGCCGAGCCCGGCCGGCTGGATCATCACGGCCGCGCGGAACCGGGCCATCGACCGGCTGCGCCGCGAGAAGACCGGCCGGGCCCTGCTCCCCCAGCTGATCCCGCTCGCCGCCACCCCGGAATTTCCCGCCGACGACCGCCTCCGGCTGATCTTCACGTGCTGCCATCCCGCGCTCGGCATGCCGGCCCGGGTCGCGCTCACGCTGCGGCTGATCGGCGGACTGACCACGCCGGAGATCGCCCGCGCGTTCCTGGTGCCGGAGGCGACCATGGCGCAACGCCTGGTCCGGGCCAAGGCGAAGATCCGGGAGGCGCGCCTTCCGTACCGCGTGCCCGACGCGGACGAGCTGCCCGGCCGCCTGGACGCCGTGCTCGCCGCCGTCTACCTGATCTTCAACGAGGGCCACTCCGCCACCACCGGCGACGCGCTCACCCGCGACGACCTGGCCACGGAGGCGATCCGGCTCGGACGACTGCTGGTCAGGCTGCTGCCGCACGCGCCCGAGGCGACCGGGCTGCTCGCGCTGATGCTGCTCGCCGAGGCCCGGCGCCCCGCCCGGACCGGCCCGGACGGCGAGATCGTGCTGCTCGCCGACCAGGACCGGACGCGGTGGGACCCCGCGCTGATCGCCGAGGGGCAGGAGCTGGTGCGGGCCTGCCTGCGGGCGGGGCGGCCGGGGCCGTACCAGATCCAGGCCGCCATCAACGCCGTCCACTGCACCGGCACCACCGACTGGCCCCAGGTCGTCGCGCTCTACGACCAGCTGCTCATCGTCGCGCCCGGCCCGGTCGCCTCGCTGAACCGCGCGGTCGCGGTCGCCGAGGTCTCCGGCCCGTCGGCCGCGCTGGAGCTCGTCGACGCGCTACCGCTGCACGACTACCAGCTCTTCCACGCGGTCCGCGCGGACCTGCTGCGCCGCCTCGGCCGCGACGACGAGGCCGTCACCGCCTACGACGAGGCGATCGCCCGCACCGGCAACGGGCCCACCGCGTCATTTCTGCGCCGCCGGCGCGAGACCGTCCGACGCTAGAGTGGCCGCATACCTGGGGAGGTGTCGCGGTGAGTGAAGGACGACGGGCGCCGGGAGCGCTGGAGTCCGAGGTGATGGCCGCGCTGTGGGCGGCCGGGCGGGAGCTGACGCCGGCGGAGGTGCAGTCCGCGCTGGGCAGCACGCTGGCGTACAACACGGTCCTGACGATTCTGGGCCGGCTGCACGACAAGGGCCGGCTGATCCGGCGGCCCGCCGGGCGCGGGCATGTCTACTGGCCGGCCGAGGACGAGGCCGTGTTCGCGGCACAGACCATGCGCGCCACGCTGACCGGCCGTCCGGACCGGGAGCGGGTGCTGCAGCAGTTCGCGGCCGCGCTCGACGACGCGGACGCGGCGGCGCTGCGCGCGTTCCTGGAGGCGGACCGGCCGTGACCGTGTGGGTCTACGTCCCGATCGTGCTGTCGGCCGCGCTCGCGCTGCTGGCCGGCCCGATCGCGGCCAGATCCGCACCGGCGGCGGGCGCGCTGGCGCTGGCGGGGGCGGCGCTGACCGCGGCCGTCACGTCGACCGCGTCCCTGATCCTGCTGGTCGCCACGCTGATCGACGATTTACCGCCGCCGCTCGTCGCCCGCAACGAGCCGGGCCGGCCGCAGCTGCCGCAGCCGGTTCCGGACGTCATCGCGATCACGGCGATCGTGCTGCTGATGATCGCGCTGGTCCGGTGCGGGACGGATGTCCGCCGCCGGGGCGAGGTGCACCGCCGTCTGCGCGAGGCCGGGCGGCCGGGCGAGGGCGGCGTGGTGATCGCGGACTGGGCCGCGCCGTACGCGGTGGCGGTCCCGGGCCGGCCGGGGCACGTGCTGCTGACCACCGGGCTGATCCGGCTGCTCACACCGGCGGAACGGCGGGTGGTGCTGGCGCACGAGCAGTCGCACCTGTCCCGCCGGCACCATCGGATCACCGCGGCGGCAGCGGTGGCGGCGGCGCTCAACCCGCTGCTGATCCCGGTGCGGGACGCGGTGTCGTACCTGGTGGAGCGCTGGGCGGACGAGGACGCGGCGGCGGCGGTCGGCGATCGGCATCTCACGGCCCGCAGCGTGGCCAAGGCGGCGCTGGCCACGCTGGACCGGCCCGCCGGCGCCCCGGATTCGTCGCCTGGCCGTGGTTCCGGCGTGAACGGCATGCACGGCGCGCGGCAGAGTCACGCGCTCAGCCGGGTGCGCGCGATGACGACGCCGGCGCCGCGCGCCAACCGGGCCGGGCTGATCGCGCTGGGCCTGCTCAGTCTTGCGTTCATCGTCACGGATGCGGCGGCCACCTCGGACTTCATCACCTTCGCGGCGGCGTGGCTTCCCTGAGACGATCACGATCGGAGCGCCCAGGGTGGCTCAGGATCCTTCCGGGGAGTCAGCGGGACCGATAGCCGGCCAGGCCGTCGAGTTCCTGGGTGGCGAGGAAGACGGAGGAGGCGTGGGTGAGGATCTCCTCCACGTGTGCAGGGCAGCCCCAGGCGTGATCGCCCCAGGTGTCCGCGACCTTGAGCTCGGCGTCGGCGGTGCAGCCGGCGGGGCCGCCGAGCTGGCAGTGGCCGGGGTGCTCGGTGGTGCGCTGGGCCGCACCGGCGGAGCGCATGCGGGCGGCGAGCTGCATGGATGCGGCGGCGCGGGTGTCGGCGTCGCGGCGGAGGGCCTGTTCGGCGCGGACCGCATCGAGGGCGGCCAGGCGTAGCTCCAGGTGCTGGGCGACCAGGGCGGCCAGGTCGGTGAGCAGGGAGGTCTCGTCCGTGCTGACGTCACGCGGGGCGGAGTCGATGACGTTGACGGTGCCGAGGCGGTGGCCGTCACGGGTGGTGATCGGCGCGGCGGCGTAGAAGCGCAGATTCAGCGCGCCGCGTACCAGTGGATGGTTCATGGTTCGGGGGTCTACCAGCGCGTCGTTGACCACGTAGGGGCCGGACTGCAGCACGGCGGACGCGCACAGGCCGGGTTCGGTGCCGATCTGGGCGACGCCGGGAAGGCCCTCGGCGGCGGCGAACCATACCCGGTCGGCGTCCACGATGGTCACGGTCGAGATCGGCACGCGGAACTGGCGGGCGGCGATGCGTGCGAAGCCCTCGAACGTGCCGTCGCGGGGGGTGTCCAGGATCTCGTAGCGGTAGACGGCGGCGAGGCGCGCGTCGACGCCGGTGACGGTGCTGGTCATCCGGATATCTCGCCACGCCCGCCCGGGGCGGCGACGGACTCGGTGTCCGTCATGACCCCCGAACGGCCGCCTTGCGTGCCCGGTACTCGGCTGCTTTGACCCGGTTTCCGCACTCGGCCATGCCGCACCAGGCGCGGGTCCGGCCGCGGGAGCGGTCCAGGAAGACGCGGGTGCAGGCCGGCCGTTCGCACTCGCGCAGGCGGGTCTCGCGGCCCGCGTGCACGTCGCCGAGCAGGGCGATCGCGGCCACGGCGACCTCGGCGGCGATCGCGGGGCCGGTGCCGGTCCGCAGGACGTCGCCGCCGGTCAGGGCGTGTGTGGTGCGGGGGCCGGCGGCTGCGGCATTGACCGCGGCCAGGTCGTGGCCCAGGTCCACATCGGAGACCGGAGGAGCGTCGCTCAAGACCACCTCGGAGACCGGGAGGACGTCCGAGGCGGCCGACAGGCCGGAGGCCGGTCCGGACTCCGGGCCGGATGTCGAGCCGGCATCCGGCCCGGCGACCGGGCCGGCGGAGGACACCGCGACCGGACCGGAAGCCGGCTCGACAGCCACCCCGGAAACCGCCGCACCAGAGCCTGGCAGCGCCGCCGCCACCAGCCGATACACGCACTCCCGCAGCGCACGCAGCGCCGCGAGATCCGCCGCGGTCAGCGACGGCGGCGCCGAGACGATGCCCGCCTCCACCGCCCACCGCGCCACATCCGCCGGTGCGCGCAGGAACTCCTCCGGCGTGCTGCGCCGCCACTTCAGCGTCCCCAACAGGTCGAGCGCGAGATTCCCGCCGACGAACACGAATTCCACGTCACCACCTTGACAGGTGACGCACGACTGCGCAATCGTCACCCCCTTAGATGGTGACGGGAGAACAATGGACGACTACCTCTACTTCGCCGGCCGCGCACTCGACGGCATGGCCGCCATCGTCGCCACGCTCGGTGACGACCTCGCCAACACCCGCCCCTACCCGGGCGCCAACTCTCCGTACGCGCTGCTCACGCATTGTGTCGGCGTAGCCGACTTCTGGTCCGGCGCGCTCGTCGCCGGTCGCACCGTCTCCCGCGACCGCGACGCCGAGTTCACCGCCGCCGGCCCGGTCGCCCCGCTGCTGGCCGACGTGGACGCGCTACGCGAACGACTACGGCAGGACCTAGAAGATCTTGACGAGAGCGCCCCGCTGCACGCCGCTCCCCCGGCCGCCTATCAGGGCCCGGACCGCGCCTTGACCAGGGGCGGCGCACTCCTGCACGTGCTGGAGGAGCTGACCCAGCACCACGGCCAGATGGAGACGCTGCGCGACCTGATCACGGGCGATCCGCGCACGGACGAGCAGCGGCTCCGCGCGGGCCACGGCGTGAAGTGGGGCTCGCTGCCACCCGGCACGCTCGGTGCCTGGGTCGCGGACATGGACTTCCCGCTCGCCCCGGCCATCCGGGAGCGCCTCGGCGCGGTCGCGGATCTCGGCTATCCGCACTGGCCGCAGGGTGATCCGGCGATCTCGGCGTTCGAGGAACGGATGATCGACCGCTACGGATGGTCACCACAACCGAGGCGTACCCGCGTCTTCACCGACCTGATCCAGATCCTCCAGGTGGTGATCGAGCACGCCACTGAGCCCGGCGACGCGATCGCGATCCACGTCCCGACCTACCCGCCGTTCCTCGCCGCCATCGCGCGGGCCGGTCGCCGGATCGTCCCGCTCACCGTGGGCGGCGACCTGGCGGCGCTGCATGACTGCGCGCTCCTGGTCCTGGTCAACCCGCAGAATCCGACCGGGCACGTCTTCACCCGCGCGGAGCTGGCGGCGTTCGCCGAGTTCGACCTGACCGTGCTCGCGGACGAGATCCACGCCGATCTGACGTTCGCGCCGCACACGCACATCCCGTTCGCCACCGTGCGCCCGGAACGCACCATCACTGCGACGTCGGCCACCAAGGCATTCAACATCGCGGGGGTACGCTGCGCGCTCGCCCACATCGGCGACGACCGGCTGCACGCCCGGCTGGCCGCCATGCCGCTCGACTACTTCGGACAGCCCGGCGTGCACGGCCTCGTCGCCACCACCGCGGCCTGGCGGGAATCGGACCTGTGGCTCGGCGGTCTGCTGGATCGGCTCACCCGCAACCGCGCGCTGGTCGGCGAGTGGGTGGCCACACTCCCGTGGGATGCCCACTACCGGGAACCGCAGGCCACCTACCTGGCCTGGATCGACTGCGCCGGTTCCCCGTTCGGCCCGGACCCGGCCGGGTACCTGGAACGGCACGCGGGCGTGAAGGTCAGCGCCGGCGCGGAGTTCTCCCAGCACACCACGGTGGACACCGGCTCGTGGATCCGGATCAACTTCGCCACCGGCACGGACACGCTCACCGAGATCCTGCGCCGGATCAGCGCGGCCGTCTAGGCCTTCAGCAGTCCCCACGCGGCGGCGCGGATCGCGGCGACGGCCGGGGCCTCGCCGTTCTCCGCGAGCCAGGCCAATGCGGACGTGGACGGCGGCAGGTCGGTCACGTCGAGGTAGGCGATGCCGGGCCGGGCGAACACGGTCCGCGCCGCGGCCGGCAGGAACGCGATGCCGCGCCCCTCCGCCACCGCCTTGAGCAGCGCGTCCAGGTCGCCGACCACGGGGCCGTAGGTGACCGCCGACCCGTCCGGCCTCGGGTCGGCCGCCCAGAACGACCACCAGTCGCGCGGCACGCCGGCCGGCACGTCCAGGACCAGGTGCCGGCCCAGCCTGGACAGCGGCACCGGGCGCCCGGCGCGGGCCAGCGGATCGTTCGCGGCCAGGCAGGCCACGCGCGGCTCGGTGGCCAGCTGCAGCGAGTCGATGCCCGGCGGCAGCGGCGGCCGGAGGAACGCCACGTCCACCTTTCCACTGGTCAGTGCCCGGATCTGGTCGACGAAGCCGATGCTGCGCACGCTGACCCGGATCGGCGGGTCGCCGGTCTGCACGCGGCGCAGGATCGCGGCCGTGTGCGGCATCGCGGCCTCGGTGTCGACCGCGCCCACGATCAGCTCGCGGTCCAGGTCGGCGCTGCGCGCGGCGGCGGCCTCCAGCAGCCGGTCGATCGACCCGACCGCCTCCTCGATCGCGGGCAGCAGCGCGCGGCCGGCCGTGGTGAGCTCCGCGGTCCGGCTGGTGCGCTCGATCAGGCGGACGCCGAGCCGTTCCTCCAGCGCCCGGATCTGCATGCTCAGCGCGGACTGGCTGATCTTCAGTGCCTCGGCCGCACGCCCGAAGTGAAGGTGTGAAGCGAGGCCGAGGAGCAGGCGCAACTGATGGATGCTCGGCTCACGGCGGTCGCCCATCCGCCGATTCTGCTACCGACGTACGGACGGAGACAAGCACATCGATTGATCAAGGTGGACGTTCGGGCAGGATTCGGGGCACATTCGCGGGTACGCCGGGCCGCCCGCGCCCGCGTAGCGTCGTGTTCCATGACTGTGCTCGCCGACGCGATCCTGGTGCTGGCCGGAACGCTGACCGCCCTCACCGCCGGCCTGTTCTTCTCCTTCGCGTTCGCCACGAACCGCGGCCTGGCCCGGCTCGGCGACACCGGCTACCTCCGGGCCATGCAGTCGATCAACGTGGCGATCGTCAACCCGGTCTTCCTGATCGCGTTCCTCGGCCCGCTGGTGCTGCTGCCGCTGGCGCTGATCCTCCGGCTGCAGGACGGCTGGTCCGCCGTGGGCGGGCTGCTGCTGGCCGCGTCGCTGCTCTACATCGTCGGCGGCTTCGGCATCACGGTCGGCGCGAACATCCCGCTCAACAACCGCCTGGACGCGGTCGACCTGGTCACGGCCACGGACGCGGAGGCGACGTCGGTGCGCGGCTGGTTCGAGGGGCCGTGGATGCGCTGGCACGCGCTGCGCACGATCGCGACCACGCTCGCGGTGGCGTTGGTGCTGGTCGCCGCGCTGATGTCTTAACCTGCCCTTAGCGGTCGCACAGCGCGCCGCTATCCGCCCCTGCGCGAACCTTCGGTGGTCGTCGGCACAAAGACGATCAACACCACACGGAGGTACGACCATGAAGCGCACGAAGATGATCGCGGTGGCCGTGGGAGCGGCGGCGGTGCTGGGGTTCGGCGGCACCGCCTGGGCCGCGAGCATGAGCGACGACGGGCGCGCGACGACCGGGCTGGGCACGGCCGCGACGCCGTCCTCGACCCCGTCGTTCGACGACTCGACCGGCCGCCCGTCCTCGCCGTCCTCCGCCCCGTCCTGGGACGACTCGTCGGCGTCGCCGTCCTCGTCCGCGTCCACCTCGTCGTCCTCGCCGGGGTCCGCGGTCTCGCGGGAGGAGGCGGTGGCGATCGCCCAGGCCTACCTGGGGCAGGGCACGGTGCGGGAGGTGGAGAGTGACGACGTCCGCAACATCCCGACCTGGAAGGTCGAGTTCAACACGGACGGCGGCCGGCGCGAGATCAACGTCGACAAGGCGACCGGCGCCGTGATCAGCGACGAGTTCGACGATCGCAGCGGCGGCCACGGCGGTGACGACGACAGCGGCCGGCACGGCGGCGACGACAATGGCCGGCACGGCGGCGATGACGACAACAGCGGCCACGGCCGACACGGCGACTGACTCCCATCCGCATGGCGGACCGCACCGCCACCGCATGGCGGACCGCACCGCCACCGCATGGCGGACCGCACCGCCACCGTCTGGCGGCGCACCGGCAACGTCCGAGATCGGGGCGTCCTTCATGTCGTCAGCACGACATGAAGGACGCCCCGATCGCCAGGCGGCCTCCGCGCGAACGACCCCGCCGCTGAGCTCTCGATGCCAACGTGCGGAGGCCGCGTCTATCAAGCCGCTATTTCACGAAATTTCGGGCACGGAGTGCCCGCTTGATCGAGGCGGCCCATCGCCGAGCGGGTCGCCGCGGCCGGCGTGATGTTCCCGGTCGCGATCGCGGTCGCGGAGGCGATCACGCCGGGGACCCTGGACTGCCCGCCGTGCACCGCGGCGGACGACGGCTGAAGCTGACCGGAAAATAGGCCCCGCCGCGGACCGAAGCCGAAGCGTTTTCACGCCCGCGAGGCGTCACCCGAAGAGGTCGGGCGGACTCAGCAGATGGTGGCGTGCCGCGCGATCAGTGCGGGCGCGGCGGGCCGAGGTGGAGCGTGATGATCGCGCCGCCTTGGGGAGCCGTGCCCAGTTCCAGTCGTCCGCCGGCCGTCTGGGCGGCGCGGCGGGCGATGTCCAGGCCGAGCCCGGTGGAGCCGCCCCGGCTCTCGCCGCGCCGGACCAGGCCGGCCGGGATGCCCGGCCCCTCGTCCGCGACCGTGAGCACGGCGCCGCCGTCCGGGGCGCGGGCCAGCCGGACCGCGAACGCCACCCCGTCCGGCGTGTGCGCGAAGACGTTCCCGAGCAACGCGTCCACCGCGGCCTCCAGGTCGTCCCCGGCCAGCGCGACCGGCAGCGGACCGGGCACGATCTCCGTGCGCACGTCCCGCCCGGTGTCCTCGGCCAGCACGCTCCAGAACTCGACGCGCGCGCTCACCACGCCCGACGCGTCCGCGCTCCCGCCCGTCGCCCGCGACTCCGCGGGATCGGCGGCGGCGAGCCGGGCCTGGCGGATGACCGCGGTGACCGCGCTCTCCACGCCGTCCGCGGCCGCGTGCACCCGGGCCGACTCGTCCCGGTCGCGCAGCGACTCCGCCTCCAGGCGCAGCGCGGTCAGCGGCGTCCGGAGCCGGTGGGACAGGTCGGCCACGTGTTCGCGTTCCGCGCGCAGCAGCTCGAGGATGCGGCCGGCCAGATGGTTCAGCGCGCCGGCGACCTCGCGCAGCTCGGGCGGGCCGGCCGGTTCGGCGCGCGCGGTCAGCTCCGCGCCGGCCAGCCGAAGGGAGACCTCGGAGAGCTGGGTGATCGGGCGGACCAGCGCGCGGGCCAGCCGGTCCGCGACGGCCAGGCCGAGCAGCACCAGGACCAGGCCGAGCGCGGCCAGCAGCAGCCAGGACCGGGTGACGCCGCGGGTGAGCTCCTCGGCCGGGACGAAGGTGCGGATCACGGCCGTACCCTCGGATCGCCCTTGAACTGCGATGACGATCTCCCGGCCGCCGTCCGCGGTCTCGACGGTGACGCTGCGGCCGGTCGCGCTGAGCCGTACCGCGGGCGTGGGCGCCACCGGGTCGCCGAACACCTGCCCGTCCGCGAGGAAGAGCGTCACCTCGCGGCCGGACGTGAGGGCGATCCGCTCCACGGCCAGGCGCAGCGTCGCCATGTCCTGGGACGTGCCGACCGTGGACACGATGGCCTGCGCGTCCGCGGTCGCGCCGATGGTGGCCCGGTCCGCCGCGACGGTGCGCAGCAGCAGCGCCAGCGGCAGCAGGAACGCGATCAGGGTGAGGCTGGTGGTGGCCGCGACCAGCAGCGCCAGCCTGCCCCTCACGCGGCGCCGTCCGGCGCGCTCAGCCGGACGCCCACGCCGCGGACCGTGTGCAGGTAGCGGGGCTGGGACGCGTTCTCGCCGAGCTTGCGGCGCAGCCAGGACAGGTGCACGTCGACGGTCTTGTCCGCGCCGCCGTACGGGATCCGCCACACCTCGGTCAGCAGCTCCCGCTTCGTGACCACCTCGCCGGCGCGCGCGGCCAGGTGGTGCAGCAGGTCGAACTCGCGCGGCGTCAGCTCCACGGCCCCGCCGGCCAGCGTGACCTCGCGGGAGCGCGGGTCGAGGCGCAGCTCACCGACCGTGATGGCGCTGTCCGCGTCGTCCGCGGGCGCGCCGCGTCGCAGCACCGCCCGTACCCTCGCGTCGAGCTGTGCCGCACTGAACGGCTTGACCAGGTAGTCGTCCGCGCCGGCGTCCAGCACCCGGACGATCTCGGCCTCGTCGTCGCGCGCGGTCGCGACGATCACCGGGACCGCGCTCACCGCGCGCAGCATGCGGAGCATCTCGCGTCCGTCCAGGTCGGGCAGGCCGAGGTCGAGCACGACGAGGTCGGGCTGGTCGTCGATGGCCGCGCGGACGCCGTCCATCGCGGTGCCGGCCGAGGCGACCGCGTGCCCCCTCTCGTGGAGCGCGCGGACCAGGGGCAGTCGGATCGTCAGGTCGTCCTCGATCAGGAGCAGGCGGGCCACAGGTGGCAGGCTAGCCGCTCGCGGACCGTTTCCCGGCGCTCTTAACCGTCCCTTATCCCGGCCCTGGCCGTCACTTAGCGGCAGATCAGGCATAGTGCAGCGCATGAGTCGCCGCACCCTGGTCGCCGTCGCCGGCTGGCTGGCCGCCGCCGTCATCGCCACGCTGATCGGGATGACGGCCATTCGCCTGATCGGCGAGAGCATCACGGGTACGGCCGGCGGTGTGCTCTCCGAGCAGGACGTGGCCGCGGCCGTGGCCTCGCTCCCCGCGCAGCCGTCGTCGGCACCGCCCCCGTCGCCGACCGCGTCCGCGTCCCCCTCGCTCTCCTCCAGTCCACCGGCCGTGACCAGCGGTAAGACGTTCGCGGTGACCGGCGGCACGGCCGTCGTGTCGTGCGCCGCGAACGACCGGGCGACGCTGGTCACCTGGACGCCCGCGCAGGGCTGGCACGTGGCCGAGGCCGAGCGCGGCCCGGCCCGCGACGTGAAGGTGGAGTTCGAGGGTCCGGGCGGCAAGTCCGAGCTGCGGGTCCGCTGCAACGGCGGCGTGGCGGTCCAGCACCACTCCGGCGGCGGCGACGATTGACCGCGGCCGCTACGGTCGGTGCCCTGCCCACCGTCCGCAGGGAGTCCCGTGAGCCGCCACCGCCTGCTGCTAGTCCCGATCATGGTCGCGGTGATGTGCGCCGGGATGGGCATCGTCGGCGTGATCCTGCGAAGCGGACTCGACGCGGAGACCGGCCTGGACGGCGACGGCGGCACGATCGCCTGGACGCTGGACACCGCGAACGGCTCCCGGGACGCCTGGATCTTCGGCGACACCGCCGTGGTGCTGGACGGCACGTCGCTGCTGGGCCTGCGCGCGACCGACGGCACCCGGGTCTGGCAGCTGCCGTACGCGGACGAGGACGCCGCACTGACCGCGGCCGGCGGCATGGCCGTGGTCAGGGCCGGGAAGAACGGCCCGGTCGACGTGATCGAGCCGGCGACCGGGCGGGTGGCCTGGTCCGCTCCGGCCCCGGTGCGCCTGACGGCCCGCGACGACGCGCTCTACCTGGACACCTGCGAGACCCCGGCGCCCGGCTGCACGGCCGTGAAGCGACGGGTGACGGACGGCGAGACGCTCTGGACCGTCACCGACCCGCCGTTCACGATCGGCGACGCCGTGATCGGCGCGCGCCGGCCCCAGGCCCCGCCCGCCTCCGCGTCGCTGCCGGTCACCACGGCCGGGGGCGAGGGCGCGCTGCTGGACACCGCGACCGGCACGCTGCTGCCCGGCAGGATCGACGGGCGCGGCTGGTACCTGTTCGCGGCCGGGGACACGCTGGTCTCCACGGACCACGACCCGCCGTCCGGCGACCGCGACTGCACCATCACGGTCGCCGCGGTGAACGCGCGCACCGGGACGCCCGCCTGGAACGGCCCGATCTACGGTGGCCGCGACGCCGCCGGGGAGTGCCGCCGGTCGTTCCCCACCCTTTACTCCGGCAGCTCCGAGCTGTTCGGCGCCGGCTCCGACGTGGCCGCGGTGACCCGGTCCGGGCGGCCCACGCTGATCGACGTCACCACCGGCGCACCACGATGGACCTCGGACGCGCAGGGCAGCCCGATCGCGGGCGACGACCGTACGCTGCTGGTCCGGGAGAACGCGGAGACCGGCCCGATCGCGCTGCTCGGCCTGGCCGACGGGCGCACACGCTGGACCGCGCCGGACACCGGGCTGCCGACGTCGTCCGCCAGCTGGGAGGCCGTGGTCGCCGGTGACCTGGTCGCCGTGATGGGCGCGACCGGCGACCGCCCGTACGTGCTGGTCTACGACGCCACGACCGGCACGCAACTGGCCCGGCGCGGTGGCTGGCTGACCGGGATCGGCGACGGCTGGGCCATGGTCTCCACCGGTGCCGGCGCGGATCCGGGACGCCTTACGCTTCACCTGCTCACGTTCTGACCGAGAGGTGGAGGCCGGTGAACCGTACCCGCGGCCTGGCGGTGATGTCGATCGTGCTGGCTGTGGCCGGTGGTTGCGCGCGGTCCGACGCCACGGCCTCCGACGACGGTGGTGCCGCAGGCCTGCACAGCGCCTGGAGCATGCCCGCCGCCGCCACGGTCACGATGGTCGATGACGTCGTCGTGGCACACCGCGACGACAAGCTGTGGGGCCTGAACCGTGCCGACGGTGCCGAGCTGTGGCGGATGCCGTACCCGGACCGGGCCACGGTCACGGTCGCCGGTGGCCTGCTGGTGACGTCCGCGAACGCGCGGGGACCGATCAGCGTGATCGACACCTCGTCCGGCCGCACACTGTGGACCGCCCCCGCGCCGGTCTTCGCGATCCCCCGGGACGACGCGCTCTACCTGGACACCTGCCCCGACCGCAACGACCAGGTGACCGGCTGCACCGTCTCCAAGCGGCGGCTCGCGGACGGCGAGACGCTGTGGACCGCGCCGGACGCGCCGTACACACTGATGGACGACCGGATCGGCGCCGGAGGCACGTCCGCGTACCTGCCGGTCATCATCCGTACCGAGGGCGCCGTGGACGAGCGGGGCAATCCGCAGCCCCTGCACGCACTGGCCGACGCCGCAACCGGCCGCCTGACCGCGGGCCGGCTGCCGATGACGTCCTGGCACGCGGTCGCGGCCGGGGACACACTGGTCGTCTCCGACCACAGCCACGAGGACTGCGCCGTCGCCCTCGCCGCGGTCGACGGCCCGACCGGCGCGTCGGCCTGGACCGCCACCGTGCACAGCGGCCGGGTGCAGGACGGCGGGTGCCGCCTCTGGCTCGGCTCCCCCGCGGACGACCTCGCGTTCCTCGGCTCCGGCAGCGACCTGGCCGCAGTCTCCGCGACCGGCGGCCCGACCCTGATCGACCTGGAAACCGGCCGGACACGCTGGTCCGCCGCCGGCAAGGGCGTCCCGATCGCGGCCGACGCACACGCCGTCCTGGCCCGGGACCTGGGCGACGCAGGCGCGCTCGCGCTGTACGACATGGCCGACGGCCGGCGGCGCTGGACTGCACCCGACCCCGGCCTGGACGACACGACCGACCAATGGACGGCCATCGTCGCCGGCCGGCTGACCGTAGTATCAGGCGCGGGCCCGGTCGTGCTGGTCTACGACAGCACCACCGGCACGGAGCTGGCCCGCCGTCCCGGTCTCGTCGCCGGCGCAGGCGACGGCTGGGTAGCCATAACCAGCACCGAGACCACGCTGCTCACCTTCTGATCACACACGCGCGATCAACCGGGCACTCCACGCCCGAAATTTCCCGATATAACGGCCCGCACGTCGACCGCAGCCTCACGCCGGCACCGACCTCTCAGCAAACCGCCGCCCGCCGAGCCTGCGCCACCCGCCCTTGCTTCCAGATCCCGAAAGCACCCTTCCAACACCCAGGAATCACGATCCTTACGTCCCTGGTGGCCCTCGCCCGGCCCGAATAGGGGCCACCAGAGACGTAAGGATCCCGAACAGCCCTGCCGCCCGCCCTCGGACGGGCCTTTTATCCTTAATGCGCAAGCACCCACACAGGTGACCGCCTGGCTGCCCCGTATGCCGTCGACCCGCCCGAAGGGGTGCAGATCATCGGCAGGGCCGCCACCAACACAACCGCCGGCAAACAACGCGACGCAAGCCTGAACCCGACCACGACGCTGACCGGCAGCAGCCCACCCGACGCAACCCTCAACACCGGACCACCCACGGACCCGGCACCGAGCAGCGAGAAGCGACCACCCACACGTGAGAACCGCGCTGCCGCCGCACGACAGACCAAAGCTGGCGGCCCTGCCGATGATCTGCTCGGCTTGTCCCGGGTCGACGGCATACGGGGCAGACAGGCCGCGCGAAACCCAGCCACCCGGGATCCGGGGCATCGCAATTGAAGTGGCCTTTCCGCTGCCCCGGTGTCGGAGGCTCCCGCCGGAGGCCCGCCGGAGGCAAAGACCGCGACCCGCCCACCCAACGCAACCAATAACATGAAATTTCGGGCACGAAGTGCCCGGTTGATCCCAGCGAGTCGAGACCTCGACGCCAAAGCCTAGTAAATTACGAAATTTCGGGCGCGCAGCGCCCGGTCCTCAGGAAGCAGGCAAAGCTCGGCCCCCAGGAACGCCCAGCGTTCGATAGTCAAGAAACGCCCAGCGCCCGGACCCCAGGAACGACCAGCGTTCGACAGTCAAGAAACGCCCAGCCCCGACACACCCAGCCACCCGGGCCCACAGAAAGACGCCCAGCGCTCGACCCCCGAAACCACAGAAAGCGCACGCCGCCCGCCTCCCCTACAGAAGCGGCCCCAGCAAAAGACCATCCGCCCCCGGCCCTCCCGGCGTCGTGGGAAACAGCGGTGGCAGCAACGGCGGCCGCGACCGGCTGGGCGTCACCGTGACCGGCACAGACGTAACCCCCGCCGTCGGCGACGGCGGAACCGATGACGGCGGCGCACTGCTCGGCGGCGCCGGCAGCGCGGACGGAGTCCAGGGTTCCGGCGCCTCCGGCGAGCCCGTATCCTCCCCCACCGTCGGTGACGGGCTGGCCGACGGCGACGGTGACGCCGACGTCTCGGCCGGGGTGGGTGACGGGGTGGTGCCGGAGGCCGGTGCGGAGACGAGGCTGCCGCCGATCCACACCGCCGGGCCGATGCCGAACGCGACGATCACACCGAACATGTGCCATGGCCGCACCGCCACGAAAGCCTCCCCGGTCGCCTCCTCGTCGTGCCTGTGACGTCCACCCTAGACCGATACGCCCGGATCAGCACGTCACAAACGCCACGATCCGCCACATCAGCGACGCGTTCGGCCCTCCGGGCCGTACCACCGAGATTTCATGATTTATCGCTTTTTACCGCGTTAGGCTGCGGCCGTGCGGGTGTTGATCACGCCGCCGGACCGGGACGGGCGGCGCTGGCGGATCCAGATCGAGGAGCGGCGGGTACGCGTCTTCGAGCTGCTCGGCATGAGCGTGGCCGCGCACGGGCGCACGCTGCGCGGCATCCCGGAGCTCGGCGCGTGGCTGCTGGCGCACGAGGTGGCACCGGACGACCTGATCGAGGCGTGAGACCGCTCGGCGCAGCAGGACCACCGCCCGCCGCCACACCCCTATGAACCGGTTCAAGCCACTTGCTTATATCGAGACATGTCAATACTGAAGCACCTCGCGACGCTGATGATCCTGGTACTCCTGCCCGCCACCCCGGCCGCCACCCACGGCACCACCCCCGGCTCCCCCACCGACCCGCACCTGCGCTTCACCGGCCGCTGGGACACCAGCGACCCCACCGCCTACCGGGCGAACTGGGCCGGCTCCTATCTGACCACGCGCTTCACCGGCACGACCGCGACGCTGCTGCTCCGGGACCCGATCGACGTCTGGGTGAGCATCGACGGCGGCCCGGACGCACTGCTGGCGGCGGTGAGCGGCCGGGTGCCGCTGACCGTGCCGCCCGGCCCGCGCTGGCACACGCTGCGCGTCGCCTACCGGAACGTGGACGGCTCCTACACCGGCGACGCGGTCTTCCGCGGCCTGGCGCTGGACCCGGGCGCGCGCACCGCGCCGTGGTCGCCGCGGAAGCTGGTCGAGTTCGTCGGCGACTCGATCACGCGCGGCAGCACGTCCAGCCGGACGACGCTGACCAGCTACGGCTGGCTCGCGGGCGAGCGGCTGGGCGTGCGGCACACGCACATCGCCTACGGCGGCGGCTGCCTGGTGTCGGCCGAGGACGGGTGTGCCGGGATGCAGGAGCGCTACTTCCACCAGGGCTTCGGCGCGGACTCGCCGCTCTGGGACCTGAACCGCTACCGCGCCGACGCGATCGTGCTCAACCTCGGCACGAACGACCTGAGCCACAACGTGCCCGCCGCCGACTTCCAGGCCGTCTACGTGCGGTTCCTGCACGACCTCCGCGCGGCACACCCCGGAGCCACGATCCTCGTCCTGGGTACGTTCGCCGGCCGATACCTCCCGGAGACCGCGGCCGCGGTGGCGCTGGCCGACGACCCGCGCACGGTCTTCGTCGACACCACCGGCTGGCTGCCGCCGGAGGGCCTGACCGACAGGGTCCACCCGAACGACCTGGGCCACCAGCTGATCGCGGACCGCCTGACGCCGCTGCTCGACGCCGTCCTGTGAGTTCAGGCGAGCGCGGCCAGCACGTCCTCGCGGACCACCTTCAGGTTCAGGCCCGCGTCCACCATCACGCGCGCGGCCAGCCCCTCCCCCTCGCGCAGCAGGCCGAGCAGGATGTGCTCCGGCCGCAGCTCGCGCGAGCGCAGTGCCACCGCCTCCCGCAGCGACAGCTCCAGCACCTTCTTCGCGCGCGGGCTGAACGGGATGTGCCCGCCCTTGGGCAGCTGCCACCACTTGCGCGGCTCCGGCTGCCGGGCCGCCTCCAGGTCGGCGGCCTGGACGCCGAAGTTCTGCTCCACGCGGGCCAGCACCGCGTCCAGGTCGATGCCGATCGCGCGCAGCGCCTCCGCGTCGTCCGGCCCGAGCGCGGACCCCTTGGTCAGCGCCGTGACGCGGGCCCGTGCGTCCTCCACGGTCAGCCCGGCGCCGCGCAGCACGTAGGCCGCCTCGCCCACGTCCGGGCCGAGCAGCGCGAGCAGCACGTGCTCGGTGCCGATCTTCGTGTGCCCCAGCGTCCGGGCCTCGGCCTGTGCACCGATGACGACGGCTCGTGCCTCGGCGGTGAATCGCTCAAACATCCCCTTGCCCCCTCGTGCGTCCGGCGTGCTTCTTGTGCACGGCCTGGCGGGTGACCTCCAGTGCGTCGGCGATCTCCTGCCAGGACCATCCCTGCTGTCGTGCGTTCGCGACCTGCAGCGCCTCCAGGCGCTCGGCCAGTTTCCGCAGCGCCACCGTGGCCCGCAGCCCGACCTTCACGTCGGGCCCGGCCGCCGCGGTGGCGAGATCCGTACCCTCACTCATGCTGTCAACCGTAGTTGACACACACCGGCGCGTCAACCTGAGTTGACACCCGAGGGCCTGAAAAAGGCGGGCCGGAGCCCGCCGATCTCATGAACGGAAACGTCAGCCGTGCGCCTTGCCCCGCCCGCCGGGACCGAGCTGCTTGCGGGGCTTGACCGCGATCTCGATCGGCGAGCCCTCGAAGCCGAACTCCTCACGCAGCTTGCGCTCCACGAACCGCTGGTAGCCCGCGTCCAGCGGGCCGGTCGTGAACAGCACGAACCGCGGCGGCGAGATGCCCGGCTGGGTGGCGAACAGGATGCGCGGCGCGCGGCCACCACGGACCGGGTGCGGTGTGGCCTGGGTCAGCGCGGTCAGCCACTGGTTCAGGTGACCGGTGGCCACCCGGGTCTCCCAGCTGACCAGCGCCTTGCGGATGGCCGGCGCCAGCTTGTCGACCGCACGGCCGGACTTCGCGGAGATGTTCACCCGCACGGCCCAGGGGATGCGGCGCAGCTCGCGGTCGATCTCCTTCTCCAGGTAGTTCCGGCGGTCGTCGTCCACCAGGTCCCACTTGTTGAACGCGATCACCAGCGCGCGGCCGGACTCCACGACCATGCTCAGGATCCGCTGGTCCTGCTCGCTGATCACCTCGGCCGCGTCCAGCAGCACGACCGCGACCTCGGCGGCCTCGATCGCCGCGTTGGTGCGCAGCGACGCGTAGTACTCCGTGCCGCTGGCCTGGCCGACGCGCTTGCGCAGGCCGGCCGTGTCGACGAACTGCCACGTGTCGCCGCCGAGCTGGACCAGGCTGTCGACCGGGTCGACCGTGGTGCCCGCGACCGAGTCGACGACCGCGCGCTCCTCCTTGGCCAGGCGATTGAGCAGGCTGGACTTGCCCACGTTCGGCCGGCCGACGAGCGCGACGCGGCGCGGGCCGCGCGGGCCGCCCTCGACCAGGCGCGGCGCCTCGGGCATCGCGTCGAGCAGCGCGTCCAGCAGCTCGCCGGAGCCGCGGCCGTGCAGCGCGGAGACCGGGAACGGCTGGCCCAGACCCAGCGACCAGAGGCTGAGCGCCTCCAGCTCCAGGTTCTGGTTGTCGACCTTGTTGGCCACCAGGATGACCGGCTTGCTGCTGCGGCGCAGCATCCGGACCGCGGCCTCGTCCTCGTTCGTGCCGCCGACGCGCGCGTCGACCACGAAGAGCACCACGTCCGCGGCGTAGACCGCGGCCTCGGCCTGGGCGGCGATCGCGGCGGCCCGGTCGCGCGCGTCCGGCTCCCAGCCGCCGGTGTCCACGATCGTGAACTGGCGGCCGAGCCACTCCGCGTCGTACGGCACCCGGTCGCGGGTCACGCCCGGCACGTCCTGCACGACCGCCTGGCGGCGGCCGATGATCCGGTTGACCAGCGTCGACTTGCCCACGTTCGGCCGGCCGACCACGGCCACGACCGGGTTGATGACGGCCTTGCGGACCGTCGGCTCTTCAGCTATCTCCGACATTTCAGAAACCTCGACAGTCGTCGTCATGCGGTCACCCGCGCATCAAGTAGCTCGCGGAGTCGCGCCACGACCTCGTCGATCCCCATCGCGGTGGTGTCCAGCACGACCGCGCCCTCCGCCTGGGTCAGCGGGTCCACCGTGCGGCTGGAGTCGATCCGGTCCCGCCGGGCCAGGTCGGCCTGGGTGGCGGCGACGTCAGCCGCGTTCTCCAGGCTGCGGCGCTGCGCGCGCGCCTCCGCGGACGCGGTCAGGTAGACCTTCAGCGACGCGTCCGGCGCCACGACCGTGCCGATGTCACGTCCCTCGACCACGATCCGGCCCGCGGCCTCGATGATCGCGCGCTGCTGCGCGACCAGCTGCCGGCGCACGGCCGCGACGGACGCGACCGCGGAGACCGCGGCCGTCACCTCGGCGCCCCGGATCGGGCCGTCGACCGCCTCGCCGTCCACCTGCACAAAGGGGGCGGAAGGGTCGGTACCGATCTCCAGCTTCAGACCGGCGGCGACGAGCGCCACCGCGTCGGAGTCGGACAGCGCCACGCCGGAGCGCAGCACGGCCCAGGTCACCGCGCGGTACATCGCGCCGGTGTCCAGGTAGCGCGCGTCGAGAGCCGTCGCCAGCCGCCGCGACACGGTGGACTTCCCGGACCCGGACGGCCCGTCGACGGCCACCACACATCGCCCGTTTTCTTCCACCGTTCCTCCACTCGCCATACCCAGGACAACTGTTCAATGATGCCCGGTGACCCGGCACACCCCACCCTCGGGAGCGGCGTCAGTCCTCCACGGCCGCGAACAGCGCCGCGATCTCCCCCGCGTTCAGCCGCCGGGTGCGCCCGGAGCGCAGGTCGCCGAGCTTGATCGGCCCGATCGAGGTGCGGATCAGCCGGGACACCGGGTGACCGACCTCGTCCATCAGACGGCGGACGATGTGCTTGCGACCCTCGTGCAGCGTGATCTCGATCTGCGCGGTCTTGCCGAGCGTGTCGACCAGCTTGAACGCGTCTACCGTGACCGGGCCGTCCTCCAGCTCGACGCCGGAGAGCAGCCGCCGGCCGACCGCGCGCGGCAGCGGCCCGGCCACCTCGCACAGGTAGGTCTTCTGCACGCCGTACGACGGGTGGGTGAGCTTGTGCGCCAGCGTGCCGTCGTTGGTGAGCAGCAGCAGGCCCTCGGAGTCCTGGTCGAGGCGGCCCACGTGGTAGACGCGCTGCTCGACCCGGCCGAGGAAGTCGGAGATCGCGGTGCGACCCTTCTCGTCCGCCATGGTGGAGATCACGTCACGCGGCTTGTTCATCGCCAGGTACACCATGGTGGTGTCGCTGACGATCCGCTCACCGTTAACCATGATCACGGAGGTGGCCGGGTTCGCGCGGTCGCCGAGCTGGGCCAGGCGCCCGTCCACCGTGACCTTGCCGCGGATGATCAGCGTCTCGCAGGCGCGGCGCGACCCGACACCGGCCGCGGCCATGACCTTCTGCAGCCGCTCGGCACCGTCGTTCTCAGGCATCTATGACGATCTCTTCCACATTGTCCGGCAGGAACGGCGCGAGCGGGGGAAGCTGCGCGACCGAGTCGATGCCGAGTTTCTCAAGGAACAGGGTGGTGGTCTTGTAGAGGTACGCGCCGGACGTATCCGCGCCGCACTCCTCCACGAGCCCCCGGGTGACAAGCGTACGCATCACGCCGTCACAGTTCACACCGCGGATGGCGGACACCTGCGAACGCGAGCACGGCTGCTTGTAGGCGACCACGGCCAGCGTCTCCAGCGCGGCCTGCGTCAGACGCGCGGTCTGGCCGTCCAGGACGAACCGCTCCACGTACGCGGCGTACTCCGGACGGGTATACAACCGCCACCCGCCGGCCACCCGCCGCAGGTCGAATCCGTGGCCACGATCGGTGTACTCGCCGGACAGCAGGTACAGCATCTGGGTGACGCGCTCGGTCGGCTGCTCCAGCACCTGCGACAGCATCACCTCGGCGACCGGCTCGTCCACGACCAGCAGAATCGCCTCCAGCGCGCCGCGCAGCTCGGCGTCGTCGATCAGCGAGACCGGGTCCGGCTCCGGCTCCTTCGGCGCGGGCTTCGCCCGGCGACGCCTCGGCGCGGCCTCCGCCTTGGGTGCCGCCCCGCCGGCCGCTTGCGTCGCGTCCGCATGATGAGGACCCTTTTGCGAGGGTACGGCCGGGGCACTGACCGCCTCGTGCTCCGTGACCGACGGGGCGGGGTCGTCGGCCGCGGGCTCCGGGGCGCTCTCGTCCGTACCCTCGGCGGTCGTTGAAGTCGGGTTGCCGACAACCGGCTCCGGGCCGGCGATCTCCGGGGCGACCTCGGCCACCATCTCCGCGGCGGCCTGCTCCGGCCGTGCGACGGGCGCCGAGTCCGTGCGCAGCCCGGCCTCTGGCGTGTCATCGAAGTCGGGTCCGGCCTGGTCAGCGACCTGCTCGGACGCCGCGCCGGGCTCGGGGACCACGCCGGGCTCGGGCGCGGGCGGCTTCGGGCGGTCCCAGGGCGGGACCCAGGCGGCCGCCGCGTCCGCCAGCGACTCGCGATTGTCGTCCGTGGTCACGCCCGGTCCTCCTCCGTCCCCTGCTCATCGCCTTGAGCCGCCACGACGTCCTCCTTCGCCGTGTCGACCTCCTTCGAACCCTCGTAGTCGTCGACCTCGAGGTCCACGTCCTCGTCGCCGCCGGTCCAGCGCACGGTCAGCTCGCCCAGCGACTCCGGCTGGGCGAACTCGACCAGCCCCTCGCGGTACAGCTCCAGCAGCGCCAGGAAGCGGGCCACCATCTCGAGCGTGTTGTCGCAGTCCAGGCAGAGCACGTCGAACGTGGCGATCCCGGCGCGGCGCAGCATGGCGACCACGATGTCCGCGTGCTCGCGCACGTTGACCCGCACCTGGTGGATGTGGTGCACGGCCACGGTCGGCGGGATCTTCGGGGTGAACGCCTTGATCGCTATCTTCAGGATGCGGTCCGGGCCGAAGCCGAAGATCAGGTCGGGCAGCGCCTCCGCGTACCGCTGCTCCAGGCTGACCGCGCGCGGGTAGCGGCGTGCGCCGTCCCGCTCCAGGTCCGCGATGACCGCGGACGCCTCCTTGTACGCCTTGTACTGCAGCAGCCGGGCGAAGAGCAGGTCACGCGCCTCGAGCAGCGCGAGATCCTCCTCGTTCTCCACCTCGGCGGCGGGCAGCAGCCGGGCCGCCTTCAGGTCGAGCAGCGTGGCCGCGATGATCAGGAACTCGCTGGTCTCGTCCAGGTCCCAGTCGTCGCCCATCGCCCGGATGTACGAGATGAACTCGTC
Source organism: Catenuloplanes japonicus (assembly GCF_000717135.1). Lineage (GTDB taxonomy): Bacteria > Actinomycetota > Actinomycetes > Mycobacteriales > Micromonosporaceae > Catenuloplanes > Catenuloplanes japonicus. The sequence continues at coordinate 55,062 of NZ_JNXY01000036.1, forward strand.
CGTCACGGTGTGCAGCGCGATCTCGGTGACGTCCAGCTTGTGCTTGCCGATCAGCTGCAGCAGCAGATCGAACGGTCCCTCAAAGTTGTGCAGCCGGACGCGGAAGCCGCTGGTGGACGTACCCTCGGCTTCTTCGGTGTGAAGATCTTGCACCGGCGCGTCCGTCATCGGCTGACCGTAGCCGACCGTGTCACCATCCGCCTCGGCAGAACCCGGTCCGGTGACGTGATCGACGCTCACCAGGCCCAGGGCCTCAGCAGCGGGGAACCGATCACGTGGAGCAGCACCCAGGCCATGCCGCCGCCGTACGGGAACAGCTGGATCACGAAGAGGATCACCACGCCGAGGTTCTTCTCGACCAGCCACAGCCGCGCGGTCTGCGCGGCCGAGCTCGGGTTGCGCAGGCTGCACCAGAGGATGCCCCAGCCGTCCAGCGGCGGCAGCGGGATCAGGTCGAACAGCGCGAACGCGAACAGCCCGACGCCGACCGCGGCGATGAACTCCGCGACCGGGTTGCCGCCCTGCGCGCTGATGAACAGGCCGGAGACCACGCTGGCCGGGCTCGCGCCGAGCAGGTACTGCCGGTCGCCCGGGAAGCCGAGCGCGAACACCAGCAGCACCAGCTGGGACAGCAGCAGCACGGACAGTGGCCCGGCCGCGTAGACCGCGACGCGCCGGCCGCGCCCGAACCGGGGTGGCAGCTCGTCGACGTCCAGGCCCTTGCCCCAGCCCATCGCGCCGATCAGCATCGCGACCACGCCGAACACGTCGATGTCGTGGCGAGGATTGAAACCGACCGCCGGCGGCCGGAAGTGCACGCCGAGCGCGCGCTGGGTGGCCCGGACCGCGATCGTCCGGACCACGAGGGCCAGGAAGAACGAGAGAACGAACCCGGCGAAGGAGATCGGAGCGCCGAGTGACCAGAGCACGTGTTACCCGCGTTCGGCCTGGGCGGCGATGACCTCGCGCGCCAGTTGACGGTAGTTACGCGCGCCGGAGGACGCCGGGTCGAGCGAGGTGATCGGCGCGCCGGCCACGGTCGACTCCGGGAACTTCACGGTCTTGGTGATCACGGTCTGGTACACCTTGTCGCCGAACGCCTCCACGACGCGCTGCAGCACCTGGCGGCAGTGCGTGGTGCGGGAGTCGTACATGGTGGCGAGGATGCCTTCCAGCTCGAGGTCGAAGTTGAGCCGCTCGCGGACCTTGTCGATCGTGTCGAGCAGCAGCGCCACGCCTCGGAGGCTGAAGAACTCGCACTCCAGCGGGATCAGGACACCGTGCGCGACGGTGAGGGCGTTTATCGCGAGCAGGCCGAGCGAGGGCTGGCAGTCGATCAGGATGAAGTCGTACTCCTTGCGGACCGACCGCAGCACCCGGGCCAGCGCCATCTCCCGCGCGACCTCGTTGACCAGCTGGATCTCGGCCGCGGAGAGGTCGATGTTGGCCGGCAGCAGGTGCAGGCCCGCGACGTCGGTCTTGATCACGACGTCCTCGGCGGTCACGTCGTCCTGCATGAGCAGGTTGTAGACGGACAGGTCGAGGTTGTGCGGGTTGACGCCGAGGCCGACGGAGAGCGCGCCCTGCGGGTCGAAGTCCACGACCAGGACCTTGCGGCCGTACTCGGCGAGCGCGGCGCCCAGGTTGATGGTGGTCGTGGTCTTGCCCACGCCACCCTTCTGGTTCGCCAGCGCGAGGATGCGCGCGGGACCGTGACGGTCGGTCGGCATCGGGTCGGGGATCGGCTTACGCATCGTGTACGCAGTCGGGTCGGACGGGCCGAGGTCGGCGCCGATGTCCAGAGAACCCTGCTGCTCGCGGAGAACCGAGGTCCACGCCTCGGCACGGTCACCGTTGCCCGCCATGTCCTCTGCGCCCCCCTCCCACGACTGCCCGACGCTACACGGTTGCCCGTCAGCGTCTCAGCCGACCGGCGCCGTCTATGAGATCCACGCCGATTCCCGACTCTACGACACGACGCGCCCACACGGTGCCCACCCTTCCCGGCGTGTCGCGCGCGGCAGGGGTGTATACGGTGCGGTTCTACCCGAGCGCGCGCGGATGGGCTGTGGCGTAGACCTCCCTCAGCCGCTCCACCGTGACCAGCGTGTAGATCTGCGTGGTGGTCACGGACGCGTGCCCGAGCAGCTCCTGCACCACCCGCACATCCGCCCCGCCGTCGAGCAGGTGCGTGGCGTAGGAGTGCCGCAACGTGTGCGGGGACACCGCGCGCGGGCCCTCGACGGGCAACCCGGCGTCCGCGGCGGCGCGGTGCAGGATCGTCCACGCGCTCTGCCGGGACAGCGGGCCGCCACGCACGTTGCAGAACACGGCCGGGGTGCCGCGGCCCGCGCGCACCAGCGTCGGGCGGCCCTCGGTCAGGTAGGTGGCCAGCGCCTCGCGCGCGTAACCCCCTATCGGGACGATCCGGCTCTTTCCCCCTTTACCGCGCAGCAGCGCGGTCGCGTCCTCCATGTCCAGGTCGTCGACGGCCGCGCCGACCGCCTCGGAGATGCGCGCGCCGGTGCCGTAGAGGAACTCCAGCAGCGCCCGGTCGCGCAGGCCACGCGGCGAGTCCGCGGCCGGGATCGCGAGCAGCCGCTCGACCTCGTCGACCTCCAGCGCCTTGGGCAGGCGCCGCGGCGGGACCGGCGGCTTGACCTCGCGGGACGGGTCGTCGGCCGCGAGGCCCTCGCGCACGGCGAACCGGTGCAGGCCGCGCACCGCGGACATGGTGCGCGCGGCCGAGGACGCGGACAGCGGCGGGTGCGCGTCGTCGCCGGTGCGCAGGCCGCTCAGCAGCGTGGTCAGGTCGGTGGCGGTGACCGCGCCGAGACTGTGGATCTCGGCGCCGGCCAGGAACTCCAGGTAACGGTCGAGATCACGCCGGTACGACACCAGCGTGTTCACGGACAGGGCACGCTCGACCGTCAGATGGTCGAGGTAGCCCCGCACGGCCCGCTCCGTCTGCAACACAGCGCAGACCATAGAGGACGGGTCCGACAGAAATTTACGCGAGGACCTCGGAAAGCGGCGTCGCGACCATGCCGTGCGCCTCCGCGACCGGGCCGTAGGTGACCGCGCCCGCGTGCGTGTTCAGCCCCTTGGCCAGCGACGCGTCCGCCCGCAGCGCGTCCCGCCAGCCGAGGTCGGCCAGCGCCACGGCGTACGGCAGCGTCACGTTCGTCAACGCGTACGTGCTGGTGTGCGGCACCGCGCCCGGCATGTTCGCCACGCAGTAGAAGATCGACTCGTGGACCTGGTAGACCGGGTCCGCGTGCGTGGTCGGCCGCGAGTCCTCGAAGCAGCCGCCCTGGTCGATCGCGATGTCGACCAGCACGCTGCCCGGCTTCATCCGGGAGACCAGCTCGTTGGAGATCAGCGTCGGGGCCTTCGCGCCCGGCACCAGCACCGCGCCGATGACCAGGTCCGCGTCGAGCACGGCGCGCTCCACCTCGAACGCGTTCGACGTCACGGTCTGCAGGTGGCCGCGGTAGATCGCGTCGGCCGCGCGGAGCCGGTTGATGTTCATGTCCAGGATCAGCACCTCGGACTGGAGGCCGAGCGCGATGGTGGCCGCGTTCATGCCGGAGACGCCGGCGCCGATCACCACGGTCTTGGCCGCGTAGACGCCGGAGACGCCGCCCATCAGCACGCCGCGGCCGCCGCCGTTGCGCATCAGGTGGTACGCGCCGACCTGCGGGGCGAGCCGGCCGGCCACCTCGGACATGGGCGCGAGCAGCGGCAGCTGACGGTCCGGGGTCTCCACGGTCTCGTACGCGATGCCGGTGACCTTGCGCTCGATCAGCGCGTCCGTGCACTCCTTGGACGCGGCCAGGTGCAGGTAGGTGAACAGCACCTGCCCCTCGCGCATGCGGTGGTGCTCCTCCGCGATCGGCTCCTTGACCTTGAGCACCAGCTCGGCGATGCCCCAGACGTCGTCCGCGGACTTCAGTATGGTGGCGCCGGCGTCGCGGTATTCCTCGTCCGTGATGGAGGAGCCGAGGCCGGCGCCGGCCTCGACGAAGACCTCGTGGCCGTGGCGGGTGAACTCGTGCACGCCGGCCGGCGTGATCGCGACCCGGAACTCGTTGTTCTTGACCTCGCGGGGAATGCCGACCTTCACGTCGATGACCCTTTCACGCGTTTAGCCGCAGTTTACGAGCGGATCTCCGGTCTCGCTGAGCGCACTTTAGATCATTAAGTCATAACGCGCTACGGCCGACGTTTCCAAGGAAACGTCGGCCGCCAGCACAGTTTATTTCAGGCAGGTATCGGCGCATCCGACGGTCGCAGCGGCGCCCAGCCGAGGTCACGGGCCCGTGCGGCGGCCAGCAGGCCACCGACCGCGGACGCGTTCGTGATCTCGCCGGCGAAGACCATGGCGACGGCCTCGTCCAATGGCACCCAGCGCAGCTCGATGTCCGCCTCCTCGTCCGTGCGCGCGTGCCGCTCCGCGTCCGGGACCGGCGACAGGTCGCGGGCCAGGAAGATGCGGATCTGCTCGTTCGTGCAGCCCGGCGACGTGTGCAGGTCGAGCAGCACGTCCACCCGGCCGGCCCGCAGGTCCGCCTCCTCGTCCAGCTCGCGCAGCGCGCCGACGGCGAGGTCCTCACCCTCGACGTCACGCAGCCCGGCCGGCAGCTCCCAGAGCCGCGCGCCGACCGCGTGCCGGTACTGACCGATCAGCGCCACCCGCTCGTCGTCGTCGAGCGCGACCACGCCGACCGCGCCCAGGTGCCGCAGGTAGTCGCGGTCCGCCGTGCCGCCGCCGGGCATGGCGACCCGGTCGGTGACGACGGTGAACACGCGTCCGCTGAACCGCTCGGTGCGGTCGAGCACCTCGTAGGTGAAGCCGGTCACTTCGAGGCCCCGACCCGGCGCTTGCCGCGCGACGGACCCTGGTCGGGCTCTTCCTCCGACGACGGCTCCGACGGTGCCGGGATCTCCAGCGGCAGCTCGTCCGCCTTGTGGAACCGCACGGCCGCACCGACGAACGCCGCGAACAGCGGGTGCGGGCGGGTCGGGCGGCTCTTCAGCTCCGGGTGCGCCTGGGTGGCGACGAAGAACGGGTGCAGCTCACGGTCCAGCTCGATGAACTCGACCAGGCGGCCGTCCGGCGACGTGCCGGAGAACCGCAGGCCGGCCGTGGTCAGCCGGTCCCGGTAGTCGTTGTTGACCTCGTAGCGGTGGCGGTGGCGCTCGGAGATCTCCGGCGCGCCGTACGCCTCCTCCACGAGCGAGCCCGGGGTCAGTGCCGCCGGGTACGCGCCCAGCCGCATCGTGCCGCCCAGGTCGCCCTTGCCGGAGACGATGTCCTGCTGGTCCGCCATCGTGGAGATGACCGGGTGCTTGACCACGTCCTCGAACTCGGCCGAGTTCGCCCCGTCGAGGCCGGCCAGGTTGCGCGCCACCTCGATCGTCATGCACTGCAGGCCGAGGCAGAGGCCCAGCACCGGGATCTTGTTCTCCCGGGCGAAGGTCGCCGTCCCGATCTTGCCCTCGATGCCGCGCACGCCGAAGCCGCCCGGGATCACGATGCCGTCCACGCCCGCGAGCGCGGCGGCCGCGCCGGCCGGGGTCTCGCAGTCGTCGCTCGGCACCCAGCGGATGTGCGCCTTCGCGTAGTGGCCGAACGCGGCCGCGCGGATCGCCTCGGTCACGGACAGGTACGCGTCCGGCAGGTCGACGTACTTGCCGACCACCGCGATGGTGATCTCCTCGGACGGGTGGTGCACGCGCTTGAGCAGGTCGTCCCAGGCGCTCCACTCCACGTCCCGGAAGCTCAGGCCGAGGCGGCGGACGACATAGGCGTCCAGGCCCTCCGCGTGCAGCACGCGCGGGATGTCGTAGATGCTGGGCGCGTCCGGGCAGGCCACCACGGCCTCGCGGTCCACGTCGCAGTAGAGCGACAGCTTGACCTTGAGCTTCTCCGGGATCTCCCGGTCCGACCGGCAGACCAGCGCGTCCGGCTGGATGCCGATGTTGCGCAGCGCGGCCACCGAGTGCTGGGTCGGCTTCGTCTTCAGCTCGCCGGACGGCGCCAGGTAGGGCACCAGCGAGACGTGCAGGTAGAAGCACCGGTCGCGGCCCACCTCGTGGCGGACCTGCCGGATCGCCTCCAGGAACGGCAGCGACTCCATGTCGCCGACCGTGCCGCCGACCTCGGTGATGACGACGTCCGGGACCCGGCCGTCCTCGTCCGGGTCGGCCATCGCGAAGATGCGTTCCTTGATCTCGTTCGTCACGTGCGGGATGACCTGCACGGTGTCGCCGAGGTACTCGCCGCGCCGCTCCTTGGCGATCACGGCGGAGTAGACCTGGCCGGTGGTGACGTTCGCCTTCGCGGACAGCGGGCGGTCGAGGAACCGCTCGTAGTGGCCGATGTCGAGGTCCGTCTCCGCGCCGTCCTCGGTCACGAAGACCTCGCCGTGCTGGAACGGATTCATCGTGCCGGGGTCAACGTTGAGGTAGGGGTCCAGCTTCTGCATCACGACCCGCAGCCCGCGCGCGGTCAGTAGGTTGCCCAGGCTGGAAGCGGTGAGCCCCTTACCGAGTGAAGAGGCGACACCCCCGGTGACAAAGATGTGCCTGGTCTGCGTCGATGGGGCCAAGGCCTGCTCCCGTGGTCGTGTGGCTGCCAATGAGAACCGGCGCGACGCCCACAGGCCCGAAACCCGCCCGGCTGACCGAAAAGTCAGCGGAAGTTAACGCGGCTGTCGTGATCACGCGATCCACGGGATTCCACGGTAACACCATCCGGCCGCGGTGCCACGCGCAGCGCCCCGACCGCTCCCCCATGATCGTCTCGCGTCGATCCCCAGCTCCGGCCGCCGCCACCTGCGAGACCCAAAAAGATCAACACCATCCGTGGGTACGCCGTGCGCGCCCCCGCCCCGATCGGGCGCGGGCGCGGGGATCCCGGGCTTTCACCCTCCCGGGGTAACACGCGTCCCGGCGTCCGGGAATGATCTTCGCCGCGGCGGGCTGTGAGACGCGGCTCAGCGGGCCGTGGTGTCCTCGGCGTCCGGCTCCGGACGGGTGATCTCGTTGTCCGGCTCCGGACGGTCGACCACGGCGCCGGTGCTCTCGATCACCACATCGCGGGAATCGTCCGCACCACCGCTCTCCACTGCCGCGGCATCCCTGGTCACGAGCGCTTCGATCGCGGAGGCACCCATCGCGGGGCCCGCCGCCGAGTCCTCGGCCGCAGAGTCGCCATCCCCCGCGGCCCCGGCCGGCGCCGTCTCGGCAGGGCTGCCGGGATGATCAGCGGCCGTCGCCGACGCCCCAGGAATCTCCCCCGGAGTGACCACAGGCACGACCGAAGCCGTCCCAGCGGGGCCGCCGGAATGATCAGTGGCCGCGGCCGACACCCCAGGCGTCTCCCCCGAAGTGACCACAGGCACGACCGAAGCCGTCCCAGCGGGGCCGCCGGAATGATCAGCAGCCGCAGCCGACACCCCAGGCATCTCCCCCGAAGTGACCACAGGCACGACCGAAGCCGTCCCAGCGGGGCCGCCGGAATGATCAGCAGCCGCAGCCGACACCCCAGGCGTCTCCCTCGGAGTGACCGCTGGAACGGCCGGGGTCGTACCGGCGGCGGTCCTTGGTTGTGGATCTTGATCTGGTTCCGGATCGATCAGGGGGAGGACCGGCGGGCGGGTGCGGTCCGCGGCGTGGTCGAGGACGCGGAGCGCGGTCAGCGCGGCCAGGGGCGCGGCGACCGAGGCCGCGGCGCCGGCGACGTGCAGCGCGGAGCCACCCAGCACGCCCGCGGTGAGCGACGAGACCGCGGTGCCGGCCAGCGCAGCCCGCACGGCCGGCTTGAGACCGAAGAGGCGTTTGAGGCCGCCCCACGGCCGCAGCAGCACGAACCAGACCAGCGCCGCGACCGCGATCGTGAGCGCGGTGAGCGGGCTGACCAGCGAGACCACGTTCGACGCGGTGGCACGCTGGACCGCGATGCCGCTGGTGCCGTCGACCAGCGAGGCCAGGATCCGGCCGAGGCTGCCGCGCTCGGACTCGGGGCGGCGCACGTCGAGCAGCGCGAAGCCGAGCGTGACCACGAGACCGGCGGCGGAGGTCAGCGCGATACGGCTGACGCTGAGCCAGCCGCCGGTGGAGAGCGCGGCGGCCACGCAGACGCCGGCCGTGAGCGAGACCGCGCCGACCGCGTGCGCGCCGAGGAACGGGCTGCCGACCACCATCACGGCGGTGCCGCCGAGCGCGACCATGACCAGCGGGCGGCGGGACCGGCGCATGTGCTGGCCGAGCGCGGCCGCGCCGAGCAGCACGCCGGCGGTGAGCACGCCGAGCCCGACCGTGCCGATGCCCGCGTAGCGGCCGCCGGCCAGCGTGGAGTAGCCGGCCACGCCGTTGAGCTGCAGCGTCGAGCCGGAGAGCACGTCCGCGACGACGACCACGGCGGCGGTCGCGGCGACGGCGCCGAGCGGCCACAGCGTGACCTTGTAGGGGCGGGCGAGCCGGACCGCGAGCGTGCCGGCCAGCGTCAGCGCGATCGTGACCGCGGCGAACACGAACGTGGGGCGTCCGGCGCGCCACCAGGGGACCAGGTCCGCGACCAGCGCGGCCGGTGTGACCAGCGCGGCCGCGGTCAGCGCCAGCTCGGCGCCGCTCATCGCCCAGCGCGGTGGCAGCGGCGGGCCGGGCGGTCCGCTGTGCGCGTAGGTGCGGCGCAGCAACGGCACCAGCGCGGCGAACATCGCGATCTGCACGGCCGCGAGGATCGTGAAGAACCATCCGGAGGTACGCCCCTGCGCGCGCGCCTCCGCGTCCGCGTCCGCCGGCCGGGCGATCGCGTCCACGAGCGCGGCCGGACGGCCGTCCGCGCTGGTGGCGGCGTGCCCGTCGAAGCGGCCGGCGGGCAGCTCCCGGCCGAGCGCGGTCAGCGCGGTCGGCGCCAGGTCGACCAGCGCCACATAGCCGTCGCGGGCGGTGCTGGCCGAGGTGATCCAGGACCGGTCCCAGCCGGGGCCGTCCGCGATCGCCACGTGCAGCCGGTGGTCCGCGCCGGTGTCGGACAGGCCGGCCACCATGACCAGCGAGTTCGGCGGGCGGGCGGCGAGCACGCGGCCCAGCGTGTCGTCCGCGGCCGCGACCTCGGCCGCGCGGGTGTCGCCGGTGCCGGCCACGGTGCCCGCGTCGACGATGCTGAGCACGCACGCGGACAGCACGGTCGCGGTGTCCTGCTGCGGCAGCTCCGGCGAGTAGCGGTCGACGCGGCCGAACGGGCGGGCGGCCGCGATCGCGGCACCGGGCCCGACCGCGGTGGTGCAGCGCACGGCCTCGGCGAGCGCGCCGGGCACCGCGCCCCAGGCCTGGCGTCCGTTGTAGTCGACCGCGATCGGCTGCTCCGGCACGTTCGCCCCGATGCCGTCCGGCTCCTCGATGGTGACGTCGACCGGCGGGCAGGTGGTGACGTCCGCGTTCTCGTCACCCCAGCTGGCGTAGTTGCCGGCGCCGAGCGTGAGCCAGCCGTCGATCGGGCAGGTCGGGTCGCCGGCCGACCGCACGGAGAGCGCGCCGATCGCGCCGTGCTCCGCGAGCGCCCACAGCGACGGCGTCTCCGTCGGGCTGAGGTCGTCCCAGCGCAGGCCGGGCACGCCGACCACGACCACGTAGTCCGCGTCGGTGTCGGCGACGGCGGCGACCGGCCGGACGCTGAGCGCGACCATGCTGCCGATCACCACGGCCAGCGACACCAGCCACGGTGTGAAGCGAGACAGCATCAGGGCACGAGCTCCGCGTAGACCTCGCGGACGGCCGCGACCGTGTCCGCCTCCGTGGGCCAGGCGGCCGCGTGCGCGAGCGCACGGGCGCTCAGCTCGGCGCGCCGGTCCGGGTCGTCGAGCAGGCCGCGGACCGCGGCGTCGACCGCGTCCACGTCACCGGCCGGGACCAGCACCGCGGCGTCGCCGACCAGGCCGGGGAGCCCGCCGACCGCGGTCGCGACCAGCGGCAGCCCGGCCTGCAGTGCCTCCTGGGCGAACAGCTGGCGGGCCTCCCAGTCGCTGGTGACGACCGCGAGGTCCGCGCCGGCCAGCAGGTCGGCGACGTCGGTGCGGTGGCCGAGCAGCGTGACCGGCGCGTGCGCGGCGGAGATGCTGGCGGCCAGCGGCAGGTAGCTGGGGCCGGTGCCGGCGACCAGCACCACCGGCGTGGGACGGCGCTCGCGCCAGCGGCCGGCGGCGGCGACCAGCACGTCGTAGCGCTTCTGCGGGTGCAGCCGGCCGACCGAGAGGACGACCGGCGTGTCCGGGCCGACGCCGAACTCGGCGCGCACGGCCGCGCGGGTGCGCTTGGCCGGGCCGAGCTGCGGGGCCGCGACCGGGCCGAGCCGGGCGTCGCGCGCGCCGACCGCGCGGGCGCGGTCCACCAGGTCGTCGGAGGCGCCGAGCGTGACCCGGGCCGCGGCCGCGACCGCGCGCTCCAGCAGCTGGGCGACGCGGCCGCGCAGGCCGGACGCGAGCATGGCGTTGTGCCAGGTGACCACGAGCGGCTGGCGGGGGCGGGCGAGCGTGGCGACGAACCCGGCGCGCAGGCCGTGCGCGTGCACGACGTCGATGCCGCCGGACGCGAGCGCCGCGCGCAGCGCGCTGACCGCGCGGGCGTCGGACGGCGTCGGGTTCGCCGGGATCTCCACCGGCACGAACCGCGCGCCCAGCTCGGAGAAGCGGAACAGGCGCTCGGTGGCGTCCGGCCCGCAGACCGTGACCGCGCTGCCGGTCGCGGTCAGCCCGCGGACCAGCGACGACACGTGCTGTCCGACGCCGCCGGTGCTGGAGGCGAGCACGAGCGCCACCCCACCGGTCCAGTCGCCTGCGGTCACGTTCGGTCCCCTCCGTCCCGCGCGGCGGGTTCCCGCGCGTCGTTCTCACCGTCCGGCAAGGTACCTGACTCGGGCGATGCGGTCGGTGTGCCACCACGCCGGGCGAGTTTCCGGACCTGGTCCCGGTCCAGCGTGAACGCGATCCCGAGAAATACGGCCAACCCGACGAACCCGCACAGCATGCCTTGCAACACCGCGACGTACCGCGCCGGGGTGGGGTCGAGGAGCGTGCCGACCGCGTATCCGGCGGCCCCCGCGGCGACGGCCGCGACCAGCCCGGTGCCGAGCGTGCGGCCGAGCCCGGCGAGCGCGGACCGGCCCACCGCGACCAGCAGCAGCGCGCCGAGCAGCAGCATCCCGGCGGAGTGCGCGAGGCCGAGCACGAGCACGCGGTGCTCCGGCCCGGTGGCGGCGGAGAGCGCGACCGCGAGCAGCGCGACCACGGCCCAGGAGATCGCGGTCGCACGGGCCACCTCGGCGGTACGCCCGCGGGCGTAGAGCGCGCGGGAGAGCAGCGCGAAGAGTCCGTATCCGATCAGTCCGGGCGCGAACGCGAGGATGCCCGCGGTCAGCGTCCGGCCGCCGACGAAGAACGCGCCGGCCGGGATCGCGACCGCCACCAGCCCGGCCGTGCCGAGCAGACTGACCAGCGCGGTCGACCGTGCGGTGGGCGCGAGCAGCGTCCGGTACCCGTCGTCGTCCGCCGTGGTGAGCCCGGGGTAGGCCGCGGTCGCGAGCGGGACCGCGAGCACGGCCCAGGGCAGCAGGAACACGGTCTGCGCCAGGTTGAACACGACCAGCGAGCCCTCGGCGCCGCCGTCCGCCGCGCCGATCACCACCAGCAGCGCGAGCTGCTGCGCGCCGACCGTGACCAGCCCGGCCCAGCCGAGCCGGACCACGGCGCGCCGCGAGTCGTCCGGCAGGCGCAGCGTGGGCCGCAACGGCAGCCGCAGGCGGGCCAGGGGTATCAGCAGGCAGCCGGAGAGCACCACGACGCCGAGCGTGGTGCCGGCGGAGAGGATCAGCACGCCGGTGCGGGACACCTCGGCCAGGCCGGTGCCCGGCCCCTCGGTGAGCGCGAACGTCAGGTAGACGCCGATCACCACCAGGCTGGACAGCAGCGGCGCGATGACCGGCCAGGCGAACCGTCGGTGCGCCTGCAGCACGCCGGTGAGCACCACGCCGACGCCGTAGAGCGGCAGCTGCGGTGCGAACACGCGCAGCATGCCGGCGCCGGTCTCCAGCTTCTCCGGCGTACCGCTCGGCATGATCAGGTGGGTCAGCGGGTCCGCGGCCAGCGCCACCACCACCGCGGCGGGCACGAGCAGCACCAGCACCCAGGCGAGCAGCGCGGACGTGATCCGCCCGACGCGCTCCCGGTCACCGGCCTCGACGGCCTTGGCCAGCAGCGGCACGACCAGGCTGGCCAGCGCGCCGCCGGCGACCAGCTCGAAGATGATGTTCGGCAGCGTGTTCGCGGCGAGGTAGGCGTCACCGAGCCCCGTGTCACCGACCGTCCAGGCGAACACGGTGGTGCGACCGAAACCGGCCAGCCGGCTCAGCACGGTGAGCACGGCGATCAGCGCGGCGGCGCCGGCGACGCCCCGGGTTCTGGCAGCGACGGACACGTCAGCTCTGCCGGCGGCCGAGCTCGTCGAGCTCGCGCAGTCCCGGCGTCCGCTGGATCACGGCGGTGAAGCTGACCTTCTCGCTGGCCGCGGTCAGCCCGGCCAGGCCCGCGAAGATCACGGCGCGGCCGATCGGGCCGGCCTTGGCCGCGATCGCGACGCCGAGCAGCGCACCGAGCGCGTTCGCCCCGGAGTCGCCGAGCATGATCTGCTCGTCCAGGTCCTGCGGGAGCAGCCCGGCCGCGGCCCCGACCGCGCCGGCCGCGAGCCCGCCCGCGCGCGTGGGCAGCAGCGGCGCGCCGATCAGCGTGCTCGCCTTGATGGCCCGGCCGGGGCGCAGGTCGAGCAGGTTGACCAGGTTCGCCGTACCGGCGATGACGCCGGCGCCGAGCGCCACGTCCGCGAGCGTGCCCCAGCGGGTCTTCCGGCGCGGGCGGTCCAGCGCCAGCAGCGCGGACGCGGCCAGCCCGGCCGCGCCCACCCCCGCGACCTTGACCAGGCCGCTGGTGACCTGGCCGCGGCGCAGCGCGCGCAGGTGCCCGGCGAAGCCCTTGGCCGCCTTCTGCTCCGGGCGGCTGCCCACCACGTCGTCGTAGAGGCCCACCGCGCCGGCCGTGAGCCCGGCCGTGAGCGCGGCCGCGGCGGCCGGACCGCTCGGCGCGCCCGCGGCGGAGGCGACGGACGCGGCCGCGGCCAGCGCCGGGCCACCGGCCAGCGTGACGGTGCGACCGCGGAAGTTCGCCCGCTCCAGGGACGGGTTGACCGGGCTGCGCCGGACCGCGGTCAGCGCGGCGCGCGCGGCGAGCGCGCCCGCGGCGAGGACCAGGATCTGGGGGACACGCGTGGGGGCCATGACCGCGATTCTAGGGATTGCGTGATCACGCCGTCACTGCGCGGGGGTCGGGAGCATCGACGTGGCGCCCGTACCCAGGCCGTAGTGGCCGATCTTGTTCTCCGCGAGCGACTCCATGAGCGCGAGGCAGGTGACGACCGCGCCCTGCGCCGTGTTCACGTTGTCGACGGTGGCGATCGTCTTGGACAGCGCCGCGTCCGCCCGGACGGCCGCGACCACGTTGCCGTCGCCGACGCCGTTGCCGCCGACCACCAGCGGGCCCGCCACGTCGAACTGCTCGACCATCGTGACGGCCGACGTGTTCGCCCCCTCGGACTTCGCGTCCGTGGCCGGCAGGCCGGCGACGATGACCACGGCCTCGGCCGGGCCGGACACCTTGTCGTCCTCGACCGTGACGTAGTTCGCGGCCGCGTACGCCGCCAGCACCGCGTTGCGGTCCGAGTCCGTGGCCGTGGCCGGTGCCGGGCGGTCCAGCAGCGCGGACGCCAGCAGCGCGGCCGAGGTCTCCACGCCGTTGGCGTTGCTGGGCAGGCCGGACGCGGGCAGCGTGGTCTGCGCGGCCCGGTGCGCCAGGTCCAGCAGGTTGACGCTGTTCTCCGGGTTGGTGAAGCTCTCCCGGACGTCCACCCGGCCGGTCACCGTGGCGCCGGACGTGGCCAGCATGGTGCGCAGCTGCTCCGCGTAGTCGGTCGCGGTCGGCAGCACCACCAGCGCCACCCGGCGGCCGGTCAGCTTGCCGGCCAGCAGCATCGGGGCGGCGGCGGTCGCGAACTCCTCCTGCGAGTTGACCTCGTCCTGGAGCTGGCCGACGCTCTCCCGCAGCTGGCTGTTGTCCTTGCTGAGGTTCTTGACCTGGCTGTCCAGCCCGTCGACGACTGGCCCGTTGAGCGCGGCGGTGCCGACCACCAGCCCGATCGCCAGCGCGAGGAAGACCGCGGTGAGCGACACGACGTGGTAGCGGAAATTGATCACGTTTCAGAGCCTTCTGGTCGGGTGCTTAGAACAGCTGGCCGAGCTGGAAGACGAGATTGTCCCACCACTCCGATGCGACCCCGAGGTACGCCTTGCCCACCGTGGAGACCGTCACCGCCGCCGTCATGGCCGCGATCGCCGAGAACGCCAGCAGCACCAGCGACGACCCGGGGATCGTCTGCTTGTAGAGCCGGCTCACGCCCTTCGCGTCGACCAGCTTGCCGCCCACGCGCAGCCGGGTCAGGAACGTCGACGCCATGCCGCCGCGGCCCTTGTCCAGGAACTCGACCAGCGTGTAGTGGGTGCCGACGGCCACGATCAGCGAGGCGCCCTTCTCGTCGGCCAGCAGCAGCGCGCAGTCCTCGCTGGTCGCGGCCGCGGGGAAGGTGATCGCCGGGACGCCGAGCTGGTGCACGCGCGGCAGTCCGGGCGCGCGGCCGTCCGGGTAGGCGTGCACGACGATCTCGGCGCCGCAGCGCAGCACGTCGTCGCTCACCGAGTCCATGTCCCCGATGATCATGTCGGGCGTGTAGCCGGCCTCGACCAGCGCGTCCGCGCCGCCGTCCACGCCGATCAGCACCGGGCGGTACTCCCGGATGTAGGGCCGCAGCACGTCCAGGTCGGCCTTGTAGTCGTAGCCGCGGACCACGATCAGGCAGTGCCGGCCGTTGATCTTCGTCTCGATGTCCGGCACGCCGACGCCGTCGAGCAGCAGGTCCCGCTCCTGCTTGAGGTAGTCCATGGTGTTCGCGGCGAACGCCTCGAGCTGCACGGACAGGCCCTCGCGCGCATCCGCCATCGCCTTCGCGACGGTCTCCGCGTCCTGCCGGACGCCGTGCACCAGCGCCTCGCCGCCGGCCAGCACGGTGTTCCCCTCGATCCGGATCGAGTCGCCCTCGCGGATCTGCTGGAACACCCCCTCGCCCAGATCGTCCAGCAGCGGGATGCCGGCCTTGACCAGCACCTCGGGCCCCAGGTTCGGGTAGCGGCCGGAGATGGACGGCTTCGCGTTCAGCACCGCGGCGACGCCGACCGCGACCAGCGAATCCGCCGCGACGCGGTCCAGATCGACGTGGTCGATGACAGCGATGTCCCCCGGGCGCAGGCGTCCGGTGAGCCGCTTCGTCCGGCGGTCAAGCCGGGCAGTGCCCGCGATGATGCCCGGTTCGGCGGTCCGGGTGCGGCGCAAGGTGGGTAGACGCATCGCCATCATCGTGACATGCCCCTTCGACTTTGTGGTCCCCCGACATGCCGACAAACCCGGCCTGACCAGCCCAATCCCGAATAAATCAATCTCCGATGTGGCGCCAGTCACGTCACGCTGCGATTTTTTTGTTCCCACTTCCGGCGTGGTCCGGCCCGTTTGCTCCCGCGGGCTCCAGTTCCGCCGCTGGTCACCACGAACACACCGGGGCCCTGCCGTGCCCGGCAAGGCCCCGCACGGCAACCGTCGTCAGCGGCGCTTCTCGCGCTCCGCCACGGCCAGCAACTCCTCCGCGTGCGCGATGCCCAGGTCCGAATCCGGCAGGCCGGCCAGCATGCGGGACAGCTCGCGGGCCCGATCCGTGTCCTCCACGACGCGGACGCCGCTGGTCGTCACCGCGCCGCCGGTGTCCTTCAGCACCACCAGGTGCCGGTCCGCGAACGCGGCGACCTGGGGCAGGTGGGTCACCACCAGCACCTGGTGACTGCGTGCGAGCCGGGCCAGCCGCCGCCCGATCTCGACCGCGGCCGTACCGCCCACGCCGGAGTCGACCTCGTCGAACACCAGCGTCGGCGGCCCGCCGACGCCGGCGAACACGACCTCGATCGCCAGCATCACGCGCGACAGCTCACCGCCGGACGCACCGCGCTGCAACGGCAGCGCGGGCGCACCCGGATGCGCGAGCAGCCGCATCTCGACCTCGTCCGCGCCGTCCGCGGTCACGCCGTGCTCGACACCGTCGATCGTGACGGTCGGCTCACTCTTGCTCACGGTCCGCGGCAGGACCGCGACCTCGACCCGGGAGTGCGGCATGGCGAGCCCGGCCAGCTCCACACTGACCTCCTCGGAGAACCGCCCGGCGGCCTCGACCCGCGCGGCGGTCAGCCGCACGGCCAGCTCCGCGACCTCGCCCTCGAGTCGCTGGCGCTCGCGCTCCAGCTCCTCCAGCAGCTCGTCCGACGTGTCCAGCTCGCCGAGCCGGGTGCGCGCGGTCTCGGCCCACACGATCACGCCGTCGACGTCGTCCGCGTACTTCCGGGTGAGACCGCGCAGCAGCGCCCGCCGCTCGTAGATCGCGGTCAACCGGTTCGGGTCCGCGTCCAGCGCGTCCAGGTACGCGGACAGCTCCGCGGAGACGTCACCGATCAGCGTGGCCGCCTCCTCGATGCGCGCGGCCAGGTCGGCGAGCTTGGAGTCCACGCCCGCCTGGCCCTCCAGCGTGCGCCGGGCGGTGCCGAGCAGGCTGGTCGCATCCGGCGTCTCGTCGCCGGCCTCGGCGCCACCGGCCACCGACTGGTACGCCAGCGCCGCCGCCGTCCGCAGCCCCTCCGCGTGCTCGAGCCGCTGCGCCTCCGCCTTCAGCTCCTCGTCCTCCCCCGCCTGCGGGTCGACACGGGTGATCTCGTCGAGCCCGAGCTTGAGCAGGTCGGCCTCCTGGTTGCGGTCGCGCGCGTTGCGGCGGCGGTCGGCCAGGTCATCGGCGGTCTTGCGCCACTTGGTGAACGTCTCGCGGAACGCCTCCAGCAGCTTCTCGTGCTCCGCCCCGGCGAACCGGTCGAGCGAGGCGCGCTGCTCCGCCGGACGCAGCAGCCGCAGCTGGTCGGACTGGCCGTGCACGGCCAGCACCCGCTCGCCGACGTCGGTGAGCACCGCGACGGGCGCGGACCGCCCGCCGACGTGGGCGCGGGACCGGCCCTCGATGGTGACGGTGCGCGAGAGCATCACCGCGCCGTCGTCGTCGGCCTCGGCGCCCGCGTCCGTGATCCGGGCGAGCACCGCGTCCGCGATCGCGCCCTTCAGACGCAGTCGTCCCTCGACGACGGCACGGCCGGGGTCGGCGCGGACGCGACCGGCGTCGGCCCGCCCGCCGAACAGCAGGCCGAGGCCGGTCACGACCATGGTCTTCCCGGCGCCGGTCTCACCGGTTATCACATTCATCCCGCCGGTCAGCGGCAGTGTGGTGTCCTCGATGACGCCCAGGCCGGTGATACGCAGCTCTTCCAGCACAGGCAAAGACAGTAGCCGCGAACTCCGACACTTTTCCAGCCGAGCGCCGCGCCAATTGCCATGTTCGCCGTGATTACCGCCGCTTCGTACCCCGCCAGCCGAGAACCGGAAGGTCGAATTTCGCCACCAGCCGATCCGTGAACGGGCGCGGCTGCAGCTGCACGACACGCACCGGTTGCGCGCCACGCCGGACAGTGACTTTCGCACCCGGCGGCAGATCGAAGACACGGTGACCATCAGCACAGAGCGTCGCGACCGACGTGTACGGATCCACCGTGATCACGAACGTCGACGTGGGCGCGGTCACCAGCGGCTTGCTGAACAGCGCGTGCGCCGCGACCGGCACCAGCAGCAGCGCCTCCACCTCGGGCCAGACCACCGGGCCGCCGGCCGAGAACGCGTACGCGGTGGACCCGGTCGGCGTCGCGCAGATGACGCCGTCGCAGCCGTACCGGGACAGCGGCCGGCCGTCCACGTCGACGCGCAGCTCCAGCATGTTGGCCCGCTGGCCCTTCTCCACCGAGACCTCGTTGAGCGCCCAGGTCTCCGCGATCACCTCGCCGTCCAGCTCCGCCTTGACGTCCAGCGTGAGCCGCTCGTCCACGGTGTACGCGCCGCGCACCACCTCGGCCACGGCCTGGTCGATGTCGCTGATCTCGGCCTCGGCGAGGAAGCCCACCTTGCCCAGGTTGATGCCGAGCAGCGGCGCCTTGTTCGGCCGGGCCAGCTCCGCCGCGCGCAGGAACGTGCCGTCACCGCCGAGCGCGAACACGATCTCCACGCCCTCGGCCGCGTCCGGCCCGAACACCGGCGTCACGCCCGGCGGCAGGTCCAGATCACCGATCTCGGAGGCCACCACGCGGACCTCGAACCCGGCGCGCACGAGGTCGCCGGCGATCGACGCCGCGTGCTCCGTGCTGTGCCTGCGTCCCGTGTGGGTCACCAGCAGCGCCGACCGGTTAGCGGTGCTCGTCACTCGTCACTCCCTTGTCAACAAGCGATTCCGCGCCGGTCTCCGGCGCGTGCACCGTCACCGTACCCGCGGGCCCGGCCGCCACGACGGCCCGCACATGGTCCGGATCCGCCGCGGGCGCGCCCCTGCGGAGCCACACGAAGAACTCCACGTTCCCGCTCGGTCCGGGCAGCGGGCTCGCGGCCACGCCGGCCAGCCCGAGGCCCAGCGCCCAGGCCGCCGCGCACACGTCGAGCACCGCTTCGGCCCGCAGCGCCGGGTCGCGGACCACGCCGCCCTCGCCCACGCGTTCCTTGCCGACCTCGAACTGCGGCTTGACCATCAGCGCCAGGTCCGCGTCCGGCAGCGCGCAGGCGGCGAGCGCGGGCAGCACCAGGCGCAGCGAGATGAACGACAGGTCGGAGACGATCAGCTCGACCGGTCCGCCGATCGTCTCCGGCACGAGCGTGCGCACATTCGTGCGCTCGAAGACCCTGACCCGGTCATCGGTACGCAGCTTCCACGCCAGCTGGCCGTAGCCGACGTCCACCGCGACCACCTCGGCCGCGTCGGCGCGCAAGAGCACGTCCGTGAAACCGCCGGTGGACGCGCCCGCGTCCAGGCACCGCCGCCCGGCCACGGCCAGCCCCCGGGGGCCGAACGCGGCGAGCGCGCCGGCCAGCTTGTGGCCGCCGCGCGACACGTACTCGTCGACCGGGTCCTCGCCCGTCACCACCACCGGTTCGGCGGGGTCGATCTGCGCGGCGGCCTTGCGGGCGACCACGCCCCGGATCTCGACCCGGCCGGCCTCGATCAGCGTGGCGGCCTGCTCCCGGGAGCGGGCCAGGCCGCGGCGGACGAGTTCGGCGTCTAGACGGATGCGGCGTGCCATAACGGTGTCTTCACGTGTCTTTCGAACGGGGGGATGGTCAGGCCTGGTCGATCGTGGCGAGCGTCTCGCGCAGGATCTGGTGCGCGGCCTCGAACTCGGCGATCTGGTCGGCCGGGGACAGCGACGCCGCGTTCGCCAGCGAGGCGAGCATCGCGTCGACGGCCGGATGCCCGGTGGTCCCGTCGCCGGGCTCGGTCATCCGCACCGGCGGCGCGTGCGGCACCGGCGGCGCTTGCGGCATCGACGGCGCTTGCGGCATCGACGGCCGGGGCGCGCCCATCGGTCTCGGCACCGGGAACGGCGAGCCCATCAGCGCTGCGTGCCGTCGTCGAACAGCGGTGGCACGGCCTGCCGGGCGCGCTTCGCCGGCGCCTTCTTCACCGCGGGCGGCAGGTCCGCGGGCGTCGGCGCGGCGTTCTTCCTCGCGACCGCCTTCTTCGCGACGGCCTTCTTCGCGACCGCCTTCTGCGGCGGCGTGATCCGCTTCGCGGGCGTCTCGGCCGGCAGCTCCGCCACCGGCTCGTCCTCTGCCGGCGTCGCGGGCGTGGCCAGCGCATCCGGCGCGACCGGCACGTCGGGCGCGACCAGCGCGTCCGGCACCGCGGTCCCGCCGGCCGGGGCCTTCGCCACCGTCTTCTTGGCCACGACCTTCTTCGCGACCACCTTCTTGAAGGGCGCCGCGGGCGTCGCCGCCGGGACAGCCGCGGGCGTCGCCGCGGATCGGGCCGCCGCGGCCTCCAGCGTGGTCTCGATCGGCAGGTCACCGGGCACGTCCACCGGTGTGGTCCCGGCCAGCCGCTCCTCCAGCTCCGCGATCCGCTTGCGCAGCGCGTCCACCTCGTCCGTCTTGACCAGGCCGACCACGCCGAGCGCGCGGTCCACCTCGGTACGGACCAGCTTCTCCACCACCGCGCGGTTCGCGGTGCCGGCCGCCAGCGTCTCCTCGACCAGCGCCTGGAGCTGGGCCGCGGTCGCGCCGCCCTTGCCGACCAGCCTCATCGCGGTCTTGGTGGCCTGCTTCCGTGAGCTCTCGGTCAGCCCCAGGGCGAGGTCCAGATAGGCCCGCCACGCTTCCTTCGGCATCCGCTTCCCCTCAACTGTTCGGCGACCAGCACACTCCCCGCGCGTGCCACGCTACCGGGCGACGCTGCCGGGCCCGTGCGGTACCGTGCGGGAATCCGGCAAGCAGTGTGGAAAGGATCAAGTGTGGCCAGCGTAGACGAGGTCCGGGCGGCATTGAACACTCTCGCGGAGCGGCTCTCCGCCAGCGCGGACGCGCAGGGGCGCATCGACCTCAACCGCACGCTCGCCTGCCGTGTCCCCGACCTCGCCACCGCGTGGCACGGCAAGCTGGTCGACGGCCGGCTGGTCGACATCGCGGACGGCGACGACCCGAAGGCGAAGATCTCCCTCACCGCGAACAGCGACGACCTGATCGAGCTGGTCCACGGCCGCCTCGACGTCATGAAGGCGTACACGAGCGGCCAGGTCAAGATCGGCGCCAACCCGTTCGACCTGCTCAAACTGCGCAAACTGCTCTAGATCAAAACCATCCGGGGGTACGGAGTGCGCTCCGTACCCCCGGCTGCTTCTGATCATTTGTGGTCGTCGGCCGGGATGGCCGGGGCGAACAGGCCGGAGAGATCCTTCGCGACGAACGTGGCCTTCTGCCCGGCCGGCGCCTCGTGCAGATCCCCGATCGTGTGGACGCCGGTGAGGACGAGCAGGCCGTCCATGCCGGCCCGGACCGCGCCCTCGATGTCGGTGTCCAGGCGATCGCCGACGACCAGCGCCCGCTTCGCCCCGATCCGGTCGGCCGCGGTGGTGAACAGCGCGGGCGAGGGCTTGCCGACGACCACGTCCGGGTCGCGGTCCAGCGCGGTGCGCAGCGCCGCGACCAGCGCGCCGTTGCCGGGCAGCGGGCCACGCGGGCTCGGCAGCGTCCGGTCCGTGTTCGTGGCCAGCCAGAACGCGCCGGCCCGGATCGCCACGCCGGCCTCGGCCAGGTCCGCCCAGCCGACCGCGGGACCGTAACCCTGCGCGACCGCGACCGGGCGGTCCTCCGCCTTCGCCACCACGGTCAGCCCGGCGGCCTCGATCTCGGCGCGCAACGCGTCCGCGCCGACCACCAGCACCGGCGCACCGGACGGGAGCCGGTCCGCCAGCACGGCCGCGGACGCACCGGCCGAGGTCAGCACCTCGTCCGCGGTGGCCGGGATGCCCATGCCGGTGAGCAGCGCGGCCACCTCGGCGGCGCGCCGGGACGCGTTGTTCGTGGCGTACGCGACCGGGATCCCCTCCTCGTGCAGCCTCGTGATGGCCTCGACCGCGCCCGGGATCGGCTGGTCGATCAGGTAGACCACCCCGTCCAGGTCGAAGATCACCAGGTCGTACCCGTCGATGAGACGATCACCCACGCTGTGCCTCCCGTTGCTCGGCCTCCGATCCTCCCAAGCCGGGCGGTGCAGGGGCCCGGCGGGTCAGACCGCCGCCGGGTAGAAGTCGCGCGGGTTGCCGGCCATGACCGCCTTCGCGCCGGCGCCCAGCTCGTCCGCGATGATCTCCAGCTGGTCCGCCTCGAGGCCGTCGAGCACGGCCCGCACGAGCTGCGCCGGGTCGTTCAGCGGCCCGTCCCAGAAGTCCTGGTGGCCGGTGTCGGTCATGCCGAAGTACGCCCCCGCCACCCGCGTGCCCTGCGCCGCCAGCTCCAGCCGCACGGCCGTGGTCATCGCCCACTCCGCCGCCTTGGCCACGTGGTAGGCGTTGGCCATGTCCCCCGCGACCCAGGACATCGCGGAGCCGATGTTGAGCACCGCCCCGCCGCCGTTCGCCCGCAGGATCGGCGCGAACGCGCGGATCAGCCGCAGCGGGCCCCAGAAGAACGCGTCGAGCTGGCCCTGGATGTCCGCGTCGTCGCCGTCCACCAGGTTCCCGAACGACGAGTTGCCCGCGTTGTTGACCAGCAGCGTCACGTCCGTGGCCACCGCGGCCGCGGCCGTGATCGACGCCGGGTCGGTCAGGTCGATCCGCAGCACCTCCACGCCCGGCAGATCGATCCGCTCGGGCCGGCGGGCGGTCGCGTAGACCCTGGTGGCGCCGCGCTCCAGCAGCTCCTGGGCGAAGTGCCGGCCGAGCCCTCGGTTCGCGCCGGTGACCAGTGCGACCCCATTTGCGATCTTCATGGTATTGCTCCCGTTTAGTCGGTGATCTTCGCGGGAGCTACGGTAAAACTTGACGTTGACGTCAAAGGCAAGTCTCGTGACCACAGTCACCCACCCGGGAGAGCACCGTGATCCGCATCGGCGACCTGGCCGCCCAGTCCGGCGTGAGCACCCGCGCGCTGCGCTACTACGAGGAGCAGGACCTGCTGCCGGCCGCCCGCACCGGCGGAGGCCAGCGCACCTACCCCGAGGCCGCGGTCATGCGCGTCCGCCTGATCCGGGATCTGTTCGCGGCCGGACTGGCCAGCCGGCAGATCGCGGTCCTGCTCCGCTGCGTCGACGCCCAGCAGGCCACGCCCGAGTCGATGTCGATCCTGGCCGACGAGCGCGACCGGATCGACCGCCAGATCGAGGATCTGATCTCCACGCGTGACCGGCTGGACGACGTCATCATCTCGTCCCTCGCCGCCTCACCGAAGTCGTGCGGCCACCTCGTCTACCCGGAGCCCCTCGTCGCGGCTCAGGCCACCGCGGTGTAGAAGTCACGCGGGTCGCCGGCCAGCGTCGACTTGACGTAGGCGGACCACTCGTCCGCGAGGATCTCGACCTGGCCCGCCTCGAACCCGTCCAGTGCGGCGCGTACCACGTCGGCCGGGTCGCCCTTCGGCGACGCGTCGTACCAGGCGGAGAACTCGGTGTCGACCACGCCGAGCATGATGCCGGCGACCCGGGTGTGCTGCGCGGCCAGCTCGAGGCGGAGACCGTTGGTCAACGCCCAGGCGGCGGACTTCGACACGCTGTAGACGTTCGCCCCCTCCGCGGAGAACCACGACATCGCGGACAGCACGTTCGCGATGGCACCGCCACCGTTCGCCTTGAGCACCGGCGCGAACGCTCTCGACATCCCCAGCGTCCCCCAGAAGTTGGTGTCCAGGTCCGCGCGGATGTCCGCCGGGTCGCCGGTGAGCAGGCTCGACCCGGTGAAGATACCCGCGTTGTTGACCAGCAGCGTGACGTCCGTGGCCCGCGCGGCCGCGGCCTCGATCGAGGCCGGATCCGTGATGTCCAGCCGGATCGGCTCGACGCCCGGCAGGTCGATCGACTCGGGACGGCGGGCCGCCGCGTAAACCTTGGTCGCGCCGCGCTCCAGCAGTTGCTGGGCGAAGTGCCGGCCCAGCCCGCGGTTCGCACCGGTGACCAGTGCAACCTGATTTGCGATCTTCATGGTGTTTCTCCCGTTCCGTACGGATCTCGTGGGAGCTACGCTAAGACCTGACGTTGACGTCAGAGGCAAGTGCTGTGACGGCCGCTACTCCATCTCACCCGGGAGATCCGCATGATCCGCATCGGCGACCTGGCCACCCGCGCCGGCGTCAGCGTCCGCGCGCTGCGCTACTACGAGGAGCAGGGCCTGCTGTACGCCACCCGGTCCGCCAGCGGCCAGCGCCACTACCCCGAGGCCGCGGTCGACCGCGTCCGCCTCTTCCAGCAGTTGTACGCGGCCGGCCTCTCCAGCCGCACCATCGCCACGCTGCTGCCGTGCGTCGACGCGAACGAGCCCGACGAGGAGTCCACCGCACTGCTCGTCTCCGAACGCGACCGCATCGACCGCCAGATCGAGGACCTGATCGCCACCCGCGACCGGCTGACCGCGGTGATCGGCAGCAGCAAGCAGGAATGCCGCCACCCGTCGGTCCCGCAGAAGACGTCACGGACCACGGGACAGCCCGCACACGTCTGAAACCGGCAGGCCGCACCGCGGGCAGGCCGCACCGCGGGCAGGCCGCACCGCGGGCAGGCCGCACCGCGGGCAGGCCGCACCGCGGGCAGGCCGATCTGACGAAGGCAAGGGCTTCGTCTCCGAGTCAGATCCGGCATGAACTCGCGGCCGCGCGGTGCTGCCCATAGCCACATATGCAGAAAGGCCCCGGTCACCGGACCGGGGCCTTTCTGTGATGCTGTTCGCGCGTCAGCGACGAGCGAGGATCAGTTGGCGGTGCCGTCCTGGAACTTCGGGCCGAGGTCGCGCGGAGACGACTCCGCGGCCTCCTTGGCCTTCAGCTTCGCGTCCTCGTCGTCCGCGTCGGTGGACGCCTTCGCATCCGCCTTGGACTCGTCGGACGTGCCGTCGCCGGCGGCCGACTTCTCGGACTCGTCAGAGGCGTCGAGGTCATCCTCGTCCTCTTCCTCGTCGAGCTCGTCGTCCTCGTCCGTGTCGTCGTCCTCATCGTCGCGGTCGTCATCCTCGTCCGCGTCGTCATCGTCGTCGCGGTCGTCGTCATCATCGTCGTCCGCGTCGTCATCGTCGTCGTCGCGGTCATCGTCATCGTCATCGTCGTCGTCCGCGTCGTCATCGTCATCGCGGTCGTCATCATCGTCGTCGTCCGCGTCGCGGTCGTCGTCCGCGTCGTCGTCATCATCGTCCGCACCGGTGGTGGCGTCGGAGGAGGAGGCCCCGGCGGCGGTGTCGTCGTCGGGCTCGTCGTCGCCCTCGATCTCGACGCCGTCCAGCTCGAGCAGGCGCTCGGCCGCGTCGGTGACCGCGTCCTCGTCCGCGGCGGCGGCGCGCGCGAACCACTCGCGGGCCTCGTCGCGGCGGCCGATCGCGAGCAGCGCGTCGGCGTAGGCGTAGCGCAGGCGACCGGCCCACGCGTCCGTCGTGGCCTCGGCGGTCAGCTCACGGACCTGCAGCATCGACACGGCGGCCTCGCCCTGGCCCATGTCACCACGGGCGCCGGCGGCCACGATCAGCAGCTCGACGGCGGTGTCCTTGGGCAGCGCGGCGCTGTCCGTGTTGCGGAACAGGTCGATCGCACGCTCCGGACGTCCGAGCGCACGCTCGCAGTCGGCCAGCACGGCCACGTGCGACTGCTTGCCACTCATCCTGTGGTACGTGCGCAGCTCCGCGATCGCGGTCTGCCACTCACCGGCGTGGTAGGCGGCCAGGCCGACGGCCTCGCGCACCACCGCGATGCGGGAGGCCAGCCGGCGGGCGGCCAGCGCGTGCGCCAGCGCCTCCTCCGGGGCCTCGTCGATGAGCCGGCCGGTCATCACCAGGTGACGGGCCACGCTCTCCTGCACCGGCTTGTTCAGCGAGAGCAGCTCCGAGCGGACCTCACGGTCGAGCTCGGTCGCCTCGACGTCGGCCGGGATCTGCGGCGTGACCTGGCCGGCACCGGCGCTGTTCCCGTCCGTACGCTCCGGCCGGTCACCGCCACGGAAGCCTTGGCCGTCGCGCTCGCGGAACCCGCCACGGTCGCCGCCGCTGCGGGCGCCACCCTCGCGCTCCCGGAAGCCGCCACGGTCACCACCGCGGGCACCGCCCTCACGCTCACGGAAGCCGCCGGAACGGGAGTCACGGTCGCCACCACGGAAACCGCCCTCACGGGGAGCGCCACCGCGCGAGTCCCCACCGCGGTAGCCGCCCTCGCGGGAGTCGCCGCCGCTGCGGAAGCCACCGGGGCGGGAGTCACGGTCGCCACCACGGAAACCGCCCTCACGGGGCGCACCGCCACGCGAGTCCCCGCCGCGGAAACCACCCTCACGGGAGTCACCGCCACTGCGGAAACCGCCCGGACGCGAGTCACGGTCGCCACCGCTGCGGAAACCGCCACCACGGGAGTCACGGTCGCCACCACGGAAGCCACCCTCACGGGGCGCACCGCCACGGAAGCCGCCGTCACGGGAATCGCCACCGCTGCGGAAACCACCACCGCCGGCACCGCGCGAGTCGCCGCCACTGCCACCGCTGCGGAAGCCGCCGCCACGGGAGTCGCGGTCACCGCCACGGAAGCCACCGTCGCGGGAGTCACCACCGCTGCGGAAACCACCGGGACGCGAGTCACGGTCGCCACCACGGAAACCACCGCCGCCGGCACCGCGCGAGTCGCCACCGCTACGGAAACCGCCGGGACGCGAGTCACGGTCGCCACCGCGGAAGCCGCCCTCACGGGGCGCACCGCCACGGGAGTCTCCACCGCGGAAACCACCGTCGCGGGAGTCACCGCCACTGCGGAAACCACCGGGACGGGAGTCACGGTCGCCACCACGGAAACCGCCCTCACGGGGCGCACCGCCACGCGAGTCCCCACCGCGGAAACCACCCTCACGGGAGTCACCACCGCTGCGGAAACCGCCCGGACGCGAGTCACGGTCGCCGCCGCTGCGGAAACCGCCACCACGGGAGTCACGGTCACCGCCACGGAAGCCACCGTCACGGGAGTCACCACCGCTACGGAAGCCGCCCGGACGCGAGTCACGATCGCCACCACGGAAACCGCCCTCACGGGGCGCACCGCCACGGGAGTCTCCACCGCGGGAGTCACCGCCGCTGCGGAAGCCGCCCGGACGCGAGTCGCGGTCGCCGCCGCTGCGGAAACCGCCACCACGGGAGTCACGATCGCCGCCACGGAAGCCGCCGTCACGGGAATCGCCACCGCTGCGGAAACCACCACCGCCGGCACCGCGCGAGTCGCCACCGCTACGGAAGCCGCCACGGGAGTCACGGTCACCGCCACGGAAGCCACCGTCACGGGAGTCACCACCGCTGCGGAAACCACCACCGCCGGCACCGCGCGAGTCGCCACCGCTACGGAAGCCGCCACCACGGGAATCGCCGCCGCTGCGGAAGCCTCCGCCGCCGGCACCACCACGAGAGTCACCACCGCTGCGGAAGCCGCCCTCACGGGGGGCGCCGCCGCTGCGGAAACCGCCACCGCCGCTGCCGCCTCGCGAGTCACGGTCGCCGCCGCTGCGGAAGCCACCGCCGCCGGCACCACCACGAGAGTCGCCGCCCCGGAAGTCCCGGTCACCGCCACGCGAGTCGCGGCTGCCGCGCGCGTCGCCGCGGCCCCGTCCGTCGCGGTCGTCATCCCGCCGGGAACGCGGGTTGTCGCCGTCCGGTCCTGGGTTCACAGGTACATCCTTCCTGGGGGCGCTACCACTCGCAGCGCCGACACAAACTGTCCATCTATGGTGCCCGGACCCGGGGGCGAGCCCGTAAATACAATTAAGGGCCGCCCGGATAGGGTGGCCCTCAATTGTGAAGAAGTCCGGCGGTGTCCTACTCTCCCACACCCTCCCGAGTGCAGTACCATCGGCGCTGGTGGGCTTAGCTTCCGGGTTCGGAATGTAACCGGGCGTT
>NZ_JNXY01000037.1 GCF_000717135.1 Catenuloplanes japonicus
AAATCATAATTGGCACTGGCTTTTCAAGCACCCTGTTGAGTTCTCAAAGAACAACCACACACCACACTCAAACCGGCTACACCGACCCAAGTTCTGGGGTATTTCGTCCGTATTCGCGCCCTTTGTCACCGCCGGGCACTTGGTCTATCTTACTAGGTTGTCTTCGCTGTGTCAACCCGGTGTTTTTCGGGCCGTTCAACTTGGACTTCCTGGTTTCCCAGATCCAGACCGCAGAAGGTTACCTCAGCGATATTTCCTGGGATTCAGTGGGCCGGCCCGTTTGCGTTTCCGCTTCGCTGGCCCGGTGCCCCGCTGAAGAGAACATTACAGGGAGGTTCCTTCAGCGCCAAATCGGGCCCCCCACGTGCGAAACCTCCACTTTGCGTTACCGATTCAACACATCGCGCAAGCGTTTTGCCTCTTTCATCAGTCGACCCGTTCCGGACCGGCCCGCAACCGCTTCCAGCTCGGCGAACGTGCCCGTGGCACCGGCGGCCGGCGCCACCTGAGCGGCCAGTTCCAGCAGGTCCGGCAATGCGCGCGGGCCGATTGGGAGTAGTAGTGGAAGTGCCGCCACGAGTAATTCCCACGTTTCTGCTGATGCTCCGGCCTGGTGAATGTCGCGCAGCGGCGCCACGATCCGGCTCACCTTGACCGCGCCGTCCGCGGCCAGGTCACCGAGTGCGGCACCCACCCCACCGGCGAACGGCTCACCGCGTGCGGCCAGGGCGAGGAACGCGTCCACCGCGGCGACCCGATCGGACGGGTGCCGCGCACCCAGCGCGTAGGCCAGCCCGTAAGACAGGCCGAGCCCGGCCGGACCGTCGCACTCGGCCAGCATCGGCAGGATCCGCGCGGCACCCTTGTCGTCCAGGTCCGCGAGCCCGGCAAGGCTGGGCAGCGCCCACGCGGCGACCGCGTCCCGGTGGTGCGGCATGGTCATCGTCCAGACGTCGGTCACCTCCGCCGCCGCATAGGTCGGGTAGGCCTCGCGGGTCAGGTGCAGCAGGCGCCGCTCGAACACCAGCCCGGTCGGGGCGGCCGGCTCCAGCGTCACCACCACCCGTCGCGGGACCTCCCCGTAGTTCTGCCGGTCCTTCCGGGCACGCTGCTCCACCCGGGTGGCGATCGGATCGGCCACGCCGCCGGCGCGCAGCATCTCCGCGAACGCCTTCCCCGCGGTGCTGGTGAGCGCGGACGCGTGCGTGACCACCTCGGGGTCGACCGTGCGCGGTACCCGGACGAGCGCCTGGTCCAGGTCGAACGGCCACGGGGTCCATCCCTCGGCCTCGGCGCGGCGCAGCCGCTCCAACAGCACGCCCGCGTCGATCGAGCCGGTCACGTGCGTGGGTGTGGAGAGCAGGAGTGGGACCGGCTCACGGCGCAGTTTGAGGGACAGCTCCGAGATGCGCAGCACCAGCACGCCGTAGGGAGAGTCGCCGGCTCGGTGCACGAGCGACGTGGCCGACCACGCCTCCCGGATCGCGGCCACCATCTTCTGCCAGATCTTTCCGTCACGGCCGGACTGCTCACTGGTCGCGGCGCGCACCGCCTCGCCGAGGAACAGGAAGCGCGGGCGACGAATCCACGCGTTCTCGGTGAAGGCCATGGCGTTCCGGTCGAGGACCGGGTGCACGGCCTCGGCGAGCGCGGCACGATCCCCGGCCGCGCTCAGCCTGACGACGGCGTCGAGCACCCGTTCCCAGCCGACCGCGGTCTCGGACTCGACGAGCACGACGATCTCCTCCGCCAGCTCGGCGGCGCTGCCGATCGGCGGCGGCATCGCCGCGACCGGCGGATGCGGCGGGAGCGTGATCGGGTCATCGCCCACGGAACCGACCGTGACGCCGAAGAGCGCGGCCGCGCGGGCGGGCAGGTCGCCGCCGAGCAGCACGGCCTGGTCCGCGAGGCGGGTGAGGTCGTCGGGCGCGAGTTTCGGCAGCGCGCGCCCGACGATGGTGAGCGCCCGCTCCTGGATGTCGAGCGCGGGGTGACCGAACGCGGCCGCGACTGTCTCCATGATCTCGGTGCGCCGGCCGGGCTCGCGACGGGCCACCTTCTCCAGCCAGGAGAGCTGCGCTTTGACCAGCGCCTTCTCCTTGCGGAGCATCGTCGGCGCGCTGGCCTCCAGCAGCGTCTCCAGCTCCAGCCGGCCGGCGTCGTCGATCGCGCGCAGCGCGCGCTGGGCCAGCCCGGCGATCGGTGAGCCGGCGTCCGGCAGCAGGCGGGCGTAGTCGAGCGCGTGTGCGGCGAGCTCGTCGAGCGTGGGGGCGAGCGCGTCGTGCAGCGCCGTGAACGTACGCAAAGAGTTGGGTTTGTCGCCTCGGAGCAGCCGGTCGAGCGTGCCGGTCAGCAGCATCGCGCGGTCGAGGCGGCCCTCCGTGGCGAGCTGGGCGAGCGCGAGCGGGAAGTGCGGGATGGTCTCCCACGCCTTGGTCTCGTGGTTCCACTCGCCGCCGCCGGTGATGCCGCCGAGCCCGTCGATCTCGAAGAACGCGGGGAGCAGCAGGTCGAGGTAGGGATGGTCGCGCAGTTTGTCGACGACCGGGACCGGTTTCTCCCGGTGGTGCCGGGTGCGGGTCATCTGGGTGAGCCAGCCCAGCAGCACCGCCTCGGTGGCCGGGGGCATGGTGCCGGACTCTCGGAACAACGTGTCGGCGAACTCCCACTCACCGGACCAGGTCACGTTCTGCGGGGAGAGCCGCTCGGCGACGCGAGCGGCGACGTCGCCGAGCCACGGCATCTGACGTGCGCTCAGGAGGTCGCGCAGCGGGACGAGCGGGATCGCACCCCAGGCGTCGCGCATCTCACGCCGGGTGAGCAGCGCGGCGGCCTTGGCCGCGGTGGGCGCGGTGCCGAGCACGATCAGTCCGAGGCCGGCGGCCTGGGGCGCGGGGGTCGGCCTCCACCAGGCCTCGCCTTTGATCGACTTGATGTACGCCTCGGCCAGCGGCGCCACCGCGAGCCGGCTCTCCTCGGAGATCTTGATGAGCAGGCTGACCACGCCGACGTAGTCCTTGTTGCGCTGCCGGCGATCGAGCCACTCGAAGAGCGTGCCCGCGTCCTCGGTCATGCCAGCGCCTCCGCGCTCTCGTCCAGGTCGGCGGCGTCGCCGGCGCGGACCATGCGGACCGCGAGCGCGTGCTTGCACGGGCCGCGCTCACCGCGGTGCTTGGCCCACCAGGGGCAGGTGCAGGTGGAGGCGTCGTCGGCGAGCACACGCACCCGATAGGTCTCGTCGCCGCTGCGGACCGAGGCGGCCTCGCCGTCGAGCGTGACCGCGCCGGCCGCGACCAGGGCGCGCGCGCCGACGAGCCGTGGGTTCATCTTCGCGGCCGCGGCCGCGTCGTAGGGCAGCGTGCGGTGGAAGTAACCGGCCTCGGCCACGTCGTAACCGACCCGGCCGGCGGTGCCGAGCTGGGTGAGCGCGTCCCGCACGCGCTGGGCGGAGAGGCCGGAGGAGAGCGCGAGCGCGTCCGTGTCGATCGTCGGGTCCCAGGAGAGCAGCGCGCTGATCAGGTCGGCGTCGTCGGCTGCGTCGTCCGCGGCGAGCGACTCGAGCACCGCGCCCTCGCCGGAGAAACCGCGGGACGGCTCGGGGGAGAGCGTGAGCGACAGGCGCATGGCGGGCGAGCTGAGCTCCCAGGTGCTGGCGACCGGTCCGCTGCCGGCCGTGACCGGCGGGCCGTAGACGCGCAGCGTGGTGGCGAAGCGCAGGAACGGGCGGAGCGCGACGAGCCGGCCGGCGCCGGGCAGGCAGACCGCGCCGGGCACCGGGCGGGAGGTGAGGCGCAGCGAGCGGCCGGCCGGGACGGCCCAGAGCACGCCGCGCTCCGCGACCGGGAGGCGGTGCAGCAGCGCGCGGGCCTCGGCGGCGCCGACCTCGGCGCGCGGGTCGAACCGGGACGTGATCACCTGGGCCTCGGCGAAGCCGCGCAGCCAGCGGGACGGCAGCGGCACCTTCCGCTCGACGGTCGGGCCGTCGAACGTGGTGACGGTGAGATCATCCGGCCCGACGGAGAGGTGCATCGGGTCGGCGCGGCCGACGCGGGAGAGCGCGCGCTGGAGCGGGACGTTGACGTCCACGTTCGTCGTGCCGTGGTCGGTGATGTCGCCGTCGACGCCGGCGGGCAGCACGTCGAGCCGGGCGTAGACGCCGCAGCAGCCGGAGAACGACTCGAACCGCAGCCGGTCGGAGCCGGCCGTGACGACCGGGTCGAGGCTGGCCGGGCTGACCGGCCGGAAGTATCGGGTGCGGGCCACCTCGGCCACCGCGAGCAGACCGACCGCGGCGGCGCCGGGCTGGGTGAGGAAGCCGGTGAAGAACCGCGGGTTGGCGGCGGGGCCGCCGGACGTCTGCAACGTCAGGCCGGTGTCCGTCGCCAGCGCCGAGTGGTCGAGGTATGCGTATGCCGCCGCGGTAGCCATGACGACACGCTAATAGTGGGGTACGACACTCCCGCCCACTTTTGGGACCTCGGCCACGTCTGTAGGTCGGATACGACGTACCACGGAATGGTCTTGATCTGGTTTCCGGACCTTTTCAGCCGAGGGCGTCCGTCGGGGGCGGGCGCCACGAGTGTGGGGGGAGTCTGCCGGTGCGGCAACGTGCAGGTCGGATCATCGGAGTCGCCGTGCTGCTGTCCGTCGCGCTGTCCGCGTGCGGGACAGCGCCGGAGGGGCCGACGTGGCGGGTGGGCGATCCGACGGTGGAGCAGGTGTCCGCGGCCAGCCCGAGTCCGAGCCCCAGTCCTAGCCCGAGTCCCAGCCCGAGCCTGGAGCCGGTGCCGGACGAGCTGGTGCCGGAGTTCGGCGACGGCGGGTTCGCGACCGCGAAGGGCTCACAGGAGGTGATCGGCACCGGGCGGACGCTGATCACCTACCGGGTGGAGGTGGAGACCGGCATCGAGTGGGGCGACGTGGAGCCGGTGACGGCGGACGGGTTCGCGGCCGTCATCGACGAGGTGTGGCACGACCGGCGCAGCTGGGCCGGCTCGGCCGCGGCGCCGATCACCGCGCCGGAGCACGGACTGGCCGACGCGTCATGGCGTTTCCAGCGGGTGAGCGGGCCTCAGTACGCGGTGCGGGTGCGGCTGGCCACGCCGGGAACCGTGGACGCGCAGTGTGCCGCGCAGGGCTACGACACCGGTGGCAAGTTCTCCTGCAAGATCGGCAACACGATCTTGATCAACCTGAGGCGCTGGCTGCAGGGCTCGCCGATCTCGATGTCCGTGGAGGGGTACCACGCCGGTGTGATCAACCACGAGATGGGCCACTACCTGGGGTTCGACCACATGGGTTGCCCCGGCAAGGGCGAACTCGCGCCCGCGATGATGCAGCAGTCGATGGGGCTGAACGGATGCATCGTCAACCCCTGGCCGTACACCGTGGGCGGCGAGTTCGTCACCGGGCCGTACCTGACGAGTTAGAGCGTCGCGGCGAGCCGGTCCGCGAGAATCCGGGTGAACCGGGACGGGTCGGACAGCTCGCCGCCCTCGGCCAGCAGCGCCATGCCGTAGATCAGCTCCGCGGTCTCGGACAGCCCCTCGGTGGCACCGCCCTCGTGCGCCGACCGCAGGCCGGTCACCAGCGGGTGCGTCGCGTTCAGCTCCAGGATGCGCTTGACGTGCGGCACCTCCTGGCCCATCGCGCGGTACATCTTCTCCAGCGTCGGCGTCACGTCCTGGTCGTCGCCGACGATGCACGCGGCCGACGTGGTCAGCCGGGACGAGAGCCGGACCTCCTTCACGTTCTCGTCCAGCACGCCGGTCATCCAGGTGAGCAGGCCGGCGAAGTCCTTCTTCCGCTGCTCCTGCTCCGGCTTCGCGGCCGCCTTCTCCTCCTCGGACTCGAGGTCGACCTGGCCCTTCGCGATCGACTGCAGCGGCTTGCCGTCGAACTCGGCCACCCGCTCCACCCAGACCTCGTCCACCGGGTCGGTGAGCAGCAGCACCTCGAAGCCCTTGGCGCGGAACGCCTCCATGTGCGGCGAGTTCTCGATCATCGCGCGGGACTCGCCGGTCATGTAGTAGATGTGCTGCTGGCCGTCCTTCATCCGCCCGATGTAGTCGCGCAGCGTGGTGACCTGGTCCGCGTCGTGCGTGGTCGCGGCCGACAGAATCTCCAGGATCGCGGACTGGTTGTCCTGGTCGTTGATCAGACCCTCCTTGACGGCGCGGCCGAACTCGCGCCAGAAGGTCTGGTACTTCTCGTTCTCCTTCTCCTGCAGATCACGCACGGTGGCTAGAACCTTCTTCACCAGCCGCCGCTGTACGGCCTGGATCTGCCGGTCCTGCTGCAGGATCTCGCGGGAGATGTTGAGCGACAGGTCGTGCGCGTCCACCACGCCCTTGACGAAGCGCAGGTAGTCCGGCAGCAGCGCCTCCGCGTCCTCCATGATGAAGACGCGCTTCACGTACAGCTGCGGGCCGCGCTTGCCCTCGCGCATGAACAGGTCGAACGGCGCGTGCGACGGGATGAAGAGCAGCGCCTCGTACTCGAACGTGCCCTCCGCCTTCATGTGGATCGTCTCGAGCGGGTCGGTCCAGTCGTGGCTGATGTGCCGGTAGAACTCGTTGTACTCGGACTGCTCCACCTCCTTGCGGGGGCGGGCCCAGAGCGCCTTCATCGAGTTCAGCGTCTGCACGTCGTACTCGACGGTGTCGTCGTCGCCCTTCTTCTCCACCGTCATCCGGATCGGCCAGGAGATGAAGTCCGAGTACCGCTTGACGATCTCGCGGATCTTCCACTCGGCGGTGTAGTCGAAGAGGTGGTCCTCGCTGTCCTCCGGCTTGAGGTGCAGCGTGACCGTGGTGCCCTGCGGCGCGTCCTCGGCCGTCTCGATCGTGTACGTGCCCTCGCCGGCGGACTCCCACCTCGTACCCTCGGACTCCCCTGCCCTTCGGGTCGTCAGCGTGACGCGGTCCGCGACCATGAACGTCGAGTAGAAGCCCACGCCGAACTGGCCGATCAGCTCCGCGTTCTCCTTCGCCTCGCGCAGCTTCGCCAGCACCTCCGCGGTGCCGGACTTGGCGATCGTGCCGATCAGTCGGACCACGTCCTCACGGGACATGCCGATGCCGTTGTCCCGGACCGTCAGCGTGCGCGACTCCGCGTCGACGTCGAGCGCGATGTGCAGATCGCCGGTGTCCGCGTCGAGCTCCTTGTCGACCAGCGACTCCAGGCGCAGCTTGTCGAGGGCGTCGGACGCGTTCGAGATGAGCTCCCGCAGGAAGATGTCCTTGTTCGAGTAGATCGAATGGACCATCAGCTGCAGCAGCTGGCGCGCTTCTGCCTGGAACTCCAGCGTCTCGGTGCTCATGTGGCTCCGTGGCTCCTCATTGAGTGTGAATCGGTGCGACGAAATAGTTTACGAGCCGATTGTGCTACGCCCCGCCCGCCGGTAGCTTCCCGTGCGATCACGGGGAGGACTCCAATGAGCAATTTTCAACCCGGCCAGCAGGTAGACACCGCTGCCGGGTCAACGGGTCGGACGCACAAGGGCTGGGACCGCGTTCAAAGAGGCTCAATGACGACGGCGTTCAGAGCGCTCGTCTCCATCATCATGCTGGTCGGCTTCTACCTGGTGGCGTTGGTGCTGTTCGCCGCCGGCACCGGGCTCGCCGTCTGGATCGCGGTCAACACCAGGGCCGGCGCCGCACCGGCCAAGTTCGCGTTCGTCATCTTCTTCGCCACGGTGTGGGCGGTCGGCTACGGCACGTGGAAGGCCGTCCGCGAACAGAACTCACCGCCGAACGGCATCCCGCTCACCCGGCAGAACGCACCCCACCTGTGGGCCACTGTGGACGAGCTGGCGCAGGCCGTCGGCACCCGTACCCCCGACGAGATCTTCCTGGTGGCGAGCGTCAACGCGGCCGTCTCCGAGAAGACCCGCCTGATGGGCCTGATCGGCGGCCGCCGCACCATGCTGATCGGCATGCCGCTGCTGCAGGCGTTCACGGTCGCGCAGCTGCGGTCCGTGCTCGCGCACGAGCTGGGTCACCTGTCCGGCGCGCACACGCGGCTGGCGGGCGTGTCGTACCGGGGCAGGATGGCGATGGGACGCACCATCGAACACCTCGGCTCCGGAAACCTGATCGGCTACGTCTACCGCGGGTACGGCCGGCTGTTCCTGCTGGTCGACAACGCGGTCAGCCGGAAGCAGGAGCTGGAGGCGGACCTGTCCTCCGTGCGGGTCGCCGGCCGGGACGCGGCCGCGAGCGCCCTGGAGGAGGTCCGGGTGCTCGCCGCCGCGTTCGACTTCTACCTGGACCGGTACGTCGGCCCCGGCCTGGAGGCGGGCGCCGCGCCGGACGACCTCTTCGCCGGCTTCCGCGAGCTGCTCACCGCGCGTGCGGAGGAGATCGCCGCGCTGCGGGCCTCCCGTCCGGTCGAGCACCGTTCCCGCTGGGACAGCCACCCGCCGATCAACGAGCGGGTCGCCGCGATCCACGCCGCGCCGGAGTCGGCGATCACGCCGGACGACCGTCCCGCCGCGCTGCTGCTCCCCGGGCTCGGGGATGCCGGGCTCGCGCTGCAGCAACACATCCTCGGCGGCCGGCAGCTGACCGTGATGCCGTGGCAGCAGTTCATCGGCCACGGCGCCAGCAGCAGGCTGCAGGAGAACATGGACGGCCTGCTCCGCGCGCTGGCTCGGGCGATCGGCCGGCCGGTCGCGGACGTCGGCGTGGTGCTCGACCAGATCGAGGCCGGGCGACTGCCGGCGATGGCCGCCGTGGTGTTCCCGGACGCGGCGCCGGAGGAGGCGGCGAAGCTCTTCGCCGGGCCGTTGGACGCGCTGTTCGCGCTGGCCGCGGTGCGGTCGGGGGTGGCGCACTGGGATCACTCGTGGACCGGCGGGCCGCGGTTGTTGTCGTCCGTCCCGGTGGCGGCCGGCGCTTCTGTGGCGCCTGCGACCTCCGAGGCTTCGGGGACTTCCGAGGCCGAGCTTGATCTTGAGCCGATCGCGCTGCTGGCGACGGACCGGGCCACGGTCGGCGAGGCACGCCGGCAGCTGGCAGCGCTCGGCATCGACGTCGCCGCCGCGAAGCAGGTCGAGACGACCGTGCCGCTGCGTCGCGCCAGCGTGCTGGCCGGCGTGATCAACATGAAGGTGCCGGGCATGCCCCACCGGCGCATCGACGTGATCATCCTGGACACCGGGCTGGCGCTCGTCCCCAGCTTCGGCCGGATGACCCTGGCCCACAAGATGCGCGGCCGGGTGATGGACTGGGTCCAGCGTGGCGACGCGGAGGCGGTCGTCGCCACGCCCGGCACGCGCTACCTGCCGATGGAGGAGATGGTGTCCGGCTCCCAGGTGCGCACCTTCCCGAAGCGGTTCGAGATCGTCCTGCGCAGCGGCGAGCGCGTCACCCTCGACTGGACCCTCCAGGCCGAGGACCAGAACAACGCCTACGACCGCCTCCGCGACCTTCTCAAGGCCATCTAAAGATCAACATCATCCGGGGGTACGCCGTTGATGTTTCATGTGAAACATTGCGGTGCATGACCGCAATCGAGCAGTTCCACACCGCACCCGGGACGCTGGACCTCGGCTGGGGCCATCCGCACCCGGACGCGTTGCCGGTGACCGAGTGGACTGCCGCGGTCTCCGTGGCGCTGGAGCGGTGGGGTCCGGCGGCGCTCGCCTACGGCAGCACCGCCGGACCCGCGCCCCTGATCGAGTGGATCGGCGGGCCGGCCGACGAGGTGTTCGTGACCGCGGGTGCCTCGCACGCGCTGGAGCTGATCGCGTCCGTGTTCGGCCGGGGCGGGCCAGTACTGGTCGACA
Source organism: Catenuloplanes japonicus (assembly GCF_000717135.1). GTDB lineage: Bacteria > Actinomycetota > Actinomycetes > Mycobacteriales > Micromonosporaceae > Catenuloplanes > Catenuloplanes japonicus. The sequence goes on from NZ_JNXY01000037.1 coordinate 9,791, forward strand.
CGCCTACGTACCATTACGCGCTCCGCACGCTGGCCGACCACGGCCTGGAGTTGATCGAGGCACCCGCCGACGATCCCGACCGGTTGGCGTCGGTGATCCGTGAGCGGCGGCCGGCACTGTTCTACGTGGTGCCCACGTTCAGCAATCCGACCGGTGCGTCCCTGCCCGGCCCACATCGCGTCGCCCTGATCGAGACGGCCCGTCGTGGCGGGCTCACGATCATCGAGGACGACACGTACCGGGAACTGCACTACGGCGTGACCCCGTCACCGTCGCTCTACTCGCTGGACGCGTCCGACGTCGTGATCCGGATCAACTCGCTCGCCAAGACCGTGGCCCCCGGCCTCCGCCTCGGCTGGATCACCGCCTCCCCGGACCGAATCCGCCTGCTGACCCAGCGCGGCTACATCGACAGCGGCGGCGGCGTGAACCACACGACCGCGATGGCGATGGCAGCATTCGGTGACTACGCCGCCCACCTCGACCGGCTGCGGCTCCGCTATGCCGCGCAACGCGACGCCCTCGTCTCCGCGTTGCATCACCACCTGCCCGCGGCCACCTTCGACGTACCGGACGGCGGCTGGTTCCTCTGGATCCGCCTCCCCGGCGCCGACGACCTCGCCGCTCCGGCCGCCGCGCACGGCGTGGGCTTCCTCCCCGGCAACACGTTCTTCCTGGACCGCGCCCCCGGCCGCCCCATCCGCCTCGCCTTCTCCCGCTACTCCCCCGACGACCTCACCGAGGCCGCCCGCCGCCTCGCCTCCGCCTATCGCGCCTTGTGAGGTCTGTTCTTAACGCGGCCTCTTCTTTACGCGGGCCTCTCGAAGCCAAGCGTCCGATATCCGGGCATGCGACGTTGAAGCGAGGAGGCCAGGATGGGGCGTCCCGGTCGTGATAGTCGTGGACTTCCGCGGTGTCCTTGTCCGGCGCGGCCCTGATCACGCGGTCGGCGCACTGGACGAGTAGACCGTCGTAGGAGATCGGTCCGGCAAGGAAGAGGGTGTCGAGCACCGGGGCATCGAAGCCTTCGCCGATGAACGGCGTGGTGCCGATCACGAGCAACCCGTCGCCGGCCTTGGCCGTGTCGAGTCGGTCGACCACCGCGCGACGGCTGGTCGCGCTCATCGTTCCTTGCAGCACGAGCGCCTCGTGCCCTCGCGCGGACAGAATGGCGGTAAGCGCCTCGACGTGGGCGACCCGCCGGGTGAGGACCAGGCAGTTACGCCCGCGGGTCAGCGCCGCGGCGACGTCGTCGGCGATCTGGTTGTTGCGCGGCTCGTCGAGCGCCATCCTGCGATGGACCTCGGCCAGCGCGCCCGGCTCCCCCAGGTCCACGTCTCCGGGCAGGAACGTGGTGTCGTGGAGGAACAGCACCCGTCGCGGGCCGGCCTCGGTCTGCATCGCGGCCGCGAGCGTCCCCTGCATCTCGTCCGTCATGGTGTGCCGCACCGGTCCCAGCTGCCAGGTAACAAGCTGGCCGAGACCGTCACGCCGGTCGGGAGTGGCGGTTAGGCCGAGCCAGAATCGGGCGGCGATCCGCTTGACCGAATGCTCATATGCGGCGGCCCCGAGGTGGTGGCACTCATCGACGATGACGTGCCCATACCCCTCGGTGAGAGTGGCGATGTCGTCGCGTCTGGCCAGCGACGGCAGCAGCGCTATATCCACGACCCCGGTGAGCTTGCGCCGGCCGCCGCCGAGCTGGCCCGGTGTGATGCCAAGAAACCGTTCGATGCGCATACGCCATTGGTCGGCGAGCGCCCTGCGGTCGACGAGGACCAGCGTGGAGGCGCCCCGCTCGGCGATGATGGCACAGCCCATCACCGTCTTGCCGGAACCGGGCGGAGCAACCAGCAGCCCGTCGTCGTGTGCAAGAAGGGCGCCCACCGCGGCGCTCTGTGTGGAGGTGAGCTCGGCAGCGAAGGCGACGTCGATTTCCCGGCCGGCATTCCGGACGTCGGTGACGGCCAATCGCGACCCTGCCTGCTCGATGATGGAGGCGACCGTGGGGCGCAGCCCGCGCGGCAGGACCAGACGGTCGTCGAGCGTGAGGTCGTACCCACGGATGAACCGCGGTGTGTCCCAGGTCGACTTCCGCAGTCGTTGCCGCTCGTAGAACTTCGGATTGATCATGGCTGCGGTGTGCTTGAACGTGGTCAGCGCGGCCGGAGTCAGCTGCGCCGTCCCGATGCTCAGCCCGGCGCCGGCTTCCGCGCGAACCACCGGGGGCAGCGCGGGATGGACCTGGGTGGCAGCCGACCGGCTGATCTTCGCCACGTCAGCGCCGGTCGTGGCGCGTCTCGTACTCCGGGCGATGCGGTCCGCCGTACCGGGACTGCACCGGTCCAACGTCGACAGAAATGCCCACTGGTCCTCGTACGGCTCAAGCGTGCCGAGGTCGAGAAACGTCGTCAGGCCGTCCTTGCGTCGCCGGCCGTGCAGCGGCGCGGCGATCAGGTTGCCGAACCCGCCGTCGGGAAGCACATCCTGATTGGGGAACAGACGGTCGTACGAGCGCAGATCCATCGACCCGCGCAGCACCATCGCCTCGTGAAGCAGCGCGGTGCCGACCGCCCGAGCCGTCGCCGCCGCGACCGCATCCGTGAAGAAGATCCACACATGGGCTCCGCGCCCAGATTGAGAGATCTCCAACGCGGCCGGCACAGAGGCGGCCCGAGCCGCCTTGACGAAGGCGAGCGCGTCGAGCATCGCCGTCACGCCGTCGAAGTCGGCTACCAGGAAGTGGCAGGTGTTGCCCGGCAACAGCGGGTAGAGCCCCATGAACAGGTCGCCGACCAGATGCGCCGCGACAACCTCCTTGGTACGGGGAAGGTGAACGGCACCGCGCCGGTCCATGCCCTTTCGCCAGCCGCCGGCCACGGCGGGCATCCACCCGGCACCACCCGATCGGACGTTCTCCCAACGGACCGCGTAGACGTCGGCGCGGGCCCGGAAGAGGGCGGCGAACAGCGTTAGTTTGTCCGCCACCGGTGAGCCCATCGTGACGAGCCCCGGCACGGCAGCAGGCGTGGTCAGCTGCTCCGGCGCCGGAACGGTGTCCTTCCCGCGAATCTCCAGCAGCCGAGACAGCCTGGCATTCTCCGCCCGCAACCGCTCCACTTCACGGCGAAGATCCGCGAATTCGTCCACCGGAGCCACCCATCCATCCTCGCGTATCAGCACAGCCAATTAGCGCCTCTCCCATGGGGCGCTCGAAGGGCGTCAAACCCCTGGCCCTCTGATCCGTAGTCAGATGGGCCGGTCTGCCGGGCGCGTCGCGTGGCGGCGGAAGTCTCGTCGGCTGCTTACGGCACGAGCGTGGCAGGGCGGCCGACGGTGGTCGGATCGCAGCCGAGGTCGATCCTGACCGGCTAAGGCCCGCGGCGAGGGCGGGTGCCTCGCGCCCGAAATTTCGGCATAAAGGAGCTATTGCCGGAGTCTGCGCGACCATCACGGGCGGAGAGGGACCCAGCCCGGCGCTGAGGCCGATCGAGCTGTGGATCGATGGCGGTTCGGCTTTATGGTGAAATTTCGGGCGTCGACTACCTGGGCAGAAGCGCGTATCGGCCCTGTGCGCGTGGTGCTGGTCCGTAATCCGCAGGGGAAACGCCTGGCAAGCTCGACACCGAAACGCGTCAGAGCTTTCGGTAGTAGGCGATGGCGCGGGCGGCCAGAAGGTCGGTGGCCGCGGCGTCGGTGAGGGCGGCGACCAGGATGGCGGCGCCGGGGAGCAGGCGGGCGGCGGTGCGGAGCGCGGCCCAGCCGCCGACGCGGGCTGCCAACGGGGTTGCCAGGCGCCAGATGCCCTCAAGGGGGTGGGCGCGCAGCAGGCCGCCGCCGTGCTCGCCGACCGCGGCGTCGAGGGCAGCGCGGGCGCTTTCGCGGCTTGAATGCAGGCGGAGCAGGACCAGGAGGTCGATCGCGCGTTCGGGGTCGGTGGGGTCGACGCCGTGAGCGGCCGCGACGCGGAGGACCAGGGCAGCCTGCACCCAGGCGACAAAGGTGTACTCGACAAGCGGCGCGTAGGCGCCGGTGGTCGCGGCCAGCATTCCGGCGGCGGCGGAGACCTGCGTGGACCGCATGGTTGCCAGGCGGGCGAGCGCGTCGGGGGCGGCCGAGGGGTAGGTGGCGTGCATCTGCGCGGCCCAGTCGCGAGCGCGCGGGCCGAGGGTTTCCACCGCTGCCAGGGTGAGCAGTTCGCCGGCGTGGCCGGGGCGGTCCGCGATCTTGGCCCAGATGGGGCCGGTGACGGCGGATCCGAAAGTCTGACTTGGAATGATCCGGCTCACAGACGTTGTCGGCGCGGTACTCCCGCGCGGAGACGTGGCCACGGCCGAAAGCTCCGGATCTACCGGCGGCGCGGCTTCCGCCGGAGAGGCAGTGTCCGCGGCTGACATCGGCGCGGCGGCCTCAGCGGGAAGTGCAGCTTCTGCCGGCACCGAGGGCTTTACTGCGGGCGCACCTTCCACTGCAGACGCAGCCTCGGCCATAGGCGCGGCTTCCGCCGCAGGTGACGCTTCCTTCGCAGACTCGGCCCTCAACGGAGACGCAGATCTCTCCGCAAGCGCAGACTCCGCCGCAGGTGCGGCCTCAGGCAGAAGTACAGGCTCCGCCACAGGCGTGGCGTCCAGCGGCGGCGCGGTTTCCACGACAGCCGCAGCCTCCGCCGGAAGCGCGGTGTTCGCCGCAGGCACCGCTTCCACCACAGACGCCGCCCCCACTCCAGGCGCAGACTCCGCCACAGACGCGACCTCCGCCACAGATTCAGGCGCCGTAGACCCGACCTCCGTAGCAGGCGCCACGTTCACGACAGGCGCAGACGAGGTCGCCGCCGAAGGCGCGGCTCCCGCGGGAAGGGCCGGATCTGTCGGGGGTACGAGGGCGGACTCCGGACGCTTACGTGGTGTAGTCGTCTTCTTTACGGCAGGTGCCACCTTTCTTGGCTCCGGCGTGCTTTCGGCGGCGGTTTTCACAGGTGGGGACGCCTTTCGTGGCTTTGGGGCGGGCGTCTTTTTCGGCGCGGGCGCCTTTCGGGCCGGCGCTTTTTTCTCGGGCGGCGTGGCCACCGTCACATCGGGTGGTTCGGGCGCCTCGGATGCGGGCTCTGGGGCCGGCTTGACCTGGGGTGGAATCGGAGCGGAATCGACGGGAGGACGGAATGTGACCGCGGGTGGCGGCACCCGGCGCGCGGGCGGCTGCGAGGTGCTGCGGTCGGCCGGGTCCGGCTCGGCGGCTTGGAACGGCGCGCACGACGGACGTGCCCGCGTGTTCGCCCGCTTCTCGGGGCGACGTGGTTCCGTGCCGCCCTCGGTGCCCTCCGTTTGGTCCTCCATGCCCAGGTAGCCTAGCTGTTGACCACGGTTTTGCAGGGTTGGGACCGTGCCAGGATCTTCGTCCCCGAGCGCCCGCATTCGGGTCCGGCGGCGTGGCCTGGGAGGTTGCTTTGCCCACCCGGGTGGGGGCACGGTATTCTCAACGCGCGGTCGCCCCCGGGTGGCCGAGGAGACTTCGCCTAGTCTGGTCTATGGCGCCGCACTGCTAATGCGGTTGGGGCTACCGCCCCTCCCGGGTTCGAATCCCGGAGTCTCCGCGCGAAAGTCAGGTGTGTATGCTGACTGCAGCAAGGAAGCAAGGCAAGCGCCCGTAGCTCAATGGATAGAGCATCTGACTACGGATCAGAAGGTTAGGGGTTCGAGTCCCTTCGGGCGCACAGTAAGAAATGGCCTCCCACGGAAAGTGGGAGGCCATTTCTGTTCTGGAACGCGCGCCGCACGGCTGGTGAGCAGAAGCCACCGCGAAACCGGCTCCGACCGGGGGTCGGAAGCGGAGCGCCAGCGGAGTCTTCCGACCCCCGGAGGTTTGCCCGCGGGAGCAAACGGGCCGCACCACGCCGGGAGCGGGAAAATCTGGATTTTATGCCCCTAAAAGCCCCTAAAGCCACGACACATGCGGCGCCAACAGCGCGTAGCCGACGAACGCCACGATGTCGAGCACCGTGTGGGCGACGATCAAGGGCATCACGCGGCGGGTACGCAGGTAGAAGAGGCAGAACGCCACGCCCATGATGATGTTGCCGATGAAGCCGCCGAAGCCCTGGTAGAGGTGGTAGGAGCCGCGGAGGACGGAGCTGGTGAGGATGATCGCGGGGACGCGCCAGCGGAGGTCGTCGAGGCGGCGCATCAGGTAGCCGACGACCAGGACCTCTTCGAGGATGGCGTTCTTGGCGGCGGCCAGGATCAGGACCGGGATGGTCCACCACACGTCGTTGAGCGCGGAGGCCTGGACGGTGGTGTTGAGGCCGAGTTCGCGGGCGGCCAGGTAGAACGCGAGGCCGGGCAGGCCGATTCCGGCGGCGAGGGCGGCGCCGGAGCCGAGGTCGAAGAACGGGCGGCGGAGGTCCAGGCCGAGGGACGGCATGGAGATTCGCTCGCGAGCCAGTAGGTGCAGTGCGAGCACGACCGGCATCAGGCCGAAGAGGATGCGCAGCAGTTGCAGCGTCAGGTCCAGGTAGGGGCGGTCGGACGCGGCGGGGTTGAGCGTGGACGTCTGCGCGGAGAGCGGCGTGGCGGCGGTGAGCCGGCCGATGATGTTGACCACGGAGTAGACCGCGGACTGGCCGAGGGACAGGCCGAACACGATCAGCAGCTCGAATTTGATCGTCCGATCCTGCGGTGCGACGTCGCTCACGGGTCCTACTGTGCCGCCCGTCCGTGTCCGGTCGCACAGCGGGTCCGCTTCACCTGATCGCCGGGGCTCGACGATCGCGCCGGGTCGGTCGATCCCGGAGGCACGGAGGTCCCATGGGTAACCTGTCGCACCTTCTGCAAGAGAGCTGGACCGTGGTCGCGGAGCAGCAGGAGAAGCTCGCCGGCTACTTCTACGCACGTATTTTCCTGTCCAATCCGCATCTGCGTGACCTGTTCCCGGTGCAGATGGACGTGCAGCGGGCCCGGCTGCTGGGCGCGATCGTCACGGCCGTGCGGACGCTGGACGCGCCGGAGCAGCTCGACGTCTACCTGCGCGGGCTGGGGCGGGACCATCGGAAGTTCGAGGTGGCGCCGGAGCAGTACGCCGTGGTCGGCGACGCGCTGCTGGAGTCGCTGCGGATCTTCGGCGGCGAGCGGTGGACGCCGGAGTTCGATCAGGCGTGGCGGGACGCGTACGGCCTGATCGCGCAGAAGATGATCGACGCGGCGGAGGCGGATGCGGACACGAACCCGCCGTACTGGGTCGCGGAGGTGCTCAGCCACGAGCGGCGCGGGCGGGATGTGGCCGTGCTCACGGCGCTGCCGGGGCGGAAGCTGGAGTACCGGCCGGGTCAGTACGTGAGCGTGGAGTGCCCGGCGCACCAGCCGAGGCTCTGGCGGGTCTATTCGATCGCGAACGCGCCGCGCCGTGATCACACGCTGGAGTTCCACGTCCGCGCGCTGAGCACCGGGTGGGTGTCCGGCATGATGGTCCGCCGGGTGCGCCCCGGTGACCTGCTGCGACTGGCCGCGCCGATGGGTTCGATGACCATGGACCGCGACTCGACCCGGGACATCGTCTTCGTGGCGGGCAGCACCGGCCTGGCCCCGATCAAGGCGCTGCTGGAGGAGCTGACCCGGTACAACAGGACGCGCTGGGTGCACCTGTTCTTCGGCGGCGGCACCCGGGAGGATCTCTACGACCTGCCGGAGCTGCGCGCGATCGCGGCCCGGCACCCGTGGGTGTCGCTGGTGCCGGCCTGCAGCCGGGACGCGGGTTTCGAGGGCGAGCACGGCGACGTCTCGGAGATCGTCGGCCGGTACGGGCCGTGGGACAGGCACGACTTCTACGTGGCGGGGTCGTCCGGGATGGTCCGGGCGACGCTGCGCACGCTGGCCGCGCTCAACGTGCCGGCGGATCGGATCCGGTACGACGCGTTCGGGGCCGTGCAGTGAAGGTCACGTGCGGTAGAGGTCAGTAGTGCCAGGGCAGCCCGCCGCCCTGATACTCGTCCATGGTCAGCAGCCGTGCGTCCGGGGGCATCCGGTCCAGGTAGAGCCGCCCGTCCAGGTGGTCGATCTCGTGCGCGACCAGCCTCGCCGTCGCCCGGTCGAACGTGGTGACCGTCCGGCTGCCGTCCCACCGCTCGTGCTCGACCTGGAGGCGCAGCGGCCGGCGGACCGCGCCGCGGTGGTCGAAGAAGGACAGACAGCCCTCGTACTGGATGTCGGTCTCCGGCGACTCGGCCACGACCAGCGGGTTGAGCAGCACCAACGGCTCTTCCGCGTCCGGCGGGCGGACCACCGCGACCGCCCAGGGCAGCCCGATCTGCGGCGCGGCCAGCCCGATGCCCTTGCGGAAGTCGTGCAGCGTGCCGACCCGGTCGAGCGCGCGGTGCAGCTGGGCTACCACGTCACGCGCGTCCGTGGCCTGCTCGGGGAGCACGAGCTGGCGGGCCGGCTCGGTGAGTTGCGGGGCGCCGCGCTGCACGATGCCGGCCGCGCGCATGCGGTCACCGGCGCGGCTCCCGGTCTCTGCGGACGACGTCACGGTGCCGCGGAATCGCCAGGAGAGTTTGTAGCGCGCGTTGAGCGGCGGGTCGTCCGTCGACCATTCGAAGACGGCGCGCCCGTTCTCCTCGTTGCGGGTGAACGGCGTGCGCAGCGGCGCCTCCTCGGCGGAGAGTGAGGTCTCCTCGCCCCAGACGGTCGGGTCCAGACCGGCCGGGAAGTCGAGGCGGACCGTCAGCTGCCGGGTGGGCAGCCGCACCGCGCGCTGAAACCACTGACCCCATTTCTCCTCGGGTACGGAGTAGGCGTACTCGATCGTGGTCCGCTGACCCGGGTAGAGCGGGAACCGGCCGTGATCGTTCTCGAAGAGCAGCCACATCTCCTTGTCCGCGTCGCGGTCGCGCTTCTTCCGCCAGCGCATGGGCTCGCGCGCGTACGGCGCACCCCAGAACGCGGTGAGGCGCAGCTCGTCGAAGGAGAGCGGGTTGTCGCGGTGGTGCCGGTTGGATCGTTCCGGATCCGTGGGGAAGCGGTCGACCGCGACCTTGACCATGTATCGCGTGACCGGCTCGGTGCCGGCGTTGTAGAGCGCGCGGCGGATCAGGCAGCGGTACTCGCCGCCGGAGTAGACCAGCTCCGCGATCTCCTGCTCGACGACCAGGCCGGTGCCGGGCGGCAGCCACTGCTCGGGGACGGGCGGGTCGCGGTGGGTCAGGCCGACGCTGCGCACGTGGCGGAGCTCGTCGTACTCCTGGAAGCGCTGCCAGATGCGGCCGCCGGCCTCCAGCACGGCCTCGGCGCGGCGTGCGAAGTCCTCGGTGGGGCGGTGGCGGCGGCCCTCGACGTGGCTCACGTAGGACGGGTCGAAGCCCATTCGCGCCGCGAGCTGCTTCTTCGTCATCCCTCGGTCGGCACGCCACTGGGAGAGCTCCGCGGCGAAGGAGTCGGCCGCGCGCTCCAGCGGCGAGGTCGGCGATGTCGGCTGTGCTGTCATCACGCGTCCTTCTCGGCTGCCGGTGCTTCCCACCGGACCGCTTATGGCGGACCGGCCGGAGTCGACCGGGCTTTCAGTGTCCGTTGTCCGACCGAGCCCGCGTGAGTGAGTAGCGCCTTGCGGACAGAAGCATTGACAAACCCGACACGATTGTGCACACATGGCGACTCACCGATTACTCGGCGTAACGTAACGCCCGCTCATATCCGGATAAAACGGGAATCATCGTTGGATTAATGGAGATCAACCGGAGCGTCCTCGGTATCGTCATTGTGAGTAACCAAACGGGCGAACTCGCCGCCAAGTCTGGTTAGGCTATCCTTAGCAAGCTATGGTGAACCGTCGGTCCGACGGTGAACGATCTGACGAGGTGGCGGCGGTTATGCGGCGATGCATCCGGCTCACCGGCTCCCTGCGGGAGTCGTTGCGCAGCGCCGCCACGCCGATCACAGATCGTGACACGCTCCGCACCGAGGCCGGCGACGCCGAGTGACCATCGTCGTCCACCGCCGCCCGGCGCCCATCGAGCCGTTCGCACCGATCACCGCGACGCTCCGGGCCGCCTACGGTGCGAATTATCCGCTTCCGAGCCTGCTCCCCGGCCTGCTGGCCCATCACCGGCCGGACGGCTGGATCTCCGCGAGCGACCTGATCGCCGACGACGGCGACGCGCTGGCCGCACTGCTCGACTCCGCCCGCCGCCTCTGGCAGGCCCAGCCGCACGCGGCCGCCGCGCTCGCCTGGAAGCACTACGCCTACTGGGTGGCGCTACCGGCCGTGGTCGGCTGGGCCAGCGCGCGCCGCGTCCCGCTGCTGCGCCCGTCGGACACGCTGATCCGGGTGGACGATCAGGCGCCGCTGCTGCGCGTCGGGCTCTCCCCGTCCACCGAGGTCGCGGTGCTGCCGACCGATCCGCTGGCCCTCGCCGGGACTCCCGGGGTGCGCGTCGCGGCGGACGAGGCCGATCTGCTGTCGACGCTGCGCACCTCGCTGCTGGACGAACACCTCACGCCGCTGCTGGACCGGCTCCGCGGCCAGGCCCGGGTCGGCGCGCGGACCCTGCTCGGCTCGCTCGCGTCCGGCGTGGCCCAGGGGGTGCTCCGCACGGCCGACGTGCTGCCAGGCAGGACCGTGGACAACATCGAGACGCTGCTGACCTCGCTCGGCGTCGCCGACCTGGTGGAGCTGGTCCGGGCACCGGACGGCACGCTCACGGTCCAGCGCCGCACCTGCTGCCTGGCGTTCACGCTGCCGGCACCCAAGGTGTGCACCGGCTGCTGCATAAAATCCTGACGACATAGAAAAGCGGCGGGGGTACGCGTCCCCCCGCCGCTTTTTATACACAGGCTCTGTCCACAGGCTGTGGATAGAACAGGTGTATGAACGTCAGTTGTTGATGCTGGTCAGGTGCCGGACATCCCAGATCCACACCCCGTCGACCCAGGTCGGCTGGAAACCGAGGATGTCGCTCATCGCGCGGCGCATCTCGATGTCGTGCGTCTGCGGTGGCAGCATGACCAGGCCCGCCTCCCAGTAGGTCAGGTCCTCCATCGTCTGCGCGCGGCGCGCGTCGTCGACCTTCGGCACCCAGTAACCGGCCCACAGGTTGTAGAAGTACTGACTGGTGGCCCGCGGCGGCGCGGCGAACGCGCCGGTGCCGTCCACCGGGTTGCGGTACAGCCCGTAGCCGCGCGGCAGGCGCATGTCCAGCCCGGTGTAGGCGGACCAGCGCGCGGCCGCGGGGAACGTCGCGTCCGGCAGCGGCAGCGTGACGACCGTGTGCTCCTCGTCGACGTACTCCCGCCAGGTGCCGTTCGTGATGAACGCGGGCGTCGGCACCATCGGCTGGGTGAGCAGCGGCGTCGGGAAGAGCGGGACCAGTGCGGCCGCGACCAGCGCGGTGGTGACCAGCCGGACCGGGAGCACGGCCTTCGGACGGTCCAGGACCAGGCCGTTGGCCCGCTGGATGCCGATCGCGATCAGGATCGCCAGCACCGGCGCGACCGCGAGCGCCCACCGGGTCGGGACCACCGAGTTCAGGATCGGGATGCCGTGCAGCAGCTCCCACGGGCCGGAGTAGCCGGTGTCCTTGCCGATGTAGCGGATCTCCGGGCCGAGCGACATCGCGGCGAAGAGCAGCGCGACCGACGCCAGGCCGACCACCACGCGGCTCTTGCGCAGCCAGACGACCAGGCCGATGAAGAGCACCGGGACGCCCCAGCCGAAGAACGCGTTCTCCTCCGACGGGTTCTGCGTCATATACATGGAGGTCTCCCAGTCGCCGGCGATCGAACGGCGGGAGTAGTTCCAGTACGACGCGAGGTCAGCGCCGAAGTTCCGGATGTCGGTGGCGAGCCCGTGGTACGCCTGCGGGCCGAAGAACTGGATGTAGAGCGGGTACGCCAGCAGCGTCAGCGCGACCACGGCCGTCACGCCGAGGCCGGCGATGAAGGTCTTGAAGTAACGCCGGTGCTCCGCCTTGGTCAGGCCCACGATCGCGACGAACACGCCGACGCCGACCGCGGTCATGAACAGGATCTCAAGGTTGATGAACGCCTGCCACACGATCAGCAGGCCGAGCGCCACGCCGTTGCGCACCGCGCGGCCGGACTCCTTGAGACACAGAGTCCGCCAGATGATCAGCGGGATCAGGAACTGCGAGATGATGTTCGGGTGGCCGCTGGCGTGCGCGATCATGCTCGGCGCGAACGCGGCGAACAGCGCGCCGACCCACGCGGCGACCTTCGAGGTGACGAAGTGCCGGGAGAGCACGTAGTACCAGGAAACGCCGGTCAGCATCAGCGCGCCGGTGAGGAACACGTTGAACGCGATGTGCGGGCCGAAGGCGAGCGTGACCGGCGCCATCGGGATGGAGACGGCCAGCACCGACGTGTTCGCCATCAGGTTGATGCCCTCGGGCACGTTCACCTGGTACGACACGAACGGGTTGACGCCGTCGGTCACCACCCGCGCGCCGTGGGCCAGCATCCACTCGAAGAACGACTGGTCCTGGGCGTTGACGAGCTCGTGGTCGAGGTTGAACCACGCGGTGCGGGTCACGAGCCACGCCATCAGCGCGAAGCTGGCCAGCGCGGCGAGATCCAGCAGGCGCGCCCGCCACCGGGGCGAGCGCAGGCCGGAAGACCGTTCCAGATCCTGCTCGAGGAGGATCCGCTCGGCTTCGATGTCCACCGAGGGCATGGCCACCCCGAGCGGCCGGTTCGAGGGGTCGATGTCCTGAATAGTCATAGCCACGCGAGCCTAACCGAGGTTGATAACGCGTATGTCTCTATGAGCTGGGCCGGAGATGACCGTTACCCATCTCGGTGACGACGTTGGTCACGGCAGGATCACAGTTCCGTTATGCGCGCGTAGCCTCTGCGATACATGTCTCAAATAGGTCATAAATTCATGCTTGGGGCCCCGCTCAACTTTCGATCATCGGCGTTGAGTGGTTAACTTCTGGTCTCGCTGAATCCGGATCACCACATGAGGGAACCCACACATGGCAGAGCTCACCGGCGACCAGCGCGTCCAATCCGAGGTGCTCGAAGGACTTGCGACGGCGGTCAACCACCGTCAGTGGTTCGTCGAGCTGGCGATCCCGCACCTCGGGGACGACCCGATCGAGATCGGCAGCGGCATCGGGAACTACGCCGCCGCGTGGGCACCGCACGTGTCTCGGTTCACCGCCACCGAGGCGGAGCCGGACCGCCTCGTGGAGCTCAAGGAGCGCTTCGCCGACACTCCGAACGTCGAGGTGCGGGAGATGCTCCTGCCGACGTCCGAGAGCGGGTCGCACAGCGCTCTGGTCAGCTACAACGTGCTGGAACACATCGAGGACCACGTCAGCGCGCTGCGCTGCATGAAGGGTCTCGTGCGTCCCGGGGGCAAGGTCGTTCTCATCGTCCCGGCGTTCATGTTCGCCATGAGCCCCGTCGATTACGCCACCGGACACGTCCGGCGGTACACGAAGAAGACCATGCGCGCCGCGATGGAGGAGGCCGGTCTCGAGATCGAGACGCTCCACTACGCGAACGCGCTCGGTCTGATCGGCTACTACGGCGCCACCAGCATCTTCCGGCTCACGCCGAAGGAGGGGCCGATGGTCAAGTTCTACGACTCGCTCGTGCTCCCGGTCACCAAGGCCGCGGAGTCCGTGATGCGCCCGCCGTTCGGCCAGTCGGTGTTCGTCGTCGCACGTGTTCCGGAGTAATTGACTCTCGGACAACAACCGGGCCGCCCATTATTTGGACGGCCCGGTTCTGTGTCCTAGCTCACGGCTCAACTCACCCGATAAGTGGAACGCAGAGTCGCGCGCGCCAAAGTGTGGAACGCGAGATTGAAGCCCACCACTGCGGGAGAAACGTCCCAAGTAACGTCAAGTACATCAGCGTCTACTGCGTGTACCGCAAAGACGTATCGATGTTCGCGGTCCCCCGCGGGTGGCGCGGCACCACCATAGGAAAGCGTGCCGTAATCGTTACGGATGTGGAAAGCCCCCTCCGGGAGGCCGCCCTCCGTCGAGCCCGCGCCGCGTGCCAGCTCCGTCACGGACGCCGGCAGGTTCACCGCGACCCAGTGCCAGAAGCCGGAACCGGTCGGCGCGTCCGGGTCGAAACAGGTCACCACGAAGCTGCGCGTCCCGGCGGGGAAACCGGACCAGCTCAGCTGCGGGGAGAGGTTCTGACCACCCACGCTGTCGTGCGCGAACGTGTCCTCCAGCGGCTTGCCGTCCTGAAGATCCGCGCTGGTCAGCGCGAAGGAGGGCAGGGGCGGAAGAAGGTCGTACGGATCCGGGGCGAGCGGTCGCTCCAGACTCATGATCGGACTCCAATCTCTCTCGGTGGCGCGTTCACCTGCGACCGGACGCCGTCAGGTGCGACCGGGCGCCGTCAGGTGCGGCTCAGCACCACGTCGCGGCCGGCCACCACACCGGCGGCCGTCATCGGCACCAGCATGGCCCCGAGCAGCAGCAGCGGCCAGGACCACCCGCCGGTCGTGTCGTGCACGATCCCGACCAGCACCGGGCCGGCCGCGGCCAGCACGTAACCGACACCCTGCGCCATCCCGGACATCCGCGCGGCGTGCTCCGCGTCCGGCATGCGCAGCAGGATCAGGGCCAGCGCCAGGCTGATCGTGGTGCCCTGGGCCAGGCCCAGCAGCGCCGCCCAGACGAAGTCCAGCGGGCCCGCCGCCGCGCACAGCAGCCCGCCGAATCCGGCCGCATAGAACACGGCGCTGACAACGGCATACCCGATCTGCCGTTTCGTACGCCCGACCGTCACCGTGAAGGCCAGCGATCCGGCGATGCCCACCAGGTTGAAGACGGAGAGCGCATATCCGGCCCGCTCCTGGCTGCTGCCGGACGCCATCAGGATCTCCGGCAGCCAGGCGACGGTCGCGTAGTAGACCAGCGACTGGGTTCCCATGAACGCGGTGACGGCCCAGGCCAGCGGCGTACCCCGGAGGGAGATTGTGTTTTTGTGGGTGTCGGGCCGGGTTTGTGTGGAACGGCGGCGCAACAACGGCAGCCAGACGATCAGCGCCACCGCGGGCGGCACCGCCCAGAGCGCGAGCGCGGGCCGCCAGCCGTCCAGCAGCGTGAGCAGCGGCACGGCCGTGCCCGCCGCGATCGCCGCACCGGTGGACAGCGCCACCGAGTAGACGCCCATCATGGTGCCCGCCCGGTCCGGGAACTCGCGCTTGACCAGCACCGGCAGCAACACGTTCCCGCAGGCGACGGCGGCGCCGGCGACCACCGTGCCCGCGAAGAGCAGCACCATCGGGTCCGGCAACCGCAGGAGGCTGCCCGTGATCATCGCGACCAGCACCGCCACCAGCGCCGGCACAAGGCCGATCCGGCGGGCCAGCATCGGCGCGAGCGGCGCCAGCAGGCCGAAGCAGAGCACCGGCAGCGTGGTCAGCAGCGCGGCGGCCGGGCTGGACAGCCCGGTGTCCGCCCGGATGCCGGACAGCAGCGGCGACACCGCGACCACGGCCGGCCGCAGATTCGCCGCCAGCAGCACCACCGCGACCGTGACCCCGGCCCGCGCCGCGCGCCCGCTCACCACGCGCACCTCACGAGCCACGCACACCTCACGAGCCACGCGCACCTCACGAGCGGCGCACTCCGAACGACCGAAACGACGAAAGCCCCGCTGAGGAGCGGGGCTTCACGTGCGGTGCGGAGGGCCAGGGATTCGAACCCTGGAGGAGTGTCACCACCCCTAGTAGTTTTCAAGACTACCGCCATCGGCCACTAGGCGAGCCCTCCCGGTTTCGTCGGAGGTGCTTGGGCACGCTCCGCCGCCGTGGCGCCGCAAAAAAGTTCCGGCCATTGCGACGACCCCCACCAGTTTGCCAGACGGCGCGACGTAATTAGCACCCCCGGGGGCAGGGCGGCGATCACATGTTGGACAGTGCGGCCCGCAACTTTTCTACCAGCGCCGATGCGACGGTGTGCCGGGGAGCGGATGGGTATAGAAAGAGACCATGTTCGCGATCACGATCCCGGAGCCCGGTGGACCGGAAGCGCTCGTCTGGGCCGAGGTGCCGGATCCGGCGCCGGCTCGCGGCGAGGTGCTGATCGAGGTGGCGGCCGGCGCGGTGAACCGGGCCGACCTGCTGCAGCGCCAGGGGAAGTACCCGCCGCCGAAGGGCGGTTCGCCGTATCCGGGGCTGGAGTGTTCCGGCGTGATCACCGGGCTCGGCGAGGACGTGACCGGATTCGCGGTCGGCGACCGGGTCTGCGCGCTGCTGGCCGGCGGCGGTTACGCCGAGCTGGTCGCCGTGCCGGCCGGACAGGTGCTGCCGGTCCCCGCGGGCGTCGGCCTGGTGGAGGCCGCGGCGCTGCCCGAGGTCGCGTGCACGGTCTGGTCGAACCTGGTGATGGCCGCGCGCCTCACCGCGGGCGAGACTCTGCTGGTGCACGGCGGCGGGAGCGGCATCGGCACGTTCGCGATCCAGCTGGGGAAGGCGCTGGGCGTCACGGTGGCGACCACGGCCAGCGCGGGCAAGCACGCGGCACTGCGGGCGCTGGGCGCGGACCAGGTGATCGACTACCGGGCCGAGGATTTCGAGAAGCTGGTCCGGCCGGACGTCATCCTGGACATCATGGGCGGCTCCTACCTGGCGCGGAACGTGAAGGCGCTGGCGCCGGACGGGCGCATCACGGTCATCGGGATGCAGGGTGGCCGACGGGCGGAGCTGGACCTGTCGCCGCTGCTGGAGAAGCGCGGCACGCTGTTCGGGACCGCGCTCCGCTTCCGGCCCGAGGAGCAGAAGACCGAGATCGTCCGGCAGGTACGCGAGCGCGTGTGGCCGCTGGTCGCGTCCGGCGCGGTCCGGCCGATCGTGGACCGCACCGTGCCGATGCGCGACGCCGCGGAGGCGCACCGGGTGGTGGAGTCCAGCACGCACCTGGGCAAGGTGCTACTCGCCGTGTAGCAGCTTGTGCGGGCCGGGGCCGGAGGCTGCCAGCACGTCGTCCGGGTTGTAGAGCGTGCACTTCTGCAGCGACAGGCAGCCGCAGCCGATGCAGCCGGTGAGGTTGTCACGGAGCCGTTCGAGCAGCGCGATGCGCTCCTCCAGCCGGTCGTGCCAGCGGGCGGAGAGCCGTGCCCAGTCCGCCTTGGTCGGCACGCGGCCGTCCGGGAGCGAGGCCAGCGCCTCCTTGATCTCCTCCAGCGTCACACCGACCTGCTGGGACACCCGGATGAACGCGACGCGGCGCAGTTCGGAACGCTGATAACGGCGCTGGTTACCGCCGGTGCGGACCGAATGAATCAGTCCGAGTCGCTCGTAGTACCGCAATGCGGACGGCGCGACGCCGCTGCGGGCCGCCATGTCGCCGATCGTCAGCAGATCCTGCATCGCACCCCCTATGGCAAAAACAGCATTGAATGGTACGTGACGCTTTTACCAGGCCATGCAAAAACGCCCGGGGCGGACGTGCACCCGGGCGTTCTGGTCGAATGGAAGGGTCAGCGCGACGGCTTCGCCTTCGGCTTCCGGACGCGCTCGCGGGCGAGGATCCAGATCGCCTCGACGCCGTCCTTCCACGTGATCTTCTTGCCCTCCTCGCGACCGCGGGCCCGGTACGAGATCGGCACCTCGTACGGCCGGATGCGCTGGCGGAGCAGCTTGCCGGTGACCTCGGCCTCCATGCCGAAGCCGCGCGACTTGATCTCGAGCGAGCGGTAGAGCGCGACCGGCATCAGCTTGAAGCAGGTCTCCAGGTCGCCGATGTACGAGTTATACATGACGTTGGCCGCGGTGGTGACGCCCTTGTTTCCCATCACGTACCAGAAGCTGTAGGCGCTGTGGCTCCCGAACGTCCGATTTCCGTAGACGACCTCGGTGTGACCGTCGAGCACCGGCTGGAGCAGCCGGGGGATGTCATTCGGGTCGTACTCCAGGTCGGCGTCGAGGATGACCATGTATTCACCCTCGGCCGAATCCACGGCGGTCTTGATCGCGGCGCCCTTGCCCGCGTTCTTCGCGTGCTGTATCACCCGCACCCGCGTGTCATCCACGGCCGCGAGAATCTCTGCGGTACGGTCGGAGCTGCCGTCGTCGACGACCACAAGCTCGATCTCGCAGGGGTAGTCCACCGCCAGCGCCTGCTTCAACGCGTTACCCAGACGGGCTTCCTCGTTGTAAACCGGCATGAGGATCGAGAGCTTCACCGGAGGTTTCTCCACACTGCGGGACGACGAGATCGGCCATAGCCTAGCCGCAGGATCCCCTCAGTCGTAATCCCGGGTTTCGAGTCTGACGAGATCAACTTTGCGTCGCTACAGCGTATTACTTCCTCGATCCCCCATGTCTGACTAATTGCGCTTTTACCGTCACCGTTAGTGCCCCGAACAGGTGCGAGGCACTCGCACGGACCTCAGCCGACCGCCGCCGCCGGGGTCGGGCGCGCCGGGCGGAACACGCGCTTGAGCAGTGCATCCGTGTGCCAGAGCTGCTTCGGGTGGCCGACGCGGATCCAGAACCGCTCCCGTACGCCGTCGATCGCGGTGGCCGCGAGCTCGACCGCGGACGACCGCACGTCCGGGTTCCAGTTGACGTTGCCCAGGTGTCGCAGCTCCGCGTTGAGGTGCAGCCGCAGGCGACGCAGCAACCGCGTCTCCTGGGTGACCACCAACCGGCGCTCGGTCAGTACGAGCAGGAACTCCCCCTGCAGCGGCCGGTCGGGGTGCAGACATCGAGCGACCAGAACGGCGGTGTCGTCCGCTTCGACGCACCGGCGGAAGACCGGCATGTGCCGGCTGACGGTCGGGATGGCCACTCCGGCTTCGGCGGCGGCTGGCAGGAACGTTCGATAGAAGACGTCCATGCGCGTTTAACGACGTGTGAAGTGGATATGACGCGCCGCACCTCGCTCCGATGCGCGCATCGGACAGACGTCGGTGCGGTTTCCGGACAGCGGGCTGGCATGCTGGCGCGCATGACCTGGCGTGTTCCCCGATGGCTGCCCGCGGTGAAGGCCGCCGGCGGCCTCGCCTTCGTCCTGCTCGCGGTCGCACTGGCCGAGGGCGATCCGGCCCAGCTCGGCGTGGCCGCGGCGGTCTGCGCCGGCCTGCTGGCCTGGGCCGCGCGCGACGTGCTGGCCCCGGTCCGGCTCGCGACGGACGAGGACGGCCTGACCGTGGTGACCGGCTTCGCCCGCCGCGTGCGGCTGCCCTGGTCCGGGATCGAGGCGGTCCGGCTGGACACCCGGCCGCGGCTGGGCCTCCGCACGGAGACGCTGGAGATCGACACCGGCGAGGCGCTGCACGTGCTCACGAAGGCGGACCTCGGCGTACCCCCGGCCGAGATCCTGCCTTTTCTGCAGCGGCCCTAGGAGGCGGCGAGCGTCAGCGCGGCCAGCACCAGGAAGATCAGGGTCAGCGCGCCGCCCTGGACGAGCGCGCGGTTCTTCTGCGGCGCGTAGGCGAGCCCGGCCGCGGCCAGCGCGCCGATCACCAGGCCACCGAGGTGACCGGCGATCGAGATGTTCGGCACCGCGAACGTGATGACCAGGTTGACGATCAGCACGGGCAGCACCGAGGACGTGTCCCGGCCGAGGCGGCGGAGCATCACGAAGAGCGCGGCGAACAGGCCGAAGATCGCGGTGGACGCACCTGCCGAGAGACTGTCGGGGTTGAAGACCAGCGCCGCGACGTTGCCGCCGAAGCCGGCCAGCAGGTAGAGCGCGAGGAAGCGGATCGGGCCGAGCGCGATCTCCAGCTGGCGGCCGAGGATCCACAGCGCCCACATGTTCATCAGCAGGTGGATGATTCCGAAGTGGATGAACATGGCGGTGAACAGCCGGTAGTAGGCGCCGTCCCACACGCCGGGGTAGACCGTGCCGGCATCCGGCACGGCCGCGAGGTACATCGCGCCGTCCGGTAGCGGGGTGATGCTCGGGCCGATCACGGCGCCGACGTAGTGCACCACGGACGCGCCGGAGAAGAAGCTGGAACCGATCAGCGAGTCCATCCCGGACAGCACCACGCCGAGCACAGCGGCCAGGACGTTCAGTGAAATCAGGGCATTCGTGACGTATCCGGCGCGACCGGCCGCGCTTCCGCCGAAAGCGGTGCGGACCGGTCGCTGCGTACGTTTCCCCTCGGCTACGCACTCCGGGCACTGGTGGCCGACCGACGCCTCGTTCATGCAGTCGGGGCAGATCGATCGGTCGCACCTGGTGCACCGGACATACGTCTCCCGGTTCGGGTGCCGGTAGCAGACCGGGACAGTCGCCGGAACGTCACTCATGAGATCAAAAGTACGTCAGGTCAGCCGACGCGCTCGATCACGACCTTCTCGATGACCACGTCCTGCACCGGACGGTCCATCGCACCGGTCTTCGTGGTGGCGATCGAGTCGACCACGCGGGCGGACTCGTCGTCGGCCACCTGGCCGAAGATGGTGTGACGGTGGTTCAGGTGCGGCGTCGCCGAGACCGTGATGAAGAACTGCGAGCCGTTGGTGCCGGGCCCCGCGTTCGCCATCGCCAGCAGGTACGGCCGGTTGAAGACCAGCTCCGGGTGGAACTCGTCCCCGAACTTGTAGCCGGGGCCGCCGGTGCCGGTGCCGGTCGGGTCGCCCATCTGGACCATGAAGCCGCTGATCACCCGGTGCGAGATGGTGCCGTCGTAGTACGGGCCCTTGCCGGGCTGGCCGGTGCGCGGGTCCGTCCAGTCCTTGGTGCCCTCGGCCAGCTCTACGAAGTTGGCCACCGTCTTCGGGGCGTGCAGCGGAAACAGCTCGAGCCGAATCGCACCGTGGTTGGTGTGCAGGGTGGCGTATACAGCCTGGGCCACGGGTACTCCTTCGTCGGTTGGACAGTTCAGTTTCCTTGCGGAGTCTCCCATGTGACGGTTCCGCCTACACGGCGGCACCCGAAGGGGGAGGATCACAGGCAGGACAGACACCCTTACGGAGGTGGGGCTGGTGTTCGGTATCGGGCGAAGCAAAACCCGCAGCCAGTTGGTCCGGGAAGAGCTCGAAGAGGGCCTGGATCACCTGAGGCAGGCCGCGACGCACGCCGCGGAAGGCGTCGGCGCCACGGTCGGCCCGCGGGTGCACGCCGCGCGCGAGGTCGTGACGCCGGCCGCCAGGAGCGCGCGCAACGCGGCCGCCGGTGGCATCGCGGCGCTCACTCCGCTGGCCGTCGCGGCCGCGGAGAGCGCCCGGCAGGCGGGTAAGCAGGCCGGGAAGTCGAGCCGCCGGATCAAGCGCAAGAACGTCAAGGCGCTGCGACGCGCCGTTGGCCGTGAGGAGCGAGGCATGTCGCGGAACCGCAAGCTGGCCGGTCTTCTGATGATCGGCATTGCCGCGGGCGCGGCCGGCGGCATGATCATGCGCAGACGCCGGCAGCGCGAGGAAGAGCAGTGGACGACGCACGAGTCGAGCACGGCGCGCAGCGCCACCGACGCGGCGCGGCAGATGACCGAGAACGCCAAGGAGAAGCTGCACTCGGCCACGGAGTCCGCCAAGGAGACGGTCAAGAACGCGGCCGAGACCGCGAAGACCACGGCGGAGCGGGCGGCCTCCGCCATCTCGCCGGACTCCAAGGAGCCGACCGCGGATCGGATCTCCACATCGGACCGGCTGGTCACCGACCCGGCGTCGCCGTCCGCGGGGATCCGGCCGGCCGGCATGGCCAACGCGGGCAACAAGGCTCACGGCGACCCGCTGGGCGCCCAGGACCGCTGGCCCGCGGGCTGACGATCAAAAACACGGAAATGCGGCGGGGGTACGCGTACCCCCGCCGCATTTCCGTGTCGTTCTAGAGCCAGCCGTTGCGGCGGAACAGGCGATAGAGCACGACGGACGTGGTCACGAGCAGCGTGATCAGGACCGGGTAGGAGAACGTCCACCTCAGCTCCGGCATGAAGTCGAAATTCATGCCGTAGATGCCCGCGGCCGCGGTCCAGACCGTGGCGATCGCGGCCCACGAGGCGATCTTCCGCATGTCGTTGTTCTGGTCGACCGAGACCTGGGCGAGCCGCGCCTGGAGGATCGAGTTCAGCAGGTCGTCGTCGGCCGTGATCTGCTCGATCGTGCGGCTCAGGTGGTCCTGCACGTCGCGGAAGTACCGGCGGATCTCCTTCGGCACCGTGCCGCGGCTGGCGTCCGAGGTGAGCGTGAGCAGCGGCCGCTGGAACGGCACCACCGCCCGGCGGAACTCGACCAGTTCCCGCTTGAGCTGGTAGATCGACTGGATGCTGGCGCCGCCGGTCCGGGAGAAGACCTCCTCCTCCAGCGCGTCCAGATCGTCCTCGATACCGTCCGCGACCTCGATGTAGTGGTCGACGATCCGGTCCGTGACCGCGTAGGCGACCGCCCACGGGCCCTGCGCCAGCAACTCCTTGCGTGCCTCCAGATCCGTGCGAACCGGGGAGAGCTTCGCGGCATTGCCGTGCCGGACCGTGATCACGAACGTCGGGCCGATGAAGATCAGCACCTGGCCGGTCTCGACCACCTCGGAGTGCTCGGTCAGCCGGCCGTGCTCCAGGTAGCGCGCGGTGCGGCAGACCAGGAACACCACGTCGTTGAAGCGCTCCAGCTTCGGGCGTTGCTCCGCCTTGATGGCGTCCTCGACCGCGAGCTCGTGCAGGCCGTACGCCTCCGCGATCGGCGCCATCTCCTGCTCGCTCGGCTCGTGCAGGCCGAGCCAGACGAACGCGTTGGGCTGCGCGGCCGCGGCGGCGAGCGCGCCCGCGTAGTCCCACTGGCCGTCCTGGCGCACGCCGTCCACGTAGAGCGCGCAGTCCACGACCGCGCTGCGGGTCGAGGGGTCCTGGGCGGGCGTGGAACGCGGGGCTCCGTCGGCGCCGATGATCCGGGTCATCGCCCGGACCGGCGCCGTCCAGGTTCGGGAGCGGCCTCCCGAGTGTCCGTTGCCGCCGGCCGTCGCACTGTTCCGCTCAGCCATCCGCATTCACCCCCTCGTCCATGCGTTGTGTATCCCGCATGGAGGTTACGCGCGAAGGGGGGTGGCGCCGGGTGGACCGGCCGCTTTCGGGGGGTGGGGGGTGCGAGCGGCCCACCCGGCGCCAAGGGGGCGGGGTTATGTCTATGAGGGCCACCGCATGGCGATTGGCCATCCGCATTCTTGCCCCAGGCCCGGCCGGAACGAAACCCCGGACCGGGCCTGTTGGCTTTTTGTCGGGAATCCGACAAGCAAAACGGGCACCCTTTCACGCCGTCAGGCGTTAAGGGCCACTGGTCGGTCGGTTTTCAGCCGCGAACCGCGTCGATCGCCTCGGCCAGACGGCGGACGCCCTCGTCGATCTGGTCGGCCGTCACCGCCGAGAAGGCGAGGCGCAGCGAGTGCTGACCGCCCTCCAGCAGGAAGTCGGTGCCCTTCACGACCGCCACGCCGCGCTCGGCAGCGGCCGGCAGCAGCTTGTCCACGAACACGTCCTCCGGCAGGTCGATCCAGAGGAAGTAGCCGCCGTCCGGCTCGGTGAACCGCACGCCGGGGATGCGCGCGCGCAGCGACTCGGCCAGCACCCGGGCCCGCTCGCCCAGCGCCGCGCTCACGGTCGCGATCGAGCGGTCGATGTCGCCGGACACGCAGAACTGGTGCACGATCGCCTCGGACACCATGCCGGGCGAGATGTAGAGGTTCGTGGCGCGCTTCGCGATGTCCGCGATCAGCTTCGCCGGGCCGACCAGGTATCCGACGCGCACGCCGGGGCAGACCGTCTTGGTGAAGCTGGACGCGTGCACGACCACGCCGTCCGTGTCCATCGACAGCATCGACGGCAGCGCGTCGCCCCGGAAGCGGATGTCCGCGTACGGGTCGTCCTCGAAGATCGTGAACCCGTACTCCTTGGCCAGCGCCAGCAGCTCGCGGCGGCGCTCCAGGGAGAGCGTCACGCCGGCCGGGTTCTGGTAGTTCGGGATGATGTGGGCGAGCGTCGGGCGCACGCCGGACTCCAGCAGCGTGCGCAGCTCGGCGGTGTCGACACCGTCCGCGTCCAGCGTCACCTGGTGCACCTTGCCGCCCAGGTTCTGCAGGTTGAGCAGCGTCCGGTCGTAGGTCGGCTTCTCCACCACGACGGCGTCGCCGGCCTTGACCAGGTGGTCGAAGAGGAACGCGTCCGCCTGGAGGGAACCGTTCGTGATCAGCACCTGCTCCGGCGTGACGCCGTGCTTCTCCGCGATCCAGGTGCGGAGCGGGAGGTACCCGACCGAGGTGCCGTAGGCGGTGATGCCGGCCGGGTCGGCGTCGAACGCGCGTACCGCCGCGGCCTTGAGGCCCTCGATGTCCACGATGTCCAGGGAGGGGGCGCCACGGGCGAATGAGATCAGCTGCTCAGCGGTCATGCGCTACAGGATACGAGCAGGCCCGGGTCATACCCCACACCCGTTCCCGCCAGGTGAAAGGCCGGTGAAAAGTCCGTAAGACAACCGGTTGCGGGCGGCGCCGGCCGCAGAAAACGGCCGGCGCCGGCCGTACCCTCACAAGGTTTTCAATGCCTTTTCCCGCGCCCAGACGCGCATGATGTCGCGGACCGAGATCACGCCCAGCACCTCGCCGCCCTCCAGCACGACCAGGTGGCGGAAGCCGCCGCGGGCCATCGCGAGCGCGGCCTCCTCCAGCGTCCAGTCCGGACCCGCGTAGACGACGTCCCAGGTCAGGTGCGCTGCGGTGCGTTCGACGTCCGGATCCAGTCCGGCGCCGATCGCGCGGAGCAGATCTCGCTCCGTCATGATCCCCACGCCGTCGGCGTCCGGGTCGAGCACGACGGCGGATCCGGTGCCGCGGGCGGCCATCATCCGGGCCGCCTGGCGGAGAGTGTGGTCGGGGCCCACGGTGAGGACCTCAGCGGACATGGCTTCGCGAACGTGCATGGCGCATCTCCTTCGACACGGCTTGCTGTTCGTTCCTGACCTGCTCAAAACATGGTCGCCACATCACATGTGGGACGGCAAGGGCTCCGTGTTCCGCTAATGTCTCGGTCGTGACTTCGCCCACCGGCCGGTCGGCCGCTGACCCGCTGCTCTGCGTCGGCGCGCTGATCGTCGACGACGACGGGCGGATCTTCGTGCAGCGCCGGTCACCGGACCGCCGGCTGTTCCCGGACACGTGGGACATCGCCGGCGGCCACGTCGAGGCGGACGAGAGCCTGGAGGAGACGCTGCACCGCGAGGTGCGCGAGGAGACCGGCTGGATCCTGTCGCACGTGCTCGGCACGGTCGGCGAGCACACCTGGAAGGGTGACGACGGGCTCTACCGGCTGGAGACCGACTTCCTGTGCCGGGTGGACGGCGACCTGTCCCGGCCGCGGCTGGAGGCCGGCAAGCACACCGAGTTCGTCTGGATCACCGAGGCCGAGCTCGACCTGCTGGACGAGAACCGCGACGGCGACGACACGATTCGCCGGATCGTCACGGACGGCTTCACGATGCTGCGGATGTTCGGCTTTTAGACCTTTTTGTGGCGGTCGGTCGTTGATGCGGGTATGTGTGCCAACGACATGCGCGGTCTCGTGCTCGCGGCCGGCGCCGGACGCCGCCTGCGCCCCTGGACGGACGACCTGCCCAAGGCGCTGGTCCCGGTGGACGGCGACACCACGATCCTGGACATCGCGCTGTCCAACCTCGCGCAGGCCGGGCTGACGTCGGTCACCGTGGTGGTGGGCTACCGCGCCTCCGCCGTGGCGGACCGGGTGCAAGATCTTCAAAATCGCCATGGGGTACGACTGACGCTGGTGCACAACGACCGGGCTGAGGAGTGGAACAACGCGTACTCGCTGTGGCTGGCCCGTGATCATTTCGCCGGGGGCGCGCTGCTGGTCAACGGCGACACCGTGCACCCGGTCAGCGTGGAGAAGACGCTGCTGGCCTCGCGCGGTCCCGGCATCCTGCTCGCCGTCGACTCCGCCAAGGAGCTGGCCGACGAGGAGATGAAGACCCTCTTCACGCCGGACGGACGGCTCAGCCGGATCACCAAGCAGATGGACCCGGCCTCGGCGCACGGCGAGTACATCGGGCTCACGCTGATCGAGCCGGCCGCCGCGACCGGGCTCGCCGACTGCCTGGAGGCGGTCTGGCGGCGCGACCCGAACCTCTACTACGAGGACGGCTTCCAGGAGTACGCCGACCGGGGCGGCGCGATCCGGGCCGCGGACATCGGCGACGTCCCGTGGGTCGAGGTGGACAACCACGACGACCTGGCGCGGGCCCGGACCATCGCATGCCGCTACTAGCGCGCACGATCCTCACCCCGCTGCACGTCGACGTGCGGCGCGGCGCCGTGGCCGACCTCGGCCGGATCCTCGCGGACGGGCGGATATCCGCGGGCGGCGACGTGGCCGTGGTCGTCGGGCACGGCGTGGGCGCGCGCGTCGCGGACCTGATCCGGCCCAGCCTCGGCGCCGCGGACATCTTCACGGTCGCGGGCGGCACGCTGGACAGCGCGAACGAGCTGGCCGCGAAGCTGCGGGCCCGGTCGTACGACGCGGTGGTCGGCATCGGCGGCGGCGCCACGCTGGACACCGCCAAGTACGCGGCCACCCGGTACGGCATACCGATGGTCTCGGTCGCCACCAGCCTCGCCAACGACGGCATCGGCTCCCCGGTCGCCAGCCTGGTCAACGACGGGATGAAGGGGTCGTACGGCGTCCACATCCCGATCGCGGTCATCGTCGACCTGGACTTCGTCGAGGCCGGGCCGTCCCGCTACAACCGCGGCGGCATCGGCGACGTGCTCAGCAACCTCAGCGCGCTCGCGGACTGGGAGCTGGCCCGCGACGTCCGCGGCGAACCGGTCGACGGCCTGGCCGCGTCGCTGGCCCGGATGGGCGCGGAAGCGCTGCTCAGCCACCCCGGTGACATGAGCGGCGACGGCTTCGTCACGGTGCTCGCGGAAGGGCTGATCGCCAGCGGGCTCGCCATGGCCGTCTCCGGCTCCAGCCGGCCGTGCAGCGGCGGCTGCCACGAGATCATGCACGCGGTCGACGTGCTCAACCCCGGGACCGGCTCGCACGGCGAACTGGCCGGCATGGGCGCGCTGTTCTGCACGTTCCTGCGCGGCGACGAGTACCGGTTCCGGCAGATGTCCGCCTGCCTGGCCCGGCACGAGCTGCACCGTACCCACCGGGATTTCGGCCTGTCGGACGAGGAGTTCGCGGACGTGGTCGCGTTCGCGCCGCGTACGCGCCCCGACAGATACACGATCATCGAACACCTGGACCTGGGTCCGAGGGAGATTCGCGCGCGGCTGGCAGACTACGTTGATGCAGTCCAGCGCTCCTGAACACCAGCCGGCCGAGTCCGACTTCTACCGCGTCAACCGCGGCGGCGGCCTCTACAGCGAGGCGATCAGTCAGCGCCTCGGCGCCAAGCTCGCGCTCTTCGGGTACCGCAAGAAGCTCGCGCCGACCACGCTGACCATCTTCAACCTGGGCATCAGCGCGGTCGTCTCCGCGCTGGTCATCGCGACCGCCGGCCCGGTCGCCGCCGGCGAGGTGCCCGGCTTCGTCATCGGCCTGATCGCGCTGGCCGGCTGGCAACTGGCCTACGCGTTCGACTGCGCGGACGGCCAGCTCGCCCGCGTCACCGGCCAGACCAGCCCCGACGGGGCCCGCGTCGACGTGCTCTGCGACGTGGCCGGCCAGATCGCGCTGGTCGCCGCGCTGTCCGCCACCGCGGTCGCGCAGGAGCCGGAGACGCCGGCGTGGCTGATCGCGCTCTTCGCCGGCGGCTGGATGGTCAACCTGATCACGTCCGTGATGGCCACCGGCCCGAACCCGGTCAGCATGCTCAACTCCACCACGCTCCCGATCCGGATCGTCAAGCTGATCCGCGACTACGGCGCCATCATCGCCGTGGCCGGCATCGTCCTGACCGTCGCCCCCATCGCCATGATCTGGTTCATCGGCGCCTTCACCCTCGTCAACGGCGCCTTCCTCCTCACCAGCATCGCCTTCAGCGCCCGCACCGCCCTCCGCGACTGACGTTTCACCCGCCGGGGGCACATCCGTGCCCCCACGCGCGTCCCGTCGTGTCGTACGGTCGCCCGGTAACCGCTGCGGGCGATCGGCTGGAGGTGGCACACGCCTTGCACGCGAATGTTCATCAGGGCCTGCACGGCGAGGGATTCATCCATGCGCTCGCCTGCGCCGCGGGTTACACCACCACAAAGATGAACCTCGACCTCGACGGCGTCGACTGGCAAATCGCCCAGGCCGGGCCCCGGGGAACTGTCCGCTCGCCGAAGATCGAGTGCCAGGTCAAAGCAAAGTCAAAACCCGATCTTCAAGACGATTCCTATCGGGTACGGCTTGAGGTGGGAGGATATAACAAGATCGCTGGTGAGGGCTTTCAGATTCCCCGTTTCCTGTTCATGGTCACCGTTCCCGACAAGGTCAGCGACTATGCCGTCTGCACTCATGAGGCCATGCGGCTCGGAACAGCGGGATACTGGCTGCAGATGGGCGACAAGCCGGTCGCGCCCGCCGGGGACGAGGACCCGAAGAGCATCGTTCTGCACGTGCCGAGACGAAATCTGCTGACCGCGGACAGCCTCGGCGCATTGCTCGCCGGAGACCTGGAGGGAGCGACGTCATGATCGACGCACAGGTGACCGATCGCCGGGCTCTGGCCGCACGCTCACCCAGCGAGCTGGCCCTCTATCTGCGCTCCCGTAACTGGCAGATCCGCGAGCGTGACACCTTCGGCGCCTACTGGGTGCTCCTGGTCGACGGCGAGGAGTTCGAGGCGCTGCAGCCCAGCGATTCCGGCCTCCGCGATTACAGCGCCCGGGTGCTCGACATTCTGCGCGTGTTGTCCGTCGTCGAGGAACGTTCCGAGCTCGACGTGCTGCGGGACATCTCCAACGTCTCCATGGACGTGCACAGCGTGCGCACCTTCCCGGTCGACAGCCCGCCCGGGATGATCGGGCTGGACGACGGGGTGCAAGCCCTGGAGAGTGTCCGAAACCTAGTCATGGCGGCTGCGTACTCCGTGCGCAGTGAGCAGCAGAAGGCCGTCCAGCCCGCCCGCAAGCCGGCCGAGGTGCTCAGGTTTCTCCGTGACGTCCGCATCGGCCCGAGCACGGAGGGAAGCTACGTCCTCAACGTGCACACGCCTGTGCCGCCTCTGTTGGCCGCCGGTCGGACGGTGCTGATCGTGGACGGCTTCGACGAGGTGACTGAGCCCTTCGAACGCAGAGTCGCGCTGCGCCTCTACGATGCCGTCGCTGCTGCGGGCAACGCCGCGAACGAGGCACTCGTGAGCGACGACGGGCTCGATGCCTTCACTGCGGCCGTACGACACGGGATCAGCGCGAACCTGTGCGAGGCGCTGGTAGGGATCGGCGGTGGGTCCGGGCATCCTTTCGAGATCTCCCTCTCGCTTGCGGCATCCCGTCCGCTGCCCGGCAGGCGACTGCCTGCGGTGCGTTTCCGGCATGATCACCTGCCGGTGCTGGCCGCTGCCGCCCAGGAGCTGAGAGAACGCGTCGCGGAAGACAGCGTGACCATCGTCGGCAACGTGGTACGGCTGCACCGTGAGGGGGCCGGCTCGGGCGAGATAAGCATCGCCGGCACTGTCGAGGGCGATGACCGCTTGCGCCGGTTCTGGATGGACCTGCCCGAGAGCGACTACCTTCAGGCCACCCGGGCGCACGAACAGATGCTCGGCGTCTCGGTCCGCGGAGACCTGCTACGTCGCGGCACCCGGCTCTATCTGAGGAGCCCGGCCGCCTTCCAGGTCTTCCCGGAAGGCGACGCGGACTGACCTCGCCGTCATGAGGCAGGCGAGAGGCGGGCTTCGGTAAGAATGATGATTCCTGTAGGCGCCGAGCACTGGACGCGGATCGTCAACACGTCTCCGCCTTCAAGATCCGCAACCAGATACTGCGGCTCGGCCATGGTCGCAGATTTCTGCGCGCCTGTCTCTCGTGTGGTCATCGTGCCGTCGCGCTGCCGCGTGTCGACCGAGATGGTGACGTGACTGGCAGACTGCCGGTCGGATTCGACCTCGTAGTAGGGGCGGACCACAGCGTTGACGCTCACATAGCGCCGGCTCAGGGCATAGGACACCTCGCGTACCGCATCGCCGGTGGAGTTCGACGGACATGCGATGGCTAGAGCGTGCCCGTAACCCGCCGCGTCCTTCAGCGGCCGAGGAAGCTCACTGACCAGTGCTTCGCCCTTTTCGGGCGAGAGTGAATCGAGGTAGACGGGTGCATCAGTCCCCGTGGCCCGCCCCGGCGTTCGGGCAACATCTGCGGACGATGTCAGGGCCGAGGTCGTTACAGGCCGCGGAGTCGGTGACATCGATCCATTGAGTTCGTCCCGCACCTGCACGTAGGCGAAATAGGTGCCCGCCACTGCGACGGCAAGGCTCACCAATCCGACTACCAGTTGGCCGAAGCTCAGCTTTCGATCGGCATTCCATCGCTGGTCCGTTCCGGGTGAAGAGGTCATTGTTTGCTCACCTAACAGGCTGGTTCGATCATCCGATACGAGATACGAGCCGACCAAACAGCAGTAGACAACTGCCCGAATACGCTCCATCACAAAGCTTTCAGCAGCAGCTTTCTCCCTGAGAATAGATCCGGCGTCACCGCCACAAATCGACGGCCCAGACACAAGACCGACGCCAACCAATTGATCAATTCACCCTTTAGGAGAAGGCCACATGTCCGGATCACCGAACTCTCCGATCGGGCAGCCGACAATGAGCGCGGACGGTTTCCCGGGGCCACCCGAACAGCCGACGCATTCCGGGACCAACGGACGCCAGGCGCACCGACGACGAGGAGGCGCTCTCCCGCTTGTGATCAGCGCGGTCGCGCTGCTGGTCTCACTGGCTTCGCTGGTCGGCACTGTGCGGGCACTGGACCAGGCGAACTATGCCCGAACCCTGGCGCACACAGCTCAAAGTGGACAAATCTCCGCCTCCGCGCCACCGCCAGCGACCAGGCCCGGCGACACGGCAGGGCCCGATCCGTCAGCACCCGCAACCACGAATCCCGCTCCACCTATCGAGCCACCATCAACCGCGGCACCATCACTGAATCCAGAAACCCGCTACAACATCAAATATGAAAAAGAGATTCTCGATCTCCAGTGGCCAGGCGGATGCGCTTCGGAGGCCTATGTCGATCTTGATGAACCGCGCGTGATCGTCAGACAGAGTCCAGGCGCTGACCTCAAGCTCAGCAGATGCGGCAACGCGCCCACGCCGTATTTCAAGCTACAGGGTGATTCGCAAGCTGCATTGCTTTCTTCGGCGGGCGCCACGCCACAGGAGTGCGCGGAGCGTATTCAAAAAGGGCCCGTCCTTCCCGAATCGGAGATCCCGGCGCGACAAGGTCAAATCTTCTGCCTACTCACCGGCTTTGCCGCAGCTCAGCAGACCGGCGACACCCG
This sequence comes from Catenuloplanes japonicus, assembly GCF_000717135.1. Classification (GTDB taxonomy): domain Bacteria; phylum Actinomycetota; class Actinomycetes; order Mycobacteriales; family Micromonosporaceae; genus Catenuloplanes; species Catenuloplanes japonicus. The sequence continues at coordinate 41,155 of NZ_JNXY01000037.1, forward strand.
CAAGATGGTCCGGGCCGAGATCACGAGTGTGGCCACGAACGAACGAATCAGCATCGAGGTCACTGCCTGGATCATTCCGTGACCGGTCAGGCGCGGACCGGGACGATGGCGGAGGAGCCGAGGAGGCGGCCGTTGTCGGCGAAGGCGTCGGCGCGGAGGTAGGCGGGGTTGTTGGTGACGGTGAGGGCGGTCTCGAAGCCGGTGCGTTCGCCCTCGGCGACGACGCCGAGCGTGCCGGGTTGGCGGCCGGCGCGAATCTGCCAGGTCTCGATCTCGGTGGCGCCGTTCCAGCTGGCGTAGGCGACGAGTTTGCCGGCCTCGCGGCGCAGGCCGACGGCGGGCTGGTCGGCGGGCTCGGCGGCCCAGGTGGCGCGGGACGCGCGGTAGGACTGGCTGTCGGAGGGCAGGCGGCCGTCGAACAGGACGGTGCCGTCGTCGGCGAACTCGGTGAAGTACGGCAGCTCGCCCCAGCCGACGAACGAGCGGCCCTCCGGACGCTCCTCCATGCTGCCCTGCGTGGCCGAGGAGAGGCGGCGCGGGTGGATGTACTCCCGGACCAGCGTGGCGGTCTTCGCCTCCTCGTCGAGCTTCAGGATCAGGCCGCGGGACCGGTCGTGCTCCTTGGTGAGGCCGGACGCGTTGTCGAAGAGGCTGATCGTGCCGTCGGCGCGCCGCCGGGCGTCGTGCTGCCAGGAGAAGGCCGCGGCCGCCGGGAGCGTGAAGTCGCTCTTGCGGCCGCCGAGGCGCCAGATGATGTCGCCGGCGGTCCGGTCGATCTTGTAGATCGTCCAGGTGTGCCGGGCGGAGATCAGCAGGTTGCCGTCGGTGTCCTCGGCGACGGAGGTGGCGTGGAAGAAGTCGTACGGCAGCTGCGCCGTGTCCCCGGTCGGCAGCGGCGCGAACGACTCGGAGTACGGCACGTGGTCGCTGGCCTTCCATTCGAAGACCAGCTCGCCGGTGGCGATGTCGACCTCCTGGAGCACGCCGTCGTGCAGCGCGCCCGCGGCGGGGCCGCCGACCGGGGTGAGGTTCGCGGAGACCGGGCGGTGGACCCAGAACAGCGCGGTGCCCCGGCTGGTGATCTTCAGGTCGTGCTGGTCGGCCTGGGTGACGCCGTCCGCGCGGATGCGGGTGACCTCGCGGTAGCGGTTGTCGAAGATGACGAACTCGCCCTGTCCTATGCCGACGCCGCCGGTCGCGTCGATCGTCCCCTCCCACCAGGTCAGCACCGGCTTATCCTGATATTTCTGGACTTTTAGGTCGGTGGCTACGGCGGCGGGCTCCGGGACCGGGCGGAACCAGACCGGCACGCCGGACGTGTCCACGATCAGGGTGCCGAACTGGCCCTTGCCCTGCGCCGGCGTCAGGAACACGTGGCCGCCCGACGGGTCGGACGCGGGCGTGGAGACGACCACGCGCTGGACGTGCAGGTCGGGCCGGGAGATGAAGTTGAGCAGATTGTCCGCGCCGCCGGCCTCGGAGCCGCGGTTCGCCTCCCGGGCCGAGTCCGCGCCGATGACGAAGCCGACGCCGCACCCCGCCAGGCCCGCGGCCGCGAGACCGCCGCCCGCGATCAGGAGCTGACGGCGCGACCACCGGCGCGGCGGGTCGGGCAGGTTGTCCGGCATCGCGCTGATGGGGGAAGGGGGGATCATCGTTCGCTCTCCGTCACGCGTCGCGGCATCGCGACCTACTTACCGAGAAGGTCGTCGTACACGTCGAGCAGGCGGCCGGTCACCACCTGCGGATGGAACATCGACTCGTACCGGGCCCGCGCCGCCGCGGACAACGCGGCCGCACCGTCCCGGGCGCGAGGCAGCGCGGCGGACAGCTCCCCCGCGTCCGCACGCACCACCCATCCAGCATCCCCGACAAGGTACGGAATGCCACCGAGCGCGGTGCCGAGCACCGGCCGTCCCGCGGCCAGCGCCTCGATCGTCACCGTCGGCAGCACATCGTGCCAGGTCGAGACCACCATGACCACCGCGGAGCGGCGCAACGCCGCGCGCACGCCGTCCCGGTCCAGCACGCCGAGGTACTCCACATCGGCACGTTCCGCGGCCACGGCCTCGACCGCCGGGCGCAGTTCGCCGTCGCCGGCGATCCGCAGCGGGCCGAGCGCGCCGTCCGGATGCCGCCGCCACGCGTCCAGCAGCAGGCCGAGGCCCTTCTCCGGGGACAGGCGGGCCAGGTAGAGGAAGCCGTCGCCGGGCGGGGCGGGCGGGCCCGGGTCGGGCACCGCGTTCGGCTTGACCACGATGTGCGCGGGCGGCACGCCGTACCCCTGGAGATGCTCTTGAATTGTGGTCGTCAGCGCGATGAAGCGGTCGACGGAACGCCAGGTGGGTCGGTGCACGGTGAGCGCGGTCGCCATGATCGCGCTCTGCGCCCGGGAGCCCCGGTAGCAGCCGTGCACGATCGCCGGCACGGGGAACGCGCGGCCACGGCAGTCCGTGCAGATGCGGCCGTCGCGGAAGAACAGGCCGGGCGCGCAGACCTGGCGGTAGTTGTGCACGGTCTGCACGACCGGGACCCCGTGCCGGTGCGCGGTGCGGACGATCCAGGGCGAGATCAGGGGGTACGGGTTGTGCAGGTGCACGACGTCCGGGCGATGTGTACGCAGCGCGTCGGCGAGGTCACGCTGAGGGGCGTAGATCGGTGAGATCGGCAGCAGCGCCTTCCGGCCCGGCGACATCGCGGGGATCTCGTCCGAGCTGCGGAGAAACGGGACCACCTCGACGCCCGCCTCGGACAGCTGCGCCATTTCCTGAGCGACGATCGTGTTCTCGCCGGACGGCATGGCGTCGCGGTAACGATTGTGCGCGACCAGGACCTTCATAGGTCTAAGAAGCTACCGTTTGAGACGTGCCAGAGTTACCGGAGGTGGAAGCGCTCGCCGCGTACCTTCGCGAGCGCGCGGTCGGCCGCACCGTCGACCGCCTGGAGATCGTCGCGATCAGTGCGCTGAAGACGTACGACCCGCCGCCGTCCGCGGTGGCCGGTCTGGAGATAACGGCCGCGGGCCGGCACGGCAAGTTCCTGGACGTGACGTTCGGCGAAGAGATTCACCTGGTCACGCACCTTGCGCGGGCCGGTTGGCTGCACTATCGGGACGCGTTCCCGACCGCCGCGCCGCTGAAGCCGGGCAAGGGCCCGATCGCGGTCCGGGTGCGGCTGGACGACGGCTCCGGCTTCGATCTGACCGAGGCCGGCACGAAGAAGAGCCTGGCCGCCTACCTGGTCCGTGATCCGTCCGAGGTCCCGGGCGTGTCCCGGCTCGGCCCGGACGCGCTCGCGGTCGACCTTGCGACGTTCACCGCGCGGATCACCAGCCGGCGCGGGCAGGTCAAGGGCGTGCTCACCGACCAGGAGATCCTGGCCGGGATCGGCAACGCGTACTCGGACGAGATCCTGCACGTGGCGAAGCTGTCGCCGTTCGCGCTGACCAACAAGCTCTCGGCCGAGCAGATCGGCCGGCTGTTCGAGGCGATGCGCGCGGTGGAGACGGACGCGGTCACCCGGTCGGTGGGCCAGCGGGCCGCGGAGCTGAAGGGCGAGAAGCGCTCGGGCTTCCGCGTGCACGCCCGGACCGGGTTACCGTGCCCGGTCTGCGGCGACACGGTGCGTGAGGTCTCGTTCGCGGACACCAGCCTGCAGTACTGCCCGACCTGTCAGACCGGCGGAAAGCCGCTCGCTGATCGACGACTTTCCCGGATCGTGCGATAAATCTCCACAGTAATCGCTCACACCCTCAGCGTGACCTGCACGGACTCCCCAGCACCCCGGAGATGAACAATGCGGTCTCAACCATGAAGCAAGCGTCTCGCCGTCCTTTCGCACCGAGCCTCCGCCGGTATAGTGTCCCGGTCTCACGTACCGAAGCGCGGAAACACCGGCCCTCAGGCCGGTGCCGGTTTCCCGGACCGAGCGACGGAGCGTAATGTCTGCCGGGTCACCGCTACGCCCGAGGAGACATGGGAAACTGATGCGGTGGGCTTCCCACAGCCCGGATGGCGGGTGGGGAGCACCTGCCCCGCGGGAGGACGTAGGTGAGGTGACGACGAGCCTCCAACGCCCGGTCGTCAAAACAGGCCGGAGCAACAGCGTGCCCCAGTACGACGAGTTCGAGATTCAACCGGCCCCGCCGGAGCGTCCCACCAACGGTGTGCCGCGTTCCGCCTGGTCACGGGCGAAGCGCACGGTCTCCCGGTGGCACCGCCCGTACACGGTCCTGTTGCTCCTTCTCGACTTCGGCGCCGCGGCACTTGCCAGCCTGATCGCCATCTCGCTCTTCGAGCAGGCGATCTCGGGCTTCCAGAACCGGGACAACGGCGAGCCGTGGTTCCAGGCCGTGGCGTACATCCTGTTGCCGGTCGGCTGGCTGATCGTGTTGTGGGCCAACGGCGCCTACGACCGTCGCTATCTCGGTCTCGGCACCGATGAGTTCAAACGGGTGACCCGGGCTTCGGTGACGGTCGCGGCCAGCGTTTCCTTCATCGCGTTCGCCACGAAGACGGACCTGTCCCGTCTCTCCGTGGCCACCGCGCTGATCGGCGCCACGGTCCTGATCGTCCTCGCGCGGTACCTGGCGCGACTCGTGCTGCACATGTCCCGCCGCCGGTTCGGCGCGGCCGCCCAGCGCATGGTGCTGCTCGGCACGCTGCCGGAGACGCTCGAGGTCTACACCGCGGTCACCCGCAGCCCGGCCGCCGGCCTGGTGCCGGTCGCGATCCACCTGACCGACGGCTACGCCGCCGCGAAGGGCCTGGAGACGCCGGTCCCGGTGCACGCCGGCAAGGACGTGCTGGCGCTGGTCCGCGAGGTCGGCGCCGACACGATCGCGTTCTGCGGCTCGGCCAGCGCGGAGCCGGGCGAGCTGCGCCGGCTGGCCTGGCAGCTGGAGGGCACCGGCATCGACCTGGTGGTGGCGCCGCAGCTGACCGACGTGGCCGGCCCGCGCGTGCACATCCGGCCGATCGAGGGCCTGCCGCTGCTGCACGTCGAGGAGCCGACCATCTCCGGCCTCGGCTGGCTGGTCAAGAACGTGATGGACCGCGTCGCGGCCGGCCTCGGCCTGGTCCTGCTGTCGCCGGTGCTGCTGGCGATCGCGATCGCGATCAAGATCTCCGACCCGGGCCCGGCGTTCTTCCGGCAGTCGCGGGTGGGCCACGAGGGCAAGACGTTCAAGGTCTGGAAGTTCCGGACCATGTACGTCGACGCCGAGGACCGGCTCGCCTCGATGAAGGACATGAACGAGACGGACGGCCTGCTCTTCAAGGTCAAGAACGACCCGCGCATCTTCCCGGCCGGCCGGTTCCTGCGGGCCAGCTCGCTGGACGAGCTGGCGCAGCTGATCAACGTGCTGACCGGCGAGATGTCGCTGGTCGGCCCGCGCCCGCTGCCCGCGGACGACGGCGACTTCCTCGGCGACGTGCGGCGGCGGCTGCTGGTCCGGCCCGGCATCACCGGGCTGTGGCAGGTCTCCGGTCGCTCGGACCTCTCCTGGGACGAGGCGGTCCGGCTGGACCTCTACTACGTGGACAACTGGTCGCTGGCGTACGACCTGAGCATCCTGTGGCGCACGATCGGCGTCGTGCTCGCCCGCAAGGGCGCCTACTAGCAGCGCTGATCCGGGGGCCGTGCACATCGTGCACGGCCCCCGGATCTTTTTGGGCTACGGCGGTGGATGGACAAAGGGTGCCCCCACCGTCAGGATTCGGCGGTGGGGGCGAATCTGTCTACGGTGGCGTCGGTGCTCGCGCTCATCAGCGCGCTGGCCGCGGCCGTCGCCGCCGTGCTCCGGCTCCGGCAGCGGCGGGCCATCGCCACGGACGCGCAACGGGCCACCTACCAGGTGCTGCACACGGCCGGCATGGCCGCGGAACCGCTCCGGGCCGGCCTCGACCGGGTGAACGCGGCCAAGGCGGTGCGGCATCTGCGTACCCTCGTCGGCGCTCCCGGTCTTGCTCTGGTCGGCGCGGACGGGGTGATCGCGCTCGACGGGCGCGGCGCCCACCACAACGCGCAGCTGGCCGCCGCGGGCGAACGCGCGATCGCGCAGCACCGCTCCGCCGTGCTCGGCGAGTCCGACCTGCCCTGCGACCGCGTGGACTGCATCGTGCGCGGCGCCGTGGTGGCGCCGCTGACCGGCGCGGACGGCGCCTCCGAGGCGGTGCTGGTCGCGATCGCGGACGGGCAGCCCGCGCCCGGACTGGTGCAGGCCACGCTGGAGACCGCGCGCTGGGCCGCGGCACAGCTGGCGCTGGCCGAGCTGGACTCGTCCCGCGACCGGCTGGCCCGCGCGGAGGTACGGGCGCTACGCGCGCAGATCAGCCCGCACTTCATCTACAACGCGCTGACCGCGATCGCCTCGTTCGTGCGCACCGACCCGGAGCGGGCGCGCGAGCTGATCCTGGAGTTCGCGGAATTCACCAGGTACTCGTTCCGGGCCCACGGCGAGTTCACTACGCTCGCCGAGGAGTTGCGCTCGATCGACCGGTACCTGACCATCGAGCGTGCGCGGTTCGGGGACCGTCTGCAGGTCCGCCTGCAGATCGCCCCCGAGGTGCTGCCGGTGAGCCTGCCGTTCCTCTGCCTGCAGCCGCTGGTGGAGAACGCGATCCGGCACGGCCTCTCGCGCAAGCCCGGGGTCGGCATGGTCAGCATCGACGCGACCGACGCCGGTGCGGAGTGCCACATCACGGTGGAGGACGACGGCGTCGGGATGGACCCGGCGACGCTCATCGCCGGGATGGCGCAGGCGGCCGCGGAGTCCGACGACTCCGGCCAGCACGTCGGTCTGTCGAACGTGGATGAGCGGTTGCGGTCGGCCTTCGGTGACCAGTTCGGCCTGGTCGTGGAGACCGCCCTCGGCGCCGGTATGAAGGTGAGCATGCGAGTGCCGAAGTTCCACCCGGGTGTACGGGCATGACGGCCTTTCTGCGTGTGCTGGCCGTGGACGACGAGCCGCCCGCGCTGGACGAGCTCGCGTACCTGCTGCGCACGGATCCGCGCGTGGCCCGGGTGCACACCGCGGGCGACGCCACCGAGGCGCTGCGGCTGCTGCGGGACACGGACGTGGACGCGGTGTTCCTGGACATCCGCATGCCCGGCCTGGACGGCATGGAGCTGGCGCGCGTGCTGCGCCGGTTCGCCCGGCCGCCCGCGATCGTGTTCGTCACCGCCTACGACGACGGCGCCGTGGACGCGTTCGACCTGGGCGTGACGGACTACGTGCGCAAGCCGGTCCGGATCGAGCGGCTGGCCGAGTCGCTGCGGCGGGTGGCCGAGGCCCGGGTGATCCCGGCGCAGCGGGCCGCGATGGCCCGGACCGAGGACGATCCGACCATCCCGGTGGAACTGGCCGGCACCACCAGGATGCTGCCGCGGTCCGCGGTGCGCTGGGTGGAGGCGCAGGGCGACTACGCGCGGCTGCACACCTCGGACGGCTCGCACCTGGTCCGGGTCCCGCTGGCCACGCTGGCCGAGCGCTGGGCCGACGCCGGGTTCGTGCGGATACACCGGTCTTACCTGGTGCAGCTGCGCCTGATCGCCGAGCTGCGCCTGGCCAACTCCGGTTACGTCGTGGTGGTGGACGGCACCGAGCTGCCGGTCTCCCGCCGGCACACCCGCGAGCTCAAGGACCGGCTGGTACGCGCCGCGAAGCAGGACTGGAACCGCTGACATGCCGGACCGGCCCGCCCGGGTACGGGTCGTGCTCGCCGAGGTCGGCCGCCCACGCGCGGCCGCCGACCGGGCGCGCGCGGACCTCGCCGAGCAGAACCAGGTCGGTGAGGCGCTGCTGCGCGGTCTGATGCGGGCCCAGTTCGCGCTGGCCGTGCGGCTGGCCGTGGTGGTCGGCGTCGGGCTCGGCGGACTGCCGCTGCTGTTCGCGATCGCGCCGTCGGTCAGCACCGTGACGGTCCTCGGCGTGAACCTGCCGTGGCTGCTGCTCGGCGTGGTCCCGTTCCCGTTCCTGGTCCTGGTCGGGTGGGCGTACGTGCACCTGGCCGAGCGCAACGACCAGGACTTCGCCGACCTGGTCGAGCGCCGATGATCAACGCCGCACACAATCCGTTCGTCATCCCGACCGTGGTCCTGATGACCGTCGCCACCGTCGCGATCGGCTTCTACGGGCTGCGGCTGGCGCGCACCACCTCGGACTTCCTGGTCGCGTCGCGGATGGTCAGCCCGGCCTGGAACGCGGCCGCGATCGGTGGCGAGTACCTCTCCGCCGCGTCGTTCCTGGGCATCGCCGGGCTGATCCTGAAGAACGGCGTCGACGTGCTCTGGTACCCGGTCGGGTTCGCCGCCGGCTACCTCGCGCTGCTGCTGTTCGTGGCCGCGCCGCTGCGCCGGTCCGGCGCGTTCACGCTGCCGGACTTCTGCGAGATGCGGCTCGGCTCCCGGCGGCTGCGCACGCTCGCGACCGTGTTCGTGGTCTTCATCGGCTGGCTCTACCTGGTGCCGCAACTGCAGGGCGCCGGGCTCACGCTGGCCACCGTGACCGGCGCGCCGTACGCGCTGGGTGCGCTGCTGGTCTGCGTCGTCGTCACCGCGAACGTGGCGCTGGGCGGGATGCGGGCGATCACGTTCGTGCAGGCGTTCCAGTACTGGCTGAAGCTGACCGCGCTCGCCGTACCCGCGATCTTCCTGGTCCTGGTCTGGAATGCGGACGGCCGGCCCTCGCCGGTGGACGGACTGACGTTTCCGCAGGCCACGGTCGTGACGATCGAGCATCCGGCCACGCTCACCATGACCGACGGCAGCGTGCTGACGGTGAAGGCGGGCGACGAGCTGACGTTCCCGGCCGGGGCCGCGGTGCCGGCCGTCGCGGGTATGGCGGACGGGCTGGACTGGCTGCTGCCCGGCCGCGGCGGGAGCCTCTTCGGCACGTACTCGCTGATCCTGGCCACGTTCCTGGGCACCATGGGCCTGCCGCACGTGCTGGTCCGCTTCTACACGAACCGGGACGGTGCGGCCGCGCGGCGCACCACGCTGGTCGTGCTCGCGATGGTCGGCGCGTTCTACCTGCTGCCCACGATCTACGGTGCGCTCGGCCGCATCTACACCCCCCAGCTGCTGCTCACCGGCGACACGGACGCGGCCGTGCTGCTGCTGCCCTCGGCGGCGATCGGCACCGGGCTGGGCGGTCAGCTGCTGGCCGCGCTGGTCGCCGCCGGCGCGTTCGCCGCGTTCCTGTCCACCAGCTCCGGCCTGCTCACCAGCGTGGCCGGCGTGCTCGCCACGGACGTGTTCGGCCGCGGCGGCTCCGTGCACACGTTCCGGCTGGCCGCGGTGGCCGGCGGCGTGATCCCGCTGTTGCTCGCGCTGAACGTGGCCTCGCTGGACGTGTCGCAGGTGGTCGGGCTCGCGTTCGCGGTCGCGGCGTCCAGCTTCTGCCCGCTGCTGGTGCTCGGCATCTGGTGGCGCGGCCTCACCGCCGCGGGCGCGGTGGCCGGCATCGTCACCGGTGGCGGCGCCGCGGTGGCCGCGGTGCTGGTCACGGTGCTCGGACCGCCGCTGTCCGGGTGGCCGGCCGAGGCGGTGGCCCAGCCGGCCGCGTGGACCGTCCCGCTCGCGTTCACCACCATGGTCCTGGTCTCGCTGGCCACCCGCCGGCACCTGCCGGGCACGGTCGGCGCCACCATGCTCCGGTTGCACGCGCCGGAGTCTTTGCACCTCTGAGTGCCGGGACCGGATACGGTCGATTCATGACGTTCGCCCTGGCGCTGCACGGACTCGCGAAGCGGTTCGCGGACAAGGTCGCGGTGGGCGGCGTCGATCTCGAGGTGCCGACCGGGTCGTTCTACGGCCTGCTCGGGCCGAACGGCGCCGGCAAGACCACCACGCTCTCCATGGCCGTGGGCCTGCTGCGGCCGGACGCGGGCACCGCGACCGTGCTCGGCCACGACGTGTGGACCGACCCGCTGGCCGCGAAACGCATGCTGGGCGTGATGCCGGACGGCGCGCGCCTCTTCGACCGGCTCACCGGCGCGGAGCTGCTGGCCTGCCACGGGCTGCTGCGCGGCATGCCGGCCGCGGTGGTCGACCAGCGGGCGCGCGAGCTGCTGGACGTGCTGGCGCTCGGCGACGCGGACCGGACGCTGGTCGTCGACTACTCGGCCGGCATGAAGAAGAAGATCGGGCTGGCCTGCGCACTGCTGCACGCGCCGAAGATGCTGGTGCTGGACGAACCGTTCGAGGCCGTCGACCCGGTGTCCGCGGCCCTGATCAGGGACATCCTTCAGCGGTACGTCGCGAGCGGCAACACCGTGATCTTCTCCAGCCACGTGATGGAGGTCGTGGAGCGGATCTGCACGCACGTGGCGATCCTGGCCCAGGGCCGGATCCTGACCGCGGGCACGATCGCGGACGTCCGGGCCGGCCGCTCCCTCGAAGACGTGTTCGTGCAGGTGGTGGGCGGCCGTACGGCCACCGGCCAGGAGCTCGCATGGCTGTGACGCCCTGGCATTTCGTGGGGCTGAAGTTGCGCGTGATGCGCAACGGTCTGCGCGGGCAGCGGTGGCGGATCGCGCTGTTCGTCATCGGCCTGTTCTTCGGCGCCTGGTTCTCCGTGATCGGCTTCGTGCTGTTCTCCGCGACCGGCTTCGCGCGTACCGACACCAGCCTGGTGCTGGTCGGCGGCCTGGGCGGTGCCGCGGTCGTGGTCGGCTGGCTGCTGATGCCGCTGGTCTTCTTCGGCGTGGACGAGACGCTGGACCCGGCCCGGTTCGCGCTGCTGCCGCTGGACCGCCGCACGCTGGTCAGCGGCATGTTCGCGGCCGCGCTGGCCGGTGTGCCCGCGTTCGCCACGCTGGCCGCCACGTCCGGCCTGGCCGTGGCCGCGCTGCTGCGCGGCGGTCCGGTGGCGGGCGCGCTCCAGGCGGTCGGCGTGGTCGCCGGGCTGCTGCTGTGCGTCTCGCTGAGCCGCGCCACGACCAGCGCGTTCTCCGCGATGCTGCGGTCGCGCCGGGTCCGGGACCTGGCCGCGATCCTGCTGGCGGTGCTGGCCGCGCTGCTCGGGCCGCTGCAGATCGGGCTGCTGGCCGCGGCCCGGACCGCGGACTGGAACGTGCTGGCCGGCGTCGCCCGGGTGCTCGGCTGGACGCCGCTGGCCGCGGCGTACACGCTGGGTCTGGACGTGGTGGAGGGTCGCTGGTGGGCGGTCCCGTTGAAGCTGCTGATCGTCGCCGGCACGATCGCGGCGCTGCTGTGGTGGTGGTCGGTGACGCTGGAGAACGCGATGGTCGGCACCGCGACCACCACGTCCGGCCGGGGCACGCGCGAGACGCCGCACACGTCGCCGACCACGCGGCTGTACCCCGTCCTGCTGCGCGGGCTGCCGCGGAGCCGGTCCGGCGCGCTGGTGGCGTTGCAGGTGCGGTACTGGTGGCGGGACACCCGGCGCCGGGCGAACCTGATCACGTTCGCCGTGGTGGGGATGTTCGTGCCGCTGATGGTCAACATCGGCAGCCGCGGCCTGATCGAGGGGTCCGCGGCCATCCCGCCGTCGCTGACCACGGTGAGCGCGTCGATGGTGTTCGTGGGCGTGCTCGGCGGCGTGGGGCTGGCGAACCAGTTCGGCTACGACGGCACCGCCTACTCCGCGAACATCATCGCGGGCGTGCCCGGGGCCGCGGAACTGCGCGCGCGGGTGGCCGGCTTCTCGTTCTACCTGGGCCCGCTGATCCTGGTGATCCCGGTGGCGCTGGCGCTGGTGCTGCACCGGCCAGGCTGGATCCCGTCGATGTGGGGCGCGGCCGCGGCCGCGTACGGCTGCGGCGTGGCGATCAACCTGTTCGTGTCCGTGCTCGGCGCGTTCTCGCTGCCGGAGACGACGAACCCGTTCGCGGTGAACACCGGCGCCGGCGTGACGAAGAGCCTGTTCAGCTTCGCCGCGATGCTGTGCACGCTGCTGCTCTCGGTGCCGGTCTTCGCGATGTCCACGCTGGCGGAGGAGACGTGGGTGTGGGCCGGGCTGCCGGCCGGCGTGCTCTACGGCGGGACCGCGCTGTGGCTGGGCACCCGCTTCGCCGGCCGGCTGCTGGACCGGCGCATGCCCGAGCTGCTGTCCGCGATCACGCCCCGGCGATGATGGGATCCGATCCCGCGGGGCGGGATCCGGTCCCCCGCGATGACCGGATCCCGGCCCGGCGAATGATGGACGCATGACTGAACCCGGTGCCCGCATCCACGCCACCGACCCGTTCGCGACGCCGGACGCGGAGAAGTCCCCGGTGCGGCGGCTGCGCGGCCGGCTGGCCTCGCCGGTGACGCTGTGGACCACGCCCGGCCCGGCCGGCCTGACCGTCTCCTCCACGCTGATCGCGGACGGCGACCCGGCCCGCGTGCTCGGCCTGGTCGACCCGGAGTCGGAGCTGTGGGACGCGGCCGAGCGGTCCGGCCGGATCGCGGTCACGCCGCTCGGCCCGCCGCACCGGCAGCTCGCGGACCGGTTCGCCGGCCTGATGCCCGCGCCCGGCGGCCTGTTCCGCGCCGATCCGTGGACCGAGACCGAGTGGGGCCCGGTCCCGGCCGGCAGCGGGACCTGGGCGGGCTGCCGCATCGACGGCGCTCGTGACATGGGCTGGACGCTGCTGGTCGAGGCGACGGTCGCGCACGTCGAGACGACCGGGGACGCAGCGCCGCTGCTGCACTACCGAGGGCGATACCGGGAGCTGAGCGACCGGTAAACGGCGTGACCCAGGTCACTGGGCGCAGTGGCATGTCCGTTCAGCGCAACTCCCGACCGGGATGACGATCAATACTTCACGGCCGGTCGCCGGCTTCCTACGGTGCGGAAGCGAATCGGCCCACACCCGTGAAGGTTGGTGTACCGGCAACATGAGTACGGACACTCCGGACAACAGCAGATACGTCGCCGTCCAGGCGACCGATGAGTTCGCGGGGCTGCGCAAGTCCCTGCGGAACTTCATCTTCCCGATGACGGTGGCCTTCTTCCTCTGGTACGCCCTCTACGTGATCCTGTGCGCCTACGCGCGCGACTTCATGGCCATCAAGGTCATCGGCCACGTCAACGTGGCGCTGATCTTCGGCCTGCTCCAGTTCGTGACCACGTTCCTGATCGCGTGGTTCTACTCGCGGTACGCCAACCAGCGCCTGGACCCGATCGCGGACCGGATCCGGGCGGAGCTCGAGGGCCCGGAGGACGCCAAGTGAAACTGATCAACCTGGACGTCCTCGCGGCCGAGGCCACGAACGACACCGCCCGTACCCTCACGATCTCGCTCTTCGTGGTCTTCGTGATCCTCACGCTGGGCATCACGATCTGGGCCAGCCGCCAGACCAAGAGCGCGGCCGACTTCTACGCCGGTGGCCGGTCGTTCTCCGGCTTCCAGAACGGCATGGCGATCGGCGGCGACTACATGTCGGCCGCGTCGTTCCTCGGCATCGCGGGCATCATCGCGCTGTCCGGCTACGACGGCTTCCTCTACTCGATCGGCTTCCTGGTCGCCTGGCTGGTGGCGTTGCTGCTGGTCGCGGAGCTGCTGCGGAACTCCGGCAAGTACACGATGGCGGACGTGCTGGCGTTCCGGATGCGGCAGAAGCCGGTCCGCACCGCGGCCGCGGTCTCCACCATCACGGTGTCGATCTTCTACCTGCTGGCCCAGATGGTCGGCGCGGGCGCGCTGGTGGCGCTGCTGCTCGGCATCAAGCCGGGCGCGACGTTCCTCGGCATGGACGCGGACGCGGCCAAGCAGCTGACCATCGTGCTGGTCGGCGTGCTCATGATCGTCTACGTGACGATCGGCGGCATGAAGGGCACCACGTACGTCCAGATCGTCAAGGCGTTCCTGCTGATGACCGGCGCGCTGGTCATGACGATCATGGTGTTCGCGGCCTTCAAGTTCAACCTGTCGTCGCTGCTCGGCAACGCCGCGGACGCGTCCGGCAAGGGTGAGGCGTTCCTCCAGCCCGGCCTGCGGTACGGCGTGGAGTCCGCCGACGCGCTCAAGACGCTCTGGAGCAAGCTGGACCTGCTCTCGCTCGGCATCGCGCTGGTGCTCGGCACCGCGGGCCTGCCGCACATCCTGATCCGCTTCTACACGGTGCCGACCGCGAAGGCGGCCCGGAAGAGCGTGCTCTGGGCGATCGGCATCATCGGCGTCTTCTACCTGATGACGCTGGCGCTCGGCTTCGGCGCGGCCGCCCTGGTCGGCAGCGCGAACATCACCGCGCAGGACAAGGCCGGCAACACGGCCGCGCCGCAGCTGGCGCAGGCGCTCGGCGAGCGGTACCTGGGCGGCGAGACCGGCGGCTCGATCCTGCTGGCGGTGATCGCGGCGGTGGCGTTCGCGACCATCCTCGCGGTGGTGGCCGGTCTGACGCTGGCCTCGTCCAGCTCGCTGGCGCACGACTTCTACGCCAACGTGATCAAGAGCGGCCAGGCCTCGGAGCGCCAGGAGGTGAACGTGGCCCGGATCTCCGCCTTCGGCATCGGCGCCGTGTCCATCGTGCTGGCGATCTTCGCGCAGAGCCTGAACGTGGCGTTCCTGGTGGCGCTCGCGTTCGCGGTGGCGGCCTCGGCCAACCTGCCGGCGATCCTCTACTCGCTGTTCTGGAAGAACTTCAACACGTCCGGCGCGGTCTGGGCGATCTACGGCGGGTTGATCACCGCCGTCGGACTCGTCATCCTCTCGCCCGTGGTGTCCGGGGCGCCGACCGCCATGTTCCCGAACGCGGACTTCGACATCTTCCCGCTCTCCAACCCGGGTCTGGTCTCCATCCCGGTCGGCTTCTTCTGCGGCTGGCTCGGCACGGTCATCGGCCGTGACAAGGCCGATCCGGCCAAGTTCGCCGAGCTCGAGGTGCGATCGATCACCGGCGCCGGGGCTCACTGAGCAATTTTCAACCTGGCCAGCGGGTGCACGCTTCGCTCAAGCCGACGGGACGGGCGCGCAGGGGTTGGGACCACGTTGAAAAAGGCTCACTGACACGCTGTGTGGAAGGGGCGGTCAGCACCTGACCGCCCCTTCGCTGCGTCCGGGGCGACCTATAGTCTGGGCACCATGGTCATTGCCCAGCGTTTCGGAGAGGGCCACCGGGTTCTCGTCACCGGCGGAGCCGGCTTCGTCCCGTCGCACCTTGTCGATGCGCTGATCGGCCGTGGCTGCACGGTCGTGGCGGTGGACAACTTCATCACCGGCGCCAAGGACAACCTCGGTCACCTGGCCGAGGACCCGCGGTTCACGCTGGTCGAGGCGGACATCTCCGAGGGCCTGCCCGGTCACCACCCGGCGATCGCGGAGCGGTTCGACGCGATCCTGCACATGGCCTCGCCGGCCAGCCCGACCGACTTCGGCTCGCTGCCGGTGGAGATCCTCCGGGTCGGCTCGATCGGCACGCTCAACCTGCTGGAGCGCGCCACCGCGGACGGCGCCCGGTTCCTGATGGCCTCCACCTCGGAGGCGTACGGCGACCCCCAGGTGCACCCGCAGCCGGAGTCGTACTGGGGGAACGTCAACCCGGTCGGCATCCGCAGCGTCTACGACGAGGCGAAGCGGTTCTCCGAGGCCGCGACCATGGGCTACCACCGCAGCCGTGGCACCGACGTGGCGATCGTCCGCATCTTCAATACGTACGGTCCGCGCATGCGCCCGGACGACGGCCGCGCGATCCCGACGTTCATCAGCCAGGCGCTGCGCGGTGAGCCGATCACCGTGCACGGCGACGGCTCCCAGACCCGCTCGATCACGTACGTGGACGATCTGGTCCGCGGCATCCTGCTGCTGCTCGACTCCACCGAGACCGGGCCGATCAACTGCGGCACCGAGCACGAGTTCACGATGCGCCAGCTGGCCGAGAAGATCACCGAGCTGGCCGGCAGCGCGTCCGAGGTCGCGTTCATCGAGCGCACGTCCGACGATCCGGAGAAGCGCCGCCCCGACCTGACGCTGGCCCGCACGCTGCTCGGCTACGAGCCGTCCGTCGGCCCCGACGAGGGCCTGAGCCGGACGATCGAGTACTTCCGGTCCAGAGTGAGCTGACCTGTATTTACTGTGCGTCGCCGAGCGAATGTGCGATAGCTACGTACTCTGGGATACATGTCACCCACGGCACAACCTGGATCATTCGGCGCCGGAGAGTACCGGCGTGATGCGGCGGGTCCCCGGAGCCGGGCGTCCGCGCCGGGCGGCAGCAGCGGCACCACGGTGCGCGGCGGCGCCTCGGTGCGCCCGGGGCGGGGCACCGCCCGGCCCGCGGCCACGCGCGCGCCGGTCAGGTCCGGTGGCGGCGGCCGCGGTGGTGAGCCGCCGCGCGGGCGGGGCACCTACAGCGGCGGCCGGCCTCCCCTGCGCCCGAAGTGGGGTCGGATCGCGCTGGTCGGCGGCATCGCGGTGCTGGTCCTGCTGCTCGCGCTCGGCGGCGGCCTCTGGGCGTACGCGGCGAATCTGAACGGCGATCTGAAGCGCACCGACGCGTTCGCGGACCTGCGCGACGGCCGGCCGGAGAAGCCGGTCGAGGGCACGATGAACATACTGCTGGTCGGCAGCGACTCCCGTGACCCGGACGCGCAGAGCGGCCAGGCCAGTGAGTGGCGCAGCGACACGATCATCCTGATGCACATCCCGGCCGACCACCAGAAGGCCTACCTCGTCTCGATACCGCGAGACCTGTACGTGCAGATCCCGACCAGCGCCGGCGCCGACTGCTCCGACAGCGCGCCGAACAAGATCAATGCCGCGTTCGCGTTCGGCGGCCTGCCGCTGGCGGTGAAGACCGTGGAGTGCTTCACGGACGTGCGGATCGACAACGTGGCCGCGATCGACTTCGCCGGCTTCGTGCAGGTCACCGACGCGCTGGACGGCGTGGACCTGACCGTCGAGCAGAAGACCACGTCGATCCACAAGCCGTTCCGCACCTTCGAGCAGGGTGTGAACCACATGAACGGCGAGGAGGCGCTGGACTGGATCCGGCAGCGCAAGCAGTTCCCGGAGGGCGACTTCGCGCGCATGCGCCACCAGCAGGAGTTCCTGAAGGCGTTGCTGGACAAGGCCGCGAGCTCCGGCACGCTGACCGACGCGGGCCGGATGGACGCGTTCCTCAAGGCGACCACGAACGCGGTGACCGTGGACGAGCAGTTCTCGCTCGTCGACATGGCGCTGGAATTCCGCAGTCTGCGCAGTGACGATTTGACGTTCATCACCAGTCCGAACAAGGGCAGTGATGTGCGGGACGGTCAATCCGTGGTGCTTTCCGATCGGGAGCCCGCACTCGCGCTCTTCGACGCGATCGCGAATGACCGGATGGGCGACTGGACGAAGGCGAACGCAGAGCCACCGGCCAAGACCACCCCGTGACACCAAGCGGTTTCCCAGGGGTTGTTAACCGTACGGCAACCTCTGGGACGCCGGAAGTTTGACATCCGAACCTAACTTGGCGGCCATACGGTCAAGAGGCGAGGGGATTTCACGAGTGGCGGCCAAGCGTCGTAAGGACCCGCTGTGGGCGCGACTCATCCTCATTTTCGGCGCTGTTCTGATCGTCGTGAGTGGAGGCACTCTGGTCGCCGCGCAAACGCTGATCAATCAGGCGACCAGCGCGATCACCCAGACCAATTTGTTGCAGGACGACGCCGGCGCGGCCGCCCAGGAGGGCGGCAACAACATCGACGGCGCGGTGAACCTGTTGCTGGTCGGCATCGACGCCCGCGAGGAGGGCTCCTCCGTCACGTCCGTGCTCTCCGACACGATCATCATCCTGCACATCCCGGAGACGCACGACCAGGCGTACCTCATCTCGATACCCCGCGATTGGCGCGTGGAGATCCCCGCGTTCACCAAGACCGGCTTCGAGGGCTCGACCGAGAAGATCAACGCCGCTTTCTCGTACGGCTACCAGGGCGACGGCACGGAGATCGAGAAGCGCAGCCGCGGCATGGAGCTGCTGGCCAAGACGCTTAACAAGATCACCGGCATCACGTTCAACGGCGCCGCGCTGATCGACTTCAACGGCTTCGCCAGCGTGATCCACGCGCTCGGCGGCGTGGACATGTGCGTCGACGAGGAGGCCGAGTCGGCCCACCTCGGCGTGGACGCCGACGGCAAGCTCGTCCAGGGGTGGTATTCGGAGACCAACGGCATCCAGCTGCCGGACGGGGTGAAGCCGCTGGTCCACAAGACCGGCTGCCGCACGATGAACGCGACCGAGGCGCTCGACTACGCCCGCATCCGCAAGAGCCTCAGCGACGGTGACTACGGCCGTCAGCGGCACCAGCAGCAGCTGATCAAGGCGATCGCCAAGAAGGCCACGTCCAGCGGCGTGCTGACCGACCTCGGCAAACTCAACAACCTGACCAAGGCCGCCGGCGACGCGTTCATCCTGGACACGCAGGGCATCGCGGTCGCGGACTACGTCTTCACGCTCAAGGGCGTCGCGGCGAACGACCTGATGCTCATCAAGACCAACTCCGGCAATCTGCGCTCCGAGCTGATCGACGGCGTCTCCTACGAGACGCTCGACGACGAGTCGCTCGACATGCTGGCCGCGGCGAAGACCGGCACGCTCGGCACGTTCCTGATCGAGCACCCGCAGTTCATCGCGAAGTCCGGCTGACCCGATCTTCCGCAGGCTCGTTACACCAGGTGATGTCCGTATCGTCACCACCTGGGAGAGTTCGGCATGCACGTCCGGTACCGCCCTGACGCCCCGGCCCAGCCCCGGTGGAACGCGCCGACCCGCGTGCAGACCATCGTCCGGCCGATCGTCGAGGCCGCGCTGCCGCCGGTGCCCGCTCCGGAGCCGGCACCGGTCACCGGGCGGCGGCGCCGTGATCGTCACCGCCGTCGCCGCAGCCCGCTCTGGGCCCGCCTGGCCGTGACGTTCGGCACGGTGGTGCTGATGCTCAGCGTCGGCGCGCTGGCCGGGGCACACGTGCTGATCGGCGAGGCGACGAAGAACATCACCCAGGACAACCTGCTCGGCGACGGCAGCAAGAGCGCGGCCGAGGGCGGCGACAGCGTGGAGGGCGCGATCGACATGCTGCTGCTCGGCGTGGACGTGCGGCAGAGCTGGGAGGAGAACAACACCCGCGCCGACACGATCGTCATCCTGCACGTGCCGGCCACCCATGATCAGGCGTTCCTGATCTCCGTGCCGCGGGACATGCTGGCCGAGATCCCGGCGTTCGAGAAGAACGGCTTCCCCGGCGCCACCGCGAAGGTCAACGACGCGTTCTACTACGGCGCGCAGAACGGCGGCGACTGGGCCGGCGGCGCGCAGCTGATGGCCGAGACGCTGAAGGAGGCGACCGGCATCGGCTTCGACGGCGCCGCGATCATCGACTTCGGCGGGTTCAAGAACGTCATCGACGCGCTCGGCGGCGTGCGGATGTGCGTGGACGAGGAGACCGTCTCGCACCACATGGTCATGATCGACGGCGAGCAGATGTTCAAGACGGACGCGCGCCGGTCCGGACGGCGCTGGGCCGCCGAGCCGGTCGTCTACGAGCCCGGCTGCCAGGAGATGAACGGCACCCAGGCGCTCGACTTCTCCCGGCAGCGCTACAGCCTCAGCGACGGCGACTACGGCCGGCAGCGCCACCAGCAGCAGATGATCAAGGCAATCGTGCGGAAGGCCACGGACGGCGGCATCGCCACCAACCCGCTGCAGGTCAACAGCCTGATCCACGCGGCCGGGGCGGCGTTCACCCTGGACACCGGCGGCATCCCGATCGCGGATTTCATCTTCGCGCTCAAGGGGGTGGCCGCCGGCGATCTGCTGACGCTCAACACCAACGGCGGCAGATTCAACCCCGTGACCATCGACGGTACGGAGTACGAGCAGCTTTCCGAGCTCAGCGTGCGGATGTTCTCCGCGGTACGGGAGGACCGGCTGATCGATTTCGTGATCGAGAACCCCGAGGTCGTTTCGCGGAGCTGACGGGTCGTACGCTGGGGGACGTGTTTGGATCACAGCTCCCCGGCGTGACCGCCGGCAACGTCCCGGACGGCGCCTACCTGCTCGACGTCCGGGAACAGGACGAGTGGGATGCCGGCCACGCGCCCGGCGCCCACCACCTGCCGATGCAGGAGGTCCCGGCCCGATTGGACGAGATCCCCTCCGACGGCGACGTGGTCGTCATCTGCCGGATGGGCGGCCGCAGCGGCCAGGTCGTGAACTACCTGATCAACAACGGGTGGGACAACGTGCGCAACCTTGAGGGCGGCATGAAGTCCTGGTCGGCCGCGTCCCGCGAGGTCGTCACCGACGACGGGACTCCCGCGCGCATCATCTGACGTCCGGCGCGTCAAGTGTGACGCTCGGCGCCCTCGTGCGACCGGCCACTGCCGAAACCCACGATGGCGAGGCAGACTCATACCCATGCCGGACCGTCCCGACTATGCCGCGTTCATCGCCGGGCACACCGCCGTGGTCAACATGATCAACTCCGGCGCGTCCGGCGTGACCGCGCTGAACCGGCTGCTGGAGGTCGTGCAGAACGCGCTCGGTGCGCTCGGCGTCTCCTTCGCCGAATTCGGGCCGAGTCGCGGCCGCGTGATCGCGGCCTGCGGCGCCTCCAGCTGGGCGCTCGGCCGCGCGGTCGATCATGCGGACCCGTCCGTGGCCAAGCTGCTCTCCGGCCCGGCCACGAACGACGTGCCGGTCAGCGCGCTGCCGGCCGAGCTGGCGCAGCAGTTCGCCTCGCGCGGCATCCGGCGCATGCTCGGCGCGCGCGTCGAGGCCGGCGGGCTCGCGCTCGGCTCGCTGCACGCGTTCTTCGCGGACGACGAGGCCGGCGGCACCGAGGAGCACGCGCTGCTCGGCTACGTCGCGGTCACGGTCGCGCACCTCTACGGCGACCAGTCCGGCCTGCCCGTGCACGGCGACGGCCCGGTGGTGGCCGCGCTCGCGGACGGCCTGGCGATCGTCGACTCCCAGGGCTACGTCCGGTTGTGGAACCCGGCCGCGGAGCGGGTGACCGGCAGGACCGCCGCGCAGGCGCTCAACCGCCCGCTGCCGTTCCCGTCGCCGCCGACCGGCCGCGTGATCGACCACCGTCTCCCGGACGGCCGCTGGATGAAGATCGCGGCCGGCGACCTGCCCGGCCGGTCGTACTCGCGCGTGGTGACCTTCCGCGACGTCAGCGACCAGCACCAGCTCAACCACGACTGGGACCTGTTCCTCGCCGTCACCAGCCACGAGCTGCGCACCCCGGTGACCGTCATCAAGGGGTACGCGGACACGCTCACCGGCCACTGGGACCAGCTGGGGGAGCCGGACCGCCGCGAGGCCGCCCGCGCGATCGGCCAGCGCTCCACCGACCTGGCCCGGCTGGTGGACCGGCTGCTGGCCACGACCGGCGGCCTCGGCCCGGTCGGCGGCGCCACCCCGGCCCCCTTCGACCTGGTGGAGGCGCTGCGCGCGGCCGTGACCGGGCTGCCGACCGACCTGCGCCGCCGGATCACGCTCGCACTGCCGGAGGATCTGCCGAAGGCGCTCGGCGACCGGGCCGCGGTCGCCACCGTGCTCACCGAGCTGGCGACGAACGCGGGGAAGTACGCGGAGGGCGACTCCCCCATCGAGCTGATCGCCGAGGCCGACGAGCAGACCGTGGCGTTCCGGATTAGCGACCGGGGCATCGGGGTACGTCCTGAGCACGTGGAACGCGCGTTCGACCGCTTCTGGCAGGGCGAGACGGGCGACCACCGCCGCTATCCCGGTGCTGGCCTCGGGCTGTTCCTGGTCCGCCGGATCGTGGAGCGGCAGAACGGATGGGCCTCCATCCGGCCACGGCCGGGCGGAGGGGCGATCGTAGAGGTGCGCCTCCCCCGCGGCTGACAGGTCACGCCGCGGGGGAGGGCCCTTGCTGAGACCTGCGAGGGGGCGGCGCATGACGGCCGTGCAACAGGAGACCGGGAGCGGCGGCGCGACGTCGCCCGGCGAGAACCGGTCCTGGAACCTCGTGGTGCCGCACCACGCGCAGGGCGTCCGGGCCGCACGGCGGCGGATGACCCAGGAGCTGACCGGCGCGATCACCGCGGGCCTGCTGTGCGACGTGGTCACGGTCGTCGCCGAACTGCTCAGCAACGCGATCCGGCACGCGCGACCGCTGCCGGGCGGCGTGATCCGGCTGAGCTGGCGGCTGCGCCGGGCCGCCGGGAACGCGCGCGTGCTCGAGGTCCGGGTGACCGACGGCGGCGCCGCGACCGGACCGCGCGTGCGCGAGGCCGGACCGCGCGCGATCGACGGCCGCGGACTGGGCATCGTGGCAGCTCTGGCACGGTGCTGGGGCACGGACCGGGACGCATCCGGCCACTCGGTCTGGGCCGAGTTCAACCCGGCCTGAGGCCCGCCGGAGACCCGCCCGAGGCCCGCTTGAGGCCCGGTCGAGGCCCGGTCGAGGCCCGCCCAAGGCCCGCTTGGGACCCGCCCGAGACCCGCCTGAGGTCCGGCCCGAGACCCGGTTCGAGACACGTCCGGGCACGCGCTCCGCGAAAATCCCGCGGACGGGACCCGTGCCGGACGAGACGGCCACGGGGGCGACCGCCTAGGCTGGGTCGCCGTGAGCAAGCGCCGTAGGAACACTCAGTCCGCCGCCGACGCGGCACCCAAACGCCAGAAGGTCCGGGACATCTTCGTCCACCGGCCGTTCGAGGGTCTCGCCGACGAGCCGGAGTGGGTCGCGCTGCGCGAGCTGGTCCCGGCCGCGTCCGCGCCGCTGCGTCTGGCCCCGGAGCTGGTGGAGAAGTACGGCGAGCGCAGCGTCACGCTCGCGACCGTGCTGCCGATGGCCTGGCCCGCGATGACCCGCCCGGACGGGCGCGTCTTCATCGGCCTGCAGCGGCACATCCAGTCCGGGGACGTCTCCCGCGACCTGGCCGCCGCGTTGCTGTCCGCATTGGAGACCACGCCGGGCGGCACCGTCTCCGTGCCCGCGCTGCCCGGCCCCGGCCCGCGGCTGCAGGACGTGCTCGCGGACGGCCCGCTGGACGTCACCATGCACGACGGGTTCGAGTTCTGGCTGGACGAGGGCGCTGCCGACGACCCGAACGTGGCGGCGTCGCTGGAGCGGGCGAACGCGTCCGTCTACCCGACCGTGCGACTGGCGGCGGCGCCGTCGGCGTACTGGTGTCGCGTACCGGAGAAATCCCACGTGCGGTGGGTGCTGCCGGACCACGAGGACGCCGCGCTGAACGCGCTGGCCCGGCTCAGCGCCGCCGGAGAGCTGAAGCTCGGCGAGGACACGAAGTTCGCCGGCATGTTCCGGGCGCACGGGCTGCTGGTGCCGGTCTGGGACCTCCCGGTCGACCAGGAGGCCGCGGAGTGGGAGTCGCCACTGGCCGACTTCGCGAAGCGGTACGCCGACGCGCTGAGTGAGGACACTCTGGACAGTGCCGCCCGGCGCGCCAAGCAGGGTCTTCTCGGGCGTCAGCTCACTCTTCGCTGATCTTCCCGGCCCGTCGGCTCGCGGCGGTGTGCGCCATGTGGGAAAAAGGTGAATAGCACGGATTCATGTCTCACTCCGCAGAATTCCGGGGCGTGGGGCTTCTTCCGTGCCGGGTCAACCACGTACCGTAGTGTCACGACAACCAATGGGACCTTTTGCCGGAGGTACCGATGTCTGTCTTTTCCGCTCGTACAACCGTCCCCACTCAACGTGCGCTCACCGCCGGCGAGATCCGTCCCCGCCAGGACGACGGACTCCCGGTGCCGCTGGACGGCGTCCGACCGGGTCCCGTCGAATGGGCCCGTCGCCGCCGCGCCGAGCGTGACGCGCGCCGCATCGAGGCCGCCGGCCACCGTGCACTGTCGCGGCTGGACCGTCTCGGCCCGGCGTGGCACATCGTCGACTGGCCCCGTGCCGACATGTCTCCCAGCCAGTTGCTGGACCTCGACGCGCAGGACGAGCGCGCCGGGTTCCTGGCGATCGGCCCGGGTGGCATCTTCGCGGTCGCGGTCGCCGATCACGGCCGGGCCCGCGTGCTCATCGCGGGCGACGTCGTGCAGATCAACGGGAAGCGCCCCAACTACGTGTCCGAGGCCAGGCGCGACGCCAAGCGCGCGGCCAAGGCGCTCACCGCCGCGGTCGGTCACGCGATCCCGGTCACGCCCGTGCTCACGTTCGTGGGAACCGGTGTGATCAGCGTCTACGGCCTGCCGAAGGACTGTCTCGTCGCCACCGAGCGCGAGCTGGACCGTCTGCTGGTCGCGGGCGGCGCCCGGATCAGCGCGGAGACCGCCAGCAAGCTCACGGCGGTCGCCGAACACCCCTCCACCTGGCTGAACGCGCCGTATCGTGCCGCCGAGAACTACCGGTGGTACTCCGACGGTCGTACCGCAGCCGACAAGCGCCCGCGCTGAACCGGCCCGCTGACGGCGGTGTTCTCATCCGGACCTCTCGTCCGGCTGAGAACACCGGCGTTCGCGCGCGCGTCTCAGACCAATAAGACCAAAAGCCGAGCGGCCCGTCCGGGTCCCGACTTCTGCGGTCACCTGCGCGATGATGGGTTGCGTCGCTGGTGGCTGCTGTCGGTATCCCGGCAGGGCTGAAGCGATCTTTCGGGGCTAAAGTTGTCGAGGTCCGGCCCGCCATGGTCCGTCGACACAGGGTTGGGAGGCGTGTGTTGGCACACCAGATCGAGCTGTCGCTCTCCGGTCACCAGTTCGCGCCACCGGTGTCGGCGCAGCTCACCGGCATGGCCGGGTGGGCGGCGGTCGCGGAGTCCGCGGCGGAGCAATGCCTGGTGATCGACACGAACCTCACGATCGTGGCGGCCTCGCCGTCGTGCTGCACACTGCTCGGCATGGGCGACCCGAACGAGATCGTGGGCCGGCCGCTGCTCAAGGTGCTGCGCCTGATCGACTTCACCGCGAATCGGAACCTGCTCACCGATTCGGACATCGACAAGATCCCGCCGCTGCTCGCGGTCACGTCCGGGCGGCTGGCCCGAGGGCTGATGCGCGTCGACGGCGCGGCCGAGCCCGGCACCGACGAGACCGTCGACGGCATCGCGACGCCGCTCTTCCACGACACCGCCGTGAGCGGCTCCCTGACGTTCTTCGCGCAGATCACCTGAGCCTCCTTCCTGGCCGGGGGAAAACTTCCGAGGGCGAAAGCCAGATGCTCGGCTCAGACCCGCGACGGGCCTAATATCTAGCCTCGTGGTTGTCCTGCGCGTACGGCGTACCCTCGTGGCTCTGGGGGTCTGTGTGGTGCTCGGTGCCTGTGGGGTGCCGCCTGAGCTGGAGGAACAGCGTCAATCCCACGCGGTGCCGTCCGCGGCCGCGTCGGTTCCGGCGGATGGTTTGCCGACCGTGCCCGCGCCCTGGCCGACGCCGACCGCGGTGCCGACGACCGGGTTCGCCGAGAGCGTGCTGGTGGCGTGCGGTGGGAAGCCGTCCGCGGCGAGCGTGATCGCGCTGATGCGGAACACCGGCGGGCTGGTGCCGGCTACCGGGACCGCGCGGGTGACCAGCGGTCCGTTCTGTGCGGGTACGTGGCAGATCAGCCAGGTCGCGATACCGGAGGCGGAACCGTTGTTCGTGGTGACCAGCGGCGCGCCGGAGAGCCTGAAGCTGGTGACCGCGGGGACGAACGTGTGCAGTCCCAGGGTCCGCGGTGCCGCGCCGGCCGCGGTGCGCGCGGTGGCCTGCGACGAGGCGGCGCTGCCCAGCCCGGCACCCACGCTGCCGCGCACCCCGTCCCCCACCCCGTCCGACCGCCTGGAGATCTGACCGCCCCCGGACCATGATCGGGGCGTCCCCCATGTTGCTCTAACGACATGAGGGACGCCCCGATCACCAGAGGGCGGGCTACTAGAGTTTGCGCATGCGCTTCGTCTATCTGGGTCCCGAGGCCACGTTCACCGAGCAGGCGCTGCTCACGGTGGAGGAGGCGGTCGCGGGTGACCGGGTGCCCGCGCGCAGCGTGCCGGAGGCGCTGGACGCGGTCCGCGCCGGTGACGCGGACGCCGCGCTGGTCCCGCTGGAGAATTCGATCGGCGGCGCGGTCCCGATCACGCTGGACGAGCTGATCGCGGGCGCGCCCCTGATGATCACGCGCGAGGTGGTGATCCCGGTCGAGTTCGTACTGGGCGCGCGCGCCGGGACGAGGCTGGCCGACATCCGTACCGTGGCGGCGCACCCGCAGGCGTCCACCCAGTGCCGCAACTGGCTGCGCGCGCACCTGCCGCAGGCCGAGGTCACGGACGTGCTGTCCAACTCGGCGGCGGCGATCGCGGCCGCGGAGGGCGAGTTCGACGCCGCGATCTGCGCGCCGCTGGGCGCCACCCGCTACGAGCTGGCCGTGCTGGCCGACAAGATCGCCGACCACTCGCATGCCGTGACCCGGTTCGCGCTGGTCACGCGCCCGGCCGCACCGGCGGCGCCGACCGGGGACGATCTCACGTCGCTTGCGCTGATCATCCGGCACGACCAGGTGGGCGCGCTGCTGACCGTGCTGACCGAGCTGTCCGTGCGCGGCATCAACCTGACCCGCATCGAGTCTCGGCCGACCGGTGAGCAGCTCGGGCGGTACGTCTTCTTCCTCGACTGCGCCGGCCACGTCGCCGAGGTCCGGTTCGGTGAGGCGTTGCAGGGCCTGCGCCGGGTCTGCGCGGACGTGCGCTTCCTCGGCTCCTACCCCCGCCACCGCTGGACCCCGGAGCTGGACCACCCGGTTCCCGCACCCGCGGGCCTGTCCGACGACGACTTCGCGGCCGCGGCCACCTGGGTAGAGGGCCTCCGCCGCGGCGCGTGACGACCACGCTTTCGTCCGCGGTTCCCCCGAGCCGCCGCTGACTCGACCACGTCGTGAGACGCAGGCGACCAGAGGTGGCGGGCTCGGAGGAGCGGAGCGACGACCAGAAACCCAGTCGTGACGACCACGCTTTTCGTCTGCAGTTTCCCCCGAGCCGCCGCTGACCCGGCCACGTCGTGAGACGCAGGCGACCAGAGGTGGCGGGCTCGGAGGAGCGGAGCGACGACCAGAAACCCAGTCGTGACGACCACGCCGCCCGGCGGCTCCTCGGATGGCTGGACCACGACGAAGCCCTGGCCGGCGAAGCTCATGGTGAACGCCTCGCCGGTGGAGCGGCCGAGCAGCGTGCCGATGCCGAGCTGGTCGGCACGGTGGTAACCGGTCTGCAGGTTCGCCGACCAGCAGATGGCGGACTGCGGGTCGACGAACGTGGGCGCGTCGATGCTGAGCACGACCGGGGAGCCGTTCGACGTGATGGCGAGCCGGCCGTACCCGGTGAAGACGCAGTTGAAGAGGCCCGCGGAGGAGAGCATGCCCATGCCCTGGACCATCTTGATGTCGTAGTTCAGCGTCGGGTCGAAGGCGAGCACGTTCGCGCCGTTGATCGACAGCGCGTCGCCGGGCTCCAGGTCGATCAGGTGGATGTCCGACGCGCGGTCCGCGAGGAACAGGTCGCCGTGACCGGAGACCTTCATCAACGGCACACCCTCGCCGGTGAGCTGCTTCTTGATGAACTTGCCGAGGCCGCCGGAACCGAGCGCCTGGAACTGCATCTGGCCCTGGTACGCCACCATCGTGCCGGTCCGGGCCATCATCTCGCCGTTGAGCTGGTACTTCAGCATTTTCGAGTTCTGCAGACGCATGCCGGGCTGCTGAGACTCGTTGTTCTCCAGGTTCTCAGCCGAGAAGAGGGCACTGCGCATTGGTTCCTCCAGCGGGACGACTATGTCGATATTGAGCCTAGGACGCGTCTTCAACCCCAGCCGAGCGCGTGCAGACGCGCGTCGTCGATGCCGAAGTGGTGGGCGATCTCGTGGACCACGGTCACCGCGACCTCGTCCACCACATCGTCCTCGCTGTCGCAGATGCGCAGGATGGGGTGGCGGTAGATGGTGATCCGATCGGGCAGCACGCCCGCGTAGTCCCAGCCGCGCTCGGTCAGCGCGTGCCCCTCGTAGAGGCCGAGCAGCTCCGGCTCGCCGGGCGGGGAGTCGTCCTCCACCAGGATGACGACGTTGTCCATCAGCCGGAGCAGCTCCTCCGGCACCTCGTCGAGCGCCTCGCCGACGAGCTCCTCGAACCGGTCGCGGTCCATCTCCACGGGCACGCGGCAATCATGACACCACCGGGCCGACGTTTCCGTCGGTCCGGTGGCGGGTGCCGCGTGAATCAGGCGTGCAGCGTCGCGGTGAGCGTGATCTCGTCGACGCCGGGCGCGAGCAGGCGGGAGATCGGGCAGTTCGCCTTCGCGTCCTCGGCGATCTTCTGGAACAGGGACTCGTCGATGCCGGGCACGTCGCCGACGGTCTCCAGGTCGATCTTCGTGACCGTCGGGCCCGCGTCCGTGGTACCCATGTGGACCTTGGCGGTCGTCTCCACCGACGTCGGCGTAAAGCCGGCCTTCGCGAGTTCGTTGGAGAAAGCCATCGAGTAGCAGCCGGCGTGCGCGGCGCCGATCAGCTCCTCCGGGTTCGTACCCTCTCCCTCTTCGAATCTGGATTTGAACGAGTAGTTGCCCTGGACGCCGCCCTTGCCGGTGCGGATCGTCCCGGAACCATCGGCGAGATTTCCCTGCCAGCGGGCAGAGCCGGAGCGAATTGGCATGCCACCGACGCTAGACCAATCCGATGCCGAAAGACCCGGGGAACCCGCAACCGCTCTCGGGACTGTGACGTCATGTCCAGTGGGAGGCGGAAATCCCAGTCCGGCGTGACAGAATCCTTCGGAGGGGAGGCGCACCCATGCAAGAGCAGACGCCCCACGAGCCGACAGCCCCCATCAACGGCCACTCGGTCCCCGACCTGCTGATCTCCGGCGGCGATGCAACACCGACACCACAACCCGCCGGGGGTACGAGGTCTGCGCGCGCTTCCCGCTGGCGTGCCCGGCTGCGCCTCGACACGTTCGGCCTGCGCGCGCTCGCGGCGCTCGGCGCGGCCGGCGTCTTCGCCTCCCTGATCACCGAGTGGCAGCGTTACGACCTGCCCGCGGACAGTCCCGAGTTCGACATCGAGGACTTCGAGCCGATCCTGGTGCAGCTCGACCAGTTCGGCGCGATCGCGTTCGGCTACCTCGGTGCCGTGATCGCGCTGGCCGGGTGTGCCGCGCTCGCGCTCTTCGGCCGCGCGTCCGGCCGGTCCCAGGCCCGGGTGCTGGGCCTCAGCATGGCCGGTGCGGCGCTGGCCTGCGCGGCCGCGGTGCTGATGGCCGGCGACTCGGAGACCGTGCGCGTCGGCGGGCTGATCTACTCCACCGGCGGCACCACGATGGAGATCTCGACACAGCCCGGCGCGTGGTACGGCGTCGGCGGCACCGTGCTGCTCGCGCTCGCGGTCTTCCTGGTCCCGCACCCGCGCGAGCTGCCCCCGGTGCTCGCGGCCGGTCCGGAGGTCGATCCGGACTCGGACGAGTGGCGGCAGCCCGTGGTCCCCCGGCACGCGGACGAGCGTCCGGCCGCGCCGCTGGACCTGAGCGTGGAGCCGGTCGAGCCGTTCCGCTTCAACGACGAACGACGCGAGCCCTGGCGCTGACCCGGCGCCCGGGGCTATATCGAAGTGAGCGCGCGGGAGCGGGCCGGTAGGCTCAACAGCTGTGATTGATCTGCGCCTGCTTCGTGACAACCCGGACGCGCTCCGAGCGAGCCAGCGCCTGCGGGGTGAGTCGGAATCCGTCGTCGACGACCTGCTCTCGGCGGACGAGTCCCGGCGGTCAGCGGTGCAGCGCTTCGAGGCGTTGCGCGCGGAGCAGAAGACGCTCGGCAAGCAGGTCCCGAAGGCGACCGGCGACGAGAAGACCGCGCTGCTGGCCCGCACCAAGGAGCTGTCCGCCGAGGTCAAGGCCGCGGAGGCCGCGGTCGGCGAGGCCGAGGCCGAGCTGAAGCGCGCGCAGTACGCGATTCCGAACCTGGTCGAGGACGGCGCGCCCGCCGGCGGCGAGAACGACTACGTGGTGCTGCGCGAGGTGGCGCCGGACGGGCGTCTCGGCGTGGACCGCGACCCGGGCTTCCCGCTCAAGGACCACCTGGAGCTGGGCGAGTCGCTCGGCGCGATCGACATGGAGCGCGGGGCGAAGGTCTCGGGCAGCCGGTTCTACTACATGACCGGCGTCGGCGCGCTGCTGGAGCTCGCGCTGCTGCAGATGGCGATCGCGCAGTCGGTGGAGTACGGCTTCACGCCGATGATCACGCCGGTGCTGGTCAAGCCGGAGTCGATGGAGGGCACCGGGTTCCTCGGCGCGCACGCCAGCGAGATCTACCGCCTGGAGGCGGACGATCTCTATCTGGTCGGCACGTCGGAGGTGCCGCTCGCGGCGTACCACATGAACGAGATCTTGGATCTTGACGGCCCGAAGCGCTATGCGGGCTGGTCGACGTGTTTCCGGCGCGAGGCCGGCTCCTACGGCAAGGACACTCGCGGCATCGTCCGCGTGCACCAGTTCGACAAGGTCGAGATGTTCTCCTACTGCCGGCCGGAGGAGGCGCACGACGAGCACCAGCGCCTGCTGGCCTGGGAGGAGCAGATGCTGGCCAAGTGCGAGCTGCCGTACCGGGTGATCGACACCGCGGCCGGCGACCTCGGCACCAGCGCGGCCCGCAAGTTCGACTGCGAGGCGTGGGTGCCGACGCAGAACGCGTACCGCGAGCTGACCTCGACGTCGAACTGCACCACGTTCCAGGCCCGGCGGCTCAACGTGCGGTACCGGGACGCGGACGGCAAGACCCAGCCCGCGGCCACGCTGAACGGCACGCTTGCCACCACCCGCTGGATCGTCGCCATCCTGGAGAACCACCAGCAGGCGGACGGTTCCGTGCGCGTGCCGAAGATGCTCCAGCCGTTCCTCGGCGGCCGTGAGGTGCTGGAGCCGGTCGCCAAGCGGTGATCCTCTCGTACCGTCGCTGTTGATTGCTACGTCACAGAGAAGTCGTGGTGGCGTAGCAATCAGTGAGCTATGGTTGCTCTCCCCCGCCGCCGGGTGCGGATCCGCCGCTCCCGGTGCGGGGCAGGGTCGAGGAGGAGCCATGGCGGGTCAGCCTGCAGTCATCTCCAGGGTGGGCATCCGGACGGGTCTGCCCAAACTGATCGCCACCGACCTGGACGGCACACTGGTCCGCAGCGACGAAACCGTCTCCGACTTCACGCACTCCGTGCTGGACCGGGTGCGTGCCGCGGGCATACCCGTCGTCGGCGCCACCGGTCGCGGCCCGCGGCTGACGGAGCTGACCCGCAACGACATCCGCGACGCCGACTTCCTGGTGATGGCCGGCGGCGGCCGCGTGGTGGACCAGCGCGACGTGCGCGAGCCCGTGGTGCTGCGCGACGCCCGTCTCTCCTCCGCGGACCTGACCACCGCGCTCACGCTGCTGGAGCAGGCCGCGGAGGGCGCGCTGCTGGTGATGGTCGAGGCCTCGGACGCGCACGACGCGCCGCTGTGGGGCGATCTCGACCCGCACTGGAAGTACGACCGGATAGAGCAGCGCACCCGCCCCGAGTGCCTGGACCGCGACGTGATCAAGGCGTTCGCCCGCGCACCGCACCTGGACGTGGACGAGTTGCTGGCCCGTGCACAGCGAGTGATCCCGGCGTCGCTGGCGTCCGTCACCCAGGCCGGCCTCGGGTACGTCGAGATCGCGCCGCCCGGTGTGGACAAGGCGAGCGGCCTGGCCGTGGTCGCGGCGCACCTCGGCGTCGACCCGGCGGACGTGCTGGTCTTCGGCGACATGCCCAACGACCTGCCGATGTTCCGCTGGGCCGGGTGGGGACGGGTCGCGGTGACGA
This sequence comes from Catenuloplanes japonicus, assembly GCF_000717135.1. Classification (GTDB taxonomy): domain Bacteria; phylum Actinomycetota; class Actinomycetes; order Mycobacteriales; family Micromonosporaceae; genus Catenuloplanes; species Catenuloplanes japonicus. Next base: position 72,874 of record NZ_JNXY01000037.1, read on the forward strand.
ACGCCCACCCGAGCGTCCGCGCGGCCGCCGACGAGATCACGCTGCGTAACGACGATGACGGGGTGGCGGTCTACCTCGATCGGCTACTCTCGCACTGATGAACACGCTCCCGCGCCTGGTCGCCACGGACATCGATGGCACGCTGGTGCGGGGCGACCGCACGATCAGCCCCCGGACGATCGCCACGCTGGAGCGGGTGACCGGGTCCGGGGTGCCGGTCGTGCTGGTGACCGGCCGCCCGATCCGCTGGCTGAACCAGGTGTACGAGCAGCTCAGCGCGCCGATCCCGGCGGTCTGCGCGAACGGCGCGGTGATCTACGACCCGGACACGGACACGCCGGTGCACACCGCGCCGATGGCGCCGGACGTGCTGTCCCGGATCGCGGAGAAGCTGCGCGCCGAGATCCCGGGCGTGGTGCTCGCGGTGGAGATCGAGGACAGCCGGCACATGCGCCACGAGGCGGAGTGGCCGGTGCGGTACGACACCGGCATGCCCACGATCCGCGTGGTCGGCTCGCCGGAGGAGATCACGGCCGCGCCCGCGGTGAAGATGCTGGCCCGGTCCGGCAGCCGGGACGCGGACGAGTTCGCCGCGCTGGTCAACGGCGCGCTGCGCGGGCTGGCCGAGGCCACCCACTCGTCCTACTCCGGGCTGGTGGAGATCTCCGCGGTCGGCGTGACCAAGGCGGCCGGGCTGGAGTGGTTCTGCCGGCAGCACGGCGTGGTGGCGGCGGACGTGCTCGCGTTCGGCGACATGCCCAACGACCTGCCGATGCTCACCTGGGCGGGCCGGCCGGTCGCGATGGCGAACGCGCATCCGGCCGTCCTCGAGATCGCCGCCGACACCACCCTGTCCAATGACGAGGACGGCGTCGCGGCGTACCTCGAGAAGGTCTTCGGCTTCTGACACAACCGGCGCGGCGCCGCCTGGACCGGCGGCCGTCCGGCCCGGTTCCTTTTTGTTGTGGGAGGTCGCACGGCACCTGACCCCGCTCCTGTGGCGCCGGCGCTTCGCACCCGAAATTTCGGGATTTACTGGGCGTTCGGCGTCGAGGTCAGCCCTTCCGCGATCGATGGGGCACACTATTTCCCGAAATTTCGGGAAATAGTGGCCTGGTAGCCGCGGTCGGCAGCGCCCTGGTGCGCCGGCGAAACTCCAGGCCCGCTCGCCTCTACAGATACTGTCCGGTCTGACCGGCGTCGGCACTCGGCGTCATGCCGGGCACCAGGCCACCCGGGCCCGCGGTCAGCGCGGGACGGCCGCCGCGCATCTGCTCCAGCTGCAGACGGGCCGCCATCTGCTGGGCGACCAGCGCGGCCTGGATGCCGTGGAACAGCCCCTCCAGCCAGCCGACCAGCTGGGCCTGGGCGATGCGCAGCTCGGACTCGCTCGGCGGCGTCTCGCCCTCGAACGGCAGCGACAGCCGCTCCAGCTCCTCGCGCAGCTCCGGGGCAAGGCCGTCCTCGAGCTCCGCGATCGAGCGCTGGTGGATCTCGCGCAGCCGCCCGCGGCTCGCCTCGTCGAGCGGCGCGGCCCTCACCTCCTCCAGCAGCTGTTTGATCATGCTGCCGATGCGCATGACCTTCGCCGGCTGCTCGATCAGGCGGGACGGGTCCTCCGCGCCGTCGGCGTCGCCGGCCGCGACGGTGCCCAGCGGGCGGCCGTCCGGGCCGACCACGAGCACGGTGCCGTCCTTCTCTTCGGTGCTACCGGATGCCTCGCTCATGACCCCATCTTCGCTCACCCGGCGGGGCGGTTGCCACGCGCCGTTCTGCGATATCGATATGCCGCAATGCCACTTCATCAGGGCATTGACGAAGGCCCCTCGCTGAGGTAGACAGCGATGGACCCGGAGATCGGAAACTGTTTCAGGTGGGAGCGAACGCGTGTCGCACATGGACCGTCGACGGGCACTGCGCCTTTTCAGTGGACTCGGCGCAGGGATCGGAATGGCAGGAATGTCCGGCGTGCTCGCCGGTTGCGGCAATGACGCCGAGACCGACGCGACCGGCAAGATCACCGACAAGGTACTCAAGATCGGCGTGCTGGCGCCGCTGAGCGGGGACCGCAAACCGGCCGGCGACGAGATCATCAACGGCCTGCAGCTTTACCTGGACTTCAACTCCTCCCTGCTCGGCGGACATGCGGTCGAGCTGGTCACGGCGGACGAGGGCGACAGCACCAAGACCGCCGAGGAAGCCGCGGACAAGCTGGTCAATAGCGGCGTCTCCGCGGTCGTCGGAGTCAGCAATTCCATGCTGCTGAAAGCGGTCAGCGCCAAGATCGAAAATGCGAAGGTGCCGTTGCTCGGGACCGGTGGTGGGCCGGCCAGCGTTAACAGCGCCGTATATACGTGGTCGACCTCGTACGTAGACGACGAACCGGGCGAAGCGCTCGGAATCTATATGAAGGCCACGGTGAGCGCCCGCAAGATCGCGATGATCGCGCCGGCGGCGTCCGGGCGGGACGCGGTCGAGGGCTTCCGCAACGCGTTCGGCAACTCGGCGGCGCAGATCTCCGACGGGCCGATCTGGATGCCGGACGCGTACAACCCCGCGGCCGGCGACCTGCTCGAAGCAATCACCGCGATCGACCAGCTGAACCCGGACGTGCTGTTCTGCCACGCGATCGGGCCGGCCGCGGTCACGCTCGTCAAGCAGCTGCGCGCGTCCGGCCTGGACCAGCCGATCTACGCGCCGGGCCTCTTCACCGAGGGTACGAACCTGGCGCAGATGGACACGCTGGCCGAGGGCATCTTCACGGCGCACAACTACGCGGCGGACCTGGACAACACGTTCAACCGGCGGTTCGCGGACACGTACCGGCGGCGGTTCTCCGCGGTGCCGACCGCGGCGGCGGTGGCCGCGTTCGACGCCGGGCAGGTGCTGGACCGGGCCGTGGGCATCACCGGCGAGGCGCCGAGCGCGCAGGACATCAACCTGGCGATCGGGCGGGTCGGCGCGATCGACAGCCCGCGCGGGTCGTGGCAGTTCAACCAGCCGCGGGCGCCCCAGCAGAAGTGGTACCTGCGCGAGGTCCGCCGCGACGGCTCCGTCCTGGCCAACGTGCTGATCTCGGAGCTCTCCACGCTGGGCTGATGGTCGTCGCTTCGCTCCTCCGGGCTCGCCGCCACGGCCTGCGGGGATCCGGTGCGAGGCCAGGCATGCTCTTCGCCTGGCCTCGCACCGGCTCTCCTCGGTCGTCTGCGCTCACGACGCGGTCAGGTACGTGGCGGGGGTCCGGAAAAACGTCCAAGGGCGCCGGCGGCCGACCGGACCGCGGTCAGCTCCTCAGCTCCGCCACGCAGCACTTGACGCTGCCGCCGCCCTTCTTCAGCTCGGAGAGCTCGACCGGGACCGGGGTGAAGCCGGCGGCGGACAGCTTGGCGGCCAGGCCGGTGGCGTCGCTGTTGAGGACCACGTGGCGGCCGTCGCTGACCAGATTCAGGCCGAAGTCCAGCGCGTCCGTCTCGTCGGCGAGCACCGCGTCCGGGAAGAGCTGGCGCAGCACGCGCTGGGAGGGCTCGGAGAACGCGGCCGGGTAGTAGGCGATCGTGTGATCGTCGATCGCGGCCAGCGCGGTGTCCAGGTGGTAGAAGCGCGGGTCGGTCAGGCGCAGCGAGACGACCGGGCGGGACAGCGTCTCCGCGGCCTCGGCGTGGGCCGGCGGTGCGGTCCGGAAGCCGTAACCGGCCAGGACCAGGCCCTTGCCGGGCAGGTAGGCGAAGTCTCCCTCGCCCTCGTTGATCTCGACCGGCTCCGTGTGCGACCAGCCGTGCCCGGCGTAGAACGCGCGGTGCGCCACGGCCTCGGCGGACCGCTGCGGGTGCCGGAAGCGCGCGCCGTAGGCGACGCCGTCGACCGTGAACGCGCCGTTCGCCGCGAAGACCATGTCCGGCAGCGCCGGGTCGGGGTCGAGGACGTGCACGGTGTGGCCGAGCTCGACCAGAGTCTCGCGGAGCCGTTCCCACTGCTTGACCGCGAGATCCGCGTCGACCGGCACGGTGGTGTCCATCCAGGGATTGATCACGTACTCAACCCGGAAGAACCGCGGCGGACACATGAGATATGTCCGGCAAATGGGCTTACGTTCCCCGACCATCATGCCTCTAGACAGTAGGTACGCTCAGGCGCGGGAGACAGCCCGAAGTCATGCTTGGAAGGAGCGGTTCGTTGCAGATAGACGCCGTAGATCAACAGATCATTGCGTCACTGGTCGCGGACGCCCGCTCGTCCTACTCCGAGATCGGCACCCGGGTCTCGCTCTCCGCTCCCGCGGTCAAACGCCGCGTCGATCGGCTGCGCGCCGCCGGCGTGATCAAGGGATTCACCACGGTCGTCGACCCGGCCGCGGTCGGCTGGCACACGGAGGCGTTCGTCGAGCTCTTCTGCACCGGCCGCACCACGCCCGCGCAGATCACGGTCGCGGCCCGCCGCCACCCCGAGGTGCTGGCCGCCTACACCGTCTCCGGCGAGGCGGACGCGATCGTGCACCTCCGGGCCGCCGACATGGCCCACCTCGAACAGGCCCTCGAACGCCTCCGCGCCGAGTCCTTCGTCACCTCGACCCGCAGCATGATCGTGCTGTCCCGCCTGGTCTCCAGCATCTGACCGGGCCGGTGCGGTTCAGGCCGCCGGGACCGGGGACGGGTGGGTGATGCGGTCGGCGCCGGCGTAGACGTTCATGCTGGTGCCGCGCAGGAAGCCGACCAGCGTCATGCCCGCCTCCTCGGCCAGGTCGACCGCGAGCGTGCTGGGCGCGGAGACGGCGGCGAGCAGCGGGATCCCGGCCATCCACGCCTTCTGGGTCAGCTCGAAGCTGGCCCGGCCGGAGACCATCAGCACGTGGCCGGTGAGCGGCAGCCGGCCGGCGCGCACGGCCCAGCCGATCACCTTGTCGACCGCGTTGTGCCGGCCCACGTCCTCGCGGATGACCAGCAACTCGCCGTTCGCGTCGAAGAGGCCGGCCGCGTGCAGACCGCCGGTGCGCTCGAACGCACGCTGGCGCTCGCGAAGCCGGTCCGGCAGCGAGGCCAGCACGCGCGGCGAGACGGGTGTCCGGTCGTCGGCGACCGGGAAGATCGAACGGGTGCGGATCGCGTCGATGCTGGCCTTGCCGCAGACGCCGCACGAGGACGTGGTGTAGAAGTTCCGGCTGGGGTCGGTGACGGGCGCCGGCACGTCCGGCCCGAGGACCACGTCGACCACGTTGTACGTGTTCGGCGTGTCCGTTCCCGCGCAGAGCTGCGCGGTCAGCACGTCGTCCGCCGACCTGATCACGCCCTCGGTGAACAGGAAGCCGAGCGCCAGATCCAGGTCGTCTCCCGGGGTGCGCATGGTCACGGCCAGCGGCGCCCGCTTGCCGGGGCCGGGCGGCCCGACCCGGATCTCGAACGGCTCCTCCGCACTCAACGTGTCCGGCCGCTGCCGCACCGATCCGTCGCCGTCCACGTCGATCCGCACCACGGTGCGCCGATCCGTTGCTCTGCCCACGCTCCTTACCGTATCCCCGCGCTCCCGCTCGCGGCACTGCCCGAGGCTCGTATCTCGCCACACCGCCCGAGCCCCGCCCCGCGTCACACGACACCGCCGGAGGCCCCGGACTAGGTTCGACGGCGTGGATGAACGAGCGTGCGGGGTGGTGGTCCTGGCCGGGGGACGCGGGAGCAGGCTCGGCGGCGTCGTGAAACCCGGGCTCGCGGTGGGCGGCCGGACCATGCTGGACCGGGTGCTGGACGCGACCGCCGGGCGGTCGCCGCGCGTGGTCGTCGGGCCGGACGCGATCCCGCTGCCCGAGGGCGTGCTGCGGACCGTCGAGTCGCCGCCCGGCGGAGGCCCGGTCGCGGGCGTGGGCGCGGGACTGGCCACGCTGACCCGGACCGCGCCCGGCGTGGAGCTGGTGGCGCTGCTGGCCGGCGATCTGCCGTTGATCAGCGCGGCCGCGATCGCGGATCTCCTCGCCGCGACGAACGTCACGTCCGATGTGGACGGCGCCTGCTTCGTGGACGCGGACGGCCGGCGGCAGATGCTGTGCGGCGTCTGGCGGGTGCCCGCGCTGGCCGGGGCGCTGGCCGGGCTGGCGGCCGAGCGCGGTGATCTGGCCGGCGCGTCCATGCGCGCGTTGTTCGCCCGATTGCGGGTATTGGAGAGGACGTGGACCGGGTCCGGAGCGCCGCCGTGGTTCGACTGCGACACGGAGGAGGATCTGCGGCAGGCCGAGACCTGGGTTTCCCGGAAATCCTGAACTGTGGAGGTTGCTGTGGCGGGACCGGACGGGCTGGACGAGTGGGTGGTGGCCGCGGCCGTGGAGCTGGGCCTGGAGCCCGCCGACGTGCCGACCGCGCTGGTGCTCGATCTGGCCAAGGACGTGGCGCACAACGTGGTGCGCCCGGGTGCGCCGGTGACCGCGTTCCTGCTGGGGCTCGCGGTGGGCCGTGGCGCGGACCCGACCGACGCGGCCGCCCGCCTGTCCGAGCTGGCGCTCACCTGGCCGGCCCCGTCCTGAGCCCGCCCGTCCCCGTCCCGAGGCCGGGCAGCGCGTGATCCACCGCAGTAACAAAAGGCGCACGCGGTCCCTCACGGCGACGCGCCCTCGGTAGGGTGAACCCGAAGGACGGAGGCGGAGAACATGGCAGCGGCGAACGATCAACCGGCCAAGCAGGCCGACCAGACGACCGAGCACATCCTGCTCGACGAGCCCTCCACGGCTGACCTGCGCAGCAAGGTCACGGACGCGTGGAACGAGTTCGCCCGCGCGCTCGCCGACGTGCTCCCCACGCTGCCCGAGGGCGCCTACATCGAGTTGACGCTGGACCCGACCGCCTCCGGCATCGGTGACGCGGTCTACTCCGTGACCATCTCGGTCAAGGAGGACGGCCACATCTTCGCCTACGCGGTCAGCAACACGCAGCTGCCCGAGGGATATCGGATGGACCGGGCCGCGGTGGCCGACCTGGTGGCGCTCGGATGGTCCCCGCCCGGCGTGGTGGAGGGCTCCGGCGGCCAGTTCGGCCTGCGGACGAATGCGGGCGGCACGGCGCGGCTGGCGAGCACGGTGGCGCGCACGCTGCGCGACATCTACGGCGCGCCGCACCCGGCGTTCGTGGTCTACCTGGTGCACGACAGCGAGGACGAGCCGATCGAGACGCCGCTGCTGGGCACGGCCCGGCACGAGCCGTCGATCGGCGACATCGAGCAGGCCGAGCTGGCGCTGGAGGAGGCGCTGATCTCCGGCAAGGACGGCGGTCCGCTGGCCGGCTTCGAGCTGGACGAGCAGGTCAAGATGGTGGTCAGCTCGATGACCAAGATCAGCGTCGAGCAGCTGCAGGTGGACGCGGACGGTGACATCGGCATCCGGGCCGGCTCGGCGATGGTCTTCGTCCGGGTGCGGGACAACCCGCCGCTGGTGGACGTGTTCTCGCCGATCCTGACCGAGGTCGAGCCGACCGAGCAGCTGTACGGCAAGCTCTCCGAGCTGACCAACCGCATGCCGATCGGCCGCCTCTACTGCGCGAACGACACGGTGTGGGCGTCGATCCCGGTCTTCGGCCGGAACTTTCAGGCGACCCACCTGATGCTTGCGGTGCAGGTGATGACCGGCCTCGCGGACGAGCTGGACGACCGGCTGCACGGCGAATTCGGCGGGAAGCGCTTCTTCGGCGAGGGCGACAAGCCGGTCGCGAAGGAGCCCGCGGAGGACCACCGCACGGGCATGTACCTCTGAGGTAGGTCGCACGGAACGGCCGGGCGCGCTCCACCGTCCAACCGGGCATGACTGTGTCCCGGCGGAGCCCGGCCGTTCTCGCGCTGCTGCTCGTGGTGGCGGTGTGCGCGTCGTCCTCGGGCGGCGCCCGCGATGTCCGCGAGAGTCCACCGGAGACGCCGATGGGTGGTCTGCGGCTGGTGTCATACGACTCGTGCTCCGGTCTCTACGCCGAGTTGCGGCGCGCGGCGCTGGCGAAGGTCGGACAGTTCGGCCTGGAGGGCGATCCGCGGATCCTGACCTCGCTGGGCGGCGGTGCCGAGGTCGCGCGGGACATGTCCGCGAACGTGCCGGGTGACGCCGGTGCCGCGGGCTTCTCCGGGACCAACACGCACGAGCGCGGTGTCGACGAGCCCGACCAGGTCAAGACGGACGGCCGGCGCATCGTCACGATCTCCGCGCTCGGCGGCGCCCCGGTGCTCCGCGTGATCGACGCGGCCTCCCGCACCCAGACCGGCGAGCTGGCGCTCACCGGCCTCCACGGCACGGCCGACCTGCTGCTCTCCGGCGATCGCGCGCTCGTGCTGGCCGACGGCGCCACGCCACGCTTCGTGCCGAACGGGTTCGCCGAGGACGGACGCGGATTTCCCTCGACGGTGCGATCCCGGCTGGAGCTGCGCCTGATCGACCTCTCCGGCCCGCCACGTCAGATCGGCCGGTACACCGCGGACGGATCGCTGGTCGACGCGCGGCAGAACGGCGGCACGGCCCGGGTGGTGCTGCGCTCGTCGCCCCGCATCGACTTCCCCCTGGAGCGGCCGGACCTGGAGGGGAACCGCCGGATCGTGCGGGACGCCACGGACGACGTCTGGCTGCCCCGATTCGAGGTCACCGGACCGGACGGCACGGTCGTCATCGGCACGGTCCCGTGCGACCGGGTGACCCGGCCCGCGTCCTACGACGGCGTGCGCACGCTGACCATGCTCAGTTTCGACCTCGCCGCGCCCGCGCTCACGGACGGCGCTCCGGTGGGCGTGGTCGCGGAGGGCGACACCGTTTACGGCACGGGGGAGAGCCTCTACGTCGCGGACCGGGGCAGGGAGAACACCGAGATCTACCGGTTCGACACCGGGGGTGCGTCCGCGCCGCGGTATGCCGCCTCCGGCGTGGTCCCGGGGTATCTGATCAACCAGTTCGCCCTGTCGGAGTGGGACGGTGTCCTGCGCGCCGCGACCACGATCGGCGGGAACGCGAGCTCCGTCGTCACCACGCTGACCCGGCAGGGCGCCGCGCTCACCGTCACCGGCTCGGTCGGCGATCTGGGGCGCGGTGAGACCATCCACTCGGTGCGGTTCCTGGGGGATCGCGGATATGTCGTCACGTTCCGCCGGACGGATCCGCTCTACGCGGTCGATCTGAGCGACCCGGCCCGGCCGCGGGTCACCGGCGAGCTGAAGATCCCCGGTTACTCCGCCTATCTGCACCCGGCCGCGCCCGGCCGGCTGATCGGTGTGGGCCAGGACGCCACCGAGGCGGGCCGCGTCACCGGGATGCAGGTCTCGCTCTTCGACGTGGCGGACCCGCAGTCGCCCGCGCGACTGGCGCAGCACCATCTCCCGGCCACGAGCTCGGCCGCCGAATTCGACCCGCACGCGTTCCTGTTCTGGCCGGCGACCGGGCATCTGGTGGTGCCGGTCGCGGATCACACCGGCGCGGCGCCCTCCGCCCTGGTCCTGCGGCTCGCCGGGGACACGCTGGCCGAGGCGGGCCGGATCGTCCACCCGGACGGCGGCCCGATCACGCGCGCGCTGGTCGTCGGCGGCACACTCTGGACGGCCGGGCCCGGCGGGCTGCAGGCGGTGTCGCTCGCCACGCTCGAGCACCAGGCGTGGCTGCCGGTCTGACCGGGACCTCATGCGGCCCTCGGCGCGTCCAGCGCGGACGGCGGGATGCCGTCCGCGAGCACGTCGTCGAGCAGGCGCGCGATGACGAGGTGCGGGTCGAGGGAGAGCGCGCGGTCGACCGCGACGGACGCGAGCGCGCCCTGGCCGAGGCGCCACGCGGTGAACGCGAGCAGCACCGCGGGGACGGCGGCCAGCTCCGGCCGGGCGCGACGGACCACATCGGACCAGAGCGCCACCTCCCACCCCGCGCCCTGGGCATGATTCAGCGCGTATTCGCTGACCGGGTCCTGGGTCAGCAGCACGGTCAGCCAGGCCATCTCGTCGTCGTCCAGCGTGCCGCCGTCGTGGTGCCGGGACATGGCGTCGCCGACCGCGCGGGAGCCGATCCGCCGGAGCGCGCCGAGCAGCACGCCCGGCCCGGGGTCGAGGCCGGCACACAACACGTCCAGCCGGCGGTCGGCCTCGACGGTGGCGGCCAGCATCGCGTCGCGGGCGGCGCCGGTGACCGGGGCGAGCGAGGCGACCATCGCGGCGCGGTCGGTGTGCACCTCGAAGCCGGCGGCGGCGCGGATCTCGTCGGCCGCGTCCGTGTAGGCACGCCCGGCGGACGGGCAGCAGTTCTCGTCCGTGCACAGGTAGCACCAGAAGCGGCCGTCCGCGACGCGCAGCTGCTCGCGGACCGGGATGCGCAGGTCGAGCAGCGCGTCGTTGACGGCGGCGACCAGCGCGGCGCCGCTGAGGTGGGCCCCGGTGTAGCCGATCAGGACCACCGAGTCGACGGTCTGCCGCGCCACCACGGTCGCGATCTGCCGTGCGTATTCGTCGATCTCGGGGAACGACAGGTCGGGCGGCGGCAGATCCTGCCGTGCGGCGAACACCAGTGCGTTGTCGTGTCTGCCCACCACCACGAGGCTGTCGCGTGGATGGAAACCGAGCAGGTACGGCACGACGGCGATGAGGTGCGCGGGAGAGGTGACCCGTAGGTCGGAGAGGCTCATGCGGCCAGCGTGGCGAGGCGGCCGGGCGGCGGGGGATCTCCGTGGACGACACCGGGTTATCCACAGCCCCAAATGTCCGTTTCTACATGAAGACCCAGGTCAGACGTGGAATTCGAGCTCGTGGAGTTGGAGGCGCTCGCTCCGGGACGCGGGGTCGGGGCCGAGATCCAGCGTCAGCTCGACCGAGGAGAGCACCGTGTAACCGGCCGCGTGCAGGCAGGTGATCGCCTCGATGTTGCGCGACTCCGGCGAGATGGTCAGCGCGGTCAGGTGACGTCGGCGGGCCTCGTCCGCCAGGAAGCCGAGCAGCGCCCTGCCCACGCCCTCGCCCCGGTGACCGTCCGCGACCACGACCGGCTCGACCGCGCCGCGCCGGCCGTCGACGATCAGCCCGACCAGGCCGATCACTCCGTGCTCCGGATGCTCCGCGACCCAGACGCCGGACAGGTCCAGCCGCGTCAGATATTCCTCGAACGCGGCGGTAGGGTCCGCCCCGCCGTAGCCGGGATCGTCGTAGAGCTCGCGGTGCCGTTCGATCAGCTCGCCCCAGAGCTGCCGGCCCGCGCTGTGGTCCGCCGGGCGGTAAGGACGGACGGTTACGGCACCCATGCGGACATAATGACTGACCGGCACCCAGTTTGAGGGGATCAGCGCGTGGACCTGGCCTATCTTCGTGCGCACCCGCAGCACCTTTCGACATTTCTCACCCACCAGCGGATCCGGCAGACGCCGGTGGGTGGCGGGAGCATCGCGCAGGCGTCCCGGCTGACGCTGGACGACGGCGAGTCGATCTTCGCCAAGAGCATGCCCGCCGGTACGCCGGAGAACTTCGAGGTCGAGGCCGCGGGCCTGCGCTGGCTGGGCGAGGCCGGAGGCGTACCCGTGCCGGAGATCGTCGTGGTTCTTCCGGACCTGCTGGCACTGGAGTGGATCGAGCCGGGCACGCCCACGCCGGCCGCGGCCCGGCGACTCGGCGAGGAGCTGGCCACCACCCACCTGGCCGGCGCGGACGCCTTCGGCCTGCTGCCGGGGCACACGGATGCGCTCATCGGATCGCTCCCGCAGGACAACTCGCCCGCACCGGGCCCGTGGGGGCCGTGGTTCGCCGAACGCCGTCTCCGGCCCTACCTGCGGCTCTCCGTCGACAACGGCGCGCTCGACGACCACACGCGCGCGTCGGTCGAGGCCGTGCTGCGCCGGATCGAGGACTTCGGCGGCGACGAACCGCCGAGCCGCATCCACGGCGACCTCTGGCCGGGCAACGTGTTGTGGGGCGCGGACGGGCGCGCCCGGCTGATCGACCCGGCCGCGCACGGCGGCCACCGCGAGACCGACCTGGCCGCGCTCCGGCTGTTCGGGGGCATTCCAGATCAAGAGCATCTGATCAGGGGGTACGCCGAGCGCGCGGCCGCCCTCGGCCGGCCGCTGGACGAGCGCTGGGAGGCACGGGTGCCGCTGCACCAACTGCACCTGCTGCTGGTGCACACCGCGCTGTTCGGCCACGCCTACCGGGAACCGGTGCGGGCCGCCGCCGAAAGGATGCTTCGACTGTGATCGTCATGCGCGCTAGGTTCGACGAGTGGACGTAGACGCACCCCGCCCGGCCGAGCCCGGTCTCATCGACCGCTTCGGGCGCCAGGCGATCGATCTCCGGGTGTCACTGACCGACCGATGCAATCTCCGCTGCACCTACTGCATGCCCGCGGAGGGCCTGCCCTGGTTGCCGAACTCGGACGTGCTCACCGACGACGAGGTGATCCGGCTGGTCCGGATCGCGGTCGAGCGGCTGGGCGTGCGCGAGGTGCGGTTCACCGGCGGCGAGCCGCTGATCAGGCCCGGCCTCACCAAGATCGTCACCGAGGTCGCGCTGCTGGAACCGCGGCCGACGACGAGCCTGACCACGAACGGCATCGGCCTGGAGAAGACCGCGGCCGCGCTGCGCGACGCCGGGCTGGACCGGGTCAACGTCTCGCTGGACACGCTGGACGAGGACCGGTTCGCGACGCTGACCCGCCGCCGCCGGCTGCCGGACGTGCTGGCCGGGCTGCGCGCCGCGGCCGACGCGGGGCTGACGCCCGTGAAGATCAATACGGTGCTGATGCGCGGCGTCAATGACGACGAGGCGCCGGCGCTGCTCGCGTTCGCGCTGGAGCACGGCTACCAGCTGCGGTTCATCGAGCAGATGCCGCTGGACGCGCAGCACGGGTGGGACCGGGCGACCATGGTCACCGCGGAGGAGATCCTGCGCGATCTGCAGGCCGCGTTCACGCTGCTGCCGGACCCGGTCGCGCGCGGTGGCGCGCCGGCCGAGACCTGGCTGGTCGACGGCCACACCGCGGTCGGCGGCGGGCCCGCGCGGGTCGGCGTGATCGGCACCGTGACGCGGCCGTTCTGCGGCGACTGCGACCGGACCCGGCTGACCGCGGACGGGCAGGTCAGAGCGTGCCTGTTCGCCACGGAGGAGTCGGATCTGCGGGCCGCGCTGCGCGGTGGTGCGGACGACGAGGAACTGGCCCGGCGCTGGCGCGTGGCGATGTGGGGCAAGCGGGCCGGTCACGGCATCGACGATCCGTCGTTCCTGCAGCCGGTACGCCCGATGTCCGCGATCGGCGGCTGACCGTGAAGATCACCGTGCGGTACTTCGCGGCCGCCCGTGTCGCCGCCGGCACGTCCGAGGAGACGCTGGACTCCGCCGCCACGACGCTGGACGCGCTGCTGACCGAGCTGACCACCCGCCACGGCGACGGCCTGGCCTCGGTCTTCGCGCGCGCGAGCTACCTGGTCGACGGCGCCGCCTGGCGCGACCGCACCGCCCCCCTCCCCGACGACCCGACGGTGGACGTGCTGCCGCCCTTCGCCGGAGGCTAAGAAAGCAGCCCAGCGCCGGAGGCTGATGTCCGGCTCGGCGCGGGGCCGGGAACGACGAACGAGGAAGGCATGCGGCGCACGTCTCGAAGCCGCGGCCGTATCCTCTGATGATTGTGATCTTCGGGTTCTTTCGACGGGCAACGTGGCGGTCTTCGCCGGGATCGGCGACAGCGGGGATCACTCCGGTGGAGTTGACGTCACATTGCGGGCGTGGCGCCGCGCGGCCGACCGGCGCGGCGTGGCAGGATGCGGCGTGCCCCCGTTGAGCGCGACACCCTTCGACGGCGCTACGGTCGCGCCCACGTTCGTGGCGGACCTGCACATTCACTCCAAGTACTCGCGCGCATGCAGCCGCGATCTCAACATGCCGAACCTGGCGTGGTGGGCCCGGCGCAAGGGCGTCGCGTTGCTCGGCACGGGTGATTTCACGCACCCCGCATGGTTCGACCACCTCCGCGAGACGCTGAAGCCCGCGGAGCCCGGCCTCTACCGGCTCGCGCCGGACGTCGAGGCGGACATCGCGAAGCGCCTGCCGCCGCGGCTGGGAAGCGTCGCCGAGGCGAGCCCGATGCGCTACATGCTGTCGGTGGAGATCTCGACGATCTACAAGCGTGGCGACCGGACGCGCAAGGTCCACCACCTGATCTACATGCCGGATCTGGACGCGGCCGCGCGATTCAACACCGCGCTCGGACGGATCGGCAACCTGGGTTCGGACGGCCGGCCGATCCTGGGGCTGGACTCGCGGAACCTGCTGGAGATCGTGCTGGAGGCGAGCCCGGACGGGTTCCTGGTCCCGGCACACATCTGGACGCCGTGGTTCTCCGCGCTGGGCTCGAAGTCCGGTTTCGACGCGATCGCGGACTGCTACGCCGATCTCGCGCCGCACATCTTCGCGGTGGAGACCGGGCTCTCCTCCGACCCGGAGATGAACGGGCGGGTGAGCAGCCTGGACGCGTACCAGCTGGTCTCGAACTCGGACGCGCACTCGCCGCCGGCGCTGGCCCGCGAGGCGACGGTGCTCTCGTCCGCGCTGGACTACTACTCGGTGCGCGAGGCGCTGCGCACCGGGAACGGCCTGGACGGGACGATCGAGTTCTTCCCGGAGGAGGGTAAGTACCACTCGGACGGGCACCGCAACTGCGGCATCAACTGGGCGCCGGCCCGCACGCGCGAGGCCGGTGGCATATGCCCGGAGTGCGGTAAGGGCCTGACCGTCGGCGTGCTGAGCCGGGTCGAGGATCTGGCCGACCGGGCCGACGGCGACACCCGCCCGAACGCCAAGAAGGTCACGCACCTGGTGCCGCTGGGCGAGATCCTCGGTGAGATCAACGCGGTGGGCGCGCGCTCGAAGACCGTGGAGGGCCAGCTCAACTCGCTGATCGCGGCGCTCGGCTCGGAGCTGGACATCCTGACCACGGTGCCGGTGACGGACATCACCGCGGCCGGCGGCGAGCTGATCGGCGAGGCGATCTCGCGGCTGCGCCGCAATCAGGTGCACAGGACTCCGGGGTACGACGGGGAGTACGGCATCATCAAGCTGTTCGAGCCCGGGGAGCTGAAGTCCACGGGCGGGGCGGCGCAGGCGGACGCGTTGTTCGATCTGCCGGTGCCGCAGCAGCGGGTGCCCGCCAAGAAGGCACCGGCGAAGGCACCGGCCAGGACTCCGGTCAAGAAGAAGGCGGCGGTTGTGGCTTCTGCGTCGTCGTCCTCGAACTCCTCCGACGACGCGACGTCGCCGCTGCTGATCGGGACGAGCTCGCCCGCGGTGGATTCGGCCCGGCCCCGGCCCGCGCGCGGGGTGGCCTCGGTGCCGCCCGCGTTGTCGCCGCCGTCGCCGCACGAGCCGTTCGAGCCGATGCTCTCCGGCATGGAGGAGGTCGGCACCGGCCTGCTGGACCGGCTGGACGCGATGCAGCGGGTGGCCGCGTCCGCGCCGGCCGGGCCGCTGCTGATCGTGGCCGGTCCGGGCACGGGCAAGACGCGCACGCTGACGCACCGGATCGCGTACCTGTGCGCGGAGCTCAACGTGCTGCCGGAGCAGTGCCTGGCGATCACGTTCACCCGGCGCGCGTCCGAGGAGATGCGGGAGCGGCTGGATGCGCTGCTCGGCCCGGTCGCGGACGGGATCACGGTCTCCACGTTCCACTCGCTCGGCCTGTCGATCCTGCGGGAGAACGCGGGCGCGGCCGGGCTGCCGGACGACTTCCGGATCGCGGACGACGTGCAGCGTGCGGCCGCGCGGGCCGAGGCCGGCGAGGACGACGCCGCCTATGTGAAGCTGCTGCGCGCGGACAGCCTCGTCGACCTGGACGAGCTGGTCACGCTGCCGGTGGCGCTGCTGACCGAGTCGAAGGCGCTGGTCGAGGAGTACCGCGCGCGCTGGCGGTGGATCTTCGTCGACGAGTACCAGGACGTCGACTCCGTGCAGTACGACCTGCTGCGCCTGCTCAGCCCGCCGGACGGCAACCTGTGCGCGATCGGCGACCCGGACCAGGCGATCTACTCGTTCCGCGGCGCGGACGTCGGCTACTTCCTGCGCTTCGCGCAGGACTTCACGGACGCCCGCACGGTACGACTGACCCGCAACTACCGCTCGTCCGCGCCGATCCTGGCCGCGGCCGTGCAGGCGATCGCCCCGGCGTCGCTGGTGCGCGGCCGTCGGCTGGACCCGGCCCGGCTGGACCCGGAGGCGCCGCTGGTCGGACGGCTGGCGGCCGGTTCCGCGGGCGACGAGGCGGAGTTCGTGGCGCGGACCGTGGACGAGCTGGTCGGCGGCGTGTCGCACCGGTCGATGGACTCGGGCCGGGCGGACGGCCGCACCTCGAACATCTCGTTCTCGGACATCGCGGTGCTCTATCGGACCGACGCGCAGTCCGGCCCGATCCTGGACGCGCTGGGCCGGGCCGGCATCCCGGTGCAGAAGCGCTCGCACAACCGGCTGCGGGACCGGGCCGGCGTCTCCGCGATCGCGCGCGAGCTGCGGCACGCGGACGGGCTCGGCGGTTCCGTCGCGGCCCGGGTCCGGCTGACCGGCCAGGTGCTGGCCGAGCGGTTCGCGACGCCGACACTGGACGCGGCGGCCACGGTCGAGCCGGCCGACGTCTGGTCCGCGGTGGACGTCCTGAAGCCGCTGGCGCTGCGCTGCGGCGACGACCTGCAGCAGTTCCTGGGCGAGATCGCGCTGGGCGCGGAGGTGGACACGCTGGACCCGCGCGCGGAGGCGGTCACGCTGCTCACGCTGCACGCGGCGAAGGGACTGGAGTTCCCGGTCGTGTTCCTGGTCGGCTGCGAGGACGGGCTGCTGCCGATGCGGTTCCCGGGCGAGAAGCCGTCGCAGGACGACATCGACGAGGAGCGGCGGCTGTTCTTCGTCGGCCTCACCCGCGCGCAGGACCGGCTCTACGTCAGCCACGCGGCGCGACGCTTCCGTTACGGTTCGGAGCGGGACTGTGTGCCGACGCCGTTCCTGAACGACATCGACTCCGGGTTGTTCGAGCGTCTCGGCGCCGCTGAGCCGCGCAAACCCAAGGATCGCCAGCTGCGTCTGATCTAGCCCGGATGGCCGATCTTGGTTGACCGAACGGCATCGCTGTCGGCTAGGTGACCGCCAATCCACGGCGGAGCGACCAGACTCCGCCCATGACCGTCACCGTTGTCTCCGCGGCCAGCGCCACGCTGACCCGGGCAGGGATCGCGGCGGCGCTCGAGGGCGAGCCGGACCTGCAGCTGGTCGGCGCCGCCGCGTCCGGGGCCGAGGCTCTGTCGCTGCTCGGCAAGCAGTTGCCGGACGTGGTGCTGCTCGATCTCGACCTGGCCGACGGCAACGGCCTGGCCTGGGGCGCGGAGCTGCGCCGCAGCCATCCGGCGCTCGGGATAGTGCTGCTGGCCGCGCGCGACGACGACCTGCTGCTGCGCGCGCTGGAGGCGGGGATCTCCGCGTTCCTGCCGCGCACGGAGGAGCTGGGCGCGATCCTGGCCGCGGTCCGGCACGCGGCCGCGGCGCCGGCCTCGTTCACCGCGCCGGACCTGGCGGGCGCGCTGAGCCGGCGGCGGAGTTCGGCCACGGTGGTCAGTCCGCGCGAGCGCGAGGTGCTGCACCTGCTGCGGGACGGGCTGACCGTGCCGCAGATAGCGGCGTCGCTCGGGTTGAGCGAGTCGACGGTGAAGACGTACCTGGCCCGGATCTACGACAAGCTCGGCGTGGGCGGGCGGGAGCAGGCCGTGATCGCGGCGACGGATCGTGGCCTGATCCCGGAGAAGGGTTAGGCGCGGGCGGGTTTCGGTTGAAGCGCGACCACCCACGGCAGCGGAAGGGAGGAGCGCCGGCGACGACCGGTGCCCGCGGGAGCGACGCTGCCGGACCACCGCGAAGTGGGAAAATCCGTTCCTAGTTTGAGAAAGCGTCGATGATCCGCAGGATCCCCGGGCCCAGGATGACCACGAACAGCGCCGGGAACAGGCAGAAGACCAGCGGGAACAGGATTTTGATCGGCACCTTGCGGGCCCGCTCCTCCGCGCGTTGCCGCCGCTTGACCCGCATCTCCCGGGACTGTTCGCGCAGCACGGCCGCCACGGGGATGCCCAGCTCCGTGGCCTGCACGATCGACATCATCGCGTTGCGCAGCTCCGGGATGGTGGTGCGGTCCGCGAGCGCGCGCAGCGCCTCGCCGCGCCGCTTGCCCATCTGCATCTCCTGCAGCGCCCGCGCCAGCTCCCGGCCTAGCGGGCCGTCGATCCCGGCCGCGACCTGCTGCAACGCGGCGTCGAAGCCCAGCCCGGCCTCCACGCAGAGCGTGAGCATGTCCAGCGTGTCCGGCAGCGTGTCGAGCAACTGCTCCTGGCGGCGCTGGGCCGCGTTGAGCACCAGCAGGTAGGGGCCCCACAGCCCGATCACGCCGCCCGCGAGCGCGCCCAGGATCAGCGTGCTGACCGGCGGCAGACCGCGGACCGCGACGAGCAGAAGACCCAGAAGAGCACCGGTGGGTACGCCGAGGAGCAGTCCCCACCCCTGCGCTTCGAGGATCCGGGCCGGCGGCCAGGACGGCGGGTTGCCGGCGTGGTCGAGCGTGCGCTGCAGCCAGACGGCGGCCCAGTTCGGCGTGAGGCGGCTGGCGAGCAGCGTGACCGCGCGGCCGAGCGGACCGCGGCTGTGCGGCGTTCCGGACAGCGCGGTGCGGCGGCCCTGAGCGGCGCCGGGCGCGTAGACCGCGTCGATGTCCGCGAGCGCGCGGGCCAGGCCGCGGCGGCCCCCGCCGCCGGACACGACCGCCAGCAGCAGGATCAGCAGCGCGGCGAAGATGACGGTGAGGCCGGCGCCGAGCACGATGACGTCCACGTCAGACCTCCACCCGGACCACGCGGGTCAGCCAGAAGCCGCCGAGCACGACCATCACCACGCCGCCGGCGAGCATCACGATGCCGCGCGGGTCGGTGACGAGCGGCGCCACGTACTCCCGCCGGGTGAGGAACATGAACAGGCCCAGCACGACCGGCAGCGCGAGCAGCACCCAGGCGGAGAGGCGGCCCTCGGCGGAGAGCGCGCGCACGTGGCCGCGCAACAGCTCGCGCTCGCGGATCGTGGTGATCGTGTTGCCGAGCACCTCGGCGAGGTTGCCGCCGACCTCGCGCTGCACCCGGATCGCCATCACGGTCCAGGCCAGATCCTTGTTGTGCATGCGCGCGGCCACCCGGTCGAGCGCCTCCTCGATCTCCATGCCGAGCCGGACCTCGGCCAGCGCGCGGCTGAACTCGCCGCCCAGCGGGTCGACGGACTCGCGGACCATGGCGTCCAGCGCCTGCTGCAGTGAGAAACCGGAGCGCAGCGAGCCGATCACCATCTGGATCGCGTCCGGCAGCGCGGCGGAGAAGCGCTCCTCACGGCGGGCGGCGAGCCGCCGGTGGAACAGCGCGGTGGCCAGCACGCCGAGGAACGTGCCGAGCACGAACCCGAGCGGGCCGATGAGCAGCGTGACCACGACCGCGCAGCCGAGCGCGACGCCGATCCGGACCAGCAGCCACTCGCTGGGGCGTAGCTTGAGGCCGGCGCGGTCGAGCTGGCGGGACAGCCGCTCCTCCCAGCCGCGGGTGCGCACGACCTGCTCCGCGGCGGAGACCGCGACCCGGGCGAACGGGGACGACGGCTTGGGCACGGCGGACCGGTCCGCGCGGACCGCGGACGCGAACTCCTCCACCTGCGCCATCCGGCGGCGGCGCTCCACCATGCCGAACATGGGCGAGAAGATCAGCAGGAAGATCGCGAGCAGCGCCAGGAAGACCAGCACCGCCATCGCGGCCCGGAACGCGGGTGTGCCCGTCTCTATCACTGGAGCACGTCCTCCAGGCCCAGGTTGCGCGGGGACGGGTCGACGCCCTGGTCGGCGAGCTTGTCCAGGAACTGCGGCCGGATCCCGGTCGGCCGCAGCTCGCCCTGGTAGCGGCCGTACGCGTCGGTGCCGGACTTGAAGTCGAACGTGAAGATGTCCTGCGTCGTGATCACGTCGCCCTCCAGGCCGACCACCTCGGTCACGTGCGTGATCCGCCGCGTGCCGTCCCGGAGCCGGCTGAGGTGCACGATCACGTCCACCGCGGACGCGATCTGCTCCCGGATCGCGCGCACCGGCAGGTCCATGCCGGCCATCAGCACCATGGTCTCCAGGCGGGAGAGCGAGTCGCGCGCCGAGTTCGCGTGCACGGTGGTGAGCGAGCCGTCGTGGCCGGTGTTCATGGCCTGGAGCATGTCCAGCGCGGCGCCGTCGCGGACCTCGCCGACCACGATCCGGTCCGGGCGCATGCGGAGCGCGTTGCGGACCAGGTCGCGGATGGTGACCTCGCCGCGGCCCTCGATGTTCGGCGGCCGGTACTCCATGCGCACCACGTGGTCCTGGGCCAGCCTGAGCTCGGCCGCGTCCTCGATGGTGATGATCCGCTCGTGCGGCGGCAGCATCTGGGAGAGCACGTTGAGCAGCGTGGTCTTGCCGGTGCCGGTGCCGCCGGTGATCAGCACGTCGAGCCGGCCCTGGATGCAGCCGGACAGCAGCGAGGCGACCGAGTGGTTGAGCGTGCCGAATGCGATCAGGTCCTCGACGCCGTACGGGTTCGCCGCGAACTTCCGGATCGTCATCGCGGCACCGTCCAGCGTGACCGGCGGGATGACCGCGTTGACGCGGCTGCCGTCCGGCAGGCGGGCGTCGACCATCGGGCTGGACTCGTCGACGCGGCGCCCCACCCGGGAGACGATCTTGTCGATGACGCGGCGCAGGTGCCATTCGTCCAGGAACGCGGTCTCCACGGACTGGATCCGCCCGAAGCGCTCCACGTAGATCCGGTCCCAGGAGTTGACCATGATCTCCGTGATGTCCGGGTCGCGCAGCAGCGGCTCGATCGGGCCGTGGCCGACGATCTCGTCGATGACCTGCCGGAACGCCACACCACGGTCGCCGGCGGTGAGCTGGTCCTCCTTGGCGAGCAGGCCGGGCAGTGCCTCCCGGACGCGGCGCTCCAGCTCCTCCTCGTCCGCGCCGGCCTCGTACATCTGCGGCCCGAGCTGTTCCAGCAGCGCGCCGTGGGCCCGGCGGCGGACCTCGGCCAGCGGGTCGTAGGCACGGCGCACGTTGCGCCGGCCGAACGCGCCGTTGGTCGCGCCGGAGGTGGGCGTGGTGGCGCCGCTGAGCGGGAAGTTCGTGCTCGGCACCGCGGTCACCGGGATCGCGGTGGCCGGGTACGGCGAGTCCTCGTGCAGCGCCAGGACCTCAGCGGCGGAGAACCCGCTGCCGGTGCGCGGGATCTCGTCCGAACGACGCCGCTTCTGCTGGTCGGTCACGCCGTCTCCTCCGCTTCGCTCCCCCGACGCCCTGACCGGACACTGAGCCTCATGGCGCCCTCGCTTCGCTCGGTCACCGCAACTCACCTTCTCCCACGACGGGACAGCATGGACTTCAGGCCTCTGGAGGTGGACACGCCCGCGCCGATCCGGTGCGCGGCCAGGTCGCGGATCGCCTCGCTGACCGGGTGCGCCGGCGAGTCGAGCACGATGGGCACACCCCGGTTGATCGAGATGGAGACGTCGCGGCTGGCCGGGATCTGCGCGGTCAGCGGGATCCGCAGCACGCGCTCGATGTCGGCCGGCGTCACACCCAGCCGGGCATCGGCCCGGTTGAGGATGACCAGCCGGTTCTCCTTGCGATAGTCGAGCACGTCGAACGTGTCCAGCAGGATCCGCAGGTTCTTGATCGCGGTCACCGCGGGCGTGGCGACCAGCAGATATTGGTGCGAGGCGTCCAGCGCGGCCAGCACGTGGTCGTTGAAGACCGGCGGGCTGTCCACCACGACGTAGTCGTACATGCCGCGGGTCAGGTACAGGATCTCGGTGACCAGGTCGCGGCTGATCTGCTCCGCGATCGTCGGGACCACCGGTGCGAGCAGCACGTCCACACCCGGGCAGTAGTTCATGACCATGGTGCGCAGGCCGGTCTCGTCGATCCGGTCCGCGACCGGCACCGCGTCCGCGATGGTCCGCTCCGGCGACATCTGCAGCATCAGCGCCACGTCGCCGAGCGTCAGGTCCAGGTCGATCAGGCAGACGCGCTTGTCCCCGCCGGCTGCGAGCGCGACGGCCAGGTTCGCCGCGAGCATCGTCTTGCCACAGCCGCCCTTGGCCGCGTAGACCGTGATCACCTTTCCGTCGACCGCGTCCGCGCGCTCCGCGGTCTTCGCGTGCAGGCCGCCGTGCATGCGCCGGGAGAGATCCTGGGACCGCGCGCAGGCGGCCAGGATGTTCGTCGGGTCGTTGACGTCCGCGACCTCGCGCACGCCGGAGCGGATCGCCTCGGCCAGCACGGTCACCTCCAGCTGGTGACGCAGCAGCACCACGCCGAGCGACGGGCGGGCCAGCCGCTGCCGGGCCGCCAGGCTCACCGCCTCGGCCGCGGGCGTGTTCGGGCCCATCAGCACCAGCTGCTCGTCCGGGTCCTCGTTGAGCAGCGCGTACACCTCGTCGAGGCTGGTCGCGGTACGCACGTCGCCGCCGACCAGCATGCCGAAGTGCTGGGAGGCCTGGCGGGACGGTTCGTACAGGATGGTCATCGCGTGCTCACCCGAACACGTTGTTGTTGTCGACGCCGACGCCGGCCTGCACGTCGGACTCGTCGGTGAGCAGCGCGAGGTAGATCGCGCCCGCGTTCGCCGCGGTGATGATCTTCGCGGCCTCGACCGTGGACGCCGCGACCGTGACCAGCGTGGTCGGCTCGGAGTCCGCGGTGCCGTCCTGCGGCGTGATCGTCGTCTCGCCGGTGCCGTACTGACCGACCGCGATCACCTCGATCTTGGGCAGCAGCACCGCGGTGCCGCGCACGCCGTCGCCGCCGATCGTCTTGCGGGAGCCACCCGCGGTCGCGGTGTACGACGCGAACAGCGCCACGTGCGCGCCCGGCCGGACATAGCCCGCGACCTGCTGCGCCATCGACGCCTCGAAGCTCACCGCCACCTTGTCGCTCGGGATGGCCAGGCCGCTGGACGTCTCCGTCGCGTTCGCGAACATGCTGCCCAGCAGCAGCTGACCCGGTTGCAGTGTGGACGTGACCAGCTGTTTCTCCAGCTCGGGCGTGATCGCGGTGACCGCGCCGTCGGGCAGGCTGGAGGCCGGCATGCGGGTGGCGACGGCGAGCTGCCGGTCCCGGATGACCGCGCCGGTGGTGCCGGTGGAGATCCGCTGCTGGGCGACCAGAACCTCGATCGCGCTGACGTCGTCGACCGCGCGGTCATCGGCCCGGTTCACGTAGTACAGCACCGCGGAGGTGCCGAGCACGGCCAGGACGATCGCCAGGAAGACGGCGAGGATGCGACGTGACATGGGGAACAGTCCGTTTCTGATCGTCAGCCGGTGATGCGGATCGAGGTGGGACCGGCCGCGCCGCCGCCGTCCGGATCCGTGGTGAAGTAGCCGAACAGGCAGGACTCGGTGCCCACGGGGCAGTCGGCGTCCGCGTCCGAAGGGGGCGGCTGGCTCCACCGGTCGCCGGGCAGCGCGTCGCCGGTCTCCTTGGGCGGCCAGCCGCTCCTGCGCCAGCCGGTCACGACGAACCTGCGCACGCTGTCGATGTAGGCGCGGTCACCGTCGGCCGGCCGGTAGACCCCGACCGGGACCGGCGTCCGCTCCTCGTGCAGGCCGACCAGCGTGGCGAAGCAGTGCTCCCAGAACTCCTCCTCGTTGCCGCCGGCGGCGCCGGACAGCTCGCGGATCGTGCCGATGTCGAAGGACGCGTCGCACCGCGCGGCGCTGCCGGTCACCTCGCCGCCGAAGCCGTCCGTCGCGTCGCTCGGCCGCTCACCGGGCGCGCGCGTCCAGCCGGGGTTCCGGCAGTAGCCGTAGCCGTCACCCTCCCTGCCGATCTCCCGGAACGGGAGCGTGACCTCGGCCTTCGGGTCGGCCGCGTGGCCGGCGCCGGACGGCTCCGGCTGCAGGCCGTGTTCACCGACCACGTGCGCGACCACGCACTCCGAGAACACGACCGGCAGCGCGTCCTTCACCGTGCCGATCGCGCGCCAGGACGCACGCGCGCAGGCCGCGACCGTCACGCCGTCCGTGCCGGTCACCGCGCCGGCGAAGACCGGGGGCAGCGCGGACGTCTCGCCGTCCCGGGCGGTGCGCACGCGGACCTCGATGTAGTCGCCCGATCTGCTGCCGAGACAGGCGGTCAGGTTCGACGCGGGCTGGAGGCAGGGCTGGATCGGCTTGTGCTCGGAGGCGGGCACGTGCACCACGCCGCAGACCGCGCTGACCTCGACCCCGGCGTCCTTGACGTTCTGCCGGGCGTAGCGGCCGCCCTCCAGCAGCATCAGGTCCTCGTTGCACTCGGGCCGGCGCATCGCGCACACCTTGGCCACCGCGATCGCGGCCGCGTCCGCCGCGGTCTGCAGCTGGGCCCGCTCCGCGTAGATCAGCCCGACGTCCACGGTCAGCGCGCCGAGCCCGAACACCATGCCGCTGGTGATCATCATGCTGACGAGGACGGCGACCGCGCCGCGGTCCCTCCGGCGCGGCCGCCACTCGGTCAGGCGCGGCACGGCATGACCGCCTTGGCCTTCAGCTGAATGACGTGGGGGTTGACGAAGTCGGCGAACACGCCGAGCGGCGTGATGAACTCGAAGCCGTAGACGACCTCGTACGACGCGTCGTTCTGCTCCACGAGGCAGTCGCCGCCGGTCACGCCCTGCCAGTGACCGTCCCGCAGCGTGTCGGCCGACGGCGGGCCGCCCAGCACGCCGGTCGCGACCGTCGCGGCCTTCTCCTTGCTGACCAGCGTGAACGCGCGGGCGCCCTCACGGGCGG
This sequence comes from Catenuloplanes japonicus, assembly GCF_000717135.1. Lineage (GTDB taxonomy): Bacteria > Actinomycetota > Actinomycetes > Mycobacteriales > Micromonosporaceae > Catenuloplanes > Catenuloplanes japonicus. The sequence continues at coordinate 97,675 of NZ_JNXY01000037.1, forward strand.
CCTCGGTGACCCGGATCTGCGCGTTCAGCATCCGGCCGAAGTCGACCATCGCGAAGATCACCATCAGCAGCAGCGGCAGGACGAGGGCGGTCTCCACCGCCGCGGCACCCCGATCGGCGCGCCGGCGCACCTCCCTGACCTGCATGACTGCCTTTCCGTCTCGTCCCGGTGGGTTTACGGCTGACCGGTCGCGGTCGTGCAGGGCGTCGGCGCGGTTCCTTCGACGATGCCTTCACAGGTCTTCTTGAAGAGCCCGCTCAGCACGTCCTCCAGGGCGAACACCACGACGGCCAGCACGGCCGCGACGCCCGCGATGATCAGGGCGTACTCGACCGCGGTCGCGCCACGGTCGCTCCGGCGGGCGGCGTCCACCCGGTCCGCGGCGAGCACGGCCGCCCGTACGAACAGGTTGAGCATCTCTTCTCCCCTTGGTCCTTGGTGGTCGGATCGGCCTCGGTACGGGCCGAGAACCGACTCTGCCCGCCACAGCCACCATGACTAGTCGGGCGACCGGGCCGAGGGAATCGACAGCGCGGGGGGTGGATGTCGATGGGATGACACCCCTGAGTGACAGTGGATGGGCCGTTCGGCCCACCCCAAACCGAGCTAATGCCGCATATCCACACTCATAAATGGAAGATAATTCCGTTTTGCGACACGGCACGTCGCTCACACCGGTGATGTCAGATAACCGATAGCCGAACGACGATTTCCCACCGTTCGGCCGATCGACGCACACCGATCAGACACGCGCCCCGAGCAGTGGATCTACGGGCGGAAGATCATCCGAAGAGCGGCAGACCGTGCCGCGCGACCACGACCGCGACCAGCGCGCCGGCCAGCAGCGCCGGCCCCAGTGGAAGGTCGGTGCCGCGCCCGGCCTTGCCCGTGAACAGCAGGAACAGCGCCACGGGACCGTTCAGCAGGTGCGGCGCGAGCAGGCCGAACACCAAGGCGGGCCAGCCCAGCCAGCCCAGCATCAGGCCGAGCACGGCGGAGAGCTTCACGTCGCCGAAGCCCAGGTTCGCGCCCGGGATCAGCGCGATGACCAGATACACACCGAAGAGGACGGCGGCGCCGAGCAGCGCGCGCAGCAGCGGCGCGAACGACCAGTCGAGCAGCGAGACGAGCAGCAGCACGCCGCCGCCGAGCACGGCCGCGGCCGCGACCAGCGGGTCCGGCAGCCGCAGCACGGCCAGGTCGACGAACGCGAGCAGCACGCCGATCGCGCCGACCGCCAGGTAGCCGGGCAGCACCGGGTCCGGGCCGAACGCCCAGCCGAGCGCGCCGAGCGTCAGCGCGCCGGCCGCCGTGGTCAGCCAGGGGCGAGGGCCGAGTCGTCGGCCACAGCCGGGGCAGGCAACGCGGACGCGTACCCATGAATCGCTCTTGTGGTTGCAGTTCTCACAGGCGGAACGGGGTGGCTCGCCGTATTCGACGGACAACCGCCACGTCACCCGGGGCGTCAGGAGACCCACGATCGCGCCCAGCACGGTCGTGACCACAACGAGTGAGACGGACACCGACCGCATCGTAGCCCGCCTGATCACGACACGAGTTGCCGACACTGGCACACTTCCGGGAGGTGGGGGAGGGGCGTGCCCCGGATACGGTGGCTGAGGCCGCCCGCCCACGCAGGCAGCTGACGCAGGAGCTCGGTAGGAGGCAGTTCCATGTCGAATTACGGACCGCCCGGGGGGCCGCCCGGACGTGGCCGCGACCCGCACGAGGAGCCTTACACCGAGCCGTCCGACCCATGGGGTGACTGGGGCCGTGACTCCAACGAGGCCGTGCCCGAGCAACAACAGGGCTACGACCAGGGTGGGTACGACCGTGGCGCCTACCAGCAGGGTTACGGCGGCAACCAGGGGTACGGCGCCGGAAACTACGACGTCACCGGCACCGGCTACGCGCAGCGTCCCGCCGAGGCCGCGCCCGGCGGCTGGAACCCGGCGCCCGCGCCGGTCGCACCGCCGCCGCGCAAGAGCAGTGCCGGCATCATCGCGCTCGTCGCGATCCTGGTCGTGCTGGTGCTGGCCGGCGGTGGTGGCGCCGCCTACTTCCTGCTGAACAACGACAACGGTGGCAACGAGGCGACCGGCGACCCGACTCCGCCGCCGTCCAGCAGCGCGGCCGCGACGCCGTCCGCCACTCCGGCCCCCTCCTCGACGGCCACGGTCAGCGATGCCCGCAACGTGAAGAAGGGCGAGTGCGTCCAGAACGTGGGATCTGACGAGAAGCCCTCACTGAAGGTCGCCGAGTGTGACGAGAAGGGTGTGTACGAGGTGCTGGACCGCTTCGACGCGCCCGCCGCGGGCCAGGAGGACGCACAAAAGAAGTGCGCGGATGTCGAGGGATACACAAACTATTACTTCTTCAACAGTCAGCTTGATTCCCTTGACTTCGTCCTTTGCCTGAAGCAGCGGTAGGGTCCCCCAGCAGCGGGGGGACCTTGGTGAGGCTTCCTCGGTGCGCGAGAAACACAACCTAGGAGTGCCGATGTCGAGCTACGGACCACCCCCCGGTCCCGGCCAGCCCGAGTATGACCCGAACAACCCCGCCGGGACCTATCCGCCGCCGCCTCCGCCCTCCTACGGTCAGCCGGCGTACGGCACTCCGCCGCAGGGTGCGCAGGGGGACATACCGCCCCCGCCGCCGGTCTCGGGTCAGCCGAACTACGGTCAGCCGAACTACGGCGCACCCGTCTCCGGGCAGCCCAGCTACGGCGCGCCCATCTCCGGGCAGCCGAACTACGGCGCGCCGGTCTCGGGGCAGCCCGGCTACGGACAGCAGCCGAACTACGGCGCACCGGTGTCCGGGCAGCCCGGTTACGGCGGTTACGACGCGGCACCGCCGCCTCCGCCGCCGTACGGCACCGACCCGCAGGCGCCCTACAGCGGTGCTCCGTACGCCGCGCCCTACGCCGACCCGAACCAGCCGGTGCAGGGTTACGGCGCGCCGCTGCCCCCGCCCGGCCCGCCGCTGCAGGGCGGTGGCTGGCAGGCGCCGCCGCCGCAGGGTGGTGGCAGCGGTGCCGGAAAGGTCGTCGGCATCATCGTCGGCGCGGTGCTGGTCTTCGCGCTGCTGATCTGCGGTGGCGTCGTGTACGGCATCAACCAGGCCGGCAACGCGGTGGACAACGCGCTCGACAACCTCCCGACCACGGTCCCCACGCTGCCGACGCTGCCGACGGAGGACCCGTTCCCGACACCGACCGGCGGCAGCGAGGACGACGACGCGGCCGACAGCGTCAAGGTCGGCGACTGCATCGTCAACGACGGCACGGACGAGAACGCGTCGATCCGCGTGGTGCCCTGCGCCAAGGACACGCTGGAGGTGCTGATCCGCATCCCGTTCACGGATGACGGCGAAGAGGCATGCAAGGACGTCGAGGGCGCGGACTCCTGGTACATGTATACGTCGTCGTCCGTGGGCGGCGTCGGTGACTACGTGCTCTGCCTGAAGACGCTGACCGAGGCGCCGAAGACCTCCTGATAGCTCTTTCTAAGGCCGTCTAGCGATACTGCTAGACGGCCTTAGTCATGTATCGAGACATCTACCGGGGTCTAGCTTCCGCCCTAGACAGCCCGATACGGTGCAAGGCGTGGATCCGATCCGGAACCCCTACGCCCCCGGCGCCGGCCAGCGCCCACCCGAGCTCGCCGGCCGGGACCGCGAGGTGGAGGCGTTCGAGGTCGTCCTGGAACGCATCGCCCGCGGCCGCCCGGAGCGCAGCCTGGTCCTCACCGGCCTGCGCGGCGTCGGCAAGACCGTGCTGCTCAACAGCCTCCGCTCGCAGGCCATCGGCCGCCTCTGGGGCACCGGCAAGATCGAGGCCCGGCCGGACACGTCGCTGCGCCGCCCGGTCTCGGCCGCGCTGCACATGGCGGTCCGCGAGCTGGCCGGCCGGCACCGCGCACCCGAGCGCATCGACGACTTCCTGGGCGTGCTCAAGGCGTTCGCGCTACGGTCCAACGACGGCACCACCAAGCTGCGCGAGCGCTGGCAGCCCGGCATCGACGTGCCGGCCGTCCGCGGGCGCGCCGACTCCGGCGACATCGAGATCGACCTGGTCGAGCTGTTCACGGACGCGGCCGCGATCGCCACCGACGTCGGCACCGGCATCGCGATCTTCATCGACGAGATGCAGGACCTCGGCACCGAGGACATCTCTGCGCTCTGCGCCGCCTGCCACGAGCTCTCCCAGCTCGGCGGCCCGCTGATCGTGGTCGGCGCCGGCCTGCCGCACCTGCCCGCCGTGCTCTCCGCCGCGAAGTCGTACTCCGAACGCCTGTTCCGCTACCAGCGCATCGACCGTCTGGACCGGCTCGCCGCCGACCGCGCGCTCGGTGCACCCGCGCTGCGCGAACAGGTCGCCTACGAGCCGAAGGCGCTCGACCTGCTCTACGAGAAGTCCGGCGGCTATCCCTACTTCGTCCAGGCCTACGGCAAGGCCACCTGGGACCACGCGCCACAGACGCCGATCACCGTCGCGGACGTGCGGGTCGCCGCGCCCGAGGCCGAGGCGGAGCTGGCCGTCGGCTTCTTCGGCTCCCGCTTCGAGCGCGCCACGCCGGCCGAACGCGACTACATGCGCGCGATGGCCGCGCTCTCCCTCGACGACGACGGCCCCGGCACCGCCGTCCCCACCGCCGAGATCGCGAAGTCCCTGGCCCGCCGCCCCGCCAGCCTGTCGCCCGCCCGCGACGCCCTGATCAAGAAGGGCCTGATCTACTCCGGCGAGCGCGGCACGGTCGCTTTCACCGTGCCCCACTTCGCCCGCTACCTGCGTACCCAGCCCATTTAAAGATCAAGATCTTTATTTTCCCACTCTGCGGGTGGTTGCGGTCCGCATGCTCCCGCGGGCACCGGTCGTCGCTGGCGCTCCTCCCTGCCGGTCCCGCCGTGGTCCGGAAGAACCCGCACGGTGGTTCACAAGCCGTCACCCACCACGCCTGGGCGGTCGGCGCGACCCGCCGCCTCAACGCTTCCGGCACCATGGAGCCGCACCGAAGGCGGCTACCGGGCGCTCAGGCGCGAGAACGCCGCAGGGCGCGAGAACGCCGCAGGGCGCGAGAACGCCGCAGGGCGCGAGAACGCCGCAGGGCGCGAGAACGCCGCAGGGCGCTCCGCGCCCGAAATTTCGGGAAATAGCGTGTTGTTTACCCGGCACCGAGCGCGTCGGGAGCGCAGACGGCCATCAAGCGCAGTTGACCCACTCGTCGGTGCCGTCGGTGAAGACCTGGCGCTTCCAGACCGGGATGCGGGCCTTGACCTCGTCGACCAGGCGGGCGCAGGCGGTGAAGGCGGCGGCGCGGTGGGCGGTGCTCACGGCCGCGACCAGGGCGACGTCGCCGATCTTCAGCGGGCCGTAGCGGTGGGAGACCGCGACCGCGTACACATCGGGGTCGGCCAGGATCTCGGCGGCGACCTCGCGCAGGACGGCCTCGGCACTGGGGTGCGCCTCGTACTCCAGCAGCTCCACGGAGCGGCCGTGGTCGTGGTCACGCACCACGCCCGCGAAGGACACCACGGCGCCGGCGCGCACGTCAGAGACCGCGGCCTCGTGCGCGGCGACGTCCAGAACCTGGTCGGTAACCTCGATCACCGTCGTTCTCCGTTCAGGAGCGGCAGGGGGACGAGCGTGGTGCGCGCACCCTCCTCGCCGGACGTTCCGGGTGGGATCACGGCGAAGCCGGACGCACCGGCCAGGCCGCGCAGCATCGACGAGCCCACGTGCGCCATCGGCCAGGCCACGCCGGCCGCGTCCACCCGTACCAGTGCGAGGTGGGTGTCCGTGCCTCGGCCGCGGATCGGCGCGCCCAGCGTCACCTCGGGCAGCTGCGGCTGCGCGCGACCGGACAGGCCGGCCAGCAGCGGTGCCACCAGCGACATCAGCGCCACGATCGCGGACTGGGGGTTGCCCGGCAGGCCGGCGAGGAACCGGTCCCGGCCGTCCGGGCCGGGCACGCGCGCGACCAGCATCGGGAAGCCCGGACGCACGCCCACCGTGTTGATCAGGTACTCCCCGCCGAGCTCGCGCAGTGCCGGGTGCAGGTGGTCGACCGGGCCGCGCATGGTGCCGCCGGTCGTGCAGATCAGGTCAGCCGAGTCGAGCGCGGTGCGGATCGCGTCCACGTGCGCGTCCAGCGTGTCCTTCACCGGCCCGTGCACCACGCCCGCGCCGACGGTCGCGCCGAGGCGCCGCAGCCAGGACGGGAGCGCCGGGCCGAGCGCGTCGCGGACCAGCCCTTCGCCCGGCAGTCCGTCCGTCAGCAGCTCGTCGCCGAAGACCAGGACGGCGGCGCGCGGGCGGCGGTGCACCGGCAGCGCGTCGTAGCCGCAGTGCGCGGCCAGGCCGATCACGCCGGGGTCGACCGCGGTGCCGGCCGGGAAGAGCTCTTCGCCGCGGGCCGCCTCGTCACCGGGCACCCGCCACTCCGGCTCGCTGCGCGGCGTGCCCTCGATCCGGCCGTCCGCCGTGGTCCGGGAGTCCTCGGTGCGCAGGATCGCCTCGGTCCCCTCCGGCACCATCGCCCCGGTCGCGACCTCGATCGCGACCCCGCTCCCGGCCGCCCGCGCCGCGCTGTTGCCAGCCGCGTCGCCGTGGGCCGCCGTGTCGCCGTGGGCCGCCGTCTCGCCGTGGACCCCGGTGACGCGGCCACCGGATGCGCCGGTGTGAGACGCGCCGGCGCTGGCCGCACCGGGATCGGACGTGCCGGGGTCGGTGGGCATCGGGGGAGCGACGGAACCCGCCAGGACGCGGCCGAGCAGGCGCCATGGCGGTGCGCCGCGCACCGCGTAACCGTCGATGCTCGACGTGGGAAACGGCGGCAGGTCGGTGAGGGTGACCAGCGCTTCGGCCAGCGTGCGGCCGTCCGCGTCGGCCAGCGCGACCTGCTCGGCGCCGGGCATCGCGTCCCGGCCGGCCAGGTAGGCGATCCGCTGCGCGTCAGCCCATGCGACCGGCGTCGCGGGTGTGGTCTCAGAACTCACGCACCGAGCCTAGCCGCTGGCGAGCCCTCGCTCTTCCGCGCGCACCTTTGCTCTGCTTACACATGTTGACCGGGGGGCCTGAGGAGACTGGTCCCAGGCGGCGCCAGACGGCAATATTCCGAAATTTCGGGTGTAAGAGGTCCGGCCCAGCGCAGGCCGATGACCCGCTCGCCTTGAAGAGTGATCCACATGGGTTCGTTCCTCAGCACACCGCAGCGCGGGCGCTCCGCACCCGAAATATCGGCATAAGTCTTCGGGCGCACGAAGCCCTTCGACGCACCGGAGACCACATCGCGGAAAACGATCGCAGCGCGGAGCGGACCATCCGCGCGGAGCAGACCGAGCCCGCACCGGGCGCCGGAACGACGCGGCGGGTCCAGCGGCCCGTGCGGGTTTGGAGGTGACCAGCCACGGATGGTGAGCCCGCGGGAGCACGCGGGACGCCACCACGCTGGAAGCGGGAAAATGAGTAGTTGATCTTTGGTTTGGGTTAGTGGTCGCCGCCTTTGAGCTGGTCGATGGCGTGGGGGAGGAGGGGGGCGAGGACGGCGAGGCCGTCGCGGGCGCCGCCGGTGGAGCCGGGGAGGTTGACGATCAGCGTGCGGCCGGCGACGCCGGCGAGGGCGCGGGAGAGCGCGGCGGCCGGGACCTTGTCGCGGCTGTGGGCGCGGATGGCCTCGGCGATGCCGGGGATCTCGTAGTCGAGGAGCGCGCGCGTCACGTCGGGCGTGCGGTCGGTCGGGGTGATGCCGGTGCCGCCGCTGGTCAGCACCAGGTTGATGCCGTCCGCGACGGCGGCGCGCAGGGCTGCGCCGACCGGGTCGCCGTCCGGGACCACGATCGGGTCGGCGACGTCGCAGCCGAGGTCACGCAGGCCGTTGACCAGGATCGGGCCGCTGGTGTCGGTGTAGACGCCGGCGGCGGCGCGGTTGGAGGCGACGATGACTCGTGCGGTGATCACGGGCGGTCCTCGGGGCGCTGCCAGTCGCCGGTCTTGCCGCCGGTCTTGGTGAGTACGCGGACGTCGGAGATCACGGCGGCCGGGTCGACGGCCTTGACCATGTCGACCAGCGTGAGGCCGGCGACCGTGACCGCGGTGAGTGCCTCCATCTCGACGCCGGTGCGGTCGTTCGTGCGGACCGTGGCGGTGATCTCCACGGTGGACTCGCCGGGCGTGAGGTCCAGGACCACGCCGGTGAGCGCGATCGGGTGGCAGAGCGGGATCAGGTCGGGGGTGCGCTTGGCGCCCATGATGCCGGCGATGCGCGCGGTCGCCAGCGCGTCGCCCTTCGGCAGCCCGTCGCGGCGCAGGAGCGTGACGACCTCGGGGGTCGTGCGGAGCACTCCGGCGGCCACTGCGGTACGTGTGGTTACCGACTTCGCGGACACGTCGACCATCCGGGCGGCGCCGGCGGAATCGACATGCGTCAGGTTTCGGGGATCGGTCACAAGGGCAGTTTATGAGTACGGCTGGTAGCGCCGCCGGGATGTTCGCGGCGACCGCCATTTCACGCGCCCGGACGCGTTCATGCGACTCGAATTTGCGACACTGTCACTCGTACGTGATCTGCCGTCAATTGGTGTGCGCACCTACCCTGATCAGGGAAATCATGGCTCAGGCCAGACGGATCCAAAAACAATGCATTCTGTTGTCATACGGTTTCTCTAAGTAATCAATAGCGCCTGCTTTAGCATTTCCCGAAACGAGAGACATTTCAATCTTTCGCTGCTTTCGCGCCGAATATATGGTCGGTTCCAGCAACACACCAAGCGGGGTTCGGCGAAGACCTCCAAGACTTTTTAAATAGCACGAGACAACAACGCAAAGGGGGAGAGCACAATGCGTGGCACCGATTGGCTCTGAGACTCATTCCAAACTGGAACTAGGCCGGCAGACACGTTCCCAGTAGGCTGACCGTCAGGTCCCCCGGAACGAGGCGTCACATGGTCGAGGCGACTACCAGACACCGGGCTGACCAGCTGCTCAAGCAGCTGGTCAGCCTTTTCGCGCTGGCAGCGGCCGCGATATTGATCTGGGCCGCATTCGCGATCTTCCAGGAATCGGATCTTTCCGAATGGTGGCTGCCGATCCTGGTCACTGTGATGATCGTTTTTACGAGCGACGTCGGTGTGACGATCCGCATCCGCAGCGCCGTCATCTCGTACACCTGGTCCGAGACCGGGATTCTTTTGACGATCGCTTTCCTGCCGCCACAATGGGCGCTCCTCTGTCTGGCCGTCGGCACCGCGCTACCCAAGATTCGGCGACGGATCCGACCGGACAAACTCGCGTTCAACACCGCGAAGGCGGTGCTCACCGCCGGCAGCGCGCTGCTCCTCACGACGATCGTGTTCGGGCCGCTGCACGGCGACCAGCTGACGATCGGGCGGCAGCTCGGCGCGCTCGTCCTCGCGGCCGCGGTCCTGCTGGTCACGGACGACCTCATGGCGATGCCGGTCCTCGCGCTCGCCACCCGCGGCACGCTGCGCCAGATGGTCTTCGGCGACTGGCCGATCCGGCTGTTCACGCTGGTCGTCAAGGTCGGCGTCGCACTGGCCGCGGCCGTCACCTGGCGCATCGATCCGCCGTGGACGGTCATCGTCGGCGCGGTCGCGGTGATAGTCCAGCTGATCTACCACAACCGCATGCGCACGCGCGAGGAACGACGGGCCTGGCAGCGGCTCGCCACCGTCACCGAGACGCTCAACGAGACCGATCTCACCCGCGTGCTGCACACCGCGGTGCTGCGCGCCGAGCCGCTGTTCTCCGCGGACGAGATCGAGGTCGAGCTGGACGCCGGCGGCGGGCGGCTGGTCCGCGGGCGCGGCGAGACCGTGGTCTTCGACGGCGACCCGGCCGACGCGCCCGGCGCGGAGCGGCAACTGTTCGCGGTGCCGCTGCGCGGGACCGGGCCGGGCGGCGAGATCGGCGTGCTCAGGCTGCGGTTCCACTCCGAGGTGCGGCTCTCCGAGCGTGAGCAGTACACGTTGCGCACGTTCGCGTCCGCGCTCGCCACCGCGGTGCGGAACGCCACGGCGTACCAGGAGCTGATGAGCGTCGCCGCCTCGCACGCCCAGGAGGCCACCCACGACCAGCTCACCGGCCTGCTCAACCGGCGCGCGCTGCTCGACCGCGGCGCCCGCCACCTCCAGGCGCCCCGGCACGACGGGCTGACCGCCATGCTGCTCGTCGACCTGAACCACTTCAAGGAGGTCAACGACACGCTCGGGCACACCGCCGGCGACGAGGTGCTCACCGAAGTCGCCCGCCGGCTCGACGCGGCCGCCCACCCCGGCGACATCGTGGCCCGGCTCGGCGGCGACGAGTTCGCGGTGCTGCTGTGCGGGCTCTCCGCGCCCGCGGTCGCCGGGCACCGGGCCGAGGCGCTGCTCGACACGCTGCACCACCCGTTCACGGCCGAGGGCATGCAGCTGCGCGTCGAGGCCAGCGGCGGCATCGCGATAGCACCCGGCCGCGGCGGCATGACCGAGCTGCTCCGACGCGCGGACGTCGCCATGTACCAGGCAAAACGCGGCGGCGAACGGATCGAGACCTACAGCCGGGGCCGCGACACCGCGGACATCGCCCGGCTCGCGCTCGGCGGCGACCTCACGCGCGCGGTCGAGGAGGAAGAATTCGTCGTCAACCTCCAGCCGATCCTCGACCTCGGCACCGGCGAGGTCGTCGCGGCCGAGGCGCTGTCCCGCTGGCACCACCCGGTCCGCGGCCACCTCGACCCGCTGCGCTTCCTGGAGACGGTCGAGCGGTCCGGGCTGCTGCCCGTGTTCACCGACACCGTCCTGGAGAAGTCGCTCGGCGCGGTCACCACGCTGCGCCGGGCCGGCTTCGACCTGCCGGTCGCGATCAACGTCTCGCCGCGCAGCCTGCTGGACCCCGGCTTCCCCGCACTGGTCGCGGCGCGCCTCGCCACCCACGACGTCCCGGCGGACCGGCTCGTGCTCGAGCTGACCGAGACCCTCGCGCTCAGCCAGCTCGCCGTCGTCGACCGGGTGCTCCACGAGCTCAGAGATTCGGGGGTACGCCTCGCGCTCGACGATTTCGGCACCGGCTACAGCTCGCTGTCCGCGGTGCCGCGGATCCCCGTGCAGGAGATCAAGATCGATCGCCGGTTCGTGGCCGAGATGGAGGAGTCGCCGGAGGCGGCCGCGGTCGTCCGCGCCACCGTCGAGCTCGGGCGCAGCCTCGACCTGCTGGTCGTGGCCGAGGGCGTGGAGAACGCGGCCCAGCGCAAACGGCTCTGGGAGCTCGGCTGCGGGGCCGGCCAGGGCCACCTGTTCGCCCGGTCCATGCCGGTCGACGCGCTGGTCACGGCGCTGCGACGCGGCTCCGGCGAACGGCCCGGCCACCTCGCGCCGTCACTGCACGACACGGGCGCGGTGGTGCGGCTGTCCGCCACCCGGCGCGGGACCGGGCGCGCCGGGAGCCGTCTGCCACACTTGCCCGCGTGATCAATCCGCCTCGACGGCACGTCATCTGCGTGGTGGCTGCCGGGGGTGCGCTCGGCGCCGGCGCGCGGTACGGCGTGGTCACCGCCTGGCCGGACGTGTGGGCCACGGTCGCGGTCAACATCGCCGGGTGCCTGCTGATCGGCGTGATCCTGGGGTGGCTCTCCCGGCGGCCCGACGCCCATCCGCTGCTGCGACCGTTCCTGGCGACCGGGGTGTGCGGCGGGTTCACCACGTTCTCCACGTTCGCGGTGCAGACGCTGGAGCTGGGCGGGGTGGCCGCGCTGGCCTACGTGGCCGCCACGGTCACCGGGGCCCTCGGCGCGGTGTGGCTCGGCCTGATCATCGGGCAGCGGTCATGATCACACTTGGGTTGGTGCTCGTCGGCGGTGCGGCCGGGGCGGTGCTGCGGTTCCTGCTCGACACGGCCGTGGCCGCCCGGCTCGGAAAGCGGCTGCCGTGGGGCATCCTCGCGGCGAACGTGCTCGGCTCACTGCTGCTCGGGCTGCTGCACGGCACCGCGCCGACGTGGCTGATCGCGCTGCTCGGGACCGGTTTCTGCGGCGGGCTCACCACCTGGTCGACGCTGGCGGCGGACACCGTGCGGCTTCCGCGCGCGCTCGGCGTACTCAATCTGGCCCTGAATCTGGTCCTTGGCTTTTCGGCCGCCGGGCTGGGCTGGTGGCTGGCCCCGTAGACCCACACTGCGTGACCGGCCAGGGTACCGTCGGGGCATGCAGATGACCTGTCCAAAGTGCCACGGCCAGATGCGGCAGTACGAACGCAGCGGCGTCACCATCGACCAGTGCGGCGAGTGCCGGGGGATCTTCCTCGACCGGGGCGAGCTGGAGAAGCTCTTCGAGGCCGAGCAGAACTGGAACCGGAGCAACCCGCAGGGCGCCCGCCCCGCGGCTGCCCCGCCGCCTCCGCCGCCGGCCGGTTACCCGCCGGCTGCCCCGGTGCACGGTGGTGGCTACGCGCCCCCGCCGCCCCCGCCGCCGGTGCAGCACGGTTACCCGGCCGCGACCCCGGCCTACGGGCACCCGGCCCCGGCCTACGGTCACGGCGGATATCACGGCCACTACCGCCACCACGGCCACTACCGCCACAAGAAGCACCGGGGTTTCCTCGGCGAGCTGTTCGACTAGGCCCGTTCCTTCAGGGCCCGGGATAGGGCCGCCTCGCTGCTGTGGGCGGCCCTGTCCTCCTGCTTACATCGCCATGTCGACGCTCTGCTTACATCGCCATATCGACGAAGCGCGACAGGTGCAGCTGCGCCGCCACCGTAATCGTGTCGGTCGGCCCGTTACGGTGCTTCGCCACGATGAAGTCCGCTTCCCCCGCCCGCGGCGACTCCTTGTCGTAGTAGTCATCTCGGTGCAAAAGGATCACAACGTCAGCATCCTGCTCGATCGAGTTATGGACCGCGACGCCGTCCGCGATGAAGTTGTGCAGCCCCGGCACGGTGGCGTCGAAGACGTCCATCTGCCCGACCGCGGTGATCGACACGACGCTGTCCCACAGGACGTCGTTGGTCGCCAGTAGTTCGAGATCCGCGTCCTCCAGCACCTCGGCAACCCTGGCCAGCCGCTCACGACTGACCGCTTTCTTCCAGAGCCCACTGCCGCTGAACTGGGTATCCATCGCGGCGGCGAACTGGCGGTGCGACATCTTCTTCTCGGCGAGGATCGCCCGGACCCGGGTCCAGACCTCGGCCGGCACGGTGTCGACGTTCGGATTGATGCGGCCGCCCTCCAGCACGGTCAGCAGCTCGGCACAGGCAACGCCCCGCAGGCCGTGCACGCCGATCTCCCGCAGGAATCTGAGCTGGTCGTCTCGGCCTGAGATGTCCAGCGTGTATTGCGGCCGGTAGCGGTCCGACGTCACCTCACGGACCCGCCCGGAAATACCGAACCGCAGCAGCAGGAGAGACACCTCGTCGATCATCCGCCGGCTGGTCGACGCGAAGTAGATGCGGCCGCCGCGGCCGTGCCTGGTCACCGTGACCGAGCCGTCCGTCGCCCAGAGGTGCCGAAGGAACAGCTTTACCTGCGTTTTCGGCAGCGAGGCGACGCCCTCGGGGATGAATTTCTCGTGCGAACGCAGGCCGAAGAGGCCGAGCCTGTCCAGCCAGGCCGCGATCGGGTTCCGCCGCCCGCGAGCGAGCCGGAACGGCGCGGGCAGACGCAGCGACACCACGCGGGCCGCCGGGTGCTCATCCCGCACGGGGGTGATGCCGAAATGCGCCGCGGCCTCGGTGACGGCGCTCAGGTTGGCCTCGTCGATGCTCGCGTACCGAATCGGCTGGCGTCGCACGAAGGAACCGTCTCCCAGCAGGTGGGCGAGCATCACCACCTCGGCTTCCGGCCATGGCGCGATCTCCGCCGGTGGCGGTAGGTGCCGCGGAACCGCAATGCGTGAACCCGCCGCCAGCTCGCCAAGCGGCCGCCAGCCGTCCACGGTGAGGAACGGGTGGTTCGCGGTCGCCTCCACCTGGCGGCCGGACGCGAGCCGCATCCGGAAAACCTCGCGGTGCCCGCTGGGGAACGCGTGGGTCATGGTCGCCGACACGTACTGCAAGCGGTCGTTCAGCGCCCACACCGGCACGTCGGTCGCGCCGGAGGCCATCAGCTCACCGATGGTGACCTGCTCGTTCGTATCGGACCTGATCAGCTTGGTACTGGCAGGCAGGCAGCCGGACTCTCGCAGGTCGGACAGCTGCGGACGCTTGTCCGTGCGCTGCTCGGGACCACGGTTCAGCTGGGAGACCGCGATGACCGGGGCCTCGACCTCCTTGGCCAGCAGCTTCAGGCCACGGGAGAGTTCCGCGACCTCCTGCTGACGGCTCTCGGTGCGGGCCGGCGAGGACATCAGCTGCAGATAGTCGACCACGATCAGCTTGAGGTCGTGCCGCTGCTTGAGCCGGCGCGCCTTGGCCCGGATCTCCATCAGGTTCATGTTCGGCGTGTCGTCGACGAAGAGCGGCGCCTCGCTGATCTCACCCATGGACCGGGCCAGCTTCGTCCAGTCGTCGTCGGAGAGCTGGCCGGATCGCAGCACGTGCAGCGGCACCCGGGCCTCGGCCGAGAGCACACGCATGACGATCTCGACCTTGCTCATCTCCAGCGAGAAGATCGCCGCCGCCTGGTTTGCCCGAATCGCGGCATTTCTGGCGAAGTCCATGCTTGCGGTCGATTTGCCCAACCCGGGCCGTCCGGCCACGATGATGAGCTGGCCGGCGTGCAGGCCGTTGAGGAGGCGGTCGAGGTCGGCGAAGCCGGTGGGGACGCCGGTCATCTGGCCGCCGTGGGCGCCGATGGCCTCGATCTCGTCCAGCGTGGGCTGGAGCATCTCGCCGAGGCTGGCGAAGTCCTCGTTGACACGCTTCTCGGTGATCTCGTAGACGGCCTGCTGCGCGAGGTCGACGATGTCGTCCACGTCACGTCCGCCGCCGGCCGCGGCGCCGTAACCGAGCTGGACGATGCGGGTGCCGGCCTCGACCAGGCGGCGCAGGACGGCGCGCTCGGCCACGATGCGGGCGTAGTACGACGCGTTGGCGGCGGTGGGGACGCTGGCGATCAGCGTGTGCAGGTACGGCGCACCGCCGATGCGGGCCAGGTCACCGGCGTCGTTGAGCAGCGCCGCGACCGTGATGGCGTCGGCGGGCTCGCCGCGGCCGTAGAGGTCGGTGATGGCGTTGAAGACGGTGGCGTGGATCGGCCGGTAGAAGTCGGGGGTCTTGAGGATCTCCACGACGTCCGCGATGGCGTCCTTGGAGAGCAGCATGCCACCGAGAACGCACTGCTCAGCGGCCATGTCCTGCGGCGGGGTGCGGTCGTAGCCGCCACCGCCACCGCCGCCCTCGCCACCACCACCGTCGCGCGGCGGGCCGTCGAACTTGCGGTCCTTCTTCCGGCGCGGACGGTCGTCCCCTGACTCATCGGGGGAGAACGAGCCGGGCCGCACGTCGTCGGTAATCGACATCGAGCCCCCCTCTCAGTCGAACATACGTACTATCCCGCATCAGGCAGGCGGCCGACAACCACATCGGCACACTCGCCCGCGGGTAGAGCGATCACACTACGAACCCCGAGGCCCCAGCCCCAAACGGGTCGGTGGACGAGCCTGTGTCTTACCTGTGGACATCAGGCCGCATGCTGTGTGCAGCCCTGTGGATAACCTGTGCACAACTAAGTGGATCAGCTCACACCAACCGCTCTGAACAGGGGAAACTTCTTCCCCAACATGTGGAGAACAGAAACCTTGTCCGGTTCCCGGCGGACAACCGGGCAAAGGTAGGCTCATCGCCGCAAGTTGATGTCCCTGGAACACGTATTGCGATCTGGTCTCGGAACGGTCACGCTCCATTGGTGGACTACGACGATCGGGATCTCAGCGGGCGGGCGCCGCGACAGCGCCGCCGTGCTGATTCCTGGTCGGAAAACGATGAGTACGGCGACGAGCTGCCCCAGCCGAGGACGGCGGAAGAGTCGCAGGTCGTGCGCTATACGAGCTACCCCGACCCGGCCACGACCACGGACTTCTACAACCGCACCGGGGACACCGGCGTGGGCGACATCCCGCCGGTCCGCTCGCGCGGCCGGTGGCAGGCGAGCCGTGAGGCCGAGGGCTGGCAGCAGGACGCGGGCGGCGCCGCCTACGGCCGGGTGAGCGAGAGCGTCAGCTACGACGACGCCCCGGCGCGTCCGAGCTGGGCCGACCGGCGCTACGACACCGGCAGCTGGCGCAACGTCAGCGACACGGCCAGCTGGCGGCGCGGCTCCCAGGCGGAGCCGGACGAGCGCGGCTACCGCTCCTACCAGCCCGGCGGGCGGTACGGTTCCCGGACCGAGCCGGTGGACGAGCCCCCCGCCCGGCCGCCGGACGACGACGATCGCGGCTCATGGCGCCGCGACGCGGAGCAGGACACCCGGAACCGGCGCTCAGGCGCCGGTTCGTGGCGTCGGGTGACGGAAACGCGCACCTGGGTCTCGGAGACCAGCTCCTGGGAGCAGCCCGACGTGCCCGTGCAGCGCAGCCGGCCGGACCCGCTGGAGCAGCCGGACACCTGGGGCGGCCGTGCCGTGCGCGAGGACACCGGCACGTGGGACGCCCCCCGGCCGACCCGCGCCGAGCGCCGCGCCCGCGAGCGCGCCGAAGCGGAGGCCATCGAGCGCCCCGCACCCGTCGAACGCCCTGTCGAACGCCCCGACCCTCCCCGGCACAACCAGCAGAGCGACTGGCCCGACTGGGGCGACCCGACGATG
Organism: Catenuloplanes japonicus; assembly: GCF_000717135.1. GTDB lineage: Bacteria > Actinomycetota > Actinomycetes > Mycobacteriales > Micromonosporaceae > Catenuloplanes > Catenuloplanes japonicus. Next base: position 114,405 of record NZ_JNXY01000037.1, read on the forward strand.
GGCCCGGCCCGCACGCGCGGGGCCTCCGCGCCCGTGCCCAGGTCCGGCAACGCCCCCTCGCTGCCACCCGAGGCTGCCGAGGAGCGGCCCAGCCGCCCACAGACGTCCTCTGACTGGCTCGCGGGCTCTCCCGGTACCACGGACACGGGTACCTGGCGCCGACGCCCGCAGAACGCGGATGACGGCGACTGGCGCGGTCCGCAGACGGTCTCGGACACCGGCACGTGGCGGCGCGGCGCGCAGATGGACGAGCCGGCGACCGAGCAGACCGGCACGCGGGCCGGCGGTTACGGCTTCACCCGGGCCGAGCCCGGCCAGGGCCGGCCGCGCTACTCCGGCGAGACCGGCGAGGTGTCCCGTTACCCGCGCCGGACCGAGACGGACACGAGCAGCTGGCAGCGCACGCCGGACGGCGTGATGTGGACCGGCGCGCCGACGACCGGGGAGACGCCGGCGCCGCGGGTGTACCGGGCGGCCCGTCCGGTGCGGCCCTGGGACGACACGTCGGCCGCGGAGCGGGACTGGGCGTCCGGTCAGGCGAACACCGGCACGCACCCGGACGGGCTGCTGACCAAGCCGTCGTACACGGAGGCGCCGCCGGAGCAGCGCACGCCGCGGCGGGAGATGTCCCCGGCGATGCGCCGTCAGATGGCGGTCGAGGAGCTGGAGGAGCTGGAGGAGGCGCCGCCCGGCGGTCCGCTGGCCGCGATCGGGTTCACCGTCTTCTGGTACGCGGTGCCGGTCGTGCTGTTCACCATCTTCACGCTCACGCAGGGTGCGGCGGAGCGGGCGCGGGCCGGGGCCACGCTGCTGGGCGCGGCGCCGCAGTTCGGCATCTCGCTGGCGCTGAGCATCGTGATCGCGTACCTGTTGCGCCTGGTCAGTGGCACGTGGAAGACCGCGAGCGTGGGCCTGGCCGCGGCCGTGATGGGCGGCGGGCTGGCGATCGTGCTGGTCTCCGCGATCAGCGGCCAGCCGATCGGCTGAGCGACCGACCCCGAAAACACAGAAAACCCCGAGGCGGTACGCCCCGGGGCCCTGCGTGTGAAACGGGTCTTACTTGGACGGCGTCACGTTGAGCGTGAACCGCGCCGTGACCTCGGGGTGCAGCTTGACCCCCACCGAGTAGGCACCGACCGACTTGATGTGGGCCGGGAGGTCGAGGCGGCGGCGGTCGATCGACGGACCACCGGCGGCGCGGATCGCGCCGACGACGTCAGCCGGGGTGACCGAGCCGAACAGACGGCCGCCGGCGCCGGAACGCGCGCCGAGGCTGATCGTCTTGAGACCCTCGATGGTCGCCTTGACCTCGTTCGCGTGCTCGACGCCGCGGATCTCGCGCGCCTGCCGGGCACGGCGAATGACCGTGACCTGCTTCTCGGCGCCCTTGGTCCACGTGATCGCGAAGCCCTGCGGCAGCAGGTAGTTACGGCCGTAGCCGTCCTTGACCTCCACGATGTCCCCGGGAGCGCCGAGGCCGGACACTTCCTGCGTGAGGATGATCTTCATGTCCGTCCCCCCTCTCAGCGGGCAGTCGTCGTGTACGGAAGGAGCGCCATCTCGCGAGCGTTCTTGACCGCCTTGGCGATCTGACGCTGCTGCTGCGAGGTCACACCGGTGACGCGGCGGGCACGAATCTTGCCGCGGTCGGAGATGAACTTGCGCAGCAGCGCGGTGTCCTTGTAGTCGATGTAGGTGATCCCCTCCTTGTCGAGCGGGTTCACCTTCTTCTTCGGCTTGCGCAGTGCCGCAGCCTTAGCCATTGCTTGCTCCGTAACCTGTTAGAACGGGGGCTCGTCGTCGAAGTTGCCGCCACCCGAACCGGAAGAGGCCGGACTCGCGGTCGCCCACGGGTCGGAGTAGTCGCCGCCACCGCCGGAGTTGCCCCCGCCAGAGTTGCCGCCGCCGAAGTTGCCGCCGCCTCCGCCGGAGTTGCCCCCGCCGAAACCGCCGCCGCCCCCGCCGCCGCCGTTGGAGGAGCCGAAGCCCCCGCCACCGCCGCCGCCGGAGCGGGACATCTTCTGCACCTTCGCCGTCGCGTACTTCAGAGACGGGCCGACCTCGTCGACCTCCATCTCGAAGACGGTGCGCTTCTCTCCCTCACGGGTCTCGTACGACCGCTGGCGCAGGCGCCCCTGCACGATCACCCGGGAACCGCGGGTCAGCGACTCGGCGACGTTCTCCGCCGCCTGCCGCCAGACGCTGCAGCTGAGGAACAGTGGCTCGCCGTCTTTCCACTCCCCGGACTGCCGATCGAGAGTCCGCGGAGTCGACGCGACCGTGAACTTGGCAACCGCCGCACCCGAGGCGGTGAAGCGCAACTCTGGGTCGTTGGTCAAATTACCAACGACGGTGATGACTGTCTCTCCTGCCATGACCTTCTCCTACCACCGGGGCGATTTGGTGAGTCAGACTGTCACACGGGTGTGACAGAAACCCCGGCGACGTTCGGGTGGAGCCGGGAAGTCAGCGAACTTCCGGGCGGATGACCTTGGTGCGCAGCACGGACTCGTTGAGTCGCAGCTGACGGTCCAGCTCGGCAACGGCCTCAGGCGTGGCCTGGAGGTCGATGACGGCGTAGATGCCCTCGGCCTTCTTCACGATCTCGTACGACAGGCGCCGGCGGCCCCAGACGTCGAGCTTCTCCACCGAGCCACCCGCGGTACGGATCACGTTCAGGTACGTGTCCAGCGACGGGGCGACGGTGCGCTCCTCGAGACTCGCATCGAGGATCACCATGATTTCGTAGTGACGCAAGACAACTCACCTCCTATGGGCTAACGGTCACGGGCTTTCCGTGACAGGAGGTCTGCGTCGTTGCCGTGGGCACGATGGGAACACCGGGCCGCGGGCAACCTGACAAGGATAGCCGGGTTCTCCGGGACGACTCCGCGACCCCCGGCGAAGATCCACTAAATCCGGCGAAAAGGAACCGCGGGGCGCAGGTCCGCTTTCCTTGGGGTGGGACCTGGGGAGGAACGACCACACCGACGAGGTTGGACCGGCGCCCCGCGGGGCTTCGGAACGGGCTATGCGATCCCTGTTCGGGCGGCCCGCTGAGCGATAATAGCCCGAATTGCCCCAGCTGACACGCCAATCACACAGATTGTCGCAATTAGGGCGAGAAGCCCGACCGGGCCGGTCTCCCGGACCGGCTCCACGGACGCGACCGGCTCCGCGGCGACGCCCTCCGCGGCCACCGGCGGCGCACCGGTGTCCAACGGCATGGCCAGCGGGTCCGGGAGCGCGGGCTGCGACGGCGCGGCCGTGCCGGTGGTGGCCGGGGTCGGCGCGCTCTCGGTCGTACCCCCGGGGGTCTTCTGATCTGGTTTTGTGGTGGTGGCGTCCGGCGCGGGTCGCGTGTGGTCCGGCGCGGGCCGGCGTGTCGTGCCGGTCGGCGGGCGGGTGCCGGCGCCGGCCGTCGGCGCGGGCGTGGCCGGAGCCGGCGCCGGGGCCGCCAGCGGGGACGCCGGGCGGGCCGGGGCACGCACGCTGACCCGCACGGACGCGGACTCCTCGGTCAGCACGCAGTTCGGCTTCAGCGCCAGCGTGACCGGGCCGTGGTGAAAAAGGATCTTGGCGGCCTCACCCTTGCCGACCTCGCCCTGCGTGACGCCGTCCAGGATCAGTTTCGCCTTGTAGCCCGTCTGGTTGACCACTCGGAGCGTGGACTCCGCGGGCACGGAGACGGTGCCTACGCTGGGCTTCGCGCCACAGGCGACGCCGAGCAGCCCGCCGCCGCTGAAGACGACCTCCTCGCCGCTCTCCTCGTTGGCGTGCGCGACGCCGCCGATCAGCAGCGGCAACGCCGCGACCAGCGCGACCAGCGACATGCGCGCGGCACGGCTCCGCATCGGCAGACTCCCCAGGCTGGTACGGCGACAATAGGCGCATAACGCCCCCTGCCGGATTCATCCGCACAACGACCCCCGAATGCCGTGGGTGACGGGGCGCCAGGTGTCGCGGACATGTCCGATCAGTGGGTACCGAACGGGACCGTGACCGATTGGACGGGCAGGGGCGATTTCCGTCAGTGGACCGACGTAGGCTGCCCGTCATGCGAATCGGAGCCCACGTCGACCCGGTCGACCCGCTGGCCGGTGCCGCCGCCCGCGGCGCCGACGCCGTGCAGTTCTTCCTGACCGACCCGCAGAAGTTCGACACGCCCGCGCCCCGGGCCGACGCCGACGCGTTGCGCGCCTCCGACGTGCAGCTCTTCGTCCACGCGCCCTACCGGATCAACGTGGCCACGACGAACAACCGCGTGCGCATCCCCAGCCGCAAGCTGCTGCTCGCGCACGCCCGCGCCGCCGCCGAGATCGGCGCGGCCGGCCTGATCGTCCACGGTGGCCACGTCGGCGACGGCGACGACATCGCGGTCGGCTTCGACAACTGGCGCAAGACGTTCGACTACGCGGCGAAGGAGGGCGGCTTCCCGCTGCCCGTCCTGATCGAGAACACCGCCGGCGGGGAGAACGCGTGTGCCCGCACGTTCGACAAGATCGCCCGGCTGTGGGATGCGGTCGGCCCGCTCGGCGCCGGATTCTGCCTGGACACGTGCCATGCGCACGCCGGCGGCGAGCAGCTGATCGACGCGGTCGACCGCATCAAGTCGATCACCGGTCGCGTCGACCTGGTGCACTGCAACGACTCCCGTGACGAGTTCGACTCGCGCCGCGACCGCCACGACAACCTCGGAAACGGCATGATCGACCCCGATCTGCTGGTCGGCGTGATCCGGGCGGCGGACGCACCGGTCATCGTGGAGACTCCCGGTGGTGTCGAGGGCCAGAGTGCCGACATCACGTTCCTGCGCAACCGGCTAGGCGGCTAGACAAGTCTTCCCGGCGACAGACCGGGATTCAGCGCACACACAAGGGGCAGCCAGGCGATGAGCACGGACCAGCCGCAACTCACCGGCGATGGGCAGGCGGCAGCGCCACCGGCCGCGGTTCCCGGCACACCGGCTGACAGCAGACCGGCCGACGACGCGCCGAAGGCCGCGACCTCGGATTCCACAACACCAAAAACCCCAAAAGCCACAAAGGCCGCCGATGGTACGGCGGCCGAGGTGACACCGGCTGGCTCCGAGACCGACGCCCCAGCGGTCGGAGCGAAGGCGACCGGCGCGAAGGCGACCGGCGCGACGCCGGCGGGAGCGACGCCGGCGGGAGCGACGCCGGCCAAGCAGGCCGGGGCGACCGCGTTGCGCACGGCGGCGCCGGTCGGAAGCGCCGGTGCGACCTCCGCCGCGGACAAGACGTCGGCCTCCGGCGCATCGCCGAGCACGGCCCCCGGCGACGCCAAGAAGGTGACCGTCGACGCGGACCCGAACCGGGACCCGTTCGAGTCGTTCGGGCCGCCGCCGCCCGTGCACCTCAGCCCGGTCGCGCGCGTCGGCGGCGCGCTCCGCCGCGGCCTGATCCACGAGTGGACGCTCGCCGTGCTCGGCGGCCTGCTGTTCGCGGTGGTCATGACCTGGCCGACGCTGAAGTACCCGTTGCACACCATCCCGCAGGACATCTGGGACCCGACGCTGCAGGCCTGGCAGATGGCCTGGTCCGGGCACATCCTGCTGACCGACCCGGCACAGCTCTGGGAGTCCAACACGTTCTATCCGAACGAGTTGAGCTTCGCGTTCTCCGACGCGCTGATCGGCTACGCGCCGTTCGGCATGATCGGCGAGGGCCCGGTCGCGGCGCTGGTGCGTTACAACATCGTCTTCGTGCTGGCGTACGCGATGGTGTTCGTCGGCGGTTACGCGCTGCTCCGCCAGCTCGGCACCGGCCGGATCGCCGGTGCGGTCGCGGGAGCCGCGGTCGCGCTCGCGCCGTGGCGGCTGTCCCAGGCCGGTCACCTGCACGTCATGTCCAGCGGCGGCATCCTGCTGGCGCTGGCGATGCTGGCCCGCGGGCACGGCTACTCGTTCCGGCACGGCTACCGGCCGGAGAAGCGGCACGCGGGCTGGGCCCTGGCCGGCTGGGTGATGGCGGCCTGGCAGCTCAGTCTCGGGTTCGGCATCGGACTGCCGTTCGCCTACGTGCTGCTGATCATCGTGCTGGTCTCGCTGGTGACGTTCCTGGTGAAACGCTTCCTGCTGCGGGCCGAGCCGAAGCCGTTCGGCTGGCGGCTGTTCACCGCGGACGCGGCCGGCGGCCTGATCTTCGGCGCGGTCGGCGCGCTGCTCGCGATCCCGTACTTCCGGGTCTCCGAACTGCACCCCTACGCGAAGCGCAGCATCGAGGAGATCGACTTCTACTCGCCGCCGCTGAGCAGCTTCTTCACCGCCTCCGGCGAGTCCGCGTTCTGGGGCCCGCTGCACGCACAGGCACGTGAGGCGCTGCCCTGGGCGCCGGAGATGACGCTGCTGCCCGGGTTCGCGCTGATCGCGCTCGCGACCGCCGGCCTGTTCTTCTCGATCTGGACGGTCCGCCAGCGCGCGCTGCTGCTCGCCGGCGTGCTGGTCAGCGGCGCGCTCACAATGGGCACCAAGTTCTTCGGCGGCACGTTCACGTACGTGCCGCTCTTCGACTACCTGCCGGGCTGGCAGGGCATCCGCACGCCCAGCCGGCTCATCCTGTGGGCCACCATCTTCCTGGCGATCCTGGCCGCGGGCGCGGTCTCGGCCTACTCACGCCGGGCCGAGGACTTCTCCCGCGAGCAGGTGCCGGCCCGCCCCGGCCTGCTGCTGCGGCTCGTCACGCTGGTGCCGCTGGCCGTGATCCTGCTCGAGGGTGTGAACGTGACACCGCACCCGGTCGTGCCGGAACAGCCGCTGGCGATGCGCACGGCGGACGGCCCGATGCTGGTGCTGCCCAGCGACGGCGGCTGGGACCAGCACGTGATGCTCTGGTCGACCACGAAGTTCCAGAAGGTGACGAACGGTGGCAGCGGCTTCACGCCGGAGAAGACCACCGAGATCCGCGACTCGACGAAGTCGTTCCCGGACCAGACCAGCATCATGTACCTGCGCAGCATCGGCGTGCAGACCGTGGTGATACTCCGCGACCGGATCGGCGGGACGGAGTTCGAGGCCCGCGTCGACCTCCCGGTCGACTACCTCGGCATCACCCGCGAGGACGTGGAGAACGCGGTCGTCTACCACCTCTGATCGCGACACCCTGGACGGCGAACGGCCCGATCCGGCTCTGTGCCGGACCGGGCCGTTTCGTTTCGGTGCGCGTCGGTGGATCGGTGCCGGCCGGTCCGTGCCGGCCGACGCCGGCCTGTCGGTCAGCTCGCCCGCTTGTCGGCTTGCTTACCGGTCGGCCTGCCGGTCGGTCGGCCTGCCGGTCGGTCAGCTCGTGCGGCGGACGTCGAAGGCGGACGGTTCCGGGGAGCCGAGGTATTCCTGCGACTTCATCCGGCACCAGGCCGGGATGTCGTTCGCGGCGGCCGGGTCGTCGGCCAGGACGCGGATCACCCGGCCGACCGGCAGCCCGGTGATCCGCTTGGCCAGCGCGATCACCGGGAGCGGGCAGCGCTGGCCGAGGCAGTCGATCACCTCGGCCGGCTCATCGACCGTCACCGCTCACCGGCCGTCGCGGCCACCGCGGTCGGCGTCGTCCGCGGTGTCGTCGTTCCGGTTGTCCCCGTCCGCGCCCGTCCCGACGGAGTCACCGTCAGCGGGGCCGGTCTTCGTGGAGTTGCTCTCCCCGGCCGATGCCGGCTCGACAGGGTCACCGGCCGCGAAGTCATCGCCGTCCTCGCCACGAGTGGTGGCCCCGGTGACGCTGCCGCCCGGCGCCACGACGGACCCGGCGACCGGACCGTCACCCTTCAGACCGCCGTCGCCCTTCAGACCGCCGTCGCCTGGGTAGTCGGCCAGAGCGTCGCCCTCCAGGCCGTCGTCGCCCTGGCTGCCGGCCGGAGCGTGGCTCTTCAGACCATCGCCCAGGTGGCCGGCCGGAGCGTCGTCTTCCAGGCTGGCGGTGCCGAGGCGGCCCGCCGGAGCGTCGTCCGTCAGGTCGTCGTCGCCGAGGCTGCCGGCCGGACCGTCGACGGTGACCGCCGGACCATAGACGTCCCGGCCCGCGGAGCCGGCCCCGACGCCCGCGAGCACCGGCACCGGCAGCACCCGCTCGCGCCCGAACCGCTCCGCGACCCAGGGTGCGTCCGGCGCGCCGTCCAGGACGCCGCCGTCCGGGTCGTCGTCGTAGGTGGCGCGCACCGGGTCCTCCTCCGGGTGGAGGATCTCGCGGATCACGAACCAGCAGAGCACCGCCACCGTGATCAGCCGCAGCGACGCCGCGAGCACGAACACGCCCTCGGGGAAGACCGGCTTGTCCGAGGCGCCGAGCAGCTCGCCGTAGAACGCGACGAAGTACAGGATCTCCGCGGCCTGCCAGGCCAGGAACGCACCCCAGCGCGGCCGGGCCAGCACGGCCAGCGGCAGCAGCCAGAGCACGAACTGCTGGGAGTAGACCTTGCCGAAGATCAGGAATGCGGCCACGACCAGGAAGGACACCTGGGCCAGGCGGGGGCGGCGCGGCGCGGCCACGATCAGGTAGGCGATGCCGAGGCAGCAGAGCCCGAAGATCGCGTACGCCGTCCAGTTCAGCACCGGGTCGACGTTGTCGCTGAGGTACTGGAACACGCCCTTGTCGCCGGGCAGGATCGGGGCGAGTTTGCCGTCCAGGTAGCGGCCGACGTACCAGAACGTGCCCCAGTCGACCGGCCGTTCCGTGTTCAGCTCGAAGAATCTGTTCCACGAGTTGCGGTAGAGCAGGAAGACCGGCGCGTTGACCGCGGCCCAGGTGACCGCGCCGGTGCCGAACGCGATCAGCACCGGCCGTACCCTGGCGGCCCGCAACCCGAGGATGAGCAGCGGCCCGAAGAGGAACAGCGGCCACAGTTTCGCGGCGGCGCCGAGCCCGAGCAGCAGCCCGGCCAGCACCGGTTGTCGTTTGGCCCAGGCGTAGAGGCCGAGCGCGGCCAGCCCGATTGCGAGAAAGTCCCAGTTCACGGTGGCGGTGACGAACAGCGCCGGCGCGACCGCGAACAGCGCCGCGTCCCAGGGTCGCCGGCGGCGCAGCGCGAGGATGACCGAGACGGTGGCGACCGCGAGCGCGCAGAGGACCAGCGCGTTCACGTCGTAGAAGAGCATGCTCTGGTTGAGGTTCGGGTTCTCCACGCCGTACGCGTGGATGGGCAGCCCGATCACGCCCATGAAGTAGCCGGTGACGACCGGGTACTCGACCGGCCAGTCCTGGTACGGCACCTGGCCCTCGTTGAGGTGCTCGGAGTAGTAGAGCGCGAGCACGTCGGTGTAGCAGAACTGCGTGTACTGCTGGTAGTTGTCCCAGGCCCCGTCCCGGCAGGGCGATTTCTGCACCCAGTGCAGCGCGAGCGTGAGGCAGGTCAGGGCCAGCACGATCCGGGTGGCGGTCCAGAACCGCACGCCGTTGGGCCCGCTGCCTCCGCTGGGCGCGGCATGGTCGCCGAGCGGCCCGCCGATCGCCTCGGAGAGGCCGCGGACGAACGGCTCCGACTGTCCGGGGTTGTTGACCCGCGGCTGCTGCTCGACGTTCATACGAGGCATCTTGCCGCATGACGCTGGGAAACCGGACACGGCCGTCGAAAGATAATGACATCGACGCCCGGCAATGAAAAAGGCCGGTGCGCACATCGTGCGCACCGGCCTTGTCGTGATCAGGCGGATGGACCGCTAATCGTCGTCGTTGCGTCCGTTGCCCTGGCCGGGCGGGCCGCCCGGGGTCTCCGGCGTGGTGGGCGTCGTCGGCGTGTTGTTGCCGCCGCCGTTGTTGTTGCCGAAGAGGCAGTCGAAGTCGAACGGCTCGCAGCTCTTGCCCGGGTTCGGGTTGTTCTTGCCGGTGTCCTGCGGCTTGGGGGCCGGGGAGACACCGTTCGCGAGCACGCTCGGGTCGCCGACGAAGCTTCCCTCGGGGAACTTCTCGACCTTCATCTTCAGTTCCTTGTTCACGGCGTTCATGAAGTTCTCCCAGATCTGGCCTGGGGTGCCGCCGCCGAACATGTTGTTGCCGTTGGACTCCTTGAGCGCCTCACGGTCGCCCTTGCCACCGACCCAGACACCGGCCGCGATCTGTGGCGTCGCGCCCATGTACCAGGCGTCACCGTTCGCGCTGGGGTCGTTGCCGCGGCCGAGCTCCCAGGTGCCGGACTTGGCGAACGCCGGCCGGCCGCCCGCCAGGTCGTGCGGGTTGACCTCGCTGAACGCGGGGATCTTCTGGAGCACCTTGAGCATGCTGTCTATCTGCTCGGTGTCGAAGCGCTGGTCCGGCTTGAGCTGCTCGCCGTTGACCTTGGCCCATTCGCCGGTCGAGGTGTTCCGCTTCTCGACGCTGACCACGAAGTGCGCCTGGTTGTAGACGCCGCGCGCGGCGAGCGTGGCCAGGCCGTTGACGTGCTCGATGACCTTCACCGGGTACTGCCCGAAGCCGACCTCGACGTCGAACTTGCTCGGCGCGACCTTGGCCGGGTCGGCCTCGGTCAGGTTGACCACGTCGCCCTCGTTGGTCCACATGCTCTTGACGCCGGCGTCCCGGGCGGCGGCGACGACCTTGTCCGGGCCCATCGCGTCCGTCATCCAGTAGAACGCGGTGTTCCGGGACTCCTTGGTCATGAACTCGAGCGAGCAGAACTGCTTGCAGGAGGGGACGGCACGGCCGGCGTCGGAGATCTCGCGGTTGCGCTTCTCGTCCTCGGTCTTGGTCGCGTCCCAGTACGAGTCCATCGACATGCCCTCACGCAGGCCGGCGGCCAGCGTATACATCTTGAACGTGGAGCCCGGCGGGTGACCGCCGTTGAGTCCGGCGTAGTCGAAGCCGAGGCCGTTGTCGCCGCCGTAGTAGGCGAGCACCTGGCCGTTCGCCGGGTTTATCGCGACCAGCGCGGCCTGGTGGTTCTCGGCCAGCTTGTTCATCGGCGAGCTCTTGCTGTCGCGCGACGCCGCCTCCTGCGCCAGCTTCTGCATGGTCGGGTTGATCGAGATCTTGATCTTGTACGGCTTCTGCCGCCAGTCCGTGATCCCCATCGCCTTAAGCTCGGCCTGCACGTACTTCAGCACGTGCCCGATCGGCTTGTCGTCGACGCACTGCAGGTGGCAGGTCTTCTCGGGGTCGTAGTCGACCGCCTTCGGGTACTCCGCCTTGGCACGGTCCTCCGCGCTCAGCGTGCCCATCGCCACCATGTTGTTGAGCGTGTAGCCCCAGCGCTCTTTCGAGGCCTCGATGTTGTACGCCGGGTCGTAGCCCTGGTGGCCGCCCTGGACCGGCTCGGGCTGCTTGATCACGGCGGCGAGCACGGCGGCCTCGGACGGCGTGATCGCGTTCTCCTCGCCCGGAGGCGTGGTGACCGACTTGTTGAAGTACGCCTTGGCGGCGGCCTCGATCCCGTTCGCCCCGCGACCGAAGTAGATCGCGTTCAGGTAGAACGACAGGATCTCGTCCTTGCTGTACGTGTCCTCGATCTTGCGGGACAGCAGCGCCTCGCGGATCTTCCGGTTGTAGTTGATGCCGGTCAGATCCGCGGCGTGCCGCGCGTACTGCTGCGTGATCGTGGACGCGCCCTGCGTGGTGCCGCCGGAGACGTTGTTCCAGGCCGCGCGCGCGATGCCCTTCATGTCGATGCCGTGGTGGTCGTAGAACTTGTTGTCCTCCGCGGCCACCACCGCGTCCTTGACGACCTTCGAGATCTTGTCCGGCGACACGACCGTACGGTTCGCCTCACCGAGCTTGGTGACCTCGCTGCCGTCCGCGTAGACGACCGCGGACGCCTCCGGCTCGAACGTGTTGATGTCCGGGATGTCGTCGAAGAAGTACGTCAGGCCGACGATGCTGACGCCGGCGGTCATGATGACCACCGCGAACGCCGCTATCGACCAGTTGGCGATCTTGCGACGCTTGGCGCGCTTCGCGGCCTCCGGGTCCAGCGAGGCGGAGCCACGGGTACGACGCCCGGGTCCACCCGGCCCGCCGTAGCCGGGACCGGCCGGCGAGACGGGACGGACGCTGGCCCGGCCCGGCACGCCCGCGCCGGGCACACGTGCGCCGCCCACGGCCGCGCTCGCGCCCACGGACGCACGCCCGGGGCCGGCGGAGCCCACGGAGGCCCGGCCCGGCGCGCCCGCTGCGGGCACGCGCGCGCCGCCGACGGCCGCACTGCCGCCGACCGTGGCACGTCCCGGGCTCGCGGAGCCCGGGGTGCCCGGCACCCGTGCGCCACCGACCGCGGCACTGCCGCCGACGGAGGCACGTGCGCTGGGCGCTCCGGGCCGCGCGCTGCCGGCGGCACGCGGGGGCGTGCTTCCTCCGGAGCGGCTTCCCGGCTCGTCAGAGCCCGGCATCCGACCCCCACCCGGGCCGGAGGCCCGGCCGTGCGGAGGACTGGGTTCGCCGTACGCGTTCATTCGTCACACCCTGCCGGTCGCGGTGGCGCGAGTCGACGACCCTTGGGGGTGGCCGTGAGCTTCGCCACGAACGGACATAAGGGGCGCGGTACTGAAGACCGCCACCCCTTCATCTGAATTTATAGCCGTTACATCCGGATTAAACGGACTTATCAGGCTAACGACTTGACGTGCGTCCCCGGCTGACTGCGAGCGCGTCACCGTTCCGCTCCCCGCCGCCGGCCGGTGTCCCCGACAGCTTCGTCCGTCTCCAGGCCCTCGCGGCCCAGCAGGAACTGCTCCACCAGATGGTTCCAGGAGCAGCCCTGGCACACCTCCACTACGTACACCTGGAACTCACTCAGCGTCATCGCGAGCATCGGAAGCTCGGCCAGTTTCCGGGCCTGTCCCGCCGACTGCTTGAGCTCGTCACCGTAGATGTAGTGCACAAGCGTGAGGTTCTCGTGGCGGCACATCGGACACCGTTCCTCGGTGGGCTCACCGTGGAAACGTGCCGCGTTCTTGAGGTAGGGCGAGGCATCGCAGACCTCGTGGACGCCCACCCTGCCCGAATGCACGTCGCGCAGCACTGCTCGCCTCTGAAGCGAGTAGTCCACCACCTGCCGCTGCGTTCGCACGGACTGAAGAGTAACGGCTGATTGGCCAAGAGGCGACAACGCTCACTTTCCGTGACAGACAGTGGCGACCGCCGAACTTTCACGCCGCGGCGTTTGCCAACCGGCCATCTCTCGTTCTACGGTTCGATGTATCGGGCCGATACATCGGATGAAGGAGGAGCCGTGCTGGAGTTCGCCATCCTCGGGCTGCTCACCGAGTCCGCCATGCACGGTTACGAACTGCGCAAGGAGCTCGGCACCAAGCTCGGCCCGATCCGCGCGGCGATCAGCTACGGCACGCTCTACCCCACGCTCAAGCGGCTCCAGCTCGCCGGCTGGATCGCACAGGCCGGTGAGACGCCCGCGACCGCGGATGAGGTCCCGGCGTTGACCAGCCGGCGGGGGCGGATCGTCTACCGGATCACCGCCGAGGGCAAGGAGCGGTTCGCCGAACTGCTCGCACACGCCGGGCCGGAGACCTACGACGACGCGGCGTTCAACGTCCACTTCGCGTTCTTCGCCCGCACCGACCGCGCCACCCGGCTGCGCATCCTGGAAGGCCGCCGCCGGAAGGTCGAAGAGCGGCGCGAGGGCCTGCGCAACCTGCTGGCCCGCGCCAGCGAGCGGTTCGACGCGTACACGCTGGAGCTGCAGCGCCACGGCCTCGACGCCTGCGAGCGCGAGGTCCGGTGGCTGGAGGAACTCATCGCGGGTGAGCGCTCCGGTCGCGGGCCGGGCCGGCCCCCCAATCTCCCGCTCTCCGCCGAAAGCACCGGCGGAGAGCAGGAACGCCATGGCAGAGACGACCTGTCGTGAACACAAGGCTGAACAACAAGAAGGAGGCAAGCGGGATGGGTTCCGTCCGCGTGGCCATCGTCGGTGTGGGTAACTGCGCCTCGTCCCTGGTCCAGGGTGTGGAGTACTACCGCAATGCCGACCCCAACGACCGCGTCCCCGGTCTCATGCACGTCACCTTCGGCGACTACCACGTCTCGGACGTGACGTTCGTCGCCGCATTCGACGTGGACGCCAAGAAGGTCGGCCGTGACCTGGCCGAGGCGATCGTGGCCAGTGAGAACAACACGATCAAGCTGGCCGACGTGCCGCCGACCGGCGTGCAGGTCCAGCGCGGCCCGACGTTCGACGGTCTCGGCCTGTACTACCGCGAGATCATCGAGGAGTCGGACGAGCAGCCGGTGGACGTGGTCCAGGCGCTGCGCGACGCGCAGGTCGACGTCGTCGTCGCCTACCTCCCGGTCGGCTCCGAGGAGGCGGCCAAGTTCTACGCGCAGGCCGCCATCGACGCGGGCTGCGGCTTCGTCAACGCGCTGCCGGTCTTCATCGCCTCCGACCCGGTCTGGGCGAAGAAGTTCACCGACGCGGGCCTGCCGATCGTCGGCGACGACATCAAGAGCCAGGTCGGCGCCACCATCGTGCACCGCGCGCTGGCAAAGCTGTTCGAGGACCGCGGTGTGGAGCTGCTGCGCACGTACCAGCTCAACTTCGGCGGCAACATGGACTTCATGAACATGCTGGAGCGCAACCGGCTGATCTCGAAGAAGATCTCGAAGACCCAGTCGGTCACGTCGCAGATCCCGCACGAGATGGTCAAGAGCGACGTGCACATCGGCCCGTCCGACCACGTGCCGTGGCTCGACGACCGCAAGTGGGCGTACATCCGGCTGGAGGGCAAGGCGTTCGGCGACGTGCCGCTGAACGCGGAGCTCAAGCTCGAGGTGTGGGACTCGCCGAACTCGGCCGGCGTCATCATCGACGCGGTCCGGGCCGCGAAGATCGCGATGGACCGCAAGCTCGGCGGCCCGGTGCTGTCCGCATCGTCCTACTTCATGAAGTCACCGCCGGTGCAGTACTCCGACCACGACGCGCACGCGTCCGTGGACAAGTTCATCGCCGGTGAGATCGAGAGCTGACACGGTGCGTAGGGGAGAAGGCCGGGTTCCGGTCTTCTCCCCTATATATAAGGACAGAGATTCACCCGAAAGAGAGCCAGTCGCGCTCCAGCTTCACGCGCGCCTCGATCTCCAGCAGCACCCGTTTGCGCGGCAGCCCGCCGCCGAAGCCGACCATCTTCCCGCCCGCACCGACCACCCGGTGGCACGGCACGATGACCGGGACCGGGTTGCGGTTGCAGGCGGTGCCGACCGCGCGGGCCGCACCGGCGTCGCCCAGACCGGTCGCGATCTCCCCATAGGTGATCATCTCGCCGTACGGCACCCGGGCGATCCGCTCCCACACCGCACGCTCGAAGTCCGAACCGCCGGGCACCGCCAGCGGCACGGTGAAATCGGTCAGCGTGCCCTCGAAGTACGCCCGCAGCTCCGCCACGGCCGAGTCCAGCAGCGCGTGCTCCCCGGCCACCGGCGGAGCCGCGGCCGGGTGCCGTCCGAAGTGCACTCCGCCCACCGCGGCCGGCCCGGCGACACCCGGGCCGTCCGCGCCCACGGACAGCTCGCCGATCGGCGAGTCGATCACCACCCAGCGCATGGGCCCCATTGTGCTCCGGTCAGCCGCGGGTGTACTCGATCGTGTAGAGCTTGCCCTTCTGGGTCAGGCGGGTGTCGGTGCAGGTGTAGTCCGCCACGTCGTTCGCGGCCAGGAACTCCTGCTCCGCCGCGGTCTCCTCGCCGTTGACGTAGATGACGAACGTGGCCGAGGTGTCCGTGCCGGTCAGCGTGATCCGGTCGTTGCGCGCGGTGTAGTCGTACGTCACCGGGCCCTTGATCCGCAGCCGCACGTTCTGCCCGCTGACCGAGCCGGTCCACTCCGTGCCCGCGCCGTAGTTCATCACGGCCGTGCCGTCGTCGGTGAGCGTGAGCTTCGCGCCCTTGCCGCCGGTCAGCTTGATCGTGCCGACGCCGGGCACCTCCAGGTCCTCGACGTGCGAGGAGATGTTCCAGGTGCCGACCGTGCAGGCGTCGATGTTCGGGTCCGACCAGGCCGAGGCGGACGGCGTCGGGTCGCTGCCGGCCTCGGTGTCCGAGTCCGGCAGGCTGGAGAACCAGACCGCGCCGCCGATGCAGCAGAGCAGCACCAGCACGACCGAGACCAGCGCGCCGATCAGCACGTTCAGCCCGCGCCGGCCCTTGTTCTGCGGCGGCGGAGGCGTGTAGACCGGCGGGTACGCCTGCGGCGGCGGCGTGAACGGGGGCGGCGGAGGCGAGTACGCCTGCGGCGGCGGGCTCGTCGGATATCCACCGCCGCTGACCGGGTACGGATTGTTGTAGCCGGCGCCGCTGGTGGGCGGGTAAGGGGGCGTTGCCGGAGAGTAACTGGCCGGCGGTCCGGACACGACCTCGCTCGTCCCACGGTAATTGCCACACTGCGTGCAGTTACCGGCCGCGTCGATGGTGCCGCCACCACAGACCGCGCAGGGCCCCATGTCGCCTCCCGGCTCGTATTTCCGCTTCCGACCGCGACGCTAGCGGGTGCGATCCACTCGGCCCAATGGCCTCAACGGTCAGCGGATCTTACTCACTGCGGCATTTCCCGCCGCACGGCGACGAATCGGACTCAGCGGGTCAGCCGCTCACGCTGCGCATCCGGCCCGGTCAGTACCAGCTCGCCGGCACCGCACCGGTAACCCCACTCGGTCAGCGAGGCCGGCCAGTCACCCGGCTGATCTCCCTCGATCGTGAACGTGGCCGCGGACCGGGCCTCGGTCGCGGCCGTCACGCCGTCCACGGTCACGAACTCGAACGACACCGTGCCGCGCACCGTGATCAGCGTCTCCCGTCCACCCACGAGCGCGGTGTAGACGGTCGCGGTTCCGTAGTCGGCCCTGCCGGTCCCGGCCGCGTCGTAGGTGACGGCCGGGCCCGCGCCGGTCAGCGTCACCGCGATCGTGCCGAGGCCGGGCAACGCCACCAGTTCGCGCTGCTCCACCACGCGCCACGGGCCGGCCAGGCATGCGTCCACGACCGGGCTCGCGGACGGCGACGGAGACGGGGACGGGGACGGGGACGGCGTGGGGGAGACCAGCGAGACCGGCGCGGGCGGTGGTCCGGCCAGCCGGTCCGCGGCCCGGGAGTCCGCACCGGCGAACTGCACCACGACCGCGCCGAGCACGACGGCCGCGACCACGCCTGCCAGCACGACCAGCACGACAGCGAACGGGTGCGCCCGCTCCGTGCCGGCCAGCGCGGGGGAGGGCGCGTCGTACCCGATGACCGGCTCTGCTTTCGAGAAGATCGGGGGAGCGGGAGAAACAGGAGCAGGAGCCGCGGGGGTACGCCACGCCGGCGGCCTCGGCCCGGGAACGATCGGCGGCGCGGACACCGGGGGCAGCGGTGTGGTCTCCGCCGTGTCGCGCGGCGGCCCGGACACCGGGCGGTACGCCGGATTTGCCGGGAATCCCGGCGTCTGCAACCGCCCGCGGGACACGCCGCACCCGGCGCACGTGCCGTCGGCAGTGACCGTCACCCCACCGCAGATGGCGCACGGTCGCACTGCCCGGCCCTCCTTAGCCGCGAACCGACCCGCTCTCACGAGCGAGCCGAGCAGTGAACCTAGCGGACCTCGCGGGCACGGCGGAAGCGGTTGATCCGATCGAAATGGATGAACGGATCGGTGAGGGAACTCGTCCTAAAGGGCTGTGCCTCACGGCGTGCCAGATCTAGAGGCTCTGCTCCCGCGCCCACCGGCGCAGCTCGTCCTCCGCCTCGTCGCGGGTCAGCGGCCCGCGCTCCAGCCGCAGCTCCTTCAGGAACCGCCAGGCCTGCCCGACCAGCGGCCCCGGCGGCAGCCCGAGCAGCTCCATGATCGCGTTGCCGTCCAGGTCCGGCCGGACCCGCGCCAGATCCTCCTCGGCCGCGATCCGCGCGATCCGCTCCTCCAGCGCGTCGTAGTCCGCGGACAGCGCCGCGGCCTTGCGCCGGTTCCGGGTCGTGCAGTCGGAGCGGGTGAGCTTGTGCAGCCGGTCGAGCAGCGGCCCGCCGTCCGTCACGTACCGCCGCACGGCCGAGTCGGTCCACTCGCCCCGGCCGTAGCCGTAGAAGCGCAGGTGCAGCTCGACCAGGCGCGTCACGTCCGCGGTGACGTCCTTCGGGTAGCGCATCGCCTTCATCCGCTGGCGGGTCAGCCGCGCGCCGACCACCTCGTGGTGGTGGAAGCTGACCCGGCCGTCGGCGCCGACCGCCTTCGTGGCCGGCTTGCCGATGTCGTGCAGCAGCGCGGACATCCGCAGCGTGAAGTCCGGCTCGCCGCCGCCCTCCAGCCGGATCGCGTTGCTGACCACGGTGAGCGTGTGCTCGTAGACGTCCTTGTGCTGCGCGTGCTCGTCGATGGCGAGCTTCAGGCCGGGCAGCTCCGGCAGGAACCGGTCGGCCAGGCCGGTGTCGGCCAGCAGCCGCAGCCCGGTGATCGGGTCCGCCCCGACCATCAGCTTGGTGAACTCGTCGCGGATCCGCTCGGCCGTGATCCGGTCCAGCGACGGCGCGAGCGCGGTCATCGCGGCGACCACGGCCGGGTCCGGCGTGAACCGCAGCTTCGCGACGAACCGGGCCGCACGCAGCATGCGCAGCGGGTCGTCGCCGAACGACTGCTCCGGCGTGCCGGGCGTGCGGATGACGCGCGCGGCCAGGTCCTGCAGACCGCCGTACGGGTCGGTGAACTCGTGCCCCGGCAGGCTGACCGCCATCGCGTTGATGGTGAAGTCGCGGCGGACCAGGTCGTCGGCGAGGCTGGTGCCGTACCGGACGACCGGGTTGCGGCTGACGCCGTCGTAGGCCTCGGCGCGGAACGTGGTGATCTCCAGCCGCAGGCCGCCGCGCATCGCGCCGATCGTGCCGAACTCGCGCCCGGTCTCCCAGATCGCCTCGGCCCAGCCCTTGAGCACGCCGAGCGTCTGCTCCGGCTGCGCGTCCGTGCAGAAGTCGAGGTCGTCACCGAGCCGGCCGAGCAGCGCGTCACGCACGGACCCGCCGACCAGATGCAGCTCGTGACCGGCCGCGGCGAATCTGCGGCCGAGCTCGTCGGCGACGGGGGAGACACGTAACAACTCCGCGACCGCGTTGCGCTGGACGGCGGAGAGCTGATCGACCCCCACGGGGCCCTGGGACGTTTCAGACATGGGACCGCCAGCGTATCGCCAGCGCTCACGCACTGCGGACCCGACCGTCGCGCCGCCGCCGGACGGGGCAGGATGATTACCCATGCCAGTCCCCGAGGCGTTGCGCGTGCTCGCCGGCCGTTCCTCCTTCTGGTCCGAGTGGTTCTTCGACGCCGAGGA
Organism: Catenuloplanes japonicus; assembly: GCF_000717135.1. Lineage (GTDB taxonomy): Bacteria > Actinomycetota > Actinomycetes > Mycobacteriales > Micromonosporaceae > Catenuloplanes > Catenuloplanes japonicus. The sequence goes on from NZ_JNXY01000037.1 coordinate 133,636, forward strand.
GCCGCCACCCGGGCCCGGCGAGCCGCTGCCCAGGCCCGAGCTGGTGGTGCTGCTGCCGGTCGCGGGCGGCTACCGGCTGCGGCTGGAACTGGACTTCGCCGCGCCGTCCCACCTGCTGGAGCTGGTCGCGCCCGGCTTCGACACGCACGAGGGCACGATGCTCGGCTGGGACGCGCCGGACGACGCCCGGCCGCACGCGCTGCGCTGGCCCGAGCTGGACCTGATCGGCCGCGTGATCGCGATGAACGACCCGTCGCTGCCCCACCCCGGCCTGGTCGTGGCGCTGCTCAGCCGGTTCACGCCGATCACGCTCGCGGATGACGTGCCGGTCGCCCGCGCGCTGTTCACCGCCGCGTTCCGCGCGCTGCGCCCCGCGCCGCTGGAGGCCGGCCCGGAGCAGGAGCCGCTTCCGTTCTTCGCGGAGCCGCGCTGGTGGCCGTCGCCGGTGGATCCGGAGGCGCTCACCGACCGGGCGATCGCGCGGCTGCTGACCGGCCAGGACGGTCGCCGGGGCGGCCTGGACTGGCACCGTCAGGAGGGTCTCGGCTGGGTCGCCGCGCAGCGTCCGGAACGCAACGAGCTGGATCTCACGATCAAGAGCCTCCGCGTGGGTACGGACCGCGCCTTCCCCTTCGCCGGCCTGGACGAGCTGCTGAGGGCCGCGCGCGAGCGGCTGACCTCCGAGGTCTACGGCGCGCCCTGGTGCACGGCCGCCGCCGTGGTGCCGATCGCCCGGCGCATCGTCCACGCCGGGGACCTCACGTCCGTACCCACGCTGCTCGAAGCTCTTGAGAGTGCCGGCTGTGATCACCCGGCCGTGCTGGACGCGCTGACCGCGCCCGTGGCCCCGGCCGAGGCCGCGTGGGTCGTCGAGGAGATCGCCGGCGCCGTCCCCGGCACGCTGTTGCGCCTGGTCTGTCCGGATCACCCGGTCCCGCTCGCGGACGCGGAACGTGCTCGGGTTGACTAGGGTGCGTGCAACGCCGGCGGCACGCGGGTCCGCCGGGCGGGTTCGAGGGGATGCGACATGACCGGCGGTCTGTACCGGAGCTCGAACGCAGGCCATCGCGACGGCCCCTACGACGACACGCAGGCGCCGCCGCTGATCGACACCCCGGTGGTGCCGGACACGGACACGATGGCCGGTGGCGGCGAGGTCCCGGGCGCGGAGGCACCGGAGGCGCCGGCGAGCAACAGCACGGCCGGCAACAGCCTGATCATGGCGGCCGGCAGCCTGGTCAGCCGCGGCACCGGCTTCCTGCGCACGATGGTGCTGACGGCCGCGCTCGGCACCGCGATCGGCGACGCCTACGCGAACGCGCAGCTGTTCCCCGGCATGGTCTACGACTTCCTGCTCGGTGGCATCCTCTCCAGCGTGCTGCTGCCGCTGCTGGTGCGGCGGCGCAAGGCGGACCCGGACGGCGGCCAGTCGTTCACCCAGACGCTGCTCAGCCTCGCGGTGATCGTGCTGGCGGTGGCCACCGTCCTCACGGTGATCGCCGCGCCGTTGCTGACGATGGTCCTGACCACCGGCGACAACGTGACGCCGGAGTACCGGGGCCTGATCACCGACCTGTCCCGGCTGATGCTGCCGATGCTGTTCTTCACCGGCTTCTCCGCGCTGGTCAGCGCCGTGCTCAACACGCGCGGCCACTTCGCGGCGCCGATGTGGACGCCGATCCTGAACAACCTCATCGTGATCGGCGTCGGCGGCGCGTACCTGCTGCTCTACGGCGCCACGAAGCTCGCGCCGGAGCAGATGACGGCCGACCGGATCGCGCTGATCGGCGGCGGCACGCTGCTCGGCGTGGCCGTGCAGGCGGCCGGCCTGGTCCCGGCGCTGCGCAAGGTCGGCTTCCGCTGGAAGTGGCGGTTCAACTTCCGCGACCTCGGCCTGCGCGAGCTGGGCAAGCTCGGCGCCTGGATGTTCTGCTACGTGGTGGTCAACCAGATCGCGCTGGCCGTGGCGTTCAACCTGCTGAACACCGCCGCCGGCAACGACGGGACCGGCCCGCAGATGTACCAGAACGTCTACCTCCTGCTGATGATGGCGCACGGGATCATCGCGGTCTCGATCATCACGGCGCTGATGCCGCGGATGAGCGCCTCGGCCGCGGACGGACGGTTCGCCGACATCGCGGCGGACCTGTCCCGCGGCATGCGGACCGCGACCGCGGCACTGGCCCCGGTCGCGGTGGTCTACGGCGTGCTGGCCGCGCCGATCATGGTGGCACTGTTCCGGTACGGCGCGATCGAAGGCGACGAGGCGGTCGCGGCCTCGTTCGTGCTGGTCGGCGCCGGCATCGCGCTGATCCCGTTCTCGATCAGCCAGCTCTTCACGTTCGCCAACTACGCGATGTCCGAGAACAAGACGGCCGCGCTGGTCAACCTGCCGAGCGTGGCGATCCGGATCGCGCTGTACGTCGCCTGTTTCATGCTGCTCGACACCACCTGGCTCGCCGCGGGCCTGATGGTGAGCAATGCGGCTTCCTACCTGGTTTCCGCTGTTATCTCCGCCACCGTGCTCCGCCGCCGGATCGGTGCGATCGGCGTGCGCGAGGTGGCCGGCACGTTCGCCAAGGTGCTGGCCGCCAGCGCGGGCGCGATCATCGTCGGCATTCTCGTAATGAAATTGTTGCCCGGCGGCAGCGACCTGTCCCGCCTGGAAGCGATCATCAGTTTGGTCGTCGGCGGCGCGGTCATCGGCGGCACCTATGTGGGCCTCGCGCTGCTGCTTCGCATCCGGGAGGTCACCCAGGTCCTGGACATGGTGATCCGGAAGGTGAAGCGGTAGTTTCGGGCATCGCACCGCCGGGGATGAATGGGGATGAATCCCGTTCATCACCCGATGGTTGCGGACAGAGGCTTTGAGTAATTACCCAGGTAGGGAGCACAATCTCTACGGGGCTTGGCTCCCGTCGCCGTGCATCGTGGCGGCGCGGGAGGATGACACGCCGGGAGTGCCCGCGATCCAGGTAAGGTCGCTCACGGCGGAAGCGGCGTGACGCCTACCCTTAGTGGGAGGATGTCCGCGGCGCGTTCCATTGATCGCAGATCTATTGAGACACGTGCTCACCGAGGGAGGACGGGTGACCCAGGTCGGCGAAGGTCGAGAGGCCGCCGAGGCGGTTCCGTCTGTGATGACCCTCGGTGAACCAGCCGTCGGTGACGTCATGGCCGACCGTTACCAGCTGGAAGAACACGTCAACGACGACAGCGCGGGCCGGCAGATCTGGCGCGGCACGGACGTGATCCTCCGTAGGCCGGTCGCTGTCGTGCTGCGCTACCCCGGCGGCGAGGACGCGGCCGAGATGCTGCAGTCCGCCGTGGCGGCCAGTCGTGTCATCCACCCCAACCTGGCCGGCGTCTACGACGCGATCGACGAGGGCGAGCGGGCCTACGTCGTGCGCGAATGGATCGACGGCGTGGCGCTGCGCGACGTGGTCGCGGAGTCCGGTCCGATGGACGCGGCCCGTGCGATCGGCATCGCCCGCGCGGTGGCGGACGCGGTCGCGGCCGTGCACTCCACCGGCATGATCCACGGCAACGTGCACGCCGGCACCACCATGATCGGCACGGACGGCCGGGTCGTCCTCGCGGACGCGCGCACCGACGGCGACGACAAGCCGGATGCGGATGTCCGCGCGGTCGGCGGCGTCCTCTACTTCGCGCTCACCGGCCACTGGCCGCACACCGAGGCCGGCGCCTCCCGGGTGCAGGACGCGGTGCGGGACGGCTCCGGCACGATAGTGGCGCCGCGTCAGGCGCGCGCCGGTGTGCCCGCCTACCTCGACGACCTGACGATGGACCTGCTGGATCCGAAGCTCGCGGTCCCGGCCTCCGACGTGCTCGCGGCCGAGCTGGCCCGGCTCGACTCCGCCGCCGAGGAGCAATACCTCGAAGAGGTCGGCCCGCTCCGGTTCACGCAGAGCGGCGACGAGCAGAGCCCCGAGCAGCCGCAGAGCGCCGCCCGCAAGATCGCGGTCGGTGTGGCCGCGCTGCTGGCCATCGCCGTCATCGGCCTGATGCTCGGCATCTCCGCGCTGGGCGGCGACCCGGAGGACAAGCCGGCCGTCGAGGCCGGCGCCAACCCGGGTGCCGGCGGCGCCGCTCCGGGCGCGGTGTCGAACCCGCAGCCGTTCAAGCTGACGAAGGACCAGATCCGCGTCGTCGACCCGGGGCCGAACGGCGACGGTGGCGACCGCAGGAATGCGGAGCTGGCCATCGACGGTGACGACGGCACCTCGTGGGAGACGCAGACCTACAACACGCGTAAGTTCGGCGAGCTCAAGGACGGCCTCGGCCTGCTGATCGACCTGGGCAGCCCGCGCCAGGTCTCCTCGGTCAAGATCCAGCTCGGTGAGAAGGGCGTGTCGGCCGAGCTGAAGACCGGCGAGACCGATCCGGGCGCGGCCAAGCGTGGCGGGAGCAACGACGAGCTGAAGCCGCTCGACCGCGACCTCGTCAATTCGTACGGCACGATCGGCACCGGGTTCACCAACTCGGAGGCGTCCACCATGGCCTTCATCGACGGCCTCGACCCGGACGCGAAGTACCAGTACCTGCTGGTGTGGTTCACGGAGCTGCCGGACTCGAGGAAGATCGTTGTCGACGAAATCATCGTCGAGGGCACCTGACACTCCCGACGATGAGCTGCTCGCGGCTCACGTCGCAGGTGATCGGGACGCCTTCGCCGAGCTGATCCACCGGCATCGGGACCGCCTCTGGGCCGTGGCCGTGCGGACGCTCGGCGACCGCGAGGAGGCGGCCGACGCGTTGCAGGAGGCGCTGCTCTCGGCGCACCGCGCGGCCGGCCGTTTCCGGGGCGACTCCGCGGTCACCACCTGGCTGCACCGGATCGTGGTCAACGCCTGTCTCGACCGCATCCGGCGCCTGCAGAACCACCGCACGGTCCCGCTCGTCACCTCCGCCGACGACGAGCGCCCGGACCGCGAGCCGGCCGCGCCGGTCATCGACCACGACACCGCGCTGGTGGTCCGGCAGGCCATGGACGAGCTGCCGTTCGAGCAGCGTGCCGCGCTGATCCTGGTCGACGTGCAGGGCTACTCGGTCGCGGAGGCCGCGGCCGCGCTCGGCGTCGCCGAGGGCACGGTGAAGAGCCGGTGTGCCCGCGGCCGGGCCAAGCTCGCGATCGCGCTCGGCCACCTGCGGCCCGGCCGGTCTCGGAGCGATCGGCCCGCGCGGTCTCAGAGCGGCGGGAACCCGGCGGCCCCCGGCGGCGTCTCATCCGAAGGCGAGCCGCCCTCCGGGCGGAAGGCCCTGCGAGTGAAGGCGGAGGAACAGTGAGCAGCTCGGACGCGTCACTCACCGAGGCTCAGTGGGACCTCCTGGCGGATTACCTCGGCGGCGCGCTGGACGGCGACCCCCGCCGCGACGAGATCGCCGGCCTGATCGAGTCCGACCCGGAGTGGCGGGAGGCGCACACGCTGCTCGCCGAGGCCGACGACGCGGTCCGCGACGACCTCCGCCTGCTGGCCGAGGCGCCGGTCGAGCCGATGCCTGACGACGTGTTCGCCCGGCTCCTCCCCACCAATGTCATCCCGATGCGCCGCCGCGTGCCGCGCTGGGTGCTGCCTGCCACGATCGCGGCCGGCGTGCTGGCGTTCGCCTCGGTCGGCATCACCGGCCTGCTCGGCGGCGACGAGAGCAGCAGCGACGTGGCCTCGTCCGCCGGCGGCGCCGCACCGGAAGCGGCGGCCCTGCCGATGATCGCGGAGCAGATCCTGATCAGCGGCCGCGACTACACGCCGGAGTCGGCACAGGAGCTGGGCACGGCGCCACAGGCGCTCTCCAGCCCGATGTCCGCCTCCGGCCAGGACGCGCCCTCGGTCGGCCGCGACGGCTCCGTGCCGGACGAGTTGTTCCCGCTGCAGAACCAGTCCGTGCTGCGCGCCTGCCTGCGGGCGATCGGGCTGGAGCACGGTGCGGTCGCGGCCACGGTCCGGCTGATCGACTACGCGTCGTTCGAGGGCGGCCCGAGCCTGCTGGTCCTCTTCACCGACACCGCCGGTCAGGACGTGGTGTGGGTCTCCGGTCCGCAGTGCGGTGCCGCGGGCATGGGAGCGGACACCCGGTATCGCACGCCGGTAGGGTGAGCAGGCAACACCTTCCGGGCCGCACCGTGTGGACGTGAGCCGGCCCACCTGGGTGCCGGACCGGGAATCCCGGTCCATGCGACGACGTTTCTGCTGGGGCGATCGCCGCCCATCCCCTCCACCGACCGGGCGGGTGGCGATGCACACGAAGACACGAGGAGTGGGCAGTGGACGAGGTCCGCAACCTGATCATCATCGGCTCGGGGCCGTCCGGCTACACCGCCGCGGTCTACGCCGCTCGGGCAAACCTGAAGCCCCTGGTCATTGAGGGTGCGCAGTCCGGCGGTGCGCTGATGACCACCACCGAGGTGGAGAACTTCCCCGGTTTCGCCGACGGCATCATGGGCCCCGAGCTCATGGACTCGATGCGCAAGCAGGCGGAGCGGTTCGGCGCGGAGTTCATCACCGACGACGTCACCCGCGTCGAGCTCACCGGCACCACGGTCACCGAGCCGGGTGCCGAGGGCCTGAAGACGGTCTGGGTCGGCGAGACGAGCTACTTCGCGCGCGCCGTGATCCTCGCCACCGGTTCGGCCTGGCGCCGGCTCGGCGTGCCGGGCGAGGAGGAGTTGCTCGGCCACGGCGTCTCGTCCTGTGCCACCTGTGACGGGTTCTTCTTCCGCAACCACCACATCGTGGTGGTCGGCGGCGGCGACTCTGCCATGGAGGAGGCCACGTTCCTGACCCGGTTCGCGGAGACGGTCACGATCGTGCACCGCCGCGACTCGTTCCGGGCCAGCAAGATCATGGCTCAGCGCGCGATGGACAACCCGAAGATCAAGGTCGAGTGGAACAGCGCGGTCGAGGAGATCCTCGGCGAGGACGGCAAGGTCAGCGGCGTCCGGCTGAAGAACGTGGTCTCCGGCGAGACCAAGGTGCTGGACGTGACCGGCGTCTTCGTCGCGATCGGCCACATCCCGCGCAGCGACCTGTTCACCGACCAGGTCGCCATGGACGAGGACGGCTACGTGACCGTCGACGCGCCCAGCACCCGGACCAACGTGCCCGGCGTGTTCGCCGCCGGCGACCTGGTCGACCACACGTACCGGCAGGCCATCACCGCGTCCGGCACCGGCTGCTCCGCCGCGCTCGACGCCGAGCGCTTCATCGCGTCGTTCGAAGAGATCTAACACCCCCTTAGGAGAAGCCTCATGGAGTCGGTCACCGACAAGACGTTCGTCAGCCAGGTCCTGCAGTCCGACAAGCCGGTGCTGGTGGACTTCTGGGCCGAGTGGTGCGCGCCGTGCCGCAAGGTCACCCCGCTCCTGGAAGAGATCGCCAAGGAGATGGGTGACCAGGTCACCATCGTCAAGCTGAACATCGACGAGAACCCGGAGACCGCCATGGCGTACCGGGTGATGTCCGTCCCGACGCTGACGATCTTCAAGGGTGGCCAGCCGGTGAAGTCGGTGGCCGGCGCCAAGCCCAAGGGCGCGCTGATCAACCTGATCGAGTCCGCGCTGTAAGACTCTTTCGCCCGGAGAGCCCCGGTTCACGCCTTTCGCGGAGCCGGGGCTCTTTACTGATCACGTCGGCTTGATGTCGCGGGACGCGCGAGCGTGGTGCACCCGCGATACGCTCCGGTTCGATGTTTCGAGGAGGTCGTCTGTGCGCCCGATCCGACGTGGAGACCGCGGTCCCGCGGTAACCGAGATCCGCTCGGTCCTCACCCGCCTCGACACCTCCTTCCCTGCCGGTGACCTCTTCGACGAGGAGACCGAGCGTGCGGTCCGCGCGTTCCAGCAGCAGCGCGGCCTGACCGTCGGCGGCGATGTCGACGAGGAGACCTGGCTCGCGCTGGACGCGGCCCGTTGGCGGCTCGGCGCCCGCGCGCTGTTCCACGCCATCCCGCACCCGCTGATCGGCGAGGACGTGCGCACGCTGCAGGAACGGCTGCTGGAGATGGGCTACGACGTCGGCCGGCCGGACAGCGTCTACGGCACCCGCACCGCCAAGGCCGTCGGCCAGTTCCAGCGCGAGGTCGGCCTGGCACCGGACGGCGCATTCGGCCCGCAGACCATGAACGCGTTGCGCCGTCTCGGTCGCAAGGTCGTCGGCGGCCGCCCCCAGCTGCTGCGCGAGGCCGAGGCGTTCCGGCAGTCAGGCCCGCACCTGCTCGGCAAGACCGTGGTCATCGACCCCGGCCACGGCGGCCCCGACCAGGGCATCATCGTGCCGGACGGGCCGCTGCGGTGGACCGAGTCCGAGCTCGCGTTCGACCTCGCGTCCCGCCTGGAGGGACGGCTCGCCGGCGCCGGCATGCGCGTCCACCTCACGCGTGGCCCGTCACCCGCCGCCCGCATTCCGGACAAGGCCCGCGCCCAGCTCGCCAACGACCTGCACGCGGACCTGCTCATCTCGATCCACATCGACGGCTACAAGACCGCCGAGGCCGACGGCGTCGCCACCTACCACTACGGCGACGGCACGTCCGAGGGCGTCACGTCCACGGTCGCGGAGCGCCTGGCCGGCCTGGTGCAGCGCGAGATCGTCGCCCGCACCGGCCTGCGCAACTGCCACATCCACGCCAAGACGTGGGACCTGCTGCGCCTGACCCGCATGCCCGCGGTCCGCGTCGAGATCGGCTACCTGACCTCGCCGCACGACCGGACCCGTCTCGTCGACCCGCTCTTCCGCGAGCAGACCATAGAGGCGATCGTGGCCGCGGTCCAGCGCATGTACTTCCCGGTCGAGAACGACGTCCCCACCGGCTCGATCGACGTCCGCCAGCTGCGGATGGCCGTCGCCGCCGGCCTCCCGATCAAGGCCTAAGATCAAGATCAAATTCATTTTCCCGCTTCCGGCGTGGTCCGGCAGCGTTGCTCCCGCGGGCACCGGTCGTCGCTGGCGCTCCTCCCTGCCGGTCCCGCGTCGCACGGTCAACACCCGCCCGCGCGTCCCATAAGTGAGCAAGGCTCAATAGCGCGGTCGCGTCGCTTCCGACCGCATCCAACAATGCGGACACGGTGGTGAGCCGGGCTCAGTAGTGTGCCGGCAGGCCACCGCCGCCCGCCGCGCAGCAGGTGGCCGTCATCGCCCGCCGCACACCGCACCGTCCCGTGCGACTCCTCGTGCGGTGTCCGCCAGCCCTCACCGGACCACGACCGCATCCAGACGTCGTTCATGCTGTCAGAACGACGCCTGGATCACCGGAGGACCGGCCCAGCGAACGGCGGTGGACAGCCATCGGGCGGAGCGACAGGCAGTTCAGCGGGGCGCCGCGCGCCCAAAATTTCGGCATCTATTGAGTCCTCCTGACTCTTTCGGGGTGACGCCTCGCAGGCGTGAAGATTTTTCCGTTTCGGGCCGCGGCGGCGCCTGTCTTCCGGTCAGCTTTCGCCGTCAGGGTGAGGCTGTGACGGATCCCCGGCCGCTATTTCCCGAAATTTCGGGCGCGGAGTGCCCGGTTGATCACGAGATCCGGACCTCGACGCCGGAAGATCCGTAGCCCCTGACGAACGCTCTGGAGATCCACGCCGGCGACGCTGCCCGGAGCGCGGCAGGGACTCGGCCGGCGACGGCACTCGCGGGGTCTTCCGGGACCAGCGGCGGAACCGGCTCCGATCGGCGATCGGAAGCGGAGCGCCAGCGGAGTCTTCCGATCGCCGGAGGTTTGCCCGCGGGAGCAACGCTGCCGGACCACGCCGGAAGCGGGAAAATCCGAATTTGGGTTGCTTTCGGTCGCTTCGAGCGTCGAGTCCTCGTGTGGGGGTAGTCCCGAGCGTTCCTTACACGGTGGAGCTGGTGGCCGGGCGGACCGGGCGCAGCAGGGTCTCCGGCGTCATCGAGCCGAGGAGCTTTTCGAGCGCGTATTCGACGTCGGACTTCCAGGAGAGCGCGGTGCGGAGTTCGAGGCGGAGGCGGGGGTAGCGCGGGTGCTGGCGGACGGTTTTGAAGCCGACCGACAGGAAGAAGTCGACGGGGGCGACGCACGCCTTGGCGTCGTCGTCGGCCTCGCCGAACTTGGCGTCGCCGAACGCCTCGATGGCGCGGATGCCGCGTTTGGTGAGGTCGCGCGCGACGCCCTGGACCAGCATGCGGCCGAGGCCGCCGCCGGCGAACTCGGGCACGATGTGAGCGGTCATCAGTAGCGCGGCGTCCGCGGAGACCGGTGAGGTGGGGAACGCCGTCGCGCGGGGAACGTAGGCGGGTGGCGCGTACATCACGAAGCCGGCCGGCATGCCGTCGACGTAGATGAGCTTGCCGCAGGAGCCCCACTCCAGCAGCGTCTGCGAGACCCAGGCCTCTTTCTCCAGGTCAGGAGCACCGTCGGCGCAGGCGCGCTCGGCGCTGACCGGGTCGAGCTCCCAGAAGACGCACTTCCGGCAGCGCCGGGGAAGGTCTTCGAGTGTGTCGAGGGTCAAGCTGACCAGGCGACGAGACATGGTTGCGATCCCCCACGAATGCTTACAGAACTCCCGCAGAGGATGGTACGCCGGAAGTTCGGCTCACAGCGAAATTTGGACGTAGTGGTCCGCCATGTGGACCGACCGGTTATCCGAGCGCGCGCCGGATGTGCGGGGCATAACATCGACCCACCGGCGCCCGCGCTGGGCGCACTCCTGGAGTGAGGTGATCATGTCCGGCACGACGCTCGATGATTACACCGATAGGTATGCCGCCCGTGTCGGGGGCATGACCGCCTCGGAGATCCGAGCTCTCTTCGCCGTCGCCAGCCGCCCCGAGGTGGTGTCGCTGGCCGGTGGGGCGCCGTACATCGCCGCACTGCCGCTGGACGCCGTGGGGGAGATGCTGGGCCGGCTCGGGAGCGAGCACGGCAGCACCACGCTGCAGTACGGCATCGGCCAGGGCACGCTCGCGCTGCGCGAGAAGATCTGCGAGGTGATGGCGCTCTCCGGCATCGACGTCGGCTGCGGCGCCTCCCCGGACGACGTGGTGGTCACGGTCGGCGGGCAGCAGGCGATCGACCTGGTCGCGCGCCTGTTCCTGGACCCGGGCGACGTGGTGCTGGCCGAAGGGCCGACCTACGTCGGCGCGCTGGGGGTGTTCCAGGCCGCGCAGGCGCGCGTCGTGCACGTGGCGATGGACGAGAACGGGCTGATCCCGTCGGCGCTGGAGGAGGCGATCGCGGCCGTGCGTGCCTCGGGGCGCCGGGCGAAGTTCCTCTACACGATCCCGACGTTCCAGAACCCGGCCGGCGTCACGATGTCGGAGGAGCGGCGTGAGCAGGTGCTGGACATCTGCGAGCGGGCCGGGCTGCTGGTCGTCGAGGACGATCCCTACGGCCAGCTCGGGTTCGACGGTGACACCCCCAAGCCGCTGCGCGCGCGCCGGCGGGACGGTGTGTTCTACCTGAGCACGTTCTCCAAGACGTTCGCGCCCGGTCTGCGCGTCGGCTGGATCCTGGCGCCGCACGCGGTGCGCGACAAGCTGGTCATCGCGACCGAGGCCACGATCCTCTGCCCCAGCGCGTTCGCCCAGGCCGCCGTCACGGAGTACCTGACGTCGATGCCGTGGCGCGAGCAGCTGAAGACCTACCGCGAGGTGTATCGCGAACGCCGCGACGCGCTCCTCGACTCACTCGAAGATCTCATGCCGGTGGGTACGACGTGGACGCGCCCGGCCGGCGGCCTGTTCGTCTGGGCCACGCTGCCGGACGGGCTCGACTCGAAGGCGATGGTGCCACGCGCGATCGCGGCCCGGGTGGCGTACGTGCCCGGCACCGGCTTCTACGCGGACGGCGGCGGTCAGCAGTTCATGCGGCTCAACTTCTCGTTCCCGTCCCCGGAGCGGATCCGCGAGGGCGTGCGCCGGCTCGCCGGCGTGATGGAGCAGGAGATCGCGCTCCGTTCCGTCTTCGGCTCCGGCGCGGTACGTCCGGGGCAGGCCGGGGCAGATGTGCCCGGCTCCCAGTTGGCATGATCAACGGCATGTCTCGCGATCTTCGTGTCCTCGTCCTGGCCGGCGGCCTCTCCTACGAGCGGGATGTCTCGCTCCGGTCGGGCCGCCGGGTGGTCGACGCGCTCCAGGCCGCGGGCGTGCAGACCGAGCTACGGGACGCGGACGTGGCACTGCTGCCCGGCCTGCGCGCCGACCCGCCGGACGCGGTCGTCATCGCACTGCACGGCGCCACCGGTGAGGACGGCTCACTAAGGGGCGTGCTCGACCTGTTCGACATCCCGTACGTCGGCTGCGACGCCCGCGCCGCGCGCCTGGCCTGGGACAAGCCGTCCGCGAAGGCGGTGCTGCGCGAGTCCGGCATCAACACGCCGGACTGGGTGGCGCTGCCGCACGACCGGTTCTCCGAGCTGGGCGCCGCCGCGGTACTGGACCGGATCGTCGAGCGGCTGGGCGTGCCGCTGATGGTCAAGCCGGCGCAGGGCGGGTCCGGTCTCGGCGCCTCCGTGGTGCGCGCCGAGACCGAGCTGTCCGCGGCGATGGTGGGGTGCTTCGCGTACGACTCGACCGCGCTGGTCGAGCACTACGTCACGGGCGCGGACCTTGCGGTGTCGGTGGTGGACCTGGGGGAGGGGCCGGTCGCGCTACCCGCCGTGGAGATCGTGCCCCGGGACGGGTTGTACGACTACGCGGCGCGGTACACCGCCGGGCTGACAACATGGCACGCGCCGGCGCGGCTGTCGGCGTCGGTCGCCGCCTCGGTGGCGGAGACCGCGTTGGCGGCGCACACCGCGCTGGGGTTGAACGATCTGTCCCGGGTCGACCTGATCGTCGACGATTCCGGCGAGGCGCACGTGCTCGAGGTGAACGTGTCGCCGGGGATGACGGAGACGTCGCTGCTGCCGTTGGCGGTCGGGGCGGCGGGGTTGGACCTGGGGAAGGTCCTGTACGGGTTGGTGGAACGGGCTGTGGGCCGGGCACGGCCGTAGCTGTCCGTTTTGCCTGGTTCTGGTTTGTGAGATCGGGGAAAGTGGCTCGATCGGAAATCGCGAGAGAATGGCTCTGACAGAAGCCGTTTTCTGGGATGTGTGGGGCGCCGGGCCGGGTGGTCGCTGGATCGGCCGGGTCCGGCTTCCGCGCCGAGTGATTGCTCGTGGGTGTTCGTGAGCTTGCCGGGACAGGCTGTTCTTCCGGGCGCTCCGGCGGTGGGCTCTTCGGCTTTGGGTGCGCCCGCAGTGTGAATGGTCCGGCGGGGCAGCCGGTGAGCGGGCCCGGTGAGGTGGGCACGAAACCGTGTCGCTCGTAGAGGTCGGTGGAGCCACCGCGCTCCGCTCGTGGTCCGGGACAGCGCGACGCGCGCCCTCGGCGATGTCGGCGCCTGGGCGCTCGCGCTGCGGGTCGTTGACCAACACGGTTGTCGCGCGTCGAGACGGCGGCGCAGTGCCTTCGGCCTGACGCGGGACGGTCCTCGGCGCGATAGTGAGCGGTCCTCAACGGAAGCACCGAAGTCAGGCCGCAGGCCGCTCAGGCCGCAGGCCGCTCAGGCCGCAGGCCGCTCAGGCCGCAGGCCGCTCAGGCCGCAGGCCGCTTTCGGAGGAGGCGGAGGCAGCCTCGACGGCCGCGGCCTCGATCGCCGCCGCCTCGTCGTCCGGCTCCTCCAACGCGGCAACCGAGCTGACCGGCTCCGGGGCCGCGGTAGCGCTGCCATTGGCGGCACTCTCCACGGCCGCGCTGTCCGCCGGCACATCGGGGTCGGCCGCAGCCGCGAAACTGGACGGCGCCTGCCACTGAATGTGCGGCGGCTCCGCCAGCGGACGCCCGCCGAACTCGGCAAGCCACGCCGCGACGAGCGCCAGATTCTCCCGCCACTGCATCTCCGGGATCGGCGGAAGGATCGCGTCCCACAGCGAGAGGAACGTCCCGCGCAACTGCAGCCGGCCGTAGGGCCGCGCCAGGAACCACATGTGCAGGTGCGCGGAGCCGTCACCCCACCGGTTGACGTGCACTCGGGCCACACCGTCCAGCGATCGGATGGCGCGCTCCAGCCGTACCGTCATCACGCCCAGCTCGGCGGCGAGCAGGTTCGGCAGGTCGCCCAGGTCCAGGTGGGACCTCGACTCAAGGATCAGGACCATGGGCAGGCCGGACGGCTGATCCATCGCACGGACCCGCCAGCGGTCGCTGACCCAGATATACGCCTCGTCGGGCGCAGCGCAGGCGACGCAGTCCGCCGAGTCCTCGCCCTTGCGCGACGGCTCGACCTCGACCGGTTCTTCGATCTGCTTCACGCGGATGTCGCCCTCGAACGGGAACGACGGCCACTTCGTGAACTCAGGCACGGAGGATGGGGTGTGGGGCACGACGCTGACCCTAACGGGTTTGCCGCCCGATGTCCTTACCCGTTCGGGCTCCGATCGCGCCGGTCATCGCCTGTTTACCGACACCCCGCCACCCGTATCAACAGGCCCGCCCACCCATCGGTTATCCACCGAGTTATCCACAGGCACCCGCCGCACCCTGTGGATTACCGACCGGCATGCCCACCCCAGCGAAAGCGATCAAACACCCTGCGTGGACGCCCACCAACCGGTTATCCACCGCCTTCATCCACAGGCCAAGAGCCCCTCTGACGCGCTGTTTCACGTGAAACGCCACGCCCTGTGGATAACTCCTGTGGATAACTTGCACTCGTATCCGCCGCCCGGTTGTCCGGCGTGCCATCCCGACGAGTGGGCGAAGTTTTCCACAGGCGTTACCCACAGGTGAGCCCCGACGCCGTGACCGCCCGTTCCCTAGAAATCGATCAACTCGTTTCACGTGAAACGTGCCTTCGACCGTCAGTCGGCCTCGTTTCACGTGAAACGAGGCCGACGCCGCTGGGCCCGGCCCGAGTCGAAGACTCCGAGACTTCCTCGCAGTAGAGAACCGGCACCCCGAACTCGCTCCGCTCCAATCTCCACCAGCCACCTATGTCGCTCACCGGAAGATTCGGCCGTCCGCAGGCTTCACACTCTCCGGCCTCGGTCGGAAGGTCGTCCAGGCCGCCCACCCCACATGCCGCCGAACTCAGGGACGCCGGCTTGACGGTCCTAGCGGACCCGCGGCCTTCCCCCAGATCGTGTGCCTGATCCGACCGCCGCCGCACCGGCTGCTCGACCTGCACTCTCCGTCTACCGGAACAGCAGCGCGCACCGCGTACCCACGCATCGGTCTGCTTCTCCACCGTCATTCGAATGCCGCCGTTCAGCACAGGCCCCGCCCGCACCGGACGCCGGCCAGCCGAACGCGCCCTCCGAACCGTGGCACCTGCCCGGCCCCCAGGCGGCCTCGCACCAGCGCTTGGGCAACGCCCTCAATTGCAAAAACTCAAGCATCCGGGGGTACGGGGGTCAGCTCCGCCGCCCACGTCTACTCACGTGAGGGGTGCCGCCCTGCACCGGTGCTTCGAGGACGTTCCGGGTCGCAGGGCTCGGCTTGTCGGTCCTTCATGCGAAAGCGATCGGCCTCCATTCGGAGATAGCGAGTCTGCCCTGCGGCTCGGGATCGGGGCCGGGCTGGGTCGAGTCCGTCGTCGAGCGAGAGAAGGTTCCGTGGTCCGCTGCCGGACGGATGCCCGTTCCGTCTAAGCCGGGGGAGTGCCCCTGGCATCTACTCACTCGGCCGGCAGGGGCGCTGCCGGCGAAGACGTGGAGAGCGGATGGCGGCCGTGTCTCGCTCGTATCTCCTGTGCCTGGCGGGATGCCGGCTGAATCCCTCGCCCGCTCTAGCCCGCGCGTCCTCACCCGTCCTTGTCTGTGCGTCGCTGCCCGCGCATCGCTGCTCGCGCGTCCTCACACGCCCCTGCCCGCGCGTCGCTGCCCGCGCTAACTCACCCAGACAGTCAGACGCCGTGTCCGCTGACGTAAGCCACAAATGGAGGCCCGGCTTCTCAGACCGATCTCGATCGACGCCGGATCCTGGCGCTCGGCGTGCTCGGCTGGCGCACGGCGTGCCCGGCTGAGACGAGGTCCGCCCGTTGTCCCTTCAAGCGAATCGGCACTAGGCGACCCAGCGCCGGTTCTCGTGATGATCGCGGACTGAGCCGTTCCAACCCGATGACCGAGCAGGTACACCGGATGCCGAACGGCCGGTGTCCGCGTTCCCCCGATGGCTCGCCATCTGAGCACGACCCCGCTCGAGGGATGGTCCTGACTCCGGGCACAGCCGAGGCTCAAGTCTGCCGTTCAAGCCACCGCTTCTCCGTTGGAGCAGGACGCGGCTCAGCGGATCTGGTCACGGGTCGCCACAGCGGTGCGGCCACCCCGAGGTCCGCCCTCACCGCAGACGTCAAGCTGGCTCGCCTCCGGACTCCGATCCGCACAGACCACGATCCCGAACACGCCAGGCAGCACGTCCAAGCGCTGCGCAAGCGGTTCCAACGCGATCTGCCCCGCCCACCCGCGGAGTACCAGCGCCTCGACGGCAATCCCGCGCGCCACGTTCTGGCTCTCTCCGCCGGCCCCAACTGCGGCGACTGCCCGGCCGCCACGCCTGGCAGAGGGGAAGCGATAGGGCCAGCACGACCGAAGACACTTAACGAACCGGACCGGGCCGAGGCGAACCGAGGCGAGGCGAACCAAGCCGAGCTGGGGCTAGCCGACCGGCTGCCGGTCAGCGCGTTCGCCATGGCGCTGCTTCCTGCCGTCTCATGTTGAGTGCCGTCACCCCGAGCATCAACACCTCGCGACGTTCTCCACCGGAGCATCAGCCGGTGCGCCCGCCGACAGCTGGACCGCGCCGAGGACGGTACGCCCGGTGCCTAGCCGCGGCATTGGTCCAACCGCGTCCTCGTCCCGTGGTGGCTCGTACCGATCGCAGGCTTGAGGCTTCCCTCCCCATCCAATGCTTCTTGGCACCTCATCCGACTCGTGGTCTACGCCCGGATGTGCCGCTGATTGTTCGCCGCGCCCACGACGGCCTTGGCGCGCAGTCGCGCCACCGACTCGTCGTTCAACGCGCCACCCAGCGCACAGGGCGCGTACACGTCCAACTCCGACGTGATCAGCGTGTCCAGATCCACGTCGTGCGCGCCCACTCCAGCGACACCGCACTGACGTCCGTGGCGACCACCGACGCGCCGTCCTCGATCAGATGCCCCACCAGATACTTGCCGACCTCAGTGGCACGGGCACGATCGCCATCGAAGTGGCCTCCGGTGGATCGCCACAGATCCACACGGCACGCGGACACGGTCGCCTGCACCAAGGACATCGCCTCGCCGACCGTTTCCCGGCGGACCGCATCCACCATCCAGCGCCAGTCCTCGACCGTGCCCCTCAGCTGCCTCGCCACGCCGAGCCATCCGGCTTCGAGGCGTTGACGGCCATGGTCCGCTCGGTCAACGCGAGCCACTTCCACGGACGACGAACACGACCAGGCGTCGAGTAGCACGTTCTCCATGTCCCTCCTCGACGAGCCGCTCCCGCCGGCCAAGCCCACCCAGGTGCGACAGCCCGCGCGGTCGACGGGATGCGAAGCCCACACGGTCGAACGGCGTCGGTCAGATCTACAGGCGGCCACCCGCGGTTGAGGTTGGACGGCACACGTAGCCGCCTCATCTGCCTCGCCCCGGACATCGAACTCGCCGGCACGTCGTATCGCGGTCTGCAGCGCACTTGTTCTCTACGCCCGACGCGCCCACCGAGCTTCCCTCGCCCTAACCGGCCCAGGCATCGCCTTTAACCCCGCTCGTGTCCACCCGGTTCTCTCGACAACTCAACCGAATGCATGACGTCGCGGTTTCTCCCTAGAGGTGCCGCCTCTCTCCGTTCTCCGTCCCGCCGCAGTATCTCGTCGCAATCAACCAGTGCCCTCACACCACCACGTCGTGGTCCAACATCAGGGACTCGGTCGGTCGCTCTTTCCGCCGGCAACTACGCACGACCGCATCGGCCGCTCTGCCACAACACCGAGGAGGGGTCCACCGTTCGAAGCATCAACACGAAGCTCCCCACACGAGCCGGCATCCCGTCCCGTCCATAAACAGCAGCAGCCTCCCGCCGCTCCTTCTAAACCAAACCCCATCTGGCGACCATTCCCCCGCGCCCCGCGCCCCGCGCCCCGCGCCCCGCGCCCC
>NZ_JNXY01000038.1 GCF_000717135.1 Catenuloplanes japonicus
ATCTTGGTCGACTGCTGTCTTACCTGGAGCCTCGCCCTTATCGATACCCGGGCCACCCACACCTGCCGTGAACAGCACCGCCAGGTTGAAAAAGGCTCAGTGCACACCCGGCTTGCAGACGATTCTGATCGGGCAAGTCGAAAGACCGGACTGCGGCCGAGAGTAATCGCATTAGAGCAGCGCGATTATCTATTCTAGTTACGTTGCTGTGTTTTGTTCGCTCTGTTAATGTGCGGAACTGGCCCTGCGCCGAGCGGACAACTCGGCGCAGGGCGGTAGAAGGGCCCCTCGGTGAATCTGACAAGTTAAGCATGAGGGGGATTTGCGAGTATGAAGCCCTGGTTGACGGTCAGGTCAACCAGGGCCACCGCCGGGTGCGATGAAGGCGAAGATCTGCACCACCGCAGCAGTCAACTGGACGGTGCAGATGATCACTTCACCTGCGTTGCGCCAGGTAAAGTGACGTAGAAACGTCTTTCGTGGGCTTCTTCGCCTGGGTGGGCGACGCGAACTCGGCGCCAGTGGAGTCTCCTCTAAGAGTAGAAATCCCGCCGTCCCGCATCGAGGATCCTTCTCCTCCTTGTTGCCGTGTAGCGGGGCCGGAATGGGCTGACGGAAATCACTCTAGATGATTCCGGCGACCATCATGGAGCCGTGATCCCGTATACTCCTTTATCGATACGCACGCTGTTGACGGGTAAAACTCCAGGCGCTATCGGGCGGCATGTTCCGCGCCCGAAATATCGGTATATTTCGGGCGCCCGCGAGTGTTTGTAAAATGTGCTACGCGTCACGTGTGGGCGGCTGGTGCATGTGCTGAGCGCGGGCGGCATCCGCAATCTGATCCGTTTCCAATCTGTCCTCCGGATTACGAGTGCCGCACGTCGAGCGGCCGCTGCGCAGTCGGCGCCTTCTGAGCCGATCAGTGCGGGCGACACGAGCTCTCCGGCGTGGCGTCGACCGCCGCCACCACGTGTCCGGTCCGCGCATCGGCGCGGCCGTCCTCGGTGCAGCCCGGCGGGTGCACCTCAAGACCCTCGATCATCCCGCCGGGCCCATAGGCAGACAGGACCGTACCGGGACTGACGACGTCATCCAGCGACCCGCCGCCGCGTGCCGACGGGCCGTTGCTGTGGCCTGGGGCGGACGACACGGAAGAGTGAGGGCGGGGCGGCGGCGTCCTGCGCGCGGCTAGGCTTCACTCGCCAGTCAGGTACGGCGGCCCGCGCTCCCACGGACGTGGTCGAGCGCGGGCCTGACCGGGAGATTGTCGTGATCGAGATGAGCCCAGCATCCCGGTTCCGGCTCGGCGGCCGGCACCAGCTGCTCTATCGTCCCGGCTGATGTGTTTCACCTGCTGTCGAATGCGCGCCATCCGTCTGAGTGCTTCACGGCCGCGCGGACCTGCCGGCCATCGACGTGTGCGACGGGCGATGTCCATGCAGGCCGGGAACCGGGATGGCGGACACGCCGTGGCCGGCAGCGTCCGGTAGCCGGGAACCACCCGATCGCCGGCATACCGCATCCCGCCTGCCGTCAGCGAAGCCGGCATCTTCGCCGGGGCGCGCCCGGCGCGGGCGAGCTGCGCGACGGCGGACTGTGGGGCGGGAACGCGAGCGGCGGAGAGCTGTCTCCCGCGATCTGTCCGGATGTGGCGGTGAGCCGGCGCGGCGCGTGCGCATCATTCAGGCTTGCGTCGGCCGTAACGATCTGCTGAGGCGAGCGGACTGGTTCGCGAAGAGGCCCGGGTGGCGGGAGGATGGTGTCGTGACCAAGTTGAGTCGTTGCGCGCCGGGCGCTGGGTGGTGAAGCCGGACATGGCACCCGCTTGCTGCCCGTCCTGCCGCCGACTGGAGGCGACGAAGGAGACGAAGGACGAGTGGGCGGTCTATGGGGCTGCTGACATCGGCTCGTGCCCGGACGTCGGCTGTCTGTGGGGTGCCGACAGATGCTGGGCCTCGCAGACGTGCACGTTTACCGCGGAGACGGTGCGTGAGGTGGTCGTGGCGGCGCGCAGAGTGCGTGGCCGGCGTCGCTGGGCCGACGTGGCGCATCCGGTGCCCGCGTCCTGAGCCGGCGCGGTGCTGTCACCGGCCGGTGCTTGCGGGGTCGGTGGTGTTGCCGGTGGCGGGTGCGGTGGCCCGCCTGGTGCTCAGGAGAGCGTCGTAGCGGGACAGGTCGGTCGGTGGCCGGGTATCGGCGGGTAGTGGGCGTCGGTGTGTTTCGGCGATGCGCCGGCACACTGCGGCCGCGTGGATGATGGCGTCGGCTGCGGCGGCGAGTTCGCCAGCCTCGCTGTCGCTGAGGGTGTCCCGCGTGCGTGGATGGGCCAGGCTCGTCTGGAGCGCTCGTACCGCCTTGTCGGCGTGGCCGGCGGCGAAGACCAGCTCCAGCAGATGCGGTGGCAGCGCGACGGCCCACGGGATGGAGCCAGCGTCGCCGGTCATAGCCCGCATCGTATGCGCGGCCCGGTACGACCTGGGACATCTGGCACCTGTGAGTCCCCCGCCAGAGTGATACAGCTGGAGAACACCGCCGGAAACCAGCGTTGCCGCTGCGCCGCAGGGCTGCCTCCCGGATCGGCGGCGGGCTTCGCGGGCGCGTTGTCTCGGTCAGCGTGTGCGGGCGAGGGCGACGAGGACAGCCGGTTGGGGGCGGGGCGTTGCGGTCCTCGGGGGTCGGGATGCCAGCCGATGGCGGCGACGACCTGATGACGGCCAGTACGCAGTCAGCCGTCGTAGTCACCGGCCCGCGCGGCGTAGGCGCGTTGAATCTGTCTGTAGAGTTGGCAGCTGATGTGCATGTTCGATCCCGTTCGCATGCTGTCGGGGGTCGTGGGCGATCCTTACGCAGGCAGCAGGTGTACCCGCGGGCCGTCATCCGCGGCCCCGGCATCGTCCATTAGGTACAGCGCGAGCAGCCGGCCGCCCTCTGCTGCGGGCTGGGCGGTGCGCACGCGCGCTGTGTGATTCCGCGCTTCTTCGCTGTCGAACCGGCGTGGGATCTCCTTGCGGCCCAGCTGGTGTACCGCCGTGACGGCTCTGGGCTGGGACGCCGGAGCCGGCCAGGCGTGGGCCGAGCCCACCTGCCGAGCGGGGTGCTGCGGCGCCGCTTCGTTGGCGTGCCGGCCCGGCGAGAGCTGCCAGGTGGCGTAGTGCCCGGTATGGGCGATCACCATCGCCGCGAGAAGCAGCGGCACTATAGGTCCGTATTCGTCGGTATTCACGCTTCCAGGATGACGGAAAGGTGCATCCTTTTCGCGATGTAGCGTCGAACGGCGGGTGGCGCACTGCTGGGGAGATCCTCTACACGGTGCGTGGCGTGGCTGGCGCGCGGAGCATCTCGTCGGCGTCGAGACAGAAGTCGCGGACGACTGGGGTTCGGTGGTACGGGCGTAGGTGGTGGACGAGATCGCGTAGGTGGGTGACGCAGCGAGGGGAGTCGACCTGGCCGCTGAGGGTGGCCAGCGCCTGGTTTCCCAGGCCGCACGCGCGCCCGAGGTCGGGCCGGTCCTGTCGGGCGTATGTCGTGGCGAGCAGGACGTCGCGGAGTGCGCCTTCGCGGGCGGATTCCTGGTGGTGCTGTTTGCTGGAGCGGATCAGGTGTTGGCGAGCACGGTTCCAGTCGCCGAGCTGCATGTAGCAGTACCCGGCCTGAGCGTCGCCGTGTGCGGGCGTGAGCCAGTAGGACCAGGCGGGGTCGCCGAAGCTGTCCGGGCTGCCGTCGAGGCTGTCGAACGCCGCGTCGATCGCCGCTCTGGTTCGGCCGGTGTCCTGGGCGTTGGCGTGGGCCTCGGCGATGCGGAAGCCGAGGATCGCCGCCACCTGGGGAGACCGGCCCTTGTATCCGGTCCGAGCCGTTTCGGCGAAGCTGATCGCTGCGCGGATCTGCCCGATGTCCTTGGCCAGGCAGCTCTGGAAACCGAGAATGTTCGCGCCCAGGGCCCTGTCGCCGGCGGCGTGGGCGGCGCGCAGCGCGGCGTCCCAGAAGCGTTGCGCCTGGGCGTGCCGGCCGGCGTCGAACGCCAGCCAGCCCGCGAGACGCAGCATCTCTCCCGCGCTGCCGTACAGGCGCCGACCGACCTGATCGCCGTAGCGCCGGGTCTCGATGATCTCGATGGTGGTATGCAGATGCATCCGCACGAGGTCGAATGCCTGCGTGCCACCGAGCTGGTCGTCCATGCGCCGGAGGCTGCCGGTCATCACGTCCAGGCAGTCCACAATCTCCATCGGCAGCGGGTGCCCGGCGCGGCGTGAGACGTCGCCGGCGGGGTGGGCAATCAGCCACTCGAGGGCCGATTCGGTCATGCCGGAGCCGAGCACGGCCAGGAACATCGTCCGTCGCCGCATGGCCCCCTCCTCCATCACCGCCTTGCACGCGCGCACGGCGCCCAGGTCGTTCCAGGGACCGTCGAGGCCCGCGGTGGCGGGCATCAGCTGCGTCCCTTCATCCTTCCAGCCCAGGTCCGACGCTTCGATGATCCGCTGAAGTCGCTCGCTGAGCAAGGCGCACGTCAATGTCGGCCACGGTGCGCGCGGCCCGCTTCCCTTGATCCACTTATAGGGGGTCTTGCGGTGCACTCGCGTGGCGTATCCGTGAAGGCCGGCGAAGCGGTTCAGCCTGTCCGCCAGATCCTCTGGGCGCCATCCGACCTGGACGAGCAGGGTGCCGAGTTGACCATCTATGTCCGTCATCGCGGCCACCTCACCGGCAGCGCGCCGGCCGGAGGCGTGATGCCGCTCCGTTCGCATCGGTGACACCTCCGACGAATCGTTGCCGAGTGGCGGTGAAGGCTGGGTACTCCGCGCAGGCACACAGCATCAAGGCCAGCACCGCGTCGATCTCACTCACCGTGCGTTTCAGGGTGGCCGAGAGCGGGGTGCCGGAAAAGAGCAACGGTGTAGTCCGCCTGTAGCCTCTCGTTGAGCAAAAGCCGCGAATGCGGGAAAAGCAATACGCGCTGCGGACCCGCCGCAGGAGAGTTGGGCACTCTTCCGCAGGTGCCTGAGCTGCGAAAATTCCGCTCATGGAAGTTTCATGGATCGATGGTTTCGGACAGTGCCGTGTTGGCTTCCATTCCGGCCGGAGAGTGGGTATGACTCAGGGTGCAGGAGTTGGTGTTCACTAGACGACGAGGTGAAGAGTGACCGGTGCGGCGCATCCACTCACGGTCATACGGTCCCAGCGGGGGTGGTCGTTGAGTGAGACCGCCCGCCGGATCGCCAACCGGGTGCCAGGGATGGCCGTGCACCGGGAGAAGGTCTGGCGCTGGGAGAACAGAGGCGTCGTCCCGGACGACGCTGCGCAGCGCGCGCTCGCGGCCGAGTTCCGGATCAGCGAGCGGCTGGTCGCCGATCATCCGTGGCCCCAGTGGCTGGTCTTCGCCTGCGACGCCGAGCCCACCGGCGGGGTCTGGGACGCGGGGAGCGCGGCTGAGGTTCTCGACAGGGTCCTGTCGTCGGTGGAGGTGGATCGGCGCGATTTCCCGGTCTACGACGCGATGACTATCGGCCACATGGCATGGACCTGGTCGCAGTCGATCATTACGTTGACCGAGAGCCGGGAGAGCGTGAGCCGCCACGTCACCGACTACCTGCAGACCCGTATCGCCCAGTTGTGGCTGCTCGACGACCAGATCGGCGGAGAGCCCTGCTTCGAGGCCGGACTCGGGGAACTACGCCTCGTGACCACGCTGCTGCGTAAAGGCCGGCACGAGCCCGGGGTGCAGCAGCACCTGCTACGGCACCTCGCCGCGCTGGAGCGGTTCACCGGCTGGGCCGCCTTCGACGCAGGCCGGGAGGCCGCCGCGCAGCGGCTGTGGCACGCCGGCCTGCGCACGTCTGCAGCCGCAGGCGATCCCGATCAAGGCGTCTACATCCTGTCCTGCGTAGCGCTGCAGGCCGCCTACGCCGGGGACGGCACCACCACCCTTGATGCGCTCGACGCCGCGCGCAGCCAGGCCGACCCCGCGCAGGACACCGTCCTGGCGATGCTGGACTGCTGGTCCTCGCGTGGGCACGCGTTGCTCGGCGACGCACGACGCACCGCGCATGCGCTGCACCAGGCCGACGCCCACTGGGAGGCGCGCTCGCCCGGTGATGACCCGGACTGGGCGTATTGGATGCCCCAGCCGTCGGCGACCTGTGAGGCCGGCACGGCGCTGCTGCACGTCGGGGAGCTTCAGGCCGCCGAGCAGGCATTGACCGCCGGGCTGGCAGCCCTCGGCGCCGACGACGCGCGCGACCGCGCGCTCTACCTCGCACGGATGGCGGAACTGCACTACGCCGCCGGCCGCCGCGATCAGGCCGACGCGCTCGCCGTGACCGTGTCCGCACAGCTGGAGCAGGTGCATTCACAGCGCGTACGCAACCAGATCGCCAAGATCGCCTAGGAGCGGCGGCGCGCGTCGTGCCGCGGTTGGCATCGCAGCAGTGCGTCATGCGCTCGCCGCAGGGTTCCCCACTTGATCGGCTCGGCAGCCCAGGCGATCACCGAGTCGCGCCGGGACTCGTACGCCTCGATCAGTGCAGCCGGCCGCGGTCACCACTCCGCTGGGTGGGGCGAGTCTGTTTCGGTCGGTAACCGGTGGTGCGCGCGCCGTGCTGGAACCTTTGCTGCTCGCCGCGGGCGGCCGCGGCGAGCTCTCATTCGCGCCTGACGGACGGTAGCGGCTCACGGTGCGTATGGCGGCCGACGCCGTCGAAGGGCACCAACTCGCACCTCCGGCACCAGGTCCCTCTTGGCCTCGTCTGCACTGAGCTGGAAGCAGCCGGATCACTCGACCCGGCTGAGACCAGGAGGCGAAGACGATGCTGGAAACACCAACCGTCACGAAGCTTGACGTGCGCCGTGCCGCCGGGCACATCGGTGCGTACGTCGATGGCGTCGACCTGGCGTCCGACCTCGGCACCGGCACGGCCGCCGAGCTGCGCCGCCTGCTGTTGCAGCACCGGGTGCTGTTCTTCCGTGACCAGCCGATGGACCACGCGGCGCAGGTGGCGCTCGGCAGGCGGTTCGGGACCTTGCACGTGCGGCCGCGCACGCAGGACACGGAGGAACTCGCCGCGTACCCGGAGATTCTGACGCTGTCGCCGCAGCTGGACCAGAAGTTGGTCGGCGCGAACTACGAGGCGGTCTTCCGCAACAAGTGGGAGACCAGCATCAGTGGCTGGCACATCGACACCTCACAGGTGGTGAACCCGCCGGCGATAGCGATCCTGCGCGCGGAAAAGGTTCCCCCGTTTGGTGGGGACACGCACTGGACGAACCTGGTGGCCGCCTATGCCGGGCTGTCGGCGCCGATCCGGAGGCTGTGCGACGGGCTCCAGGCGGAGCACACCTTCTGGGCGGCACACCGCATGGACACCTCCGACCCGGTCGAGAAGAAGGCCGTCGACATGATCGGCAACCAGCGGATCGCCGTGCACCCGGTGGTGCGGGTGCACCCGGAGACCGGGGAGCGGTCACTGTTCGTCAATCCGTCGAGGACCGCCCGGATCATCGGGCTGAACCCGGTCGAGAGCCGTCAGTTGCTGCACCTGCTGTTCGAGGAGCTGACCAGGCCGCAGTACACGACCCGGTTCACCTGGGCGCCGGGGTCGGTGGCGATCTGGGACAACCGGTTCACCGCGCACCTGGCTGCCGCGGACATCGACCATCTCGAAGGCGCCGACGCGGTGCGGATCATGCACCGCGTGTCGACCGTCGGTGAGACACCTGTCGGCCCGGACGGATTCACCTCGCACGCGGTGACGGGCGAGCCGCTGATCGAGCCGTCCGCGCAGCCTGCGGAGGCCGTCAGCACCTCGGCGCGGTGACCTCGGCGGCCATGCCCGGACCAGCGCTCCCGGCGACGGCCCCGTCGGTCGTCCCCGGGTCGCTGGTCCGCGCTACTGAAGCGCAGGCTGCCTTCGATCGGTTCCCGGCATACCGGGCGGGGATGCGCTGGCTGACCGAGTTCGTCACCCAGCCGCACCCCGATCTTGGCCGGGCGGGCGCCGTCTGCCCGCGGCTGGCACCCGCCCTGCACCTCGGCACCGTCTGGCTGGTCGCGATCAGAGTCCACCGCGCGCACCCTGACGACGCCGTCGAAGCCGGGCGGCTGCTGATGCGGGTGTTCGACGCACTGCCCGGCACCGGTGAGCGGTCCTCGCACGCGCTGCTGGGGTTCTTCCCTGACCTGGCGGCCACCGCCGCAGCCGCGTTCATCGACGTCGGGCACCGGCTGTTACGTCCGGAAGTCGCCGCGCGCGGGCTGATGCTTGGTGAGTTCCACCCCGCCAGCACCGTCGGCGGTGTGCACAACCGGGACTTCCCGGTGATGCGCTGCCCGGTGCCGATGTTCGCCGTGCGGGTCATGACCCCGCACGACCTGCTCTTCGCCGACCAGCCCGGGACCCCGCCTGCGGACCGGCTGGCCTACCTGGAGCAGTTCGCCCGGCACGTCGGGCCCCGGCTGCGTCCCCCCGGTCAGGACGACCTGCGTGCCCGTCTCACCGCTGCCCGCGACGCCTTGCCCCCTGGAGACCCGCTGTGACCCCCAGCTTGCCCGCCCTCACCGACGCCCCGCCGACTCTCGGCGCCGCCCTGAACACCGCTTTCGCCCGCTATCGGACCGCTGCGGCAATCGTCGCCGGGACGACGACGTGGACGTATGAGGACCTGGCCGCGCGCGTCCGCGCGGTCGCCGCCGGCGTCGCGGCCCACACCGACGGGCAGGCGCCGATCGTGGCGGTTGTCCTCGAGCGCTCGCCCGAGTTCGTCGCCACGGTCCTCGGTGTGCTCGACGCCGGGGCGGTGTATCTGCCGCTCGACCCGGACGCGCCCGACGCCTACCTACGGCAGGTTTTCGAGGCGGCGCGGCCGGGGCTGGTGATCACCAGCCCCGGCCGCGCCGCTCAGCTGACCGCCACCACCAGCGCACCCGTCCGCACTGTTCCCGGCCTGGTCACACCACCGGCGACTGCGCGGGCCGCGACGGCGCCGGAACCGTCGTCGCCGGCGTACCTGATCTACACGTCCGGGTCGACCGGCACCCCGAAGGGCGTGCTCGTGCCGCACACGGCGTTGCTGCACTCCACCGTCGGCCGCACCGACCGGTACGGGCCCGCGGGCCGGGTGCCGCTGCTGCACTCCCCGGCATTCGACCTGACCACCGGGGTCATCTTCTGGGTCCTGCTGACCGGCGGCACCCTGGTCGTCAATCCTGCGCCGCTGGCCGACGTCGCCGCGACCCTGGACCTGATCCACCAGCACGACATCACGCATCTGATCTACCCGGCGTCGCTGTACGGCGTCCTGCTGGACCGCGCCGCCGACCGGCCGCCGGTCACCCTGCGCGCCGTCGGGATCGGCAGCGAGCGCTGGAGCCCGGTCCTCATCGACCGGCACGCCACGGTGCTGCCCGGCACGGCTCTGATCAACGAGTACGGGCCGACTGAAGCCTGCGTCTGCTCCAGCTACGCCCTGGTCTACAACCCCACCAACCCCAGCACCAGGCGCAAGCTGCCGTTGAGCCTCGGCCAGCCGGTCCGCGGCACTCGATACCTCGTCCTCGACGGCGCCGGGAACCCGGCCGGCACCTCCGGCGAACTCGCCATCACCGGCGCGAACCTCGCCCTCGGCTACCTTGGCCAGCCCGAGCTGACCAGCGCGCGGTTCGTCACCATCGGCGGCGAGCGCGCCTACCTCACCGGTGACCTCGTCACCTACGACCGGGACG
The DNA here is from genome assembly GCF_000717135.1 of Catenuloplanes japonicus. Taxonomy (GTDB): domain Bacteria; phylum Actinomycetota; class Actinomycetes; order Mycobacteriales; family Micromonosporaceae; genus Catenuloplanes; species Catenuloplanes japonicus. The sequence goes on from NZ_JNXY01000038.1 coordinate 9,722, forward strand.
GCCACCCCGTGTTCCTGGAACGCGCGGACCGGCAGGTCCAGGTCGGCGGTCACCGGGTCGAACCCGGGCACGTCGAGACAGTCCTGCTGGGGCACCCCGCGATCCGGCAAGCCCATGTCACCGCCCGCCCCGGACCCGCCAACACCGGCTCGGCCACGCTCATCGCGTACGTGGTGCCGATCCCCGGCACCGGCATCCCCGACGGATCGCGCGGCGAGGTCTGGGACGACTACCTGCGCGAACGGCTGCCGGCCTACCTGATCCCCCGCGCGTACGTCGTCCTGGACGATCTCCCTCGGACACCCGCCGGGAAGATCGACAGCAGCCGCCTGCCGCACCCTGGCGAGGACCGCCTCGCGCCAGGCCCGGACGACCTCAGCGACCCGCTGCTGCGCTACCTCACCGAGACCACTGCCGGCATCCTCGGCGTCGACCACGTGGGTGCGCACCAGCCGCTCGCGGCGCTCGGCGCCAGCTCTCTGGCGCTGATCCGGCTCGCCGCCGCGCTCGCCGCGGATCACGGCGTGGACGTGCCGATCAGCGCGCTGTTCACCGCCACAACGCTCACCGGCATCGCCGGCCTGGTCCGTGACGCCCGCCCGGTCACCCGCCGGCTCCTGCCCCGCCCCGGCGACGCCATCGGCAAGGCATTCCCGCTCAGCGGCCAGCAGGAACAGATCTGGGTCCTGACCCAGCTGGCCCCGCACGCGCGCGCCTACAACACCCAGTTCTCCCTGCACCTGCACGGCCCGCTGGACATCGACGCGCTGCAGGCGGCGCTGTCGCTGATCGTGGACCGGCACGAAATCCTGCGGACCACGTTCCACGACCACCCGGACGGCCCCGTCCAGGTCGTACACGCCCCCTGGCCGGCCGTCGTGGACGTCGTGGACCTCACCGGCCTCGACGACCACGCGCGCGAGACGCAGCTGACCGGCCGTATGCAGGCCGCGGTCGGCGACGGTTTCGACGTGGGCCGGCTGCCGCTGGTGCGCTGGCACCTGTTCCGCCTCGGACCCGACCGGTGGCAGCTGCTGCAGGTCGAGCACCACTTCGCGCACGACGGCTGGTCGGCGCAGCTGTTCCTGGCCGAGCTCCGCGACGCCTACACCTCGCTCGCCGCCGACCGGGAACCACAGCTTGCCGTCCTGCCGGCGCAGTACCGCGACGTCGCGGTCTGGTACCGCCGCTGGCGGGACACCGACGACCACGCCGCCCAGCTCGGATACTGGCGCAGCCAGCTCGACGGCTGCCCGGACGAAGGCCCGACGTTCACCCCGGACCGCCCGCGCCCGGCAGCGCGGTCGTTTCGCGGCGGCCGGCTGACCGCGCACCTGCCCGCACACGTCGTGCAGCAGCTCGACGACCTGGCCGCACGGCACGGGGTGAGCCGGTTCGCGGTATTCCTGACCGGGTTCGCGCTGCAGGTGTGGCAGCACACCGGCGCGCACGACATCGTCCTCGGATCGGCGCTGGTCAACCGGCGTCTGCCCGGCACCGCACCGCTGCTGGGCATGTTCGTCAACGCGCTACCGCTGCGGGTCACCGTCGACCCGGACGCGCACCTCGGCGCCGTGCTGCAGGCGACCATGCGGATGCTGCTCGGCGCGCAGGACCATCAGGAGCTGCCGCTGCTCGACCTGCTCGCCGATCTTGGCCGGCGGCGGGATCCCGGCCGCAACCCGCTGTTCCAGCTCATGTTCGCCTTCCACGACACACCCCGGCCGACGCTGCAGATGGGCGAGATGACAGCCATGCTGTCCATCGAGCACAACGACACCGCCAAAGGCGACCTCAACGTGGTGTGCGTACCCGACCCGTCCGGTGACGGCCCGGCAGGGATGACGATCCTCTGGGAGTACGACGCGGACCTGTTCGACCCCGACACCGCCGCCGCGCTGCTCACCGCCTTCACCACGCTCCTCACCCAGCTGGCCCAGGCCGACGACCAGCCCATCCGGGATCTGGACCTGCTCGGCGCGGCCGAGACCGCCCGCATCCTCGCGCTGTCCACCGGCCCGCAGGACCCGGCCCCGTTCACGAGCCTGCATGCCGGGTTCGACGCCGCAGCCACCATCCACCCGGACGCCGTCGCCGTCGCGCACGCCGGCACCCAGCTCACCTACCGCGCACTCGCCGCATCCACCACCCGGCTCCAGGCGCACCTCACCACGCGCGGCATCCGCGCCGGCAGCATCGTGGCGATCGCCTGCCCCGCCGGGATCGAGCTGGTCACCGCGATCCTCGCCACGCTCCGCGCGGGCGCCGCCTACGTCTGCCTCGACCCGACCCAGCCGCCCACCCGTACCACCGCAATGCTTGACGACGCCGACCCTGACCTCATCATCACCACCCGCCGGAGCGCCACTGTGCTGGGACGGCCGCACTCGAGCACGGTGCTGTACGCCGACGATCTCCCACCCGCACCGCCCACAACCGCCGCGGTCACGGCGGATGCCGGCCCGGACGACCCGGCGTACCTGGTCTATACCTCCGGGTCCACCGGCGCACCGAAGGCGGTCGTCGCGACGCACGGCAACGCGTGCGTCGCCGTGCATGCCCGCACCCGGTTCCTGCACAACGCCGGCCCTCGCACCGGCACGGTGCGGACGCTGATCACCCTTCCGGTGATCTTCGACGTCGCACCGCACATGATCATGTGGACGCTGTGGTCCGGTGGGACCGTCGTCATCCCGGACAAGGTCGGCCAGGTCCAGGACCCGGACGGCCTCCTCGACCTGATCGACCGGGCCGCGATCACGCACGTCAACTTCACCGCGTCGTTCTACCGTCATCTGCTGCCGCGGATACCGGACGGCTGGCGGCCGGCGCTGCAGGTCGTCGCCGTCGGCGGTGAAGCCTGCCACCCGCAGGACATCACCGCGCACGCCGCCCGGCTGCCGGGCGTGGCGCTCGACCACGAGTACGGCCCGACCGAGACCACCGCCTGGTGCGCCGCCCGCCGCCTGCACCCGCACGCACCGGACGCGCCGGGGCGGGTGAGCGTCGGAGGGCCCCTGACCGGTTACACGATGACGGTCCTCGACACCGGCGGGCGCCTGCTTCCGGCCGGAGCCGCCGGGGAACTGTTCATCGGCGGTGCCGGGGTCGCCGCCGGCTACCACCGCCGTCCCGACCTGACCACCGCCCGGTTCGTCACCCCCGGTACCGGGCCGCTCGCCGGCCAGCGGCTGTACCGCACGGGGGACCGGGCCCGCCTCACCCGGGCCGGCTTCGAGATCCTCGGCCGAGACGACGGCCAGGTGAAGATCCGCGGGTTCCGGGTCGAGCTCGGCGAGGTCGCCGCGTGCCTTCGACGGCACCCTGCCGTCACCGACACCGCGGTGCTCTGCCACGGCGACGGTGACACGGCCCGGCTCGTCGCCTACATCGCGGTCCCGGACCCGCGCGAGGACGTCGCCGCCCGGTTGCAGGCCTGGGCCGCCCAGCACCTTCCCCCGTACATGACCCCGGCCGCGTACGTGGTCACCGACAGCCTCCCCCGGACCGCGACCGGCAAGCTCCAGTCCGCCCGCCTGCCCGACCCGCCGCTGGCGGATGGTCACGGTGCCTGGCCTGCCACGGACCGGCAGTGGCTGCTGACTCGGGTATGGCGCGAGACGCTGCAACAGCCCGCGCTCGGCATCGACGACGACTTCTTCGCCTCCGGCGGCGACTCCCTGCTGGCGATCCGGGCCGCCGCCCGCGCCACCATCCTCGGCGCACCGGTCAGCGTCGCGGACCTGATCGCCGCACCCACCGTCCGCGCGCTGGACAACCTGATCACCGACCGTCCCGCACCGGAGCCCGCGCCGGTCGTCGCGCGCCGCCCGGCCGGCACCATCCTCGCCCTCACCCCGATCCAGGAGTGGTTCTTCAACCAGGAGTTCGCTGACCCGGATCACCTCCACCAGGCCCGGCTCTTCACACTCGGCACGGACTACGACCGCGGCGTGCTCACCGCCGCCCTGGAGTGGGCGCTGGCCCGCCATGACGCGTTCCGGACCCGGTTCACCCACGCTGACGACACCTGGACCGCGCGCCTGGACGACCAGCCCCTCCCTGACCTGATCGGACACCACACCCTCACCGACCCTGGCGCACCGGACCCGGCGCTGGACGTCCTGCTGCGGGATCTGCACCACACGATCAGCATTGAGGGCGGCCGGCTCGCCACGTGCGCCATCGTCGATGATCCGGCCGGCCGGGCGTGGCTGTACCTGATCGCGCACCACCTGATCATCGATGCCGTCTCCTGGCAGACCCTGGCCGCCGACATCGGACATGCCTACCGGCTGCTCGCCGACCGGCAGCCCGTGCCGGACGGCGCCGCGCCCGGCCTCCCCGGCCACGACCACGCTGCCCCCGTTGTCGCGGACTCGCGCCGCTGGCACCGCCTCGCGGCCTCGGAGAAACCGCGCCTGGCCGGCGCCACCACCGTGACCCCCGCCCCGGCCGGATCCCGGATCCAGGTGACGCGGCGCCTGTCCAGCCGGGCCGGCGCGTATCTGCGCCTGGACGTCCCCCGTCTGCACGGTATCGGCGCGCAGGCCGTCCTGCTCGCGGCGCTGCGGCGCGCGCTCAGCCCGCACACCCACGGCACCGGCCTGTACGTGTGGCTGGAGGGCCACGGCCGCACCGGCGTGGCAACCGGCGGCCTTGCTCACGTCGTCGGCTGGCTGACCACTCTCCACCCGGCCTTGTTCACCGGCGGCGACCCCGACCCGGTCCGACTGGTCGACGCCGCCGCCGACATCCATCAGCAGCTGGCCGCGGCCCCGGACGACGGCATCAGTTTCGGTGAAGCCGTCCTGCGGCATCCCGGCTCGGAGCTGGCACAGCACCTGACCGCCGCCGGCCTGCCGCAGATCACGTTCAACTACCTCGGGCAGCCGCCCGGCCCCGTCGACCAGCTCCTGCAACCCGCCCCGGCACCGCACGCCGCGACGATCGGCCGCGCGAACGTGCTGCCCACCCCGTTCGACGTGACCATCAGCCCCGCCACCGACGGCACGGTGACCTGCGACTTCTCGGCCGATCCAGGTCTTCTGCCGGGCGCCGACCTACACCAGGTCGCCGACCGGCTCGCCGACCAGATCGAGACCGCCGCCCGACTCGTCCCGCTCACCCCCGCAGCCCGCCGCCGCCCGGCAGCCCGCACCCTGTTCCTCATCCACCCGGTCGGCGGGCTGCTCGACTGGTACACGCACCTCGTCGACGGCCTCGGCGGTTCCTGGGACTGCTACGGCATCCCGCACGACCGGACCACCGACGACCTGACGCTCCCGGCCATGGCACGCCGATACCTGCACCGCATCCGCGCCGCGGCCCCATCCGGCCGGTACACGCTGGCCGGCTGGTGCCTGGGCGGGCCCATCGCCTACGAGATCGCCCGGCAGGCACACACCGACGGCGACAGCGACCGCATCGACGACGTGGTCCTCATCGACCCGCCGCGCGCCGAAACGCCCCGTAACCCCCACGAGGTGCTGATCACCCACATCCACAACGCGTGCCCGCACCAGAGCACCGAGAGCGTGGTCCGCGCGCTGCAGGCGACCGCGCATCTGCCGGTCGAGGAACGCGCCGTCGCGCTCGTCGGCCTGCTCGGCCCGGCCGGTCCCGGAAGACCCGACTTCCCGCTGCTGAGCCAGCTACGCACCCGGCTCTCCTGCCACGCGGCGATGTCCGCCTGGCGGCCCGCCGGCCGGGTACGGCACCTGAGCGTGCATCTGCCGCGCACACCCAACCCGGACAACACCGGCGCCAGCGGCACCTGGCAGGCCTACGGCGACGCCCTGACCGTGACCACCATCCCCGGAGACCACGAAACCATGCTCACCACCGACGAACTGCGCTCCGCCGTCGACGGCCCGCACCGGCCGGACGGTCTCCGATGAACCAGCGGGAAGAAGCCCCGCCACGCCGGTGGCGCGGCATCGAGGAGAGTGACGTGCGCAACCGCCCGTATCTGATCGTCGTGTTCCGTCCCGATGACTTCGAGCCCACCTACCTGCGCACAGCCACCGACCGGTTCTTCGCCGCAGCAGCCGCAGACGCCCACCATGCCGGCCTGCGGTTCCGTGCCATCCCGCACCACGCCCTGATCCCCGGCGCCGGCGACGGGCCGCAGCTCTGGTGCGACGGCGAGGACCTGCTACGGCACAAGCACCTGTTCCAGGTGGATGAGTTCAGCTGGATGCCGCAGGCACATCACCACCTGCACGCCATCCGCCGCACGGTCATCGCCAGCGACTCGATCCTGCTCAACCACCTGCCAGGCACCCCCGACCATCTGACGACCGACAAGCTGGCGATCGTCCACCACGCTGCCGGGCTGGGTATGCCCGCCCTGCCGACGATCGCGATCCCGTTCGGCCGCTACGCCCGCACCGCGCTCTCCCACGTACAAGAGCTGATCGGGGACGGTCCGTACATTCTGAAGCCGCGCGAGATGGGCATGGGATTCGGTGTACTGCGATGCGACACCGCAGAGCAGCTGGCTGCGGCGATCGACATCACCGCGCAGACCGGGGCGGGATACATCGTCCAGCCGTACCTGCCCAACGACGGCGACGTGCGGATCTTCACCGTGGACGGGTCCGTCGTCGCCACCCAGCATCGCCGTCCGGCCGCAGACCACTATCTGGCCAACATCAGTCAGGGAGGCAGCAGCACCGATGGTTCCGGCCTGGCCGATCTGAACGACATGACCGAGCAGATCGCCGGCAGCCTGGGCAGCGGTTTCATCTACGTCGACTGGCTGCTGACCGACGTCGGCCCGGTCGTCAACGAATGGAGCTGCGGATTCGGAGGCCACGTCTCGCTCCCTGAGCAGGATCGCACACGCGTGAGCAAAGCCTGCCTGGACTGGGCGCGGATGCTGTGGGACGGCCCGGCACGCCAGGACACCGCGCACGACGACCCAGTGGCGGCGCCGTGAACCGGTCCGGCGACGCCGCAGACAGCCGCGTCATGAACGACATGGCCACCCCGACGGACAGCCGTGTTCCCGCCGTTGCGCAGCACGCCCACGCATATGCCGCGACCGACGGCGCCGACGGCCACATCTGGCACGGTGTCCCGACGCTGCTGCTGACCACCACGGGTCGCAGAAGCGGCGCCGCCCGCCGCACCGTGCTCATCTACGGCCGCCACGAGGGCCTGCTCCTGCTCGCTGCCTCCCACCGCGGGGCGGCACACCACCCCGACTGGTACCTCAACTTGCAATCCAACCCCCTGGTGACGGTGCAGATACGCGGCGAGCGGCTGCCGGCGCGCGCCCGGACCCTCGCCGGGCCGGCGCGCGAGCAGGCCTGGACGACCATGGCGCAGCTGTACCCGGAGTACGTCCGGTACCAGGCACAAACGTCGCGGATCATCCCCGTCGTCGCGCTGGAGCCCATCGGGCCAGCCACACCAGAAGCCACCACACCTACACCGTCTGGGAGTCCTCATGCACAGACTTGATGTCGCCGCGGCGGCCGCGTGCGCTGCGGCGCACGCGGATCGTGACGGTGAACTGCACCCCGACGTCATGACCGCCATCCGTAGCAGCGGTCTGCTGCGGCACTTCACCCCGCGGCAGTGGGGCGGCGGCCCGGACACGTTCGCGGACGCCGCCGAAGCCCTCAGCCGGCTCGGTCACGCCGACCCGGCCGCCGGCTGGTGCACCGCGGTCATGATGTCCGCGGCACGGATGGCCACCCACCTGCCACCCGCCGGACAGCAGATCCTGTGGGAGGACGACCCTGACGCCATGATCGCGTCCACGCTCAGACCCGAAGGCACCGCCGTACCGGTCGAAGACGGCTGGCTGATCGACGGCACGTGGCGCTACGTCAGCGGCATCACCCACTGCCAATGGGTGCTGCTGTCGACCCGCAGCGGTACCGAAAACCGATTCATGCTGGTCCCGCACCGCGCATGGTCCGTCCAGGACACGTGGGACGCGGTGGGACTGCGCGCCACCGGCACGCACACGGTCAGAGTCGCCAGCACCTTCGTACCCGCGGCGCTGTCGTTCACCCGGCAGCAGCTGATGGACGGCCACAGCACCACGACCCGCAGCGTGCCGCACGAAGCGGTGTCCGGCCTGTTCTTCGTCGCGCCCCTGCTCGGCGCGGCCAGACAGTTTCTCCACACCAGCCAGCAGGACTGGCGCGGCAGAGCAGGCGAGGCCGGCAGCGAGGGCCGCGCTCTGGCCCTGGGGAACGGGACCGGCTACCTGGCCGCGGCCGAGTCGCTGCTGATGCGCGCCGCCCGGACCGCAGACGCCGACCAGATCAGCCCCGCCGCGACCCAACGACTCCGGCTGGAACACGCGACGATCGCCGACATCCTCGCCCGCACCGTCGGCATGCTGTTCCGCGAAGGCGGCACCCGAGCCGCCGCCAACGCCAGCCCGCTGGCCCGCCTCTGGCGAGACATCAGCACCGGCCTGCTCCACCCCGCGCTCAACCTCACCCGGATCGCCATCGAATATGCGCAGTCCGCGCCACCACCTCACGAGACGGACTCACCGGCATGACCGGTACGGCCCGCCGCCGACCGATGTCACCACCTTCACCACCGGTGTCCCGCCCAGGCCGGGGACTGGCCCCGCGAACCGCTCGAAAGAGGGAATTCAGCCATTCGATGTCTGATAACGGCGGCTGGTAACGTCATCCGATCACATCCCAACCCCGACAAAGCCGCCATATCGACCGTCAAGGAGTACGTCAGTGCGGATCCTGTCCGAGATCTCCCGCACCTTCGGTGAATACCTTCTCCTGCCCAATCTCACCGATGAGCGCTGCACTCCGGACAACGTGGACATGTCCGCGCCACTGGTCCGGCACAAGGTCGGCGAGCAGCCCGCGATCTGGATCGCCACCCCGCTCGTCAGCGCAATCATGGGCGCCGTGTCGTCCCCCCGGCTCGCGATCGCGCTCGCGCAGGTCGGTGGCATCTCCTTCATCCACCAGAACCAGACGATCGCCGAGCAGGCCGAGATGGTCGCCGCGGTCAAGCGGCACAAGGCCGGGTTCCGGCACAATGACGTCAACATCAAACCATCGGCCACACTCGGTGAAGCCGACACGCTGCTGCAGACCGCCGACGGGAATGTCGTCGTCGTCACCGACGACGGCACGGCATCCGGGACGTTCCTCGGGCTGATCGCCGCCCAGGACTTCAACTTCCACCGCCACCACCGCGACGACAGCGTCGAATCCCGGATGCGCCCGCGCGCCGACCTGGTCACCGGCACCGCCGGAACGTCCCTGACCACCGCGAACGCCCTGCTGTGGGACTCCCGCCAGGACGTCCTGCCGATCGTCGACGGCGACGGCCGCGTCACCGCGCTCGTGCAGCGCCGTGACTACGAACTGCACCAGCAGTTCCGCACCGAGACCGTCGACGACGCCAAACGATTCCGCGTCGGCGCCGGCGTGAACTCCCGCGACTACCGCGAGCGGATCCCGGCGCTGGTCGAAGCCGGCGCCGACGTACTCTGCCTGGACTCCTCCGACGGCTACTCGGTCTGGCAGAAGAACGTCCTCGAGTTCGTGCGCGACTCCTACGGCAACACCGTCCGGATCGGGGCCGGCAACGTCGTGGACGGAAAGGGCTTCCGCTACCTCGCCGACGCCGGCGCCGACTTCGTCAAGGTCGGCATCGGCGGCGGATCGATCTGCATCACCCGCGACCAGAAAGGCATCGGCCGCGGCCAAGCCTCCGCGCTCGCAGAGATCGTTACAGAGCGCGACGCCTACGCCCAGCAGACCGGCGACTACGTACCGCTGTGCTCCGACGGCGGCATCATCCACGACTCGCATATGGCCGTCGCTTTCGCGTTCGGCGCCGACTTCCTCATGCTGGGCCGGTACTTCGCCCGATTCACCGAAAGCCCCGCACCACAGGTCAAGGTCAGCGGGAAAATCCTCAAGGAATACTGGGGCGAGGGCAGCACGCGCGCCCGCAACGCGGCCCGGTACGGCCAAGGCGACACACTCGCCTTCGAGGAAGGCGTCGACGGATTCGTCCCCTACGCGGGCAGCCTGTACGACAACGTGAAGGTCACCCTCGCCAAAATCCGATCGACCATGATCAGTTGTGGCTCCGTCAGCCTGCGGGAGTTTCACGACAGCGCCACGCTCGTGCAGGTGTCCCAGCAGACCTTCGCGCAGAACTCCGAGGACATCGACCGAAACGAGCGCCCTTCCGTCGTCTGAGAAGGACTTGTACCAATCCCATATGGCCCCGGCTTTTCGCGCGTTGCAGTCGAGGAGTGTTGATGAGCCGGGCCTTCTCGGCCCGGCGGATCGCCGACCAGATACGGCAGAGTGCGACATCTGCCCGGGTTCTCGTGCCCTCAGTGCATCATGCTCACGGCCCCCTGGTCGGGCAGGGTGGGCCGGGCGCCGTGCAGGCGCCGGGACTTCAGCCGGTCGAGGGTGAACGCAAGCCCTTCGTCGTGCGCGTGTAGTGCTCTGAGCAGGGAGAACAAGGTTTCCGTTTGCTGGGGTCCGTAGTCCAGCATTCGAGGCGTGGCTGGCGCCGTCGGGCCGAGGTGATCGGCGAAGTAGCTCTTCCCGTCAAGGCGCCTACCTCTCCGTACCGCTGTTGCGGTGTGGGTTCCGCACCGCAACAGCGACAAGCCTTCGACTGTCCACCTGCGGTCCAGGATCGACCCGGCGTCAGCCTGCCGGTGGAAGGTGCTGGCGCCGATGGCTGGTGGCGTGTGCTGCTTCGTTTCCGCGGCCCGGGGGTACGGGACGACGAGGTCGGGTCAGGGGCGGTAGTGGCTGTGGTTGATGCCGCCGAGGAACCTCTGCCAGGTGGCGGTGCTGAATGTGAGTGTGGCCCGGGTGCGGTTTTTGCTGTCCCGGATGTCGGCGCCGGTGGGTGTGCGGCGGGCTTCGAGGCATTGGCCACTCGCCCCGCTGCGGGTGGAGGTGGTCCAGGTGCCGTCGTGGGGGAGTCCGGTGTGGTCAGAACGCATGTGCTCGTTCCTTCATGAATGCGAGGGAGTCGGCCGGTGGCATGGCCAGGGTTTTCAGTGTGTCGTGGACGCCGATGACCCGTGAGACCTGGTCGGGGTCCTCAAGGAAGATCTGTCCGCCGAGGGTTTCGAAGTAGGCCATGTGGGGTTCGTCGGGGCCGAAGCCGAGGATGGTGAACGAGTGGCTGTCGGCGCGGTGCGGGCCGGCTGCGAACCGCAGGACCTGGACCGTGACGTGCGGCAGGGTGGCGGCGATCTCGGTGACGTGCAGGATCTGTGCGCGCATGACGTCCGGTCCGCCGACGACGGTGTGCAGGACGGTCTCGGAGATGACGGTGTGCAGCCGCAGTGGTGGGCGGACATCCTCGCCGTGGAGGAGTTTCTGTCGTGCCATGCGGGTGTGGAGCAGGCTCGTGAACTCCGGTGAGTCCGGCGGGTGGCCGGCGGCGATGACGGCGCTGGCGTAGTCGCGGGTCTGGAGCTGGCCGGGGAAGACGTGCGCCTCGAAGGTGGACAGGTCGGTCGCTTCGTCCTCGTAGCCGATATACATCTGGTACTCGCCGGCCAGGGCTTTGCCGTGTCCGGCCCACCAGTCGGGTGTCGTCGCTGCGCGTGCCGTCGCCACGAGGTTCTGGAACTCCGGGGAGTCTTTGCCGAGACCGTAGACCTCGAGCATGCTCATCAGCGTGCCGATCGGTGGCACGACCTGGCCGGTCTCGTAGCGGCTGAGCGCGCTCGCGGTCTTGACCTGCGCGCCCGGCCTCTTCGCGAGCTCGACCAAGGCCTCGGCCTGGCTGAGGCCGGCGTCGCGCCGTAGCTGGGTCAGCCGTCGGCCCAGGCGTCGGGTGCGCGGGGTCACCGGGTAGGCGCGGCCGGCCATGACAGGTGCCTCCTGCTCGTGTGTGGGCGCGCTATTCGTAGCACATTCTCCGCGACCGACCGCCGCCCACGCACGTCATCCCCACGCACTAGGCCTACACGCAAATGCGCGTGCGCACTTGCGCAGACCGTATGTGTGCGGGAAGGTGGGTTCCACGAAGCGCGCGGAACGGCCGGAGGCCTCGCCTGCGGCTGAGCTGCGACCTCACCGCTGGTGGGTGCGGGCCGTTCCGCGCAGCTCCGGCCCCACCGCGCCCGCAGCTCAAGGGCGGATCCTTTTCTCCGTGACCTCCAACCACCACGGGAGCAGTCATGAACGACGACATCCCGCAACCCACGACCGCGGCCCAGCGCCCGCCGGGCCTACCCGCACCGGCACCCGTCCGGCCGCAGACATCTGGCACGGAGCCGGCATCGCATGGCGAGTCCGAGGCGGCGCTGATGCACGGCAACGACCGCTGGCTCCATCTCGCGGACCGGACTTGCTGGGAGGGCGGCATGTGTCATCCGTGCGCTACGCGCCGCTCGACCTGGCACACACGCCGACTGTCGATCACCGTCGATGTCTAGCGCCCGCACGTTCCCGCACCTCACTGAGGCGGCCCATGCGGCCGTGGGCGCGTCGTTCCTGCTGCGCGGGCTGGTCATCCACTCGCTGTGCGGACAACCGATGCACACCACCACCGCACCAGACGGACACCGCTACTACACATGCCGCATTCCCACCTGCGGAAACACCAGGATCGACGCGATACCGCTCGAACGCGTGGTCTGGGGGCAAATCTGGCGGCGCGACCCGATCGCCGCCGGCTTCCGCGCCGAGCGCCAGCAACTGCTCCACCGCCTGATCCGCGAGATCAGCGTCGGCACCAGCTGGAAGCAATCCGAAATCCGCTACACACACGAGCACACCGAGGAACCGCCCTCATCGACACCTGCGAGCCATGCTCCACCCAGGCCCGCCCACCGCGACGACATCGACTGCGGCGGAGCGCCGCAGCCGCTACCGGCTGACGCCACGGCGCACAGCTGCCCGTCGCAGGCCACGACGGAACCCGCGCAACCACCCGGGACGGCTCCGCCTAGGGCACTATCCGTACCGCCCGCCGCCGGGTGTACCGGACATGCCCGGCCGGTATCGGATCACCACAGGAGACCAGTGAGGGCCAGCAAACCCGCAGATATGCAATTCGCGTTCGATACCGCTCGTCTCGCCGGCGATGTCGTGAAGAGACGCCTCGGCGTGCCCGCTGGCGTGAAAGCGGACGGCGCCCCGGTCACCCGCGCTGACGAGGAGATCAACGCGTTGGTGCGCGCCGCGGTGTCTGACCGGGGCGAGGTGATGCTAGGTGAGGAGTACGACGTTCACCGCGCGGCGACCAGTGGCCGGGTATGGGTGTGTGATCTGGTTGACGGCACGTGGCTGCTCGCGGCCGGTATGCCCGGCCCGGTGTTCTCCCTGGCCCTCGTCGACGACGGCGTCCCGGTTGTGGGTGTGGTGTACGACCCGTGGACCGACCGCCTCATCCACGCCACCGCGGGCGGCGGCGCCTTCATCAACGACCGCCCGACCGCCGTCAACACGGTCGACCGGTTCGCCGGAGCCTGTCTTGCCCTGCCGGGGAGCCGGGCCTCGGCCTTCGACGTCGGCCGACTGTTCGTGCAGGCGGTGGACGCGGGCGCGGATGTGGTGACCAGCGGATCGGCGGTCCACGACGCCGCGATGGTGCCGCTGGGATTCGCCGCCGCCGCGGTGTACCCCTACACCTCGGTGTGGGACATGGCCGCCATCGCCGTGATCGTCGTCGAGGCCGGCGGCCAGATCACCGACCTGCACGGCACCGACCAGCGATACGACGCACCGATCAAAGGCGCGGTGATCAGCAACGGCCGGATCCACGACCGGCTTGTGGAGTTGGTCGCGGCGGCTTCCGGGGTGTGATGGCCGAATGGCCCGGTTCTGACGGCTGCGCCGGCTCCCGGGTTGTCAGGGCGGCGGGCCACTGATGTGGACCATCATTCGGCGTCGAGGCCGCCGCTAGAGGAAGTGATCGACTAATCACGTGCTGAATCGGGGGCCCGGACTCGGCGGCGCGTAGGACTGATCGGCGTGCTGCCCAGGTCGTGGTTGGTGTCATGTCGATGCCCCATCAGCCGCCTATCGTCCGGGACCGGCATCCCGGCGGACAGTCGGCCGGGGCGGGGATTTGGTGCGTGCCGGGTTCCGAAGGGTGCGCGAGCAGCGCCCTGTCCCGTATTCGTGCGGCTACATGCAAATTGCATTTCGTGGCTGCACGGAGATCCGCTCGTTACGATTCTTTGCCGTGTGGGAAGCAAATTCGTTGACAAGCAGCGATTAATTGCCGAAACGGGCTGATGTCGCACACCGCGTCCGTATGAAAAGCCATCGTGTCCAGGTTGGATCGTCCCGGCGGAAGCGGCTTGCTGATGCTGGGGACGGGGGCGGCACGCCAATCTTGGGAGACTCGTGCGCCGCCCCCTCCTCCCGCGCTGATCCTCGAAGGGACACGGGAGTAATGACCGTAACAAGGTCGCGAGGCGGATCAAAGGTGCGCGCCAGACCACGACGCACGAGACCCGCGGTGAAGGACATCGCGGTGTTGATCACCGCCGTCAGCGGCTTGATCACCGCTGTGAGCGGCGTCGTGGCGGCGCTGCTTCACTGACCCGCGATGTGTAGTGGTGGTGGGCCCCGTTCACGTAGAAGGGGCCCACCATCCGGGGCGCTGCGTGCTGCGTCTATCTCTGGGCCATCAGACGCCCTTGGCTGATCGAGGACGACTTCCACCGCGCAGCGGCAGCGCAGGCCCGCCTCTGTCGCGCGTGATCGGAGCCGCCCGGGGATCAGGTGCGCGGCGGGTCGGAGCCGCAGCCGTGTCGCAGGGAGCCGAGTGCGGCGTGGCCGGTGCTCGTGGTCCGGCGCGCTGATCCGCTGGCAGCCGGTCGTTCGCTCGCAGTGTCGCGTGCTGCGCCGGACTCGCCACCAGTGGGCTATGTCGATACGGCGGGTCGTGGCATGGCGTCATCTTGGGCGGGCGGCACATCCGCGACGTTCGGGTGGTGACTGGTCGTCCTCGGATGTCAGAGGCGCGGACGTGAACGGTTACTGGTCGTCTTGGTCCTTGTCCTGGTCGCCGGCCTCTTCGAGATCGAAACGACCAGGGGCGCGCCTGATACCAGTCAGTGGTACTCATCGCGTTCCAAGCCGAATGGGTTCACTCGTCGGCTGACGTTCTCACGTCAGAGAGATGGCAGTCTTCGCCATCACGTGCCACGACGCGTGGCTGTCAATCTGCCCAGCCGCTGAGGGCGAGGCGGTTCTGGGCGCGCCATGCGGTGATGGCGGCGGTGGAGTATGGGTAGGTGTTGCTGGGTAGCATGTCAGCCGGGAACCAGCTGATTTTGGCGCATTTGTGGGGTTCGGCGTTGGTTGGTTCACCGTGCCGCGTGGGGTCGTGGGCGGCGGTGAATGTGAGTCCGATGCGGCCTTGGCCTGCTGTGTTGCGGTGGTGGACGGCCCCGGTTGCGTGTAGGTCGGTGCGGGTGAGGTGGAGGCCGATCTCTTCGCGGGTTTCGCGCTGGATGGCGTTGAGGGCGTCTTCGCCGTGTTCGAGTTTGCCGCTGGGGAGGTTCCATTGGCCGTCGGCGTAGCCGGTGCCTTCTCGCAGGGCGAGTAGGACGCGGTCGCCGTCGGTGAGGATCAGCAGGACGTCGACGGGGTGAGTCGGGTGGGGCGCCACGGTCGTCGAGGCTAGCCGGACCCGGTGTGGAGGAGTGTGTCGACGTGCCGGGCGATGTGGGTGATTCGTTCTTGCAGGTCGGGTCCGGCGGGTACGTCCTGGAGGGTGACCCTGGCGTCGGCGCAGGCCGTGCGCACGGCGGTTGCTGACACAGTCAGACACCCGTGACGAAGGGTCGAGGGCACAGCGCCTGGCCCCGCGGTGAGCAGCCAATTCTCTCGGGCATCGGCCAGCTGTTGCAGTTCCGACATGCGCATCTCCGTCCCGAAAATGGATGGCTGAGCGTCTGTATCCTGCCGGGTCTGGGCCGGTGGACGGCGAGCTTGCCGGAGATCGTGACCGATGGTTCAGGTCGCGGTAGGTGCCAGGGCCGGCGTCGCCGCTGATCCTGGCCGGTGGTCAGCTGGGGTGGCGTGTGTCGATGTCGAACAGTGTCTCCTGGTCCGGGCTCGATGTCGCCGGGGCGTCGTTGGAGTCGATGGGAATGCCGGCGATGTCGAGGAGCGCAGTTAGGGTCGGCTCCCTTGCCCAATGGTGCCGGACCAGGGTGCGGAGCAGGACGGCGGTGCCTGCGGTGTCCCAGAGCGCGCGGTGCGGTCGACTTCCGGTCGCTGCGGTGATCTCGTCGGTGAGCTCGAAGTGGTCGAGGAGTGTGGTCAGGGAGTATCGGATGCCGCTGATGGTGGCGCGGGCGAGGCGGAGCGTGTCGATGAGACCCGTAACGGTGATCGTGGGGTAGTGGCGGCGGAGCAGGTTCCAGTCGACGCGGATGTTGTGGCCGACGAGATAGCAGCTGCGGAGCCTCGGTTCTAGGTCGGCGCCGATCTCGGCGGTGGTGGGCGCGGTGGCCAATGTGGTGTCGGTGAGGCCGGGGCTGATCCATGGCCGGGGCGGGATGGGCCGGCCGGGGTTGACGAGGCTGTGGAACGCGGTGGTGTACTCGGGCCTGCCGTCGGCCAGCCGGATGGCGGCGACCTCGAGGATTGCCTCTCGATCCTTGTCTTGGCTGCCGGTTCCTTCGAGATCGAAGGCGACGAGGGGAGCCTGGTTCCAGGTGGTGCTGTTCATGGTGCTCCAGGTCGGCGGTGTTCAGTCGTCGGTGGTAACGATCTGCTGGGCGAACGTGTCGCGGATGTGTGCGAACTCCCGCTGTTGAGCGTCGGGGAGCTGGTGTCCGGTGAGTGCCCGGCCGTGGGCGTGGAGGATGTGTGGTTGGTCGATCTCCCAGATCTGGTACCTGAGGGTGTGCTGGAGAGCGTAGCGGCGTTGTTCGCCGAGGCCGTGGGTCCAGACGTGGCCGTTGTCGATCACGTACGGGGATTCGTATCCGAACTGGTCGAGGACGTCGCGCATGTTCTGTTCGGTGGGCTGCCGGTGGGCGGTGGTGCACCGTTCGCGTTGGGCTGCCGGGCAGATGTCGCAGAGCTCTCGTACGCCCCAGTGGCCGTTGTAGTCGGGCTCGCGGTGGCTGTAGGTGACGCCACACGAGGTTTTGCGGAACAGCGGGGTGCTGATTCCTGAGGTGCGCCACGCGGCGACGACGCGGGCGTCCAGGTCGGCCGCCATGGTCTTACGCCGATGGTATTCGTCTGCTCCGTAGGGCAGGGTGACGCCGAGGCTGGTCAGGTAGGCGGCGTTCTCCTTCTTGTGATACAGGCCGGTGAATACGAGCGCGTCGGCGTCGCGGCCGGAGTCCAGTACGTGTG
This sequence comes from Catenuloplanes japonicus, assembly GCF_000717135.1. Classification (GTDB taxonomy): domain Bacteria; phylum Actinomycetota; class Actinomycetes; order Mycobacteriales; family Micromonosporaceae; genus Catenuloplanes; species Catenuloplanes japonicus. The sequence continues at coordinate 27,052 of NZ_JNXY01000038.1, forward strand.
CCATCGTGTCCGCGCTGTCGTTCCATCCGGGGACGATCGGCCGCCAGTACAGGATGACTTTCGTCCGGCGGCGCGGGTAGGTGGTGGCGGTGTGGATGGAGCGGGTGGTGATCTGGCTGCGGGTGATCGGCTCGATCCGGGAATCTGTGATCCCGGAGTAGGTCAGCAGCAGGGTCACCTTCAGGTGCGCCAGCTCTTCGAGGGCTGCCATGTCGGCGGCGGTGACGGTGAACCGGGTGATGATCAGGACATGGTTCGTGTAGCCCGCGGCGTCGAGTGCGCGGAGTACCTCGAACAGGTGGGGCTTCACCCCGGGCAGGAACGGGTCGGTGGCCTTGTTGAAGATCTGCAAGGGTGTGACGTGAGGCTGGAACGCGGGATGCGTGACGAGCATCTGGACCGCCTCCGCGGTCGATACCAGGAGCTGGGGTGTCTTCACGTCGAAGTTGCCCCAGAAGTGACGCACGCAGTAGCCGCAGTCGAGCGGGCATCCGATGATGTGGTTGAGCGACAGTCCGGACTTGCGGTATCCGACGATCGTGGCCATGTACTCGTCGAGTTGCGCCTGCTGGCCGACCGGCATGAGCGGCAGGTGTCGCGGGCCGGTGGGTATGTCGAGCGTCATGATGTCCTCCCGGGGGTGGGGACGTGCGGCCGGCCGAGCAGGTGCCGGTGCTGCGGTCCGTACCAGATGTCGAAGTCGCGCGCGGCCGCGTCGGCGGTGTCGGAGCTGTGTATGAGGTTGTCGATGAGCCGGCCGTCACGCATCGCGGCGGCGAGGCTGTCCGTACCGAACCGGCCGCGGATGGTGCCCGGGGGAGCGGCAGCGGGGTCGGTCGGACCGAGAACGACTCTCAGGCGCAGGGCGGCCTGGATTCCGTGCGCGAGCGCGATACCGGCCGGCTGGCCGACGTAGATCCGCCGCAGCTCGGCGGGGACGTCTCGTCCGAGCGCAGTTGAGCGGTGCAGGATGTCGTCATAGTGGGCGAAGATCTGCGCCTCGGCCGGCAAGACGGTGCGTCTATCCACGATGTCTAGGTGCAGCCGCACCACGTCGAGGACCTCGTCGGCCAGGCCGCGGCGCAGGCAATCCGGCTTGAGCAGGACGACCGTCCACATATCCCAGTCGATCGCACTGCTACTCATGATCTGGGCCCGGCGGGCTGCTCGTGTGGGGGTATCCGGTTCGGCCAGCGCGACGCCATCAGCCATCGGTGAGCCGGGCCCATCAGCGCAAGGGCCGTCTCGCCGACACGCGTGGAGGTGTGCCTGATCTGCCGGTATGCCTCCAGCACGCCCAGCGCCTGCCGCCAGAACCCGTGGACAGGTAGCGTCTGAGCTTCGGCGCCGGTCAGCGCCCTCAGGTTCCTCCTCAGCTGCTCTTCCCAGCGCAACACGGTGCCCAGTTCGCCTGGGCTGGCTGCCGTCATGGGCTCGGGACCACAGGTGGGCGACGGACTGCGGTGCGCGTCGTCGATGATCTCCAATGCTCGGGGTATGTCCGGGAGGTTGATGTGCATGGAGCCGGCGTGATGGGTGTAGTCACCGACCTCCGCGCCGAGCAGGGCGGCGGCGTGCTCCTGGATGACGGTGAACGCGTAGGTGTCACCGAGCAGGCCGATCAGCGCGTCGTTGCCACGCATGTAGGTCGTCAGGTGCAGACGGCCGTCGCGCAGCATCAGGTGCAGGGCGAGCGTGCAGGAGACATCCGGGTTCCCGGGATCGGCGACCTCGCCCGGCCTCATCACGATCAACGCGGCGCGTTTCGTGGCCGGATCCTGCCGGATGAGGTCGATGACCTGATCGAACTGCGACCGGCCATCGGTGCCGCTAGGGCGAAACAGGGGCGGGCCGTACGCGGTTCCGGTCAGCATCCCGTCCGCGCCCGCCAGCTTCATCAGCCGCGGCGCGTAGTAGCCGATCATCTCCGCGTCCGCGCGCCCGGACAGATACCACAGAGTCTCCGCGATGTTGAACGCGACGTTCGCCCGCCGTGCGCGCAGAAGCACCAGACGCTGCCGCGGGTCGCTCACACGAAACGACACGTCCCGACACTCCCAGCACGGGTGCCCGACATTCCCGACCCGCTCATGGTGGTGCGCGTGAACATGCCGCAACACCGCGACATACGCGGCGGACAACGTGGGAAACACCACGGGACCAAGCGAATCGGGTCCGGAGATCACCACGGGGTCACCGTGCACGTTGCGAACGCACAGCCGTCTCGTGCGTCGGTGATGCGGACCAGCCAGACCGACACCGTTGATTACCTCCCGATGGCCCGCAGCGCGCACCGAATTCAGGCGCGATTCACATCGACTGCGATGCGTATCCGAGGCTATGGACGGCCGCCAGCACGAGTCCACGATGTTGCGAAATGTTGCTGCTAGCCCAGATCCCGGATTACGGCGCCGACGATGGCACGGGCCTGCCGCCCGTAGACCGCAGCGGTCTGCAGATGACCGAACATGCGCACGTACAGCTCGATCTCCTGAGGGCGGGTGACCTCGATGCTGGCGGTCGGCGTCTCCAACGCCACCAGCACATCGTCGAAGATCCAGAAGCCGGTCGACGCCACGCCGGCCCGCTGTGCCATCAGGGGAATCACGCCGACGGAGACATTCGGCAACGACATCACCGCGAGGAGCCGGTCAAGGACACCGGCCTGCACGCCGTCGTCGCCGAACCACGTACGCAGCGCCTGCTCCTCAACAACGACGGCGAAACGCCGGCCCCGCTCGTACAGGACCCGCTGACGCTCCATCCGTACCGCTACAGCGGCGTCAAGGTCATCCGGCGTCTGCAGGAAACCGATCCAGAACGACAACATCGCGGCGCAGTAGTCAGCCGTCTGGAACAGGCCTGGAATGACGTTGTGCTCGTAGATCCGGAACGTGGAGGTCTGCTGATACCGGTCGAGGGTGTGTGCGCCGAGCACCCGCTTCATCCCGGACCGGCCCTGCCGGCGGAACTCCTGATATGCCGACTCGATCGCCCGCAGGCTCGCCAGCAGGTCGGGGAAGTGCTCCTCAGCACCGCAGGCACGGCACCACACCTCGATGTCGCGTGGTGTCGGCGCCTGCGTACCGTTCTCGATCTTGCTGACGCGGGTGTAGTGCTGGCCGGTGGCCGCCGCCAGCGCACGCCCGGTGAAACCCGCCTCCTTACGCATCTCCCGCAGGAGGGCGCCGAGGGCGGCCTGGGCTTGCCGGGCGGCGCTAGACGGGCTGGTACTCACGATGCGGAATGGCCACCTTCCACACCGCCTCGAACGCGGACCGGCACAACGCGACATCGCCGGGGTCTGTAGAGGTCTCGAACGCCGCGTTCAGCCCGTCGCCGGTGTAGAGGAGGAAGATCACCAGCCGGCCGTCGAGCAGGTAGAAATCGTTGCCCGGCAGGCCGATCGAGGACACGAGCCAGCGTGGCACCCAGCGGATGTCCTCGCCCGCGTCGACCATCGGATGGGCGATGCTGTACGACCATCGCTGGTAGGCGCTCAACGGCTCGGACACGATCCGTGCCCGCCGGACAGTCGCACCGCGGGCGGTGTGAGCCCGCAGGGTGTCACACCAGCCGGCCAGCCACGCCAGGTCGTCGGGTTCCCCTCTCGACCACGCGGCCATGTAGGGAAGCTCGGTCTCCGTGCCGTACGCGTCCCGCATCTCCAGATGCAGCGACTCACGTCCGAACGTCTCCAGCAGCCTGCCGAACTCGGCCTCACTGATCGACGGCACGATCCTCCTTGAAGAACTGAATCATCCGATCCGGGATCTCGACACACGTCTCACCATCAGGGATGTCCATCTGCGCGAGAGCCAGCTGATCGGTCACCACCCATCCCTGCACCACCCAGCTACCACGATCGGTGCGATAGACAGTCGGCGAGCCGGTGGGATTCGACTCCGGATCCTTCCCGACGAATGTTAAGCGCATGGTCGGCTCCTGACTTCGATGTTGCAAAATGTTGCGATGTTGCATCAATCGTTGTCATCCGTTGGAGGCGCCGTCAACGATGTTGCGCGAGGTTGCGAATGCCCATCGCTGAAGCCGGCCGCGTCACACCTCACATGCAACATCCCTGGTTATGGCGCCGCAGGACTGGCACCCAAGAGACCGACTCCGTCACTCCTCTGGCGCGGTGCTCACCGTGACCGCTGCCCACGGCTCCGAGGCTGCCGTCTTTGCAGCGTGGTGGGAACTCGGGGTGAACCCGGTGCGTTGTACGGTTGGGTAGTAGGCCAGCCCTAGTCAAGGGCTGTCCGAGTTGCCCAGACCGCTACCTGGGAGAGTGCCATGGCCAGCCGCTCAACGGTCCCTGCCGATGCCCCGATCGGAGACCACATCCGTCGTTTGCGTACTGAGCGCGGCATGACACAGGAGGCGCTCGCCGAGGCGGCGAGTGTGAGCACCGATCTGATCAAGAAGCTGGAACAGGGCAAGCGCACCAGTGCGCGCCTCGCGACCCTCATGCAAATCGCCGACGCGTTCGACGTATCAATCGCTGAGATGACCGGGAAGAAGCCCCGCCTCGACAGCATCGGCGACCGACTGGTTCTCGGGTTGCGTGACGCGATGCTGGATCCTGGATACTTGCCAGGGATCGACGTCGCTGACGACGATGGTGCTCCAACTCCGCTGGCAGACCTGGAGCACACGCTCAGTCGAGCCTGGTCAGACTATTGGTCTGGACAATTCGAGGAACTCGCCCGGATGATGCCTCATTTGTTGGCGGAGGCACGAGTTACGGCGCGGGGCCGCCCGGTGGAAACCGCAGGCGTACTTGCTCAAGCACACCAGCTCGCTGCATGTCTTCTCGTTCACCTTGGTCGCGACGACCTAGCCACGATCGGCGCCGAACGGGCCATCGCGGCAGCCCAGAACGGTAATGATGAGCTCCAGGCGGCAACGCTGATGGGCACGTATTCCTGGACGCTGCTTCATCAGGGACGACCAGCTGAGGCTGCACGTCTAGCCGGCGATCAGGCAGAACGGGTTGAGCCACGAATGAGCCGGGCGACACCGCAGCAGATCACTGTGTGGGGCGGTCTTGCTATCACTGCAATGGCCGCTGCGGCTGCCGCTGGGGACGGCGGGACTGTGAGCGAGCTGGCCTCTCTCGCCGCGTCCGGTGCTGCACGGATCGGTGCTGACCGGCGCGACTATGAAGTTGCGTTCGGTCCCGCCCAGCTTGCAGTGCAGACTACTCACGCGCGAACGGTCCTCGGCCAGCCCGAGCGCGCCCTGGAAGCGGCTGCGAAAGTAGACCCCAGATTCTTGAGGCCGGTTGAGCACGGCCGGCATCTGATCGACGTGGCCGGTGCGCATGCTGCCAGCATCCGAGGCCGCGACCGAGCTGTGATGACTCTTCAGCGTGCGCGTGACGCTGGCGGTGCTGTGTGGCTGCGGCACCAAGGGCCTGCACGCGCCATTATTTCCGATCTTGCCGAGAAGCAAGCGCGTATGTCGCCGGCGCTGCGTGAGTTGGTTCAAACCCTCGATGGTCGTTGAGGAGGACAATCTGTCCTCCTTTAATCGAGTCATCTGTCCGAAGAGGACGTAACGTGCCTGTACTGGCTATTTGGCCGTCCGTAGCGTCTTGGCTACGACGCGGCGGCCAGCTCTGAGGGTCCTCGACCCGATGGTTGCTTAGGACCACAACGCCGCCCGCCTCGTATCTGACCAGACGCGGCGGGAGTTATGAGGCATTCCCGCCGTCGTCGTGCAATCGACGGAGGCGGTACCGGTGACGGAGCTGTGGGCGATCTACGCCACGATGTTGGCGCCTCCACACCCACCTGGTCATGTTCGGGTCTGTGGACGGTCGCTCCAAATTCCCATGCTCCGGGCCAGGTGCGTCTAGTGACGAGGATGCCCGTCAAGCTGAGCGACCTGCGGATCCAGGCGAAGCTGTCGCTGATCGCCGTCCTGCCGTTGGTGACGGTGGTGGTTCTCGCTGCGGTGGCGATGTCGTCAGCGTCTGTTGGTGCGGCGCGGCTGGAGCTGGCGCGTCGGATGGCGGTGCTGGGGACGGCTGCCGGGGATCTTGCTGCGGCTTTGCAGGGTGAGCGGGCGGGCGCGGCGTTGGTGTTCGCGGAGTCGTCGAGTCCTGGTTCGGTGGCAGATTTTCGGGTGCGGGTCCGTGAGACGGATCAGCGCGTTCTTCGGTACCGAGGGGCATCGGCCGGCGTGGTGCCGCCCGCGGGGCCGGGTGCGGTGTTGAGGCGGATTGACGGGCACCTTGCTGGCTTGGATGCGGTGCGGGATCAGGTGGTTGCGGCGCCGGACGCGGTGGGTTCGGCGGTGGTGTTCAGCTACAGGGCTTTTCTGGCCGAGTTGGTGGCGTATCGGCAGGGTCTCGGTCAGATCGGGGTGGCCGCTGACTCGGCGGCGGGCCTTCGGGCCGGCGGAGCGTTGTCGCAGGCGTCGGAGGCGCTGGGCCTGATCCAGATCGCCGGTATCAGAGCGATTGGCGCGGGGGTGTTGACGTCGGCGGGGCAGCAGGAGGCGATCGGCGCTGATGCGGCGTTTACCGAGGTGTTGATCGACTTTCGGGAGTTGGCGCCGGCGGGGTGGGCGGAGACGTTGAACCGGCGGGTGACTGGTGACCGGGTGGTCGCTGCGGAGCGGTTGCAGGGCGCGTTGGTGCGGCAGTCGCCTGGTGTGGCGCTGACGGTGGGTGTGGACGCGGGGGAGTGGTCTGCGGCGATCGGTGCGCGGATGCAGCTGCTGGAAGCGGTCGGCCGGGATCTGGACCGAGCGTTGATCGCGGACGTGACCGGGCAGCGGGATGCGCTGTGGCGCGATTCCGGCCTGGTGGGCGGCGGTGTCTTGGCGATGCTGATCCTGATCGGGCTGCTGGGCCGGCAGGTGACCCGGTCGCTGACGAGCTCGTTGTCGCGCCTGCAGTCGCAGGCGGAGGCGGTGGCCGGCGTGCGGCTGCCGCGGATGGTCGACGAGCTGGCCGGTAGCGGTGGTGATCCGCAGGTGGTCGCGCGGTTGATCGGGCAGGCGGCGGCACCGATCGAGGTCGGTGGTCGTGATGAGGTCGGTCAGGTCGCGGCCGCGTTCAACGCGGTGGTGGCGAGGGCGGCGCGGCTGGCGGGTGATGAGGCGGCGTTGCGTGCGCAGGTCGCGGGGATCTTCGCGGCGTTGTCGCGGCGGCTGCAGCGTCGTACCGGCAAGGCGCTGGCGGATTTGGACGCGTTGCAGCGTGACGAGAAGGATCCGGACCGGCTCGCGGACCTGTTCAAGCTGGATCATCACACGACACTGCTGGGGCGTCTGGTCGTCAATCTGATGGTCCTGGCCGGTGGGTCGGTTCCGCAGCGGGTGTCGGTGCCGCAGGCGGTCCCGGCGCTGGTGCAGGCCGCGCTGAGCGAGATCGAAGGCTATCGGCGTGTCGAGGTCGTGCGCGCTCCGCAGTCGGTGTTCGTGCGGGAGTTCGCGGTCGGTGGGCTGGTGCATCTGCTGGCGGAGCTGCTGGACAACGCGGCGCAGTCCTCGGCGCCGGAGACGATGGTGGTGGTCGAGTGCGGCCTCGTCGGTGATCAGCTGCATGTGCAGATCCGTGACCACGGTACGGGCATGCATGCCGACGACGTACGGCTGCTGATGGCGCGGATGACCGCCGCGCAGCCGGTCGACCGGCACACCGCACAGCAGATGGGTGCCCCGGTGATCGGTGCGATTGCCCGGCAGTTCGGCGTGCAGATCGCCGTGCATTCGATTCCGGGTCAGGGCACCACGGTCGATCTCACGGTGCCGGCCACCCTGCTGACAACGAAGGCCCCAGACCATGCACCCACCGCCGACGGCCGGTTCCGGGTGAACAGCGAAGGCGCAGGTCCCGGCGCGGACGTCACCCGGGAGCTGCCGCTGCACCTGCAGGCGGCGCCGGAACGGTCGGCGTGTCCCGTGGAATGGCCGCCGCCGCGGAAGCCGGTCGCCACCGCGCCAGCCGTTCTCATCGCACCAGCAGCGCCGTCAGGTTCGTGGTTCAGCTCCGAGGTGACGCCGACACTGCCGCAGCAGTGGCAGCAGGCGGCCGTCGCCGGTCCGGTTGAGGAGCCTCCGGAACAGACGCCGGGCGGCCTGCCGGTCCGGCAGCGGCGCACGAAGCGTCGTCCCGCGCACGCCGCCGCGTCCCCGCCAGTTGTTGCGGTGGCGGCCGCGCGGCCGCCGGTACGGGATGCCGCGCATGCGCACCGTCAGATGTCGGCGTACCAGTCCGGGGCTGCTGCCGCGCGCCGCCCTATCCACCCTCTGTTCGAAGGACACCGTGATGACCACTGACAAACCCACCTGGGGCTTCTTGCTCGACGGTCTCTGCCGTGAGGTGGCCGGGGTGCAGCACGCGATGGCGTTGTCCGCCGACGGGCTCGCGCTGGCGTTCAGTGAGAGGCTGGCCAAGGACACTGCGGACTCGCTCGCGGCGTCGGCGTCCGGGCTGGCGAGCCTGACGCGGGCGACCGCTGAGCTGGTGCAGGGCGGTCCGGCTGCCCGGACCGTGATCGAGATGGCTGGCGGCTATGTCGTGATCACCGCGATCGGTGACGGCTCGCATCTGGTGGTCCTCGCTGACCGAGCCTGTGATCTTGGCCAGGTCGCTTACGAAACGGTTATGTTGATCAACCGGGCGGGCGCGGCGCTGACCCCGGTCGCGCGGATGCCGCAGCACGCATGAGCGGTAGCGCTCCGCCGGTCATAGCCGGGCGCCCTGTGCAGGCGCCTGCGGTGACGTCGGCGAAGATCCTGGTTGCGGGTGGGTTCGGGGTCGGGAAGACCACGTTCGTCGGTGCGATTTCGGAGATCCCGCCGTTGCGGACCGAGGCGCTGCTGACCGAGGCGAGCGTGGGTGTCGACGACACCGTCATGTTGCCGGACAAGGTGAGCACGACGGTGGCGCTGGACTTCGGCCGGATCACCCTCGACGCGGGTCTGATCTTGTATCTGTTCGGGACCCCGGGTCAGGACCGGTTCTGGTTTATGTGGGACGAGCTGGTCCGGGGTGCGATCGGTGCGGTGGTCCTGGCCGATACCCGTCGGCTGGAGGACTGCTTCGACGCGCTCGGTTTCTTCGACGAGCGGGGCCTGCCCTACGTCGTGGCGCTCAACCGGTTCCCGGACCTGCCCGCATACGCCGAGGCGGAGCTGCGGCAGGCGCTGTCGATCCCCGACGGCGTGCCCCTGGTGTCCTGCGACGCCCGCGACCGCGCCGACGTCCAGGCCACCCTCATCGACCTGGTCACACATGTCCTCGCCCTGCGCGCCGCACCCACCCCTTCACCTTGACCTTCCTGGAGCCCTGTTATGAGATGGCGATCATTGCGTGGCTGGCTGTCCGCTGCCGCGGTCGTGTTGCTGGCGCTGGTGGCCGGCTGTTCCGGTTCCAGCCTCGACGACACCACCGACACTGGCGGCGGGCCGGTCCGGATCGGGTTGCTGTGGCCGCAGTCCGGCGGTTACAAGGACATCGGCACCGACCTGGCCCGCGGCTGGCAGTTCTACCTCGACAACCACGAGGGAAGACTCGGCGGCCACGACGTAGAGGTGAGCGTCATGGACGAGGGCGACGGGACCACGCCTGCGCTGAACGGTGCGAAGAAGCTCCTCGATTCCGACCGGTCGATCGTCCTCGTCGGCGGTGCCACCGCGAACACGACCGTGTCGATCAAGGAGTTGGTCACGTCCCGGAAGGTGCCGTTCATCGGTACCGGCGGGCGGCCGTCGACGGTGGAGGACGTGACCTGGATTAGGCACACGTCGTGGCAGTCGGTCGAGGTCGGCACCGCGATCGCCGACTACATACGCACCACCGTCAACGGCCCCGTGTACGCGGTCGGCCCGGACTACCAGGGCGGCTACGACAACATCAACGGATTCGTCACCGCGTTTACCGCTGGCGGCGGGCGGTTGGCGAACCCGGACGGCAAGCCTGAGTGGACCCCGTGGAACCCGCCCACGACGAACTTCCAGACGACCCTGACGAAGATCAAGAACAGTGGTGCGAAGGCGGTCTTCGCGTTCTACGCCGGCAGTTCGGCGACGAACTTCGTCAAGCAGTACGCGCAGGCCGGCCTCGACATCCCGCTGTACGGGTCCGGGTTCCTCACCGAAGGCGACAGCGTGCTGGACGCGCAGGGTGATGCGGCTCTCGGGGTCCGGACCGTCCTGAACTACGGCGGCAGCGTCGACAACCAGGCCAACCGTGCCTTCGCCCCGGCCTTCCAGTCGGCGTATGGGGACACGCCGAACATCTATCACGTCACCGCCTACGACGCGGCGATGGTCCTCGACCGGGCGCTCGCCGTAGCCGGCCCTCATCCGACGAGCGAGTCGATCAACGCGGCCCTGGACGAGCTGGGGGAGATCGACAGTCCGCGCGGGCCGTGGCGGTTCGGGGCCGGGCATGCGCCGGTGCAGGCCTGGTATCTGCGCGAGGTCCAGTTCGACGGCCGGAGCCGGGCGAATGTCGTCATCGCGAACCTCACCACCCTCGGCAACTGAGACACCCCACCCAACCCCTTGGAAATGAGGTCACGGTCATGAGCGCTGCGTCATCGCCGGCGGAATACACCTTCGACAACGTGCACCCCGAGGCTGCCACCCAGCTGCGGTTGCTCGGCCAGATTCTCGACGGGCGCACCCATGACGTGCTCGACCCGCTGCTGATAGCCGGGGATCGGTGCCTGGACGTCGGCGCCGGGGCCGGCACGATCGCGTCCTGGATGCTGTCGAAGGTCCGCACCGGCTTTACTGACCTGCCCGGCGGGGTGGTCGCGTTCGACCGCAAACCGATCCACGTCCCTCCCGCCGACGGCCTGACCGTCGTGACCGGCGACGCCACCAGCCACGACTTCGGCGACAGTATATACAACGTCATCCATGCCCGGCTGGTGTTGATGCACCTGCCGGACCGTGAGGCGGTCCTGGCCACGCTGGTCCGGGCGCTGCGTCCGGGCGGGCGGCTGGTCGTCTCTGACTGGGACTGCACCCAGCCGGAACGGATGCTTCTGCGTGGCAGCCCGGACACCATCACCAACTTCCTCGCCTTCCAGCGGGCGCTGCTTGGCTTCGCCGTGTCCAACGGCGCCTCGCTGGACTGGGCCCAGCGTCTCCCCAGGGCGCTGGAGTACGCCGGACTGACCGAGGTCCGGGCGGATGTCCACAGCCAGATGTGGCGGGGCGGGGAACCCGGTGCGCTCCTGCACGCCAGTAACAGCGTGCAGCTGCAGCAGCAGCTTCTCGATCGTGGTGTCGAGCTCGCGGATCTGGAGCAGATGCGGCTGGCGCTGGACGACCCGGCGACCTGCCTGTGGCAGTACCCGATGGTCACCGCCGTCGGTACCCGCAGCGTCGACGCCTGACCTACACATGCGGCAAACAGGAGAGGAGGGCGTGGTGGGCACGGTGGGGATGTGGGTGGTGACCGGGGTGGACGGGGTGGCGTTCGGGATGCTGCTGTTCACCGCGGCGATTGGGCTCACGCTCATCTTCGGGGTGATGGGCGTGCTGAACCTGGCGCACGGCGTCTTCTACCTGGCCGGCGCCTACCTGGCCTACCTCATCGCCGACGGCTCCCTGCTCCTGCTCGCCGGCGCGTTCGCCGCTGCTGTCGTCCTCGGTGCCACGGCGGGCGCGGGCCTGGCCGTGGCGCTGGCCCCGGTGCGCGGGCATCTCGATCAGGCGCTGGTCACTCTCGGGTTGGCGTTCCTGGCCGCGGACGTCTTCACCACTGTGTTCGGTGCCGGCCCGCAGTTGGCGGAGCCGCCCGAGGTGCTGGCCGGGCACGTCATGCTCGGCGGGTACGGGTATCCGGTCTACCGGCTGGTGTTTATCGCCGTCGCCGGCCTGCTCGCGGTGGTCCTGCACCTTGTGGTGCGGCATACGACGGCCGGGATTCTGCTGCGGGCCACGGTCGCCGACCCGGCGATGAGCGCCGCGATGGGCGTGCGCCCTGGCCGGGTCCAGACCGCGGCGATGGCCGTCGGCGGGAGTCTGGCGGTCGTGGCGGGGGTGCTGGGTGCGCCTGTGCTCGGCCCCGCGCCGGGCGTCGATGCCACCGTGCTGGTCCTGGCGCTGATCATCGTGGTCCTCGGCGGCGCCGGGTCCGTGCCCGGCACCGCCGCCGGGGCGCTGCTGGTCGGGCAGGTCCAGACCACCGGCACCCTGCTCGCCTCCGCCGCCGCACCGTTCGTCCTGTTCGCCGCGCTGCTGGTGGTCCTGGTCGTGCGCGGCCGCCGCCAGCCGCAGGCTGCGGGGAGCCCGGCATGACCGATCTGATCACTGCACCGGCCCGCCGCGCGGTCGTGGCAGCGACCGCGCAGCGGCGGGCCCGCCCGATCGCGCTGGTGGGGGCAGTGGTGGCCGCGGCGGGGCTTCCAGCGGTCGTGGACCGGTACACGATCACCCTGGCTGGCGCGGCGCTGGTGCTGGCCGGGCTGGCGATGAGCACGCAGCTGCTGGTCGGTACAGCCGGCCTGCCCGCGTTCGGCCAGCCCGCCTACTTCGGCGCCGGCGCCTACACCGCCGCACTCGCGGCCCAGGCCGGGATCACCAACGGCCCCGCCCAGCTCGCCGCAGCCGCTGGCGCAGGGGCGGTCGCGGCGGTGTTGACCGCGCCGGTCGTGCTCCGCACCCGCGGGACCGCGTTCCTGATGGTGACCTTCGCGGTCCAGTCCTTGACCGCGACCGCCGCCTCCCGGTGGCGGACCGTGACCGGCGGCGACGACGGCCTGCACACCCCGCCGATCACCGTCCCGGCCGCCGGCGCCCTGACCAGTCCCGCCCACGTGTACTGGTACACCCTCGCCGCGTTCCTGTGCCTGTGCGCCGCGGTGGCGGTGCTGCTGCGCTCGCCGCTCGGGCTGCGGCTGGCCGGCTGCGCCGGCCAGCCACCACGGATGTCCGCGCTCGGCCACCCCGTCAACACCCTGCTCGGCGCCGGATACACCGCGGCGGGAGCGGTGGCGGGCGCGTCCGGTGCGCTGCTGGTCGCGGTCCACCAGTACGTGTCCCCGGCCGACATCGGCTTCGAAACCGCCGCGGTCACCTTGCTGGCGGCTGCGCTCGGCGCCGGGACGATGACAGGCGCGATCGCCGGAGCGGTCGCGGTCGTCGCCTGCCGGGACTGGATCGGCGCGCCCACCGCCGGGCACGGCCACGCCCTGCTTGGCCTGCTCTTCCTCACCGTCGCCTACACCCGCCCGGTCACCGCCCACGCACGCCAGCTGTTCGCCCGCCGGAGCCGGCCATGACCGACCTCCTGCACCTCGACCAGGTGAGCCGCCGGTACGGGGGCCTGAACGCCCTGCACCCGATCGACCTGCACATCCCGCAAGGGCGCCGGCACGGGATCATCGGCCCGAACGGCGCCGGAAAATCCACCCTCCTGCACCTGATCGCCGGCACCATTCGCCCCAGCAGCGGCCGGATCCTGCTCCACGGCACCGACATCACCTCCCACACCCCCGACCGGCGGGCACGCCGGGGTATCGGCCGGACCTGGCAGCACCCTGCCGTGTTCCCCCGCCTGACGGTCGCCGACAACATCGCCCTCGCCCTGCCCTCTCGCTCCTGCTTTACCGCACCGTTCGGCACAGACCCCGCCCCCGCGCAGACGGAGAGTGTTCTGGCGCGGTTCGGGCTCGCGGACCTGGCCGGCCTACGGGCGGGCGCGTTGTCCTACGGACAGCAACGGCTGCTCGAACTCGCGCTCGCCACGGCCGGACGGCCGCGCCTGCTGCTGCTCGACGAGCCCTCCGCCGGCCTCGGCCCCGACGACATCCGGCAGCTGGCCGACACGCTCGGCCAGCTACCGACCGATGTCACGATCATCTGTGTCGATCACGACCTCGACCTGATCTGGCAGCTGTGCGACACCGTCACCGTCCTCGACCACGGCCGGCACCTGACTACCGGCACGCCCGCGCAGGTCCGCGCCCACAACGGCGCCCGCGCCGCCTATCTCCAACCCACCACCACTCCCGCGGACCGGAGCCCCGAAGCTGACCGCCCGGAATCGGCACCCGGATCACGCACGGGCGGGGTGTCCGTCGCCGGCCTGACCGCCGGATACCACGGTCACCCGGTCGTACACGACCTCGACCTCGACATCCCCGCCGGAGGCATCCACGCGCTGCTTGGCCGTAACGGCGCCGGGAAGAGCACCACCCTCGCCGCGCTCGCCGGCCACCTGCCCCCCGCCGCGGGCACTGCGGTCACCATCGGCGGGAAGCCGGTGCCGCTGGGTCGGCCGGCGTGTGCGGCCGCCGCCGGAATCGGATACGTGCCCCAAGGCCGCCGCCTGTTCGGGCCGTTGACCGTCGCCGAACATCTCACCGCCGCCACGGCCGCCCGCCAGACCACCCACGGCCACCCGTGGCGCACCGATGAGGTACTGGACCTGTTCCCGACCCTGCACGACCGGCTCGCCACCCCGGCCGGCCGGCTGTCCGGCGGCGAACAACAGATGCTCGCCCTCGCCCGTGCCCTGCTCGCCCATCCCCGCCTGCTCCTGCTCGACGAACCCACCGAAGGACTCGCGCCCGCGATCGTCGCCCAGCTCGCCGGCACCATCCACCGTCTTGCCGGTGCCGGGGTCAGCGTCCTGCTCGCCGAACACCGGATTCCGTTCGCCGTGCAGGCCGCGGATCAGTGCAGCGTCCTCGCGCACGGCACCATCGCGATGACCGCCACCCCTGCCGAACTCGCCACCGCAGGGCAGCGCCAGCAACTCGGGCACCTGCTCGGCATCCACCACACCCTGGGCAGCCTGGCATGACCACACACGCCGGACACCCGCGATCATCCGCCCCACTGCCCGGGGCGCAGGCCACCTCAGCCCTGAGCAGCCGACCTCACGAGCGATACCAGACAGCGACACCCCCTGCGCGGCCGCACACCACGCGGCCGTCGTGTGACCACATTCGCCGGCGCATCTCAGACTGCGGTCTCGCAGGCGCCGGCCGAGGGCGATGGCAGGTCGCCTCCCCCGTAAAGGGGTTCTGCCACCGGCCCTCCGGGTGGTGCGCCGCGCAACGCCCCGGCGGCGCACCACCCATCACCCTCACCCCGGACAGGAGAACACCGATGCACCACCCCGCCCAGCCGTCCGGTGAGCCCGGCCCGCCGGACGACGCGATGAGCGATCCGTTCGATCCCACGGTCGCGCGCAGCGCCCGGGTCTATGACGTCCTGCTCGGCGGGAAGACGAACTTCGCCGCGGACCGGGCCGCCGCGGCGCACCTC
This sequence comes from Catenuloplanes japonicus, assembly GCF_000717135.1. Classification (GTDB taxonomy): domain Bacteria; phylum Actinomycetota; class Actinomycetes; order Mycobacteriales; family Micromonosporaceae; genus Catenuloplanes; species Catenuloplanes japonicus. The sequence continues at coordinate 42,304 of NZ_JNXY01000038.1, forward strand.
ACCGCGCAGTTCCCGTCCGCGCCCCTCGTAGCCCGGGAGAACCGGCGATTCATGCAACGGGTCGTGCACTGGATGGCCCTGCACGGTGTGACGCAGTTCCTCGATCTGGGCACCGGCATCCCGACCTCCCCGAACGTCCACGAGATCGCCCAGCAGGTCACACCCCGGGCCAGGGTCGTCTACGTCGACCATGACCCGCTCGTCCTCGCCCACGCCCGCGCCCTGCTGATCAGCCACCCCGCCGGAGCCGTCGCATACATTCACGCCGATATCCGCGACCCGGTCGCGATCCTCGGCGCCGCGCGGCTGCATGACGTGATCGACCTCGCGCAGCCCGTCGGACTGCTCGCGATCGCCGCCCTGCACTTCGTACCCGACCCGTACGCGCAGCAGACGATGAGGGAGCTGCTCAGCGTCCTCACTCCGGGCAGCTTCGTGGCCGTCACGCACTTCACTACCGACCTGCGCGCGCCCGCGGACGCCGCGCGGGCTAGGGACGTCGCCGCGCGGATGGGCACAGGCGTGGTGCCCCGGACCCGGGACGAGCTCGCCCGGCTCTTCGACGGGCGGGAACTGGTGGAACCCGGCATCGTCGCGCTACCCCGATGGCAGCCCGATGGCGGCCAGGCTGAGCCCGGCGGGCTGTCGGACGCCGACGTCAGCATGTTCGCGGCGGTCGCCTCATGTTCGTGACTACCCCTGCCCCAGCCGGCACCGCGGCCGTCCGGACCGCGTCACCCAGGGGCTGGCTGAGGCCACCGTCGTGCTCCACCCAGGCCGCGGCCACGCCACCCACGTCAGTCCATTCCCCTGACGTGCGGGCTTTTATCCGAGCGATGAGCCCGCCACCGGGGGAGACGGCCGGGGCGGCTGGCACCATTCCGGCCGTCTCCCCCACCCACTACTGACAGTGAAGGACACCACCGTGCCATACCGCAGTGACGACCAGTCCGATGCGTCGTGCACCGGCAGCATGCGCCACACGCTCACCGGCCAGGCCCCGGCCGCACACCGGCCGACGGAAGGGAGTCGGCAGTGACGGCGCAGTCCACGATGCCGCTGCCGGACGACGGGGCGCTGTTCCCGCGCGCGGCGTTCGTGTCCGCTCTGCTGCTGGGGCAGGACGTCGGCACGGCGGTCGAGCGGGCGGCCGCGGCCGCCCGCTCGACCGCCGTACAGATGGACACCGGCCTCACCACCCGATCCCACGCCGACATCGTACGGATACTGCACGGCACCACACTGCTGGAAACGGGCACCGTCTCCGTACCACAGTGGCGCCCCGACGTGACCGAGACCGTCGCCGGACTGGCGGACACCGACGTGCACATGTGGGCGGCGGTGACCCGATGCGGCTGACACACCGCACCCACCTGCCCCCGCGGCCGTCCGGGTCCGCACTGGACGCGGACATTCCCTGGTACACGCAGTTCATCCCGCACGAGCCCGGCACGGGACGTTTACGGGCCCGGCCGGCCGGAGTCGAAGCCGTCCTTGCAGGCGGGACGATGAGCACGGCCGCGGACCGGGCGATCGCCGCCCGCCTCACCGCTGCCGCGCCCGACTTCGCCGCCTGGCTCGCCGCGCACCGCCTCGTCCAGCAGCGGGCGCTGCGCTACGCCGTCGACGTCCTCGGCCTTCGTCAGGTGCTGGAACTCGGATGCGGGCACTGGACCAGCCCCGGCTCCGCCTACTCGTGGATCTGGCGCTGGGAGACGAACCACCCCGGTCAGCGGCTGCGATACGTCGGACTCGACGCTGACCCGATCGTCACCGGTGCCATCCACCAAGGCACCGGCACATGGCCTGCCCACACCGTGGTCAGAGGCGACCTGGCGAACCTCGGCACCCTCTGCGACGGCATCCGGCTGGCCGGGCAGCTCGATCTCACCGCGCCGGTACTCGTCCTGGCCACCGGTGTCCTGCAACACCTCGACCGGCCCGGCCCGGTCCTCTCCGAGGCCCGCGCGCAGGCGTGTGCCGGCTCGGTCCTGGCGGTGTCGCACCCTGCCCTGCCAGCCCGCGCGAGCACAGAGCTATATGACGCGATCGAGGAGTATCGGCGGGATGTCGCGCCGTGGTGGCCACGACTCGCCTCCGCCGCAGGCGAGATCCTCTCTGCCTGGTCGGTCCCGCCGGGCGACATCATGCCGGTCGGCCGATGGCATCCACCCACCCCGACACCGGGCGACAACGATCCGGTCCCGGTACCGGTCGCCGACGCGCCCGGCTGGGCGGCGCTCGCCGTCATCCCCCACACCTCGTTCCCCGAGCGCGGCCGCGCATGAACCGGGAACTGCCCGCGGAGGGCCGTCACGTGATCCTGGTGGATCTGGATGACACCCAGGTCGCCGACCGGCCCGCCGCTCGTGTAGCGATAGCCGCGACCCTCGCCGGTGAACGGCTTCCGTACGGGCAGAGCGCGGTGAAGACGGTCCTGGGCTGTGCGGAGCGGTGCTGGGCGACGCACCGTTACCGGCGGTTCGGGCCGTTGACGTATGTCAGTGCGTGGGAGGCGCTGTGGCTACCGACCGCAGGGACCGGTCTGCCCGTGCACATCGCCGCCGCGATCGCTGTCCATCCGCGTGAGGTGTGGCGGACCGCGCTGGGACAGCTCGGCGGCGATCCGTGCCGGGCCGGCGCCGCTGCGGAAGCTTTCCGTACGCACCGTTTGACGCTGCTCGCCCCGATGCCCGGGGTCCTGGCGGCGCTGGACGCGCTGGCGCGGACGCATGTGCTGTGGCTGGCCACCAACGGCCTGCCCGCCCACCAGTTCGGCAAGATCGACGCGGCCGGGCTGACCAGCCGGTTCACCCGCATCCTCATCTCCGGGCAGATCGGCGCGGCCAAGAACGAACCAGGCTTCGCCGCCCGCGTGCAGGCGGTACTCGCCGCCGAGCACCGGCGCGTGTGTCTCGTGATCGGGGATAGCATCGTGCACGATCTAGGCCTGGCCCGCCATGGGGGCTGGTCAGCAGCGCACCTGTGCCTGCCGCGACGCTGCCCTGCCCGACAGGAGCCGGCGACGCCCGGCCCCCAGCCGGTGTGGCACACCGCCGACCTCGCCGCCACTGCCGCCTACTGCGCTTGCGCGGCCGGCTCACCACCCGCCGTCGCCCAGCACCGGCCTATCCCACCGGCGGTAGTCGGCGCCGAGGTAGCCGGGCCGCGCGAACCTGTACCCGGCGGCGGTTGGCTGGGGTCCGCCTGTGGAGGCTCGCCCTGGTCCGCTGCGCTGCTCTGCGGGATTGCCATCGCCGCACCCTCGTAACCGATCCGCACGGCACGGGCACTCACCATGTCCCGCCAGTGTGCGCCGTTTCCCGCGCGCACCAGTGACATCTGCATGTCGATCACCCCTCATCATGAAAAGGAGCTATTTATGAGTACAAATCGGTATCTCGTTGCCAGGCCAGGCCAGGGCGCCGCGCGGAGACCGGCCGATCCGGGGCCTGCACCCGCGACCGGCCGGCTGACCCAGGTGCAGGATCTGTCGGGTGTGCGGCTCGCGGACGACTCCGTGGCTGTCGTGGCCGCGGCGCAGCCGACGTGTGTGCGGATCTGGGCGATGGCCGGCAACCCTGGCCGGTCCATCTCCGACTACCGGCCGCAGCGCGCCGATGAGCAGTAACCGCAGCCACGCAGGCGACCGTCCGCTCACCCGCAGCACGGACGGGTTGTTGCCGGCGCACGAGATGTCTGAGGATGTGTTGGCCCGGCTGCTGGCCGGCCGCGGGGACGCGGCCGCGGTCCGGACGCTCGCGGGGACGGAGCGCAGCTGGCGGCTGCTCAGCCTGCACATGCTGATGGTCGACCTCGCGCATCTCGACCTGGGCCCGTTACCGCCGGTCGGTGACGCCCGTCAGCTGCTGGTCGCCGCGGAGACCGCGTCCGAGGTGCAGGCCGCGGACGTGATCGGCTATCCGCAGGCCGGGATCTGGGTGGCCCACATGCTGCGCCGCCTGCGCCGGCCCGCGGCGAGTGACGGCCCGTGGTGGCCGGACGCGGGATATCTGCACCTGCTCGCGGCGGCGGCCGCGATCCGCGCCCGCGTCGATTTCACCCTCGAGGTGCCGTTGCGCAGCGGGGCGGTGGTCCTGCCCACGCTCGGAAGGGCCGCGTTCCCCGGCGCCGCCGACGGTGTCGCGCGGGTCGCCCGCACCGGCCGTACGGCTACGGTCTCGGCCGGGGACCGGACGGTGGAGGTCGGGCGTGCCGGCTGGGAGCCGGTCGCCCGGCTGACCGCGCAGGCAGGCGGCCTGACCATCGGCTGCTACCTCGATGACATCGACCCCTACCGGGATCTGCGCGGCTACCGGCCGCCCGCCCCGCTGCCGACGGCGGACGTGGCCCGCTGGCAGGAGCTCCTCTCCGGCGCCTGGGAGATACTCGTCGCCCAGGACCGGGCCCGTGCGGAGACGATCGCCGCCGCGCTGATCTCGATCAACCCGCTGCCCGCCGCGGGCCGGTACCGGCCGGTCAGCGCTTCCTGCGGCGAGGCGTTCGGTGCGATGCTCGCCTCCGCCCCGTCCGACCCGATCGAGCTCGCGGTCACCCTGGTCCACGAAACCGCGCACATGCAACTCGGTGCCCTCATGCACCTGCTGCCGTTCGTGACGCCGTCCGGCGAGGACGCCGCCGGGCCGCTGCGGTACGCGCCGTGGCGGGACGACCCGCGTCCGCTGCCCGGCCTGTTGCAGGGCGTGTACGCGTTCACGGGGATCACCGACTTCTGGCGCCACCAGCAGACCCCGGCCGGCCGGTTCGAGTACGCGTTGTGGCATACCGGCCTGAACCGCACCCTGCGCACCCTGCACGACGATCCGCAGCTGTCCGCGGACGGCCGTCACCTCATCGACAGCCTCACCGCGACCGCCGCCGCCTGGCCCGCCGCGACCGGCACCACCGCCCGCCTCGCCGCCGACGCCGCCACCGACCATCACACCCAATGGCGGGCACGCCACATCCCGCCACCGCCAGGCTGGGTGACCGAGACGGCCCGCGCGTGGAAGGCCGGGCAGCCGTGCCCGCCGATCGATCCCGACCCGGCCGATACCTACGAGACGGACCGGACAGCCCGATGGCTGGACGCGAGGGCGGTCCTGATCCGGACGATGCTCGACGACCGGCCGGCATTCCACGCCCTCACCACCGATCCGGCACGCACCGCCCACGCCGTGCCCGGCGCCCTGCCCGCCGACCTCGCCCTCCTCGCCGGCGACTACGCGCAGGCCAGGGACGGCTACCTCACCCACCTCACCACCCAGCCCGACGACCCGGCAGCGTGGGCCGGACTCGCACTCGCCCTGCGCGCGCTCGGCGACCCGCAGGCGGCCCTGCTGCTCCAGCGGCCGGAACTGATCCGGGCAGCCGCCACCGCGCTGACCCCCGACGACCTGACCGCGCTGACGACCTGGATGTCCGCGGCGCTGCCCACCGCCATCCCGCGCGCCACACCTGGCGACCGCCTTCCCGCAGCGCGGGCGGGCGACGGCGAGCGGCGGGCCACGGCATGACGGACGTGCGGCCACCGGCACCGATGCGCGGATGGCAGGAGGAGGCGTACGCCGCGGTGCGGCGGGTGATCGCCGAAGGCGGTCGTACCCAGGTACACGCGGCGTGCGGGACCGGGAAGACCATGCTCGCCGTGCACGCCGCCTACGGCCTGGCCCGGGACCAGCTGATCGTGGGCGCGTACCCGTCCGTGGCATTGATCGCGCAGAACCTGCGCGTCTGGTCCCGGCAGCGCCCAGACATGGCCGTCCTCGCGGTGTGCAGTGACGACACCGTCCGTGGTGACGTCGCGGCACGGGCGGAGGATCTGCCGTGTGAGGTGACGACCTCGGCCGAGACGGTCGTGGACTGGCTGCGTAGCGCAGGACATCGTCCGGCGCTGATCTGCACCACGTACGCGTCGGCCTCGGTGGTCGCCGAAGCGCTGCGGCGGGCCGACGCCAGCGCGGGCCTGTTGATCGTGGACGAGGCACACCGCACGGCCGGTGCGGGAGACAAGCAGGCCATGGTCGTGCACGATGACGTGCTGATGCCGGCCGTGCGGCGGCTGTATCTGACGGCGACACCGCGCGTGGTGCCAGGCCGTCGTACGGCCGACGGGGAGGTGATCCGGCGGCCCGGCATGGTGTCGATGGACGACGAGAAGACGTACGGGCCGGTCGCGTTCCGGTATCCGTTCAAGGCCGGGATCCGGGACGGCTGGCTGGACGACTTCCGGGTGGTCGGCATCGGTGTGAGCCGCGCGGAGCTGCTGCCGATGCTGCGCACGATCGACCACCGCACCGCGGGCGAGGCACAGGCGCTGCGTACCGCGGTGGTACAGACGGCGCTGATCCGCGCCGCGGTCCGGTACGACCTGCGGCGGGTCATCGCGTTCTGCCCGACGATCACCGCGTCACGTCGTTTCACGGAATCGCTGCCGCAGACACTCGACCGGCTCCCCGCCGGCCACCGGCCCGCACGTCCGGTCACGGTCGCGCACGTCGACGGGACGATGCCGGCCCGGCAGCGGATCCGGGAACTGGACATCCTGACCACACCGCCCGACGACGGCTGGGCCGTGGTCAGCAACCCCGGCTGTCTCGGCGAAGGCCTGGACCTGCCGGCAGTCGACGGTGTGCTCTACACCGCCCCGAAGCAGAGCCCGATCGACATCGTGCAGTCCGCCAGCCGGGCACTGCGGCGCAACCCGGCCGGGACCGGCGTCTCCACGATTATGGTCGCCTTCCTGCTGCCTGACGACCCCGCGCAGGCCGAAGGACACGACGACGGTGAGTACGACGCGCTGTTCGCCGTCATCCGGGCCCTGCGTGAACACGATGACACGTTCGCCGCGGCCCTGGACGACGCACGCCGTGCCCGGCGCCACGAGGAACAGGACGACCTCGAGCCGCGCGCGGAACTGCCGGCGCAGATCGAGGTGAATCTGCCCGCCGGCTACCGGCTCGACGACTTCCTGCCGCACCTGACCGTACGTGTCCTGACCGCGACGACATCACCCTGGCTGGACCAGTTCGCGGCGGCCCAGGCGTACGCGGCCGCGCGCGGCGACCTGCTGGTGCCACAGGAGTACACCGACGCGGACGGGTTCCGGCTCGGAAGCTGGATATCGAACCAGCGCAGCCTGCACGGCCAGGGTCTCCTGGCCACCGACCGTGTGGCGCAGCTAGAGAGCATCGGCATGAGGTGGAACGCCTTCGACGCACGCTTCGAGACCATGCTTGCCGCGGCGACCCGGTACGTCCGCGACCACGGGTGCCTGCCGCCTTGGAAATACGTCACCTCGGACGGTCTCAAACTCGGTCCATGGCTGACAAATTGTCGTGCGGCGCACAAAGCCGGGCGTTTGAGCGAGCAACGGCGTACGGCTCTGGACACGATCGGAATGACATGGGAGACAGACGATCCCTGGGAGATCGGACTGCGGCACGCGCGCACCTACCACGCCCAGCACGGGCATCTCCGCGCCCCGATCACCTACAAGACGCCGGACAGCTACCCGCTCGGGAAGTGGATCAAGGAGAAACGCGGCGCACACAAGGCCGGCCGCCTGTCCGGCGCGCGCGTCGCCGTACTGGAAGGTCTCGGTATCGCGTGGGATGCCGCCGCAGTGATCGCCGCAGCCGAATGGCAGGCCGGAATCGAGGCGGCCCGATCATTCATCGCCCACCACGGCCATCTGCACCCGAAACGCGGTCAACGCTGGAACGACATCCCGATCAGCACGTGGATCACGACGCAGCGCGCCAGGTATCGCCGAGGCGTGCTGACCCCAGCCGAGATCAGCGAGCTTGACGGGCTCGGCGTGACATGGGTCTTGGGAGCGCACGATCGGGCGTGGCAGCGAGGCCTCGCGGCGGCCCAGGCATACCGCGACCGGCACGGCCATCTGCGCGTGCCTGTCGGGCACGACGAGACCGGCATCAACCTCTTTGGATGGCTGACCGTTGCGCGGAGAAACAGGCGATCCGGAACGTTGACCGCCGCCAGACAGCAACAGCTCGACAGCCTGGGAATCGACTGGAATCCCCAGGCGCGTCATCACCCCGGTAACGATGTAGCAGCCGCCGCACAGCGGCCCGCCGAGCCCATGGCACCACCGCCTGCACCTCATCGGCCAAGACCTGGCGCCCGCGGCACGAACTGAAGAACCACCACCCCATCGACGCCGCCGGCCCGCACGGCACTGCCCACCGGCAAATCCGAGTCACCACAGGAAGGGGCACACCATGACCACTGACGCGCTTCTGGTCAGCACGTGGAATCTCTGGGAGTTCATGCGCCGGGACGGCCCGGACGACCTGGCCCGACATGAGACGGTCGCCGCCCGTATCGCCGCCGACCGGCCGGACACGCCGATGATCCTGCTCGTCCAGGAACTGTCCGGGAACCGGGAGACGGAGACCGTCACCCAACTGCACACGCTCGCGGAGATGACCGGCATGCGCTGCCGGACCGGCCACTCGGAGACCACCCACTCCTACCATGGTGCGCACTGGTCGCAGCTGGGGATCCTGTGGCGGCCCGGCCGGATCACGCCGATACCCGGCTCACGGCTGGTCCCGCGCGAGGGTGACCCGGAGAACTGGCTGTTCGTCAGCTTCATCGTCGACGGCTGTGAGTTGCAGGCCGGGACGACGCATTTCAGCCCGTTCGCGCGGGACGGGCGCCCGGACGCGGTCCGGCGGTTCGCGGCCGCAGCCCGGGTCGCCCGCCGGCCGACGTGGACCGGGTTCGACCTCAACGCCTCCCCGGCGTACCGGAATCCTGATGGCGCGTTCTACGACGAGAGCGTGCTGGACGGGAAGCCGTGGCAGCCGGCCTTCGCCGACCAGGCCTGGCGGGTGCGTACCCCTGAGGGCTGGGAGTGTGTGGTCGACCGGGCCGCCGGCGAGGCGATGATCGAGGCCGGCATGCACGACATCGCCCCGTCCCTGGGGATGCCGTGGCAGTCGACCGCCGGTGACGGCCCGCATGCGGGCGAGCTGGTGGTGCCGCGCCGTATCGACGTGCTCGCCGCGCACAGCGACGCCGCCCTCGCCGCGACCACCGGCTATCAGGTCGATGACGCGCCCGGCACGGAGAACCTGTCTGATCACAAGCGCGTTACCGCCGTGGTCGATCCGAGACGGCTGCGCGCAGCATGACCGCCTCCATACCTGCTGGTCACGGGCGTGCACGTGACGGATCCGACAGCCCCGAGAGCATCGAGGCCGCCTACGCCGTTCTCGGCCCCGAGGCGGCCCGTATATACCGGCTGTTCGGTGTGCACCCGGGCGACGCGCTCAGCGTCGATGCGGTCGCGGCCGCCTGCCACCTCACCGGCTTCGCGGCGCAGAAACTCCTCGACGGGCTCACCATGGCCGGCCTCGCCGAGGAGACCACCACCGACAACATCGACGACGGCGCAGGCACCTACCGCCTGCACCCGCCCGCCCTCACGCACGCACGCGGCCTGGCAGCGACCGACCCGGACCGGAAACGGTTGTGGCAGCGGCTGGCCGAGTGGTTCCTCGACGGGACGTTCGCCGCCGGCCGCCGGCTGACCCCTTACCGGCAAGACCCGCCTGCCGTCTTCACCGTGCTCCCGCGGAACGTGGTGGTGCTGGACGGGCGAGATCAGGCGCTGGACTGGCTGGAACTCGAGCTGGACAACCTCCAGGCCGTCATCACCGCGCTGGAGGAGGACCAGCCGCTGCTGGCGTACCAGATCGCGTGGGGGATGTGGCCGGTCTTTCACCTGCTGCGCCAGCATACGGTCCGCCAGCGTGTCGACGAGATCATGGTGCGGTGCGCCGTGCGCCTGGACCATCCGCCGCGGATCATTGAGGCGTGGTGTCGGGCTGGCTGGGGTCACTACGACCGAGGCGAGTACGCCGACGCGGTCGCGGTCTTCGGCCAGGCACAGGACCTGTGCGCCCGCAGCGGTGACAAGTCCGGGGCGGCGAGCGCGGCCAGCGGGATGGGCATGACCGCGCTCGCACTCGGCCACACCGACGACGCCTACCAGCTGCTCCGCGATCAGGAGGCTGTATTCGCCGCACTCAGGGCGCACCGGGCCGCAGGCATCGCGGCGTATCGGATCGGACTGGTCCACGCCGCGGGCGGCGCCCACCCGCTGGCGCTGACCGCGCTCACGCGTGCGGTGACGGTGCTGCGTGAGGGCGCCCCGCCCGACCTGTACCACCTTCACTTGGCCGGGATCGCGCAGGCCCGCGCCCTCATCCGGTGCGGGCGGCCGGACGAGGCGAAGGCCGTTCTGCTGGAGGCGCTGCGGGAGATGACCGTGCTGCGGTCACTGCACGGCCAGGCAGAAGCGCTGCTCGGCCTCGCCGAGCACGCGATCGACCGCGGCGATACCAGGCTCGTGTATCGCCGCCTGGCCCACGCCGCCGAGTGCTACGCCGGGGCCGGCGATCACGCTGACGTCGCCCTGGTCCACCGCCTGATCGCCGCGCATCGCCCTGCCGTTCCCGGCCGCCCGGCCGGCACCGCGCTGTAACACCCGGGCCGCGTCACCACCCTCGATCACACCCGACTATTTCCTGCTCCGGCCCGGCCGCGGGCAGCCTGATTGGACTCTTCCGCCACCATGGCCTCTTCCCACCTCCGATGCCGGATATCCGTCCGGCCCGGCCGGCAGGGCGCGTTCCTGCCCGCGGCCGTGACCGCGGTCGCGGCCGCGGCTCCCGTCCTGGCCTGCCCGCTGGCCGCTCGCACGGTGCACGCCGCAACTGTCTGGGCGGCACCGGGCACCGATCGCGTCCTCGGCCGATGGACGTCCTCCCGGACGGCGTCGACGGCCTCGTCGCGGCCGGCCCGCAGCGCGGGTGTTTGCCGGCACACGGCGCGACGTGGATTCGCTATCCGGCGCGGCTGCACCGGCCGCGGCACCTGGGGGAGACCTGTGACGCCCGGCAACATCGGGGTCGCGTACTCCCTCCGTGGCCCGGGGCCGGCCCGCGTCTATCTGTTGCCCGGTGTGGACTCGGGTACCGGGCTGAGCGTCGTCACGGTCGCGGCCGCCTGCGGCTACCAGCGGTCCGTGGCGCCGAAGCGCGTCGGCCCGCTCGTGGAGGACATGCCGGCACGCGCTGATTCCCGGCGTGGCCGATGTGTGCGCAGGACATACGGTCCCGGTCTGGAGACTCCCGGTCCGAGGCTGATGGCAGGCCCATTTGCCACGACCTCTCAGCCGGCTGCGACGTGTGCGGGGGACGGCCGATGATGTCCGCGTCCCGTACCGGGGCGGCCGTGTCTGCCGTACGGGTCCTCGCGCCGAAATGTCGCGGCAGGCAGGCCGCATGAACGCCACGGCCGAAGACACCCGTTTCCCCGCGGCTGGTACCACGTCGGTGCCACGGCAGTTGCCCGCCGCCGTGGGGGACTGGGTCGGCCGCGAGGATCTGCTCGCGGCGCTGGACCGGTTCGCCGATGCATCCGGGCTGATCGGGGTGACCGGGCCTGCCGGGATCGGCAAGACCGCCCTCGCGGTGCGGTGGGCCCGTCAGGTCGCGGCCCGGTTCCCGGACGGGCAGCTGTTCGTCCGGCTCGGCGCCGATGACCCGGCGGGACCACGTGACCCCGGTGATGTCCTGGCGGTGATGCTGCGCGCCTGCGGTATCCCGGACGGGCGGCTACCTGCCGGCACCGATGACCTCGCCTCGTTGTGGCGTGGCTTCACCGCCGGCCGGCGGCTGCTTGTCCTGTTCGACAACGCCAGTGGCGTAGAGCAGCTCGGACCGCTGCTGCCTGCGGGACCGGGCACCCTTGTGCTGTTCACCACTCGTACCGGCCACGCCGCGCTGGCCCGTGTCGGCGCCAGGCTGCTGGCGGTGCCTCCGCTCTCCGACGACACGGCCGGGCTGCTGCTGCACCAGGTCACCGGCGGCACCACCGGCGGCTCTGACGGCATCAGGCAGATGCTGGCATCATGCGCGGGCTGGCCGCTGGCGCTGGTCCTCACCGGTGCCGCTCTTGCCGCGGAGCCTTCCCACCAGGCCGTCGCATCGGCCGCAGTCGTCCCCCGCCCACGCCGTGCTCCGGACCACGACGGCGAGGACACGATCATCGGCAAGGCGCTCTCCGTGGCCTACGGCGCCCTGCCCGGCCCGGTGCGGGCCTGCTATCACGTCCTCGGCCTGCACCCCGGCCGGTCGGCCGGGCTACCGGTCATCGCCGCCGCGCTCGGCATCAGCGAGGCCGACGCCGCCCGGCACCTGCATCAGTTGATCCGGGCACGTCTGGCCGAGCCATTGCCGGCCGGCCGATACCGGCTGCATGACGCGGTGAGACGGCACGCCGCCCGGCACACCGCCACCGATGCCGCACAGCATCGGGAACTCCTGGCCCGGATCCATGACTGGTACCTGACCGTAGCCCGCGCCGCCGCCGAGACGGCGGCCTCACACCGGCAGCCGCACCCGGCGCCGGCCCTCAGCTTTGTTCCCGGACCGGTGCGGTTCGCGGCCGTGGAGGAGGCGGTGCAGTGGCTGGAGACCGAGTACGACACCCTCCTCGCTCTCGCCCGCGAGTTCGTTGCACGCGATCCGCGGCTGGTGTGGCTGCTCACGGATGCCATGCACACCCTGTTCATGTACCGGCGCCGGCTCCGTGACCGTGCTCAGCTCGGCGACATGGCGCTGGAGTGCGCGCAGGCGGCAGAGGATCCGGTCTGGCTCGCGCAGGTGTGGCTGCGGCTGGGCTGGCATGACTACGACATCGGATGGATCGGCTGCGCCGCAACCTCGTTCCGGATCGCGGCTGAATGGGCAGCCACGATCCCGGACGATGACGCCCGGTTCGCCGGGGTGACGACCGCCGCGTTCGGACTGGCTGCGATCGCCGGCATCCGCGGCGAGCGGGCTCCCGCACTGCAGCTGATCGACGGCCCGCGAGGCGTCTATCTCGATCCTGGCGAGACGCACCGCGAGATGTCGGCCACCGGCCGTCCGGTGCACCCCGGATGGCGGCACACCGCGCACGCACTGATCAACGTATGGAGCCTGGTTACCGCAGGCTGCGCGCTTGCCGTATTCGTGCAGCTGGCGCAGGGGGAGACACTGAAGATCGGCTATGCGGTCATCGGGCGGTGTGACGGGGCCGCGGTACGGCAGATCGCCGCGCGGGAGCACACCGCGGCCGTCCTGCTGGCCGCGATGGCGGCCGCACCGACGTCTGCACGCGCGGCACTCGGCGTCACTGCCGCCGGCCAACTCCTCGACGTCACCGTGCTGCCGGAGCGGCTGGCATGTCTGGCGCCATGACCGGGCGTCCCCGGCACCTGGCAGCGCAGCCCGGTGCTGCCGGGCCGGCGATCGCTCTGACAGTTCTGTCGGGCGGCGGGACCGCCGTGCCAACGATCGCGGGAGGGACGCGCCCCTCGTATGCCGCGCCAGGATCGCGCCCGCGGTACCCACCCGCCCCGGGCCGTAGCGATGAGGATCGCCGGTGCGCCGGATCCACGCCGGCTGGGCCGGTGAGCGCGCCGCCGCGGCACCTGCACCGGCCGGCACTCCTGCCGCACCCCGGCCCCGAGACGGCCGGGATGCGGTCACCCATCACTGACGTGCCGACCTTGACGGCGGCGCGCGCCTGTCACACCCGTGGCAGCGCGACACCTACGACGAAAAGAGAAACACTCGTGAGACGCACAGCCCGCACGTACGCTGCCGTGGCGGTGGCAGTGGCCGCGGCGATGCTGCTGGCCGGTCCTGCCACAGCGGCCGTCCCCGCGGCGGCCGCGGGGACGGGGCCCGCAGTGGCGGAGGAGCTGGTGACGCCGCTGATCGTGGGCGGCCGCCCGGCCAGCCAGGTCTACCGGGGGCTCGGCTCGCTGCAGTACGCGCGCGGGACGGATCCGGACTGGCACACCTGCGCGGTCAACCTGTGGACGCCCTGGCACGCGGTCACGAACGCGCACTGCGTGACCAGCTACCCGGACGGCCTGCCCAAGGACCCCGCGATCTACAAGGTCCAGTGGAGTGCGGCGGACCGGCTGGCGGGCCGGCCAGTGACCGGTGTGACCCGGATCGTCGTCCATGAGCTGTGGGACTGGGGCGCGCCGGGCGGCGATCAGGGCGACATCGCGGTCCTGTGGCTCGACCGCCCGGTCGTGCAGGTGCCGTCCGCCCTGCCACCGTCCGTGCTGACGCCCCCGGCGATGGCCGGGAGGCCGGCCAGGATCGCCGGCTGGGGCTACACCTCCATGCCACCGGCCACACCGGCCGCACCGCGGTATCTGTCGGAAGCCGACATGCGGATCGTCGACCCGGCCGCGTGCGCCGCGGCGGGCATTGACGCGGGCGAGATATGTGTTGCCGACCCCGGCCAGCCCGGTGCTGCGGCGTGTTTCGGTGACTCCGGCGGGCCGGTGATGACACCGACCCTGATCGGCGCGACCGCCTGGACTTTGGCCGGGACCGCGTCGCGGGAGACCTCACCGGACTGCACCGGCCCGACCGTCTACACCTCCACCGCCCACTACCGGCCCTGGATCACCGGGACCATCACCGGCCGCACCACACCGGCACCGTACACCGCAGGGCTGGCCGGAGTCCTGCCCGGCTACCGATGGGCCGGCTGCGGCACCTCCTGCTGACCTGCCCTGCAGCACCTGCGTCACCGGTTCCGGTCCGCACGGCGCCCGCGCCGCCCGCACACCGCCATAGGCACGCGGACAAGGCCATCCGGCGGCGTCGCCAGATCTGTCCTCCCGCACCTTCAAGACCACGACCGTTCACTCGGCCCGGGATCCGTACCCCGGGACTTGTATAGGAGCTCGCCCCGTTGAAGATCGACATCACTGGCGCCATGCTGGCCGGACCGCTGGCCGTGCGCAGACCCAGACCGCTCTCCACGGTTCGTGTCCGGCCGATCTCGGCATCCCTGCGAGGTGTTTGCGCGTGCACGGCCGTCGGCGTGCGGAACGCCGCGGCCTCGCCGGGTGGTGCTGCGGTATGTGGCGATGTCCGGCGTCCGCGACTCGTGGCGGCCCGGCATGCTGCGGGTGCGCGGTGAGCACGACCCTCGCCGTCCCGGCGTCGGCCACGCCGCACCGCAACCGAGCGGCCGCTGCGCCCCAGGCGCCGTCCGGCGGTGCTGGGCAGCGCGCCAGCCGCGCTTTGACGGTGGCGGCCGAGATCGAGGCGTACGCGCACTACCTGCGCACTGACGCGGGACTGTCGGCGAAGACGGCCACCAACTACATCGGCACGGTCCGCACGTTCCTCATCGGGCACCCTGTGCCGGTGGCCGAGGTCACCGACGCCATGATCGCAGGTTTCCTCGACAAGACCCCGACACGGCAGACCCGCGTCGAGTATGCCTGCCGTCTGCGCCGGTGGCTGACCTGGGCGGTGGACGAGAAACGCCTCGCCGCCCTGACCTCCGCCGGGACGCGGCGAGACATCCCGGCGGACCTAGAGGAACTCATCGACCGGTACACCACACATCTGCGCACCGCAGGCCGCCGTGTGATGCCTGCCGTGCCCGAGCATCGGTGGTACGTGCGCGGGATTACCGGCCACTACCAGCTGGCCGGCCAGGACCTCACCGACCTGATGATCGCCACCTATCTGGCCCGGCAAACACTCATCTCCTACCGGCACCCCACGGCTACCGCCGCCATCCGCCAGTGGCGCACCTGGTGCATCACCAGCACTGCCGCTGCGCGCACCGGGGCGGGTGCCCGCTGAAATCCGCGGCCCGTCAGCTACCCGGTGTGCCGTTTCTTCGCCGGGAGCGCGACCCAAACGTACGCACGTATCCCGATCCGGCAGTCCTTTTCCTATCGATACTTCCCTGGAGTGGCCCGTATCATGTCGGTATTTAATTCACCTGGCGAGGCTCTAGTGACGGTGTATCTCACCTTCGCCGCCATCTATCTCATCTGTCATATGCGCACAGCCTATTTCCGTGCCGGGAATTCGGAATCGGTGAAGCCGGAAGATCGATGGATGTACGAGTCGCCGGACTGGACGAGGTTCTGGCTGGGCGGGCTGTCCGTCAGCCTGACCTGGCCGGTCCTCCTCCTGGCCGGGCAGCTGGTGGGGCTGCAAAGGCTGCCGGAGTACGTCGCCGAGCTCCGGCAGCGGGCGTTCATCGAGGAGATGCGACAGAACCGAGAACGCCCCGCAGTGGCCGCTGGAGAGGGCGAATCCGCATGAACGCCATGACGATCATCGTCGCCTATCTTGCGATCGGTGTGGTGTGGACAGGGTTCATCTGGGGGCGGTGGGAATATCGGCGCAGGCACCAGAACAGATATTCCGGCATCACGCTGCAAATTATTCTTGACAGGGAGAAGAGGAACTATCAGGTGCCAGGAGTCCTAGGTGTCGCCCTTATCTTCAGCCTGACGTACTGGCCGATAAGTATGTACGGCTCGCTCAAGGCCCGGCACCTGATGCGACGTGACACCTGACCCGCTTCCCGGGCAGACGACGGTGCCACCTGTGGTGGTTTCCGGCCGATCGTGGTGGCCGGTATCAGGGCCATCTCCCGCCGCACCGCGCTGACCCGGTGCGGCACGGGACCGCGACACCGCCACGCCAGCGCGCGGTCCCCCAGGGTGCGGAGACCGGGGCAACCCGGCCTCCGCACCCCCGGCAGCCCAGCGCATGTGCGCCGAGAAGCGGCCCTGTCATACCCGCGGCTACGCGGGCAGGGCCACGCGCGCACCGTCCCGTCATTCTTCTTGGCCCGGATCCGTACTCCGGGCCCCTCATAGGAGCCCATCCTGTTGATGATCGACATAACTGGCGTCCTGCCGGCCGGACCACCGGCTGCGGTCAGGCACGGGCCGCCTCACATCACCCCTCGCATCCGGCAGATCCCGGCATCTGTCCAGGTTGCTCCTGCGCGTACGGCCGTCGCCGTGCGGTGCGCTGCGGCCTCGCCAGGTAGCGCGTCGCTGTGTGGAGATGCCCGGCGGCCGCGCCTCGCGGCGGCCCGTCCTGAGCCGAGCGCGAGGTGAGCATGTCCATCGAAGTCCAGGTCCCGGCTGACCTACCCGGAAACCCCGCAGCGACTGCGCCCCTGGCGCCTCCCGGCGGTGCCGGACCGGACGACGCCCGCGCACCTGAGGTAGAAGCCGAGATCGCGGCATACGCACACTACCTGCGCAGTGGCCCGTGGCTGTCGGCGACGACGGTCGCCAACTACACCAAAACCGTCCGCGCGTTCGTCAGGCGGCACCCGCTGCCGATGGCCGAGGTCACCGAGGCCATGGTGGCCAGCTTCCTCGACGAGGCCCCGACAGCCGAGACCCGCAGCCTCTACGCCCGCCGTCTCCGCCGGTGGCTGACCTGGGCGGTGGCCGAGAAGCGACGTGCCGCCAGCCCATCCCTGACCTCTCCTGACGCGCCACGAGACATACCGGCGGACCTCGAGGAACTCATCGACCAGTACACCGCACATGTGTGTCAGGCCGGCGGCCACGCGGCGACGACGTCCACTGTGTATCGGTCGTACGTGCGCGGGATAACTGCCCATTACCGGCTGCCCGGCCACGACCTCACCGGTCGGATGATCGCTGACTATGTGAGCCGGCAAACGCTCACCTCCTACCAGCGTCCGATGGTCACCGGTGTCATTCGACGGTGGCGCGACTGGTGTGTGTCGGTCCACGGCAGCAATGAGCACGGACAGTGATCCTGCCGCACGCCCCGGTCGTCGGCGCCGGTATCGGCCCTGTTCGTGCGGCCCGGCCGTCGCCGCCCGTGGCTGTTCCTGATGCCGTGTGCCGGCGCCGCGGAGTGCGGTGCCGGCGCATGTCGACCGGTCGTCCTTTGCCCACCAGCCCCGAGGATGTTGTGTATATCGACGTGTTTGCCGGAGATTCTGGCGTCGTCGTGCCGTCGCCGCTCATGCCGGAGGACCTTGTCGCGTCGTTGCGAGGCAGCAGGGTGTGTGGCCTGAGGGCGGGCCTGGTCGCGGCGGTGGCCGATCGTGGCTGGCCGCGCGGGTGCATCGCCGGTGCTCTCGGCCTCAGTGACAGGGCGGTTGATGAGCTGATCGGGCAGGCATCGCGTGCCGGCAAGCGTCGTGCCCGCGCCAGGTACGCCATTCCGGTGGCTCCGGTGCCGGTGCTGTCGGCGGAGCAGGGTGATCAGCTGGCCGCGCTGCTGTGCCGGATCCGTGATCGCGGGTGCGGCACTGCCGAGATCGCGGTGGCGCGCGAGCACCTCGGCGCGCTGCTGGGCGCGTACCGGCGGGCGAGGGTCAGCGTCGCGGCGATCGCCGTCGCGGCGCGCGTGCCCCGGGACGTGATCGACCGCGAGCTGGCACGGGCGGGCCACACCCGCGCGCGGCCGCCGCTTGCGCCCGTATTCCACGCGGACATCGAGGCGTTCCTGGCCCACACCGGCTGGTCCGTCTCGTATACCAGGAGGTGCCGCGCTGTCATGCGCGGTTTCGTGCGGGCCTACCCGCTGCCATACCGGCAGATCACCCCGCGGATGGTGACCGCCTATCTGGCCGGCTCCCCGACCGGGCCCGCCGATGTGATGGCCGAGGCGTTCGTGCGGCGATGGCTGCTGTGGTGCCGCCGGCAGGAGGAGGCGGCGTTCCCTGCCGGGAAGACGTTGCCCGCGCCTGCCGCCGGCCGGTTGCGGTCCGAGCACGCCAGCGGTGACGCCGCTGGCCTTGTCAGCGTGGTGCGCGCGGACGGCTGGCCGGAGTCCGTGATCGGCGCCGCTGCGGGCCTCGACGCGGACGCGACCTGGGAGATGACCGGCGAGGCCACCCCGGACGGCATCCACCGCGCCCGCGGCATCCTGGCCCCATTCTGCGATGCCCTGCCGGCTGACGACGTCCCGGAGACGGACAGTCTTCCCGGCGCCGTACGCGCGTACGCACGGGCCGTCTACGGCACTGGCCTCGGCTGGACTCTCCTCAGGGTGCTCCTCGACGATCAGTGGCCGCTTGGCACGCTCAGCGCAGCGGTCGGCGCCGACGACCGCACCGTGGATCACCACACCCGGGGCGTGTCGCGCGGCTCCAGACGCCGCATCCGGGCCGCTTTCGGCATCCCGGACCTGCGCGCCACCGGACGCCAGCTGACCGCAGCCGAGACCACCGCACTCACGGCGGCCTACCAGAACACGATCGCGTCCCCGCCAGACGACCGTGCCATCGCACAGACCGCGCACGCGGCCCTGACCAACCTGCTGATCACCCACCGCCGCCACGGCGTCGCCGTCACGGACCTCGCCCAGTCCCTGCAGGTGACGCCCGGCACCGTCTGCCACCACTACGCGACCGCCGTCTACACCGTCCCCTCCCCGCCCGGCCGCGCGAGGAGCAGGCCAGGCCGTCCCGCCATCGGCACACCCGGCACCACCGCGCCGCATCCCGGCCTGCCCGCGGCGCTCCTCGCGCACGCCACCGGCATGCCGCACGCACTCGCGGTCATCACCGACGGCACCCTGATCACCTGGTCCGGGCTGCATGCTGCCGCGACCGCCCTCGCCGGCCGCGGCCCGCGCATGCCCGGCGGGCTGCTCGTGCCGATCCCGGTCGGGGACGACCCGGCCACGATCATCGACCTGGCTGCGGTGTCGATCGCCGGCGGCGTGCCGCTGCCGATCACCACGGACCTGCCCGCACCCGCACACCGCACCGTCGCCCTGGCCGACCGGCCCCATCACTGCGGCGCCTGGCTCGCGACCGGCAGCGACCACGACGGCACCTGGCGCATCACCGTCACCGGCGGCGAACCACCCACCCACCCCCGCGTAGCCGACGCGCTCCGCCTGCCCGGCCCCGGCCATACCGGACTGATCGGCCTGCCGCTCTCCGATCACCGCGCCGCCGAGACCGTCGTGAGGGCCCTGGCCCGCGGCACCACCCTGCTCCTGCTCGACCCGCACGCCCCCACCGACGCGGTCACGGACGCGATCGCCGCGCACCGGCCCACCTGGGCGCTCCTCAGCGCCGGTCACCTGACCGGCCTGGCCGGCCAGCCCGCCGTCCACCCGCTGCTGACCCGCATGGACACCATCATCACCACCAGCCCGGCGAGCCCCGCTTACGCCCACCTCGCCGGCGTGCTCGGGCCCGGCAGGCTCCTCCGCTGGTATGCGCCACCCGCCCACGACGGCGCCCTGTTCGACGGCACCGCCACCCACGGCACCCCCATCACCGGCGTGCGACTGCGCATCACCGGCCGCCATCGCGTATCCGGCATCGGCGTCGTCCAGGGCCGCACACCCGGCCTGAACCGCCACGACGCCATCCCGCCCTGCCCCGGACGCCACCGATCGCCATGGGCGAGCAGTGGTGACACCGGGTCGCTCACCGACCATGGCGCGCTCATCCTCACCCCGACCATCGCCCGCCACCACCGCTGGTGACCAGCCACGTTCCGGTCAACCGCCTGCCCGCTGGCCCACGCCACCTCCGGTGTCGGCCGGCACAGCAATGCCACGCACTGATCCGTGCCCGACCTCCCGGATCTCCGGGATATCCCTAGGAGTCACCCGTCCATGATCGATAACGAGGACACTCCGCCACACCAGGCGACCGTGCGGCCGACTGCGCTGCGGCGCCTGGGGCAGAATCTGCTGCGCCGATACTCTGTGCACCCTTCCAGCCCGTTCCGGCACCTGCCGGGGCCGGCGGTGGTCCCGTACCACCGGATCAGCGTCCCGGTGCCCTGGTGGCGCACGGCCGTCGGGACGGTGTTCATCACGGCTGTCGCAGGTATCGGCTTGTCGCTGGTGTTCCTGCTTCTTGTCCGGCAGCTGCCTGGGCAGCAGATCCCGGTGCTGGGTGCCGGCACAATGATGGCGGTCGCCTGCGTCGGCATCGCCATGTACATACCGGCGGTCTTGGTCGCTGCCCGGTACATCGAGGGACGCAGGCCAGGGACCGTCTCCTCGGTCGCCGGGCGGTTGCGCTGGCCGTGGCTCGGGCTCTGCCTGACCGCTGCCGTCGTCTCGCACATCGTGTTCATGATCGAGATGGTTGTGCTGGTGATCCTGTTCCCGCCCGGCACGCCGAGCACGCCCGCGACGGCGGTCCCGGACCGGCAGGAGCCGTGGACGCAGGTGCTGATCGGCGGCGCGATCATCCTGGTCCTGATCGTCTTCCAGTCCACGGCCGAGGAGTACCTGTACCGCGGCTGGCTGCTGCAACTGATCCGATTCGCCTCCCCATGGCCGGCGATCATCGTCCAGACGGTCATCTGGACGGCGATGCACGGCACCGGTACCGCCCCGGGCAGCGTCGAGCTGGTCGTCTACGGGCTGATGATGGGCTGGCTGACGGTCTACACCGGCGGCCTCGAAGCCGCGATCGCCCGGCACGTCGTCAACAACACCGCCATGATCAGCATCACGCTGCTCGTCAGCGGCCTGACAGCGCTCGACCCGTCGCGGTCGGCCGCTGACGCCCCGGACTGGATCTTTCCCGCCGCCTCGATCATCTCCAACGTCGTCTACATGCTGATCATCGCCATCTTCATGACGGCGATCAGGCAGTGGCGCGACACCGGCCCACCCGCGTGGTCCTCCGGCCGGCCTGGCAGCGTCTACGCCTCCGGCGATACCTCGTCCATCGACGACCACACACCGCGCCCACCTTCCCGCGGCCTGCGCGCCCCCGGCACCGAGGCGGATCCGCCCGCGAGCGCGGATCAGCATCCGCCGGTGGGCACGCCCGGCCACAACCGGGTCCCGGCCGGTGGATGACCACGGCCACCCGGGCTGCCGTCGTTGGGCGCCTCCTACGCCAGGCCTGCGACGGGTAGGCGGGCGCCGGTGACAACCGCGACGCCGCGGTACGGCACCAGACCACCGCGGTAAAGGATCACGGACGCCCGTCCGGCGGTCCCTTGTACTTCTGGCGCACGGATCTCCGTGCGCCTTCCACGCAGTGACATCAGAGGAGGGCACCACGGTGCGCCATCTGCTCGATGCCGTTCCCGGGACGCGTCTGGACCGGGTCGGCTACAAGAGTGATTTCCGGGAGCGTTTCTGGGTTCCCGGCAGCAATTTCGTCAAGTTGGAGGTGCAACAGACGTTTGCCGAGCCGGACGACTCCAGCTGGCGCGCGGCCTTCGTCGACGGCGACTGGGAGCGGGCCCTGTATCTCATCGACGGCAAGCGGCCGGAGTACGAGCAGGACAAGCAACGGATGCACGATCTGGGGATCACGTCGCGCCGGCTGCGGGTGGTCGCGCTGCCGCTGTCGTCCTACCTGGAGTGGGAGCTGCGGGTGCTGGAGCTGATGGGCGCGATCTCCGACGAGATCCGTGTCCTCGACGCCTCGCACGTCCGCACCCACGCGACCGGCGGTGTCCTGCCGGAGGTGGTGGTCCTCGATGACACCACCACGTACGAGGTGCTCTACGACCACGCCGGCGTGCTCAGCGGCGCCATCCGGCGGAGCGACGCCGGCCTCGCGGCCTTCTGCCGCGAGCTCATCAATGCCTGGTACGACCTCGGCGAGGACATCGGCGCATTCTGCACCCGGCAGCTGTCCGCCCTGCCGCCGCCGGACCTGACCCGATAGGCCGGCACCACACCGTGTCCACCCGGCGCGGCACCCACCGCGACGCCGCGCCGGCACGCGTTCACGGCACACCAGACCGAGGACGGCCCATGCCCACTGTCCTCGGTGCACCGGCAGGAGCCGGGATCTCGGAGGCAATCGGGCGATGGCCGACCGCACCCGGGATGACCCGGCGCCGGGCGCGCTCCGGGCTCATCCGGGTGATGCCGCCGGCATCACCCGGCCACTGCTCACTGATGAGAGGACCACATCATGACCCCCACCACGTATCGGCACCACGGTCGCGCTGACCGGGTCATCCGCGCGGCGCCACCAGGCGCGGGCAAACGCGTCTGCGGGGAGGCGGCATGACAGCGGTCGTCCTGACCTCTCTCGACGAAACCCTCATCGCGGGACAGGACGCGACCCTGACCGCCATCACCCGCACCCTGCACGACGAAGGCATAACCGCCGGCCCCGACGCGGCCGACATCGTGCTCGAGACCGCCCAGGATTGCTGGTCACGGTACGTGTTCCGGCATGAATCTGCGCTGACCGGCGTCACGTTCTGGGACGCGCTGTGGCTCACCGGCACCGGCCTGCCCGACCCCGTCGCGGACACCCTGATCACGCACTCGATCCTGGTCTGGAACCTCGCACTGGCGCGTCTCGGCGGGGACCCGAGCCGGGCGAGCTACGCCGCCGCCGGTTTCCGCCGCTACCGCGCCCTGCTCGGGATGCCACTGCCCGGGACGGCGC
The DNA here is from genome assembly GCF_000717135.1 of Catenuloplanes japonicus. Lineage (GTDB taxonomy): Bacteria > Actinomycetota > Actinomycetes > Mycobacteriales > Micromonosporaceae > Catenuloplanes > Catenuloplanes japonicus. The sequence continues at coordinate 65,572 of NZ_JNXY01000038.1, forward strand.
GGGTCTTGGCGTCGTGGCGGCGGGCGCACGAGGTGTGGCTGGTGACCACCGGCCTACCCACCCACGAACGTGTCAAGATCGGCCTCGCGGGACTGACCACGCAGGTCGACCGGATCGTGACCTGTCAGCAGGGCACCGACCTGCGCGCCCTACTCGCTGGGCGGCAGGTATGCCTGGCCGTTAGCCACAGCGCACAGGACAGCCTGCGAATGGCCGCGTACGGCGGCTGGCCGGTGGTGCACCCGTGTCCGCGCACGCCATGCCCGGCGCGGGACCGGGACGGGGACGTGTTGCACACCGGCAGCACCACGACCGACGTCACCTGCTGCAGCCCGGCCGACCCCGGCCATGGCGCCGAGACCTGACCATGGCCGCCGATTCACCACAGAACAGGAGCCTCCTTCGTGGATGAGCCAGGCACCGACGCACATCATCCGGCACCCGGCGGTCCTGGGAGCACACCCGCCGACGACGCTGTTCCCGACCGTGACACGGTGGCGTTCGCGGCGGCGCAGCTGGTGACCACCCGCGCCGAGATGTCCCGGCCTGAGATCAAGGCCTTCGGGATCTTCACCGTCACGCTGGCGGTGATCGGACGGGCGTGGGCCGTCATCGAGCTGCGCGGCCTGCCCACTCACCCCGCGACAGTGACCCTCGCGGCGCTGTACTGCACGGCGATCGTCGCGACAACGGTGTACCTCGTCCTGGCGGTCAAACCCACCACCCGGACGCGCGTGGGGTTCCTCGCCGACGCCGAACGCACAGAGGAGGAAATCGCCCACCGCGACATAACGCTCACGCACGACCTGCGGATGCTGCACAGCGAGATCACCGCCGAACGGCTGCTGCTCACGCGCGCGCTGCGCACCAAATTTGGGTACGACACCTGGGCCCTGTGCACGCTCGCCGCCGCGGTGGTCTTCGGCATCAGCGCCCTGGCCGTGTCCACCAACACCGGCTGGTGACCGGCATCGGCCAGCGCGCCGAGGCCGGCTGGCGGTCGCCGCAGCGACTGGCCGCGATTACAGCAGTTACTGGCGGCAGGCGACGCATCGCCGAGGGCTGCCGCGCAGCTCACACGGCTTTCGGTATGACGACACGGCTCCATCGGATCCGCTCACCTGACGGATCTGCTGACGCAACATCGGCCCGGGGTTCCGCTTCGGTGAGCGGTAACCCAATAGCAGTGAGGTTCATCAATGATGCGGGGATTGAGTAACTGGTGGGAAGGCACGACCACGGACGGGATATCCGTGCGGACGCTGCTGGCCGCACGTGACGTCGGTCCAGTGTTCGCCACCTGAAGAGCCGGAATATAAGCTATTCCGAGATGGCGCTGGCCGCCGGGATGCAGCCGTCACGCGTCACCGAGATCGCCAAGGGCAAGCGCAAGGTCACCAACGTCGAGGTGCTCGAGCGGATCTGTGCGGGCTTAGGGATCCCTGCTCATCTCATGGGGCTCGGGCGCGCACCCGTCGCCGTCGACCTGCCGCCTGCCAGCGTCCCCGACACGCCGGTGTCGGCCGAACTGGACACGCGCGAGCTGCCCGGCGTCATCGCGGCGATCTCCGTCGGTGCGATCCCCGAGGACATCGGCCGGTTTCTGCCGCAGCCCACCGCGGTGGTGCTGCCCGAGCGGCTCACCACTGACAACATCGACGCGGTCACGGCGATCACCGAGGTGCACCGGCGCATGGATGCGGTTATCGGTGGCGGTTCCTGCCTGCAGTCGGCGGTGGCGTACGCCAACTGGGCGACCCAGCTCCAGGGCATACCGTCGGGTTCGGAGGCGTGGTCGCAGGAGCTACGTACCGCGCTGGCTGACTTGCACAGCCTGATCGGGTGGATGGCCCATGACCTGCTCCTCAACAGCCTGGCACGCCAGCATCTGTTGCAAAGCCTGATCCTGGCCGAGGGGGCGGGGCAGCTGTCGGCCAACGTCCTGTACCGGCTCGGCCGGACAAGTCTGCAGGAGGGCCGGCCGCAGGACGCGCTGCATCAGTTCGGGCTGGGGCAGCTCACCGCGCAGCAGGCCGGCTGCCATGCCTCGGTGATCATTCTGCACAACAACTCCGCGTGGGCGCACGCGATACTCGATCGGGAGGATCAGGTCCGTGACAGCCTGGCCCGTGCTGATGCCGAACGCGGCCTGGCGGACCCGGACACCGTGCCCGCGTGGGCCAGGTTCGCGCTCGTCGAGGCGGACAAGCACGGGATCGCCGCGGTGGTGCTGTCGGCGCTGGCGCGTCATCCGGGCCGCGGCCGGTATGCCGCGCTCGCGGTGGAGAACGCCGCTTGCGCGGTGGCGTTACGCCAGCCGGACACGGAGCGGCGTTCGCTGGCCTTCGATGTAATCTCCGCCTCGCTGGGGCACCTGCTGATCGAGGACCCCGACGTGGCTGCGGAGCAGGCGTTGGCCGCTGTCGGTATGGCGGGTGACGGCTTGCGGTCCCGCCGGGTCGTATCCCGTCTGGATGACCTCTGGGACACCGCCTCCCCGTCGGCCCGGTATCACGATGGGCTGGCCGAGTTCGGCAGGCGGTTGCGGGCGCTGCACAATGACATCGATGACGACCGTCCTGACGGCTGAAGCCGCCCGGGAACTCGCCAGGCCGCTGCGGCAGGTCTGCGCGCAGCTCGCTGCCGATCCCGCCCGCGCCGCGCTCATCAAGTACACGATGAACGCGGTATACCGCGTCGGCCCGTACGTGATCCGGCTCGGCCGGGGAACGGTCGCGGCTGCGCGGGCTCGCGTCACGTGCAGCGTCACTCGGTCGCTGGTCGCCGCGGGGGTGCCGTTCGTCCGGCTCGCTGTCGACCATCCGGTGTACGCCGACGACTGGGTCGCGACGATCTGGCATTACGTCGACTCCGTGAGCGTGGAGCCACAGCCGGTCGACCTGGTAGGGCCGCTCCACGCGATCCACGCCCTTGCGGGCGCCGGCCCGGACCTGCCGGTCTGGGACCCGATCGGCAGGTTCCAGGTACGGATCGAGGAGGCCCGGCAGCTTGCGGGTGACGCGCGCACCGCCCTCGACGCGTGGGCGCGGGCGGAGACCGGGATGCCGGCGGGGCGGCTGCTGGACGTGATCGGGCAGTGGTCGGAGACGGCTGGCCGGGATATTCGCACGGTGCAGTGGGCGTTTCCCCGCAGCGTGATCCACGGTGACGCGCACACCGGGAACCTGCTGTTGCGCAGCGTCCCGGTGCGGCCGGCCGGCGACCCGACGGCGTTGATCTGTGATCCGGACGGGCTCAGCGACGGCCACCGGGAGTGGGACTACGCCGCGGTGGCTCATGGCGTGACCCGGTTCGGGCGCAGCCGGCCGGCCTATGACCTGTTCGCTGCCGGGGCCGGCTTCGACGTGACCACGTGGACGGGCTGGCCGACCATCGCCCGGATCCGTGAGCTGCAGCTGGTGACCGCCGCCCTCGCCACCTCGGCCGGCCGGCCGGCGGTGGCCACGGAACTCGGCCTGCGGGTGCGCTCGCTGCTCAACGACGACGACACCGTCATCTGGTCGCGGCACACCTGATCGGCCGAATGAGGTCCCCTCAGCACCGAGAGGATCGGCATGCCAGGCAAACAGGTACGGCCATTGAGCTGGCCGTCGCTTACGGGAGCTGTGGTGCCGTAAGAGAGGATCGGGAACTTGGCGTGGGCGCGGGGGACGCGGGTAGCACCTGTCCGATTGTGGCTAGCCAGATGCTGTGTGCGGCGAATCCGCTGCCGGGAGTTGGTCCCCACGTTCTCGTCATCTGGGTGTGGTGCAGGCCGGGCTGCGCTGGAGGTCGGTGATGGCCGCGGGGCGGGTGTCTGGCGCGGGTGATCGCGGTGGTGATCGCTGCGGCTTCTGCTACGGACGTCGCTCTCTCGGGATGCAGGCCAGCGGCGGTCGCGCGGGTGCGAGCCGCCGCTGCCACGCTGGGATCGTGAAGGTGGCGTAGCCGGTGGAGACCGTCTAGGGACTCGACGACCATGCGCCGCAGAAGAAGGTCGAGCTGGGCGGGATGCGGCTGCGTGGGGAGAGGCTCGAGGCAGGACACGCCGGGCGTGTCGATGAGGCGTTCCCACAAGGGCCTGATGTTCCGGTACAGATGGTGTTTGACGGGCGTGGATGGAACGCCTGAGAGGCCACTCTTGGAGCGCCCTCGGACGTGGCCGGAGGCCGCCGATGTAGGACGTGTGTCGAGACGGAGCGTGGCCGCGATCGGGATGAGCGTGGCAAGCGTCTCCGCGTCGGCCTCATCGGGATCGTCGTAGCGGTTGATGTCGCGGGCGAGCGCGCGGAGGACCGCGTGGCTGTCCAGTTGCCGGAATTGTGCGGCGATTGTGTGAGCGAGCCGCTGGCCGACGTGTTCTAGCAGCATATGTGCGATCTCATGGAGGACTCCGTGCTCCTGCAGCGGTTTGGGGGCACTCCGGTCGATGATGACGCAGTCGATATCGGGGAAAGACCACCACCATGCGACTATTCCTCTGGCTATTCTGTCGATGCCGAAGTCCACTGGGACTATCTCAATCTTTCTCCCGCGGAATTCTTCGACTGACCGTATGAAGGCATTAAGCTCGAAAGGCTGCGGTATGTTTAGGTTCAGTTGGTTGAGAAAAGACGTGATCCGACTCCATCGAGAGGTCATAATGCTCCTGAGTATGGGCAGATGTCTGTGTTGAGCCCTGTTGTCCTGCTGCGCTACTGCACCAGATCCTGTGCTGATCGGTAGTCTGGCGGAGTGTGCGCTTGGCGTATCGGAAACGGGTGCATCAAGTTCTCGATTGCTGGGGTTCGCTGTGCTGGTGGGAAGTCGGCGTCGGAGGTGCTGACCTTTCGTCAGGTGTGACTGCCGCTGGTATTCAAGCCTGCGTTAGCGTTGCAATGAGTATGCGGACGCTGGTCGAGGATTGGCATCGTAGTATCTGCATACCGTGACGAGTGGGTCTACGTAGTTTTATCTAGGAGGCCGCGTCTTGGGCATGGCTGCCACCGGCGCTTCGCGCGCTGACATGCTGCTGGACTGACCGTGCCAACACCTCTGGCGACGCCCTGCCCTGTCGAGTCGCATCGATGCCCATGCGATCCTCGATACCGACGACGCCGGATATGGGTTCCGTCGCCAGAATTAGGTCGGCGGATAGCAGATCGCTTTCCTCGGTCCGGCTTTCCTACGCGGGGCACCAGGGCGTCCCGACGGCACTCGCCTTGCCGGCCTGTATCGGAGGGCGTCGCGCGATCGGCACAGCGCGGGTCTGGATGACCATCGCGTGACCGGCCAGGCTGTTATCGGGTGCTTGTGGCGAGGCGGGTGCCGATGGCGGCGCGGCGGTCGACGCCGAGTTTGGTCATGATGCTGCCGACGTGGACGTCGACCGTGCGGGCGGAGATGCGCAGTTCGGTGCCGATCTGCCGGCTGGTCAGACCTTCGGCGACCAGGGCGGCGACCTCCCGTTCGCGGTCCGTGAGGCCGTCGGGTCCTGACGCGCTCGGTCGCCGGGATGGGGGTTCGCCGCGGGCGACAGCGATGGCCTGGTCGTGGTGCCGCCTGCCCGCGTCCACGGCCGAGGCGATCGTGGAGGCGTCGATGACGGTACTGATCAGCTGCTGAGCCCGTGTGCGACGTGCGGTAAACGGATGCAGCTCGGTCAGGTCGATGCCGAGCTGCTGCCGGAGGGCGGCTGCGGCGCCGAGCAGCCACGCGGCGCGTTTGGCCATGGCACGGGGGTCTTCGGCCTCGGCGAGAGTTTCGGCGGCGATCTCGCCGGCCAACTCGATGCTGAAGCTCAGGCCCCATCGGTCATGCAGGCCCCGCTGCATATTGAGGCATTGGTTGATCCAGTCTTGGGCGTTCTCCGGGTCGCCGCTGCGGAGAGCTGCCATCGAGGTGATCCACATTGCCCAGCTGGCGGCCCATGGTGAGTGGGCGTTCAGGGCTTCGCTCAGGTACGCCTTCGCGGCCGGCAACGCCTCGCGGGGCTCGGCGGTGAGTACGACAGCCAGCGTCAGCGTCGTCGATGCCATGTGCCAGTCGCCGGAGAGCCGTGGATACATGCTCCGGGCGCGGGTCAGCAGCTCGACGGCATCTGCCGTGCCGCGCGACAAGGCGATGCTGGCACCGGCGGCGAAGAGCACCACCGCGGATGGGGGAGTGCCGGTTCGAGTATGAAGCGTGTTGGCCTCGGCGAGCAGTGACCGTGCGGCGTCGAAGTGACCTTGAGTGGTGGCCACCCACGCGGCGACGGCAAGCGTGGATGCGAGTTCGACGGCGGCGCCGTCGGTGGTGGTTGAGGGGCGGGTGGCGTCGATGACCGTGCCGAGCTCGCTGCTGATGAGATCCAGCAGGCCCCAGTAGAACGGGACACGCGTGCGGACGACGTCGCGGGCGATGGCGTGTGCGGTGTGGTAGTCGGACTGGGCGAGCGAGGCGTGCAGGGCGGCGAGGATGTCGGGCAGCTCGCGGCGCAGCGCGGTCAGCGTGTCGAGATCTTGCGGACCGAGCGGTCTGCTGGCTGCGCTGGCCAAGCGCGTGTGGAAGTGAAGCCGATGCCGATCCCGGATGCGGGTGGTCTCACCGATGTTGTCGAGTTCTCGAGAGCCGTAGTCCCTGATTGTGTTGAGCAGAACGTATCGGACATTTCCGGTTGCTGTCGGTGCAGCGGCCTCGACCGCGAGCACGCTCTTCTCCACCAGGCCGGCGATGAGGTCGACGATCTCGTCAGTGGCGAGGCCGTCGCCGGCGCAGACCGCTTCCGCTGTGGGCAGATCGAAGGGCTGTGCGAACACCGACAAACGTGCCCACAAGCGCTGCTCTCCGGCTGTGCACAGTTCGTAGCTCATCTGGACGACGCGTTCAAGGGTCGCGTGCCGTTCTCCGCCGGGGCCGTGGGATGTCGTCTGGGGGAGCGCCAGCAATCTGAATCGGTCGTCGACTCGCTGCAGCAGTTGCGATACGGACAGGCTCCGGGCGCGTGCTGCGGCCAGGCGGATCGCCAGTGGAAGGCAGTCCAGCCGGTTGCACAGCGCCTCGAGCGCTGCGGCGTCCGTGTGCGTCAGGTCGACGCCGGCTGCGGTGGCAGTGCTGGTGAAAAGCTCGACCGCGTCCGTGGACGGTAGCGGTGCGACGGCGACGATGCGCTCCCCCTCGATCCCGAGCGCCTGTCGAGACGTCGCGAGGATGCGCAGGTGGGGAACGGCCCGGGTCAGCGTGAGAATCGCCGTGCGTGCTGGCGCGATTAGACGGTCGCAGTTGTCCAGCACCAGCAGCGTGCGGCGCCGGCTCAGGTGCTCGATGAGGACGTCGAGAGCCTTAGCGCCGGTTTGCCAGATGCCCAGGGCGACGACCATGTGCAGGTAGAGCTGCTCGGGCGGTGCGGGCGCTAGCGCCACCTGCACCCGGAGGGTGCCGAGATCAACCCGCGATGCCTCAAGGGGCGCGGTCTGCTGGCTACGGGACGCGATTCGCAAGGCCATTTGCGTCTTGCCGACGCCCCCGACACCCGTCAGTGTCACGATCCGATGCTGGGCGAGGTACTTGCGGGCTTGATCTACCTCTGCCGCGCGACCGACGAACAGACCCGTCTCCTGGGGCAGGTTACCCATCTCACCTTTCCATTCGCATCGCAGGTGCTAGCGGCCACTGCGGGCCGAGACCGGGGTCGTGCCGGTGCGGGCGGGTACGGGTTCCAGGCGAGTTGGCGCCGCAGGCGGTGGGCCGACGACGAGGAAGTGGTTCGTGGGCGCGATGGAACGCGACGTGATTGCCGGCCCGGTAGACGAACTCCGGTCGACATCCTTGGTTTCAGCAGCCGGGCGCGCAAGTCGATTGCTGGTGCTGCGGTAGCCAGGGCGGATCGGCGGTAGTGATGCGTTCGGTGCCACAGGGTGTCTGCGGGCGTCGCCCTTGCGCATGGTGACTCCTAGTTAGGTGACCTTCACGTAAGGTGCTTGCCTTGCTACGATCCCCTCGCTACATCTGTAGCGATCCTCCGACCTTGCCGCTACGCCCGTGGCGTGACGGCGACGTGATCGTATGTCTACAGTGGGCAGTGGTCAAACAGATCTGTCCACATTTACGTGGCTTCTGCGGCTGTGAATGGGGGCTGTACGTGGAACAACCGCACGACAAGCAGGACCGGGATCTCTCGGGCGTCGAGGTGGGGCGGACCGTCGCCGAGCGCCTGAAGTGGCTGTTCGAGCACATTAGGCCGACAGGGGACGAGCTTGCCCCTGGTGAGCCGCCAGGGCGCCCGTATAGCAATCAGGAGATCGCCAACAAGATCAACAATGATCCGGGAATCCCCACGACGATCTCCCAGCAGCAGATCTCCAAAATGCGCAGGGGCGAGGCCGAAGATCCGCGGATGTGGCACTGTGCGGCGCTGTGCCGCGTCTTCGGTGTGGACCCCGCCTTCTTCGCGGACGACCAGGCCGCCGAGAAGGTGCGACGGGACCTGAGCCACATTCTGCAGCTAAAGGAACTGGGCGTGCGGGAGGTGGCGTTACGCACCGTATTGGCGAACCACGGCCTGGACGACAGTGAGGTGCCGATCGTCGCGGCATTAATCAAGGCCCTCGCCAGCAGGCGTAGCGACGGCGCGGCTAAGGGTGTCTCCGAATGATGCGATTGGTCGGTAACGCCGGAATGAGAGGCGTGCCATGAAAAGTGTCGGCCATATACACACCAGCTGCACCCGCCAGTTTAGGGGATCAGGGATGCGAGTCCGCGACCTGCGTAAGGCGAGCGCGCAGATTCTCGGTACACTGGGGGTCGATCCCGATGCAGGCCACGACGAAATAATCCACGCCGTGGAAGAATTCTGCGGAAAACCCTTACTCATTGAAGAGAGCCGCCTGGCGGTCGGTACTTTCGGAGCGTGGGCGGAGCATGACGAATTCAACCTCGTCCTTTATTCCCGAGGCGTCCTTCCGCATCACCGAGACACCATCATCGGGCATGAGATTGGCCACGTCATTCGATCCCATGGCAGTCCTGGCTCCGACGGCGGCGTCGACGTATCCGCGCTGCTTGCGCCCTCGCTCGACCCGCAGCTCGTGCGGCGCCTGCTGAGTCGCTGCTCCTACAGCGATGATGAGGAAATCATTGTGGAGATGTTCGGCACGATGATGTCCATGCATCGAGCCTGGCGTCCGTCGACAAAACGCCCTAAGCGCATTCGGGGTGCCGCTGAGATTGTCGCCCGCATCGAGCAGGCGCTCGTGCTGTGAAAGGCAGAGAAAGTAACTGTTCGCCTCGCGAGATTGAGTGGCTATGACGGCAGTCTACCTTCTATATCCAATCGTTGCCCTGATCGCCTGGGCCGGAGCGCTGAATGTGCTAACCCGGATACTGCATCCTCCCATGCGTGCGGGCGGCACTGCAGCGATGGCGGGGCGCCGAGGCCTCGATCGCGGCCTCGTGGGAATGTGTATCGCTATGGCGGGCCTGGCCATGACGTTCACTCTTTCCACGCCGGTCGTCTGGCTCCAGGTGGACAGATTTATCCACGTGCCGAACATTGCCACCCTTGTCAGTCAGGCTTTCGTCTTGATCTATACGGCCGGGCAAGAGATCATGTTGCTCTACTGGTTGTACCCGCTCGAAAAAGCGCGGCGACACGTGCGAGTACGCGTCATCGTGCTCGTGTCGATCATTCCGATCATGACGACGCTGTTCCTGATCGCAGGAACCGAAGGCAGGCGGGTGGATGACTTCGTCGCCCACTATGCCGGCATACCGGCCGTGTCCTTGTACCTATCCATCTATCTAATCGGGTTCGCGGCCGGGCAGATAGACGTCCTGCGGCTGGCAATAGAATATGCACCAATATGCTCCGACAAAGCCCTGCGCCGAGGACTGCGAACGGTGTCGGCCGGTGCGGCACTCGGGATCGTCTACGTCCTGGCGCGGGCGGCCGACATCGCGGCCGGGACGTTCGGCTGGAACCCGTACGCCTGGGAGCTCGCCGCGCAGCTGTCGGCCGGCATCGGCGCCATCCTGGTCGTTATCGGCCTCAACCTTCCGGGATGGGCTGTCGCCGCCACACTGTGGCGCCGGTACCTCCAGCTTCGTCCGCTGCGGACCCTGGTCAGACAGAGCGCCGCAGATGGTGCGCGGAGCCGGCCCGCGGCTGGATTCTGGTGGGACATCTCGTTCCTGCTCCACTGGCGAGTTACAGAGATCCGGGATCAAATTCTGCTGCTGAACAACTGGGCACCCACCCCCGACACCATCGGGAAAGCCGGCACTGCAACGGCCGACCTGCCCGGATCAGATCCACGCGGGCTGGCGCGGCTGGAGGCGGTGCGGTTGGCTACGGCGGTCGCACTACGGCGCGCCGGGAAACCCCCGCGGCCCGTAGCCGAAGCAGACGGAGACGAAACCCCCACCGGTGGAGACGACGTGCTGACAGACGCCGCCTGGCTGGCCGACGTCGCCAGAGAGCTGCGCAGCCCGTCCGTCAAACGTGCCGTCACCCAACTCACGGTCGTGGCGTAGCCAGATGGAGATGACCGACAGCGTGAACGCGACCACTCAGCTCATGGACGACAGCGAACTGGCCCAGGACCCGTTCCCCCTCTACGCCCAATGGCGGGAGGCAGGACCCATACAGCACGCGCTCACCCCGTCGGGCGACCCGGTATGGCTCGTGACCCGCTACGCGGATGTCGTCGCCGCGTTCGGCGACGACCGGCTCTCGCTGTCCAAGACACACTCGGGCACGGGATACCGAGGCTTCGCACTCCCGCCGGCGCTCGACGCCAATCTGCTCAGTCTCGACCCACCGGACCACACCCGGCTCCGCAAACTGGTCAACCGAGAGTTCACCGCCCGCAGGGTCGAGAACCTCCGCGCCGATGTCGTGGCAATCGCGGATGACCTCCTCGCCACGATGAACATCGACACAGGTGTCGACCTGGTACAGACATACGCAGTCCCTCTCCCGCTGACGGTGATCGGCAGACTGCTCGGCGTCCCCGACAAGGACCAGCCCGATTTCCGTGCATGGACCACGAGCCTGATGTCCCCGGCGAGCGCCGCCGAAGCCAAGTCCGCTCTCGGCAAGATCGAAGCGTTCCTCCGCGAGCTGATCGGCCACAAGCGGCGCACCCCGGGCGATGACCTGCTCGCCGGTCTCGTCGCGGCGCACGACGGCGGCGACTGCCTCAGTGAGGACGAGCTGACCTCGCTGGCCTTCCTGCTGCTCTGGGCCGGCTACGAAGTCACCGTGGACCTGATCGGCGTATCGACCCTCGAACTCCTGCGCCGGCCGGCGCTGTGGGCGACCGTGCGGGAGCAGCCGGAACGCCTGCCGCAACTCGTGGAGGAACTGGTGCGCGTGGTGTCCCCGACACCGGTCTCGATCCGCCGATTCGCGCGCGAACCGCTGACGATCGGCGGAACAGACATTCCACGAGGGGCCACCGTCATGCTCCTGATCGCCGCCGCGCATCGTGACCCGGCACGGTTCGACGCCCCGGACACCCTCGATCCCGATCGGGACGTCAGAGCTGCGCAGCTGGGTTTCGGCTACGGCGTGCACTACTGCCTGGGAGCGCCGCTGGCGCGCATGGAGACCGCGGTGGCACTGCATCGCCTGGCGACCCGGTTTCCGCATCTCGCGCTGGATCCCGAATCGCCGCCGCAGTGGCGCCCTTCCTGGCGTAGCCGCGGCCTGCTGACACTGCCGGTGGTGCCACACACCGGCGAGTAGGCCGCCGGCATCGCGCCGGACGATCTGGACAAATGCGCCGGTGCGCCAGGATCCACCTGATGGGCCGCGCACCGGTCGCACCGTCGGCTCTCTCGGGGGTTGATTACGGGAGGAGGCGGGGTGTTGCGTAGGCGCCTGGCGTCATCCGCCTCCTCCGAAGACGGGACGGTGATGGATCGCTGCGAGGTACGTGAGCCTGCTCGTGTTGCCGGTGCCAGCGGCCTCCGGTCCGAGAGTTCGGGTGGCAAGTCCCAGGTGGCTGCGGCGCCAGCGCAGGTTCGCGTCCGCGAACCGGTCCATCGCCTGTCGCACTCTCCCGGCCGAGCCGGCACTGATGGAGTGCTGGACGGCCCGGAACGCCTCATCGAGGCTGACCTGGCCGTCACGGACTCGTGCGCGGATTTCAGGCACCGAGGTGTAGGCCAGGGAATTCAGGCGCGCGTCCGCCGGCCGGGCACACAGGGATTCCAGCAACTTGTACGTCCGTGACTGGATGGCGGATGCACCTTCGGTGTGCTGTCTGAAAAGGGCGAATGCTTCCGGCTGCATGGTGGCCAGCAGCGGCCACAACGCTCGCGATTCATGCAGGGTGCCGGTGGCCGCGTCGAGCCGGGCTGCGGCGATACGTGCCCGGCCTGTGGTCAGCGAGGCTATGACCTCCTCCAGGTCCACGACCAGTAGCGAGAACAAGAGCTCGAAGATTTGCAGGACGCGGAGGAACAGGTACTCGTCGTGGACGGTGTCGACCGGAAGCATCGTCAGCCGGAGCATCAGCTTCTCGTCGGTGCTAGGTCGTGTTTGATGGATCATGGTCTGGTTCAGTCGATCTTCATGCGGAGCCAGACCATGATCGAAGCGACCGTGACGGTAGCTTCGTAGCGGACTTTGAGCTTGTCGTAGCGGGTGGCTACGG
>NZ_JNXY01000039.1 GCF_000717135.1 Catenuloplanes japonicus
ACACAAGCCCTTCGACCTTCGTAGCGGGGGCCAGATTTGAACTGACGACCTCTGGGTTATGAGCCCAGCGAGCTACCGAGCTGCTCCACCCCGCGTCGCAACACCAACCCTAGCCGGGTTTGCCCCGAAGCGCGAATCGATTGCCGCGCAACACCCCAGCACGCACGCACCCCACCAAAGCACCCACCCGACCGCGGGTTTCCGGGGCTCGGCCCCGGCACAACTCGCGACGCACGCAAGCCGCCTAGGGCGCCCACCGGCCCGTGGGGTTTCCGGGGCTCGGCCCCGGAGCAGAATGCGAAGAAGGGCGCATGTTCGCGCTTTCCGCGAACACACGCCCTTCGACCTTCGTAGCGGGGGCCAGATTTGAACTGACGACCTCTGGGTTATGAGCCCAGCGAGCTACCGAGCTGCTCCACCCCGCGTCGCTCCTAGAACACTAGCCGGGTGTCCACCGAATGTGCAAAACGATTAACCCCTGAACGTGTTTCAGCAGGTCAACACGCTGTAGGCCCGTTGGGAAACCGGGCTGAACCGCTCAGACGGGCGCGGGAGCGAATAATGGGGGCTGTTCGCCCTGCGGAGAATCGCTTGGTTCGGGGGCCGTGGCGGCGGAGTGTTGACCTGACGTTGAACCGAGGGGTGGTTGCATGGGTAGGGACGAGCTCGTGATGCGTGCGGGTGGCGGCAGCTTCGATGACGAGGTCTTCCAGCGGCTGCTCCGTGAGCGGATCATTTTCCTGGGCAGCCAGGTCGACGATGCCGTGACGAACCGGATCACCGCGCAGATGCTGCTGCTGGCGTCGGAGGACAGCGAGAAGGACATCTCGCTCTACATCAACTCGCCCGGCGGCTCGATCAGCGCCGGCATGGCGGTCTACGACACGATGCAGTACATCAAGAACGACGTGGCGACGATCGCGGTCGGCATGGCGGCCTCGATGGGCCAGTTCCTGCTGTGTGCCGGCACGCCCGGCAAGCGGTACGCGCTGCCCCACGCCCGGATCATGATGCACCAGCTGTCCGGCGGCATCGGCGGTACGGCGGCGGACATCGCGATCCAGGCGGAGAGCATGCTGCACGTCAAAAAGGTCATGAACGAGCGGATCGCGTTCCACACCGGTCACACGCCGGAGGAGATCAACCGCGACTCCGACCGTGACCGCTGGTTCACCGCGCAGGAGGCCAAGGACTACGGCCTGGTGGACCACGTGATCAGCAAGGCGAACATCGGCGCGGGCGCGCACCTGCTCTAGCGCGGGAGGACGAGGGGTGGGGGTGGAACCGGCGCCCCCACCCTCTTCGCGCCGGTCCCACCACTCACGTGAGCTCTCCCGAGGTCGGGAAAGGCTCGTGAACGGGCCGGTGGCAGCCGGCCCGCCCGAAGGAAGTCGATCAGTGTGACGCGCGGCTGCGGTGCACGGCCGCGAGTGCCGCGTCCGCGTACTCCCGCTCCTGCTGGAAGCCCAGGAGCAGCGCGCCCGGCAGCCGTACGGACCCGACCCTGCGCTGGAAATTCGGGCCGTTGAGCAGCCCGGTCAGCGTCTCGGTCTTGGTCTCGGTGAGGCCCAGGACGTCCGCGTGCTGGATGCGGAAGCCCGCGATGGCCCGCCGCAGGATGTTCGCCAGGAAGCCGCCGCCGACGTCGCCGCCGGAGATGGCGAGCGTGGGCCGCCCGCCGGCCAGCGCGGCGCCGCAGACGAGCAGCACCTCCTGGGTCGAGTACACGTACAGGTGGTACGGCCACTGGTAGAGCAACTGGCCGACCATGGTCTGGTGGTCGCGCCGGCGGATCCACGCACGGTGGCTCCAGACGCGCCCGCGCTCGGCGGCGTTTTCCCGCTCCATCGGCCCGGCGAAGATCAGACGCCGGTCGGTGACCATGACGGTCGTCGACGGCGGCAGCGTCCACCGGACGGCGGATCGGGTCATCGCCTCGCTGTAAAGGTGTTCCGCGACGCTCGCCCGGCCGTGCCACAGCAGTTGTTCGCCCTCGTGGAGCCGGGGTCCCTCGGGCAGCCGTGCCCCTTCCGTCAAGCGGAAGTAGGAGGACGATTGATCGGCCATGAAAGAAACCTCCTCAATGCCCCACTCTGGTGGTTGAAGGCTCCACAGTCATGACACCTGTTGGGGGGTCACGCGACGTTCAGTAGCGGTGAGACACATTTGACGCGCTTGAGGCATTTGACTGATATTCCTGGACATCGTCTGGTTTTATCAGACCGTCCTCGATCGCTCGTGCCAGCAACGCCGCTTTCGACGCGGCAGGTCGGCCCGCCTTCGCGTACTTGATCCGCGCACGGTCCACGTACTGCTTCACGGTGTGCTCGCTGATCTGCATGCGGCGGGCCACGGACGCCTTCGACATGGACTGGAACCAGAGCAGCAGCGCCTCGCGTTCCTTCTCCGACAGCGAGGGGCGCTCGGGGCGGCGGTCGCCGACCATGGCGCCGGCCAGCGCGGGCGCGACATAGGGCTGGTCCATCGCGGCGGCGAGCACGGTCTGGACGCAGTGCTCCTTGCCCTCGTTCTTCGCCAGGAACGCCACGGCGCCGGCCTCGACCACGCGCAACACGGTCTCCGCGTCGGTGTGCTCGGAGTAGACGACCACGCGCAGGCCGGTGTCGCACAGGTCGGAGACCCGGTCGATCACCATGCGGCCGTGCAGGCTGAGGTCGAGCAGCAGCACCTTCACATCGCCGGCCGCGGCCAGGACGTCGTCGATGTCCGACCCGGTGGCCACCACGCGCAACCGCGGGTCGTCGGCGAGCCAGGAGCGCACGCCCTCGAGCACCACGGGGTGGTCGTCGACTATCGCCACCGTGACGGGCGTGTCCACAGCGGTCCTCCTATGCGGTCGCAGCCAGAAGTCGGGAGCGGCCCAAGCCGGCCCGGGAGATACCGCGACGAGGACCGAAGTTCGCAATGATTGAACTCTGTATCAAATGGCCCGCGCAAGGTCTGCATTGGAAATGCCTACTTCCGACACACGCCTCTGGCAGGCTATCCGCTCTTTCAGGTATAGCCAATACATCGAAAGTGAGCTTTTTACGTCTGTCCCGGTCACAGCTCCGGGCGTTCGGGGCGGAGCAGTTCCGGCGGCGGTGGCGAGGGCTCCGCGTCCGCGTCCGTGACCACGCGTCCGCCGTCGGCGAATCGGTCCAGCTCCTCGCCGGCCTCGACCCGGCTGGGGAACCAGTCACCGGCCATCCGGCGGCGCAGGTCATGCAGGGGCAGGGGGGTACGCCCGGCCGCGATCACCAGGTTGCCGTAGCGCCGGCCGCGCAGCACGGTGGCGTCCGCGATCAGGCACACGTCCGGCAGCACGGCCCGCACGGTCGCCACCGCGTTGCGGCCGAACCGCAGCGGCGGGCTGTCCGCGATGTTCAGGATGTAGCGGCCGTCCGGGCGCAGCAGCCGCACCACCTGCGAGGCGAACTCGACGGAGGTCAGGTGCGCCGGCGTGCGGGCCTCGTCGAAGACGTCGCCGATCACCACGTCGTAGGACGCGTCCGGGCTGCCGGTGACCACCTCGCGGGCGTCGCCGACGCGTACCCGGATCTTCGCGTCCTTCGGCAGCGGCAGCGTCTCGCGGATCAGCTCGACCAGTGCGCCGTCGATCTCCACCACCCGCTGCGTGGAGCCGGGACGGGTCGCGGCCAGGTAGCGGGGCAGGCTCAGCGCGCCGCCGCCCAGGTGCAGCACGCGCAGCGGCTCGCCGGGCGGCGCGGTCAGGTCGAGCACGGCCGCGATCCGGCGCATGTACTCGAACTCGAGCGCGGACGGGTCGGCGAGGTCCACATGTGACTGCTGGGTGCCGTCCACCAGGAGCAGGAACGCGTTCTCCCGGTCCCGGTCCGGCACCACCTCGGCCACGCCGCCACCACGCACGATCCGGCGGACCGTGCCGTCCCGCTTCTCTCTGCCCACGTACCAACCCTCTCGCGTCGCGTTGATCTCACGCAAATATGAGAAACGCCGTGGTGCGGTCCGGTTGCGAACGGTGGCAGTCCGGTTGCCGCGGTTCAGATTCTGCCGGGGCCGGGCGACAGACACGGCATGACCGCACAGACCTCCCGGCGTACGCTGCTCGGCGCCGCCACCGCGACCGGCGCCGCGCTGGCCATCGGTGCGCCCGGCACCGCCCGAGCCGCCGAGGCCACCGAGGCCTCCGGCGCGGGGCTGGTCGCCGCGGACCCGCTGCTGCACCTGCTGCGCCGCGCCACCTACGGCCCGACGCCGGCCTCGATCGCGGAAGCCCGCGCGCTGGGTGCCACCGCCTGGCTGGAGCGGCAGCTCAACCCGGCCTCGATCGCGGACGACGCGTGCACGGCGCTGGTCGCCCGCTTCCCGCTCGCCGGGCGCGACATCGCGGCCGTGCGCGCGGCCGCGGCCGCCGGCGTGTTCAAGCGATACGGCTGGGAGGCGATGTTCCAGCTCGGGACCGCGGCCGTGACGCGCGCGATCTGGAGCAACCGGCAGCTGTTCGAGGTGATGACCGACTTCTGGGCCAACCACCTCAACGTGACCTGCCCGAACGGCGACGTCTGGGACAGCCGGCCGGACTACGACGTGGCCGTGATCCGGCGGCACGCGCTCGGCACGTTCGCGGACCTGCTCAAGGCGAGCGCGCGGCACCCGGCGATGCTGACGTACCTGGACAACCGGTACTCGACGAAGGCCAAGCCGAACGAGAACTACGCGCGTGAGCTGCTCGAACTGCACACGGTCGGACTTGTCTACAGCGAGGCCGACGTGCGCCAGGCCGCGCTGCTGCTCACCGGCATGTCGGTCGACGACAGGAGCGGCCTCTACCGGTACGTCCCGGCCGCGCACGCCACCGGCGCGGTGACGGTGCTGGGGTTCACCCACGCGAACGCGGACGCCTCCGGCGAGGCGGCCGTGACCGCGCTGCTGGACTACCTGGCGACCCACCCGGCCACGGCCGAGCGGATCGCCCGCAAGCTGTGCGTGCGCTTCGTCGCGGACGAGCCGCCGGCCGCGCTGGTCGCCGCGCTGGCCAAGGTCTACCTGGAGAACGGCACCGCGATCGCGCCGGTGCTGCGCGCGCTCTTCGCCTCCGCGGAGTTCGCCGCGTCGGCCGGGGCCAAGCAGCGCACGCCGCTGGAGGATCTGGCCGCCACGGTACGCACGCTCGGGCTCGGCCCGGACGCGACGGGCACGGCCGGGCTGACCTCGCTCTACTGGGCGCTGGAGCCGAGCGGGCACCAGCCGATGGCGTGGGCGCCGCCGAACGGCTATCCGGACGTGGCCACGGCCTGGGCCTCGCCGTCCGGGCACCTGACCCGCTGGAACCTCCACATCAACCTGGCCGCGAACTGGTGGTACAAGCAGCTGACCCGGCCGGCGTCGCTGCGGGCCGCGCTGGTGCCGGCCGTGCCCGCGACCTACGGCGCACTGGTGGACGCGCTGGCGCTCCGGTTGACCGGAACGAAGCCGAGCGCGGCGCACACCGCGGCGCTCGCGGCGTACTTCGGGAAAAGCACCGGAAGCGCGCTGAAATCCACTGATCCGGCGGTGAATGCGAATTTTCCTTACCTTGTCGCGCTCATCCTTGACTCGCCCTATTTCCTGGTCCGCTGAGTCGTTGAAGCCTTCCACCGTACCCTCGAATGATTGGTGTTGATCTTGAAGACGACGACCGAGTGCGGATGCGCGGAGAACAACGGCCTCACCCGCCGCGGACTGCTCGGGCGTGGCCTGGCCGCGGGAATGGCCGGGCTCACCGGCGCGGGCGTCTCCACCCAGCTCGCGTTCGCGGCGACGCCGGCCGCCTACACCGGTGACGTGCTGGTCGTGGTGTCGCTGCGCGGCGGGTTCGACGGGCTGTCCGCGGTGGTGCCGGTCGGCGACCCGGACTACTACGCGGCGCGGCCCGGCATCGCGGTGCCGAAGGAGCGGATCGTGGCCGGCGACGCCATGTTCGGCCTGCACCCGGCGCTGAGCCCGCTGGTGCCGCTGTGGCAGCAGGGCAGGATGGCCGCGGTCCACGCGGTCGGCCAGGCCGCGCCGAACCGCTCGCACTTCGCCGCGATGGAGGAGCTGGAGCGCGCCGCGGCCGGCACCTCCGTGCGCACCGGCTGGCTGGACCGCATGCTGGGCGGCCTCGGCGCGACCGGGCCGCTGGCGGGCGTCTCGGTGGGCTCCGCACAGCCGCACCGCGCGTTCGCCGGCCCGTCGCCGGACCTGAGCCTGCGCGGCATCGACACGTTCACGCTGAGCGGCGAGTCGAACAACAGGATGGCGACGGCGCTGAGCGCGCTCTACGCCGGCGTCCCCGCGGAGCTGGCCGCCCCGGCCCGCGCGGCCGTCGGTGCGCTCGGCGCGGTGGGCGCGGTCCGCGCGGTCACCAGCACGGTGACCTATCCGGACACCACGCTGGGCCGGGCGCTGCGCGACGTCGCCCGGCTGATCAAGAGCAAGGCCGGGCTGACCGCGGCCTGCGTGGACTCCGGCGACTGGGACATGCACGAGGGCCTCGGCGCGGCCGCGGCCGGCGGGCGCATGCACGACAACCTGGCCGGGCTCGCGGCCGCGCTGGCCGCGTTCGCCGCGGACACCGCGCTGGAGAACGTCACCGTGCTTACGATCAGCGAGTTCGGGAGGCGGGTGGCGGAGAACGGCTCCGGCGGGCTGGACCACGGCTACGGCAACGCCATGCTGGTGCTCGGCGGCGGGGTGCGCGGCGGCGCGGTCTACGGCGCCTGGCCAGGACTCGGCACCGCACGTCTGGTGAATGGTGATCTCAAGGTGACGACGGACTACCGGACCGTGATCGGGGAGATTCTGCGAAAGCGATGCGGCGTTTCCGCGACCGCGCTCGGCGACGTATTCCCCGGCGTCAACGGAAATGATCTGGGGCTGGTTCTGTCTAGATGATCACTTGTTTCCGGCCACGCATGCGATACGCACCGTTTAGCTGCGGATCATAGGATGACTCGGATCGAGCGCGCTTCTGCCGTTGTCTCACGGCCTGTCGCTCGCACCCCTCCAGCCGTTCTTCTCGGAGGCTTCATCCATGCGTTTCACCCCCATAAGTACCGCCGTGGCGCTGGCCGGTGCCGCGGCGCTGGTCGTCACGGCAGCGCCTGCCCAAGCCGCACCCAACCCGGTTGAACTGCAGCTCATCGGCCTCAACGACTTCCACGGCCGCCTGCAGTCGCCGGCGACCGTGAACGGTCAGGCGGTCGGCGGCGCGGCGCAGCTCGCCGGACTCATCGACAAGCTGCGTACCGAGAACCCGAACACCGGGGTCGTCGCGGGCGGCGACCTGATCGGCGCCTCCACGTTCGTCTCCGCCATCGACGGCGACCTGCCCACGCTCGACGCGCTCAACGCGACCGGGCTGGACGCGTCCGCCGTCGGCAACCACGAGTTCGACAAGGGCATCGACGACCTGCTCAACCGCGTCATCCCGCGGGCGGAGTTCGACTACCTGGGCGCGAACGTCTACCGCGACGGCAAGCGTGCGCTGCCCGCCTACTCCGTCGAGGACATCGGCGGCGTGCGGGTCGGCTACATCGGTGTCGTCACGGCCCAGACCGGCGAGCTGGTCAGCCCGGACGGCATCCGCGGCGTCGAGTTCCGGGACCCGGTGACCGAGGCCGAGGCGGTCGCGGCCCAGCTCTCCGACGGCGACGAGTCGAACGGCGAGTCGGACCTGGTCCTGCTGCTCTCGCACGAGGGCGCGTCGGCGGAGTACATCAAGTCCGCCCAGGACATCGTGCGTGACCCGGTCTTCGGCCGGTTCATCAACGCCAGCGCGGACATCGACGCTGTCTTCAGCGGCCACACCCACCAGTCGTACGCGTACCAGCTGCCGATCCCCGGCACCGACCGGACCCGTCCGATCGTCCAGGCCGGTGAGTACGGCAAGCTGATCAGCAAGGTCGGGCTGACGTACGACACCACCACCAAGCGCATCACCGGCTCGTCCGTGGCGCTGCTCGACGTGACCGGCGCGCCGATCAACGGCACCGTCGCCGGCATCGTCGACGCCGCCGTGGCGAACGCGGCCGTCCTCGGCGCGCAGCCGCTCGGCGAGATCACCGCGGACGTCAAGCGCGCCTACCTCAACGGCGTCGAGGACCGCGGCTCGGAGTCGGCGCTCGGCAACTTCGTCGCGGACGTGCAGCTCGAGGGCACCAAGGACGCCGGCCGCGGCGGCGCGCAGATCGCCTTCATGAACCCGGGCGGCCTGCGCACCGACCTGCTCTACGCGCCGGACGGCGTGGTCACCTTCTCCGAGGCGTTCTCGGTGCAGCCGTTCTCCAACGACGTCTTCACCCAGACGCTCACCGGCGCGCAGGTCAAGCAGGTGCTCGAGGAACAGTGGCAGCCGGAGGGCGCGTCCCGTCCCAAGCTGCACCTGGGCGTCTCCAAGGGCTTCAGCTACCACTACGTCGAGGACGCCCCGCGCGGTGCGCACGTCATCGCGAGCTCGATCAAGCTGAACGGCGCCGTGATCAACCCGGCCGCGACGTACCGCGTCACGTCGAACTCGTTCCTCGCGTCCGGCGGCGACAACTTCACCACGCTCGGCCAGGGCACGGACCGCATCACCACCGGCGACAACGACCTGACGATGCTCACGAACTACATCGGGAAGTTCTCCCCGGTCACGGCGGACCAGGCCCCGCGCGCCGCGGTCGGCCCGGACTGCACCCAGACGATCACCGGCTCCTACCGGGGCGCGCTGACCGTCAAGGCCGGCCTGGTCTGCGTCACCGGCGCCACGGTCAAGGGCGCGATCACGATCCTGCCCGGCGCCTCGCTGATCGTCGAGGGCGGCACCGTCGAGGGCGCGATCACCGCGCTGCTCGGCGGCAGCGTCGAGATCACCGGCGCCACCGTCACCGGCGCGATCAGCCTGATCGGCGGCACCGGCACGGTGACCGTCAAGGGCGGCACCATCAAGGGCGCGGTCAGCGTGCTCAGCGGCAAGGGCGGCGTCACGCTCGACACCAACACGCTGAGCGGCGCCGCGCTGCTCACCGGCAACACCGGCACGGCCGTCAACACGGTCGCGGCGAACCAGGTCAAGGGCACGCTCGTGTGCACCGGCAACACGCCGGCGCCGGTGAACGCGGCCCGCCCGAACACGGTCAAGGGCATCGTCCTCGGGCAGTGCAAGGGCCTGTAAGCGATTGGTTCATGAAGCCGGCCCCCGCGAGTTCCGCGGGGGCCGGCTTTTTCAGAAGCGGATTTCCCGCTTCCGGCGTGGTCACCTTCCGCGAGCTCCCGCGGCCGGCGGATCCGTGGCCGGTCGCTCAGTGCTTGTTGAGAGCCTCCGCGGTCTTCGCCACCCGGGGGTCGGCGACGAACTCCTCCAGCGTGACCGGCAGCGGAATCCGCCAGTTCGGGTACTGGTCGATCGTGCCGGGCATGTTGGGCTGCCGGATCTCGCCGAGCACGTCGTACGGCGACGCCACCACCAGCCGCGACGGCGTGGCGGCCAGCGCCTCGTGCATGGCCACGATGATCTCCTCCACCGTCGGCGTCTCCCCGGTCAGGAGACCCGCCTCGCGCAGCAGGCCGATCAGCTGCGCACGGTCGCGCCGGGCCTCCGTCTCCGCGTCCGCCACCGGCCCGGCCAGCAGCTTCAGCGCGGACCGGACCCGGACGTGCTCCTCGGTCAGGAACCCGGCCGCGGTCGGCAGATCGTGGGTGGAGACGGAGGCCAGCGCGTTCGGCTGCCAGTCGGCGAGCGGGACGAAGCCGTCGTCCCAGGCGTCGTGGTCGCGGGCGAACCACATGACGGCGGAACCGAGCATGTTCCGCCGCTGGAGGCCGCGCGTCACGATCGGCAGCACGGTGCCCAGGTCCTCGCCGATGACCACGGCGCCGGCCCGGTGCGCCTCCAGCGCGAGGATGCCGGCCATCGCCTCCGGGTCGTACGTGACGTAGGTGCCGTCCGCCGCGCCCGCGCCCGGAAGCACCCACCAGAGCCGCCACAGCCCGGCCACGTGGTCGACCCGCAGGCCGCCCGCGTGCCGCAGGATGCCACGCAGCATGTCCCGGTACGCCTGGTAGCCGGTCGCGACCAGCTGGTCCGGACGCCAGGCGGCGAGCCCCCAGTCCTGGCCGAGCTGGTTGAACGCGTCCGGCGGCGCGCCCGCATGCACGCCGGCCGCGAGCACGTCCTGCAGCATCCAGCCGTCCGCGCCGCCAGGGTCGATGCCGACGGCCAGGTCGTGCACGATGCCGACCGGCATGCCGGCCGCCTCGGCTGCCTCGTTGGCGGCCGCGAGCTGCGCCTTGCACAGCTCCTGCAGCCAGCAGTGGAAGACGACCCGCTCGTGCAGCTCCTCGGCGAGCGTGGCGACCTCGGCGTTGTCCGGGTGGCGCAGCGCGGCCGGCCACGCCCGCCAGTTCGCGCCGTGGACCTCGGAGATCGCGCAGTAGGTGGCGTACCCCCGGAGATCGTCGTCGTCCGTGATCTCGTAACCGGAGAGCGGGAAGAGCAGTTCCAGCGCGGTGCGCTTCGCGCGCCAGACCTCGTCGTAGTCGATCAGCTCGCCGAGCGGCGGGCGCAGCGCGTCGATCTCCGCGCGTAGCGACTCGTAGCCGGTCACGTCGGAGACGCGCAGGTAGAGCGGGTTCCAGAAGCGGCGGCTGGACGGCGAGTACGGCGAAGCGGGCACCGGATGCACCGGCGCGGGCGCGTGCAGCGGGTTCAGCAGCGTGAGCCCGGCGCCGGACGCGCCCGACCAGGAGGCCAGCGTCCGCAGGTCGCCGAAGTCGCCCATGCCCCACGACCGTGCGGAGTGCACGGCGTAGAGCTGCAGCATCCAGCCCCAGGCGCGCGGGGCCTCGGGCAACGCGTCCGGCACCACGACCAGCGTGACCTCCTGGTTCGAGGTGGTCAGCCGGTGCCAGCCGAGCGGCAGCCCGGCCGGGAGCTCGCCGGTGACCGCGCGCGTGCTGCCGTCCTCGAACGTGATCTTCCCGGGGGTGGCCAGCGCGCGGGTGCCGGAGGCGCGCAGCACCACGGTCGCGGGCAGCCGGCGCGGGTCGTGGTCGGCGCGGATCCGCTCCAGCGCGGACGTGATCATGCTCGGTGTGGACGTGTCCACACCGAGCAGTCGCAGCGTGCCGGTGACGGCGGCGTGGCTCACGTTCGTGGGCTCGCGCCGCCAGTTCTCGTACCAGGTCGCGACGCCGTGCGCCTCCGCGAGCGCGACCAGATCGGGATCCAGGTCCCGGTTGACGTGGATCTCCAAAGCGCCCTCCGTAACAAGCTGAAGCCGTGCTCTACCCTCCCACGGCCACACCTATTCCGGGGCGCGTTACCTCAGCGCGGCGTTCGCCTCCGTGATGAACTGTTTCGCGGCCGCCTCCGGGGTCAGCGCGCCGGACTGGGCCGCCTCCGCGGCCTCGACCAGCGCGGCCCGGATCGCGCCGTGACCCTTCGGCGGCGGCTGCGGCGCGGCGCCGTACCGCGTGCTCATCTCGTTCGTGTACGCGATCGACGCCTTCATGATCGGGTCGGTCAGCGACACCTCCAGCTCGCGGCGGTTCTGCAGGTTCGGCGCGAGGCCGCGCTCGGTGCCCAGGATCACGGCCGCCTCCGGGTCGTTGACCAGGAAGTCGATCACGTCCGCGGCCACGTCCTGGTGCGCGGTGCCCTTGTGGACGCTCCAGTACATCGACGCGCGCGCCCAGGCCGCGGACGCGGCGCCGGGGTAGGCCACGATGCCCAGCTCGTTCTGCGTCTTCTGCTGCATCTCGGGCAACTGGTTGGACCACATGAACGAGGTCGCGGCCTTGCCGGTGACCACGAGCTGCTTGGTGGCGTCGCCCGCGTTCGCCTCGTGGATGACCGGTGCGTCCGGCGTGACGCCGTCGTCCCGCGCGTCCTTCCACAGCCGGAACCAGGCGGTCACGTCCGCCTCGCCGAAGCCGAGCGCGGCGCCGGAGTAGAACTCCTTCTTCTGCGACCGCAGCCAGAGCCAGAACGCCTTGTAGTCGGCGGACGGGTCCATCGTGCCGGCCACGGTGCCGTTGCTCTTCTCCGTGATGGTCGCGGCCCAGGCCAGATATTGCGGGTAGTTCATGCCGGACGCGGGCGCGTCCAGGCCGAGCCGGTCGAGCAGCGACTTGTCGTAGACGAGCGCGGCCGTGTTCTCCGCGGCGGCGATGCCGACCTGCCTGTCGTCCACCCGGCCGTACCGGACCAGGCCGTTGGAGACCTGCGCCAGGTCGATCCGGTTGTCCGCGATGTACGGCCCCAGATCGAGCAGACAGTCGCGCTGCGCGAACTCGGTCAGGTAGTTGTCGTCGATCTGGAACAGGTCCGGCGCGTCGCCGCCGTCGATCCGTTCCGCGAGTTTGTCGAAATAGCCGGCATTCGGCTGATACGCCACCGTGAACGTCACGCCGGGATGCCGTTCGTGATAGAGATCGAGCACCTTCTGCGTGAGCTCGACGCGCTTGTCACCGCCCCAGAAGAAGAAGCTCAGCTGCGCGGACGGCTCATCACCGGCGCCGCCCCGGTCACATGCGGTGGCGCCGCCCACTATGAGCATCGCGACGGCGAATGCCCGCATTGCGGTTGATCTGGAAAAGCCCACGATGTCTCCAGCCCGACACGAGTGACGCCCCATTAAGACCGCGCACACGGGGACTGTCAACATCCCCGTCCTATTAGCGGCAAATAGTCTGCGCCGCGTCCCGATTCCTGAAACGACACCCGATCGGGGGTCAAGTCGCCATCCTTGCGGGGGAAGGTCAAGATGGAGGTATGAGTGCGATGAAGCGTTGGGCCGCCCGCCTGGGCGCGCTGTTCACCACCCTGACCCTCACCCTGCTGATCCCCGCCGCCGCGTGGGCGAGCACGAACGGCGTGGCGGACGCGCTGATCGAGGAGCGCCGCCGGCGTGGCGGCGGAGGCGGCGGATTCTTCTTCTTCGGCGCCGTCTGCTGCATCGGCGTGGTCGTCGTGATCGCGCTGATCGTCTACCTGGTGACACGCAGCCGTCGGCGTAAGTAGATACTGGGCCGCGTGGAGCTGCTGCACTCGGGCAAGGTTCGGGATGTGTACCAGGACGGCGAGGATCTGATCCTCGTCGCGTCGGACCGGATCTCGGTCTACGACGTCGTCCTGCCCACCCCCGTGCCGGACAAGGGAAAGATCCTCACCCGGCTCTCGCTCTGGTGGTTCGACCAGCTCGCCGACCTGATCCCGCACCACGTGATCAGCGCGACCGACGTGCCGGAGGAGTGGGCCGGTCGCGCGATCAGGTGCAAGCGCCTGCGGATGGTGCCGGTCGAGTGCGTCGCCCGCGGCTACCTGACCGGCTCCGGCATCAAGGACTACCGGCGCGACGGCGCGGTCTCCGGCGTCAGCCTGCCGCCCGGCCTGGTCGAGGCGTCCCGGCTGGCCGAGCCGATCTTCACGCCGTCCACCAAGGCGCCGATGGGTTCGCACGACGAGCCGATGACGTTCGCCGAGGTGGTCTCGTCGGTCGGTCCGGACCTCGCGGCGCACCTGCGGGACATCACGCTCGCCGTCTACCGGCGCGGCGCCGAGATCGCGGCCGAGCGCGGCCTGATCATCGCGGACACCAAGCTGGAGCTGGGCTGGGACGCGGACGGCACGCTGACGCTCGGCGACGAGGTGCTCACGCCGGATTCGTCCCGCTTCTGGCCCGGCGACGAGTACGAGCCCGGCCGCGTGCAGTTCTCCTTCGACAAGCAGTACGTGCGCGACTGGTCGCTCAGCACCGGCTGGGACAAGACCGGCCCGGCCCCGGAGGTCCCGGAGAAGGTGGTCGAGGTCACCCGCGCCCGCTACGTCGACGTCTACGAGCGGATCACCGGTACGCGCTGGTAGCGTCCGGCGCCATGGCGCTCTTCGACCTACCGCTGGACCAGCTGCGGACGTACCGGCCCACGCCCAGCATCCCGGACGATCTGGACGCGTTCTGGGCCGAGACCCTGGCGGAGGCCCGGTCCGCCGGCGCACCCCCGGTGGCGACGCCGCTGGCGACCCCGTTCGCGAACATCCGCACCTACGACGTCACGTTCACCGGTTTCGCCGGCCAGCCGGTCAAGGGCTGGCTGAACGTGCCGGCCGGCGCGGACGGCCCGCTCCCGGTGGTCGTGGAGTTCATCGGCTACGGCGGCGGCCGCGGCCTCCCGCACGAGTGGCTGCTCTGGCCGTCCGCCGGCTACGCGCACTTCGTGATGGACACCCGCGGTCAGGGCGCGGCCTGGCGCGGCGGTGACACGCCCGACCCGGGCCCGGACGGCGCCGGCCCGAGCCACCCCGGCTTCATGACCCGTGGCATCCTCGACCCGCACACCTACTACTACCGGCGCCTGTTCACGGACGCGGTCCGCGCGGTGGAGAGCGCGGCCGCGCTGCCCGGGGTGGACGCGACCCGGCTCGCCGTGGCCGGCTCCAGCCAGGGCGGCGCGCTGTCGCTGGCCGCGGCGTCGCTGGCACCGTCGCTGGTGCACGCCGTGGTGTCGCAGGTGCCGTTCCTCTGCCACATCCGGCGGATGGTCACGCTGGTGGACACGGACCCGTTCCACGAGCTGGTCCGCTTCTTCCGGGTCAACCCGCACCGGGTGGCCGCGGCGCAGCGCACGCTGGACTACATCGACCTGCTGCACCTGACGCCGCGCGCGAGTGCGCCGCTGCTGGCGTCCGCCGCCCTGATGGACGCCACCTGCCCGCCGTCCGGCATCTTCGCGGCGGTCAACGCGTACGGCGGCACGGAGAAGGCGGTCGAGGTCTACGAGTGGGACGGCCACGAGGGCGGCCGGGCCGACTTCGCGGGCAAGAGTGTTGCGTTCGTGAACGGCATTCTGAAGGCCTGAAAAAGGGGTGGCCCTGTCGGGCCACCCCTTTTCCCGAGTTGCTTACGCCTTGACCCACTTCTGGTTCGGCGTTCCCGCGCAGTCCCACAGCTGCAGCTTGCTGCCCGCCGCCGTGCCGTTGCCGCGCACGTCGACGCACTTGTTCGCCGCCACGTTGACCAGGTCACCCGCGCCGCTCAGCACGAAGTTCTGCCAGCCGGAGCCGTTGCAGTTCGCCAGCTGGATGTTCGTGCCGTTCGCGGGGTTGCCGCCGGCCACGTCCATGCACTTGCCGAGCGCGGTCAGCGAGCCGTTGCCGTTGAACGTCCAGCGCTGCGCGTCGTTGTTCAGGCAGTCCCAGATCTGCAGCGGCAGGCCGTCCTGCGACTGGCTGCCCGGCACGTCGATGCAGCGCCCGGAGCCGTTGCCCTTGAGCGCGGTGCCGCTGCCGGTGGGCGGCGGCGGGGTGGTGCCACCGTCCAGCGAGTAGACGCGCACGTAGTCCGCGACCAGGCTCTGCGGGAACTGGGTGCTGCCGTCCGGGTTGCCCGGCCAGTTGCCGCCGACCGCCAGGTTCATGATCATGAAGAACGGCTTGTCGAAGACCCACCGGTTGCCGCCGATGTTGGCCGGCGTCTTGCGGGTGAACTCGACGCCGTCCAGGTACCAGACGATCAGGTTCGGCGACCAGTCCACCGCGTACGTGTGGAAGGCATCGCCGAGCGGCGCGTTGTTGACCTTCGAGCCGGACGGGCCCGCACCGCCGGAGTAACCCGGGCCGTGGATGGTGCCGTAGACCGTGTTCGGCTCCTTGCCGACGTTCTCCATGATGTCGATCTCGCCGCTGTTCGGCCATCCGACCGAGCCGATGTCCGCGCCGAGCATCCAGAACGCCGGCCAGATGCCCTGGCCCTTCGGCAGCTTCAGCCGCGCCTCGAACCGGCCATACGTCTGGGTGAACTTGCCGTTCGTCATCAGGCGCGCCGACGTGTACTGACACGAGCCGTAGTGACACTGGTAGCCGGCCGGGTTCTCCCGGCGGGCCGTGATCACCATGTTGCCGTTGCCGTCCAGCGCCGAGTTGCTCGCGCTGTTCGTGTAGTACTGGAGCTCGTTGTTGCCCCAGCCGTGGCCGCCGGTCTCCTGCACCCACTTGTTGCCGTCCGGACGGGTGCCCGCCGCGCCGTTGAACTCGTCCGACCACACCAGCGTGCTGGCGGCCGACGCCTCGGTCTCGTTGTTGGTCAGGTACAACGCGCTGCCGAGGCCGGTGGCGATCACGGACAGCGCGAGCATCGCGCGACCGATCTTGCTCGAGTAGATCCAACGGCCGCGTCGGGGTCGGTGAGCCCCGGGTATCCGGTGCATGTGGGCGCGCCTCCGGTCGAACTGGTGGAATATCGGACTGAGCGGATCGAACCGCACGAATCCTGTGAGGGTCAAGAAAGCGCTCTCAGATTTAGGGCAGAGTTAGGCCGGGCCTGCTCAGCGGCGATCGGGCCGTGGCTAAGGTGGCACCCGTGCGTGACATCGCAGTGTTCAGCGGAAGTGCCCACCCGGAGCTCGCCGAGGAGATCTGCAGCCACCTGGGCGTGCCGCTGCTACCCACCCGTGTGTCCCGATTCGCCAACGACTGCCTGGAGGTCCAGCTACAGGCCAACTGCCGTGAGCGCGACGTCTTCCTGATCCAGCCGCTGGTGCCGCCGGTCCAGGAGAACCTGGTCGAGTTGCTGCTCATGCTGGACGCGGCCCGCGGCGCCTCGGCCGCGCGCACCACGGTCGTGCTGCCGCACTACGCGTACGCCCGCTCCGACAAGAAGGACGGCCCGCGCATCTCGATCGGCGGCCGCCTCGTCGCGGACCTGCTGGTCACCGCCGGCGCCGACCGCGTGCTGGCGATGACGCTGCACTCGCCGCAGGTCCACGGCTTCTTCAGCGTCCCGGTCGACCACCTGCACGCGCTGCGCGAACTGGCCGACCACTTCAAGCAGTACGACCTGACCGACACCGTCGTGGTCTCGCCCGACCTGGGCAACGCCAAGGAGGCCGCCGCGTTCGCCCGCATGCTGGGCACGCCGGTCGCGGCCGGCGCGAAACAGCGCTTCAGCGACGACAAGGTCAAGATCTCGGCCGTGATCGGCGACGTCGTGGACCGCGACGTCATCGTCCTGGACGACGAGATCGCCAAGGGCAGCACCGCCATCGAGCTCATGGACCACCTGCGCGAACTCAAGGTCCGCTCCATCCGCCTCGCCTGCACCCACGGCCTCTTCTCCGACCACGCGCTCGAACGCCTCAGCGACCAGCCCGGCGTCCTGGAGATCGTCTGCACCAACACGGTCCCCATCCCCCCGGCCAAGCGCGTCCCGAAGCTGGAAGTCCTCTCCGTCGCCCCCGCCCTCGCCGAGGCCATGCGCCGCATCCACAACGGCGAGTCCGTCAGCGCCCTTTTCCACTAGCTCTGCGTGCTGCCGCTGTCACTCAAGGGCCAGATCAAGATCTAATTCATTTCCCGCTTCCGGCGTGGTCGCGGTCCGCATGCTCCCGCGGGCACCGGTCGTCGCTGGCGCTCCTCCCTGCCGGTGCCGCCGCTGGTCACCGAAAACCTGCCCGCCCGTTCGCGGCCCGCAGCATGCGCTGCTGGCCGCGTGGTCGTTGCTCGTGGACGGCCGCGGGCTGGTTGGGGCCTGCCGGTTTCCGGACATCCGGCTGGGATCGGGCTGGCAGGCGGGTTTCCGGAGAACGCGCCTCGGCTGCTCGCGGTGGGCCTGGGTCTTTATCTGTGGCCTTGGGGTCTGTCCGAAATTTCGGCATTAATGAGTTTTCGGCGTTGAGGTCCGGCGTTGTATTGAGATCCGGAATTTGCGTTGATCCGGCGTTGCGTTGATCCGGCGCTGTGTTGAGATCCGGCGTTGTTGCGGATGCCAGCGGGGTATTCGGGCGCTGCCGCGCCCGAAATTTCATGTTATTGGTTGCGTTGGGTGTTATGGTTGCGTTTTTGCCTCCGGCGGGAGCGCTCCGGCTCCGGGGCAGGATCCAAGACCTTTCGGCTGCGCTGCCATTCAAAGAGGGTGGCTGGGTTTCGTGCGGGCCTGTCTGCCCCGTTTGCCGTCGACTCGGGACAAGCCGAGCAGATCATCGGCAGGGCCGCCGGCTTTGGTCTGTCGTGCGGCGGCTTCGTAGCGCTTACGTTTGGGCGGTCGCTTTGAGCTGATCGGTTGGGGTCCGTGGGTGGTCCGGTTTTGAGGGTGACGGACCGCGACGTGCCGCCGGTTTCGCTGGGCGCTTCGGTGTCGGTGAGGCTGCGGTCGATATCCGGGATGCTATTTCCCGAAATTTCGGGCACGGAGTGCCCGGCTGGTCGCGCCGGATTTGGACCTGCGACACCACGGCGTGCACCTGGCCGAGACCCTGGGCCGAGACCCTGGCCCCGACGCCGAGAGCTGACCACGAAGGACGCCCAGGCTGACCGGGAGGGGGCGAGAGCCGACCGGGAAGCAGGTCCCACCACGGACCGAAGCCGAGGGATTGTCACCGCCTGTGGGGCGTCGCCCGGAGGAGACGGGAGGACTCGGTGAAGGCCGCTGCGGCGGCCTCGCGTGAGGTCACCGGGGGAAAACGATCATTGAGTGACACGTGGGGTAGATCAACCAGTCCTGTTGATCTACCCCACGTGTCACTCAATGATCGTTTCGCGGAAGAGGCGTTCCAGCGCCGGCTGCGGCAACCGTGTGGGACCCGAGCCCTCACCGCATAGCACCCGGTCGATCTGTCAGGGTTTGCGGGCGGTGGCCGAACTTGATTGGCGTAACGCTGAGCCACACCGGCGCAGCGCACGCCGACCGAGGGCTACGCCGACAGCAAGGGCGTCATGACCGGCTGGATGAACAGCCCCGGCCACCGCAAGAACATCCTCAACTGCAAAGCCGTCAAGATCGGCGTCGGCGTCGCCCGCGACACCAAGGGCACCATCTACTGGACCCAGGAATTCGGCGGCTAAGACCTTTCCTCTCCCCCCGTTGATCAAGGGATCGGCGTCCACCCGGACGCCGATCCCTTGATCTGTTTCCGGGGTGACGTCCGGTGCCGCCTTGTGGTGGGGCCGCTGGAGGACGTGCTCCTGCTACCGTCCTGTGTGGATCATGGATCGAGCCGCGGGGGAGGCGAACATGCCAGCGGCATTGCGGGCATTCCGGGCAGGCGCGCTCTACCGCGTGGGGATCCTCGCGATCCGGACATTTCTGGTGGCGTTCGGATCTGTGCTCGTCATCGCCACGATCATGTTTCGGGTCGGCCCGAGCGCGTCGGCCTTCTTCCTTCTCGTGCCGTTCCTGGTGTCTCTTCTGGCGTTCTTCGCGGCCGTGCCCCTGTTCCTGGGACTGGGGTTGCTCAACCTCCGGGAGATGTCCCGGCACGACGACGCGCTGCGTGCCGGGCTCACGCCCGCCTGGAACCCCTACTTCGACACGCCGGGGATGGTCATGCGGGACATCGCCGGGCGCGCTCGCGACGGCTCCTGACGTGCCGGCGCGACGGAGCCGGATCGCGGTTCAGTCGTTCGTCACCCGCTGTGTGCCCGGACGCCGGCCGGCGTACCGGCGGCGATCCGGCCGGCCACCACCAGCGTGGCCACGCCCGTGGCCGCGGTCAGTGTCAGCGCGCCCGTGAAACCGGCCGCGCCCGAGCCCAGTGAGTGGAAGATCAGGCCGGCCACGGAGAGCGTGATGCTGCCGGCGGCGGCGTCGGAGATGGCCTTGGCGCCGAGGTTGAAGCCCTGGGTGTCGGGGGAGGAGAAGGCCAGGACCGCGGTGCTGACCCGCGGGTACATCGCGCCCATCCCGCCGCCCGCGGCCAGCCAGCCGACGCCGGCGACCAGTGGGTGCAGGCCCAGCGCGGCGGTCGCCAGCACACCCAGCACGCCGGCGGCCAGCAGCGCGGCGCCCAGCCGGATCACGGTCTGGTGGCCGATGCCGGCGGCGAAACGGCGGCCCTGGAGGTCGGACGTGAGTGCCCAGGAGAGCGCGGCCGCGGTGAGGAACGCGCCGGACAGCCAGGCGGGATAGCCGTACCGGTCCTGGAGCAGCAGCGGCAGGTACGCCTCGGTGCCGAAGAACGCGGCCCCGGCCGTACCGCAGAGCAGGATCGTGGCGGGCAGACCGCGGACCGCGCGCAGCGTGCCGACGGGGAACAGCGACCGCGCCGCGAACGCGACCGCGAGCAGCGCGGGCGGCACCAGCCACCAGCTCGAGACCAGGCTGAGCGCGACCACGGCGGCCGCGACCACGGCGGCGGCACCGGTCCGGCGGAGGTCGGCCCCGGTCAGCGGCGTGACGGCGACCGGCGGGACGCGACGCAGCGCGGGCAGGATCAGCGTGGTGACCAGCGCGACCAGGACCAGCACGCCGAGGAAGACCCAGTGCCAGGAGAGTACGTCCGTGACGATTCCGGCGGCGAACGGGCCGATCAGGGACGGCACCACCCAGGCGGCGGCGAACAGGCCGAACAGGCGCGGGTGCAGCGACGCGGGGTACACGCGGGCGACCACCACGTTCAGCGCGACCGTGTAGGCGCCGTAGCCGAGGCCCTGCAGGAAACGCCCGGCGATGAAGACGGCCATGGTGCCGGCCAGGCCGGCCAGCGCGAGCCCGGCCGCGAACACGCCGATCGCGATCAGCAGCGGGCGGGCCGGTCCGCGCCGGTCCGCGAGCGTGCCGCCGGTGACCATGCCGACCGCGCCCGCGGCGAGCGTGGCGGCGAAGCCGAGCGTGTAGAGGTCACGGCCGCCGAGGTCGGCCGTGATGATCGGCATGACGGTGGTGACGGCCAGCGACTCGAACGCGGCGAGGAAGACCAGGCTGACCGCGCCGATGGTGGTCAGCAGATGCCGCCGGTCGAAGACACTGTCGATCATTACGCGACGGTACGACCTGAACCGGGCTTGAAGTCAAAGCTCACCGCAGCGCGGTCGCGACCCGGACCGTGGTGCCCTCGGGCCCGCTCGCCACCTCGATGCTGTCGGTCAGCTTGTCCGCCAGGAACAGGCCCCACCCGCCGGGTGCGGCGGCGGGACCGCGCGGCTCGACCCGCCCGTCCGCGTCGAAGCCGCGGCCACGGTCCACCACCTCGCACGCCACCCGCTTGCCGTCGTGCCAGAGGCGCAGGCCACCGCTGCCGCCGCCGTGCCGGACCGCGTTGGTGAGCAGTTCGTAGACCGCGAGCACGAAGTCGTCGAGCCGCTCGCCGTGCAGACCGGCGGCCTCGGCACAGTCCGCTACCCGGTGTCGCAGAGCGGTCACGCCGGTGGCGTCGAAACGGCTTTCGAGCAGGCCGACAGCGCCCGCGGACGGGTCCGCGGGCGGTGAAATGTGGTGATCGGCCATGCCCAGTTCCCCTCGCCTGCTGGTCAAGGGCTTACGGCATGCCCACAGTACGCGTTCCGTCGCTCCGGGACGCAACCGAGTGTGGCACGGTGACACCGTGCAACAGGGTCTACAGGCTCCCATGTGGCGGGCGATCGGCGCGTACCGGATCACCTCGCTCATCTATGTGGCCGTGCTGATCGTGCGCAATGTGGATCAGTACGCCAACCCGCTCGCCACCGGCCCGGTGTTCGCGCTGATGGTCGGCTGGACCGCGTTCGCGACCGCGGCGTTCGCCCGCCCGCAGTGGCGGCGCTGGCCGCTGCTGATCGCGGACCTCGCGGTCGCGCTGACCGTGGTGATCGCCGGCCCGCACGTGATCGGCCAGGACGCGCTCAGCGACGGCGTGCCCACGCTGGCCGTCACCTGGCTCGGCGCACCGGTGCTGACCTGGGCGGTCTCCGGCGGGCGGCGTCGTGGCGTGGCCGCGGCGCTGATCCTCGGCGCGACCGACATCACGGTCCGCGACGAGCTGCACCCGTCCACGCTGAACGGGCTCGCGCTGATGGTGCTGGCCGGTTTCGTGGTCGGCCTGGTGGCGCGGCTCGCGGTCGACGCGGAGGAGCGTATGCAACGCGCGACCGAGCTGGAGGCCGCGACGCGTGAGCGGGAGCGGCTGGCCCGCGACATCCACGACTCGGTGCTGCAGGTGCTGGCGCTGGTCCAGCGGCGCGGCGCGCACCTGGACGGCGAGGCCGGCGAGCTGGCCCGGCTGGCCGGTCAGTCCGAGGCGAAGCTGCGCATGATGATCGCCGACGGCCCGGCCGGCCCGCCCGCGGGCGAGGAGGGCGAGGCGGATCTGCGCCCGCTGCTCGGCCGGTTCGCGTCCGACACGGTCTCGATCGCGAGCCCGGCCACGCCGGTGCTGCTGCCGGTGCGTACCGCGGAGTCGGTCCGCGCCGCGGTCGGCGCCACGCTGGACAACGTGGCCCGCCACGCCGGCCCCGAGGCCCGCGCCTGGGTCCTGCTGGAGGACGACCCCTCCGCGATCACCATCTCGGTCCGCGACGACGGCCCCGGCTTCCCCGAGGGCCGCCTGGAGGAGGCCGCCTCCCAGGGCCGCCTGGGCGTCGCGCAGTCCATCCGCGGCCGCATCGCCGACCTGGGTGGCGAGGTCGAGATCTATTCAAAACCCGGCGAGGGTACGGAGGTGGAGCTCCGCCTCCCACGTCTCTGACGCATCCCGCGCCCCCATGGGTCTTTCCCGGCCACGGCGAAACCGGCAGGGAGGAGCGCCAGCGACGACCGGTGCCCGCGGGAGCAACGCTGCCGGACCACGCCGGAAGCGGGAATCAAGATCTTGATTTGATTTTGATCTTGCGAAGCCGCCCGATCCCAGCCACCCGGGCTCTGGGAAGTCTTCCCCAGGCCCGACGCGGTCGGCCACGTCGTGAGGCGCGGGCGACCAGAGACGGCGGGCGAATTTTCGGACACGCTCTTCGTCCGGAAGTTCGCCTGTCGTCGCCGGGAGTGGCGCCGAGCCCGGAGGAGCGAAGCGACGACAATCAGTAGAGTGATCAGGGTGATGGTGGTGGACGACCACCCGATGTGGCGGGACGGCGTGGCCCGTGACCTTACCGAGGCCGGCCATGACGTGGTTGCGGCTACCGGCGAGGGGCGGCAGGCGGTGCGCATCGCGGCCGCGGCCAGGCCCGATCTCGTGGTACTGGACCTGCAGTTGCCGGACATCGACGGCGTCGAGGTGATCAGCGGTCTGCTGGCCGCGCTGCCGGAGGTGCGCATCCTGATGCTGTCCGCCAGCGGCGAGCAGCAGTCGGTGCTGGACGCGGTGAAGGCCGGCGCGACCGGTTATCTGCTGAAGTCCGCCGGGCAGGCCGAGTTCCTGGCCGCGGTGGAGTCGGCGGCCGCGGGCGAGGCGGTGTTCACGCCGGGGCTGGCCGGGCTGGTGCTGGGCGAGTTCCGGCGGCTGGCGACGGAGCCGCCGAGCACGGACGACGACGGCGCGCCGCGGCTGACCGACCGGGAGACCGAGGTGTTGCGGCTGGTGGCGAAGGGGCTGTCCTACAAGCAGATCGCGGAGCGGCTGGTGCTCTCGCACCGGACCGTGCAGAACCACGTCCAGAACACGCTCGGCAAACTGCAGCTGCACAACCGGGTCGAGCTGACCCGCTACGCCATCGAAAAGGGTCTTGATCAGTGAGCAATTTTCAACCTGGCGAGCGGGTAGACGCCAAGGAAGAGCCGACGGGACGGGCGCACTCGGGCCGGGACCACGTTGAAAAAGGCTCAGTGAGCAGCTTCTTCGAGCCGGAGATCGTCAAGCCGGTGCGGCGGATCGGTGCGCGCGAGTTCGACTTCTCCCGGCAGGTCGCGGTGATGGCGATCGTGAACCGCACGCCGGACTCGTTCTTCGACCGGGGCCGCACCTACGCGCTGCGGGCGGCCGTGGACGCGGTGCTGGCCGCGGCCGCGGACGGCGCGGACTGGATCGACATCGGTGGCGTGCCGTTCGGCCCCGGCCCGGAGGTCACCGAGGCGGAGGAGCTGGACCGGGTGATCCCGGTGGTCGAGGCGGTGCGCGCGGCCAGCGACGTGGTGATCTCGGTGGACACCTACCGGACCGGCGTGGCGCGGGCCGCGATCGACGCGGGCGCGGACGTCATCAACGACACCAGCGGGCTGCAGGACGACGCGCTCGCCTCACTGGTCGCGGCGAGCCAGGCCGCGCTGGTGATCACGCACAGCCTGGCGTCGCCGCCGCGCACGCCGCATCCCCGCCCCGCTTATCAGGACGTGGCACGAGAAATCGCGGCCTTTCTGGGGGAGCGGGCCGCGCGGGCGGTCGCGCTGGGCGTGCCGCCGGAGCGGATCATCATCGACCCGGGCCACGACCTGAACAAGAACACCCGGCACACGCTGGAGCTCACCCGCCGCCTGAGCGAGATCACCTCGATCGGCTACCCGACGCTGGCCGCGGTCTCGAACAAGGACTTCATCGGCGAGACGCTGGACCTGCCGGCCGGTCTGCGGCTGCCCGGCACGCTCGCGGCCGTGGTGCTGAGCATCGTGCAGGGCGCGAGGATCGTGCGCGTGCACGACGTGCCGGCCGCGGTCTCGGCGGTGCGGCTGACCGAGGCCGTGCTCGGCTGGCGCGAGCCGGCGTACACGCGGCACAACGTATGAGGTCGCTGAGCGGCGCACCGGTCGATCTGCCGGCGGCCTATGCGATGGACCGGCCGCTGCTGCGGGTCAACTTCGTGTCCAGCGCGGACGGCGCCTCCACGCTGAACGGCCGCTCCGGCGACCTGGGCAACGCCAATGACCAGCACGTTCTCGGCCTGCTGCGGCAGCTGGCGGACGTGCTGGTGGTGGGCGCGGGCACGCTGCGCGCGGAGGGTTACGGGGCACTTCGGGTGTCCGACTCCGGTGCGGCGTGGCGGGTCGGGCGCGGGCTGCCCGCGCATCCCCGCCTCGCCGTCGTCTCCGCCCGGCTGCACGGTCTCGGCCCGGAGCATCCCGCGTTCGCGGACGCGCCGGTCCGGCCGCTGGTGATCACCGTGGATGCGGCGCCGGCCGGCCCGCGGAAGGCGCTGGAGGACGTCGCGGACGTGCTGACCTGCGGTGATGAGACGCTGGACGCGGCCGCGCTGCCCGGCCTGCTCGCGGACCGCGGCCTGCCCGGCGTGCTCTGCGAGGGTGGCCCCACGCTGTTCGGCGCGCTCGCGGCCGCGGACCGGGTGGACGAGCTCTGCCTCACGCTCAGCCCGTGGCTGGCCGGGGCCGGACCGGACCGGATCATCGCCGGCCCGCCCTCGGTGCCCCGCCGGCTGGCGCTGCGGCACGTGATCACGGACGACGAACTGCTCTTTCTGAGGTACGCGCGTCCCGTCCCCTGACCGATACCGATATAAAGGTTTTGCGCACGCCCCGCTCGGTTACCGAGTAACCGGCTCTCAGCTGGTCCGATTCGACCCCTGAGAACAGCGGAGGTGTTGCGATGCGTGTCGGCCTGATCAGGGCCAATACCCGTCCCATGGAGGCGGGAACCTCCCGGGTCGCGGCCGAATTGGCCGCGCTCGGGCACGATGTGCGCGTCTTCGAATGCCGGGGCAACGCGTCCCCCGACGAGGAGTTCACCGAGTCGGGTTACGCGGTCCACCGGGTGGCGCCACCGGCGCCGTCCGGACCGGCGGGCCGGTTCGTGGCCCAGCTCGCAGGCGTCGGCCGCCGACTGGCGGACCGGTGGTCGAGCGGGTGGGTCCCGGACGTCGTACACGGCCACTACTGGCTCGGCGGTCTCGCGGCCGCCACCGCGGCACGTCGGACCGGGCTGCCGATGGTCCAGACGTTCTACTCGGTGGGCACCGCGCAGCAACGGCTCGGGCGGGCCGACGCCTGCCTGGGCGAACGAATAGCACTGGAACGGGCGCTGACCCGGGCCGCGGACGTGACCGTGGCGCAGTCGCCGGACGAGGTCGACGACCTCACCCGGCTCGGCGCCGCGCGCGCGTCCGTGGCGATGATCCCGTCCGGCGTCGACACCGGGCTCTTCCAGCCGGACGGCGAGGCCGAGGCGCGCACGGGCGGGTACGGCCGGATCGTCTCGGTCGGGCTCGGGCCGGGACACGGCCAGGATCACCTGATCAGGGCGCTGCGGTACGTCCCGGGCGCCGAGCTGGTGATCATCGGCGGCGGTGACGTGGCGTCCGCGCTGCAGGATCTCGCGCGACGTGTCGGCGTGGCCGACCGGGTCCGGATCACCGGGCCGGTCCCGCACGAGCGGATGCCCCGCTGGTACCGCTCCGCGGACGTGGTGGCCTGCACACCGAGGTCCGCCCCGAGCGGCGCGGTGCCGGTCGAGGCGATGGCGTGCGGCGTGCCGGTCGTCGGCTACGCGCTCGGCGGCATCGCGGAGAGCGTGGTGGACGAGGTCACCGGGCGGCTCGTGAAGCCCGGTGACGTGCGCGGGGCCGGTCACGCCCTGCGCGAGCTGATGGGCACCCGGGTGCAGCGGACCGCGTACGGCGATGCCGCGGTGGACCGGGTGCAGTGCCGGTACACGTGGGAGCGCACCGCTTCCGCGCTTGAGGCGGTCTATCAGCGTCTGTTGAACCCGCAGGCCGTACCGGCCTAGGTTTCAGCTTTGAGATCGCTCTGAGGCGACTTTGAGGGGGACGTAGTTCCCTTTGGGGGCGGGCGGAGGCGTCAGCCGCTTCCGTGCCGGTGAGGTCTCATGGTGGTGCTGTGGCTCGGCGAACCGGGTCAGGCCGATCACCGCGAGCAGCGTGACCACGAATCCGAGCGTGGCCAGCCACTCGCGGCCCGGCCAGATCCGGTCGCCGAGCAGCAGCAGGCCGATGACCGAGGCCGGCACCGCGCCCGCGGCGTCCATCGCGGCGACCGCGGCCGTGGTGGAGCCGCGCTGCATGGCGAGGCCGAGCAGCAGCTGTCCCACGATCGAGTGCACGATCAGGAGGTAGAGCAGCGGGTTGGCCAGGAAGTCGGCCGCGGTGTGCATCGAGGCGAGCGGCCGGGCGGCGACCGCGGCGGCGGAGAACGCGATGCCGGCCAGCGAGCCGAGCGCGACCGAGCCGGGCGCGCCGTGCAGCCGGACCGCGAACGCGCCGATGAAGCCGATGAGCAGCACCGCGACGGCGAGCGCGATCACGCCGGCCGTCGGCAGCGGCCGGGCCGGCGCGGGCTCGGCGGACACGATGAGCGCGGTGATGCCGCCGAACAACACCGTGATCAGGGCTATCTCGGCCTTGGGCAGGCGCCACTTGAGCACGACGACACCGAGCACGGCGGTCACGCCGAGGCCCGCGGCGACGCTCGCCTGCACCAGGAACAGCGGCAGATCACGCCGGGCCAGGAAGGCCAGCACGAACCCGATGACCTGACAACCCAGTCCGACGAGGTATGCCCGGTGGCCGGCCAGCCTCAACAGCAGCCCGGGGTCGAACGTGTGGTGCACCGTCGTCCGGGTCGCCGCGATGGATTGAAGCAGGTTGGCGACGCCGTACGCGATGATCATCGCGCCCAGGAAGCACCATCCAGCCGACATCACCACGCGAGGATAGACCGCCCGTCAGCGTGCTCGCAGTTGCACGGGGGCAACCGGTCACTCGGCCAGGGGATCTTCAAAGCGCGCGGATGCCGGACGACGTGAGCTTCTCCAGCACCTCGGTGTGCAGCCGGCCGTTCGTGGCGACCGCGCTGCCGCCGCCCGGACCGGGCCGCCCGGTGATGTCCGTGAACCGCCCGCCGGCCTCGGTCACGATCGGGACCAGCGCCGCGATGTCCCACAGCGACAGCTCCGGCTCGACCATCGCCTCGACCGCGCCCTCCGCGACCAGCATGTAGCCGTAGAAGTCGCCGTACGCCCGGTTCCGCCAGGTCTGCCGCATGATGTCCAGCATCGGGGCGAGCCGGCCGGACTCCTCCCAGCCCATCAGGTCCGAGTAGCAGAAGCTGGCGTCACCCAGGCGGCTGACACCGGAGACCCGGATCGGCGTGGCCGCGGCCGTGTGCCGTCCCGCGAACGCGCCGTGCCCGGTCGCGGCCCACCAGCGGCGGCCCAGCGCGGGCGCGGAGACCAGGCCGACCACGGGCGTGTCGCCCTCCATCAGCGAGATCAGCGTGGCCCAGACCGGGACGCCGCGGATGAAGTTCTTCGTGCCGTCGATCGGGTCGATGACCCAGCGGCGGGTGCCTATGCCGGCCGCGGCCTCGGTCTGCCCGTACTCCTCGCCGAGCACCGCGTCCCGCGAACGGGTGCGGGCCAGCGTCGCCCGGATCGCCTTCTCCACGGCGGTGTCGGCGTCGGAGACGGGCGTCAGGTCGGGTTTCGCCTCCACGTGCAGGTCCAGCGCGCGGAACCGGGCCATCGAGATGGAGTCCGCGGTGTCGGCGAGCACGTGGGCGAGCGAGAGATCGTCGGCATAGCTGGCCATGGCGGAAAAACTAGCCGATCACGGTGAGCGGCCTAACCTCGGTCGGGCCCTTCCAGCCCGTCGCCGCCCGATCGGGACGACAACAGCCGCCGGTACGACTCCAGCCGTCGCGCGTCCGCGTGCCCCTTCTCCACCCAGGCGGGCAGCGCGCACTCCGGATCCGTCTCCGTGTGCTCGCAGTTCGGCGGGCAGTCGACGGTGCCCTCGACCAGGTCCGGGAAGCCGTGCAGCAGGCTGTCCGCGGAGACCAGCGCCAGCCCGAAGCTGCGCACGCCGGGCGTGTCCACGATCCAGCTCGGCCGCTTCCTGTCGGGCAGCCGGAGCGCGACCGCGCTGGTCGAGGTGTGCCGGCCCTTGCCGATCGCGCTGACGATGCCGACCGCCCGGAACGCGTCCGGGACCAGCCGGTTCACCAGCGTGGACTTGCCCACGCCGGAGTGGCCGACCATCACCGAGACGCGGCCGGCCAGCGCCTTCCGCAGTTCGGTCAGGTCGCCGTCCGGCGCGGAGAGCACGTACGGCAGGTCGAGCTCCGCGTAGTAGCCGAGCACCTCCTCCGGGCCGGCCAGGTCCGCCTTGGTGAGGCAGAGCAGCGGCGTGATGTCCGCGTCGTACGCCGCGACCAGGCACCGGTCGATGAACCCGGTGCGCGGCTGCGGGTCGGCCAGCGCGCTGACGATCACGAGCTGGTCCGCGTTCGCCACCACCACGCGCTCGACGCGGCCCTCGGCCGTGGTGTCGTCGTCGTCCGCGGTGCGGCGCAGCACGGACGTGCGTTCCTGGATGCGTACGATCCGTGCCAGCGAGCCCGCGCTGCCGGAGACGTCGCCGACCAGCCGCACCCGGTCGCCGACCACCACGGACTTGCGGCCCAGCTCGCGGGCACGCATGGCGGTCAGCGGCGCGTCGTCGACCATGCAGGTGTAGCGGCCACGGTCCACCGCGATGACGAAGCCCTCGACGGCGTCGTCGTGCTTCGGGCGGGTACGGGTGCGGGGCCGTGATGACTTGCTCGGTCGGATGCGGACGTCGTCCTCGTCGTACTCCCGCTTCTTGCCGGTCAGCGCGGATCTCCTCTATCGATTGGCCCCGATCATCGACGACCATAGCGCCGGGAACTCGGGCAGCGTCTTCGAGGTACACGCTACGTCGCTCAGTTCCACGCCGGGCACCGCCAGGCCGATCACGGCCGCCGCGTGCGCCATCCGGTGATCGCGGTCGGTGTCGACCACGCCGCCCCGCAGCGGCCGCGGCACGATCCGCAGCCCGTCCGTGAGCTCGGTGACGTCCGCGCCGAGCGTGCCGAGCGCGCGGGCCAGCACCGGCAGCCGGTCGGTCTCGTGCCCGCGGAAGTGACCGATGCCGCGCAGCGTGCTCGGCGAATCCGCCAGCACGGCCAGCGCGGTCAGCACCGGCGCCAGCTCGCTCAGGCCGGACAGGTCCGCGTCCAGCCCGTGCACCCGGCCGCCCCCGCGCACGGTCAGGCCGCCGGTGCCGAGGCGCACGTCCGCGCCCATCTGCCGGAGCAGCTCGCGTAGCTGCTCGACCGGCTGCATGCTGCTGCGCGGCCAGCCCGGCAGCGTCACGGTCCCACCGGTGACCAGCGCGGCCGCGAAGAACGGCAGCGCACTGGACAGGTCCGGCTCGATCTCCCAGCCGCGGCCGGAGAGGCGGCCGGGCGCCACGGTCCACACGTCCGGCGTGGCGTCGTCCACGCCGGCCCCGGCGGAGCGCAGCATCGCGACCGTCATCCGCAGGTGCGGCGCGGCCGGGACCGGCGGCCCGAGGTGCCGGACCGTGATGCCCTCGGCGAACCGTGGCGCGGCCAGCAGCAGGCCGGAGACGAGCTGGCTGGAGGCGGAGGCGTCGATCACCACCTCGCCGCCGTAGACCTCGCCGGTG
Source organism: Catenuloplanes japonicus (assembly GCF_000717135.1). Taxonomy (GTDB): domain Bacteria; phylum Actinomycetota; class Actinomycetes; order Mycobacteriales; family Micromonosporaceae; genus Catenuloplanes; species Catenuloplanes japonicus. The sequence goes on from NZ_JNXY01000039.1 coordinate 30,062, forward strand.
CCGTGCACGGTCAGCGGCAGCAGGCCGCCGGGGTCGCTCTCCACGCGTACGCCGATGCCGCGCAGCGCCTGGACCAGCGGCCCGAGCGGTCTCCGCCGGGCGAGCGGGTCGCCGTCGAACACGGCCCGCCCCTCGGCGAGGCCGGCGACCGGCGGCAGGAAGCGCATGACGGTGCCGGCCAGGCCCACGTCGATCTCGCCGGCCGCGTGCAGCGGCCCGGGACGGACCACCCAGCGGTCGTCGGCGGCGGTGGAGACGTGCGCGCCGAGCGCGCGCAGTCCGGCGACCATCAGCGCGCTGTCCCGCGCCAGCAGCGGCGAGGCGAGCGTGGACGGGCCGGTCGCGAGCGCGCTGAGCACCAGCGCGCGGTTGGTGACGGACTTGGATCCGGGGAGGTGGACGACGGCGTTGACGGGGCCGGCGGCGGTGGGGGCCTGCCACGGCGTCGGAGGGCGCGTAACGGTCAGTTTCGACACCGTTACAGTCTGACGCGTCCGTCCATTGCCGACCGTCTCTCTCTCGTAGATCGGGAAGAACGTCATACCCGCGGCGTAGCGTGGACCGCATGTGCGGCAGGTATGCGACGACGCGGAGTTCCGTGGACCTCAGCGCGCTATTCGGCGCCGAGGACGAGACCGGCAATCCGATTACCGCGCGATTCAATGTTGCGCCGACGGATCCGGTCCCGATCGTTCGCGTCTCACACCGTCGTGAACTGCGGATTCTGCATACCGCGCGGTGGGGTCTCGTGCCGTCCTGGTCGAAGGATCCGAAGGCCGGCGCCCGCATGATCAATGCGCGTGCCGAGACGGTCGCGACGTCCCGCGCGTTCGCGCCGTCGTTCGCGCGCCGCCGTTGTCTGGTCCCGGCCGACGGCTGGTTCGAGTGGGTCAAGCCGGAGGGCAAGGGCGCCAAGCAGGCGTACTACATGACTCCGTCCGACGGCGGCGAGCTCGCGTTCGCCGGGCTCTGGTCGGTCTGGGGCGAGGGCGACAACAAGCTCCTGACCTGCAGCATCGTCACCACGGCCGCCCGATCCACGCTCGCCGCGGTGCACGACCGCATGCCGCTGCTGATGCCGCCGGACCGCTGGGACGCCTGGCTGGGCGACGGCGCGGAGGCGGATGCGGATTCGCTGCTCACGCCGCCGTCCGACGATTACCTCGCCGGCCTGGAATTGCGGCCGGTCGGCCCGGCCGTCGGTAACGTCCGGAATGACGGTCCTGAACTCATTGCCCCAATTCAAGCTGAAACGCCGGCGACATTGACGCTCTTCTGATCCGGCCGCGCCCACCGGCGGATTTGTCGACTTCTTTGTAAAAAGCTGTGTGCAATTTCCCCGTGTTCGATAGAAACTCTTGCCTGTCCTCCGCAAAGTGCGGTACAACACAGCGCGCGATTGGGGTTACGGGAGTCGCGCCGCTCGACACTGCGCCAGATCGAAGACAGCGTTGCCAGCCCCACGGGGGAGGTGGGTGAATGACACGGGCGCGCATGCCACGCCCGCAAGAGGTCGCCGCAGCTCGCAAGGATCCGCGTCTGCTGCGCGCCCTGGACGAGAGACGGCTGGACGAGGCCTGGCGGACCAGAGGGGTCTGTCAGAGCGTCGATCCGGAGACGTTCTTCCCGGCTCCGAACGAGCCGGCGGATGCGGCCATCGCCATGTGCGGGTCCTGCGACGTGCAGGGCTCGTGTCTGGCGTGGGCGCTGGAGGTGGGGGACTGCCACGGGGTCTGGGGCGGCACGACGCCACGCGAGCGTCGCGCCATGCTCCGGGTCTGGCAGGAGCAGGTGCGTGACGACGAGGAACAGGTCGAGGCGGCAGCCGGCGGCCCGCCCGTGCGGGACAAGCTGCTGACCCTGGTGCCGTTGGGGCGGTGACCGGGGAAGATCACGTCATGAACTCGTTGACGATCGGCACGGCTCGCGGGCCGGCCCGGGTGGATCTCGACCTGCCCGGGGCCGCGCCCGTGAGCCTGCTGGTGCTGGGCCACGGCGCGGGCGGCGGCGTGGACGCGCCGGACCTGCTCGCGCTCCGCGACGCCGCCCTCGACGCCGGCGTGGCCGTGGCCCGGGTGACCCAGCCGTACCGGGTGGCCGGCCGGCGCGCGCCCGCGCCCGCCGGACACCTGGACGAGGCGTTCACCGACGTGGTGCGGCACCTGCGCGCGGAACACCCGGGCCCGCTGCTGCTCGGCGGACGGTCGAGCGGGTCCCGGGTCGCCTGCCGCACCGCCCGCGCGCTGGACGCGGCCGCGATCGTGGCGCTCGCGTTCCCGCTGCACCCGCCCGGCAAGCCGGAGAAGAGCCGCGCGCCGGAGCTGGACACCGGCCTGCCCACGCTGGTGGTCAACGGCGACCGGGACGCGTTCGGCGTGCCGGACGCGGGCGGCACCGTGGAGGTGCTGGTCCGCCCCGGCGAGACGCACGACCTCAAGCGCGACCCGTCCGGCATCGCGGCCGTGGTCGTCGGCTGGCTGACCGGGCACGGCTGGGCCGCCTGAGCCGGAGGTCACTCCGTGGAATGTTGCGCCCCGCCCTGTGGTTACAACCCCCGGATGCAACGAAACGGAAGGGGTGGATCCTGTGCGATCCGCAGTGCGTGACCCAGACCGGGCGGCTTCCGGCACCGACCGCATCAAGGTGCTGCTGAACGGGCCCACGTGGCCTGCCGAGGGTGAATTGTCGGTGTTGACGACTACCGGCCGGGTGACACAGCCGACACCGGACGTTTCCGAATCCATTGCCGGGACTCTCCACGTATCCTCTGCGGGACAGCGGAGGGGAGACAACCGGGTGACCCGAGCGGAGACGACCGACCAACGGCGCGCGCGCTTCGAGCGCGACGCGATGCCGTTCGTCGACCAGTTGTACGCGGCGGGCCTGCGCATGACGCGCAACCCGGCAGACGCCGAAGACCTGGTGCAGGAGACGTTCCTCAAGGCGTTCGCGGCCTTCCACCAGTTCGAGGAGGGTACGAACCTCAAGGCATGGCTGTATCGCATCCTCACGAACACGTACATCAACTCGTACCGTCGCCGGCAGCGTCAGCCGATCCAGGCGCCGACCGAGGAGATCACGGACTGGCAGCTCGCCGAGGCGGAGTCGCACACGTCCAGCGGGCTGAAGTCGGCCGAGACCGAGGCGCTGGACCGGCTGCCGGACAGCGACATCAAGGACGCGCTGCAGCAGCTGCCCGAGGAGTTCCGCCTCGCGGTCTACCTCGCCGACGTGGAAGGCTTCTCCTACAAGGAGATCGCCGACATCATGGGCACGCCGATCGGCACCGTGATGTCCCGGTTGCACCGCGGCCGCAGGAACCTTCGCAAGCTGTTGGAGCGCTACGCTGCGGACCGGGGTTTCAACCGGGCCCCGGAGTCGCCGGCAGCGCAGGAGGTGTGACGCGATGAGTTGCGGCGAGCCACACGAGACGGACTGCAACGAGGTCCTCGACGAGGTCTACCTCTACCTCGACCTGGAGTGCGCGGACGGGCGCCGCGAGGTCATCCGCGAGCACCTGGACGAGTGCTCGCCCTGCCTCCGGGAGTTCGGCATCGAGCAGGAGGTGAAGGCGCTGGTCTCCCGGTGCTGCGGCGACGAGACCGCGCCCGAGGAGCTGCGTACCCGCCTCCGGGCGAAGCTCGGCGAGCTGTCCGTGGAGGCCGGCACCCGGGAATACCTGCCGGACTGACCCGGCCAGCCAAAAAAGCCGCCGTCCGTACGGACGGCGGCTTTTTCGTGTCTTCAGCTGTTGGGGCGCTTGCCGTGGTTCGCGCCGCTCTTCTTACGGGCCTTCTTCTTGCGGGACTTCTTAGCCATGCGAAGCCCTCCTCTCCATCGTCGGATCCGCCACTGATGGTAGTTGGCCAGCCAGCCCGGCCTGCGCGCGCCCGCGTCATGGTTGGATGGGTTAACGACGGCTAAGGAGGACCGGATGTCCGAGATTCACGCTGAGATGGTGGCCAACGTGTGGAAGGTCGTGGTGGCGGAGGGCGACACCGTCAGCGACGGGGACACCCTGGTCATCCTGGAGTCGATGAAGATGGAGATTCCGGTCGTCGCGGAGGACGACGGCGTGGTGACGCTGAAGGTGGCCGAGGGCGACGTGGTCCAGGAGGGCGACCTGATCGCGGTCATCGCCTGAACAGGCGCCGGAGGAAACCGGCCTTGCGCCGCGGCGGGGCCGGCGGCGCCTCCACCGGACGCTCCGCCGCGACGATCGACCGCGCCATCAGTTCGGTCTTCGCGTCCAGCTCCGGCGTGCTCAGCGCGAGCTGCGCCACCGACCAGGCGATCGTGACCGGGCGCTGCCGCACCACGACCGCGATGTCGGCCAGCCGCTCGCGCATCAGCACGGCCACGTCCGCACGCACCTCCGGCGACACCCACGCGGCCGTGACCAGTGCGAACAGGGCGGCTTCGGTGATCCAGTCCTCCACGCCCCAGGCCAGCTCGACCAGGACGCGCCGCCGGGTGCTGGTCTCCCACGGCTCGTCCGTGCGGTGGTGCAGCAGGCCGAGGCAGGCCCAGACCTGCACGCTGCGCACCCAGAGTGACGGATCGTGGGTGGCGAGCGCGGCGCCCAGCTCCGTGCCGGGCGGCGCCGGCGGGTGCACCAGCAACGCCAGCAGATCGTCCATCTCCAGCAGCGCGAGCGCCACGGCGGCGTCGTAGGCGGCCGGCGGGTGCGGCCAGGCCGGCAGCGCGATCTGCCGGATCCGCTCGGCCGCGGCCTCGGACGGCTCACGCAACGCGGGCATCGCGTCCGTGTCGAAGAACTCCCAGACCGACTTCGCACCGGTACGCCGCGGGTGCCGGATGTCCGGCGCCGGCACCTTCTCCACGACCACGGCCATGTCCGGCAGCGCGGCGCTGACCGTGCGCATCGCGGACGGCGGCTCCAGGTTGCTCAGCCGCAGCCGCCCGCCGGTGATCGGCCCCTCGGTCTCCAGCATCTGCCGCAGCACGTTGATCACCGCCTCGCCCGCGGCCGGCAGCCGGCCCAGCCACGGCCGGTCCTGACAGCACTCGGCCAGGTCGGTGTGCTCGTGCGAGTCGTCCGGGTGGTGGCGCTGGAAGTCGGCGAGCGCGACCAGGTGCGAGAGCTTCCCGTCGCGGCGGTAGCGCAGCCGGTGCGCGGTGTGCACGGCGCAGTCGAACTCCGCGTCCCGGCTGAGCGCGTCGTCTATCCACCGGATCGCCTCGTCGAGCTGCCCGTTGTCCGCGAGCGTGCCGGCGATGTCGGCGTAGACGGAGAGGTCGGCGGGGTCGTGCGCCACGGCCCGGCGGAGCGCGGCGATGGACTCCTTGGTGCGGCCGGCGCTGCGGAACGCGTACCCCAGCCAGACCTCGCCCAGCTTCGACGGGCTCACCCGCACGCCGCGCTGCGCCCAGTCGATCGCGATCGCGGTCTCGCCCATCCGGCGGGCCAGCGCGGACGCGGCGCCGAGCAGCAGCGCGTGCCGGGGGTGCGCCTGCACCGCGTGCTTGGCGAGCCGCAGGTAGGGCAGCAGCGGGCCGCGCTGATCGTCCGGCACCGGGTCGGGCACGCCGGCGCACACCTGCATGATCGTGCGGGCCAGCTGGTCGGGGTCGATGCGGGTGGCCAGCTCCGGGTCGGAGACCCACGGCACGCCGGCCCAGTCCACGGTCGGGACGTGCCCGGTCGCGGCCGCCAGCAACTCCAGCGCCTCGCCGGGCTTGCCGGCCGCGGCCAGCAGATGTCCGCGCGCCACCACGGCGCCGATGAACACGTGGTCACCGATCGGGTAGAGGTCGAGTGCGCCGCCGGTGCGGGCCGCGAGCTTCGCGAGCACCTCGTGGACCTCGGGCATGGTCGGCGCGTGTACGAGCGCCCCGGCCACGTGATCCGCGGCATGCCCGAAGTCCGCCTCGTCGAGCGCCATCCGAGCCAGGGCGAGTTCGCCCTCCGCGGAGAGGCGTGGGTCGCCTATCCCCTCACTCAAAGCCTTATGTCCCTTGTTAAGGCGTATGTCCCGCTCGTTGATCGTTACCCCTGAACCGCAGCCTATGGCACATCGGGCCCCACGTATCTACCCCGGCCGCTGTTGCTCAGATCGTTGCGAAGTAGCGCGTTTTCGTGCAGCATTGAGCACGAACTGATCATCCTGTGTGCGTTCGGTGAATAGGAGCAGACAATGCCTGAGGTGCAGCCCGGGGCCGGCATGGCCGCCGACATCGCGGAGCAGCCGGCCGGCATCGCCCGTCTGCTCGAAGCCCCCCACGCGGACGCGATCGCCTCGATCGCCGCCGTCGTCGCCGCCCGCAAGCCGAAGCACGTCGTCTTCGTCGGGCGCGGCACGTCCGACCACGCCGCGCTCTACGGCGCCTACCTCACCGAGATCCGGCTCGGGCTCCCGGCCAGCAGCTCCTCGCCCAGCGCGATCACCGTCTTCGGCGCCCGCCCCGACCTCTCGCACGCGCTGGTCATCGGCGTCAGCCAGAGCGGCGGCTCGCCCGACCTCACCGAGGTGATGCGGGTCGCCCGCGCGTCCGGCGCGCTCACCGTCGCGATCGTCAACGTGCCGGACTCGCCGCTCGCGCACGCGGCCGAGCACGTGATCGACGTCGCGGCCGGGCACGAGCGCGCGGTCGCGGCCACCAAGTCCTACGTGGCGGAGCTGCAGGCGCTGCTCATGCTGATCGAGGGCATCCGCGCCGGCGACGGTGTGCTGCCCGCCGAGGAGCGCGCGGTGCTGGAGTCGCTGCCCGCGCACGCGGAGCGGGTGCTCGCGGACCGGACCGCCACCGAGCTCGCGGCGCGCTACCGCTTCGCGGCACGCATCCTCACCACGGGCCGGGGGTACGCGTACCCGACCGCCCGTGAGGCCGCGCTCAAGCTGATGGAGACCTGCTACCTGCCGTCGCTGTCGTTCTCCGGCGCGGACCTGATGCACGGCCCGCTCGCGCTCGCCGACCCGGACGTGCCGGTCCTCGCGGTGGTCGGCTCCGGCTCCGGCGGCGCCTCGATGAGCGAGGTGCTCGGCCGCCTCACCGAGCGCAAGGCGGACGTGGTGGCGATCGGCTCCCGCGAGGTCCCCGGCGCCACCGCCCGGATCCTCATCCCGGAGCTGGACGAGCGCCACGCCCCGCTGCTCGACATCCTGCCCGCCCAGCAGCTCGCCCTGGCCCTCGCCGTCGCCCGCGGCGAGGACCCCGACGCCCCCCGCGGCCTCAAAAAAGTCACCGCCACTTTGTAGTTCGGTCGTCGCAGGCCAGCCATGCGGGCTCTTGGAAGTTTCCCCCGGCCACGGCGAAACCCGGCCACCCACGTGAGGCGCGGGCGACCAGAGACGGCGGGCAAATTTTCGGACATGCTCTTCGTCCGAAAGTTTGCCTGTCGTCGCCGGGAGTGGCGCCGAGCCCGGAGGAGCGAAGCGACGACCAGAAACACAACGCCGAGCCCGGAGGAGCGAAGCGACGACCAGAAACACAACGCCGAGCCCGGAGGAGCGAAGCGACGACCATAGACTGAGCGCGTGTCCACGCTGCGCGATCTTGTAGAGGAGCACACCAAGCTCTCCTCCACCGACATCGATCATCTGCACCGGCTCGCCGGCGACTGGCAGTTGTTGTCCGATCTCTCGTTCGCCGACCTGCTGCTCTGGGTGGCGGTCGGCGGTGGGAGCACGGTGCGGTCCTTCCTGTGCGTGGCCCAGGTGCGGCCGACGACCGGGCCCACGGCGTACCAGGACGACCAGGTCGGCCGGGTCATCGGCGGCGCCGAGGTCGCCCACCTGGTCATCGCCCACCACCAGGGCCGCATCTGGCGCGAGGGCGACCCGGTCTGGTACGGCGAGACCCCGGCCCGCCACGAGGCGATCCCGGTCCGCACCCGGGACGCGGACGGCGAGCCCGGCGAGGTCATCGCGATCATCGGCCGGGACACCAACCTCTCCACCGCACGCACGCCGAGCCAGCTGGAACTGAACTACCTCACCACCGCGGACGACCTGGCGCAGATGGTGGCGGACGGCACGTTCCCGCCGGCCCGGCACCCGGGCGAGACCTCGTCCGCGCCGCGCGTCGGCGACGGCCTGGTCCGGATGGCGGCCAGCGGCCGGGTCACCTACGCCAGCCCGAACGCGCAGTCCGCGTACCGCCGGCTGGGTTTCTCCTCGCACCTGGTCGGCGAGGACCTGCCGGCGCTGACCGGCCGGCTCGCCCGCGACCCGCTGGACGGCACGGACATCACCGCGAAGATGCTGTCCGCGCTGCGTGGCGAGGCGCCGGCCCGTCGCGAGATGGAGGCGCGCGGCGCCACCGTGCTGCTGCGCGCGCTGCCGCTGATGCCGGCCGGCGTCCCGATCGGCGCGCTGGTGCTGGTCCGCGACGTCACCGAGGTCCGCCGCCGGGACCGTGCGCTGGTCACCAAGGACGCCACGATCCGGGAGATCCACCACCGGGTGAAGAACAATCTGCAGACCGTGGCCGCGCTGCTGCGCCTGCAGGCCCGCCGGGTGGACAGCGTGGCCGCGAAGGCCGCGCTGGAGGAGTCCGTGCGCCGCGTCGCGTCGATCGCGCTGGTGCACGAGACGCTCTCCATGTCCGGCAACGAGACCGTGGAGTTCGACGGCATCCTGGACCGGGTCGCCACCGGCGCCACCGAGGTCGCGGCCACGGACTTCACGGTCGCGATCCGCCGCGAGGGCAGCTTCGGCGTGCTCCCCGCCGAGACCGCCACCAGCCTGGTCATGGTGCTCAACGAGCTGCTGATCAACGCGGTCGAGCACGGCTTCCCCGCGAAGGAGGAGGACCCGGCGGACCCGGGCGCGCTCACCGTCCCCGAGGGCAGCGCGGAGCCGGTCGGCGAGGTGGTGGTCACCGTGCAGCGGCAGCGCAAACAGCTGCTGATCACGGTCGCGGACAACGGCCAGGGCCTGCCCGAGGGCTTCGTCGACGGCCGCGACGGCCGCCTCGGCCTCCAGATCGTCCGCTCGCTCGCCACCGGCGAACTCCGCGGCACCATCGAACTCCGCAACCGCGACGGCGGCGGCACCGAAGCCCTCCTCACCGTTCCCCTCGGCAAACCCGACGCCTAGCGGGTGTTCCACGGGCCCCGCGCATCTCCAAGATCGGGGCAGGCGCAGCCGGCCGGCGGTTCCGTCGCACGACGCGGGAAGATCAAGATCAAATTCATTTTCCCGCTTCCGGCGTGGTGCGGCAGCGTTGCTCCCGCGGGCAAACCTCGCCGTCCGCCAAGCCTCCGCTGGCGCTCCGCTTGCCTCCCGGCGTCGGGGTCCGCATGCCGCACCGAGCGTCGGCGGTGACGCGGCCGGCGTCCCACTGTCGTTGAGGGGTACCTCGATCACCGGTGGGCGGGTCCACGAAGCGCGCCCGGTGGGCGGGATCACGAAGCGCGCCCGGTGGGCGGGATCACGAAGCGCGCCCGGTGGGCGGGATCACGAAGCGCGCCCGGCGGTGGGACCGCCGGGCGCGCTCGTGGGCTGCTGTTACCTGCCGCCGAGGACCGGCGGGGGAGCGGAGCCGTCCTGGCCCCACACCATGTCGTCCTCGGTCAGCCAGGTGGTGTGCTCGTCCGCGTCGTCGTCCTGGCCGTTGAGGCCCCGGCCGCCGGCCGCGTTGCGTCCGCCGGCGGCGTTGCGGTTCTGCGCACCGTGCTGGCCGTCCATGCCGGGACCGCCGGCGCCCTGGCGGGGCACGCCGAGCTTGTCCTTGCCGAGACCGCCGGCGCCCGTGCCCTTGCCCGCGCCGGCACCGCCGGTGCCGGGCCGCGCGGCCGAGGACGCGTTCGGCGAGCCGGCGGTGCCGGTGCCGGGACGCGCGCCGCCGGACTGGCCGCCACCGGCGCCGAGGCCGAGCGCGCCGGCCGCGATGCCGCCCGCGCCCGCGGCGAGGCCGCCGAGCGCGAGACCGCCGCCGCCGAAGCCGCTGCCGCCGCCGGAGGTGCCACCGCCGCCGGGCGTGATGCCGCCGATCGTGCCACCGGTGCCGCCCGTGCCGCCGCTGCCACCGGTCACGCCCTCGAGCGACGTCGACGGCGTGTTGCCGGTGGTGCCGCCGCTCTCGCTGTCGTCACCGAGGCCGGGGACCACGGACGGGCTGTCCGGCGCGTTCTTCGTGCCGTCGCCGGTGGACGAGCCGGGGCCGGTGCCGCTGAGGCTGCTCACGCCGTGGGCGCCGGGGCCCCGCGAGTTGCCGGGGCCGTCGTTGTCGACGGAGCCGGGCAGCGTCTTCGGCGGCTCCGGCGGCTCGACCTTGCCGCGGCTCCAGTCCAGCTGGTAGTCGCTGGCGAGACCGGCGATCAGCTCGACCGTGCGCGCCTTCGCCTGCTCCCGCTGCGCCTCGTCGCGGTCGTGGCCCACCAGGCCGCCGACCACGGCGCCGGGCACGCCACCGACGGCCGCACCGGCGGCGATGCCGCCCCAGGTGCTGTCGTTGTCGTCGGTGTCCGCGGGATCGTCGACCTTGTTCTGGGCGGCCTTGAGCTCGGTCGCGAAACCCGCGAGCGAGATCTTGACGTGCCCGGCCTGCCGCGCGTTGCCCTCGGCGAACTCGACGACGGTCTGCACGCGCCGGGTGAACTCGTCGCCCGAGTCGCTGCTCCACTTCTCGTTCAGCGAGGAGAGGTCGCGCGTCAGCGCGGTGTGGATGTCGTCGAGCGTGGACTCGACCGTGGCCCAGTGGTCGCTCGCCGCCGAGACCGAAGGCGGGTCACCCGTCTGGAGCTGCTGGTAGAGCGTCTCGTGGCTCTGGCCCTGGTAGTAGGACGTCAGATCGGACATCAGGCCTTCTCCCGCAGCGGCGCGCCGAGGTCGCCCACGGTCGAGGCGATCTCATTCGCGCTGACCTCGTTGAGCTGCTCGGTCGTGGTGTAGTTCTTCAGGATCTCGGCCGTGGCCGTCTGCGTCGCGACGATCGCGGTCCGCAGGCGGCGCGCGTTGGCGAGATGCAGGGTGTGCAGGTTCGTGTAGCTCGCGCTGATCTGCGCCGCATGGTGGAACGTCCCGATCGGGAGCGTCGGGCTCATGCGGTTGCTCAACACGCTGATCACATGGTCGATCTCGCCCAGGCGCAGTGTGAGCTGCTCCTGGAACTCCTGCAGTGAATCGACGTCTACAGTGGTGCTTGCACCATCAGCCGGACTCATGGCTATCGCCTCCCCGTCTTCAAGCGAAATCCGATCGGCTGGAACTGTCCGGGACGACGGCGACCCACACGCATCGACGAACCACCGCAGCTACCCCGAAGTGCCAGCGTAACCAATGGGTGCACGTCGGCGCACGGGCCGTCTCGCCGGTGTCCGAACTATCCGGATGTCGTCGTGCCTGTCGGAGTGCCGGTCACGGTCTGCTGCGCGTTCAGGTTCTGCAGCGTGGGTCCGGCCGGGATCAGCTCGCCCAGCGCGGGCGGCACGGCCGAGATTGTGGCTCCCTTGTAACCGAGCGCATCCAGCGCGCTACCGCCCTCCGTGCCCAGTGCGTACCTGCGGCCGGTGTCCGTGAGCAGGAACACGGTGCCGCCCGGCGCCGGCTTGCCGTCCGGCTGCGTGTACTGGATCAGCGCGCCGGAACCGCCGGCCACCAGCACCCGGTCCACCGACTCGGTGGCGCTGCCCGGCACGGTGGTGCCGTTGCCGGTCTTCAGCGCGGCCTTCAGCTCGTCGGGGCGGCTCGCGTACAGCTCGACGACGTTCTTACCGGTGCTCACGTCGAAGAAGTTGCAGATCGCGCTGTTGGTGCGCGGCGTCACGGCCTGGCTGAGCTTCGGCATCTCGTCGGGGAAGCCGGCCGGCTCGACCCGGGTGGGGGTCTTCAGCCGCTCCGCCTCCGGCGCGGTGGCCTCCAACTGGTCCCGGCCGTTGATCGTGAGCAGCTTCGCGGTCAGGTTCCCGATCGGGGACAGGCCGGACTGCGTCAGCACGTACGCCTGGTCGCCGACCTGGTACACGTCGCCGATCACGGCGGAGGCGCCGCCCACGTTGCCGCTGTACCGCGAGCCCAGGCCCGGCACCTTCACCAGCGCGAGGTCCGGCCCGGCCGGGATCGCGTTGATCAGCTGCTCGGAGACCTCGACCGACGCGGCGTCGTCCAGGCTGACCGCGGCCGTCTGCGGCACGGCCAGCCGGGTGTTGTTCCACACCAGGTAGAACCGGCTCTTACCGCCGAGGTCCTTGAAGTGGGTCAGGACCGCCTCGTCCCCGAGCGCTCCCGCGCCGCTCGGCGACCGGCCGACCATCAGTGTGCTCACCGGCACGGTGCCGTCGTCGTCGGTGAGATTAGAGCAGATCCGCCAGACGCTCCCGGACAGGTTCTTCGGGTCCGGCAGCGCGTCCGGCGCGTTGAGGATGCCGACGGTGCGACCCCGGGGTATCCCCTTCAGCGACCCGGAGGACACCTTGCGGATCGTAGGGTTCTCCGCGCCGAGGATCAGCCGCGCGGACGCGTAGTTGATGACGGGGAACAGTTGCCCGCCGACGTAGACGTACTTCGCGCCGGTGTCCTTCTCGATCACCAGCGTGTCGTCCGCCAGCGGCGCCTTGTTGTCGGTGAGAAAACCGTAGGCGCCGAAGCCGGCCAGCACGAGCGCGCCGACCATGACGCTGCCGACCAGCGCCAGCCCGAGCCGCCGCATCGGCAGGTCGTTGGACTCGGGCTCGCCGGAGACCAACGCCGATACGATACGGCGGGTGACGAACCGGTACGCCTGAACCTGATCACGCCGGGTACGCATGCACAACCCTCCTGAAACGGTGCAGCGAACGCCACGGGTTCCTGCCGTGTCGCACGCGTCCCTACGATAAGGGTCCGCCGGTAGGGCCGGGGGACCTGCGGTGCTCCGCGGAACCCCGATGACCGGCGGGAAGGCGTTCGCGCGAGGAAGGGCACACGGGGATGACCATGACCGAAACGGGGCGACGGGTCGCGCCACCGCTGCCACCCGAACGGCGGCGCGGACATCTGGGCGGGCTGTCCGTGGCACAGCTGGTCTGCGTCGAGGTGGCCGTCGTGGCCGTGCTCGCGTCGCTCGGCGGGCCGTTCTGGGCGCTGCCCGCGGCCGCGGTCCTGGCCGTGATTCTGCTGGTCCTCGCGTTCGCCCGGCGCAAGAGCCGTTGGTGGTTCGAGCACCGGGTGGTCAACCGCCGGTTCAAGGAGCGCGCCCGCGCCGCCGCATTCCGTCCGGACCGGGAGCTGGCCGCGCTGGCCCCGGACCTGGCCGTGACCGAGATCCGCGAGCGGGGTACGCCGATCGGCGTCGGCCGCGACGAGATGGGCTGGTTCGTCGCCCTTGCCGTCAACGCGGGTAACGATTCGGTGACAGACGCCGGGCTCGGCCTGGACCGGGTCGGCCGCATCCTCGCCGAGTCCGCGCTGCCGGTCTCCGCGCTGCAGGTGGTCTCGCACATCGTCCCGGCGCCCACGTCGTTCCTGGAGCACTCCTCGCCGGCCGTCCAGTCGTACCGTGAGTTGCTCGGTGGCCTGCCGATCCCGGCCGATTCGCGCGTCTGGGTCGCGGCCAGGCTGCGTCCGGCCGACGCGCTCGCCGCCAGCGCCAGCCGCGGCGGCGGGCCGGAGGGCGTGCACAAGGCGCTGGCCGCGCTGCTCGGCCGGATCGGCAAGACGCTGGACAGCGCCGGTTTCGTCTCCCAGCCGCTCACCGCGACCGAGCTCACCGCGGCCGTCGCCACCGTGGCCGGCCTCTCCGGCGCCGCGGTCACCGGCGGCGGCCCCGCCCCGGCCCAGCCGGTGCAGCAGGTCCAGCGGGAGAACTGGGCCGGCTGGCAGGGCACCGAGGCGGTGCACGTCGGTTTCCTCGCCACCCGCGTCTCACCGGCGGGCCTGGCCGTGGCCGCGCGGCGGCTGACCGAGGTCGGCGCGCTCTCCGCGACCGTCGCGGTGGTGCTCAACCGCCAGCAGGACGGCGACCTGCGCATGCAGGCGATCGTCGACGTCGCCGCCCGCGCGGGCAACGCGGCCGAGACGCTCACCGCCGTGGTCGGCGTCTTCCAGCAGAGCGGCATCCAGCTCCGCCGGCTCGACGGACAGCATGCCGCGGCGATCTACGCGACCGCGCCCACGGGAGGAGCGATCGGATGACCCAGTTGCACGCCGTCACCGGACGGTTCAGCACCGAGCCGGACGCGCTCGCGCCGCTCACCACGCCCGTGCCGCGCGGCGGCCTGCTGCTCGGCCGGGACCGCAACGGTGGTCCCGTACCCGTGCAGGTCTTCCGCCCCGAAGGCACGGATGTCGCGCTGGTCGGCAACTGGTGGGCGGCCCGGATCGTGGTCTTCCGCGCGCTCGCGGTCGGCGCACGCGTCGTGGTCAGCTCGCACGCCCCCGACCAGTGGTCGAACCTCGGCCAGTGGGCCACCGGCCGGCCGGACCGGCTGATGCTGGTCAACGGCCTGGCCAATCCCGGCTCGATCCCGTCCGGCACGGCCATCCAGCCGGTGCTGCACGTGGTCGACGTGCACCCGGAGGCGGCCGAGTCCGCGCTGACGCATCCGCTGGAGCCGTGGCAGGCCCGTCTCACCGTGATCCAGCAGCTCGTGCCGGGCGTCGCCACGCTGCTGCGCACCGCGGACCTGGCGGTCGTGCAGCGGCTCAACGCGACCGAGGCCACGGTCGGCGCGGCCCCGCTGCGCCTCACCGGCCGCGACGTGAAGCTCTTCCAGCGGCTCAACGTCGACATGGCGGTGCTGCTCGGGGCCGGGCCCGAGGCGCAGTACTTCTGGTTCACCCCGACCAGCATCGAGCAGCAGTCGCTCGGTGCGGCGCCCCGCCGCGCCTGACGCAACGACGAAGGGCCGGGTACCGCTGGAGCGGTGCCCGGCCCTTCGTGCGAAATGGGTCTATGCGCTGATGGTGGTGATCCAGCCGTAGACGCCGCAGACCCACGCGGCCAGCGGCACCACGGTCAGGATCAGGATGATCTCCCAGATGTCGAGCAGACGGCCCCAGATCGGGGCGATCCGCTTTCCGGCCACCGAGAGGCCGTAGATCAGGCTGATCGCGGCCACGATGATCAGGCCGCCCAGCACCAGGCCGAGACGGGCCGCCCAGCCGCCCCAGCCGAAGACCGCGAACGCGGCGAGGATCAGGCCGCCACCGCCCGCGAGCAGCGAGGGGAGGCGTTCGCGCCGGCTCGGGTACGGCCGGGCGCGCAGCAGCAGGAGCAGCGCGAGCGACAGGCAGAGCAGCACCGCGCCGAGCCGGCCGTCGAACGCGAGCGTGATCTCCGCGCCGAACACGATCGCGGAGACGGTCCAGATGAGCGCGGTCAGATATTCGTCCGCGCGCTCGCTGAGGTCCAGCACCCGGCGCCCGTCGACCGACTCCTCGTCGGCCTTGAGATCCTCCGGACCGGTCGGGATCGACGGGACCGGGACCCGGGCCAGCCGGTACGACATCATCGGCAGCGCCGGGTGGAACGCGAAGACCGCCGCGGCGACGATCGCGGCCGCGGGCGCGGCGCCCAGGTCGAACAGGATGCAGATCCCGGCGCCGAGCGCGAGCGCGACACCGGCCGCGGCCGAGCCCAGGAACAGCGGTGTCGCATAGCCGACCGCGAGCGTGGCGATCACGCCCAGCATCAGCAGCACGGCGGCGCCGAGCAGCACGTGCGGCGCCGAGAGCTGGGCGACCGTGTTGTCGCCGGCGAGCAGCAGCAGGCCGCCGACGGTGCCGAAGACCAGGCTCACGCCGGCCACCAGCGCACCGCTGCGACCGTCGCCCGCCGCGCGGGACAGCAGCGTGGCGGTCAGCATCAGCAGCGCGGCCGAGGCCAGGCCCGCGATGCCGCCGGGCAGCTGCGGCGGGCCGGCGAAGAGCACGCCGACCGCGCCGGCGAGCAGCGCGACCGCCGCGAAGCTGACCGAGAAACGCCTGGTCATCGCCGTGTCCCAGCGGCCCTCGCGCTTCTGCGTGGCGGTGGCGACCGCGTCGACGATGTCGTCGAAGACCACCTCGGGACGTGCGTCGGCGCGCGGCGTGAAATAGAGCATCTCGCCGTCGCGGATCTCCAGCTCGACCGCGGTGCGCGAGCTGTCCAGCGGCCGGCCGCCCAGCCTCGCCAGCGCCCAGCCCCCCTGCGCGGCGCCTTGATCCGCGACTTCCTCACCGGCGTGCTTCAGGACCGTGGGCAACAGATCGGCCAACGGCACGTCGGACGGCAGAGCGAGGTCGAGCCTCGTTCTGGGCGCGACGATCGTGACCCTGCTGCTCCCGCTCACTGTGGCGGCCATGGTTGCCTCCCCGTGGATCCAAGCCACTCACGTTTCGTGAGGAGAGTACCTACGATGACGAACGCTAGGATGCCCACCCGACGCCACCTTCTGTGAAGCGGGCGTCCGACGGGGGAATTTCGGGGAGGCGAGACGCGGATGAGTACGGTGCTGTTCAGGCGGCCACCGCGGCGGCAGGGGCCACAGTTGCCCCGGGGCGAGGTGCTCCTGGAGTCACCGCCCGAGCTGCCGGAGGAGCTGCCCAAGAGCCTCGGACAGTTGATGATGATCCTGCCGATGCTCTGCGGCGTCGGCGCGATGGCGTTCCTCTACGCGGGCCGGCAGGGCGGCGCCATGATGTGGGTCGCCGGCGGCCTGTTCGGCGTGTCGATGCTCGGCATGGCGGCCGGCCAGCTCGGCGGCGGCAACGACAAGGCCGAGCTGAACGCGGACCGGCGCGACTACATGCGCTACCTCGCGCAGGTCCGGAAGCGGACCCGGCGCGCGGCGGAGCAGCAGCGGTCCGCGACCACCTGGAAGCACCCGGAGGCGGACGCGCTCTACTCGTTCGCGGCGTCCCGGCGGATGTGGGAGCGGCGCGTCACCGAGGACGACTTCGGTGAGGCCCGGATCGCGATCGGCCCGCAGCAGCTCGCGGTGCAGATCGTCACGCCGGAGACGAAACCGGTCGAGGATCTCGAGCCGATGGCCGCGATCGCGCTCCGCCGGTTCGTCCGCTCGCACTCGGTCGTGCCCGACCTGCCGATCGCGCTGTCCATCCGCGCGTTCAGCCGGATCGTGCTGCGCGGCGACCGCGAGCCCACGCTCGGCCTGATGCGCGCCGTGCTCGGCCAGCTCAGCACGTTCCACGCGCCGGACGACCTGATGATCGCCGTGGTCGCCGCGCCGGACCGGCAGGCGAGCTGGGACTGGACGAAGTGGCTGCCGCACGCGCAGCACCCGCGGCGCAACGACGCGGCCGGCAGCCGGCGGATGGTGTTCAACACGCTGCTCGCGGCCGAGCAGATGCTGGCGGACGAGCTGGCCAGCCGCCCCCGGTTCAGTCCGGACGCGAAGCCGCTGACCACGTCGCCGCACGTGCTGATCGTGCTGGACGGCGGCGAGGTGTCGGCGAACTGCCAGCTCTACGGGCAGGGCCTGCTCGGCACCACCGTGGTCGACCTCTCCGGCGCGGTGCCGCGGGACGCCGGCCGCTGGCTGCTGTGCCTGGACGTCACGGCCGATTCGGTCGAGGTGTTCCGCGGCAAGTCGAGCACCCACCTGGGCCGGCCGGACCAGCTCAGCCTGGTGCAGGCCGAGGGCCTGGCGCGGCAGCTCTCGCCGTACCGGCTCTCCCAGCAGAGCGCGGCCACGTCCGAGGAGCCGCTGGCCAAGAGCATGGAGCTGCCGGACCTGCTCGGCATCGGCGACGCGGCCGGCGTGGACACCAACCAGACGTGGCGCACCCGCCCGCACCGGGACCGGCTGCGCATCCCACTGGGTCTCGGCCCGGACGGCAACGTGGTCGAGCTGGACTTCAAGGAGTCCGCGCACGAGGGCATGGGCCCGCACGGCCTGATCATCGGCGCGACCGGTTCCGGCAAGTCGGAGCTGCTGCGCACGATCGTGGGCGCGCTCGCGGTCACCCACTCGTCGGCGGAGCTGAACTTCGTCCTCGTCGACTTCAAGGGTGGTGCCACGTTCGCCTCGCTGGACGCGCTGCCGCACACCAGCGCCGTGATCACCAACCTGTCGGACGAGCTTCCGCTGGTCGACCGCATGAAGGACGCGCTCGCCGGTGAGATGGTGCGCCGGCAGGAGGCGCTGCGCGCGGCCGGCAACTACGTCTCCCGGTTCGACTACGAGAAGGCGCGGGCGGCCGGCGAGGAGCTGGAGCCGATGCCCAGCCTCCTGATCATCTGTGACGAGTTCAGCGAGCTGCTGGCCGCGAAGCCGGACTTCATCGACCTGTTCGTCATGATCGGCCGCCTGGGCCGGTCGCTCGGCGTCCACCTGCTGCTCGCGTCGCAGCGGCTGGAGGAGGGCAAGCTGCGCGGTCTGGACACGCACCTGTCGTACCGGATCGGTCTGCGCACGTTCTCCGCGGTGGAGAGCCGGATCGTGCTGGGTGTGCCGGATGCGTACGAGCTGCCCAGCGCGCCCGGTCACGGTTACCTGAAGACGGACACCACCACCATGCTGCGGTTCCGGGCGGCGTACGTGTCCGGGCCGTACAAGGCGCCGGGCCGGGCCGTCCGCTCGCAGGCCGTGGTGCAGCGTCAGATCCTGGAGTACGGCACGGAGTTCATCCCGGTACCCGAGATCAACGAGCAGGTCGTCGTGGTCGACGAGGAGGACGAGGAGACCGGCAAGCAGCAGAGCATGCTCGACGTGCTCATCGACCAGCTGAACGGCCGGGGCCGCGCCGCGCACAAGGTGTGGCTGGAGCCGCTCGGCGTGCCGCCCACGGTGGACCGGATGCTGCCGCCGCTCACGCCGGACCCGGTCTTCGGCCTGTCGCCGGCCGCCTGGCGGAACGCGGCGAAGCTGATGGTCCCGGTCGGCATCGTGGACCGCCCGTTCGAGCAGCGTCGCGACCCGCTCGTGGCCGACCTCTCCGGCGCGGGCGGCAACGTGGTCATCGTCGGTGGCCCGCGGTCCGGCAAGAGCACGATCCTGCGGTCGATGCTGATGTCGCTCGCGGTCACCCACACGCCGCGCGAGGTGCAGTTCATGTGCCTCGACTTCGGCGGTGGCGCGCTGCGCGCGCTGGACGGGTTGCCGCACCTCTCCGGCGTAGCGGGCCGCCGCGACGGCGAGGCGGTCCGCCGGACCGTGGCCGAGGTGACGTCGCTGATCGACGAGCGCGAGGCCCGGTTCACCACGATGGGCATCGACTCGATCAACACCTACCGGCGCCGGCAGGCGAACGGCGAGGTGCCGGACGACCTGTTCGGCGACCTGTTCCTGGTGGTGGACGGCTGGGGCACGCTCCGCGAGGACTACGAGGAGCTGGAGCAGACGATCACCATGCTGGCCCAGCGCGGTCTCGGCTACGGCGTGCACCTGGTGATCACCGCGGCCCGCTGGTCCGAGGTCCGGATCAAGATGCGTGACCTGCTCGGCACGAAGCTGGAGCTGCGCCTCGGTGACCCGAGCGAGTCGGAGATCGACCGCAAGGCCGCGGTGAACGTGCCGGAGCGTACGCCCGGTCGTGGTCTGACCCGGGACAAGCTGCACTTCCTGGCCGCGATCTCCCGGCTGGACGGCAAGCCGCTTCTGGACGACCTGGCCGAGGCCACGACGTCCGCGGTGGAGCAGGTCCGGGCGGCCTGGGCGCACGCGCCGGCGCCGAAGGTGCGGCTGCTACCGCGCATGCTGCCGGTGGCGGAGCTCAACCGGATGGTCGACCCGGCCAAGGCGGGCCTGCCGATCGGCATCAACGAGGCGCACCTGGCCCCGGTGCTGATGGACGCGACCGAGCCGCACATGGTGGTGTTCGGCGACGCGGAGTGCGGCAAGACGAACCTGCTCCGCCTGATCGGCCGCCAGATCATGGAGAAATTCACACCGGCCGAGGCGCGGATCGTCGTCGGCGACTACCGGCGGGCGCTGCTCGGCGCGATCGAGGGCGATCACCTGCTCGACTACTCGCCGTCGAGCGAGGTCTTCGCGAACAACATGAAGCAGATCCGGGGCGCGCTGCAGGCCCGCCTGCCCGGCCCGGACGTGACGTCGCAACAGCTCCGGGACCGGTCCTGGTGGCGGGGTCCGGACCTGTACGTGCTGGTCGACGACTACGACCTGGTGGCGTCCGGCGGCAACAACCCGCTGAGTGCGATCACGGACCTGTTGCCGCAGGCCAGGGACATCGGCCTGCACCTGATCCTGACGCGCCGGATGGGCGGTGCGGCACGGGCCGGGTACGAGCAGGTGCTGCAGCGTCTGCGCGAGCTGGACACCCCGACGCTGCTGATGTCCGGCAACAAGGAGGAGGGTCAGGTTGTCGGAAATCTGCGCCCCAGTCCGCAGCCGCCGGGCCGCGGCATGCTGGTG
Organism: Catenuloplanes japonicus; assembly: GCF_000717135.1. GTDB lineage: Bacteria > Actinomycetota > Actinomycetes > Mycobacteriales > Micromonosporaceae > Catenuloplanes > Catenuloplanes japonicus. Next base: position 50,325 of record NZ_JNXY01000039.1, read on the forward strand.
CGCCGGCGCGACGGACAGAACTTGATCCAAACTGCCTGGACAGAGCCTTAGGAAGACAATTTGCCCCGACGGTGAAGTCCGATAAAAACGTCTGAATTGGACATATCGCCGTCGGGGCCCCGGCCGAGGCTGCAACGACTGGACCAGGTGCGTTACCGTCGTTGCGAAGTGTCCGTCGGTGGGGTTTCAGTACGCCGCCGCGGGGGAGGCGCAGCCGCTGGCTGCACTGAGGCGCAGCGACTGGCTGCACTAGCGACGAAGAAGGGGTGAAGACCATGGCGGGCCCGTTCGAGGTCGATCACGCGACACTGCATACCGCTGCGAACGATGTGCGGTCCACGCGGAGTGAGGTCGACGGCGAGCTGAAGAAGCTCTGGAGCACGGTCGATGATCTGGCCATCGCCTGGCAGGGATCGGCGTCCACCGGCTTCCAGAACCTCATGAACCAGTGGAATCAGGACACCGCGAAGCTCCAGAAGGCACTGGACGACATCGCTGACCTGCTGGACAAGTCGGGCACCACGCACCAGGTGAACGACGAGGAGCAGCAGCAGATGCTGGACAAGTTCCACCAGGTCCTGAACCCGTAAGCAGCGAGAACGTTAGGAGTAACGCGATGAGCGTTGTGAAAGTCGATTACGCGGTTCTGGAAAGTGCCACCCAGCAGATCAACTCGATCTCGAAGAGCATCGACGAGAAGCTGGACACGCTCCGGCAGATGCTGCAGAAGCTCCAGTGGGACGGTGAGGACCGGGTGGCCTACGAGGCTCACCAGGCCGCCTGGGACGCCTCGATCGCGGACATCAACAAGATCCTGAACGACATCGGTGGCGCCGTCGGCGTCGCCAAGGAGAACTACGTCTCCACCGAGATGTCGAACTCCCGCATGTGGGGCTGACCTCTGTGTGAAGGGCCCGGTTCGGTTTCGCCGAGCCGGGCCTTTTCGCGTTACCGCGCGATCTTTCAAGGACGGGGAAGACAACCGATGAAGCTCAGACGCGTCGCCGCGTCGGCGCTGGCCGCGCTGGTGGCCTGCGGAAGCGCGGCCCTGACGGCGCCCGGTGCCGCGCACGCGGCCGCGCCGGTGATCGACGCCGAGGCGTACCAGAAGTGGTACTACGACGACTACCTGAAGGTCCCCCAGCTCCAGAAGGCGGCCGGGAGCAAGGGCAAGGGCATCACGATCGCGGTGATCGACAGCGGCGTGGACGTGAGCCTGCCCGACTTCAAGGGCGCGGATGTGCGGGACGCCGGCGTCTTCGGCGAGACGCGTGCGGACACCGGTGGCCTGAAGGATCTGGACTTCCACGGCACCGCGATCACCAGCATCATCGCCGGCCAGGGCAACGGCCGGAACAACCTGGTCAAGGGCATCGCGCCGGAGGCGACGATCCTGTCCCTCCAGTACGACAACGGCAACCCGCGCGAGGCGGTCCCGGAGGCGATCCGGTTCGCGGTCGACCAGGGTGCGGACGTCATCAACATGTCGTTCACCAGGCAGGACCCGCTCGGCGTCATGACCGCCATCAACCCGGACGAGCGGGCCGCGGTGGCGTACGCGCACAGCAAGGGCGCGGTCGTGGTGGCCGGTTCCGGCAACCTTCAGGAGACCGGCCCGATCATCGGCCCTCCGGCCTCCATCCCCGGCGTCATCGCGGTCTCCGGCCTGAACCAGAAGGGCGAGTTCTGGGACGGCGGCGCCAAGGGCGCGCAGATGGGCATCGCGGCGCCGGGTGTCGACCTGCTCTCCGCCTACCCGTTGTCGATGGGCACCGAGGGCTACGGCAACAGCACCGGCACCAGCGCGGCCACCGCGGTGGTCTCCTCGATCGTCGCGCTGATCAAGGCGAAGCACCCGGACCTGGACCCGGCGAACGTGATCAACCGCCTGACCGCGACCGCGAAGGACAAGGGCGCGCAGGGCCGCGACGACCAGTACGGCTTCGGCGCCATCGACGCGCTGGCCGCGGTCTCCGCGGACGTGCCGTCCGTGTCCGCGAACCCGCTCGGCGACCCGATGGACGGCGCCGAGGCCGCGGCCTCCACGGATCTGAACGAGCCGCCGCTGGTGGACCGGCTGGTCGCCGACTACTGGTGGGTGGGGATCGTCGTGGTCGCGGTGCTGGTGCTGATCGTGGTCCTCGCGGTCTCGTCCAACCGCCGGAAGACCCCGGTCCCGGCCGGCTATCCGCAGCATCCGCAGGGTGGTTACCCGCCGGCCGGCTCCTACCAGCCGCCGCCGTACCAGTCGGCGCCCGGCTATCCCCAGCAGCAGCCGTACTATCCGCCGCCGCAGGGTCAGCAGCCGCCGCCACCTCCGCCTCCGCCGAATTACCGCTGAGAGCCACAAACGACATCGGGGGTACGGCCGGAGCCGTACCCCCGATGTCGTTTGTGCTCTCAGATGTTGCCGTGGTTAGCGCGCCAGCCGTTGCGGCGGCCGCGCCGGATCAGCGGCGCGCCGGCCAGCGTGGCCACGGTCAGCACCAGCACGATCCCGATCGTCCACCATGCGACCGTCCGGGCCGTGGCGGTCGGATCGGCCGGTGCGCCGGCCAGCGCGATCGGCTCGACCGGCCGCTGTGATTTCGTGCTGAAGACCGTGGTCAGCGCCGCGTACGAGTTGACCATGCCGCTGCCGAACGAGGAGTCCTGGCCGGCCGGCGGCTGATCCGCCGTGGTCTTCAGGCGCGCCCGCACGTCCGCCGCCTTCATGTCCGGGAAGTACGACCGGACCAGTGCGACCGCACCGGACACGTACGCCGCGGCGAAGCTAGTGCCGCCGTCGCCCTCGGCGATGTAGCCGTTGCCGGTGCCCGCGGGCCCGAACAGGTTCAGCCCCGGCGCGGAGAGATCCACGTACGGCCCCTGGACGGACGTGGCGACGTGCCCGCCCTGCTCGTCGACGCCGGCCACGGCCAGCACCGTGTCGTACGCCGCGGGGAAGACCATGTTGCTGGCCGCGTCCGCCGCCTTGTTGCCACCGGCCGCGACCACGACCACGTTCTTCTGCTCCGCGTACGCGATGGCGGCGTCCATCTGCGGGACCTTGTCCGTCGCGAGCGAGAGGTTGATGACGTCCGCACCCTGGTCGACCGCGAACTCGATCGCCTGCGCGATGCGGATCGGCGCCTGGGGGTCCGTGGTGGTCTTGGCGTCCGGCAGCACCCGGAGCGGGAGGATCTTCGCATCCGGCGCGATTCCGGAGAAGCCGACGTCGACCCCATCCCTGCCGGCGATGATCCCGGCGACGACGGAGCCGTGGCCGGCCAGGTCGCAGAGGCCGTCGAAGTCCGGCAGACCGAAGTCGCGGCCGGGCAGCACCTGGCCCTTCATTGCCCGGTGGTCGCCGTTGACGCCGGAGTCGATGACCGCGATCGTGATGCCCGCGCCGCGGCTGAGCGGCCAGGACGCCTCCGGAGCCAGCCGGTTCAGCGCCCAGCTGCGCTGCGACGGCGCATCGTCGCCCGTCACGGCGCTGCCGCAGTCGACGGCCGCGGCGTACGCGGCGCCCGGCATCGCGAGCGGCACCGGTGCGACGAGCAGCGCGGCCAGCGTGAGCCGCGCGATGCGACGGAACAGGGGTGTACTCACGCGCCTGAGAGTAGCGGCTGGCCTCCACAGACACGGATATGGATGAACACATTGTTACGGCGTGACGGTAACCACAGCGTAACCGGCATCTGGGACGCGCGGCTCGGCCCCTGGCCGGGCCGGGATCGATGTGGCAGCATGAGGGGCGTGATTACCGCCGCGAACCGTGCCGTGACGCTGGGGCTGACGTCCCGCCGTCACGTCGACTACGGTCGCGTGCGCAGCGCCATCTGTCCGGTCTGCTGACCTCGCCCGCACCAGTCTGCCTGGGCGTGCATCCGCCGGCCCGTTGACGATGACGTCGCTGATCCCGCCGTGCCTGCTGCGCGTCCTTCAACCCGAGCCATACCGGAGGACGCCGCGATGGCGGTTAGCACCACTCCCACGACCGGCGGCAACGCCCGCCCCGCCCGTCGCCCTCGCGGCGAGGGGCAATGGGCGATGGGTCACCGAGAGCCGCTGAACCCCAACGAGCGCAGCAAGAAGGACGACAACCCGCTCAACGTCCGCGCCCGGATCGAGAACATCTACGCCCACGGCGGGTTCGACTCGATCGACCCGGCCGACCTGCGGGGCCGTTTCCGCTGGTGGGGGCTTTACACCCAGCGCAAGGCCGGCATCGACGGCGGACGCACCGCCGTGCTGGAGCCGGAGGAGCTGGAGGACAAGTTCTTCATGCTCCGCGTTCGCGTCGACGGCGGCCAGCTCAGCCTGGCCCAGCTGCGCGTGATCGCGGAGATCTCGGAGAAGTACGGCCGGAACAGCGCCGACATCACCGACCGGCAGAACATTCAGCTGCACTGGATCCGGGTCGAGGACATGCCCGCGATCTGGAAGGCGCTGGAGGACGTCGGCCTCTACACCACCGAGGCGTGCGGCGACTGCCCGCGCGTGGTGATGGGCAGCCCGGTCGCGGGCGTCTCCGCGGACGAGGTGATCGACCCGACCTCGGCGATCGACGAGATCGTGGAGCGCTTCGTCGGCGACCCGGCGTACTCGAACCTGCCGCGCAAGTTCAAGTCGTCCATCTCCTGGCTGGCCGACATGCCGTACGAGGTGAACGACATCTCGTTCCTCGGCGTGATCCACCCGGAGCACGGCCCCGGCTTCGACCTCTGGGTCGGCGGCGGCCTCTCCACCAACCCGATGCTCGCGCAGCGCCTGGGCGTCTGGGTGCCGCTGGCCGAGCTGGCCGACGTCTGGGAGGGCGTGGTCAGCATCTTCCGCGACTACGGCTACCGGCGGCTGCGGCACCGCGCCCGGCTGAAGTTCCTGGTCAACGACTGGGGCGTGGAGAAGTTCCGCGAGGTGCTGGAGAAGGAGTACCTCGGCCGCACGCTGATCGACGGTCCCGCGCCGGAGCTGCCGGAGAAGCCGATCGACCACATCGGCGTGCACGCCCAGGCGGACGGCAAGCGGTACGTCGGGGCCGCGCCGGTCGTCGGCCGGACCTCCGGCGAGCAGCTGCGGAAGCTGGCGGACGTGGTGGCGGCGCACGGCAGCGACCGGGTGCGGCTGACGGCGTACCAGAAGCTGCTGGTCCTGGACGTGGCGCCGGAGCAGGTCGACTCGCTGGTGTCCGGGCTGCGGAAGATCGGGCTGGAGTCGTTCCCGTCGGTCTGGCGCCGGTCCACGATGGCCTGCACCGGCCTGGAGTACTGCAAGCTCGCGATCGTCGAGACCAAGGCGCGCGGCCAGCAGCTGGTGGAGCGGCTGGAGGAACGGCTGGGCGACCTCGCGGGCGAGGACATCTCCATTCACATCAACGGCTGCCCGAACGCGTGTGCCCGCACGCAGATCGCGGACATCGGCCTCAAGGGCCAGCTGGTGATGGGCCCGGACGGCAAGCAGGTGGAGGGCTTCCAGGTCCACCTGGGCGGCGGACTGGGCATGGCCGAGGGCCAGAAGGCCGGCTTCGGCCGCAAGCTGCGGGGTCTCAAGACCACCGCGGACGAGCTTCCCGAGTACGTGGAGCGGCTGACCAGGCGCTACCTGGCCGGTCGCACGGACGGCGAGCGGTTCGCCGACTGGGTGATCAGGGTTGAGGAGGACGAACTGCGATGAGCGAACGTGCTGCCCCTCTGTACTGCCCGTACTGCGGCGACGAGGATCTTCGCCCGCACGCGGAGACGCACGGCGCCTGGGAGTGCCGTTCCTGCGTGCGCGTATTTTCCATCAAGTTCATCGGAATACTCCGAGAGGTGGTGGAGACCCGATGAGCGCGCTGTCAGCCGCCGGTCTCAACCTGATCAAGGTCGATGCCCCGCCGCAGTTGTCCGCCACGATGTCCGCGCTGGTCCAGCCTCTGCCGGAGCCCGAGCCGGTCGAGGAGGCCCGCCGCACGCCGGAGGAGCTCAAGGCCATCGCGGCCGAGGGCAACCGGCTGCTGGAGGGCGCGCCCGCCGAGGAGATCGCGCGCTGGGCCGCCGAGCAGTTCGGCGACCGGTTCTGCGTCACCAGCTCGATGGCGGACGCGGTTCTCGCGCACATCGTGTCCCGCGTGAAGCCCGGGGTCGATGTCGTCTTCCTCGACACCGGCCTGCACTTCCCGGAGACGTACAAGATCCGTGACCTGGTGGCGGCCACGCTCCCGGTCAACGTGCGCTCGATACGCCCGCGGCTCACGGTCGGCCAGCAGGACGGGGAGTACGGCCCGCGCCTGTTCAACCGCGCGCCGGACGAGTGCTGCTTCATGCGCAAGGTCGAGCCGCTCAACCGCGCGCTCGCCGGGTACGACGCGTGGGCGGCCGGCCTGCGCCGCGACGAGTCGCCGACCCGGGCGAACACGCCGGTGGTCGGCTTCGACCCGAAGAAGGGCAAGGTGAAGGTCAACCCGATCGCCGCCTGGACCCAGACCGACGTCGACCGGTACATCGCGCGGTGGAACGTGCCGGTCAACGAGCTGTTCCGCAAGGGCTACACCTCGCTCGGCTGCTGGCCGTGCACGCGTCGCACCAAGGCGGGCGAGGACCCGCGTGCCGGCCGCTGGGCGATGTTCGAGAAGACCGAATGCGGGCTGCACCTCTAGCCGGCACCGCGCTGGTCCTGGTCGCCCACGGCAGCCGGGACCCGCGCGCCGCCCACGCCACCCGTGCGCTGGTCCGGGCGGTTGCCGCCGCCCGGCCCGGCGCGGACGTCCGCGCGTCCTATCTGGACCATGCCGGCCCGCGGCCGGCCGAGGTGCTGCACGGGCTGGAGACGTTCGGGTGCTCCCGGGCGATCCTGGTGCCGCTGCTGCTCACCGCCGCCTATCACGGCCGGGTCGACGTGCCGGACGTGGTGCGGACCGCGCGCGCGGACGGCCTGCGCATGCCGGTCGAGATCAGCGACGTGATCGGCCCGTTCGACGGTGTGGTGCCGGACCTGCTGCTGGCCGGGCTGTTGCGCCGCCTCGCCGAGGTCACCGGGGCCCGGCCCGGCACGCCGGTGCGGGATCCCGGCTTCGACGCGGTGCTGCTGGCCGCGGCCGGCACGAACGACGTGGTCGCGCGCGGGACGGTGGCACAGGCCGCGGTCGCGCTCGGTGACGTGCTCGGCGTGCCGTCCGCGGTCGCCTACGCGTCCGCGTCGCCGCCCACGGGGGCGGAGGCGGTGACCGCGCTGCGGGAGGCCGGTGCTCGCCGGATCGCGATCGCCGGATATTTCCTGGCGCCGGGCCTGCTCTACGACTCGGTGGTGGCGTCGGCGCGGTCGGCCGGGGGAGTGGTGGCGGTGGCATCGCCGTTGACGGACGCGCGGGACATCGCGCGGCTGGTGCTGTCGCGCGTGGACGCGGTCACGTTCAGCAGCGAGATGCAGGCCGCCTGAAGCAGGGAGATGCCGGCTGCCTGAAGCAAGCGGGATGCCGGCTGCCTGAGACAGCGGGTTGCAGGCCGCCTGACGACCGCGGCCGTGTCGGTCACGGAGCGGGCCGGGGGCGCTCGATACGTACCATATTCGGATTTATGGCTTTTTGAGGTTTTTGATGCTTTAAGGTTTGGGAGGGTGTGTTTCGGGGCAACTGGGCTGCGATGAGTCGCGAGATCTGGTGCCCCGCACAGCAAAACGCCCCGGGAGGGGTGCTCCCGGGGCGTTGCGCTAGTGGTGATGGTTCAGGCGGAGTGAGCGCGGACCCGCAGGCCGCCGCGGCGCTTCACGGCGCGCCGCTCCTCTTCACTCATTCCGCCCCAGACGCCCGCATCCTGACCCGACTCGAGCGCCCAGGCAAGGCACTCCTCGGTCACGGGGCAGCGCCGGCAAACCGACTTGGCCTGCTCGACCTGGAGGAGCGCGGGGCCGGACGTCCCGATCGGGAAGAACAGCTCAGGGTCCTCGTCGCGGCAGACAGAATCGTGGCGCCAGTCCATGGCGGCAACACTCCTTGTTCTTCGGATCGGTTTTGGTAAATGCGTAATTCCATTACTTATGCGCGCGCGGCGTTGATCGCGACGGTGTGCAGCCATCGGTCAACAGTGCGTGAGCAGGCGTTTGTGGAGCCCGTGTTTGTTGCGGAGCGGTCGCACTGCGTGCGCGTCCCGGCAACATCCCCGTAACTCATTTCGCTTGTGAATGCTTTCACGAACTCTGGCAAAGTCAAGAGGCGCGCTGCGAAAAAGTTCGGCGCGGTGAGCTAGCTCACGACCCCTTTGTCCGAATTTCGGCGTTCCTCCGAGACCCGGCACGCGACAGTCAAAAGTCAATGTAGTACGGTCCCCGCCGCATTGCCGTCATTTCCGGCCCGGTTTCTTGTGCTGGGTGCCACGGCGCCGATCTCTTGGATCATGTCGCGGCAACCTGATATTGGGCGGGTACCCAGTCCCTAGCAGATTACACGCGCCGCGTCCGGTACTTCGTGAAACTGTACTTTCCGTCGATCCCCAAGATACTCACCGTCAAGTCGGTACGGCCGCGGCCCGGTGGCCGGCGGCGGTATACGGGCAGGTCATGCAAGCTCAACGCCCGATTGGCCGGTCCGGTCGCGTGCTGACGGAAAATCTGCCCCAAAGTGCGGAAGCCTCGCCGCGGCGCGTAACTACCCGATCGCAAGTCGCGTCCCTATCCGAGATCAAATGACGCATGTGGACACACGGAAACCGGGCGATCACCGATATAGGTCATCGGGCTACTGATCCGCGCGATCAACGTGTCCAATCCGGCCGCGGGGGTGTGCCGATCTCGTTGATCCTGATCGGAGGGGAACGCGCCGATCATCCGACTCGTGTAGTGCGTTGGAGTAGTCGTCCGACTACGCACTCGGCATGCCTCGCATCCGGCACCGTCCCGAAACGTCAAGTGGCGGTTACCGGCCCGGCCGTCATCCCCGTCACCGCCGGTATCGTGGGAGTCGTGACCACCACCCCCGAGGTAGAGCCCGTCACCTCCCCGCCGACGCTGCGGGTGGCCGTGCTGCTCCTCAAGGCGCAGGCCGTGGTGGTCGGTGCGATCGCCATCTTCCTGATCTTCAAGGACATCACGGCCACGTTCTCGTCGCTCGGCGTCGCGATCGGCGTCACGGTCTTCACCGTCGCCGCGTCCGCCACCATCTACGCGATCGCCCGCGCGCTCGGCCACCACCGCAGCGGCGCCCGCGCGCCCGGCATCGTGGCCCAGCTGATGCTGATCGCGATCGGCTACTACATGATCCAGGGCGGCCTCGGCTGGGTCGGCGCCGTGCTGATCGCGCTCGCGGTCCTGGTGATCGGCCTCATCGTGTCGCCGCCGTCCACGCGCGCGCTCGGCTACGGCGCCCCGGACGACGAAACGGCCTGAGCGCCCCGCTGCGGCATCGTCCGGCGCCCGGCACTGTCGTGTGTGGAGCGTGCGCCGCCGGGCCGCCAGCGTTCCTGTGGGCGGCTCGGGGCGTGCCAAGCCGCGTTCGTTCGATCCGGCGGCATCCCGAGAAGCCCTGAACAGCAGAAGATCGAGATATTCCCGCCTACGCGGTGGTCCGGCCCGCATGCTCTCGCGGGCACCGGTCGTCGCCGGCGCTCCTCCCTGCCGGTTCGCGGTGGGCCAGAACCCAGGACCTCATCGGGTGTGGTCGAGAGCGATCTTGCCGAAGATGTGGCCCGAGGCGAGTTTCGCGAAGGCCGCGCCGGCCTCGCTGAAGCCGAAGACCGTGTCGATCACCGGGCGCACGTCCTTGGTGACGCACAGGTCGAGGAGGGCGGCGAGTTCGTCCGGCGTGCCCATGGACGTGCCGAGGATCTCCAGGCTCATGGCGAAGACGCGGCGCAGGTTGACCGCGGGGAGGTGGCCGGAGGTGGCGCCGGAGACGACGATGCGCGCGCCGAAGCCGGCGCACTTCAGCGAGTGGTCGAACGTGGCCTCGCCGACCGTCTCGATCACCACGCCGACGCGCTCGGGCAGGCGGGCGCCGGGCTCGACCGCGGTCGCGCCGAGCGCGGCGATCCGCTCACGCTTGGCGGCGTCACGGCTGGTCGCGTAGACGCGCTTGCCCATGGCGAGCGCCAGCACCACGGCCGCGGTGGCCACGCCGCCGCCGGCACCCTGCACGAGCACCGCGTCGGCCTCGGCGACGCGGCCGCGGGAGGTGAGCATGCGGTACGCGGTGAGCCACGAGGTGGGCAGGCAGGCCGCGTCCGCGAACGTGAGACCGGCGGGCTTGGGCACCAGGTTCGCGGCCGGGACGGTCACCCGCTCCGCCAGCGTGCCCTGGTGGTGCTCGGAGAGGATCGAGAAGCCGCGCGGGTCGCCCGGGTCCGAGACCACCGGGTAGACCACGACCTCGCTGCCGTCCGGCGCGATGCCGGCCGCGTCGCAGCCGAGAATCATCGGCAGCTGTTTCTCCGAGAGGCCGACGCCGCGCAGCGACCACAGGTCGTGGTGGTTGAGCGCACTGGCCCGCACCTCCACGGTGACCCAGTCGTCGCCGGCGGGCACGGGCTCGGGGCGCTCGCCGACGGTCAGGGCCGTCAGCGGGGACTCGTCGTCGATCCTGGACGCGAACGCAGCACGCATGTCTCGCACGCTACTGGGCTTCCGGCGTCAGCGTGAGGCGGTGGCCGGCGGGCCGGCCGCTGTTTCGTGAAATTTCGGGCGCGACCCGCCTCCATCGATCCTGGGGCTTCGGGACCTCGACGCCGAGGCCCGGTAACGCGCGGTGCGGGCCCCGAGGCCCGCACCGCTCCGATGACCGGCTCGCGTCAGACGGGCTGTTGCGCCGCGGCGGCGACCGCGGCGGCCACGGCCGGGGCGACGCGGGGGTCCAGCGGGGACGGGACGATCGCGTCCGCGGTGAGCGAGGACGAGACCACGCCGGCGATCGCGTCCGCGGCGGCGACCTTCATCGCGTCCGTGACGGTGCGGGCGCGGACCTGCATGGCACCCCGGAAGACGCCCGGGAACGCCAGCACGTTGTTGATCTGGTTGGGGAAGTCGGAACGGCCGGTGGCGACCACGGCCGCGTGCCGGGACGCGATGTCCGGGTGCACCTCGGGCGTGGGGTTGGCGAGCGCGAAGACGATGCTGTTCCGCGCCATCCGGGCCACGGCGGACTCGTCGATGGTGCCGCCGGAGACGCCGATCAGCACGTCCGCGCCGTCCAGCGCGTTCTCGATGCCGCCGGTGACCATGCCGCCGTTGGTCAGGCCGGCCAGTTCGGTCTTGGCGCCGCCGAGGCCGCCGCGGTCCCGGTGCAGGATGCCCTTGGAGTCGCAGACCACCACGTTGCCGGCCCGCACGCCGCCCGCGATCAGCATCTTGGTGACCGCGACGCCGGCCGCGCCCGCGCCGCTGACCACCACGCGCAGGTCACCGAGGTCGCGGCCGAGCAGCGTGGCCGCGTTGCGCAGCGCCGCGAGCGTGACGATCGCGGTGCCGTGCTGGTCGTCGTGGAAGACCGGGATCGGCAGCGCCGCGTCCAGCCGGCGCTCGATCTCGAAGCAGCGCGGCGCGCTGATGTCCTCCAGGTTGATGCCACCGAACGAGGGCGCCAGCGCGGTCACCACGCGGATGATCTCTTCGGTGTCCTGGGTGTCGAGGCAGATCGGCACCGCGTCGACGCCGCCGAACTGCTTGAACAGCACCGCCTTGCCCTCCATGACCGGCATGGCGGCGCGCGGCCCGATGTTGCCGAGGCCGAGCACGGCGGACCCGTCCGTGACCACCGCGACCGCGTTACCGGTCCAGGTGTACTCGGCGGCCAGGTCGGGGTTCTCCGCGATGGCCTCGCAGACCCGGGCGACGCCGGGCGTGTAGGCGAGCGAGAGGTCTTCGCGACTCGTCAGCGGGACGGTCGAGGCGACGGCCATCTTGCCGCCTCGGTGCAGGTCGAAGACGGGATCAGCGGATGCCATTGGGGACTCCACTCCGTGACGTCTCGCCCACGGCGTCTGATCGCGGGGCGAGGAAACGCGCTCAGCAGCAGGCAGCCGAGCAGGAAAAATACATGCTCAGCCGGCAAGCAAGCCGTGGTCAGCGCTGACCGGCGGAGTGCACGGGGGTCACCCGGTGTAGCGGCCGATCATAGTGACCGGCCAGGACCCCACGGGTGGGCGGGGTCGTTCCCGACAGTAACGGTTATCGACGGAAAAACGTCGGTGCCGGCCAGTATCGAAATGTCACACGCCCCCGCACGTCCGCCACGCCGTATGCCCGGGAGTCGTCCGTGACCAGCGGATTGTCGCCCTCCAGCCACCAACCGCCGTCCTGGGGCCGGACGGCCCGCTTGACCACGAGCAGCCCGGGGCGGGACCGGAACTCGCCGATCACGACGTCGCCGGGACGTACGCGGGCGCGCTCCCACACGAGCACCGCATCGCCGTGCCGGAGCGTCGGCACCATCGACGGTCCGTGTACCAGGACCGGCAGGAACACGCGTTTCACCTCTCTCGGTTGGGGCACGAATGCCAGGAGTAGTGTCACCACTGAGGATCATCGCAACTGCTCATCGGAGGAATCCTGATGCGACTCCCGCGCATGTTTACTCCTCGCACCGTTGCCAGCGCCCACTGCGACCTGCCGTGTGGCATCTACGACCCGGCTCAGGCCCGCATCGAGGCGGAGTCGGTCAAGGCGATCAGCGAGAAGTACCAGGCCAACCAGGACCCGGAGTTCCGTACCCGGGCTCTGATCATCAAGGAGCAGCGCTCCGAGCTGGTCAAGCACCACCTGTGGGTGCTGTGGACCGACTACTTCAAGCCGCCGCACTTCGAGAAGTACCCGCAGCTGCACAGCCTCTTCAACGAGGCCACGAAGCTCGCGGGCGCGACCGGCGCGAAGGGTTCGGCCGACCCGGCCAAGGCCGAGGAGCTGCTGGGCAAGATCGAGGAGATCTCCAAGATCTTCTGGGAGACCAAGCAGGCCTGAACGGCGTGGAGGACCGGCCGGTGCATCGATGTTGCGATGCTCCGGCCGGTTTGCCGCATCAGGCTGCAGGAAACACCACACGAAGAAGTTGCACCTCGGGCACGCGCCGCGGGCGACGAAGGCGGTAGAGTCGCCGATCGGGGGGATGACCCGGTGACTGATCTGACAATGGAGCCCGCGACGGACGACGACGTCGTGCTGCTCACGGTGCCCGCCGACGGCGGTTACCTCAGCGTGCTCCGCACCGCCACGGCCGGGCTCGCCGCGCGCCTGCACTTCGCGCTGGACGAGATCGAGGACCTTCGCATCGCGGTCGACGAGGCCTGCGCCATGCTGCTCGCCATCGCGCCGCGCGGCGCCGATCTGGAGTGCCGCTTCTCGGTCACCGAGGACGCGCTCACCGTCCAGGTCAGCGTGCCCACGGTCCGCGGCGCCAAGCTGCCGTCCGAGTCCAGCTTCGCCTGGAAGGTCCTGACCGCCCTCACCACCGCGGCCAGCGCCGGCGCGGCCGACGGCAAGGCCACGATCACCCTGCTCACGCAGCGCACCAGCGCCTAGCGTCGATCCGCCGGCATCCCGCGACGCACGAGCGCGAAGAGCCGGATCAAAGGCACACCGCGGAGAATTTTCCCGCTCTCGCGGTGGTCCAGGTCCGCGTGCTCCCGCGGGCCGCCGGATCCGTGGGTGGTTACGTCCAGTTCTTTCGCGATTCCGTGACCAGCGGCGGAACCGGCTCCGACGCCGGGAGGCAAGCGGAGCGCCGGCGGAGTCTTGGCGGACGGCGAGGTTTGCCCGCGGGAGCATGCGGACCGCGACCACGCCGGAAGCGGGAAAATGAATTGGATCTTGATCTTGCTTTACAGCTGGTCGTCGAGTTCGGCCAGGTCGCCCTTTGCGGCGGCGGACGGGATGCGGGTCTTGGCGGCGGTGTCGCCGTAGAGGGACCAGCGCAGGAACTCGATCGTGGTGCCGGCGACGACGGTGAGCGAGTCGCCCTCGGAGAGCGCGCCGACGTGGTCGCCCTGGGGGAGCGTGAGCATCGCCTTGGGCCACGGGACGGCGTCGAAGGCGGACTTGCCGGACGAGTACGGCACGACCTGGTCCAGTTCGCCGTGCACGAACAGCATCGGCGTCTCCTTGCCGGAGAAGCCGGTGCCGACGCCGAGCGTGCTGCCGGCCAGAACGATGCCGGCGTCCAGGCGCTTGTCGCGGCCCCGGGTGAACTCGCCGATCGTGGTGATGCCGCCGGCGGAGTGACCGGCGGCCGCGACCCGGTCCGTGCGCAGCCGCCCGGCGAACCGGTCGCCGTCCTTCTCGTTGAGTTTCAGCACCTCGGTCAGCACGTAGGCCGCGTCCGCGGGCTGGTTGAGCACGTCGAGCGGGTTCTGCTGGCTGCCGGCGGTGGTGTTCGGATAGGCGGGCGCGACCACCACGAAACCGGCGGCGGCCCACTTGACCAGCAGGTCCGTGTAGTCGGCAGGCTTGCCGCCGAGCCCGTGACTGAAGATGACCACGGGGAACTCGCCCTCGGTCGCCTTCGGATGCCAGATCGTGGTCGGCAGCGCGCGGCCATCGCGTGCGAAGTCCATGGTCCGCTTCGAGACCGTGAAACGCTCGGTGGGCGCGGTGCCGGGCGGCGCGGGCTCGTCCGGCTCGGCGGGCGGTTCCTCGGCCACCGGGCGGGCCTGGGTCGGCCGGTCGCCGCCGTCGAGCGCGCAGGCGGCGGGCAACAGCATCAGCGGTACGGCGAGCGCGACGAGTCTGCGGCGACGGGACACGCGCTCGATTGTGCCCGCGCGGCCCTGGCATCGACCACTGTTCAGATCCTGCCGCTCATCGAGGAGACGCCGGCGAGCGTGGCGTCGATCGGCAGGCGGGTGCGGGCACCCTTGTCGCCGTAGAGCGTCCAGCGCAGGAAGTCGGTCATCGTGGTGTTCGCCTCGGTGAAACCGGCGCGGCCGGGCGTGAGGTACTCGCCGTGGCCCTGCCCGGCCAGCGTCACGAACGCCTTCGGCCACGGCACGCGGTCGTAGGCGGCCTGCGCGACGTACGGCGCGACGATCGGGTCCGCGCCGCCGTGCACGAAGAGCATGGACGCCTCCGGCCCGGCGAACGTGCCGGGCAGCCCGCCACCCGCGATCACGATGCCGGCGCGCAGCCGCGGGTCGTGCCCGGTGGTGAACAGGCCGGCCGTGGTGAAGCCGCCCGCGGAGTGCCCGGCCGCGGCGATGTGACCGACGTCGAGCCGGCCCTTGAACGGGTCGCCGCGCAGCGTGTCGCGCCGGATGATGTCCTGCAGCACGAACTCGGCGTCGCCGGGCTGGTTGCGTACGTCCCAGCGCTCGAAGTCATCAGCGCGCGCGTGCGTGTGCGGGTACGCCGGCGCGGCCACCACGAACCCGGCCGACGCCCAGCGGGTGAGCAGTGCCGTGAAGAGCTGCGGCGAGCTGGCCAGCCCGTGGCTGAACAGCACGATCGGGAAGCGGCCGGCCGCGGGGCGCGCGTCCGTGCGGGCCGGGTCGCCGGCGCGACGGCCGTCCGCCGGGTACCAGACCGTGGTGGGCAGCGGCCGGTCGTCGCCGCGGGCCAGGTTCAGCGTCCGGACACCGACCGGGTACGGCACCGTGGGCGCCGCGCCCGCGGCCCGGCTGGTGGGCGCCTCCGGCGTCGCGGCCTGGGCGGCCTGGCACGCGGAGACGCCGGTCAGCAGGGCGGCGGCGAGCAGCACACGCCAGCCCCGCATCGTCATGTCTCGAACGGTAGGGGCGCGGCAGATCATCAGCCTTGGCCGAACGGGTGGATCTGACAAGGCCGCATAGATGCATTACCTTCAGTGCCTGAATCGCTGCTTTAAGTAACCATTTATGACGCATGTCAATTCATATGGGTGCTTTTTCCGGCCACATGTCGGCTAGGCGCACGGGTATGCGTGAATGCCGGAGCGCTTCGCTATCGTTCGTGGCATGGCAGATGAGTACGAGGACCCGAGTGGCAGCACCATGGCCTTCCGGGCCTACATGAACCGTCAGGAGCAGGAGCAGCAGGCCGCCGAGCCCGCGGCCCCCACCAAGTCCAACCTCCCGCTGATCATCGGCGCGGGCGTGGCGGTGGCGGTCGTGGTCGGCGTCCTGCTGTTCTTCGTTCTGTAAGAGGCCTGTCAGCCGCCGAGCACGGCGCGGGTCTGCGTGGCGATCTCGAGTTCCTCATCGGTCGGCACCACGCACACCGTGACCCGCGATTCCGGGCTGGAGACGACCCGTTCGCCGCGCTCCGGCGCGGCGTTCCGGTCAGCGTCCACCTCGATGCCGAGCGCGCCGAGACCGGCGAGCGCGGCCGCGCGGACCGCCGCCGAGTTCTCCCCGACGCCGGCGGTGAACGTGATCGCGTCGACCCGGCCCAGCACCGCGTAGTAGGAACCCACCAGCTCCTTGATCCGTCGCGTGCAGACGTCGAACGCGAGCGTGGCCGCCTCGTCGCCCTGCTGCCGGCGGCGCTCCACCTCCCGCATGTCGCTGACGCCGGCCAGGCCGCGCAGGCCGCTGCGCTTGTTCAGCAGTTCATCGATCTCGTCCAGCGACAGGCCGCCGACCCGGTGCAGGTGGAAGATGATCGCGGGGTCCAGGCTGCCGCTGCGGGTGCCCATCACCAGGCCCTCCAGCGGGGACAGGCCCATGGAGGTGGCGACGCTGCGACCGCCCTCGACCGCGCAGGCGCTGGCGCCGTTGCCGAGGTGCAGCGTGATGACGTTGGTGTGTTCCGGGTCCTTGTTCAGCAGCGCGGCGGTGCGGCGGGACACGTAGGCGTGCGAGGTGCCGTGGAAGCCGTAGCGGCGGACGCGATTGGCTGTGGCCGTTTCCATGTCGATCGCGTAGGTCGAGGCCTCGGGCGGCAGCGTGCTGTGGAACGCGGTGTCGAAGACCGCGACCTGCGGCACGTCCGGCAGCAGCTTGCGTGCGGTCTCGATGCCGGCCAGGTTCGCCGGATTGTGCAGCGGGGCCAGCGGGATCAGCCGCTCGATGGTGCGGACCACGTCGTCGTCGATGCGGGTGGGCCGGGTGAAGTCCGCGCCGCCGTGCACGACGCGGTGGCCGACCGCGTCGAGGTTGTCGAGGCTGATCTCGTTGAAGGTCTCCTGAAGCGCCCGTGCGTGATCGGTCACCTCCTCCACCAGCCCCTTGGCGACCGTCTCCGCGCCGTCGAAGAGCCGGTACTTCAGGGAGGACGAACCGGTGTTGAGCACCAGCACACGGCTCATTGCGACTCTCCGGCGGCCTGGATCGCGGTGATCGCGACCGTGTTGACGATGTCCTTGACGGTGGCGCCGCGGGAGAGGTCGTTCACCGGGCGGCGCAGCGCCTGCATGACCGGGCCGACCGCGACCGCGTTCGCGGAGCGCTGGACCGCCTTGTAGGTGTTGTTGCCGGTGTTCAGGTCCGGGAAGACGAAGACCGTGGCCTTGCCCGCGACCGCGCTGTCCGGCAGCTTCGTGGCGGCCACGCCCGGGTCGATCGCGGCGTCGTACTGGATCGGGCCCTCCACCGGCAGGTCCGGCCGGCGGGCGCGGACCAGGCGGGTGGCCTCGGCGACCTTCTCCACGTCCGCACCCGCGCCGGACGTGCCGGTCGAGTAGGACAGCATCGCCACGCGGGGCTCGATGCCGAACCGGGCCGCGGTCTCGGCGGAGGAGAGCGCGATGTCGGCCAGCTGCTCCGCATTCGGATCCGGGTTGACCGCGCAGTCGCCGTAGACCAGCACGCGGTCGGCCAGCAGCATCAGGAACACGCTGGACGCCACGGAGACGCCCGGCACGGTCTTGATGATCTCGAAGGCCGGGCGGATCGTCGCCGCGGTGGTGTGCGTGGCACCGGAGACCATGCCGTCCGCGCGACCGGTGTGCACCATCATCGTGCCGAAGTAGCTGACGTCCCGGACCACGTCGCGGGCCAGCTCCAGCGTCATCGCCCGGTGCTTGCGGATCTCCGCGTAGCGCTCCGCGAACTCCTCGGCCCACTCGCTGGTCGCGGGGTTGTGCAGCTCGGCCTTGTTGATGTCGAGCCCCAGCTCGCGGGCCTTGCGGTGGATCTCGTCCGGGTCGCCGAGCAGCGTCAGGTCCGCCACGCCGCGCCGCAGCAGGATCTCGGTGGCGCGCAGGATGCGCTCCTCCGTGCCCTCCGGCAGTACCAGCCGTTTGCGGTGCGTGCGGGCGCGGTCGATCAGGTCGTACTCGAACATCATCGGCGTCACCCGGCTGCTGCGCGTCACGTCCAGCCGCCGGGCAAGCTCCTCGGTGTCCACGGTCGCCTCGAACGCGCCGATCGCGGCCTGCACCTTGCGCGGGTTGCGGGAATGCTGGCCCGCCTCGATCCGGCTGGCGGCGGCGATCGTGTGATAGCTGTCCGTCTTCACGGAGAGCACGGCCAGGCCGCTGTGCAGGTTGTCGATCAGGCGCGCGACCCGCTCGTCCGGCCGCTCGCCGAGCGTCAGCACCAGACCGGCCACGGACACCTCGCCGGCCGCGTGCGCCGCTGCCGCGGCCACCAGCAGGTCCGCCCGGTCGCCAGGCGTGATCATCAGACAGCCATCAGTCAAATGATCAAGCAGCACGGGTACGTGGGCCGCGCCCACCACCAGGTCGAGCACGTCGCGGTCGAGCGCCTTGGCATCGCCGCTGAGGATCTCCGCACCCAGCGCCTCGGCCAGCTCGCCCACGGTCGGCGCGGAGACGGTCGGGACCTCGGGGATCAGGTAGGTCGGGACGGTCTGGTCCGCCGGCGCCTCCGTGCCCTCCGGCACTCGGTTCGCGATCACGGCCAGCACGGTGGCGCCGAGATCCTGCACGCTGTGGTACGCGCCGCGCGCGGCGGAGGCCACCTCGTCGGCGGACGCGTCCCGGCCGTCCACCACCGGGATCACCACGCTGCCGAACTCCGTGGCCAGCCGCACGTTGAACGCGAACTCGCGGGGCAGGCCCGGACCCGGCTCGCCGTTGTCGTCGAAGTCGCTGCCGATCACCACGATCGCGTCGAAATGCCGCTCCAGCGCGCGGTAGCGGTCCACCACGCGGGAGATCAGCTCCTCGCGGTTGCCGGTCGCGACCAGCGCCGACGCCTCCGCGAACGTGGTGCCGAACAGCTCCTCGTAGGGCAGATCAAGCTGGTAACGGTCGTGGAGCACGGACAGGATGGCGTCCGGCCTGTCGCGGGTGGCGACCAGCGGCCGGAAGACGCCGACGCGCGGCGTCTGCCGGGAGAGGAGCTCGGTCAGGCCGAGCGCGATGGTTGATTTTCCGCCGCCGGGACCGAGCCCGGCAATGTAGACGCTTCGACCCACGAGGCTCAACCTACCCGTGGTGAGCGCCGGAACACCCAGGTCTTAGGACCTTGATCAACGTCACGTCACCACAGGTGCCACCGGGCCCGGCCGCAGGCGCCGTTCTCCGCCCGGGAACATGTAGCCACCGCCGGGAGCGGCGCCGGCGACCGGAAGCTCAGGCGTCATCGTCGTCCGGGTCGTCGAGGCGGGCGAGCCAGGTGGCGAGGCGCTCGATCGGGGTCTCGAACTCGGGGTTGAGGTCGACGAAGTCGCGCAGGCGCTCGGCGACCCACTCGATCGTGACCTGCTCCTCGCCGCGGCGCTCGTTCAGCTCTTCGATGCCGCGATCGGTGAAGTACATGTGCTTTCTCCTCAGACGGGTGCTCCCCGCCACCGTGTCGTACCGGTGGCGGGGAGCTCTGGTGCTCTTGGTGTCTCCAGATCCTGCTTACGGGCGGGGCAGCGAGGCCTCGATCAGCGCGGCCTGCTCCGCCTCGTGCAGCTTGGCCGAGCCGACCGCGGGGGCGGCCGCGGACGGACGCGAGATGCGGCGCAGGCGCAGGCCGTCCAGGTGCTCCAGCAGGTTGAGCGCGATGAAGCTCCACGCGCCCTGGTTGGCCGGCTCCTCCTGGACCCAGGCGAAGTCCTCCGCGTTCGGGTACTTCGCCAGCTCGGCCTTCAGCTCCTCGACGGGCAGCGGGTAGAGCTGCTCCATCCGGACGATGGCCGTGTCCGTGATCTGCCGCTCGGTGCGCGCCTGGACCAGGTCGTAGTAGACCTTGCCGCTGCAGAACAGCACGCGCTTGACGGCGGCGTTGTCGGTGATGCCGGCATCGCCGATCACGGTCTGGAACGTGCCGGTCGTGAAGTCCGAGACGGACGACACGCACAGCTTGTGCCGGAGCAGCGACTTCGGCGTGAAGACGATCAGCGGCTTGCGCTTCGGCGACAGCGCCTGGCGGCGCAGCAGGTGGAAGTGGTTCGCCGGGGTGGTCGGGTTCGCCACCCGGATGTTGTCCTCCGCGGCCAGCTGCAGCCAGCGCTCCGGACGGCCGGACGTGTGGTCCGGGCCCTGGCCCTCGTGGCCGTGCGGCAGCAGCAGCGTCACCGCGGACTGCTGGCCCCACTTGACCTCGCCGGAGGAGATGAACTCGTCCGCGATCGACTGTGCGCCGTTCGCGAAGTCACCGAACTGGGCCTCCCAGAGGACCAGCGCCTCGGTGTTCTCCACCGAGTAGCCGTACTCGAAGCCCATCGCCGCGTACTCGGACAGCAGCGAGTCGTGCGCGAAGAACCGCGCCTGACCGGCCGCGAGCTGGCTGACCGGCAGGAAGTCCGCGCCGGTGCGACCGTCGACCACGGCCGCGTGCCGCTGCACGAACGTGCCGCGCCGCGAGTCCTGGCCGGAGAGACGGACCGTCACGCCCTGGTGCAGCAGCGAGCCGAACGCGATGATCTCGCCGAAGCCCCAGTCGATGTTGCCCTCGCGGGCCATCTTGGCGCGCCGGTCGAGCAGCTGCTGGACCCGCTTGTGCGGCGTGAAGCCGTCCGGCAGGTCGATGTGCGACTGACCGATCCGGGCCACGGTCTCCGCGTCGATCGCGGTCTCGACCTCCGGCTCCGGCTCCGGCGTGGTGGAGCGCGCCCGGCGGGTGGAGGAGGTGCTGTTCGCGTCGCGGGTGGCCTTGAAGACCTGCTCCAACTGGCCCTGGTAGTCGCGCAGCTGCTCCTCGGCGTCGGCGACGGTGATGTCGCCGCGGCCGATCAGCTCCTCCGTGTACGCCTTCCGGACGCTCCGCTTGTTGTCGATGATCGCGTACATCAGCGGGTTGGTCATCGAGGGGTCGTCGCCCTCGTTGTGACCGCGGCGCCGGTAGCAGACCAGGTCGATCACGACGTCCTTGTTGAACGTCTGGCGGTACTCGAACGCCAGCTTCGCGACCCGGATGACGGCCTCGGGGTCGTCGCCGTTCACGTGGAAGATCGGGGCCTGGATCATCCGGGCCACGTCCGTGCTGTAGAGCGAGGACCGGCTGTACTCCGGGGCGGTGGTGAAGCCGACCTGGTTGTTGACCACCACGTGCACGGTGCCGCCGGTGCGGTAGCCGCGCAGCTGGGAGAGGTTCAGCGTCTCCGCGACCACGCCCTGGCCCGCGAACGCCGCGTCGCCGTGGATCATCAGCGGGAGCACGGTGTAGCCCTCGAGACCGAGGTTCAGCCGGTCCTGCTTGGCGCGGACGATGCCCTCCAGGACCGGGTCGACGGCCTCCAGGTGCGACGGGTTCGCCGTGACGCTGACCGTGGTGCTGTACTCCCCGTCCGGCGTGGTGAACTTGCCGGTCTGGCCCAGGTGGTACTTGACGTCGCCGGAGCCGTGCGCCGACTTCGGGTCCAGGTGGCCCTCGAACTCGGAGAAGATCTTCTCGTACGGCTTGCCGACGATGTTGGCCAGCACGTTCAGCCGGCCGCGGTGGGCCATGCCGATGACGACCTCGTCCAGCTGGTTCTCCGCGGAGGCCTGCAGGATCTCGTCGAGCAGCGGGATCAGCGACTCGCCGCCCTCCAGCGAGAAGCGCTTCTGCCCGACGAACTTCGTCTGCAGGAACGTCTCGAACGCCTCGGCCGCGTTCAGCCGGTTGAGGATGTGCTTCTGCTCCTCCGGCGACGGCTTCGTGTACTTGATCTCGATGCGGTCCTGGATCCAGCGGCGCTCCTCCGGATCCATGATGTGCATGTACTCGATGCCGACGCGGCGGCAGTACGTGTCGCGCAGCACGCCGAGCACGTCGCGGAGCTTCATCTTCTGCTTGCCGCCGAAGCCGCCGACCGGGAAGACCCGGTCGAGGTCCCACAGCGTGAGGCCGTGCTCCAGGACGTCGAGGTCCGGGTGCCGGCGGATCTCGAACTCCAGCGGGTCGGTGTCCGCCATCATGTGGCCACGGACCCGGTACGCGTGGATCAGCTCGACGACGCGGGCGGCCTTGTCGATCTGGCCCTCGGAGGTACGGGCGACGTCACGCACCCAGCGCACCGGCTCGTACGGCACCCGGAGCGCGGTGAAGATCTCGTCGTAGAAGCCGTGCTCGCCGAGCAGTAGCTCGTGCATGACCTTGAGGAACTCGCCGGACTGCGCGCCCTGGATGATCCGGTGGTCATAGGTGCTGGTCAGCGTGATGACCTTGCTGACGCCCAGGTCGGTCAGGGTCTCGTCGGACATCCCCGCGTACGGCGCCGGGTATTCCATCGCGCCGACGCCGATGATCGCGCCCTGGCCCACGGTGAGCCGCGGCATCGAGTGGACGGTGCCGATGCCGCCCGGGTTGGTCAGCGAGACGGTGGCGCCGGTGTGGTCCTCCATCGTCAGCTCGTTGCGGCGGGCCCGGCGGACGATCTCCTCGTAGCCCTGCCAGAAGCCGCGGAAGTCGAGCTCCTCGCAGCCCTTGATGCTCGGCACCACCAGCGTGCGCGAACCGTCCGGCTTGGCCAGGTCGATCGCGATGCCCAGGTTCACGTGCTCCGGCGTGACCAGCGTCGGCTTGCCGTTGGTCTCGACGTAGTTGTTGTTCATCTCCGGGTGCAGCGCCAGCGCCTTGATCAGCGCCCACCCGATCAGGTGGGTGAAGCTGACCTTGCCGCCCCGGCCGCGCGCCAGGTGATTGTTGATCACGATGCGGTTGTCGACCAGCAGCTTCGCCGGGACCGCGCGGACGCTCGTGGCGGTCGGGACCGCCAGCGACGCCTCCATGTTCTGCACGATCTTGGCGGCGATGCCGCGCAGCGGCGCCGTGCCGGGGGTGACCTTGACCGGCTCCTTCTTCGGCGCGGCCTTGACCACCGGCTTCGGGGCCGGCTTGGGCTGCGGCTCGGCCTTCGGGGCCGCCGTCTCGGCCTTCGCCGCGGGCGCGTCGGTGCCGGCGCGTGCGGCGGACGTGGCGCCGGCGGCCGCGGTGGCCTCCGTCGGCGTCGCGATCGAACCAGCCTCCGCCGTCGGCTTGTAATCGGCGAAGAAGTCGTGCCAGGCGGGATCCACGCTCGTGGGATCTGCGAGATACCGCTGGTACATCTCTTCGACGATCCACTCGTTGGGGCCGAAGCCCGCCAGGGGATTGTCCTGCGAGGTTTGCTGGGTCGACACGGCCGGTATCGCCTCTTTCAGAGCGGTTTGTCTGTGTCGCGGTAGGTGACAGGCATCCGTTGACTGCCGCGAGCTGACGTGGGGTCAGACTTCGGTTTCCAGGCTACGCCGTGTGATTCGGGCTCATGCCGCCGACATCCGTCCGTGTCGAGAATCACGGCATTGGGGCCTTTCGGCCCTGGGTGCACGTTCGGTTGCCTCCGGCGGGTTTCTGTGCTGAAGGTGCCTGGTCAACGCAGCTTTTCCGGTCGACGGGCGGTTTACCCGCCGGCTCTCCGGTGGTTTCCCGAACGTCGCTTCCGGTACGTGACGGAGGGGCTTGCGGGCATCGTTCATGTTCCTGACACCGAGATCGGGGTCCGCCGACACGCCGGTGAGGGATCGCCCGCTTACACAGTGAACATGGACACCGTTGACCCCTCGGGCGTCCTTCCCGGACCGGCCATCGTGCCGCCCTGGCGCCCGCCGCTGCCCGCACCGCTCGCCCAGCCCCGGTCCAACTGCGACAGTGGCTGCCTACCCCGCTCGGGCCTCCATCGGCACGCCTCCGGCCTGCGCCAGGTCGTGCGTGCCGTGGCGCTGATCGGCACCGTGCTCGGTGGTCTGGTGCTGCTCCCATTCCTCCCCCTCCTGACCTCCTCCGCCCGGCAGTCCGCCGGTCGCCGATGGGCCCGCGCGGTGCTGGCCGCCGCCGGTGTCCGGCTGGTCGTGCGCGGCGCCGGCTCCGTGCCGCGCCGCCGGGCACTGCTCGTCGCCAACCACAACTCGTGGCTGGACACGGTCGCGCTGATGGCCGTCTCGCCGGTCCGGATGACCGCCAAGCACGACATCCGCCACTGGCCGGTGATCGGGGTGCTGGCCGCGCTGGTCGGCACGATCTTCATCGACCGCCGGCACCCCCGGCAGCTTCCCGCCACGGTCGGCCGCATCGCGGACGTGCTCCGCGAGGGCGGCCTGGTCGCGGTCTTCCCGACTGGCACCACCGCCTGCGGCACCGCGACCGGCTCCGGCCACCGCGCCGACAACTCCCTCACCGGCCGGTGGCGCCCGGCCGTCTTCCAGGCCGCGGTGGACGCCCGCGCGGTCGTCGTGCCGATCCGGCTCGGCTACCGCGAGGGCGCGGACGGCCAGGACTCCACGATCGCCACCTTCCTCTCCGCGGAAAGCCTCTTCGCCTGCGTCTTCCGGGTGATCTCGGTGCGCGGCCTGGTCGCGGTGGTCACCATCGAGCCCGCACTGCACCCCGGCCTCGAAGCGGACCGCCGCGTGCTCGCCCGTGCCTCCGAGGGCGTAGTCCGCCCCAGACGTCAGCCCTCCTCCTCTGCCTTACCCGCGGTCTCCGCTGTGCCAGTTGTGCCCGCCGGGTCCGGTGCTTCTGCCGTGTCTGGTGTGTCTGCCGGGCTTGCCGTGCCTACGGCGTCTGCCGTGTCCGCCGTGCCCACGACGTCGGCCGTGTCTGCAGCGTCTGCGTCGGCGGGTGCTTCCATCGCGGCTGTGCCTGTGGTCCAGGAGCGCCTGGATCTTGCCGCCTGACCCTCGTGCCGCCTGCGTCGCCGGCGCTCTCGTCGCCCCACGTCTCCTTCCGGCCAACGCTTCTTCAATCAGCCTCCGGGACCGCCATGTGACGCGGCCCGGAGGCTTTCTGCCGAGCCTGACCATGCTCAACAGAAAGCGTCGTGTCGTGCCGTGCGCGGGTCAGGGGGTCCAGGCGGGGTTGCGGCCGAGGTAGCGGAGCAGGGAGGAAGCGTCGTCGTCGGGGAGGTCGCCGGTGTAGGCGCGGCCGCGTGCCATCGCCTCGGCCAGCGGATCGAACGGGGGCGCGAACGCACCGAACGGGCGCAGTGGCTCGACGATCTCGGTGGCCACGGCGAGCAGCGCGTGTGCGGTCTCGGGGGTCAGTGGAGAGGGCTGATGGGTGGCGACCGCGATGTCCCACGCGTGGATCGCGGCGTCGAGCGCGCAGGCCCCGCCGGCCAGCAGCGGGGACATCGGGCCGAGCGGCAACGGCGTCGGCACCGCGACCTCGGCATCGATCACGGAGGCGAAGGCGGCGCGGGCCCGCGCGATCGCCTCCAGTGTCACGCGCATCGGGTCGGTCACGAGGTGGCCGGACGGGGTGAACGGATCCTCTGACGGCCAGGGGCCGCCGGTGATGGCCGCGGCGAAGGAGGCCTGGTCGCCGGTCGTGTGCTGGAGAACCTGTGTGACGGTCCATCCGCCGCACGGCGTGGGCAGGTCCCACCCGCCGACCGGGACGTGTTTGACCACCAGGCGCAGCGCGGAGTGCGCGTCGGCGAGCAGGTCGCGCCAGAGGAACGGCGGGTCGATCAGCGTGTTCATGGTTCGTGCCCTTCCGTGTGCCAGGTCGCGGTCGCGTTTGTGCCGGCACAAACGGTGCCGATCGGAACGGAATCATCTGTTCCGCTCTACCATAGCGGAGCGGAACGATCCGTTCCAGTGGTACGGTCGAGCGGTGAGCGACGAATCCAGCCGCGGGCTGT
Source organism: Catenuloplanes japonicus (assembly GCF_000717135.1). Classification (GTDB taxonomy): domain Bacteria; phylum Actinomycetota; class Actinomycetes; order Mycobacteriales; family Micromonosporaceae; genus Catenuloplanes; species Catenuloplanes japonicus. The sequence goes on from NZ_JNXY01000039.1 coordinate 76,176, forward strand.
CCGGCCGGCGCGGGCACGCGAAGCGCAACGACGAGGCGATCCTGACCGCGGCGCGCGACGTGTTCGTGCACGATCCGGGCGCGCCGATCTCCGCGGTGGCAGGGCGGGCCGGCGTCGGCATCAGTGCGCTGTACCGGAGATATGCGGGTAAGGAAGACATGTTGCGGCAGCTGTGCCGCAGCGGCCTGCAGCGGATGATCGTCGAGGCGGAGGCCGTCGAGGCGGAGCCGGACGGCTGGGTCGCACTGGCCCGTTTCCTGGAGCGTGTGGTCGACGCCGACGTGCATGCGCTCACCACGCGGCTGGCGGGCGCGTTCACGCCGACGCCGGAGCTCCGCGAGATCGCAGCTCGGGCGGACCGGGGGGTCGCACTCCTCATCGAGCGGGCGCACGCGAGCGGACGGCTGCGGGCGGACGTGGTGGCGGAGGACGTCGCGCTGATTCTGGAGGGCTGTGCCGCGATCCGGTCCGGCGACGGTTTCCGGACCATGCAGCTCCGCCGCCGGCACCTGGCGCTGCTGGTCCACGGCCTGGCACGGGTGGAGGGCCCCGGCGACGTGGCACTGCCGGGTCCGGCACCTCAGCCTGGCGAGCTGCACCGCTGGCCGGCCGAATCGGGCAGTCCGGAGCAAGGAGCAGACGGATGAGTGTGGTCAGCCGTTGCGCCGGGAGGCAGGCGGCGCCAAGCGGGAGCAGGCCGACCGGGGAAGGAACGCGACGGACCGAGCCCGGCCGTGAGGCGGGAGGGCGCGACGGACCGAACCGGCCGAGAGACAGGGCAGTGCGCGGATCTGCCCGACCGTGAGGCCGCGAGAGGTTAGCCGTGAGGCTGCGAGAGCTCAGGCCGTGAGGCTGCGAGAGCGTGAAGGGTTGGCTGGCCGTGAGGCTGCGAGAGCGTGAAGGTCTGGCCGACCGTGAGGCGGGGAGGGCGTGAACGATTCGAGCGGCCGTGAGGCGGGAGAGCGTGAAGGGTCTGAGCGGGCGGGAGGCGGAGGAGAGCGTGACGGATTCTGCGGGCCACGGGGCGGGGGAGGACATGACGGATCTGGATGACCTGGCGGCGGTTGCCGCGCTCGCGGCACGGCATGGCATCGCGGTCGAGGTGGCGACGCTCCGGTTCGTGGAGGCGGGGCTGGACTATCGCGTCGCGTTCGCGGAGTCGGCGGGCGGCGAGTCCTGGGTGCTGCGGATCCCGCGCCGTCCGGGCATGGCCGCGAAAATCGCGGCGGAGTCGCGGGTTCTGGATTTCGTGGGTCCGCGCCTGCCGGCCGCGGTGCCTGACTGGCGGGTGCGTGAGGCGGACCTGATCGCCTATCCGCTGCTGCCGGGCCGTCCGGGCCTGACCGTGGACGACACGACCGGTGAGACGCACTGGCACTTCGACCGGGAGTCCGAGGACTATGCCCGGTCGCTCGGCCGGCTGATCGCGGCACTGCACGCCATCGACGTGGACGAGGCGGCCGCGGCGGGCGTGCCGGCGATGACCGTCGCCGAGGTCCGCGCGGAGTGGCGGGATCATCTGCGCCGCGTGGAGGAGGCGTTCCCGACCTCGGCCGCGCTGCGGGACCGATGGAGGGCGTGGCTGACGGACGACGGGCTCTGGCCGGAGCGGCGGACGTTGACGCACGGCGAGCTGTACCCGGCGCACCTGCTGCTCGGCCCCGACCACGACGGCGCCGCGTCGGCCTCGGAGGGTGCCGCACCGGTCGTGCTCAGCGTGCTGGACTGGACCACCGCGCGAGTGGGTGATCCGGCGATCGACTTCATGTACCACCACATGATCTCGCCGGGCACGTTCGACCTGCTGGTCGAGACATATCGCGAGGCGGGTGGCGTGGTGCCGGAGCGGCTCGCGGAACGGTGTGCGGCGTTGCTGGCGGCCGGCCCGATCAACTACGGGGTGTACGCGCTGGAGACCGGCGATCCGTCCCATGCCGAGGCGGCACGGGCGCAGCTGAACCCGTAGCTATATCGCGATGTATCTCGTATAGTGGCCGGCAGGGACGTGAGCGCTTGGGGGCGACATGGCGACGTGGACGGTGGAGAGGCCAACCAAGATCACCTGCGACGAGGAGGTGCACCGCCTCGAGGTGAGCCTGGTGGTGGGCCGGTTGACGGTGATCGGCGCCGACGGTCCCGCGCGGGTCGAGGTGTCCAGGGTGGGCAACCGGGCCGTCGAGGTGGTCCTGGAGGACGGCGTGCTGCGCGTCCGTCAGGCCGGGATCGAGGGATGGCTCGGGATATTCTCGTGGATCATGTATATGGCTCAACGGGGCACGGTCGAGGTGTCGATCGCGGTGCCGGCCGCGGCCGAGGCGCACCTCGGGCTCCTGTCGGGCAAGGTGATCGCCTCCGGCCTGCGCACCCGCACCGACGTCGAGGTCACGTCCGGCAGTGTCACGCTGATGGGCCTCGGTGGCCGCACCCGGGCGAACCTGGTGTCCGGCCCGGTCGAAGCGCTGGGCATGGCCGGCGAGCTGATCATGGACACGGTCTCCGGCGAGCTGATCCTGGCCGACAGTCAGGCCGGGCGCGTGCGCGCCACCGCGATCTCCGGCAGCATCACCTGCGACCTCGAGGGTGCGGCGGACAGCGACATCCGGCTGGACACCACGTCCGGCAGCATCACCGCACGGGTACGGGAGGACAGTGACCTCTCGGTCGACCTGCACGCCACCGCCGGGCGGGTGACCAGCTCGTTCCCGGAACTGCGGGTGGAGCGGGCGATGACCGGCGGCGCCGGGGTGCACGGGCGGCTCGGCCGGGGCGAGGGCCGGCTCAGCGCCAGCGCGATCTCCGGCAGCATCGCGCTGCTGTCCCGCCCGATCGTGCCCGGCGAGGACGACGGGCCGGTACCGGCCGACCAGACCGTGGAAGGCTCGGCATGACGGCCGTTTTCAGCCATGGCCGGCTCCGCCTTTACCTGCTCAAACTGCTGGACGACGGGCCCAAGCACGGGTACGAGTTCATCCGGCTGCTGGAGAACCGCTTCCTCGGTCTCTACGCGCCGAGCGCCGGCACGATCTATCCGCGGCTGGCGCGGCTCGAAGCCGAGGGCCTGGTGACGCATACGGCGGCCGGTTCGCGGAAGACCTACGAGATCACCGACGCGGGCCGCGACGAGCTGCGTGCGCGGGCCGACGAGCTGCAGGCGCTGGAGGCCGAGATCTCCGCGTCCATCAGCGACCTGAGCAGCCTGGCCGGCCAGATCCAGTCCCAGGTCCAGGGCTCCGTCCGCGACCTCAAACGCGAACTGCGCGAGGCTACCCGCGCCACCCGCCAGACCGCCCCCGGCCCGCCGCCGTTCGGCGCGCGCTGGGGCCCGCCCGACAGGGCCGGGTGGCAGGAGCCCGGCGCGGCCGGGCGGCCGGAACCGGGCTCGGCGGGGCGTCCCGGATTCGGCGTGCCCGGCGACGCTCCAGCCGGGGCCGGGGCCGGGGCCGGGGCCGGGGCCGGGGCTGGACCTGGGGCTGGGGCTGGGGCAGGAACTAGACCCGAGGCAGGAACTGGGGCTGGAGCTGGATCCGGGGCCGGAAAACCAGCCGGAGCTGGAACCGGAGTTGGGACCGGGACTGGCGTTGGACCTGGGGCTGGAGCTGGCGCCGGTGCTGGACTCGGTGCTGGATCCGGGGTCGGGGCTGGAGTGCCACCCTTCGGTATGCCGCCGCATGGTGTGCCTCCGCTCGGCACGCCGAGCGGGATCCGGATCATCTTCGACAACGGCGGCGGCGGGCAGGCTGACCAGGCTGAGCCTTTCACGCCGGGCACCGTCAGCGGCGAGGGACGCGAGACCGTGACGGAGAGGAGTGGGCTGGAGGCGGCACTGGACGTGTTCGTCGATGAGGCACGGGCGATGGTGCGGGGCGCGCGGGTCACGGACGATCAGGTCCGGGAAGCGGGTGAGGTGCTTGATGCCACGCTGACCCGCATCCGGCGGCTGTTGCGCGGGTAGCGGCGTCCTCCGGCCGAGCCGGCACGTGGGACCACGCCCGGTGGATAGGCGGAGCTGCAGAGCTGTGCCCGGCTGGCACGCGGGACCGCGCCCGGGTGGATAGGCGGAGCTGCAGAGCTGTGCCTGGCCGGCGCGTGGGACCGCGCCCGGTGGACAGGCGGAGCTGCGGAGCTGTGCCTGGCCGGCGCGTGGGACCGCGTCGGGCTGATACGCGGCGCGGTGCCGGCTGACACGTGTGGCGGCGTCCGGCCGGCTGACACGTGTGGCGGCGTCCGGCCGGCACGCGGCGCTGTGCCCGGCCGGCCCGTGAGACTGCTACGTGAGAGGCCGGTGCCGACCTGTACGTGGGACTGTGGCCGGTTGTCGGCGCCGGGCCGGGGTCGTGCGCTTGATGTGGTGCCGGCCCGTGTCCGGCGGCCGCTGTGGCCTGGCGGGGGGAATGCGGGGCGCAGGGCGTACCCACGGGTGGGTTTGATCTTGGGGGTGGTTCACAGACTGTTCTCAGGCGGTCTCCAGAAAGCTGCCAGAACGGCGGGCCATGATGTGGGGCATGGCCGCAACACAGACTGAGGCACGACTGCTCGTCGTCGAGGACGACCCGAATATTCTGGAGCTGTTGTCGGCCAGCCTGCGCTTTGCCGGCTTCGACGTCGCGACGGCGGTGAGCGGGAGCGCGGCGGTGGCCGCGGCCCGGGATCGGCGTCCCGACCTCGTGGTGCTGGATGTGATGCTGCCGGATCTGGACGGGTTCGAGGTCATCAAGCTGATGCGCGAGGGCGGCACGCGGACGCCGGTCGTGTTCCTGACCGCGCGCGATGCCACGGACGACAAGATCCGAGGGCTGACGCTGGGCGGCGACGACTACGTGACGAAGCCGTTCAGCCTTGAGGAGCTGACCGCGCGGATCCGGGCCGTGCTGCGCCGCACCAGCGCGACGGCGGAGGAGAGCTCGCGGCTGACGTTCGCCGATCTGGAGCTGGACGAGGAGACGCACGAGGTCTACCGCGCCGGCAACCGGGTGCAGCTGTCGCCGACCGAGTTCAAGCTGCTGCGCTACCTGATGCTGAACGCGAACCGGGTGTTGTCGAAGGCGCAGATCCTGGACCACGTGTGGAACTACGACTTCCGCGGTGATGACAACATCGTCGAGTCGTACATCTCCTACCTGCGGCGGAAGGTCGACACCACGCAGCCCCGGCTGATCCACACGCTGCGCGGCGTGGGTTACGTGCTTCGTAAGCCTGCCCAGTAGGTGCTGTGAAAGCCCGCCTGCGCAGCACCCCGCTGCGGCTCAAGCTGGTCGCGAGCGTGCTGGTGCTGGTCGGCGCCGCGCTCGTGGTGATCAGCGTGAGCAGCGCCTACTTCCTGCGGTCCTACCTGGTCCAGCTGGTCGACGACCAGCTGGACGGGATCGCCGGCGACGCCAACGTGGCCGCCAAGTTCGCGAACGGCGGCGCGGTGCAGGTGCCGACCGACTACTACGGCCGGGTCACCTCGATGAGCGGCGTCGGCAAGCAACCGGTCTACGACAGCCACCTGACCGAGGGCGATCTTCCGGAGCTGGCGAAGGGCCGCGAGGAGATAGAGGCCGTGGCCGCGCTTCGCCAGCACACGGTGAAGTCGCAGAACGGCAAGGTTCGCTGGCGCATGCTGGTCACCGTGCTGCCGAACGGCGAGGTCCTGCACATCGGGGAGAACCTGGAGCAGGTCGATCTCGCGGTGAAGCGGCTGGTCTGGATCGACGGGCTGGTCGGCGGCGCGGTCCTGATCATGCTGGCGTCGATCGGCGCGGGCGTGGTGCGGACCAGCCTGCGGCCGCTGGACCAGATCGAGCAGACCGCGGGCGCGATCGCGGCCGGTGACCTGACCCGCCGCGTGCCCGACCCGGAGCCCGGGATCGAGGAGCCGCAGAGCGAGCTGGGCCGGCTGTCCCGGGCGCTGAACGTGATGCTCGCCCAGATCGAGGCCGGGTTCGCCGCGCGTGCCGCGTCCGAGGCGGCCGCCCGCTCCGCGGAGAGCATCGCGCGCGACTCGGCGCTGCACGCACAGGCGTCCGAGGCCCGCGCGCGGAACTCCGAGTCGCGCATGCGGCAGTTCGTGGCGGACGCGTCGCACGAGCTGCGCACGCCGCTGACCACGATCCGCGGCTTCGCGGAGCTGTACCGGCAGGGTGCCGCCTCGGACACCGCGAAACTGGTGCGCCGGATCGAGGACGAGGCGGCCAGGATGGGCCTGCTCGTCGAGGATCTGCTGCTGCTGGCCCGGCTGGACCGGGAACGGCCGCTGGACCTGCGCCCGGTGGAGCTGCCGGTGCTGGCCGCGGACGCGGTGCAGGCCGCGCGCGCGGTGGCGCCGGAGCGGAAGATCACGCTGGAGGTCGTGCCCGGCGCCGGGCCGCTGGTGGTCACCGGCGACGAGTCCCGGCTGCGGCAGGTCTTCGGCAATCTGATGACGAACGCGCTCACCCACACGCCGTCGGACGCGTCCGTGACGCTGCGGCTGCGCGCGGAGACGGACGCGGACGGCCGGCGCGTGGCGGGTGTGGCCGAGGTGGTGGACACCGGCGGCGGCCTGACCCAGGAGCAGATCGACCGCGTGTTCGAGCGGTTCTACCGGGCGGACGCGGCCCGGACGCGGACGGCCGCGGGGACGATCAGCACCGGGCTCGGTCTGGCGATCGTCGCGGCGATCGTCTCCTCGCACGAGGGTGTGGTGGAGGTGGAGAGCACGCCGGGTAACGGGGCTACGTTCCGGGTAAGGCTTCCTCTGCTGCCGACCGAGCTCGACACGGACTCGGACGAGGCTGAGGACGAGCTGGAAGACTTTGTGCCGGATGAGGGTTCCGACTCGTCAGAGGCGGGCAACCGCCCTGATAAGCCCTGATATATCCCTCGTTTTGGATTCACAGTTAACCTTCAGGGCGATTTCAGGGCCGTCGCAGATGTCGGCGGGAAGGTGGGAGACATGAACGAGCACGAGACCACCCCCGAGGGGCAGCAGGCCCCCGCCGGAGAGCAGGCGCAGGGGACCCCCGCCGAGGGCTACCGGCACCCGGCCGACGGGCCGCGGGGAACGTCCGGCTCGAGTGACGAGACGATCCGGCCCGCCACCTCCGAGCCTGTGACCCAGTCGGTGCCGGCCGCGGTCACCGCCGGCCGTCCCGGCTACAACCAGTACCCGCCGAGCCCGTGGGCCGCGCCGGCCGGTGGACCGCAGGTGCACACGCCGGCCCCGCAGCCCGCGGCCGCACCGCAGGCACCGGCGTCGCAGTGGGCACCGCAGCCCGCCTCGGCCGTGCCCGCGAGTCCGTACGGGCCGGCCTACCCCGGTCAGCCCCAGCCGGGCTACCCGGGAAGTCAGCCGCCGGTGCCGCCGTGGGCCACGGGCGCCGGACCGGCCTCCCCGCCGCCTCCCGGTGACCGTCGCTTCGGCCGGTTCGCGGGCATCGCGGCCGCGGCCGTGGTGCTGGCGCTCGGCTCCGGCCTGACCGGCGCGTTCGTCGCGCAGGGGATGGACGAGGACGGCAGTCCGGTGAACACGGCCAGCACGAACGGCACCGGCGAGCCCGCACCGGTCATCGACCGCTCCTCGCTCGCCTCGATCGCCGCGGCCGTGCAGGACAGCGTCGTCTCGATCACCACGGACACCGGCGAGGGCTCGGGCGTGGTGCTCACCTCGGACGGCTACATCCTGTCGAACAACCACGTGGTCTCCGGCGCGGCGAACAACCGGGTGGTGGTGGTCTTCGCGGACGGCACCAAGGCCAACGCCACGGTCGTCGGCACGGACGCGCGGACCGACCTCGGCGTGGTCAAGGCCGAGGGCGTCTCCGACCTGACGGCGGCGAAGTTCGGTGACAGCGCGGCCGTGAAGGTCGGCGACACCGTGCTCGCGCTGGGCAGCCCGCTGGGCCTGCAGGGCTCGGTCACGGCCGGCATCATCTCGGCCAAGGACCGGACGATCCAGGTCGCCGGCGAGGAGGAGGGCAACGCGCCGTCCGGCCGGCAGTCCACCATCGCGGGCCTGCTGCAGACGGACGCGCCGATCAACCCGGGCAACTCCGGCGGCGCGCTGGTCAACACGAACGGCGAGGTGGTCGGCATCAACACCGCGATCGCCACGTCCGGTCAGGGCAGCGGCTCGATCGGCCTCGGCTTCGCGATCCCGAGCAACAAGGCCAAGGAGGTCTCCGAGGCGCTGAAGACCGGGCAGAAGGTCAGCCACCCGTTCCTCGGCGTGAGCCTCTCCGAGGCCGAGGGCGGCGGCGCGCTGGTCAGCAGCGTCAGCGGCGACAGCCCGGCGCAGAAGGCCGGCATCCAGCGCGGCGACGTGATCACCCAGATCGACGGCAAGCCGGTGAACGGGTCGGACGACGTGATCACCGCGGTGCAGGCCGGCAAGGTCGGTCAGCAGATGACCGTGACGTACACGCGCAGTGGCAAGGAGGAGACGGTCAGCACGACGCTCGCCGAGGCGTCCTGACCGCACCGGAAGAAGCCGCACCATGGCGGGGTTTCAGCTGCCGCAGAGACTCCGCCTCCTCCCAAGTGGCGGGCGACATGACCGAGGGGGTTGGTCATGTCGCCCGCCACGCTTCTATTTCCACAGGTCAGCTTTCCGACAATGTAGACACTCCGGAGATGACTGATTTGTCCGGTGGTGGGAGCGGTGATCCACCCGATCGGACGACGCGCCGGAGGCCGCAAGGTCCGCTTGCGTGACCGATAGGACGAATGTAGTCGGCCGGGCCATGGTGGCCGGTCGATACTCTTCGACGAGGGCGGCGGGGCCCCGGAAGTAAGGGGTGACGGGGGGTCACCAGGCGAAAACGGAGAACGTGCAGTGTCGATCGTTGAGTCACATCTGAGCGTCTGGGAGGCACTGGCCGGCCGCGCGCCCGGTCAGCCGATCGGCCCGTCCGACACGGATGTCTGGTCCGCGGTCGTCGACCGGATCAACCCGGCGCGGGCCAAGCCCGAGATCCGGGCCGGCATCGAGGTCGCGGAGCTGACCAGCGTCCGCGGTGTGCCGTACCTGATGCTGCGCTCGCCCGACGACGGCGTCTCCGTGCGCTACCTGCGGCTCAGCCCGGAGGAGTGGCAGCTCGCCCAGCTGATGGACGGTTCGCGGACCGTCGCCCGGCTGGTCGCGGAGTTCGCCCACATATCCGGCCGGCTCGCGCCGGACCAGGTGCGCCGCATCGTCGCCGACCTCGCGGCCAACCACATGCTCGGCGAGCTGCCGGTCGACGCGTTCGGGCCGCTGGAGAAGGTGCGCCGCCGCCCGTTCCCGCTGCGCCTCGGCGCCGGGCTCCTGGCCGCCGCGCGCGGCCGCCGGATGGTGGTCGCCAACGTCGACCCGCTCATCGACACGCTCTACCGGTTCGGCGGGCGGCTGTTCTTCACGCCGGTCGCGGCCGTGCTCTTCGGCATCGTGGCGCTGGCCGGCTTCGGCCTCTTCGCCTGGACGTGGTGGCGCGGCGACCAGTCCGTCTTCATCTCCAACGGTTCGTTCCTGGTCGGCGCGATCGTGCTGCTCGCGCTCAACTTCACCGCGCTCGCCGCGCACGAGCTCGGCCATGCGCTCGCGGCCAAGCACGTCGGCCGCCGGGTGCCGGCCGCGGGCTTCCTCGTCTACTTCGGCATCCCGTCCGTCTTCGTGGACACCAGCGACGTGTGGATGGCCGGGCGCCGCGCCCGCCTGCGCACCACGCTCGCCGGGCCGGCCGCCGGCCTGGTGCTGGCCGGCTCCGCGCAGATCGTCGGGCTGATCTTCCCGGCCGTGGCGCCGCTGGCGTTCAAGCTGGCCTTCGCGTGGTACCTGAACGCGCTGTTCAACATGAACCCGCTGCTCGCGCTGGACGGCTACTACCTGCTGATGGACTGGCTGGAGATTCCGAACCTGCGCGCACGCGGCCTCGCGTTCGTCGGCGGTCGCCTGCGCCGACGTCCGCCGCGCTGGGCCGAGCTGGACCGGGAGGGCCGGCTGGTCGCGCTCTACGGCACGCTCGCGGTGCTGTGGATGGTCGTCGCCGCGAACATCTTCTACCGGGTCTGGTCCGACCGGGTCCAGGGCCTGGTCAGCGCGCTCTGGCACGGCGGGTTCGGCCCGCGGCTGCTGCTCCTGCTGGTCGTGGGCGGGCTGGGCGCGCCACTGGCGTACCTGTTGATGGGCTGGATCTCCCGTCGCCTGCGACGGTTCCGCACCGCGCGGCAGGAGGCGAAGCGGGCCGAGGACGCACCCCGCCGCCTGCACGCGCTCAACCGCTCGATGCTCGGCCGGCTGCCCGCGGAGGTGCTGGCCCGGCTCGCCGAGCGGGCGCGCTGGGATCGCCCCGGCGACGGCCGCCAGCTGCTGTTCGCCTCCGGCGCGCAGTCGAAGGTGTACGTCGTGGTCGAGGGCGCGCTGGTCGGACGCCGGCCCGGCGACCCGGGCGGCATCCTGCGACAGCAGGCCGGCCCCGGCGACACGGTCGGGCTGGACGCCGCGCTGGCCGGCGCACCGTCCGCGCTGGACTGGTACGTCGCGGGCGACGCCGTGCTCCTCTCCGTCCCGTCCACGCTGGTCGCGGACGTGGTCGGCCCGCTGCCCGGCCCGCCGCCCGCGGATCGCCGCTACGCGGAGGCGCTCTTCGACGACACCCCCGCACTCACCGGCCTCTCACCCGAGGGCCGGATGGGCATGCTCGCGGCCGCCCGCTCCTCCAGCATCAACCCGGGCGAGCCGATCCGGCTGGACGGCCCCACGGACGCGGTGATCGTCGAGTCCGGCGCGATCGTGCTGCCGGACGGCGGGGAGCTGCGGCGCGGCACCATGATCGGCCCGGTGGGCGAGGGCTTCCCGGGCGCGGTCGCGGTCGCGCGCACGCCCGTGCGGCTCTGGACCATCCCGGCGATGGCCGGCGCGTCCGCCACGTTCGCCGGCAGCGCGTCGTTCGACGGTACGGACCGGCCGCCGCTGCGGCCCGCGGTCGGCGTGCACTCCGGCGGCGACTATCCACCGCTCGCGGCCCCGCCCGGGATGCCGCCGGGCGGCGTCGACTACGGGCTCGACGGCCGGTTCGAGCGACGGCTCTGGTGGCTGGTGCTGCTGCTCCTGCTGCTCGCGCTGGCGCTCACCGCCGGGCAGCTGCGTCCCGGGCCGGCCTGGGCCGAGATGCCGTCCGACCGGGTGCTGCTCACCGCGGAGACCGGCGCGGTCGACGTCACCGTGCCGGGCCGGCGGATCACGCTCGACGAGGGCGGCCGCTACCAGCTGCCGATCGGCGCCGAGATCACGGTCGGGGGCAGCTCGCGGGCGTCGCTGACGTTCCGCGGCGGCGCGATCTCCGTGCTCTGTGCCGGCAGCAGCGCCGCGATCCGTGACCTGCACAGCGACGGCGACCGGGTGCGGACACCGTCCGGCACGCTGGACCTGTCCAACGGGCGGATCCTCTCCGACACCGCGTCCACCACGGGCGCGTTCGCACCGCTGTCGCTGGAGATCTCCAGCGCACGCGTCTCGATCACCAGCACCGAGGCCGCGTGGTACGCGGTCGCCAGCGGCCAGGCCGTGGTGTCGCGTGGCGAGGTGCGCGCGGACCGGATCACGCAGCCGCAGACCGGCGGCGAGCTGGACTGCGGTGACGGCCTGCCGGACCCGCTGCCGACGCCGTCGTCCACGCCGTCCGTGTCCCCGACGCCGGCCGTGTCGGAATCGCCGTCGGAGTCCCCGTCGCCGACCCCCTCGGCCTCGGACTCGTCGTCGCCGACCCCGTCCACGCCGGCGGATGACGAGGATGACGACGGCGGAGTGGTTCCGCCGCCGGTGACCCGGTCGCCGACGCCGTCCCGGACCACCACGTCGCCGACGCCTCCGGTCCGCACCACGAATCCGCCGTCGCCGACGCCGTCGGCCAGCCCGCCGCCGCCAACGGAGGGGCCGTCGTCGTCACCCAGTGGGCCGGTGATCTCCAGCGGGACGATCACCCCGTCCGCGCCTGTCGACCAGTCGCCGACGATCTCCTCCGTCCCGCCGTCAACGATCATCTTCTGAGGAGACCACGTGCTCTGCTGGTTCTGTGCCAAGGCCGCGCGCGGCTCCTGCAAGTTCTGCGGCCGGGGCGTGTGTGAGGATCACGCGCGCTTCGGACCGTTCCTGCTGGAGGTGCACCGGTCCGAGTCGCGCCGTCGCGCCGAGGGCCTGGTCGTCGAGGACGCGATCCAGTGCGGTGCCTGCCACCCGCGGCCGCAGCCGATCCCGATGCCGGAACTCGACTGATCCAGTGATTGCCGTACGTGACGGTGGTGCCCGACGATGAACCGATGCGGAGCTTCGACGACGCCCTGGAGCGACTGATCACCGATCCGGCCTTCGCGGCCGCGCTTGCCGCGGACCCGGACCGGGCGCTTTCCGGCTACGCGCTGTCGCCGGACGAGGCGGCGCTGCTGCGCAGCCAGGTGGCGTCCGGGCCGGGCGACGGCGTGCAGAGCGCGGTGGAGGCGCGGACCAACCAGTCCAGCGTCTTCGGACTGTTCAATCTGGACGGGTTCGGCACCGCGCCGCCGTCGTCCGACGGTTTCGGTGCCGCACCGCCGCACTCGGTCACCGGCGGCGCCGCGCCGACCGGCTACTCGATCACCGGCGGCACCGCGCCGCACTCGGTCACCGGCGGCGCCGCGCCCACCGGTTACTCGCTCGCGGGCGGCGCCGCCTCGTCCGGCTTCGGCGAGGCCCCGCCGGCGGCCCAGGGCTTCGGCGGCGAGCTGCAGGGCTTCGGCGGTGACCTGCCGGCGGCCCAGGGGCCGGGCGGCCTTCCGGCGGCCCAGGGAGCCGGCGACCTGCCGGTGCCCGAGGGCTATCAGACCAGGGTGGACGCGGACGGCGACGGCACCTGGGACGCGCACACCGTGCGCGGGCGTCCGGGCGGCGGCGTGGAGATCCTGGTGGACCGCGACGGCGACGGCCGCGCCGACTTCATCGGGCACGACGTGGACGCGGACGGCATCGTCGACTTCGCGGACTACGACGTCGACCGGGACGGCACGGTCGACGAGCGGCTCACCGACACCGACGGCGACGGGTGGCTCGACCGCCGCACCTGAGAACGCCGGACCTGAGAACGCCGCTCGGCGCGAGGAGAGCGCCGTCCGTCGATGTGATGTGGCGCACGGGCGCGGACCCGTCACACCATGTCCGCATGACGGCCGTGGCGCTCGACCACCTGACCAAGGTGTTCGACGACGGCACCGTGGCCGTGAACGGTCTCACGCTGGAGGCCCGCGACGGCGAGCTGCTGGTCCTGCTCGGGCCGAGCGGGTGCGGCAAGTCCACGGTGCTGCGGCTGGTGGCGGGCCTGGAGACCGCGACCTCGGGCCACGTCCGGTTCGACGACCAGATCGTCGACCACCTGCGCACGCGCGACCGGAACGTGGCGATGGTCTTCCAGCACTACGCGCTCTACCCGCACCTCACGGTCGCGGAGAACATCGGCTTCCCGCTGCGGTTTGCGCCCGACGTGGCCGTGCTGGTCGCACGCACCGCGGCCCAGCTCGGGCTCGGCGGCCTGCTGGACCGGCGGCCCGGCCAGCTCTCCGGCGGCGAACGGCAGCGCGTCGCCATGGCCCGCGCGCTGGTCCGCGCGCCGCGCGTCTTCCTGCTCGACGAGCCGCTGGCCCACCTGGACGCCGGTCTGCGGGCCGAACTGCGCGGCGAGGTGGCCGCGACCGCGCGCCGGATCGGCGTGACCACGCTCTACGTCACGCACGACCAGGCCGAGGCGCTGTCCGTCGCGGACCGGGTGGCCGTGCTCCGCGACGGCGTGCTCCAGCAGGCCGGCACGCCGCGCGAGGTCTACGACGACCCGGCCACCGTGTTCGTCGCCGCGTTCCTCGGCCGGCCACGCGCGAACCTGTTCGAGGGCGCGGTCTACCCCGCGGACGACCGGGTGACCGTGGACCTGGGCAGTCAGGTGCTGACGCTGCCGGCCGGCGACGCGCGGGCTGCGGCGCTGCTGCGGCACGGCCGGGTCACGGTCGGCCTGCGCCCCGACGCGTTGCGCGCCACCGGCGACGTGGACGGCGCCTGCCTGCGGGGCAGGGTGCGGCACGTGGAGAACCACGGCCACGAGGGCATCGTCTACCTCGACACCGGCGGCCTGCCGACGCCGCCGGCCCAGACCATGATCAGCACACCGGATCCGGCGCACCTCGCGGGCCTGCTCGCGGACCCGCCCGACGAGCCGCCGCGCCGTAGCCCGATCGGCCGCCTGCTGCCCCGCGGCACGGAGCCGCCCGCGACCGCACGCACCGAGTACGGCTTCTACCCCGCCTACGAGCCGTCCGATGTGGACGAGAACCGGACCGACGGGGACCTGGTGGTGCGCGTTCCGGCCGCCTCCGGCCTGCCCAGACCCGGCGAGAACCTGACGATCGCGGTAGACCTGGACCGCCTGCTGCTCTTCGACTCGGCCGGCGACCGCATCCGCTGAGGATCACATTCATTTTCCCGCTTCCGGCGTGGTGGCGATCCGCATGCTCCCGCGGGCCAACCTCCGGTGGCCGGAAGACTCCGCTGGCGCTCCGCTTCCGGCCACCGGCCGGAGCCGGTGCCGTCGCTGGTCCGATCCACTGGCTGACCTGGGTGTCGAGCATGTGGAGCGGGAGCGCGCCGTTGCCGAGCACGGCGTCGTGGAAGTCGCGGATGTCGAAGCGCGGGCCCAGCGCGGCCCGCGCGCGATCGCGCAGGTCCCGGATGCGGAGCTGGCCGATCGTGTAGGACGTGGCCTGGCCGGGGAGGCCGATGTAGCGGTCCACCTCCTTCTCGATGTCCGCGTGCGAGATCGAGCTGTTCGCGGCGAAGAACGCGATGGCCTGCGCGCGCGTCCAGCGCTTGGCGTGCAGGCCGGTGTCGAGCACCAGTCGGCAGGCGCGCCACATCTGCAGCGACAGCATGCCGAACCGTGCGTACGGGTCCTGGTACAGCCCGAGCTCGTCCGCCAGCCGCTCCGCGTAGAGACCCCAGCCCTCGACGTAGGCGCCGTAGCCGATGTCGAACCGCCGGAACCGTGGCAGATCCGTCCGCTCCTGGGCCAGCGCGACCTGGAAGTGGTGTCCCGGAATGCCCTCGTGGTAGACGATGCCGGGCAGCTGGATCGTCTGCGCCTCCGCGATGGTGGCCAGGTTCAGGTAGAAGAAGCCGGGCCGTTCGCCGTCCGGCGAGGGCAGCTCGTAGAACGCGACCGGCGCGTTCGCCTCGCGCCAGCTCTCCACCGCGCGCACCTCGATCGGTGCCTTCGGCAGCGCTCGGAACAGCCGCGACGCGATCGCGGTCGCCTCCGCCAGATATCGCTCCGCGTCGGCCAGGTAGCGCGCGTGGCCGGCCTCGTCGTCGGCGTAGCGGTACCGCGGATCGGCCCGCACCGCGTCGGAGAACTCCGCGAGCGTGCCGGTGAAGCCGACCTCGCGCACCACGTCGGCCATCTCGCCCCGGATGGACTCCACCTCCGCGAGCCCGATCTCGTGGATCCGGTCCGCGGTGAGGCCCGTGGTGTTCCAGCGCCGGAGCGCGGCCGCGTAGTAGGCGTCGCCGTCCGGCAGGCTCCAGACGCCGTCGTCCGCGCGGGCCAGCGGCGCGATGTCGTCGATCGCGGCCCGGTAGCGCTCGCGTCCGGCGCGCACCTCCGTGCGCACGGCCTCGGCGGCGTCGGCCACCAGCGCGGCCTGCTGCGGTGCGGGGAGCCCGAGCCCGGCGACCTTCGTGGTGAAGTCGGCCAGGAGCGGGCCGGCGGCGCCGTCGTCGTACGGCAGCAGCGTCCGGCGCAGATGCGTGATCTGCAGCGCGGTCGGCGTGATCCCGAGCCCGCGCTGGAGGTCGAGCCGCTCGGCCCGCTCGGTGAGCACGCGTGCGATGTCGCGCAGGCGGGCGACGTAGCCCTCCGCGTCCGCGACCGAGGCGATCCGGTGCTTGCCGACCAGGAACGCCGCGCTCTCCTCCGGCCCCTCGATGGCCGAGCCGGGGGAGATGTGGTGACGCCAGACGTACGCCTCCTCAGCGCGCTCCACCCGGTCTTCGAACATCGCCGCGTTGAGCCGTTCCTCCGGCCCGAGCGTGTCCTGCGGGAACCGGCGCCGCAGCTCGTCCCGCCGGGCCCGGAGCAGCTCCAGATGGCGCTCCCGGCCGGCCTCGGAATGGTCGTCGAGGCGGCCCGGGTCGTGCGGGAGGCCGAGCAGCGCGGCGGTCTGCGGGCTGAAGGCGACCTCGGCGTCGAACGCCGCGTCCAGGAAATCGGTCAGTTCGGGATTCTGATCGGTGGCCGGACTGTCCACTCACCACACTCCTCGTCGCCGTGGCCGTGCTTGCCGACTGCGAACGTATCGCGGAGCCGCACCGATCCGCGGCCCCGGCACCGCGTGGGTTTCCGTGACCAGCGACGGCACCGGCTCCGGCCGGTGGCCGGAAGCGGAGCGCCAGCGGAGTCTTCCGGCCACCGGAGGTTGGCCGCCGGAAGCGGGAACATGAACTGGGTCTTATGTCGCGATAGCGAGGCGGTCCAGGGCCGCGCCGAGTTCGGTGGCGTAGGCGGCGGAGATCGAGCCCTCGCGCTTGCGGTCGCCGACCTTCACGTGCAGGCTGCGCACCTGCGCGGGCAGGTCGCTGACGCCGCCGGTGGCCAGGTTGTTCTCCAGGTTGGACACGAGGGTCCGCAGGTCGTGGCCGGCGTCTGCCGTGATGTCGCCGCTGGCCAGGCCGGCGTCCAGAATGTGGCCGAGCGTGGCCATCGCCTCGCGGACCGTGGGTACGGAGGCGGTCGCGGGCACCTCGGTCCGGGCCACCTGCGGCGGCGGGGGCGGGCTGTGGATCGGCGCGGGCGTGGTCGCGGGCGCGCCGGTGGACGGCCCGGTCGCCTCCGGCGTGGTGTGCGGGCGCAGGAACGTGCCGGCCAGCAGCGCGCCGGCCGCGAGCAGCACCGCGCCGGCCGTGAGGACGACGACCCGGCCACGACGACGGGGCCCGGCAGGCTCGGCGGACAGGCCGCGCAGGACGTCGGCCACCTGGTACGCCGTGGGCCGCCGCAGCGGGTCGCGGTCCAGGCAGCGCAGGCAGATCGCGGCGACCTCGGCCGGCATCCCGTCGGTCGGCGGTGGCTCCGGCACGGCCAGCGCCTCGGCGAGGTCGTCCCAGGTGTCCGCCGGGTACGGCACCCGCCCGGTCACGGTCTCGTAGAGCAGCACGCCGAGCGCGTAGACGTCCGTCGCCGGCTGCGCGGGCGTGCCGTCCAGCCGTTCCGGCGCCACGTAGGCCGGCGTGCCGAACGTGTCGCCCTCCTCGTCCTCGTCCGGCGCGCCGATGTGGGTGGCGATGCCGAAGTCGAGCACCTTCGCGCCGAGCGCGGTCAGCATGATGTTTGCCGGCGTGACGTCCCGGTGCACGATGCCGAGCCGGTGCGCGGCCGCCAGCGCCTCGGACACCTCCGCGCACACCCGGACCGCGTGGTCCCAGCGCAGCGGCCCCTGGGTCAGCCGGGACTCCAGCACCTCGCCGCTGAGCAGCTCCATCACCACGAACGCGGTGACCGTGCCGTCCGGGTCGACGTCCTCGCCGTAGTCGTGGACGGCCGTGACGTGCGGGTGGACCAGCGCGCCGGCGGCCCGCGCCTCCTGGCGGACCAGCGAGCGGAACCGGGCGTCCGCGGCCAGCGAGGCGGCGAGCACCTTGAGCGCGACCACCCGATCGAGGACCTCGTCGTGCGCCCGCCAGATCACGGACATGCCGCCCGCGCCGATCCGATCGATGAGGCGGTACCTGCGGGCCAGCAGCCCGCCGGGGCGCAACGAGGGCATCTCACACACCTGACAGCTGGTGGGGGACTACCGGATACATCAGGCTGCGCGAATCCGTACGCGTTGTCAACGGGAGG
Organism: Catenuloplanes japonicus; assembly: GCF_000717135.1. Classification (GTDB taxonomy): domain Bacteria; phylum Actinomycetota; class Actinomycetes; order Mycobacteriales; family Micromonosporaceae; genus Catenuloplanes; species Catenuloplanes japonicus. The sequence goes on from NZ_JNXY01000039.1 coordinate 94,025, forward strand.
TTACGGGGATACGCGTACCTCACTAATCGGGCGATCAGTGACCGCATGCGGCGACGTGTAAGGATGTTTGCCATGGTCAACGGCCCGGTCGCGTTCGTGCTAGGCGGTGGCGGTGTGCTCGGCGCCGTCGAGGTGGGCATGCTGCGTGCCCTGTTCCGCGGCGGGTTCACCCCCGACCTGGTGGTGGGCACGTCGATCGGCGCGGTGAACGGCGCGCTGGTGGCGGCCGACCCCAGCGAGGCGGTCACGGACCGGCTGGTGCGGCTCTGGGCGTCCCCGGAGGCCGGCGAGGTCTACGGCGACTCGCTCGCCCGGCAGCTGCGGCGGTTCGCGGCCCGCACCCACCTGCACTCGCCCACGCCGCTGCGGCGGCTGCTGGAGCGGGAGCTCGGTGAGCACACCACGTTCGAGGATCTGCGCGTGCCGTTCCGGTGCTGCGCGGCCAGCATCGAGCGCGCGGCGGAGCACTGGTTCACCAGCGGGCCGCTGGTCAGGGCCGTGCAGGCGTCCGCGGCCGTGCCCGGCCTGCTGCCGCCGTCCGAGATCGACGGCGAGCACTTCATCGACGGCGGCATCGTCAACTCCATCCCGGTCGACGAGGCCGTGCGCGGCGGCGCCAAGCTCATCTTCGTGCTGCAGGTGGGCCGGATCGAGCGGGCGCTGGTCCCGCCGCGCCGCCCGTGGGAGGTGGCGCAGGTGGCGTTCGAGATCGCGCGGCGGCACCGGTTCGCCCGGGAGATGGCGGCGCTGCCCGATGATGTGGACGTGCACGTGCTGCCGACCGGGGGCGGGGAGCCCCGCGACGACACCCCCTGGGCCTACCGTGACATGGCCGCGGTCGGGCGCCGGATCAGCCGTGCCTACACCGCGTCCCGCCGCTATCTGCACGCCAACGTGAAGATGGAGTAGATCGACGATGCCGTTACCCCCACGGTGGTTCCGCAGGTTGTTCTTCGGCCCGCTGATGGTGGCGCTCGCCGCCGTACTGCTGGCGGGCCTTCCGGTCCTGCTCCCGGTGGCGCTGCTGCTGTCGCCGATCCTGCCCGGCCGGCTGCGGCTGCTGCGCATCCTCTGGGCCTTCATCGTCTACGTCGTCTGGGACGCCGCCGCGCTGATCGTGCTGTTCGGCCTGTGGCTGGCGTCCGGATTCGGCTGGAAGAAGCGGTCGCCCGCGTTCCAGCGCGTGCACTACGTGGTGACCGGCGCGTTCCTCGACTCGCTCTACAAGCTGGTCCGCGGCGCGCTCAACGTGGACATCGAGATCGTCGGCACGGACCCGGACGTGGCGCTGCCCGGCCGCCCGGAGATCGTGGTCTGCCGGCACGCCGGCCCCGGCGACTCGTTCATCCTGATCCACTCGCTGGTCAACTGGTTCGACCGTGAGCCGCGCATCGTGCTCAAGGACACGCTGCAGTGGGACCCCGCGATCGACGTGCTGCTCAACCGCCTGCCGACCCGGTTCATCGCGCCCGGTCGTACGCACGGCGAGGACATCGAGAAGCAGATCTTCGACGTCACGGTGGGCCTCGACCCGAACGACGCGCTGGTGATCTTCCCGGAGGGCGGCAACTTCACGCCCAAGCGCCGGATCAAGGCGATCAACCGGCTGCGCGCGCTCGGCCTGGAGCGGATGGCCAAGCGCGCGGAGAACATGCGGCACGTGCTCGCGCCCAAGCCCGGCGGCCTCAACGCGGCCATCGACGCGGCGCCGGACGCCGGCGTGATCTTCGTGGCGCACACCGGGCTGGACAAGATGCTCACGGTCGGCGACGTCTGGCGGGAGCTGCCGACGGACAAGACCATCATGATGAGCTTCTGGTCCGTGCCGCCGGAGGAGATCCCCACAACCGAGCAGGAACGCGTCGAGTGGCTCTTCGACTGGTGGAAGCGCATCGACGACTGGATCGAGGCGCACCAGCCACAGCCCGCGCGGCCGATGGGCCCGAAGCGCCGCGAACGGTAGCGTGCCCGGCGTGGAGCAGACACATCTGGTGACCACCACGGTCGACGACCGCCCGACCGCCGACTCGCTCGCGCTCTCCGCCGTGACCGCCCGCCTCGCCGCGTGCGCGCAGGTCGGCGGCCCGATCACCAGCACGTACTGGTGGGAGGGGGAGATCGAGACGTCCTCGGAGTGGGTCGTGCAGCTCAAGACCACCACGGACCGGCTCGACGAGCTGATCGAGCATCTGCGGGTGGCGCATCCGTACGACGTGCCCGAGGTGGTGGCCGTCCCGGTGAGCGCGGGCAACCCCGATTACCTCTCCTGGGTGCACTCCTCGATCCACTCCTAGGTACGGAAACTCTGGTCGCGGCCTTTCCGGGCACGACAGGATGCCTGGGTGCAGCCTGATACCGATCTGAGCGGCCTCGCGCCGGAGTACCCGTGCCCGTGGTGCGGCGCCACCGCCACGCTTCAGGGCGGATGCCCGGGGTGCGGGCGCGGGCCCAACCCGGTGGCGGCCGAGGTGATCGGCCTCGACGGGCGGATCGCGGTGCTGATGCCGCTGGTGGAGACCGCGCGGCGGGAGCTGGAGGCGGCCCGGCGCGTGCACGACGCGCGCGCCGGGGAACTGCGCGGCATGCAGCAACGGCGGAACGGGCTGCTGGCGCGCATTCATGCGGAGCGGCTGGCGGTGGCCGTACCCGCGGCGGCTCCTGCTCTTGATCCTGCTCCGGCCCTTGATCCGGGTGTTGCTCCGGCGCGGCCCGAGGCCTCCACCAGGACCGTGCAGAATCTGCTCTTCATCCTGGGCGGGCTGCTGCTCGGGACCGCCGCGATCGTGTTCACCACGATCGCCTGGGCCACGTTCGGCATGGCCGGCCGCGCCGCGATCCTCGGCACCGTCACCGCGCTCGCGCTGGCCGCGCCGCTGGTCGCACTGCGCCGGAAGCTGCGGGCGACCGCGGAGACGTTCGCCGCGCTCGGCCTGCTGCTGGTGGTCCTGGACGGTTACGCCGCCTGGTACGTCAACCTCTTCGGCGTCAACGGCATGGACCCGGCACGGTACGCCGGCGTGGTCGCGCTGGTCGCCACGCTGATCGCGGGCGGCTACGGGTGGGCCACCGGGCTCACCGGGCCGCGCGCGGGCGCGCTGCTGCTGGCCCAGCCGGTGCTGCCGCTGCTCTTCGCGCACCGGGCCGCGTTCGGCACCGCGCTGGTGCTGGCCGGCGTCGCGGCCGTCGACCTGATCGCGGCCCGCTTCCCGCCCGGTTCTCGCATTCCGGACCAGACCGAGGGGGTACGAACGGGGCTGCGCACGCTCGCCTGGCTGCTGCACGGCGGCTGGCTGTTCGCCGCGTTCTCCGCCTCGCTGCTCGTGCTGATGCTCGACGACGACACGTCCGGCTTCGTCGCGCCGGTCGCGCTGCTCGTCTCCGGGCTGCTGCTGGTCGCGGCCTCGGTGGTCGCGGGCCACGCCCGGTTCCAGGCCGTCGCGGCCGGCGCGTTCGTGGTGCTGGTCGCGCTGGCGGCCGCGCGGCCGGTACTCGAGTACGGCGGCTCCTACGTGCTGGCCTGGACGGTCGCGGTGGTGTGCGCGGTCGCGCTGACCGTGCGCGGCGTGCTGCCGCTGCTGCCGGAGGAGGTCCGGCCGGGGCCGCGCAACGGTGGGCTGGTCGTGGCGTTCGTCGTGTACGGGCTGGTGCTGGCCGGTACGGCGGTCGCCGCGATGCTGAGGCTGTCGGACGCGTGGGAGGGGTACGCGTTCGACGCCTCGTACGACTGGCAGCAGCCGGTCGCGGTGGTGGTGCTGCCGCTGGCGGCGGCGCTGTTGCTGCCGAGGTATGCGCCGCGGTTGTTCGTTCCCCGATCGGCGGCGGTGCCGCTGTTCGGGCCGGTGGCTGCCTCGCCGGCGGGTGCTGCGCCGGTCGTTGCCTCACCGATGGATGCCGGGTCGGTTGTTGCCTCGCCGGCGGGTGCCGGGCCAGTCAGCGCCTCGCCGGCTGGTGCGGGGCCGGGCGTTGCCTCGCCGGCGGGTGCTGCGCCGGTTGCTGACTCCCCGCAGCCGGGTGCCGAGGCGTCGTCGCCCGCGGCCACGCCGGGGCCGGCCGTCGAAGCGCCGCTTACCGGGCCGCCGCTGACCGGGCCGCCGGTTACCGCGCTGCCGGTCGGCGCGTCGCCGGCCGGCGGCCCCCGCGGGGAACTTCGCCACGCGGGCGGCGCCTGGAGCGGCTGGCACGACGCGATCGTGGCCGCCGTCGCGCTCGGCGTGCTCTCGCTGCCGATCGGCTTCGGCCTGCCGGTGGTCGTGGCCGCCGCGCTCGACCTCGTCATCGGTGCGGTCCTGCTGATCACGGCCGCACGCGAGCGTTTCCCCCGTTCCGTGACGGTCCGCGCGCTGCCCGGCGCCGGACTGGTGCTCTACGCGCTGCTGCTGCTCTCCGCACGGCCGATGATGCTCGCGCTGATGCTGCCGGTCGCGGTGGCGCTCGGCGTGGCGGTCGCGGCCGCGGCCCACGCCCGGAACCCGCGCCTCGGCGGCCTCGCGCTCGGCACCGCGCTGCTCGGCGTGCCGCTCACCGCCGTCACCGTGCTGGCGGCCGCCTCGGCCGGGAGTGACGTGCTCACGCTGTCCTGGTGGGCCGACGCACCGTCCGCCCCGGCCGCGCGGATCGCCTTCGCGGCGAGTGCGGCGCTGCTGCTCCCGATCGCGGCCGTCCGGCGCTGGTGGCCCGCCTACCTCGGCACGGCCGCGCCGGTGTTCGGCCTGGTCATGCTGGTCGCCGGCCTGCCGCTGGAACCCGGCGGGGACGCCCGCGTGCTCTATGCCGTGTCCGCGCTGCTGGTGGTGGCCGTCGCCGCGTACGCGCGTGCGCTGCTGGCCTGCGCGCCTCCGGTCGTACCCACCGTGTCTGATCTTGGTCTTGTGGCTCCCGGCCCGCAGGCGCCCGCCTATGCCGGCGCGGGTCTGCGCCGGCCGGCCACCTGGGGTCAGCTGCTGATCGGGTTCGCGGGCGGGCCGCTCGCGTTCGCCGTGCTGCTGGCCGTGGCGGACGCGGTGACCACGGTCGTCCTCACCCCCTACTCGTGGCTCGGCGAAGGCTGGTCGCAGCGGCCGGCCGGCATCGGCCTCGCGCCCTATCCGGTCGTGCTGCCGTCCTGGAGCCAGGCCGTCGCGCTCGCGCTGCTGATCCCGGTGGTCGTGCTGGCCGTGCTGGTGTTCACCGGCGGACGCCGTCGCTGGGCGCTGCTCGGCGGCGCCTCGGCCACGGCCGTCACCGTGCTGGTCGGCCTGGCCGCGGCCGGCGCGCCCTGGCCCGCGATCCCCGCGGTGAGCCTGGTACTCGGCGTGACCGCGCTGCTCGTCTCCGGCTGGGTGCCGCGGACCGGCCTGCTGCTCGTGCCGGTCGGCGTCGTCCTCAAGGGCGCGGGCCTGGCCGGCGCGTCACCCCGCCCCGGCACCACGCTGGCAGCGCTGGGACTCTCCCTGGTCGCGGGCGTGGTGGTCGGCGTGACCGGCCGCTGGATGCGTTCCCGGCTGACCGGCTGGCTGGGCGCGGTCGTGGCCGCGATCGGACTGGCCGGCACCACCGGCGCCGCCGCCGACCTCCCGCTGCGCCTGACCGCGCTGATCGTGCTGGGCGTGGCCGCGGCCGTGCTGACGCTCGGCGCGCTGCTGCGCCGTGCCCGCCCCGCCGAGGCCGGGCCGGTCGAGGTCGCCGCGCACGCCACCGCCGTGGTCGCGTTCCTGCTGGTCATCGGCGGAGACCTGCGGTACGCGTCCGCGGTCGCCCTGTTCTGGGGCATCGCGATCGGCGTCCGGGCGATCTTCGGTCCGTGGCGCCGCCCGCTCGGCCTGGCCGCCGCCGGATCGCTGCTGCTGGCCTGGTGGCTGCTGCTCGCGTCCGCGAACGTGGGCGTCTGGGAGGCGTACACGCTGCCCACCGCGCTGGTCGCCGCCGTGGTCGGACTGATCGCCGCACGCCACCGCCCCGCGCTGAGCAGCTGGCGCGCGTACGCGATCCCGGTCGCCGCCGCGCTCCTGCCCAGCCTGGCCGCGGTCCTGCTCGGCGACGCGTCCTGGCAGCGCCGTCTGCTGCTCGGCGCCGGCGCGGTCATCCTGGTGATCGGCGGCGCGATCCGCCGCCGCCAGTCTCCCGTCGTGCTCGGCGGCGCCACGCTGCTGATCCTCTCCCTCACCGAGGTCGTCCGCTTCTGGGACCTGCTGCCGCGCTGGCTGCCGTTCGCCGTGGGCGGCATCCTCCTGCTTACGCTGGCCATCACCTACGAGCGACGCCGCCGCGACCTGGCCCGCCTGCGCGCCGCCGTCAGCCGGATGACCTGAGAGGACACACGTTGACCCCGACCCGCTTCGTACTGTGGGACATCGACGGCACGCTCCTGGACGCGAAAGGCTACGGCTGGCGCCTGGCCGACCGCGCGTTCCAGCAGCTCTACGGCCGCCCGCTGGTGCACCTGGTGCCGATGGCCGGGCGCACCGACCGGGCGATCATGACCGACGTCCTCGACCGCCACGACGTGCCCGACACCCCCGACGACCTGATCGCGCTGATGGAGTCCCTGGCCCCGGCCGCGGACGACTTCCACACCCACGGCGGCACCATGCTGCCCGGCGCCGACGCCGCGATCCGCGCACTCACCGCCCACCCGTCCGTCGTCCAGTCCGTGCTGACCGGCAACCTCGGCCCGGTCGCCGCCGCCAAGCTGGCCGCCGTCGGCCTCGGCGCCGGCCTCGACCTGACCGTGGCCGCCTACGGCCGCGACCACGCCGTCCGCGCCGACCTGGTGACGGTCGCCCGCACCGCACTGGCCCGCCTGCACCCCGCCTCCACCGGCATCACCACGATCCTGATCGGCGACACCCCACTCGACATCGAGGCCGCCCATGCCGCCGGCGCCCGCGCCATCGCCGTCGCCACCGGCCGCTACCCCGCCGCCGCCCTCGCCGCCGCCGACCTGGTCCTCCCCGACCTCACCGACACGAAATCCCTGGTAGAGGCCGTCCTGGCAGAGGCCTGACCCCTTTTTCTTTTCCCACTCCCGCCGTGGTCCGTTTCCGCATGCTCCCGCGGGCCGCCATTCCCGTCGCTGGCGCCACCACACCACCCAACACAACCAATAGACCGAAATTTCGGGCACGGAGTGCCCGAAGCGACCCTTTGAAGCCCGGGTCGGGCTGCGGGGTGGATCGCGGTTGCCGGGCCGGGCAGTGCCGGCTCGGGTGGTGAGCGGCTCGGGCCGCGCCGGGTCGGGTGGTGAGCGGCACGAGCGGTACCGGTTCGGGCGGTCAGCGGCACGGGCCGCACCGGCTTCGTGCGGTGAGCGGGACTCGCCTCGCTCACCGCGACCACGACGAAACTCGCGTGCTCTTCCCCGACCACCGCGGAACCGGCTCCGACGCGAAGCGGCAAGCGGAGCGCCGGCGGAGTCTTGGCGCGCAGCGAGGCGGGACAACCCGCAGGCTCATCGTCGGCGCGTCCGTCAGCACGGACACCGGGTCTGAGACCCCGCCCGACGTCCAGTTCCGCGCACGGCCCACGTGCACGCCCGGGTACAGCTCGACCAGATCCGTAGGGTCCAGCGCCCGCTTCTTGCGTTTGATGATGAGCCGGTCGTCCTCGTCCATGCTGCCGCCGGGCCGGATGCCGGTGCCGTTGGTGCTGACGTCGGTGACGGAGAGTTCGCCGCCGCGGAGGTCGAAGCGGACGTGGGCTCGGCTGATCCACTTGCGGGCCTCGTCGGAGAGCCACTGGCCGAGCATGATGCCGCCCTTGTCGGGGGCGCGGCCGACCTCGAGCGGCTCGTCCTCGACGACGACGAAGCGCTGGCGGACGACGCCGCCGACGCGGATGGCGAGCGCCTCGGCCGCGGGGCGGGGGCCGCCGTCGGAGAGGCGGGTGCCGTGCCGCGGGCAGGTGGGGGCGCCCTGGCGGAGCGTGGGCGGCGGCTGGGCGCCGGGCCGGGACTCCTGCTCGGGCTGGCGGAGGTCGGCGAAGAAGCTGTCGCCGCCGCTGTCGCCGCCGAAGCTGGCGCACGGGTTCTCCGGGCAGCGCCACAGGCGGCTCATCAGGCGCAGGCCGGCCTGGGACTGCGCGCCGGGGGTGGCCTGGCCGTTGCCGACGCGGGCGACGAGCGCGGCGCCGCCGTGGCCGACGATCGGGGCGATGAGGCGGCCGGGGTCGCCGATCCACGGGTACGAACCCCGGTGGCCCTCGTAGCGCTCGCGGCTGAGCACCGGGAGGCCGAGGATGTCCGCGACCTCCAGCACGCGGTCGTTCATCTGCGGCACGACCTCGACGAGACCGTCGTCGGCCCAGCGGCGCGCGACCATGCGCTCGTTGGAGGTCAGGTCCGCGTCGGAGAGTAGCGCGCGGGGGAGGATGACGTAGACCGGCACGTCCTCCTCGGCGAGCTGGCGGCCGAGCGCGTCGATGACCATGCCGAGGCGCAGCATGCTGGCCGGTCTGCCCTGGTCAAGGTCCTGATATCGGACGACCTCGGACAGGTCTAGGACGGCGCGCGCCATCGCCGGGTCGACGCACAACCGCCGCTCGATCGCGTCGAGCACTTTGCTGATCTCGAATCTCACTCTGGACCTCCCGCCCGGGGCTGGTCACATCATGCCGGTAAGGCCCGGTCCGGCGAAATCAAGACTCCTGATCCAGGATGCGGGTCACGATCTCGTCGATGCGGGTGGCCAGCGTGACGTCACTCTCGGTGACACCGCCGGCGGAGTGTGTGGTCAGCCGGAACGTGACCGACCGCCAGCGGATGTCGATGTCGGGGTGGTGGTCGATCTCCTCGGCGAACTTGGCCACGTCGACGACCGCGACGATCGCGGCCGGGAAGCTGGGCAGCTCCACGGTCCGCACGATCACCTCCTGATCGCCGATCCAGCCCGTGAGCTGCGCGAGGGCCTTGCCTACCGCTGCGTCTCCCAGCAACTGAGCCATGAGACCGACCCTATCCGGCCTGGGGTTCGTTTGCTGGGAGACGAGCGCGGGGAAAGACAGGGATGTATCCGAGTGAGGTGAGGGAGAACTGTGATGGACCGCCGAATTCTGTGGGGCCCGGGTGTGGCGCTCGCGGGCGTGCTCGCGTTGAGCGGCTGCGCCGAGAACGGGGAGCCCTCGATCTCCCTGCCGTCCGTGTCGGTGGCGCCGACCGCGGTGACCACGACCGTGCCGCCGAGCGAGGCGGACACCGCGCTGGCCGAGTCGACGAAGGCGCTCGGCACGACCAGCTACAGGGCCGCCATGTCGATGGGGGACGCGATCTCGGTGACCGGGCAGATCGACCCGCAGAAGGAGGCCGGCAGCACCACGACGACGTTGAAGACGGCCGGGGGGCAGATCTCGATCGAGACCCGGCTCATCGGTACGGACGCGTGGGCCAAGGTCACCGGCCTGGGCGAGGCGCTGCCGGCCGGCTGGATGCACCTGGACACGCAGAAGGCGTCCGGTACGGACACGTTCAGCATCAGCCCGGGTCAGACCGACCCGGCGAAGGCGTCGAAGTTCATCGCGGCCAGCGCGGACGTGCAACGTACCGGCGCGAACGGGTTCAGCGGCACCGTGGACCTGACCAAGGTCGCGGGCGTGACCGGGCTGGGCAGCGTGACGATCGGCGACGGTGCGGCGCAGAAGGTGCCGTTCACGGCCACCACGGACGCGCAGGGCCGGCTGACGAACCTGACCGTGGACGTGCAGAAGGCGTCGGCGGAGCTGGCCGGGCCGCTGAAGATCGACTACACGGACTACGGCACGGCCGTGACCGTCACCGCGCCGCCCGCGGGCGAGGTCACCGAGGCGCCGGACTCGCTCTACAACCCGCTCGGCACCAACTGACCGGCAGACGAGGAAAAGGGGGCCCGTCGGGCCCCCTTTTCGTCTGGAAGTGATCCTCAGGGGGAGCTGAGAATCGCCCCCAACCGGCCGAGCAGCAGGTCGATCTCGTCCTCCGTGACGGTCAGCGGAGGCGCGAGGCGGATGGTGGAGCCGTGCGTGTCCTTGACCAGCACGCCCTGCTCGAGCAGCAGCTCGCAGGCGCGGCGGCCGGTCATCAGCGCCGGGTCGATGTCCACGCCGGCCCAGAGCCCGCGGCCGCGGACCGCGACGACGCCGTGGCCGATCAGCGCGACCAGCCCGGCGTGCAGCCGGGTGCCGAGCGTGGCGGACCGGCGCTGGAACTCACCGGTCTCCAGCAGCCCGACCACCTCGGTGGCGACCGCGCAGGCCAGCGGGTTCCCGCCGAACGTGGAGCCGTGCTCGCCCGGCCGCAGCACGCCGAGCACGTCGCCCCGGCCGGCGACCGCGGAGACCGGCACGATGCCGCCGCCGAGCGCCTTGCCGAGCAGGTAGAGGTCGGGGCGGACGCCCTCGTGGTCGCAGGCGAACGTGGTGCCGGTACGCCCGAGGCCGGACTGGATCTCGTCGGCCACGAACAGCACGTTCCGCTCCGTGCAGAGCGCGCGCACGCCGCTGAGGTAGCCGGGCGGCGGCACCAGCACGCCGGCCTCGCCCTGGATCGGCTCGATCAGCACCGCGACCGTGTCGTCCGTGATCGCCTCCGCCATCGCGGCCAGATCGCCGTAGGGGACGACCGAGAAGCCCGGCGTGTACGGCCCGAAGTCGTTCCGCGCGTCCGGGTCGGTGGAGAAGCTGACGATCGTGGTGGTCCGGCCGTGGAAGTTCCCGTCCGCGACGATGATGTGCGCACGATCCGGCGCGACCTTCTTCACCCGGTAGCCCCACGCGCGGGACACCTTGATCGCGGTCTCCACCGCCTCAGCGCCGGTGTTCATCGGCAGGACCATGTCCGCGTGGCAGAGCTGCGCCAGCCCCTTGCAGAACGCGGCGAACTGGTCGTGCACGAACGCGCGGCTGGTCAGCGTGAGCCGGTCCAGCTGGGCGTGCGCGGCCGCGATCAGCGCCGGGTGCCGGTGCCCGAAGTTCAGCGCGGAGTATCCGGCGAGGCAGTCCAGGTAGCGGCGGCCGTCGACGTCGGTGACCCAGGCGCCCTCGGCCTCCGCGACGACGACCGGCAGCGGGTGATAATTGTGCGCGGTCCACCGCTCCGCGTCCGCCAGCGCCTTCGGCGTCAGCGTGAGGTCGTCGACGATCATTTCAGCCTCCAGCACGGATTTCGAGGGTGCAGCACTTGGGGCCGCCGCCCGCCTTGCGCAGCTCGGACACGTCCACTCCGATCGGCATGAAGCCGCGGTCCGCGAGCTGTTGAGCGAAGTTGCCGGCCTGGACCGGGAGCACGACGTTGCGGCCGTCGCTGACCGCGTTGAGGCCGAGCACGGCCGCGTCCTCGGCACCGGCCAGGATCGCGTCCGGGAACAGGCGGCGGAGCACCTCGCGGCTGCCGGGCGTGAACGCCTCCGGCAGGTACGCCACGGTCTTCGCGTCGAGCACGCAGAGCGCGGTGTCCAGGTGGTAGTAGCTCGGGTCCACCAGCTGCAGCGTCACGACCGGGCGGCGCAGCGTCTCCTGCGCCTGCAGGTGCGCCGCGTGCGCGGTGCGGAAACCGGTGCCGGCCAGCAGGAAGTCGCCGGCGAGCAGGATGTCGCCCTCGCCCTCGTTGACCGCTTTCGCCTCGACCACGTCGAAGCCGGCCCGCCGGAACCAGTTGGCGTAGGCCGGGCCCTCGTCCGCGCGCTCCGGGTTGAGGAACTGCACGGCCAGCACGGTGCCGTCGACCACGGTGGCGCCGTTCGCGGCGAAGACCATGTCGGGGAGGCCGGGGAGCGGGTCTATCTCCTCGACGGTGTGGCCGAGGTCCGCGTACACCTGGCGCAGCGCGGTCCACTGCCGGACGGCGAGCTCGGTGTCGTACGGCGCGCTCGGGTCCATCCACGGGTTGATCGTGTATTCGACCGCGAAGTAGGTCGGGCGGCACATGAGGTAGCGCCGGTGCGAGAACATGGGAGCGGCTCCAGATCGAGGGCGGTTCTTCACCTCGAACGCTATGGCCGCTGTCGTTTTCCGTTCCAGCGTCGAGAGTTGCGTGCCGCGACGATTCGTTGCGTTGATGCGCGGCTGAGTGGCGATTCGTTGTCCGGACAGCGTTATGGGGGCGGAGAATCTCCGCCCCCAAGCTCGGCAATCAGGCGAACCGCCCTTGCCCCGACAACACTGGGCGAACCGCTCCAGGTGCCTTGATCAGTCAATGCCCGTCAGAACCAGTTCGGAAACTGTGCGTCAAGCCACTCCCGCGCCGGGCCGACCGTGCTGCTGTCCACGCTGATCCAGGACAGGTCGCCGGTGACCGCCATGATCCCGAGGATCAGCGCGGCGGCGCTGACCAGCATCCCGACCAGCGCGTCGAACTTGCCGGCCACGTGACGGTGCCGGGTGGCCACGAAACCCGCGGCCGAGGCGAGGAACGCGATCACGGCGACGCCGATGCCGTACCCGGCCAGCAGGCCGGTCATCACCAGCGCGGCCGCGCCGACGCTCAGCGCCAGGCCGACCGTGGCCATGATGCTGGTCCGGGCGCGCGGGCCGGTCTCGACCGGCACCGCGACCGGCGGAGGCGGCGGAGAAGGACGGGTGATCGTGTCGGTGGAACTCTTCGCGTAGGGGGTCCGGTCATCGACCTTGGTATCGCGCGGGGCGACGGCGGGACGGACCTCGGTGATCTCGTCGTCCGCGGTCGTCGTGCCCGCCGACCTGGTGAACGTCGGGAGTCGCACGGTGCACCTCCTGAAGGGTTGTTTGGGGGTTGCGCTATCCCTACCCGGAACCCTTGATCACCACACATCCCACGGCGTTCACCTGATCGACGACTGTTGCTCGCCGCTTGAGCTTGCCTGGGGGCGACCCCAGACCCCGATCCCGCTCACGCGATGGTCCGGACTGCGCCTCGCTGCCGGCATGCGTGCTGGTCAGGAGAGGACAAACCCAGGTCAAGTTCTTGTTTGCCCGCTTCCGGCGTGGTGCGGCAGCGTTGCTCCCGCGGGCAAACCTCGCGTCGGGCTCCGCTGGCGCTCCGCTCGTCGCGAGGAGCCGGTTCCGTCGTGGTCCGGCAAACCATGCCGGGCCGTAACGGCCCGTTGCCGACCTCCGGCCGGACCTCGCTGCCGACAGTTCGGTAGCGGTCGGGCGGGTTTCCCGGACCACGGCGAAACCGGCAGGGAGGAGCGCCAGCGACGACCGGTGCCCGCGGGAGCGGCGCTGCCGGACCACGCCGGAAGCGGGAAATGCATTAGATCTTGATCTGGCTTTTGATCCGCTCAGACGTCGGACAGGGCCGCGACCAGGTCGTCCAGCGGCGCGGGGCGGCCCAGGTGGTAGCCCTGGGCGTGTTCGACGCCGAGGGCGGCCAGCGCCTCCAGCTGCTCGGCGGTCTCGACGCCCTCGGCGGTGACGCGCAGCTGGAGGCCGTGGCCGAGGTCGGTGAGCAGCTTGACGACGGTGTGGTCGCGCGGGTTGTCGAGCATGCCGGCGACGAACATCTGGTCGATCTTCATGCCGTGGACGGTCAGCGTGGAGAGGTGGCGCAGCGTGGTGGAGCCGGCACCCATGTCGTCGAGCGTGAGGTGGACGCCGGTCTCGCGGAGGCGTTCGAGGCGGGCATGGGCGCCGGAGAGCAGCGTCAGGTCGGCGGTCTCCGGGAGTTCGAGGCGGAGGCGGTCCGGGGGGAGGCCGGTCTCGGCCAGGACGTCGAGCACGGTCACGTCGAACGGCGTGGTGAGCGTGCGGGTGGAGATGTTCACGTTCACAGACGGGGGTGCGGCGTCGCCCAGGCGCTCGGTCAGCGACACCAGGTCGGCACAGGCGGTGCGCAGCACCCAGCGGTCCAGCGCGGGCATCTGGCCGGTACGTTCCGCGCCCGGCAGGAAACGGTCCGGGGAGAGCCGGCCGAGCCGCGGGTGCTGCCAGCGGACCAGCGCTTCCACGCTCACCACGGTGCGGTCCTTGATCCGGACGATCGGCTGGTAGACCAGGCGCAGCTCGTTGCCGAGGATCGCCTGCCGGACCGAGCGGTCGACCTGCTCCACGTCCTCCGGCAGTCCGGGGCCGACGCCGAGCACGGTGACCACGTCGTCGCCGCCGGCTTGCTTCGCGCGGTACATGGCCATGTCCGCGGCGCTGAGCACGGACTCCGCGTCCGCGCGGTCGCCGGTGACGGCCACGCCCACGCTCGCCTTGGTCTGCGCGCCGTGCGGGATGACCGGGTCCGTCTTCGAGGCGGCGGATCGGTAGCGGTCGCCGATCTCGGCGGCGACGTGCTGCTCGTCCGCCTCGTCGGCGACCCGGGTGAGCACCGCGAACTCGTCACCGCCGAGCCGCGCGACCAGCTCCTCGTCGCGGGCGACCGCGGCCAGCCGGTCGGCCAGTGAGGTGAGCACCACGTCGCCGACGTGGTGCCCGAACGAGTCGTTGATCTTCTTCATGTGGTCCAGGTCGATGAACGCGACCACCACGCGCGGGCCCGGCTCGTCCGGGTCGGTGGCGTCGATGCACGCCTCCTCCAGCCGCTCCAGGAAGTGCGCGCGGTTCGCCAGCCCGGTCAGCTCGTCCCGGATGACCTTGGCGGACAGCCGTTCGGTGAGCGTGTCCAGCAGCAGCGCGGCGGAGACGGAGCTGAGCTTGGCCCCGCCGTCGGAGACGATCACGTCGTCGTAGCGGGCGTCCCGCGGACGGGTGCGCAGGCGCTGGGCGGCGGTGAGCACGCTGGTGCCGGCCAGCAGCACCAGCGGGTGCCAGTCGGTCAGCCCGGCCACGGTATCGCGGCTGGTGAGCGGCCGGCCGTAGCCGAACGCGCCGGACATGGTGAGCAGGAAGCGCTCGCGCATGACCAGTCCGAGCCGCCCGTCCGGGCCCTCCACCGCGACCGAGGTGAGGCCGGGATGTCCGCGGAACAGCTCGTCCAGCGCGGGGCACGGCGTGTCCGCCGGGATGAGGTGCAGTGTGGACGCGAGCGTGGCGATGTCGTCGCGCGCCTGATCGGAGAGCGACTCCGCGGAGGGGAAGCGCCGCCGGATGATGTGGGCCCAGCGCCCGACCACCCGGTCACCCGTGAGATTCAGCTCCACCGGTGTCCCCTCGTGCGGGCGGCTCGATCAGGGTGGCCAGCATACCGGCCGGTACGGGCCCCCGATGATCACCGCACAGGGGTTTTTGCTCATGTGGAAATTCCACTGTCGAGAGCCGTCGGGTGACCTGCGGATGCGGCCGGGCGGAGTGACGTAGGTATCTTTTTCCACCATGCCCGAGGGACACAGCATTCATCGCCTGGCGCTCGCCCACCGTGAGCTCCTGGCCGGACGGCCGGTCGAGGCGGACAGTCCGCAGGGGCGGTTCGCGGACGGCGCGGCGCTGGTCACCGGCCGTGTCCTGGAGGACACCTCCGCGTACGGCAAGCACCTGTTCCACCACTACGCCGGCGACCGGATCGTGCACGTGCACCTCGGGCTGTACGGCAAGTTCGCCACCGGGCCGCTGCCGGTCCCGGACCCGGTCGGCCTGATCCGGATGCGGCTGGCCGGCGAGCGCGGGTGGCTGGAACTGCGCGGGCCGACCGCGTGCGAGGTGCTGGACCCGCACGGCGTCGCGCTGATCCAGGCCCGGCTGGGGCCGGACCCGCTGCGCGACGACTCGGACCCGGCGCCGGCGTACGCACGGATCGCCCGCAGCAACGCGCCGCTGCTCCAGCTGATCATGGATCAGTCCGTGCTGGCCGGTCCGGGCCTGATCTACGCCACCGAGGTGCTGTTCCGAGCCGGGCTGCCGCCGACCACGCCGGGCCGCGCGCTGAGCGCCGCCGCGTTCGCGGAGATCTGGGAGGACCTGCGCGCGCTGATGAAGGACGGCGTGGCGCAGGGCCGGATCGACACCGTGCACGTCCAGCACACGCCGGAGGCGATGCGGCGCGCGCCGCGCGTGGACCGGCACGGGGGAGAGGTCTACGTCTACCGGCGCGCGGGCCTGCCCTGCCTGGTCTGCGGCACCGCGATCGCGAAGGGCACGCTGGCGAACCGCAATACCTACTGGTGCCCGGTTTGCCAAAAATAGGGTGATCGCTCCCGGGCGCCGCTAGCGTGTTCCGGGAGGGTAGCGCGGCGTGCGGCGGGTTCGGGAAGCTCCCGCCGCCCGCCGACTCCCGGTTACCGGACCTGAAGGGCGGATGACATGACCGCGATGCCGACGATGGCCCCGCCCGGCCTGCTCACCCTCGGCATCGAGGAGGAGTACCTCCTGCTGGCCAAGGACCGCCCGGAGGCCGCGCCCGTGGTCGAGGACGTGATCGACCGCGTCTCCCCGGCGCTGCGCGCGTCCGTCCAGCACGAGTACTTCCGCACCCAGATCGAGGTGGCCGGCCCGCCGGTCGTGGACCTCGCCGCGCTGTGGCGGTCGATGAGCGTGCTGCGCGAGGGCGTCGCGGACGCGGCCGAGGCGGCCGGCGCACGGCTCGTCGCGATCGGTGCCTGCCCGGTCGGCGGCCCGGACTCGCCCGTGGTGGACCAGCCCCGCTACCACCGGATGGAGGAGCGGTTCGGCGCGCTCTCGCCCGGTCACGGGCTCAACGGCATGCACGTCCACGTGGGCGTGGCCGACCCGGAGCTGGCCGTCCAGGTGCTCAACCACATCCGCCCCTGGCTGCCCGTGCTGCACGCGGTCACCGCGAACTCGCCGTTCTACCAGGGCATCGACACGGGGTACGCCAGCTGGCGCTCGGTGATGTGGGAGCGCTGGCCGTCCGTCGGCCCGACGCCGCACCTGGAGTCGTTCGCGCACTACCGCCACCTGCTGGACGACCTGATCGCGTCCGGCGCCGTGCTCGACGAGGGAATGCTCTACTGGTACGGCCGCGTCTCCGCGACATATCCCACCGTGGAGATCCGGATCGGCGACGTCTGCCCGACGCTGGACGACGCCATGCTGGTCGCCGCGCTGGTCCGCGCGCTGGTCGGCACCGCGATCGCGGACATCGGCGCCGGCCTGCCCGCGCCCGCGATCGACCAGCAGCTGCTCACCGCCGCGCACTGGCGGGCCGCGCACGACGGACTGGAGGGCCTCGCGGTCGACCTGGTCAACCAGCGCCCGCGCCCGGCCTGGCACCTGCTGCGCCGCCTGTTCGACCTGGTCCGCCCGCAGCTGGAGGCGCACGGCGACCTGGAGATCACCACGGTGCTGATGAGCCGGCTGCGCTCGCACGGCTCCGGCGCCGCCCGGCAGCGGGCCGCGTTCGCGAAGAACGGCAGGCTCGACGACGTGCTCGACCTGGTGACCGCCGCGACGCGCGGGTAGTAATCGACAGGTGACCACGAAGAGGCTCATCGTCATCGGCGGCGACGCGGCGGGCATGTCCGCCGCGTCCCAGGCCCGCAAGCGGATCCCCGCCGGCAAGCTGGAGATCGTCGCGTTCGAACGGGGCAACCACGGGTCGTACTCGGCCTGCGGCATCCCCTACTGGATCGGCGGCGCCGTCGACGCGCGCGACGACCTGATCGTGCGCACCCCCGAGACGTTCCGGAAAAATCAGGACATCGACCTGCGGGTACGCAGTGAGGTCGTCGCCATCGACCTCCAGGCGCGCACCGTCTCCGTCCAGGCGTCCTCCGGCGACTACGACCTCGGCTTCGACCAGCTGGTGGTGGCCACCGGCGCCACGCCCGTCAGCCCGCCCTGGGCCGAGGTGGACTTCGACGGCGTCTTCGGCGTGCAGACGCTGGACGACGGCGACCGCCTCGCCTCCTGGCTCACCCCCGAGGTCCGCCGCGCCGTCGTGATCGGCGGCGGCTACATCGGCGTGGAGATGGCCGAGGCCCTGATAAACCGCGGCCTCACGGTCACGCTGCTGGAACGCAGCGCCCAGCCCATGTCCACCGTCGACCCCGACATGGGCGCACTGGTCCGCGACGCGATGATCGCGCTCGGCATCGACGTGCGCACCGGCGTCACCGTCACCGGCCTGACCGGCACCGACGGCCGCGTCACCGCCGTCTCCACCGACGCCGGCGAGGTCCCTGCCGACGTGGTCGTGCTCGGCCTCGGCGTCCGCCCGAACACGCTGCTGGCCCGCTCCGCCGGCCTGCCCGTCGGCGAGCACGGCGGCCTCCTGACCGACCTGCGCATGCGGGTGCACGGCCACGAGGACGTCTGGGCCGCCGGCGACTGCGTCGAGACCCACCACCTGATCACCGGCCGCTCCGTGCACCTCCCGCTCGGCACCCACGCGAACAAGCAGGGCCGGGTGGCGGGCATCAACATCGGCGGCGGCTACGCCACCTTCCCCGGCGCGATCGGCACCGCCGTCACCAAGGTCTGCGACCTGGAGGTGGCCCGCACCGGCCTGCGCGAACGCGAGGCCACCGAGGCCGGCTTCGATTTCGTCACCGCCACCGTCGAGTCCACCAGCCGCGCCGGCTACTTCCCCGGCTCCCAGACCATGCACGTCAAACTCCTGGCCGAGCGCCGCACCGGCCGCCTCCTCGGCGCCCAGATCGTCGGCCGCTCCGAGGCCGCCAAACGCATCGACGCGCTCGCCGTAGCCCTCTGGTCCGGCATGACCGTCGAGGAGATGACCGCCCTCGACCTGGGTTACGCCCCACCCTTCGCCCCCGTCTGGGACCCGGTGCTGATCGCCGCCCGCAAGGCATCGGACGCAGTCCACGCCGCCTCGTTCTAGCCGGCGTGGGCGGTGGGCGGCTCGGGCGGTGCCGGCCCGGATGGCGAGCGGGACCCGCCTCGCTCACCGCGCCCACGACGAAACTCGCGTGCTCTTCCCCGACCACCGCGGAACCGGCTCCGACGCGAAGCGGCAAGCGGAGCGCCGGCGGAGTCTTGGCGCGCAGCGAGGGCGACGTCCGGCGTGCTCAGCGCATACATCACCAGCGGCCCATCACGATATGTCAGAACAATTCCGGCACGTCGCAGGACGGCCAGCTGCTGGGACAGGTTCGACGCCTCGACGTCGATCTCGGACAGCAGGTGGCGGACCGGCTTCGGGCCGTCCTGGAGGAGTTCCAGCACCCGGATGCGGACCGGGTGGCCCAGCGTCCGGAACATCTCGGCCTTCGCCTGGTAGAGCGGCACCGACACGGCTGGGACCTGCCTCGCTCGAGGGCGGCTTGACTGGTTGCGCAGTTGCAGAAGTGTGCAACTCGCGTGCCGCGCTGAGTTGAAGCTTGTGACAGCCTGCGCACCCCCAGTCGCACAGATTGTGCGACTCCTGTGCGTCGGACGGGCCCATCCTCGTAACCCGTAGCCGGCTCACGTGCGTCTGCGACCGCCGGACCCGGTCGAGCTGACCCTCGGCCTCCCCAACGGAGCCCTCACGGAGGCAAACCCAATGCCAGACATGGACGTCGCACTGAAGGACGCGATGCAGATCGACGGGGCCATCGGTGTGGCGCTCGTCGATTACACCAGCGGGATGGCGCTGGGCATCGCGGGCGGGAACAAGGACTTCGACCTGACCGTGGCCGCGGCCGGGAACACCGACGTGGTGCGCGCGAAGCTGCGCGCGATGGAGATGCTGCAGCTGCGGGACGAGATCGAGGACATCCTCGTCACGCTGGGGGAGCAGTACCACCTGATCCGGCCGCTCAAGGCGCGCTCGGGCAAGGGGCTGTTCCTCTACCTGGCGCTCAACAAGTCTCGCGCGAACCTGGCGCTGGCGCGTCACCAGCTGCGCCGGATCGAGGAGTCGATCGACGTCTGACTCCCGGAGCCCGGTGGGCGTCCCCCGGCCGGGACGCCCACCGCCGGGCCGGTCACGATCGGCTACTCAGAGTGACAATCCGATTGTTGAACGCATGAAGAGCCGCAAATCTACCGATCGATCTGTCGGCATTCCGACGCACGTGAAGAACGTTCCACAAGGGAGCGATTGCGGAGAGCACCGGTCTCGTCACGCACAACGGAAAACCGCCTCCCGCCTGTATCTCCTGTTGCACAACGAGGGATGATGTCCCCGTCGCACAGGAGAATCGGGAAGGGCCGCCGGGATGTTCTCAGCGAGAAATGCGCCATGCGTACCACGCGCGGTTCCGGCCGCACTCTCGGTGACCAACGTCAGCGGCGGAGACGGCATCGACCGGCACGACGGTCACGGAACGTTGTGGGAGACTGCGGCATGACGTTGTTCAGCCAGCCGGGATGGCTCCTGGACGAGCTCATCGAGAAGGTGCCTCATACCCGGCAAGCGGTGCTCCTCTCCGCGGACGGATTGTTGATCGGCGCCTCCCGCGGGCTCTCCCGGGAGGACGGCGAGCACCTGGCCGCCATGGCCTCCGGTTTTGCGAGTCTGGCGCGGAGCGCCAGCCGCCACTTCGACGCTGGCGCGGTGCGCCAGACGCTGCTGGAGATGGAGGACGCGTTCCTCTTCATCAGCTCGGCCGGCCGGGGCTCCTGCCTCGCCGTGCTGGCCGGGTCCGAGGCGGACATCGGCCTGATCTCCTACGAGATGGCGCTGCTGGTCACGCGCGTCGGCGACAACTTCTCCGTCTCACACCGGGCTGGTTCCGATGGCCGCTGAAGAACGACGCGCGCCCGTCGCGCTGAAGGTGCTGGTCGCCGGCGGGTTCGGCGCGGGTAAGACGACGATGGTCGGCGCGGTCAGCGAGATCCGCGTGCTGCAGACCGAGGAGATGCTCACCGACGTCAGCGTCGGCACCGACGACCTGTCCGGCGTCGAGGGCAAGACCTCCACCACGGTCGCGATGGACTTCGGTCGCATCACGATCGACCAGGATCTGGTGCTCTACCTGTTCGGCACGCCCGGCCAGGACCGGTTCTGGTTCCTCTGGGACGAGCTGGCCCAGGGCGCGCTCGGCGCGGTCGTGCTGGCGGACACGCGGCGGCTGGCCGACTGCTTCCCGTCGATCGACTACTTCGAGACCCGCGGCCTGCCGTTCCTGGTCGGCGTGAACTGCTTCGACAACGAGCAGAAGTTCAGCCCCGCCGCGGTACGCACCGCGCTGGATCTGGACGACGACGTGCCGGTCGTGCTCTGCGACGCCCGGGACCGCGCCTCCGGCAAGGAGCTCCTGATCGAGCTCGTCGAGTACGTGATCAAGAAGAACAGCGCTCGACGCGGCTAGGTATCGTTGGCCGGGACCGTGACCGAGGGAGTGGAGTGCAGGTGCTGCTGACCGGGTTCGTGTGGTCGCTGTGGGCGTGGGCCGCCGCACAGCTGACCGCGCCCGGTGCCAGCCCCGCCGAGCTGCTCGCCTCCGCCGCGGTCGCGGCCGCCGGCCTGGTCGCGGTGGTGCTCGCGGTGCACCTCGCCACCGGGCGCCTGGCCGGCCCCGGGCGGCCCGCGCTGCACCGTGGCTCCGCGCTGCGCGCGCGTGCGCTCAGCGCGCGCACCCCTCGACTCCGTGATCCGGACGCTGCCGGGCGATCCCGCCCGCGAGCCCCGGCGACCCTCCCCTCGGTCGCCTAGCTCGTTCCCGTCCAGATCTTCCCGTTGAGGGGTTTCTCCATGCTCGCGTTCGGCCCGATCGACGGGGCCGCCGGCATCGCCGGCACCGTCGTGTCCTCCATCGCCTCGTTCACCGCGCCGCTCACCGGCACGGCCGCGACCGCGATCGCCATCATCCTGTTCACCATGGGCGTCCGGCTGCTGATCTCGCCGCTGACCTGGGCGCAGATCCGCGGCCAGCGTCGCACCGCCGCGCTCGCACCCCGGCTGCGGGAGTTGCAGGACAAACACAGGAAGGATCCGGCCGCGCTGCAGGCCGAGATGATGAAGCTCTACCGGGAGGAGGGCGCGAGCCCGCTCGGCGGCTGCCTGCCCGCGCTGCTGCAGATCCCGTTCTTCACGGTCATGTACCGGCTGTTCACCACGCCGCAGATCGCGGGCGAGCACAACGCGCTGCTCGACGAGCGGTTCTTCGGCACACCGCTGGACGCGCACGTCACGGACGGCGGCCTGGTGCTGTTCGGCGTGCTGCTGACGATGCTGACCGTGCTGGCCTGGTGGTCGTCCCGGCGGATGGCGCTGGTGCAGGCCGCGACGCCGGTCTCGCCGGACGCGCCGCCCGGCCAGGCGCAGATCATGCGGCTCATGCGCTACCTGCCGTACGGCACCGTGCTCTTCGCCTGCATCGTGCCGCTCGCGGCCGTGCTCTACCTGGTCACCACCACGACCTGGACCGCGGTGGAACGGCTGGTGCTCGGCGCGGACCGGCACCTGCTCACGGCTGCCGCGCCCGCTTCCGCCGCCGGGCCCGGACGCGGCTGACGATCCACGACCCGGCGATCCAGGCGAAGACGGCCCAGATCGCGATGTCGAACCACTGGTTGTACCGCTCGATGTCCTGCCAGCGGGAGCCGAGCGCATAGCCCGCGCCGATGAAGATCGCGTTCCACACGCCGCTGCCCAGCGCCGTGAACGTGAGGAACAGCGGCATGGGCATGCGGTCGGCACCCGCGGGCACGGAGACGAGGCTGCGGACGACCGGGATGCAACGGCCGGCCAGCACGGCCCATTTGCCGTGCTTCTCGAACCATCTGTCGGCCTTCTCCAGGTCGTCCCGCTCGACCAGCGGGACCCGGTCCAGCCAGCGTGTGAGCCGTTCCTCGCCGAGCCCTCGGCCGATCCAGTAGAGCGCGACCGCGCCGGCCAGCGAGCCGAGCGTGGCCGCGACCCAGACCAGCACCAGGTTCACGCTGCCCTGGTTGGCCAGGTAGCCGGCCAGCGCCAGTACGACCTCGCTCGGGATCGGCGGGATCAGGTTCTCCAGCGCGACCAGCAGGCCGACGCCGATCTCGCCGAGCGACTCGATGATGCCCGCGACCCACCCGCTGAGGCCGGTCAGATTCTGGGAAGGGCCGTCGGCGCTCAGCGGTGGGGTCGTCACCGTCGTTCAGCTACCCGCCGTTCACCCTGCCGAAACGAGCGGAACTGGCCCGGACCTCCAGGTGCGTGGCGAGCGTGATCGTCGACGGCGGGCGGCCCGGCTCCGCGATCCGCTCGCTCAGCAGCCGCGCGGCGGACCGGCCCAGCTCGTAGGTCGGCTGCGCCACCGTGGTCAGCGCGGGCCGGATCAGCGGAGCCCACGGCAACTCGTCAAAACCCACGAGCCCGACCTCACCGGGTACGGACACCGCGCGGTCCTGCAGGCAGCGCAGCACACCGAGCGCGAGCCGGTTGCCGGCGGCGAACACCGCGTCCGGCCGCTCGCCCAGCGCCAGCAGCTCACGCATGGCGTCGTACCCCGCCTGCTCCTGGATCCCGGTGTAGCGGATCAGCGCGTCGTCCACCGGGCGG
Organism: Catenuloplanes japonicus; assembly: GCF_000717135.1. GTDB lineage: Bacteria > Actinomycetota > Actinomycetes > Mycobacteriales > Micromonosporaceae > Catenuloplanes > Catenuloplanes japonicus. The sequence goes on from NZ_JNXY01000039.1 coordinate 117,219, forward strand.
CCGTGCTCCTGCAGGGCCTGCCGGTAGCCGTCCGCCCGCTGGGTCGCGGTCGAGGCCGTGCGCGGGCCGGTGACACAGGCGATGCGCCGGTAACCGGCCTCGATCAGGTGCGCGGTCGCGGCCTGCGCCCCCAGCTCGTTGTCGACCAGCACGGTGTCCACCCGCAGGTCAGCTGCCTGCCGGTCGACCACCACCACGGGCACGCGCGCGTCCATCAGGCGGCGCACGTGCGGCGCGCCCGGACCGGCCGGGGCCACGATCACGCCGGCCATCTGCTCGGCCAGCGCGGCGTCGACGTACCCGCCCTCCTTGTCCTCGTCGTCGTCCGCGTTGCAGAGCACGAGCGAGAAACCGGCGAGCCGGGCCGCGTCCTCCACGCCGCGGACCATCGAGGTGTAGAAGGGGTCCCCGACATCGGGGATGATCACAGCCCAGAGCGTCGTACGGCTGCGCCGCAGGTTCCGTGCGACCGCGTTCGGCCGGTAGCCGAGCTCCTGCATGGCACGCCTGACCCGTTCGACCAGGGCCGGGTCCACATTCGCGTGGCCGTTGACCACGCGGGAAACGGTTGCCGGGGAGACTTCCGCGCGCCGTGCGACGTCGTAGATGGTCGCCATCGCTCCTCGTTCGTTCTGATTCTCCCTGCGCCGCGCCGGTCCCCGCGCCCATGATCTCATCCATCCGTGTCGGTTTGGTGTCGGCCCGGCATGGAAACCCCGTGGTCATGAATGAGCGGTGGTACTCGAAGGCGGTCGTCTACTGCCTGGACATCGACACGTTCCAGGACTCGAACGGCGACGGCGTCGGCGACATCCGGGGACTGATCGGCCGGCTGGACTACCTGGCCCGCCTCGGCATCACCTGCCTGTGGCTGCACCCGATCCACCCCTCACCGAACCGCGACGACGGCTACGACGCCACCGACTTCTACAACATCGACCCGCGCTTCGGCACGCTCGGCGACTTCGCGGAGCTGCTGCACGAGGCCCGTAACCGGGGTATCCGGGTGATCATCGACCTGGTGGTGAACCACGTGTCGAACGAGCATCCCTGGTTCCAGTCGGCGCGGTCGTCGCCGGACTCGCCGTACCGTGACTGGTTCGTCTGGTCCGAGGAGGCGCCGTCCGACCGCAAGCAGGGCATGGTGTTCCCCGGCGAGCAGGACGAGACCTGGACCTACGACCGGACCGCGAAGGCCTGGTTCTACCACCGCTTCTACGACTTCCAGCCGGACCTGAACATCACCAACCCGGAGGTCCGCGAGGAGATCAAGAAGATCTGCGCGTTCTGGCTGCAACTGGGCGTCTCCGGCTTCCGGATGGACGCGGTGCCGTTCATCATCGAGCGCACCGAGCCCGGCAACCCCGACTCGCCGAAGGACTTCGCGTTCCTCAGCGAGCTGCGCCAGCACGTGCAGTGGCGCCAGGGCGACGCGCTCCTGCTGGCCGAGGCGAACGTGGAGCCCGCCGAGCTCACCGACTACTTCGGCGGCCGGCTGCACATGCTCTTCGACTTCATGCTCAACGCGCGGCTGATGCTGGCGCTGGCCCGGCACGACCCGGAGCCGGTCATCGACGCACTCCGGGACACGCCCGCGCTGCCGGACGGCGCGCAGTGGGCCACGTTCCTGCGCAACCACGACGAGGTGGACCTGTCCCGGCTCACCGCGGACCAGCGCGCGGACGTGTTCGAGGCGTTCGGCCCGTCGCCGGACATGCGGCTCTACGACCGGGGCATCCGGCGGCGGCTCGCGCCCATGCTCGGCAACGACCTGCGGCGGATTCAGCTGGCGTACGCGCTCCAGTTCAGCCTGCGCGGCACACCGGTGCTGCGCTACGGCGAGGAGCTGGGCATGGGGGAGGACCTGAGCCTGGAGGGGCGGATGGCGATCCGTACCCCCATGCAGTGGTCCCCGGCCCGGAACGCGGGCTTCTCCAGCGCGGACACGCTGATCCGGCCGCTGGCCGAGGGCTGGGAGACGCTGAACGTCACCGTGCAGCGCAACGACCGCCAGTCGCTGCTGTCCTGGTTCGAGCGGATGATCCACACGCTGCGCGAGGCGCCCGAGGTCGGCGCCGGATCCTGCGAGCACGTGGACGTGCCGGTCCCGCGCGGCGTGCTCGCCCACCGCGCGGTGGACAGCACCGGCAGCATGCTGTTCCTGCACAACCTGGCCGACAGTGCGTGCGAGGCCGACATGTCGTCACTGGCCGCAGAGGCCGGCTACCCGGTCGAGGTGCTGTCCGACGACGGCTACGACCCGATCACCGACGACCTGGCCACGGTCGCGCTGAACGGCTACGGCTTCCGGTGGATCAGGCTCCGTCGGAATTCGTGACCGGCTCCGTGACAGGTTTCGTGGCCGGCTCCGTGATCGGCCTGGTGGTCCTGTGCAGCCAGAACAGGCCGACGAACGGCAGCACCAGCGGCACGTAGCCGTAGCCCTGGCCGAAGCCGGACCACACGGTCGCGTCCGGGAACGCCTGCGCGTCGAACACGCTCAGCAGCCCGACCACGATCACGCCCACCAGCTCGACGACGATCGACACCAGTGCCACCCGGCGGCCCGCGGTCGAGTTGCGGGACAACGCGATCGCCGCCACCAGGTAGATCACGGCCGCGACCGCGGACAACGAGTAGGCCAGCGGCGCCTCGCCGAACTTCGTGGCGATCTGCACCCCCGCCCGCGCGCCCGCGGCCAGCGCGAAGATGCAGTAGATCACCAGGATGACCCGGCCGGGCCCGCGCCCGGTCGGGCGCATTCCGCTGTGCTCGCTCGTCATGTCGCCGTCTATCCCCAGATCTGTTCCAGCCGGAGCACCAGCACCGGGATCACCAGGCAGCCCACCGAGATCGTCACCGAGCCCCACTTGGTCGGCTCCATCCGGCCCAGCACGAACGCCACCGCCGGCCAGCACACCGTGGTCACGATGTAACCCACGAACGTCTCCAGCTCGGCCGGACGCTCACCCCGCAACAGCGCCACACCGGACACCACGCCCATCGCCACCACGCCGGCCTGCAGCACGATCAGACCGGCGAACTGCACCCGATCCGGTGCGCGGTCACGGAACCCGGCAAAACCGGCCCAGGCCGCCACCGCGAGGGAGGCGATAATGATCGCTAGGTCGAGTGGTCCGCTCACCGGGCGTCTCCATGGTGCACGGGGCCACTCTACGCGTGGGCCCGCCTCGCGGGCGTCGGCCGCGAGCGACGGTGGAGAGACCAGAATGACCGCATCCGAACCCGCCTCGATCGACGTGATCAGCTGGGTCTGCCACGCCGCCAATCGCGCGTTCCAGCAGGCCATGGGCGATGCCCGGCCGTCGGCCGAAGAGCCGGAGGAATGGGAGCGCGCGGCGACCGAGGCCAGCGTCCGCCGCGTCCTCGCCGGGGCCACACCCGCCCAGCTGCACGCGGACTGGTGTGACCTCAAATACAGGGACGGCTGGCGGTACGGCCCGGACAAGGATCCGGTCGCGAGAACCCATCCGTGCCTCGTGCCGTACGACCGGCTCCCCGACGCGGAACGACGCAAGGACGCGCTGTTCCATGCCATTGTCCGGGCCCTCGCCGGGCCGTGACCGGCACGTGATTTCGGACCCGGAAGATAGGGGGAACGTCCGGGATCGGGGAGGGTCGAGGCCGTGTTCGAGGACTTGTCGGTGGCGATGTGGGGCCTGCTGATCGCCGGAGGCTCGGTGATCGTGGCGCTGATATTCCTCGCCGTCGTCAGCCTGACCACCCGCGAGTCCGTGAAGGCGCCGGACCCGGCCCTGCTCCGCGAGGCCGCCGACGAACTGGCCGAGCTGGCCGCCGTCGCCTACGCGAAGGCGGGCCGTGCCGCCGCGGCGGCCGAGCAGGCCCGCACGGCCGCCACCGACGCGGAGGAAGCCCGGGACGAGGCCTGGCGTGTGCAGGAGATCGCCGACGCCGCCTACGACGCCGCGCGCAAGGACGTGGAGGACGCCGCCGCGGAGATAGCCGCAGCCGCCGCGATGCAGGCCTACAACGCCGAAGGCGAGTCGTCGTCGACGTCGGAGGAGGACACCGACGAGCGCGACCGCACGGTCTCCCGGGCGGCGCTGGGCGCCTACAAGCGCGGCGAGATCTCGGTCGAGGAGCTGCGCGACGTCTTCCGGGTCGCCACCACCGACCAGTCGCCGATCCAGAGCGAGCGCGAGCGCGTCGCCTACCGCTACCAGACCGAGCAGCGCGCGGCCCGTCGGCTTCACGACCGGGCGGCAGCCACGGCACGGGCCGCGGACGAGGCAGCCCGGATCGCGGAGATCGCGGCGATAGCACTGGCGGAGGAGGCGGCGCAGGCCGCAGCCGAGGCGCACGAGGCGATGCTGGTCGCGCGCCATCACACCGAGCGCAAGCGGCGCCGCTGACCTGGCCTCGACTGCCAGGTCAAGATCTAGTTCGTTTCCCGCTTCCGGCGTGGTGCAGCCCGTTTGCTCCCGCGGGCAAACCTCCGGCGGGCCGAAGACTCCGCTGGCGCTCCGCTTCGGCCCGCCGATCGGAGCCGGTTCCGCTGTGGTCACGGAAAACCAGGAATCGTGCGGCTTCGCGGGATGCCGCCGGTGTGTGGCTAGCGGATCGGGCACTGGCGCGCCCGAAATTTCATGATATTGGCGATGTGGGGCTGCGTGATCATGGCGGCGGGTGTGGGGTGCGTGCTTCGGGCGGGGTGGAGTGCTGAGTCGTACCGATGAGGGGTGATTTTGGGGGTTAGTGAGTGGGGGTGGGGAAGGACTCGATGCCGAGGACCTGGAGGAGGTCGAGGCGCTCGCGGGTTTCGGGGTTGGCGGGGGTGAAGACCAGGAGGAACTGGTTGAGGTCGGGCGTGACCAGGGTTTCGCAGTCGAGGAGCAGCGTGCCGACGCGGGGGTGGATCACGGTTTTGCGGATGGCGCGGTAGGTGGTGACGTCGTGGGCGGTCCAGAGGCGGTCGAAGTCGGGGCTGGCGGCGCGCAGGCGGGTGACCAGGCCGGTGATGATCGGGTCGGCGGGGCGGCGACCGGCGGCGGCGCGGAGGTCGGCGACGAGCTGGCGGGACTGGTGGAGCTGGAAGTCCGGCGGGTGGATGGTGCGGGTGGACGGGTCGGTGAACCATCGGTAGACCAGGAAGCGCCGGGGGCCGGTGTGGTGCAGGTCGTCGCCGGTGAGCAGGCGGGACACCGTGTTTTGGGCCAGCGTTTCGCCTAAGTCGGACATGACGGTGGCGGGGGTGGCGCCGAGCAGGTCGAGCATGCGGATCAGGCCGGCGCGGGCGAAACTGCCGTGCGCGGGCGGCGGCTGGTGGCCGGCCAGGTGGAACAGGTGGGCCCGCTCGTCGTCGGAGAAGCGAAGCGCGCGGGACAGCGCGCCGAGCAGCTGGGTGGACGGCTGGCTGCTGCGGCCCTGTTCCAGCCGGACGACGTAGTCGACGGACACGCCGGCCAGCATCGCGACCTCCTCGCGGCGCAACCCGGCGGTACGACGGCGGGGCCCGCTCTCGATGCCGACCTCGGCCGGGCGGATCGCCTCGCGGCGGCGGCGCAGGAAGTCGGCGAGCTGGTCACGCTGCATGAGCCCATGCTGCCTCGCACCGGTTGCCACCAGCCAGGGAGCGGCTCTCCCATGATGTGCTCTCCGCTCCCGGACCTCGGATTCCGGGCGCACGGTGAATCCCCGAGCAGGAACGAGACGAGGGAGCATCACCATGCAGACACGGCGACTGGGCAGCACCGGACCGCAGGTCGGCGCGCTGGGCCTGGGTGCGATGGGCATGTCCGACTTCTACGGCGTGACCGATCGCGCGGAGAGCATCAGGACCGTGCACGCGGCGCTGGACGGCGGCGTCACGCTGATCGACACCGGCGACTTCTACGGGATGGGCCATAACGAGCTGCTGCTGGCGGAGGCGCTGCGCGGGCGGGACCGGGACAGTTACGTGCTGAGCGTCAAGTTCGGTGCGCTGCGCGGCGTGGACCACGGGTTCGGGCCGGCCGACCACCGTCCGGAGGCGGTACGGAACTTCGCGGCCTACTCGCTCCGGCGGCTCGGGGTCGACCACCTCGACATCTACCGGCCGGCCGGGTCGGACCCGGCCGTGCCGATCGAGGAGACCATGGGCGCGGTCAAGGAGCTGATCGACGCGGGGTACGTCCGCCACGCCGGCCTGTCCGAGGTCGGCGCGGAGACGGTCCGCCGCGCGCATGCGGTGACGCCGATCGCGGACCTGCAGATCGAGTACTCGCTGATCACGCGCGCGGTCGAGGCGGAGGTGCTGCCGGCGCTGCGCGAGCTGGGCGTGGGCCTGACCGCGTACGGCGTGCTGAGCCGCGGCCTGATCTCCGGGCACTGGAACCCGGACCGGACCGCCGCGCCGGGCGACGTGCGCGGCGTGCTCAGCCCGCGGTTCCAGGGCGGGAACATCACGCACAACCTCGCGCTGGTGGAGGCGCTGCGGCAGGTCGCGGCCGCGAAGGGGTGCACGGTCGCACAGCTGGCGATCGCCTGGGTGGCGGCCCAGGGCGCGGACATCGTGCCGCTGGTCGGCGCGCGCAGCCGGGAACGCCTGGCCGAGGCGCTGCCGGCGGTGGACATCACGCTGTCCGCGGACGACGTCGCGGCGATCGAGACCGCGGTGCCGAAGGGCTCGGCCCGGGGAGATCGATACCCCGCGGCCATGATGGCGCGGCTGGGTGTTGGGAACTGAGACAAATGATCCACTTCGCACCATGAACCCGGATGGGTAACGGATTCGTATACCCCTAGGGTTGGTGTCGTTCACCGGCACGGCGATGAGGAGCGACGATGAGATTCGGACTGCTCGGCACGGGCTACTGGGCCGTGGAGACGCAGGGGGCGGCGCTGGCCGATCACCCGGAGGCCGAGCTGGTCGGTGTCTGGGGGCGCGATCCGGCCAAGACGAGGGCGGTGGCGGACCGGTTCGGCATCACCGCCTACGGCGACCCTGACGATCTCATCGCGGACGTGGACGCGGTCTCGATCGCGCTCCCGCCGGACGTGCAGGCGGAGCTGGCCACGCGTGCCGCGTCCGCCGGCCGGCACCTGTTGCTGGACAAGCCGTTGTCGCTGACGATCGCGGCCGCGGACCGGGTGGTCGCGGCCGTGGAGAAGAACGACGTGGCCTCCGTGGTGTTCTTCACCAGCCGGTTCCAGCAGCCGGTGGAGGAGTTCATCCGCGAGGCGGTGAGCACCGGCGGGTGGCAGGGCGCGCGGGCCGAGCGGTTCGCCTCGATCTACGGCGACAACGGGCCGTACGCGGACTCCGCCTGGCGCAAGGAGTCCGGCGGTCTCTGGGACGTCGGCCCGCACGCGCTCGCCGTGCTGCTCGCGGTGCTCGGCATGCCGGTCTCGGTCACCGCGCTCGCCGGGCCGAACGGGACGACGCACGTGCTGGTCAAGCACATGCTGGGCGCGGTCAGCTCGCTCACGCTCACGCTGGAGGCGCCGGCGGCGCTGACCGGCACGTCGACCGTCTTCCACGGCACCGAGGGCGCGGTGCTGGTGCCGGAGCACGAGACCACGTCGGTGGAGGCGTTCGGCTCCGCGATCAGCCAGCTGGTCCAGGCGGCCCGGCACCGGGCGCCGCACCCGTGCGGCGTGCACTTCGGCCGACTGATCGTGGCGGTGCTGGAGGCTGCCGAGACGTCCATCAAGGAGGGACGCACGGTCACGCTCTAGAGATCGTCCTCCTCGCTGCTCCACTCCAGGAGCAGCGAGGTGATCTCCGAGGGTGCTTGCGGCCGGCCGAAGTAGTAGCCCTGCACGTGGTCGCAGCCGATCGACTCCAGGTAGTCGGCCTGCTCCAGCGTCTCGACGCCCTCGGCCAGCGCGGAGAGCCGCAGGTTGTGGGCCAGCTCGACCAGCGACGGCAGCAGCGACTTGGTGGAGGACGGCTTCCAGTCCCGCACGAACTGCATGTCGATCTTCAGCTGGTTGACCGGGAGATTCTGCAGGTAGCCGAGGTTGGAGTAGCCGGAGCCGAAGTCGTCGAGCGCCAGCCGGACGCCGAGGCCCGCGATGTCGTCCAGCGTGCGGCGGATCTGCGGATCGTCCGGGATGGACGCGCTCTCGGTGATCTCCAGCTGGAGCAGCTCCGACGCGAGGCCGATCTCCTGCAACAGGTTGTCCACCGTACGCAGCAGGCTGCCACCGTCGCGGAGCTGCTGGACCGCGACGTTGACGCTGACGTAGGGCGGGCTGTCGGTCAGCCGCGCCCACTCGCGGGCCTGACGGCACGCCTTGTCCAGCATCCGGCGGCCGAGCCGGACGATCTGGCCGCTCTCCTCCGCCAGGTCGATGAACCTGCCGGGCGAGAGCCGGCCGAGCCGCGGGTGCTGCCAGCGGACCAGCGCCTCGACGCCGATGACCGCGCGGTCCTCCAGCCGGACCAGCGGCTGGTATTCCAGGAAGAACTCGTCGCGGTCGATGCCGAGCGCGAGGTCCGCCGCGAGCGCGTGCCGGGCTATCTCCCGGTCGCTGCGCGCCTGGTCGAAGAGCCGCCAGCGGTCGGTGCCGTCCGCCTTCGCCCACTGCAGCGTCATGGCGGCGGCGCGCATCAGATCGTTGGCGTCCATGCCGGCGACCGGGCGCTCGACCACGCCGACGCTGGCGGACATGGGCAGCAGGTGCCGGTCCGTGTGCACGGGCGTGGCGAGCGTGGCGATGATCTGCTCGGCGACGCCGGCCAGGTAGGACGTGTCGGGCGGGTCCTCGATCAGCATGACGAACTGGTCGCCGGCGAACCGGGCCAGCGGATGGCCGAGCGACCGGGCCAGCGTGCGGAACCGGTCCGCCGTGACGGCGAGCGCGCGGTCGCCGAGGATGTGCCCGAACCGGTCCGTGATCGCCTGGAGGCTGGTGATGCCGACGAAGCAGATCGCGATCCGCTCCCGGCTGCCGGCGCCGATCAGGTCGGCCAGCTGCTTCTCGAAGAAGATCCGGTTCGGCAGGCCGGTGAGCTGGTCGTGCACGGCCGCGTGCCGGAACGCCTCCTGGCTCTCGCGCAGCGCGTGCTCGGTCTGGGCCTGGGCGAGCACGGTGGCCAGGCGGATGCTCTCCTGCTCGTCGAGCGTGCGCTCGCGCAGCCCGCGGGAGTAGCCGACGGAGAGCGCGCTGAGCAGCCGCATCACCCGGCGGCCGGACGAGTCGAGCGACGTGCCGGCCAGCGGCGGCAGGCGGTCGGCGAGCACGCCGATGGTGTGGCCGAGCGTCTCCGGCGACGCGAAGTGCGCCTCGACCAGCTCGACGCCGATCTGGGTGGCCGGGCTCGGGTCGAACGGCTGACTGGTCAGCACGCGCAGCAGCCGGGTGGTGAAGCCGGCCAGCCGCAGCTCGATGTCGACGTGCGCCATCGGCACGTAGCTGGCGCCGGCGATCGCCCGCGCCCAGGCACGCGCGACCCTGGTGATGTGCTGGCCGTCGATCAGGCCACGCGGTGCGGGCTCGACGATCACGGTTTGCGCCCCACCCCGGCGACGACCGCGGATTTCGCCGCCTTGATGCCGTCCATGTTGCTGGGCTGGTCGGGACGCCACTGGGTCACCCAGACCAGGCCGGGGTCGACCAGCTCGAAGTCGCCGAAGAACGGGGCGACCTCCGCGCGCGTGCGCGTCGCGGTGGGTGTGGTGGTGCGGTTGTAGAGGCTCTTGACCATCTCCTTGTCGTGCCGCCAGCCGTCGACCACGCCGTGGGAGAGCGCGAGGTAGCTGCCGCTGGGCAGCGCGTCGCGCAGCTGGCGCATGATGTCGTCCGGCCCGTCCTCGTCGCGCACGAACTGGAGCAGCGCGATGACCAGCAGCGCCACCGGCTGGTTGAAGTCGATCAGCCCGCGGACCGTGGGATGGTGCAGGATGTCGGCCGGCTTGCGCACGTCGCCCTGGACCGCGGCGACGCCCTCCTGGCCGCGGATCAGCACGGAGCTGTGCGCGACCGCGACCGGGTCGAGATCCACATAGACCACCCGCGCGTCCGGGACGATCTCGCGCGCCACCTCGTGCACGTTGCCGAGCGTCGGGATGCCTGAGCCGATGTCAAGGAACTGTCTGATCCCCGACCGGGCCAGCATGCTGACGGCCCGGCGGAGCCAGGCGCGGTTCGCCTGGGCGATCAGCGGGATGTCCGGCGCGGTGGCGAGCAGCTGCTGAGCCACCGCACGGTCGGCCGCGAAGTTGTGCGAACCACCCAGAAAGTAGTCATACAGTCGCGCGGCGCTCGGTCGCTCGACGTCGATGCCCGGCGGGGCCCACTCCGGTCGGTTCATCCCAGCATTATTTCCCGAACCGATTGATCAGCTCCAACCAAAGATCAAGATCTTTTGTGGGTACGGAGTTCAGCTCGCCGATGTGGAAGTTCCACGACTGATGACCGCGCTCGCGAACTCCACCACGGTATCCGTGAGCGACCGGAACGGCTCACCGTCGCGTGTGTACGGATCCGCGACGTGCAGCAGCAGCTCGTTGATGCCGCCCACCAGCGCGATCGCCAGTGGCGACGACAGCGGCGGCAGCTCCGGCTCGGTCGCGACCAGCTCGGAGAAGAGCGTCGCGAACCGCTGCTGGATCTCGCCCCGCAGCCGGAACGCGCGCGGCCCCGCCGCCTGCACCTCGACCAGCACGGTGCGGCTGGCCGGCCCGGCCGCGTCCAGCGCGGACAGGTAGGCGGTGACCAGCGCGTGCACCCGGTCCCGCCAGCCGGTGCCGGGCTCGCGGCCGGCCTCGCGCAGCACGTGCTCCAGCCGGTCGCCGCTCGCCTGGTACGTGGCGAGCAGGCACGCCTCCTTGTCCGGGAAGTGCTCGTAGAACGTGCGCTTGGAGACGCGCGCCGCGGCCACTATGTCCGCGATCGTGGTGGCCGCGTAGCCGCGCTCCGCGACCGCCGTCGTGAAGCCCTGCATAACCCGGATGCGGGCGTCTTCGGCCGCCGTCGTCATGCTCTTCCTTCCTCCGGTGCCCGAAGCTACCGTCGATGGATCCGGGTGCCGTGGGGAGCCGGATCGGGAGCCGTCGATTGGGGAGACCATTCACTGTGGAATGGCGGGATTCCCATGTACCGCAACGCGATCGGCCGGGTTGTCCGGTCCTCGCACGCGCCCCCGCATAGCCATCCTATGTGGACGCTGCGCGCGATGTTGAGCCGTCCGACCTGCATCGAGAGGGGTCACCGCGTGATCCGTCGCGTGGAGTCGCTGATGCTGCGGTGGTTGCTCGCGCTTCCGCTGCCTGTGCAGCGGTTCATCGGCGGCCGCCCGTCCCTCGACCCGGCCGTGGCGATGCTGCTGCGCGTCCAGCGATGGCGCGGGATCCACGGCCTGACCGCCGGCACCGCCGCCCGTACCCGGTCCCGGACCCGGTCGTCCGCCGCACTCATGTCAGGTGCGCCCACAGTGGTCGCGGCAGTGCGCTCCGTGACGATCGCCGACCGGCTCCCGGGCCGCCATTACATGCCGCGGGCCGACGCGGCTCCGCAGCGTGCCGCCGTCCCGCAGCGTGCCGCCGTCCCGCAGCGTGCCGCCGTCCCGCAGCGTGACGTTGTGCCGCATTCTGATGCGCTGCCGCGGCCCGATGTTCCGCCGCAGGCGGCCGGCGCCGCTCCGCTGCTGGTCTACTTCCACGGCGGCGGTTTCGTGGCCGGTGATCTCGACACGCACGACGAGATCTGCCGGCTTCTGTGCGCGCACGCGGGCGTGCACGTGCTCGCCGTCGACTACGCGCTGGCGCCCGAGCACCCGTTCCCCGCGGCCGTGCACGACGCGCGGGACACGGTGCTCTGGGCCGTCTCCCACGCGTCGTCGCTCGGCGCGGACCCGGCGCGGGTGGCCGTCGGCGGCGACAGTGCGGGCGCGAACCTGGCCACGGTCGCCTGCCACCTCCCGCCCGCGCCGGTCGCGCAGGTGCTCGTCTACCCGCTGCTGGATCACGTCGGTATCTGGCCGTCCCGCTTGCTGTTCGCGGACGGCCTGCTGCTGACCGCGGCGGATCTCGCCTTCTTCCGAGACAGCTACCTGCCCGGCTTTACCGGATCCCCGCCGGATTTTCGGCATTCGCCACTTCGGGCCGCCGACCTGACCGGCCTCCCGCCCGCGATCGTGGTCACCGCGTCCCATGATCCGCTGCGCGACGAGGGCGAGGCCTACGCGGACCGGCTGCGGGCCGCCGGAGTGCCGGTCCGATCGTGGCGGGTCGAGGGGATGCCGCACGCCTTCATGAACCTGACCGCGGTCAGCGACGCGGCGCGCTGCGCGGTCCTGGAGATCGCGGAAGCGCTCCGGCTCCAGCTGGCCGCCGATCGCCACGACTGAGCTCTCCCGACGACACCGCGCCGGCGCGGATTCTCCCGGTTGCGGGCCGCAGCGGGACCTGTTTCCGTTCCGCTTGCGGTGTCAGGGCGAGGCTGCCGCCGCCATGACAGCTGCTATTTCACGAAATGTCGGGCACGGAGTGCCCGTGGATCGAGGCTGGCGGCGGCGAGTGGTGGCAGGCAGCGCCGCGTCGTGCTTCTCGGAGATCAAGATCAGATTCATTTCCCGCTCCCGGCGTGGCCCAGCAGCGTTGCTCCCGCGGGCTAACCTCGCCGTACGCCAAGCCTCCGCTGGCGCTCCGCTTGCCTCCCGGCGTCGGAGCCGGTTCCGCGCGGCGCACGAAAGAGCACGCGAGTCCCGCCGTGCTCACGCCGGTCGAGGCGCGTCCCGTGCCGCGGGAGCCGCCCTTCCATGATCGGGGCGTCCCTCATGCTGCGGGACGCCCCCGATCGTGAAAGGGGGTGCCCGGAGCGGTGCGTGCCCCACAGCGCGCCTGACGGGAGGCGCACGCGGGCCAGCGGCCAGCCCACCGGGTACGTGTCCCCCGGCGCGACGAACCAGCGGAGCAGTTGGGCGCCGGTGCCGCCGGGCAGGGAGAAGGACAGCGGCACGGTGCGGGAGGCCTCGGTGGTCGAGGTGATGATGCGGGGGCCGCTGCGGGTGAGCCAGCGGGCCGCGCCCTGGACGGTGGCGAGCTCGGGCTCGTCGACGCGGCGCAGCGGGCGGTTGAAGGCCTTGTTCAGCGCCTCGGCCGCGGCGGGCATGCGGGAGCCGCCGCCGACCAGCAGGATGGCACTGACGTTGTCCGGGTGGACCTTGAGGCGGGCCATCAGGTCGGCGCTGCACTTCACGGTGCGCTCGAGCACGGCCTCGGCCAGCAGCGCGAGCTGCGAACGGTCCAGCTCGTAGGCCGGCGTGGTCGGCATCAGATAGTCCTCGACGCTCTCGGCGTCGCTCAGCTGGTGCTTGATCCGCTGGGCGAAGTCGGCGAGGGCCATGCTGAGGCGCAGCGCCGCGGGCGTGCCGGGCGCGGTGACCACGGACGCGATGAGCGGCGCCAGCCACTCCTCGCCGTCGGCCTGGATGCGGTGGGCGAGCAGCGCGTCGATGTTGCGGCCGCCGCAGTCGTCGATGGCGTCGTGGCCGAGAACCTCCGGGCCCTCCGCGCCGACCCGCATGAGCGCGGTGTCGAACGTGCCGCCGCCGAGGTCGTAGATCAGGATGAGCTCGCCGGGCAGGAACGTCGGGCCGGGGATGGGCGCGTAGGCGGCCGCGACCGGCTCGGGCAGCAGCTCGACGGTGGAGAAGCCGGCGGCCTCGGCGGCCGCGATCATCTGCAGGCGGCGGATGTCGTCCGGCCCGTAGCTGGCCGGGACCGTGACGAGCGCGCGCGAGATCTGGCTGCCGTGCATGCGCTCGGCCTCCATGCGCAGCGCGGTCAGCACGGACGCGGCCTGCTCGATCGGCCGGAAGCTGCGGTCGCCCTGCGGCATCGGGCGGTCACCCTTGAGGCCGCGCTTGAACTCGACCGCGTACGAATTCGGGTCCGCGCGTTTGCGGCGCTCGGCCAGCGTGCCGACCAGCATGCGCTCGCCGTCCCAGTAGACGGCGGACGGCCACGCGTAGCCGCCGCTGACCGGCTCCGGGAGCAGGCGTATCTCCTCGCCGTCGACCAGCGCGGCCGAGGACGTGGTGGTGCCGAAGTCGATGGCCAGCACCGGGCCCAGGTCCGGGTTCACCCTCACATCTCCCATGCGTCGACCAGACTGCGGTCGGCGTAGTCCCAGTTCGCCAGGAGCAGCTTTCCGTCCGCGGTGAACGACGTCAACAGCCGCGGTACGAAGCCCTCGGCCTCCGGCGTGGCGGCCGGGGCCTGCACGCGGAACACCTCCAGGCTGCTCTCGATGTCCTGCAGGCTGAGCACACCGGAACCGTCCAGATCGGACGTCGCGGTGGCGCGCAGCCGTCCGTCGGGGCTGTAACTCTCGGTGTTGAACGAGTCGGTGGGGCTGCGCATCCGGAAGCCGGGGTTGCGCTGCTCCCAGGTCTCGTCGCCGGTGCGCTCCAGCCGCTCGCCGGTGCGCAGGTCCCACAGCGTGGTGACGCCGCGACGGTACCGCCCGACCTGGACCTTGCCGTCGGCCTCCGCGGCCAGCCGCCAGCTGGGCTCGTCGACCAGCACGCGGACCGGGCCGGCCGAGTCGCGGAAGCGGGTGGAGAGCTTGCCGGTCTCCACGTCCCACACGGAGAACGTGCCCTCGGTGTCCCAGGCGATCAGGCTGAGCCGGCCCTCGGGGTCGAAGAAGATCCGGGCCCCCTGCGCGGTGCCGGCGCCGAAGTCGGGGCGGAACTCGCCGATCAGCTCGCCGGTGGAGATCACGAACGACCGGACGTGCCGGCCGGCCGTGTCGCACTCGACCAGCACCTGCCGGTCCGGCGTGAGCAGCCAGGACCCGTTGGTGCGCAGCTGGAGCTTCTGCGTCGGCGGGTCGGCGGCGAGCGCGGCGGCGTCCCGCGTCGCGGCGGTGACCAGGGTGGTGCCGACCTGGCCGCCGGCCGGGACGGTGTGGCGCAGCAGCGCGCCCGCGTGCGTGGCGGTCAGCTGGTAGACGCGCTCGTCGCCGGTGCGCACCTCGGCCACGACCGTGCCCTGGTGGAAGGCCTGGCCCTCGTTGATGTTCCAGCGGAGCAGCTTCGCGTCGCCGCCCGGGATGTCCCAGGAGATCGGCTCGATGCGCCAGCTGGGCGCGTCCGCCGTGACGGAGCGGCTGTCCGCGTTGGCCGACCACTGGGCGGCGCCGCGGACGACGGCCAGCTCCGGCTCGGGCGCGTGCCGGAGCATGTGGCCGAGGCTCTGGGTCAGCGCGGGCTCGACCATCGGAAGGCGCGACGCGCCACCGGTCAGGACGACGGTGGAGATGTCCGCGAGCGTGGCGCCGACCGAGCCGACGATCGCGTGGGCGCTGTTGACCAGCGCCTGCACGGCGGGCTCGGCGAACGCCTCCAGCCAGCGGCGACTCAACTTGTACGGCGGGGTGAGCGGCGTGAGGTGGTCCTCGACCTCGAGCGAGTCGCCGAGCTGGTGCTTGAGGCGCCGGACGAAGTCGATCGCCTCGTAGTAGGCCCGCAGACCGCCGTCGCCGGGCGCGGCGAGCAGCGGCTCCAGCCAGGCCCGGCCCTCGGTGCGCAGGTCCTTGATGAGCAGCGCCTCCAGGTCGTGCCCGGCGGTGGAGCTCTCGGTGGCCAGCAGCATCGAGTCGTTGCCGGCGACCCGGACCAGCGACGCGGTCCAGTTCGCACCGAGGTCGCAGACCAGGACCAGCGAGCCGTGCCGCAGGTCGGCGCTGGTGTGCGGGTCGAGCGCGGCCGCGACCGCGTCGGGTATCAGCTCCACGTCGGAGAAGCCCGCGGCCTCGCCGATGCCGACCATCACGTCCCGGCGCGGGTCACCGGGCAGGTAGCTCGCCGGGATCGCCAGCGTCAGCCGCCAGACCTGCCCGCCGTAGACACGCTGCGCCTCCCGGCCGAGCTCGATCAGGTAGGACGCGACCGCCTCGTTGCCGGTGACCTCGCGGTCCTCCAGGCGCATCGCGGCCTGCGCGTCGACCGCGCGGCGCGGCCCGTCGATGTAACGGCGGGGCACGGATCGCTTGCGGCGCTCGGCAGCGGTGCCCACGACGAAGCCGTTGTCGTCCACACAGACGGCGGACGGCCAGACGAGACCGCCGGTCAAGGGCTCCTTCAGCAGCGTCGTCTGGTCACCGACAATCAGCGCCGCCGATGTGCCGGACGTGCCGACATCGACCGCCAGGATTGGTTCGGTCATTCCCACCCCTACGTCCCTGCCACAGCGCTCCCGAGCCACAGCACCGAGGAATGTCAGCACCACGGAAGTACCGGCACAGTTTCCTGGAGCACTATGGTCCCCGTCCAGCCGGGTAACGTTGCGAATACGAACCAGTCGGAGAAATTTACGGCTGGTCAGGAAAGAAGGTCGAGGATTTCGACCAGATTTGTCACGGTTGAATCGCCGGTGATTCCCGCCACGCCGACGACTCGCATGCCCGCGGCCCGCCCGGCGGCCACGCCCGCGGGTGCGTCCTCCACGACAAGACAAGCCTCCGGGGGTACGCCGAGCCGGCGCGCCGCCAGCAGGTAACCCTCCGGGTCCGGCTTCGGGGCGGTGATGTCGTCCGTGGAGATCAGCAGCGGCGGATCGATCCCGACCGCACCCATCCGGGCGCGGGCCAGGCGTTCGTCCGCGCTGGTCACGACGGCCCAGGGGAGGTTCTTTCCGGCAACGCCGTCGATCAGCTCCAGCGCGCCGTCGATCGCGACGATATCGCCGAGATCGTCGTACTCCCACTCCAGCTGCCGCTTTCCGGCCAGCGCGATCTTCTCCGCGCCCAGCCACGGCGCCACCGATTCGAGCGTGCTCCACGCCGGGCGGCCCGCGTGCACGGCCAGGATCTCGTCGAGAGGGAGGCCGTACTCCTCGCTGATCCGGGTCCAGCTACGAATGATCGCCCCGTGGGAGTCGATCAACGTCCCGTCCATGTCGAAGAGCACCGCACCGATCTTCATGTGCGACAGCCTCCCACCCATCCGTCCGGGACGCCGCACCGAAGTCCCTACTGTGATCAGGGGCGCAGGCAAGGCAGGCTGAACGGTATGAAGGAGCATCTGTCGGCGGTGCCGGCACCGCAACACGCGGCCGGCCAGGCCGAACCGGACCGGCTGCTGCGGGCGGTCGCGCGCGGCGACGAAACCGCGTTCGCCCGGCTGTACGAGCTGGTGTCGCCGCGCGTGTACGGGCTGATCCGGCGCGTGCTCCGCGACCCGGCACAGGCCGAGGAGGTCGCGCAGGAGGCGCTGGTGGAGGTGTGGCGCACGGCCGGGCGGTTCGACCCGGACCGTGGATCCGCCACCGCCTGGGTCTTCACGATCGCGCACCGGCGGGCGGTCGACCGGGTCCGCTCGGAGCAGGCCGGCAGCGACCGGGTGCGGCGGGTGGCCGCGGCCGGGGCCGACGTCCCGTACGACGAGGTCGTCGAGGAGGTCACCACCCGCCTGGAGCAGCAGCAGGTCCGCCGCTGCCTGGGCACGCTCACCGACCTGCAGCGCGAGGCGGTCACGCTCGCGTACTACGGCGGGCACAGTTATCCGGAGGTGGCCCGGCTGCTCGACGCCGGACTGCCGACCATCAAGAGCCGCATGCGCGACGGCCTCATCCGGCTGCGCGACTGCCTCGGTGTGGAGGTGGCGCGATGACCATGGACATTCACGCACTGGTCGGGGCGTACGTGCTGGACGCCGTGGACGACATCGAACGGGCCGCGTTCGACCGTCACCTCGGCACCTGCAAGGCCTGTTCCGCGGAGGTCGACGAACTGCGCGAGACCACGGCCCGGCTGGCGGACGCGACCTGGTCGGTGCCGCCGCCGAGCCTGCGCCGCGACGTGCTGACCCGGATCGCGGTCACCCGTCAGTCCACGCCCCGCCGGGTGGCACCCGCGCGGCGGCGCGTGCCGTGGGGCCGGCGGCTGCTCGCGGTGGCCGCGGCCGTGGCGCTGGCGGCCGGGACCGGGGCCGCGGCCTACGTCTACCAGGACCAGCGTCTGCAGGAACAGCAGCTGGCGCTGGCCGAGGCGGCCAGGATCCAGGCCGTGCTGACCGCGCCGGACGCGAAGCTGCGGACCGAGGACGTGATCGGCGGCGGGCACGTCACGGTCGTGGTCTCGGCGTCCCAGGACGCGGGCGTGGTGATGCTGGCGGAGGGGCTGCCGCCGGGCGCGGCCGAGGCCTACCAGCTCTGGACGATCCGCGGGACGACGCCGACGCCCGCCGGGGTGATGCCGGCCGGCCAGGGGGCGGGCACGAAGTTCATCACGTCGGTGCGGGACACGGACGTGCTGGCGCTGACGATCGAACCGGCGAGCGGCTCCGCGAAGCCGACGCTCCCGATCAAGGCACAGGTGCCGCTGGAGCTCTGAGCGCTCACTCCGGTGCCGGGTGCACCAGGCCGGTCTCGTACGCGTAGATGACGACCTGCACCCGGTCCCGGAGGCCGAGCTTGGTCAGGATGCGGCCGACGTGCGTCTTGACCGTGGCCTCGGAGACGTTGAAGTTCGCCGCGATCTCCGCGTTGGACCCGCCCCGGGCGATCTCGATCAGCACCTCCCGCTCGCGGTCGGTGAGCCGGGAGAGCCGCTCGTCCGGGGCCGGGCCGCGGGCCGTGCCGTGGTCGGGCAGGTGCGCGGCGAACGCGTCGATCAGCCGGCGGGTGACGCTGGGCGAGATCATCGCCTCGCCGGCCGCGACCGCGCGGATGCCGGTCAGCAGGTCGGCCGGCGGCACGTCCTTGAGCAGGAAGCCGCTGGCGCCGGCCCGGAGCGCGGAGAACGCGTACTCGTCCAGGTTGAACGTGGTCAGCACCAGCACGCGCGAGGGCAGCCCGGCCGCGACGATCCGGCGGGTGGCCTCGATGCCGTCCAGGACCGGCATGCGGACGTCCATCAGCACCACGTCCGGCGTCAGCGTGTGGGCCAGCGTGACGCCGGCCGCGCCGTCCCCGGCCTCGCCGACCACCTCCAGGTCCGGCTCGCTCTCCAGCACCATGCGGTAGCCGAGGCGCAGCAGCGGCTGGTCGTCGACGAGCGCGACCCGGATCTTCGCGGGGCCGGTCACGAGACCGCGCCGAACGCGAGTCGCGCGTGGACCCGCCAGCCGCCCCCGGCCAGCGGCCCGGAGTCGATCGTGCCGTCGTAGGAGCCCACCCGTTCGGCCATGCCGGCCAGCCCGTGGCCGCCGCTCGTGGCGGGGGCGCGGGCGGGGGTACGTCCGTCGTCGGTCACCGATAGCTCCATCCCGTGCGGCTCGTACCGCAGGCTCACCCGGGCGCTGGCACCCGGTCCCGCGTGCTTGAGCGTATTCGTCAGCGCCTCCTGCACCAGCCGGTAGGCGGTGAGTCCGGCGCCGGGCCCCCACTCCTCGGCCGGTGCGCCGTCCTGGTCGACGGTGACGGTCAGGCCCGCGGCCCGTACCTGTGCGATCAGCCCGTCGAGGTCCGCGAACCCGGGCTGGGGTGCGCGGATCGGCGGGGACGGCACGTCGTCGCGGAGCAGGCCGAGCAGCCGGCGCATCTCGCCGAGCGCCTGCCGGCCGGTCGCGGAGACCTTGTGCATGGTGTCGGCGGCCCGGTCCGGCGCGCGGATGGCGGTGAGCGCGGCGCCGTCCGCGAGCGCGACCATGACCGTGAGGTTGTGCGCCACGATGTCGTGCATCTCACGCGCGATCCTGGCCCGCTCGGCCGCGACCGCGAGCTTGGCCTGCTGGTCGCTCTGCAGTTCCAGGCGGCGGGCGCGTTCCTCCAGCTCGGCGAGGTAGGCGCGGCGGGTCTGCCGGACCACGCCGAGCGACGCGGCCGCGGCCAGCAGCGCGGACACGAACAGCAGCCCGCCGGAGTACTCCGACCAGGACCGGGCGGACGAGACCATGATCGCGCTGGCCAGCTCGGCGCCGGCGACGGCGTACCAGAGGCGGCGGCGGTCCGGCTCGTGCAGCGCGACCGCGTAGACGGCCACCACCAGCACCGCGAACACGAACGGCTTGCGCGGCTCGTACGGCCGGGCCTGCAGGTCGCAGACGACGGCGAGCGCGAGCACGGCCCAGAACGCCGGGACCGGCCGGGACCGGCGCCAGATCAGCGGCACGTGCAGCGCGATCAGCAGCGTCAGGCCGAGCGGGCCGGGCACCCGCTGCGGGAGCTGGATCACCAGCAGCGCCGTCGCGAACACACCGTCCAGCAGCAGCCGGTGGCGGGCGGCCAGCTCCCGGCACCGGATCACGAACTCGTGTTTGCGAAGGTCAGGTGACACGGCGGGCGCACCGCCGTGTCGTGCGCAGCTCGTGGATCGGCGCGCCCCGTTCCACGGCCAGGTCGCCGATCTCGGCCGCGGTCAGCCCGGTCACGCGCAGCAGGCCGGGCGCGACGACCGTGACGGCGCCACCCTCGACGGACAGCGCGCCGTGCAGCTCACTGGCGTGCGGCGACCGCACCCAGACGATGGTCCTCACTCGCATGACGGTAGTGAGGGCGGGACCGGACGGCGACAGCCCGCGGGTGGAGATCCGTGTCAGCCATTGGTGGCGCGGCCCTCATCCCAGAGGAGGACTCCGGAGGAGGACGCCGGACCTGACGAGCTTCATGCGTAATTCGGACTGTTACTGCGCGGATCGGATCGACTCCGGGGAGCGTTTGCGGATAGGTTCGGCAACGGCCTTCCGTTGCCCTCGGTGGAACGGCCGGTGACAGTCCGAGAACGTCCGACGAAACACGACGAAGCGGAGGCGTCCGGCGTGGGCCAGCCATCCGACATCGAAGGCGACGCCGCGCGGGCGCTCGAGGCGCTCCGCCGGGCCGCGCACTTCCTCGCCCACTACGAGGCCGCGCAGGCCGCGCTGTCCCCGGGCCTGCCGCCGGCGCGCTCGCCGCTGACCGCGCTGGTCGAGGAGGGGGTGGACGCCGCGGACCGGGTGCTCGCGCACGTGCGGAAGCAGTCGCGGGACGAGTGGTCGGTGGTCTCCGGCGCGACCGCGCCCTGGTCGGTGCTGGCCGAGCGCAGTGTCGTGGCGCCGGCCCGCGCGCCGATCCCGCGGCAGCGCAGCAGCGGCCACGGCGACCCGGGGGAGTGAGCGTCACGGCTCGCGCAGCGTCTCCGAGGGGAGCGCGCCGAACCGCCGGCGGTACGCGGCCGCGAACCGCCCCAGGTGGGCGAAGCCCCAGCGGTGCGCCACCTCGCTGACCGTGACCCCGCCCGGATCGCCGATGGACAGGTCCAGGTGGGCGCGGCCGAGCCGTACCTCCTGGAGGTAGATCATCGGCGTCACGCCGACGTGCCGGCGGAACCCGTCCTGCAGCGAGCGCACGCTGACGCCGGCCGCGTGGGCCAGCGTGGACGTGGTGAACGGCTGGGACGGGTCCGCCTCCATCGCGTCGATCGCGCGCTTGACCGCGCGGGGCCGGCTCGGCGCGGTCGGCTCCTTGAGCTCGTCGCTGTACTGGTGCTCGACCGCGAGCAGCAGGCCGCCGAGCATCGAGTGCCACAGTCGCTCCGCGATCATCGGCCGGTAGATCATGCCGTCCGCCGCGACCAGCTCCGCGTGGACCAGCCCGGCCAGCGCGCCCCAGCTGCGGCCCATGCCGCGGCTCAGGTCGAATCGGCGGGAGAACCGCAGCGGCCCGCGGACCGCGTGCCCGAGCAGCGCCTCCAGCTCGGACTCGAGCGCGTCCGGCGCGAGTGACACCGAGACCGGGCGAGTGTCCGGCAGCCACCAGGTGCGCGTCGGCGAGCCCGGCCGGTAGACCGCGCCCTCCAGCGTGGTCGCGGTGGTGACGATGCCGCGCTGTTCGGTGAAGAGGCGTCCGGCCGGCGCCAGGCCGATGTAGTAGTCGGAAAGCTCCGGCGCCGTGACCTGCACGGCCTCGTCCGTCTCCCAGTCGGACATGATCACCGGCCCGAACCGGAGCGTGCGCAGCCGGCACCGGGCCGGATCACCGCCGCCGATCGTGGTGATCCAGTGCGGCGCCGAGTAGACCTCGCCGGCCAGCTGCTGGATCTCGGCGGTGCTCCCGGTGCGGGTGGTGAACGACGGACCGGGGGCTCCGGGCACGGCGCCGTCGGTCAGGAGAAAATGATCTCCCAGGGTGTCGGCTCGCATACACCGAGTATTCGTAGCCGCGTGTCGGCCGTGCAACCTGCTCGTCCGATCGGTGACCAGCCGGACACCGAAGGATGAGATTCAGAAAGACTTCAGGATCGACAGGATGCCGGGGCCGAGCACGACCACGAACATCGCCGGGAAGATGCAGAACAGCACCGGGAAGAGGATCTTCACGGGCACCTTCTGCGCCTGCTCCTCGGCTCGCTGACGACGCTTGACCCGCATCTCGCTCGCCTGCTCGCGCAGCACCGACGCGATCGGCACGCCCAGCTCGCCGGAGTGGATGATCGCGGAGACGAAGCCCTTCAGCTCCAGCACCGTGGTCCGGTCCGCCATCGCGCGCAGCGCCTCCGTGCGGGACTTGCCGATCTGCATCTCCTGCAGCACCCGGAACAGCTCACGGACCATCGGGCCCTTGCCGTGCCGCGCCACCTGCGCCAGCGCGGCATCGAAGCCGAGACCGGCCTCCACGCTGATCACCAGCGTGTCCAGCACGTCCGGCAGGCTGCGGCCCAGCTCCAGCTGACGCGCGGCGGCCCGGTTGCGCACGATCAGGTCGCACGCGTAGAAGCCCGCGGCCGCGCCGAACAGGGCGCCGAGCAGCGCGCCGCGCACGCCGTTCAGCAGCCCGCCGACGATCATCCAGCTGGCCACGCCGCTGATCAGGCCGATCCCCTTGCCGCGCAGCACGTGCTCGACCGACAGGTTCGCCGGGTTGCCGGCGAAGTCCAGCTGGCGCTCCAGCCGCTGCACGCCGGTGCCCGGCGTCAGCACCCGGCCGAGGTGCTCCATCCGGTCACCGAGCGCGCGCAGCCACGCCGGCACGCCGGAGCGGCGGGCGCCCTGCTCCGCGCGGTGCGAGCCGGCCTGCGCACGGGCCCGGTCGAACGCCTGCAGCGAGCGCACCATGTTGCCGCCCGCGGTCTCCCGCGCGGGCACGGCGACGAGCGCGACCGTGACCGCGCTCGCCGCGAGCGCGCACAGACCGACGATGAGCAGCAACATCAGACCTTCACCTCGACGAGGCGGCGCAGCCAGAGCGCGCCGACGGTGAGCAGGACCGCCGCGACGGCGATCATGACGAGTCCGGTCGGCTCCGTGTAGAGCGGACGGACGTACTCGGGCCGCAGCACCATGAGGACCGCGGCGATGACGAACGGCATCGCGAACAGGATGATCCCGGACAGCCGGCCCTCGGCGGAGAGCGCGCGCACGTGCCGGCCGAGCTTCGCCCGCTCCCGCATGGTGTGCACCGCGGTCTCCAGCACCTCGGAGAGGTTGCCGCCGACCTCGCGCTGGATCCGGATCGCCATCACGATCCAGCCCACGTCCGGGTTGTTGTTGCGCTCGCCGACCCGGTCCAGCGCGTTCTCCAGGTCGTCGCCCAGCCGGGTCTCGGCCATCGCGCGGCCCAGCTCCGTGCTGACCGGCGCCTGGCCCTCCCGGACCACCGCGTCGATCGCCTGGTTCAGCGTGAAGCCGGAGCGCAGCGCGCCCACCATCAGCCGCAGCGAGTCCGGCAGCTGGTCGGTGAACGCGCGGCTGCGCCGGCCGGCCCGGAACGCGAGCCACTGGCCGCAGCACACCCACCCGGCCAGCGCGCCGACCAGCAGGCCGAACCACGAGCCGAACAGCGCGCCGAGCGCCACGGCCGAGACCACGGTGATCGTGATCCGGACCAGCAGCCACTCCGCCGGGTCCAGCGAGATGCCGGCCCGCTCCACGGACAGCTCCAGCGCGGCCCGCTGCTTCGGGCCCAGGCGCGCGTCCAGCCAGCGCAGGATGCCCAGCACCAGCCGGGTCTGTGCGGTGAACCGCTCCTGGTCCGGGACCGTGCCGCGCGCATCCGTGAACCGTCGCAGCGAGTCGAGCCGGCGCCGGTACTCGTTGCGCCGCCCGCCGGTCGAGAACACCAGCCAGAGCGCGATCCCGGCCGCCACGGCCAACGCCACGCCGGCCGCGATCAGCAGCTCACGGCCGGTCCCGGCGTCACCGCCGGCAGAGTCAAAACCACGATCAACAGCCTGCGAGGGTACGACCGGAAGCGTGCCGGACGCCGGCTCCGAGGCCGACGCGGTGGTGGTCGCCGTGCTGGTCGCGGTGCTCTGCGGGGCCGGGCCCGCGTTCTCGGTAGGGCCGGCCTCCGCCGTCGGGCTCAGGCCCGTGGACGGGCTCGCGCCTGCCGACGGGCTTGCGTCCGCCGACGGGCTCGCCTGCGCGGCCGCGCCCGCGAACGACACCCGCTCGGTCGCCACCGCGAAGTCGCCGTCGCCCGGGACCGCCAGCACGACCTGCACGGTCGCGTCCGTGCCGGCCAGCTCGGCCGGCACCGCCGCGCGCACCCGGCGCCCGTCCAGCTCCACCGGCAGGGCCCGGTCGCCGACCAGCACGCGCAGGCGCGACGCGTCCAGGCTCCCGGAGAGGCCGTCCGCGGTCAGCCGGAACGAGACCTCGCCCGGCGCCGTCGCGGTCCGCGAGATGCTCAGCGTGACCGGTGAGGCCGACGGTTCCGCGTGCGCCGGCGCCGCGCCCAGAACGAGCGACAACCCCAGCGCGGCGACGGACAGGGCTGCCGCACGCCTCATCGAATGACTCCTCCGAACATCTCCGGGTGCAGCTGCACGCCGTGCGCTTCGAACCTCTCCGTAAACGTCGGCCGGAGGCCGGTGGAGTTGAGCGTGCCGCGGAAACGGCCTTCGGAATCCACGCCCGCGTGGTAGTCGAAGACGAAAAGATCCTGCAGGGTCACGATGTCCGATTCCATGCCGACGACCTCGGTGATGTGCGTGATCCGCCGGCTGCCGTCCTTGAGCCGGGCGACCTGGATGATCAGGTCGACCGCGGACGCGACCTGGTCCCGGATGGCCCGGATCGGCAGGTCCATGCCGGCCATCAGCACCAGCGTCTCCAGCCGGGAGAGCGCGTCGCGGGGCGTGTTCGCGTGCAGCGTGGTCAGCGAGCCGTCGTGGCCGGTGTTCATCGCCTGCAGCATGTCCAGCGCGGCACCGTCGCGGACCTCGCCGACCACGATGCGGTCCGGGCGCATGCGCAGCGCGTTGCGGACCAGGTCACGGGTGGAGACCGCGCCGCGGCCCTCGGAGTTGGCCGGGCGCGACTCCAGGCGTACCACGTGGTCCTGGCGCAGTTGAAGTTCGGCCGCGTCCTCGACCGTGACGATCCGCTCGTCGTGCGGGATGAAACCGGACAGGATGTTGAGCGTGGTCGTCTTGCCGGAGCCGGTGCCGCCGCTGACCACCACGTTCAGGCGCGCCTCCACGCAGGCCTGGAGCACGTCCGCGGTCTGCGTGGTGAGCGTGCCGAAGCGGATCAGGTCCTGCACGGTGAGCGTCTCCGCGGAGAACTTGCGGATGGTCAGCGAGGAGCCGTCCAGCGCCAGCGGCGAGACGATCGCGTTGACGCGGCTGCCGTCCGCGAGCCGCGCGTCCACCATCGGGCTGGCCTCGTCCACGTGCCGGCCGACCCGGGAGACGATCCGGTCGATGATCCGGCGCAGGTGCGTCTCGTCCGTGAAGACCGCGTCCGCGGCCTGCAGCCGGCCGGAGCGCTCGACGTAGACGCGGCGCGGCCCGTTGACCATGATCTCGGAGACGGACGGGTCGCGCAGCAGCGCCTCCAGCGGGCCGTGCCCGAGGATCTCGTCCACCGCGTCCTGGGTGATCCGCACCCGGTCCGCGCCGGTCAGCGGCGTCTCCTCGCGGGCCAGCAGCTCCGCGATGGTCTGCCGGACCTGCTGCTCCAGGTCGTCGGCCTGGTCGATCTCGGTGTAGAGCTTCGGTCCGAGGATCTCGCCCAGCTCACGCTGGATCCGGGCACGGACGTCGTTGACCGGGTCGGCGACCTGACGGCCGACGGCCCGCGCACGCTCGCCCACGGACCGCTCGTGCGTGGCCGCGGCCTCGGGCTTGCGGATCGTCAGGTCCGTGCCCTGCTGACGTGCCTGGATGATGTCTGCGAGACCCATGATCAGCCCTTACGCGTGAGAAGGCCGCGACGGCGGCGGGTGACGGGCGCCGCCTCCGCCGGGGTGACGCCGGCGATCAGGTCGGCCAGGTTGCGGATGGCGATGCTCACCGGGTGGACCGGGTGGTCGATGACCAGCGGCATGCCCTTGTTCACGCTGACCGGCACGTCGCGGGAGGACGGCATCCGGATGTCGATCTCGGTGCCGATCGCCTGCTCGACGTCGCCGTGGCTGAGGCCCACCTGCGAGTCGGACCGGTTCAGCAGCGTGCGGACCTTCTCGCGCGGGTACTGCAGCATGTCGAACATGTCCAGCGTCAGCCGGACGCTCTTCAACGTGGGCAGGTCCGGGACCACGATCGGGACGTACCAGTCGGTGACGTCCAGCGCGGAGAGCACCTGGTAGCTGAAGAACGACGGCGTGTCGACCACGATGTAGTCGAACATCGTCCGCGCGACCGCCAGCAGCTCCGTGATCACCTCGCGGGTGACCTGGTCTCCCTCGGCCGGCGTGGTCGGCGCCAGCAGCGTGTCGACGCCGGCCCGGTAGTGGGTGAGCAGCGAGCGCACGCCGTCCGTGTCCAGCCGGCCGACCATCGGGATCGCGTCCGCGATGCTGCGCTCCGGCGCCATCTGCAGCATGATGCCGACGTCGCCGAACTGCAGGTCCAGGTCGATCAGGCAGACGCGCCGGGCGCCGTTCGCGGCCAGCGCCACGGCCAGGTTCGTGGCGACCACGCTCTTGCCGCAGCCGCCCTTGCCCGCGAACACCGTCACGATCTTGGCGCTGGTGGGCTCGCGCACGGTGGCGACCGACGGCGTGATCGTGGTGATCGCGTTCGACAGGTCGGCCGCGCGCTGGCAGGCCGCGGTCAGCGCGGCCGGGTCACGCGCCGGGACCACCTCGCGCACGCCGGCCCGGAGCGCCTCCTGCAGCGTGTCCAGGTCGATCACGTCGCGGACCAGCACCACGCCGACGGACGGCCGGTGCACCCGGTGGTACGCCGCGAACTCCAGCACCGCGCCCAGGTCCACGCTCGCGCCGAAGATGACGACCTTGACGTCCGCGCGCTTGCCCAGCTCCGCGCCGAGCTCCGGGAACGACTCGACCAGCTTGATGCCGTTCGTCACGTAGTCGTCGGCCGGGATGCTCCGGAACGAGGGGTTCGCCTCGAGGTACAGCGTGTGGGTCAGGTTGATGGTCATATCGCCTCGCTCCTTTCGTCTTGCCCGGCTTCAGTCGAAGAGGGTGCGGTCGGTGACGCCGTCGCCGACCGAGACCTTCGCGGACTCGTTGCGCAGCGCCAGGTACAGCGAACCGGTCTGGGCCGCGTGCACCAGGCGCTCGGCCTGGCCCTGGTCGACCGCGACGGTCAGCAGCATGGTCGAGTTCTGCACGGCCTGGGCGCCGTCCTGCTGCACCGCCGTCACGGTGGCGCCCGCACTCCCGCGCTCGCCCACGCCGATCACGTCGACCTGGGGCAGCAGCACGCGCGTGACCCGCCCGTTGCCACCGTCGTAGGTGTCGAAGATCGTGACCGTGGCACCGGGCCGGACATAGCCCGCGACCTGCGCCGCGGCCGAGACCTGCACGCTGATCGCCAGCTTCCCGGCCGGCACCGGCAGCCCGCCGGTCAGGTCCTGCTGCGCGCCGAACATGCCGGACAGCAGCAGCTGGCTGGCACCGACCTCGCCGGTCAGCGCGAGCGTGTCCTGGTCCGCGGTCAGGTCGCTGAGCGCGCCCTGCGGCACCGTGTCCGCCGGCATGGCGACCCGCTGGACCAGGCCCTTCTCCCGGATCTGCGCGCCGGTGGTGCCGGTCGCGATGGTGCCGGTGCTGACCAGGACCCACACCGGGTCGGTCTGGGCCAGCGCGCGGTCCTCGGCGCCGCGGACGTACACGATCACCGCGAATCCACCGAAGGCCGCCAGTACGAGGGCGGTCATCACCGCCAGCATCCGTCTCTTCACGTTCTGCCCTTCGGTGGCTAGCCGTCGCGCTTGAGGCTGGTAACCCCATAGCTACCGGGAATGGACCGAGTGAAACTGCCGTAGATCCAGGTCTGGTTGCCCAGAGCGGTACAGGTGAGCCCGGACCCGGCCGGAATGCCGTTGGTCGACCCGGCGATGCAGTAGTTGGTGAGCCTGAACTGGGAGTACCCGACCAGGCGGAAACCGAGCAGACCGTCGATATCGTCGTAGACCGGGATGGTCAGCACGCTGCCGACCGACGTGGTGACCAGGCCGGCGCAGCCGCTGAGCGCGGGCGCGGCCAGCAGCGCGGTCTTGTAGACCGGCATGTCGATCGTGGTCTTGCAGGTCAGCAGCCCGCTCAGCAGGCCGTACGTGTTGAGGCCGCCCATCGCGATGCCGCTGCTCGCGGTGCCGCACGCGGTGAAGCCGGCGCTGCCGCGGAAGTGCAGCGCCACCGGCGCCGACGTGTTCCAGACGCAGGCCGGCACGGTCAGCGTGGTCACGTTGATACCGGTCAGGTTGATCGGCGTCCAGCGCACCCGCGAGCAGGCGCCGACCGCGGTGCCGTTGTTCGACGAGCCGCCGGCCAGCGTGCGGGCGAAGACCGGCGGCAGCAGCGTGGAGCCGTCGGTGTTCTTGGTGCTGGTCCAGACCTCGACGTAACCGAACGAGGTGTCCGTCGGACGGGTGCCGAGACACTGGGTGAGACCGCTGTTCGCGGCCGGGCAGGCCTGGGCGGTGTTCGCCGCGGCCGAGGCCTTGGGGTTGTACCCGCAGATGCGGGAGACCGTGACCGTGCCGTCGGACGCGTTCAGGTTGGCGTAGCTCTGCGCGCTGGCCGCGAACGAGGTGCAGGCCGAGGCCGCGACGGAGCACTGGTTGGCCACGGCCCAGGCGGCGGAGTCCGCGCCGGAGAGCAGCTCCTCGCGTTCCGCGTAGATCCGGCCGACGTCGACCACGAGCGCGCCCATGCCGAGCAGGACACCGGTGGTCAGCAGCACCGCCACCATGATGGTGACCGCCCCTTTATCCCGATTTTTGTTGAAAAATCGGCTCAACCGGAACACTGCATGACCCCCTTCGCGCGCTGCGTGAAACCGTTGGCCGCGGTGCTGTCGTTGCTGAGCAGCTTCAGGATCGGGCCGAGCGGGGTGATCGGGGACCAGGTCTGGTAGACCGTGACGACCACGTTGACGCTCGGGTCCGCGGTCGCGGGACAGGCGGCGGGGGAGGGCGAGTACGACACCGTGATGCCGGGCCCGATCCGGTCCACCTGCGCCTGGACCGGCTGGTTGAACGCGGCGGCGCGGGCACCCTCACGCGCGGCCTCGTTCAGCGTGATCTGGTTGGCCATCATCCGGCCGAAGTCGATGATGCCGAAGACCACGGCGAGCAGCAGCGGCAGGATGATCGCGAACTCGACCGCCGCGGCCCCGCCGTCCGGCCTCCGTACCCGCTTCGGCCGGGGAACGGCCTGAGGCGGGGACGGAGGCACACACGGGCGGAGCGTCACGGTCGTACTCCTTCGCTCATGATCGGGTAGGGCGGTCTGCGGTACTGACGGCGCGGACCGCCGATGCGAGATGAGCGTCCGTGCGATTACGGTGAGGGCGAGACCTTGGTGCTCACCTTGGTGAACGTGGCGCTCAGGTTGCTGCCGACCAAGGTCACCCCGCCGATGATCACGACGGCGATGAGGGCGGCCAGCAGGCCGTACTCCACGGCGCTCGCACCGCGGTCCGACTTGATGCGCTCCCGAATCATTACGCGCACGTAGTTGATCACTGTGGCTCCTCTCTGAGGGTGGCTCGGCGGTCGGCGTTTCCGTCCCGCAGATTGGCAATCGGCGCTGCGGTGGCCCTGATCAGTCTTTTCGCGTTGCAGGCGGTTGCCGGTCGGTCGCAAACGGGATCGACGGCGGAACGGAATGAACCCTTCGGGGGATGCCGTCCGTACCTGGTGGTATCCGTCATCCGAGTTGGCGAAGAGGGAGTCATGGACAACACCGAACCCCGCCACGTCGACCGCCGGGACCAGGGACTGCGCCGGCAGCGGCTGGTCACGCAGGCGGCCGCGGTCGGCGCGGCGATCCTCTCCATCGCGTTCGGCTGGGTCTTCGCCCAGGGCAGCAGCGCCTCGGCGGAGGAGAAGGGTTCCACCGAGCCGGCCGCGGTCGAGACGTCGGAGCAGCCCGGAGAGAAGTCGTCCGAGAAGCCGAAGACGGACGAGAAGCAGAAGCCGGAGACGGACGAGTCGCCCGCCGAGGACGAGAACGCCCAGGAGGACGACGAGGACGAGGGCGGGGCCGAGCTCGCACCGCCGCCCGCCGCGCCCGAGCCCGCGCCGCAGCAGGAGAGCGACGCCACGACGGGCGGCTCATGACCGAGCGCAGCGAGGGCAGCAGGCAAGCACGGCCGGAAAAGTCATGGCACCGGAGGAACGAAGCGGGGGAGGTGGCATGACCGGCCTACGGGTGGCACCGTCCCGCGTCACCTTCCCGATCTGGGGCACCACCGCGCTGCTGCTGGTGACCGAGGAGGCCGCGCTGGCCGAGGCCGAGCGCCTGCTCCGCGAGGAGCTGGACGCCATCGACGCCGCGTGCAGCCGCTTCCGCCCGGACTCCGAGCTGGTCCGCCTCACCGAGTACGCGGGCAGGGCCGCCTCGATCAGCCCGCTGCTCACCGAGATCCTCCAGGCCGCGCTGCGTGCCGCGTCCGCCACCAACGGACTGGTCGACCCGACCGTGGGCCAGGCCGTGATCGACCTCGGCTACGACCGGGACTACGCCTCCCTCCGTGGCCGCCAGCTTCCCGAGGGGGAGCCGCTGCGCCCGGCCCCGGGCTGGTGGCGCATCCAGCTCGACCCGGACGCCGGCCGCGTGCTCGTGCCGCGCCGGATCCTGCTGGACGTGGGCGCGACCGGCAAGGCGTTCGCCGCGGACCGCGCGGCCGCGCGCATCGCCGGGCTCGGCTGCGGCGTGCTGGTCTCGCTCGGCGGCGACCTGGCCACCGCGGGCCCGGCGCCGGAGGGCGGCTGGCTGATCAGCGTGGGCGACAGCCACCGCACGCCGGCCGGCGCCACCGACCCGGTCGTCTCGATCACCTCGGGCGCGCTCGCCACGTCCAGCGTCACCCAGCGGCGGTGGCGTCGCGGCGACCGGCTGGTGCACCACATCGTGGACCCGCGCACCGGCGACGTGCCGGCGCCGGTCTGGAAGACGGTCTCGGTCGCGGCCGGCAACTGCGTGGACGCGAACGCGGCCGCCACCGCGTCGATCATCCGGGGCCGGGGCGCGCCGCGCTGGCTGGCCAACCGCCGGCTGCCGGCCCGCCTGGTCGCGCACGACGCCGCGGTGACCACCTCGGCCGGCTGGCCCAGCGACCCGGCACATCCGGCGAAGGCACAGGTGGCGTGAGATGAACGAGCAGGTTCTCTGGTTCGCCGCCCGGTCCAGCGGCATGGTCTCGCTGCTGCTGCTGACCGCCACGATCCTGCTCGGCATCCTCGGCCCGCTGCGCGTCGGCTCGGCGAACTGGCCCCGGTTCGCGCTGGCCGGGCTGCACCGCAACATCTCGCTGCTGACCGTGGTGCTGCTGGTGGTGCACGCGGTGACGATCGCGCTCGACGACTACGTGCCGATCACGTTCGCGGACGCGGTCGTCCCGTTCGTGTCGCAGTACCAGCCGTTCTGGCTCGGGCTCGGCGCGATCTCGTTCGACCTGATCCTGGCGCTGATCGTCACCAGCCTGCTGCGGCCCCGGATCAACCTGCGGCTCTGGAGGAGCATCCACTGGCTGGCGTACGTCAGCTGGCCGATCGCGCTGGCGCACGGCATCGGCGTGGGCACGGACGCGACCGGCCCGCTCGGCCTGATCATCGCCGGGCTGTGCGTGGCCGCGGTGGTGCTCGCGGTGATTCTGCGGATCATCAAGCGCGACCGGCCGCCGATCGACTTCGCCCCGCCGAAGCCCGCCCCGGCGACGAAGCCGGTCGGTGCGGCCCGGCCGGCCCCGGAGCCGGTCCGGCGGCCCGGCGAGTTCTCCACGCGTACCCGCTGACTGCCTCGAAGGGACCTGAGTTGACGCTCATGGCGGATCGGCCGCAGCGCCGCAGCACCAGGCCCGCTCCCCGGCTGCTGCGTGCCGCGGGGACGCTGGAGGAACATCGTGGCGTCTACGGTGACCTGCCGTTGCGCCGGTACGCGGGCGAGCCCGGCCAGCGGCAGCTGATCGAGGCGGTCACCCGCGCCGGACTGCGAGGCCGCGGCGGTGGCGGGTTCCCGACCGGCACGAAGCTGGCCGCGGTGGCGGCGCACGGCCGGACCCCCGTGGTGGTCGCGAACGGCTGCGAGTCGGAGCCGGCCAGCAGCAAGGACCGCGCGCTGCTCACCTACGCGCCGCACCTGGTGCTGGACGGCGCGGTGCTGGCCGCGCACGCGATCGGCGCGGACCGCGTGGTGGTCTGCGTGGAGCGCGGCGCCGGGCTCGCGGACCGGCTGGAGCGGGAGATCGCCCGACGCCGCACCGACCCGGTCCGCTGGGAGGTCGCACGCCTGCCCCGGCGGTACGTGGCCAGCGAGTCCTCCGCCCTGGTCCAGTACCTGAACACCGGCGACGCGCGGCCCACGTTCGCGCCGCCGCGCACGTCCGAGCGCGGTGTGGGCGGCCGCCCCACGCTGGTCGACAACGTGGAGACGCTGGCCCACCTGGCGCTGATCGCGCTGCGCGGCCCGGAGTGGTTCCGCACGGTCGGCACCGACACCGACCCCGGCTCCACGCTGGTCACGGTCGGCGGCGCGGTGAACCGGCCCGGCGTCTACGAGATCGCGCCCGGCACCCACCTCGGCGCCGTGCTGGAGCTGGCCGGCGGCGCCACCGGGACGCTCGCCGCGGCGCTGGTCGGCGGCTATTTCGGCACCTGGGCGACGCTGCCGGACAACTGGGGGCTGCCGCTGTCGCACGATCCGGCCGGCCCGTTCGGCGTGACGCTGGGCGCGGGCGCGATCGTGGCGCTCCCGGCGGACAGCTGCGGGCTGGTGGAGACCGCGCGGGTGGCGCGCTACCTGGCGGAGGAGTCGGCCGGGCAGTGCGGGCCGTGCATCTTCGGCCTGCCGGCGATCGCGGACGACATGGAGGCGGTCGCGTACGGCCGCTGCGACCCCGCGGTCCGCCAGCGCCTCACCCGGCGGCTCGCCGTGGTCAACGGCCGCGGCGCGTGCAGCCACCCGGACGGCGCGACGCGGCTGGTCAACAGCGCGCTCTCCGCGTTCGCCGAGGATCTGCAGACGCACCTGGGCGGCTGGACCTGCCGGGGCGTGACCGCGGACCCGCTGCTGCCGCTGCCGGTCGCCCGTGACCGTGACGGTTCCTGGAGGTAGTCGTGGCGAGCATCCCGCAGGCCGAGGCCGGCCAGTTCCTGCGCGTCAACCCGATCACCTGCGTGGCCCGGGGGATGTGCGCGGAGCTGCTGCCCGAGCAGGTGAAGCTGGACGAGTGGGGCTATCCGATCCTGAAGGGCGATCCGCTGCCGCCGCACCTGGTGGCGCACGCGCGGCGCGCGGTCGCGGAGTGCCCCACGCTGGCGTTGCGCGCGGATCCCACGCCGCGGGGATGAGCGGCGTGGGCGTGAACCGGACCCGCCTGTGACGCACCTGGGTTTCCCTGACCACGGCGAAACCGGCAGGGAGGAGCGCCAGCGACGACCGGTGCCCGCGGGAGCATGCGGGCAGCACCACCCACAAAGCGGGAAAATCTGGTTCAAAAGCTTTTGATCTTTCCGGGGTACGGACGGGACGCCGCGACTACCCGGGAACGACCGCCGCCACCAGCTTCTTGATGTAGCCCTTCGGCAGCGGCGTGCGGACCACCGCGAGACGCCAGTAGAGCGGCCCGATCGTCAGGTCCACCAGCAGGTCCGGGTCCGCGTCCGCGGGCAGCTCGCCGCGGGCGACCGCGCGGGACACCAGCAGCGCGCCCGCCTCCCGCTGGTGCGTACGCAGCGCGGCCTGCAAGGTCGCGGCGATCTCCGGCGTGCGCGCGGCCTCGGCCAGCAGGTCCGGCACGATCTGGTTGGCCAGCGGGTGCCGCAGCGCGCGGGCGGCCAGGCCGAGGAGCGTCTCCAGGTCCGCGCGCAGCGATCCGGCGTCCGGCAGCGCGGAGACGTCGACCGCGACGGCGCCGACCAGGTCGATCACCATCGGGAGCTTCGAGCCCCAGCGCCGGTAGATCGCCATCTTGCCCACGCCGGCCCGGCGCGCCACGGCCTCGATCGACAGGCGGCCGTAGCCGGACGCGGCCAGTTCGGCGAAGACGGCGTCCCGGATCGAGTCCGTCACGTCCGGGCGAAGCACGGCCGCACCGGCGGGCGCGCGCTTCTTCACTGGGGTCCGGGCCGTTTCCATACCCGGGAGTGTAACGCCGCGACGAGACGGTTGCGTCTCGTCGTGCGCGTCCCCTAACCTTCGACGCGACGAGACGGTATCGTCCCGTCCATAGAGAGGACCGGTTATGGAGGCAGTGCAGCTCGCCCGGCGGCACGGGCTGAACCTGAGCGGCCGGCGGCCGGGCGTGGGGGAGTACCTGCGCCGGCTCTGGGACCGGCGCGCGTTCATCGTCACGTTCGCCCGCGCCAAGGTCACCGCGTCCTACGCGTCCGCCACGCTCGGCTCGTTCTGGACCGTGATCACGCCGCTGGTCAACGCGGGCGTCTACTACCTGATCTTCGGCGTGCTGCTCGGCACGGACCACGGCGTCACGAACTTCATCGCGTACCTCTGCACCGGCGTCTTCGTCTTCCACTTCACCCAGCAGGTCGCGATGGCCGGCACCCGGTCGATCGCGGACAACCTGAACCTGGTCCGCGCGCTGCACTTCCCGCGCGCGTCGCTGCCGCTGGCGCTCACGCTGGTGCAGTTGCAGCAGTTGCTGGCCGCGCTGGCGGTGCTGGCCGCGATCGTGCTGGTCACCGGCGAGCGGCTCACCTGGTCCTGGCTGCTGGTGGTGCCGGTGGTGGCGCTGCAGACGCTGTTCAACGCCGGGCTCGCGATGATCCTGGCCCGGCTGGCCGCCCGCACCACGGACCTGAAGCAGCTGATGCCGTTCGTGCTGCGCACCTGGCTGTACGGCTCCGGCGTGTTCTACAGCCTGGACAACTTCATCGACGACGCGCCCGGCCCGCTGGCGGTGCTCCTGAACTGGAACCCGATGGTGGCCTACATCGACCTGATGCGGTACGCGCTGATCGAATCGTTGCCGGACGCGCGGATGCCCGGCCATCTGTGGCTGTCCGCGCTGGTCTGGGCGCTGGTGGCCGGCCTGGGCGGGTTCCTGTTCTTCTGGCAGGCGGAGGAGGAGTACGGCCGTGAGTGAGCCGACCGTGATCGTCGACAGCCTCGACGTGGTCTATCAGGTCCGGGGCGCGGCCGGCCGGGTCACCAGCCCGATCGCCGCGCTCGGCCGGATGGTGCGCCGCCCGCCCCGGCGGGAGGTGCACGCGGTCCGGAACGTCACGTTCACCGCGTACGAGGGCCAGGCGATCGGGCTGATCGGCACGAACGGCTCCGGCAAGTCCACGCTGCTGCGCACGATCGCGGGCCTGCAGCCGCCGCGCCGGGGCCGCGTGTTCACCCGTGGCCAGCCGTCGTTCCTGGGCGTGAACGCGGCGCTGATGCGCGACCTCACCGGCGAGCGGAACGTGGTGCTCGGCTGCCTGGCCATGGGAATGTCGCCCGCCGAGACCCGGGCGAAATATCAGGAGATCGTGGACTTCTCCGGGATCAACGAGAAGGGCGACTTCATCTCGCTGCCGATGCGCACCTACTCGTCCGGCATGGCCGCGCGGCTGCGGTTCGCGATCGCGGCCGCGAAGACGCACGACGTGCTGATCATCGACGAGGCGCTGACCACGGGCGACGCGCGGTTCCAGAAGCGCAGCGAGGACCGGGTGCGCGAGCTGCGCCGGGCCGCGGGCACGGTGTTCCTGGTGAGCCACGCGAACCGGTCGATCCGGGACACCTGCGAGCGTGCGATCTGGCTGGAGTCCGGCGAGATCCGGCTGGACGGCCCGACCGACGAGGTGGTGGACGCGTACGAGGCGTACACGCGAAAGAGGTGAAACACGGTATGACCGGGACTTAAGGTTTCATAGGTAATTCATAGACTTCGATGTTTTGGTGTCCCTTGTCCGCACCCGAACGCCGGCGGCGTCAGACCGCCGGCCCCGCGTGCCGGTCCCGAGACCCGGGCGGCGCACGCGGGACACCTCCGAGGAGGAAACCCCCATGCAGGACAGGGACAACGAGGCGTACGTCCGCGAGGTCCACGACAAGGGCCTCGCGTTCGACCTCGGCACCATGAACCGGCGGCGCATGCTCGGCGTGGTCGCCGGCGCCGGGGCGGCCGGGGTGCTCGGCGCGAGCTTCCTGAAGACGCCCGCGTCGGCGGAGGCCGCCGATGCCGTCTGCGTCGACGAGGTGCCGTCCGAGACCGCCGGGCCGTACCCGGCGGACGGCAGCAACGGCCCGCAGGTCCGCACGCTCAGCGGCGTGGTCCGCAGCGACATCCGCAGCTCGTTCGGTACCGCGTCCGGCGTGGCCGGCGGCGTCCCGCTGACGTTCTCGCTGGTCGTGCAGGATCTCGACTGCGCGCCGATCGCCGGCGCCGCGGTCTACGCCTGGCAGTGCGACCGTGAGGGCCGGTACTCGCTCTACTCCAGCGGCGTGACGAACCAGAACTACCTGCGCGGAATCCAGGTGGCGAACGCGTCCGGCGTGGTCACGTTCCAGAGCATCTATCCGGGTTGCTACGCGGGGCGCTGGCCGCACATCCACTTCGAGGTCTTCTCCTCGCTGGCGAACGCGACCAGCAACACGGGCCAGATCGTGAAGACGTCACAGATCGCGCTCCCGAAGGACGTCTCCCAGGCCGTCTACGCCACGACCGGCTACTCCCAGTCGGTCACCAACCTGAGCCGCGTCAGCCTGGCCACGGACATGGTCTTCCGCGACGACCTGGCGATCCACGAGATGGCCACCGTCACCGGTAGCGTGACCAGCGGCTACACCGCGACGCTCACGATCGGCGTGAACGCCTGACGCCGTACCCCCGAGGGCGCTTTCGCCTTTTATCTGCAGTTTCCCCCGACCACAGCGAAACCCGGCCATCCACGTGAGGCGCGGGCGACCAGAGACGGCGGGCCGGAGGAGCGAAGCGACGACCAGGAAGCTCAAGCCTCGTTCTCCAGGATCTCCTGGCGGGCCAGCTGGGCCAGCTCCTCGACCGCGCTCAGCGGCACCTGGAGCGCCAGATCCCACGCCTCGTCGTCCGCGCCGACCAGGATGCTGGCCTTGCCGTCGCCGGCCGCCCAGTGCACCGGCGCGCCGGCCGCGGTGCCGACCGCGATCGCGCGACGGCTCAGCCGGTCGGCGCCGCGGATCTCGGTCAGCCCGGCGAGCTCCTCCAGCGTGGCGCGGATGTTCAGCTCCCAGTCGCGGGTGGCGAGCTTGACCAGTGCCGGCCGCCGGCCGGTCTCGTCGGTGGAGAGCGCGGCCTCCATGCTCACGTCGACCGTCCGCTCGCTCATGACCAGAACCATAACCACGTCGCGCGGGTACGCGTCGCGCGCCACACACTGATGACCACGCACGCCTTCCGGCGGCATACTGACCGGATGGCGACTCTCTCGCCCGGTTTCCGCGGGCGGTCCCGCGCGGCCGAGCCGAACCTTCCCCCGGGCCAGTACGTGGCCCACGACTTCCCCGTCCTCACCGCCGGTCCGACGCCGCGCGTGCCGGAGGAGCGGTGGGAGTTCACGATCAGCACCGAGACCGGCGCGAAGCACACCTGGACCTGGGACGATCTCCGCAAACTCCCGGCCGAGACGCCGACCGTGGACCTCCACTGCGTGACGAAGTGGTCGAAGTTCGGCACGAGCTGGAAGGGCGTCTCGCTGGACACGTTCTTCGAGGACGTGGAGAGCGCGGCCGACTACGCGATGGCCCACTCGTACGGCGGCTACACCACGAACCTGCCGCTGGAGGATCTGCTCGACGGCCAGGCCTGGCTGGTCTACGAGTACGACGGCGAGCCGCTGCACCCGGAGCACGGCGGCCCGGTCCGGCTGCTGGTCCCGCACCTCTACCTCTGGAAGTCCGCCAAGTGGGTGCGCGGCA
Organism: Catenuloplanes japonicus; assembly: GCF_000717135.1. Lineage (GTDB taxonomy): Bacteria > Actinomycetota > Actinomycetes > Mycobacteriales > Micromonosporaceae > Catenuloplanes > Catenuloplanes japonicus. The sequence continues at coordinate 155,381 of NZ_JNXY01000039.1, forward strand.
TCGAGCTGCTGCTGGAGGACGAGCCCGGCTTCTGGGAAGCGGCCGGCTATCACAGTTACGGAGACCCGTGGCGCGAGCAGCGGTATCAGGGAGACTGACCTGGCGCGTGGCCACGCTGGTGGACGCGCGGGCCGAGGGCGCGAGCGCGCGCACGCTGACGTTCGACGTGCCGGACTGGCCGGGTCACCTGGCCGGCCAGCACGTGGACGTGCGGCTCACCGCGGACGACGGCTACACGGCGCAGCGCAGCTACTCGATGTCCGCGCCGGCCGACGGCACGCACGTGGAGATCACCGTGCAGTCGGTGGCGGACGGCGAGGTCTCGCCCTACCTGGTGGACGTGCTGACCGTGGGCGACGCCGTGGAGCTGCGCGGCCCGATCGGCGGCTGGTTCGTCTGGCGGCCGGAGCAGGCCGACCCGGTGCTGCTGGTCGGCGGCGGGTCCGGCGTGGTGCCGCTGATGGCGATGATCCGCGCGCGCCGCGCGGCCGGTAACCGGTCGCTGTTCCGGCTGATCTACTCGGTCCGCACGCCGGCCGACGAGTACTACGCGGAGGAGCTGCGCCGCCGCGCGCGCGACGACCACGGCCTGGACGTCACGGTGATCTACACGCGGCACGGGGAGAGCGCGCACCGGATCACGGTCGCGGACGTGAACACGCACGGCTGGCCGCCGGATCTGGAACCGGCCTGCTTCGTGTGCGGCCCGACCGGCTTCGTGGAGACGGTGGCGGACATCCTGGTCGCGCTCGGCCACGACCCGCGGCGGATCAGGACCGAGCGGTTCGGCCCTACCTCTTAGTCCCGCCTTCGCCTTCCCCGTTCATGCCCATGTCGCCTACTATTGCCCACAATGTCGCTTTAGGGCATCGGCTGAACGGGCCGGTAGACCGGCAGTGCACCCTGCGCGCGTGCCTCGGCCAGCGTGGGCGCGGCGACGTCCTTGCCGGACAGCAGCGGCACGTCGGCCGGCCAGGAGATCGCCAGGTCCGGGTCGAGCGGGTGGATGCCGTGCTCCGCACCCGGGTTGTACGTGGTCGAGACCAGGTACGTCACGGTCGCGTCGTCGGAGAGCGCGCAGAAGCCGTGCCCCAGGCCCTCGCTCAGGTAGACCGCCCGGCGGGACGTGTCGTCCAGCACCACGCCCTCCCACGCGCCGAACGTCGGGGAGCCGGTCCGCAGGTCGACCACCACGTCCAGCACGGCGCCGCGCGCGCAGGTCACGTACTTGGCCTGGCCCGGCGGCACGTCCGCGTAGTGGATGCCGCGCACCACGCCCTTCGCGGAGACGGAGAGGTTGCCCTGCATCATCGCGACCGGGTGACCCACGACCTCGGCGAGCTTGTCGAACCGCACCCACTCGGTGAAGCTGCCTCGCGCGTCACCGTGCACGACCGGCGTTATCTCGAACGCGCCTTCGATGCTGAGGGGGCGGATCTTCACCGGGTCTCCTGACCGTTCGCGACGCAAGATTCTTTCACCATACGAGGTTAGGGGCGTGCTCACCGCCCCGGGTAGTGGCTGGTCGGCGGAGGTCTGGGGGACCGAAGACCGTAGGCTCGGCGCCATGAGGATTCTGGTCACCGGCGGCGCCGGATTCATCGGTTCCCACTTCGTCCGCGAGGCGCTCGGCGACGCCTACCCGGAGCTGGCGGGCGCCACGGTCACGGTGCTCGACGCGCTCACCTACTCCGGCAACCGGGCCAACCTCGACCCGGTCTCAGACAGCGCACGGCTGCGGTTCGTGCACGGCGACATCTGCGACGCGGCCGTGGTCGACACGCTGATGGCCGGGACGGACGCGGTGGTGCACTTCGCGGCCGAGACGCACGTGGACCGCTCGATCGACGGCGGTGCCGCGTTCGTGCGCACCAACGTGCTCGGCACGCAGATCCTGCTGGACGCCGCGGTCCGGCACGGAGTGGGACGATTCGTGCACGTCTCCACGGACGAGGTCTACGGCTCGATCGAGACCGGCTCGTGGCGCGAGGACTTCCCGCTGGCGCCGAACTCGCCGTACTCGGCCGCGAAGGCCGGATCCGACCTGCTCGCGCTCGCCTACCACCGCACGCACGGGCTGCCGGTGCTGGTCACGCGCTGCTCGAACAACTACGGGCCGTACCAGTTCCCGGAGAAGGTCATCCCGCTGTTCGTGACGAACCTGCTGGACGGCCGCACGGTCCCGCTCTACGGCGACGGCGGCAACGTGCGCGACTGGCTGCACGTCGACGACCACTGCCGCGGCATCGCGCTGGTGCTGGCCGGCGGCCGTGCGGGCGAGGTCTACAACATCGGCGGCGGCACCGAACTGACGAACAAGGAGCTCACCGGCCTGCTGCTGGAGGCGTGCGGCAAGGGCTGGGACTCGGTGGAGTACGTCGAGGACCGCAAGGGCCACGACCGCCGCTACTCGGTGGACATCACCAAGATCAGTTCTGAGCTGGGGTACACGCCCCGGCAGACCTTCTCCGCCGGCCTGGCCGGCACGGTGACCTGGTACCGGGACAACCGGGCCTGGTGGGAGCCGCTGCGTTCCTGAGAATCCAGATCAAAAGCATCAGGGGGTACGCCGGCAGCGGCGTACCCCCTGATGCTTTTGTCTTTCCTCAGACCTTGCGGCCGAAGCGCAGGCGCCACGGCATCAGCGCGGACTCGATCTGCACGCCGACGCTCATCTTCGAGACGCCGTCGGCCCGCTGCTCGAAGCGGATCGGCACCTCCTCGATGCGGCCGCCGTGCCGGACCGTGCGGTAGTTCATCTCGACCTGGAACGCGTAACCGTTGCTGTGGATCGACGCGACGTCGATCTTCCGCAGCGTCTCCGCGTGCCAGGCCTTGAAGCCCGCGGTCACGTCCTTCACGCCGAGGCGGAGGATCGTGTTGACGTAGAAGTTCGCCCAGGCGGAGAGCAGCTTGCGGTGCAGGCCCCAGTCGCCCGCGACCTCGCCGCCGGAGACGTAGCGCGAGCCGATGACGACCGCGGCGTCCGTGGTGGCCAGCTTGCCGACCATCACCGGCAGCGCGGACGCGGGGTGGGACAGGTCCGCGTCCATCTGGACGACGATGTCCGCGCCCTCGTCCAGCGCGCGGCCGATGCCGGCCACGTAGGCCCGGCCGAGGCCGTCCTTGGTGGTGCGGTGCAGCACGCCGAACGACTCCGGCGACTCGGCCGCCAGCTTGTCCGCGAGCTCACCGGTGCCGTCGGGGGAGCCGTCGTCGACCACCAGGATGTGGAGGTTCGGCAGGCCGAGGGCGGTGAGCAGCTCGACCAGCTTGGGAAGATTGTCCCGTTCGTTGTAGGTCGGGACGACGACCGTGACCTTGGGGGAGGAGTCTCCCATGTTTGCGCCCTCTTACCTGTTACTAGATCCGACATCCAGGCGACGGGACGACGCCGACGCCACCATGACAGCCACTCTCAACACCCGAACCGTAACGGATGCCGCACGAGATCGGTGTATGTGTAGTGGCAGCGCGCAGTCCTCCGCGCGCGCACACCGTACCGGTTGGCACGGTACCCGTTCGTCCCCGGCCCTCACCCAATCGAGAGACCAGCGCTTCCCGGTCGTTACGATCTCGCGATGCTCGTCCGGTCGATCGCTGTGCTCACCGCCGTACTCGCCCTGATTGTCGCTCTGAGTATTCGTTTCTTTGCGGACGGTGCGATCGAGCAATTCTCCGGCACCGCACTGTACGCCTCGATGGTCTACGCCGCTGTTGTGTTCCTGTGGCCGCGTCTCTCCCCGTGGATGTCCGGCGCGATCGCGGTCGGTTTCTGCTGGGTTGTCGAGTTTTCGCAGCTCACCGGCGTGCCTGCCTATCTTTCCGAGCGTTCGCTGCTGGCCCGGCTCGCGCTCGGCGTGCAGTTCGACCTCGTCGACGTGTTCTGGTACCCGGCCGGAGTGGCCCCTCTCGTGGTGGTCCACGCGCTGCTAATCTCGATGAATTCACGCAGACGGGAGGCGAGCCGTGGCTACTGAGAGTAGCGGTGGCGTGACCGAATTCCGGCCGTCGTCCTTCCCCTGCCAGCAGTGCGAGGCCTCCCCCGACGACCAGCAGCTGGTCCGCGCGCCCACCGGCTGGGTGTGGCGCTGCCGCCGCTGTCACGGCGAGACCAGCCGGTCCCTGCCCTTCGACCCGCGCACCGCCCCCGACGGCCGCGAGCAGGCCTGGGCCGCCATCGACACGCTCGCCGTCTACGTCCCGATCATCGCCCCGATCGACCACGAGCTGATCTACGAGATCCTCCGGCCGTACTTCTTGGCCGGCTGGTGCGTCCGCGACGTCATCTACGCGCTCAACTACCTCCCCGACGGCGTCACCCACCCCGGCCAGGGCACCGCCTGGGTCCGCGGCGAGGACCCCGACCGCACGCTGTGGCGCATCCGCCAGCGCCTGCGCCGCTGGCGTTTCTCCGAGCGCGAGGAGGGCGAGGACGTCATGCGCGGTCCCTACTCCGCCACCGCCCGCGCCATGGCCGACCTCGGCGCCGGCCAGCGCGAGCGCGCCGCCGCCCGCGACCTCGAGTGGCGCGAGCGCAACGCCGTCGCCCGCAGCGCCGACCACAGCGGCGCCCGCGAGGTCGCCCGCCGCCACGCCAAGATCGCCGCCAGCCTGGCCCGCGAGGCCGCCAGCCGTGCCAACCAGGCCGAACTCGAACGCCGCGCCGCCACGATCGCCCGGGGCCGCGTCGCCGCCGACATCTGGAACACCCCAGCCGCCGAATAGCCGGGCTGCCCCGTCCGCACTCTTCCGCGCGAGCGGTGACGGCCGGACCGGCCGGTAGGGTGGCGCGATCCAACTCCGGTGTGGACAGGGAGAAGCAGCGGACACCGAGCTTCTGGATCTCCCCGCCCGGTGGCGACCTGCCGGGAGTCACGTTGCCGCCGGACGTGGTCGAGTCGGACACGGTGCCCCGATAGACGACGAGACGGACGGTCTCGGCTCCTACGCCGACTTCGGACTCGTGGAGGCGGCGTTCGCCGATCCGGACCTGCTGCGGCGACGACGCTGGCAGGAGACCACACCGGGCTACCTGCACGACGACAGCGTGGAGCCGTCGGTCCCGCGCCGTCTGGCCGACCGCGACCCGGAGAAGGCCACCGTGGTGTTCCGGCGCCTGATGAAGCGCCCCTGTCTCGACCGGTCCCGCGACGGCGACGCCCTGCTGCGCGAACTCAAGGCGGAGTACTTCGCCACCCCGCCCCGGCCCCGCGTGAGCCCGGTCAGCGATCGCCTGGCCGCCCTGGTCGACCTCGCCCGCCTGGTCGAGGAACGCGCGGACCGCCGATCCGTCCGTGTATTCGCTGCGGGACCTCCGGGAGCAACTGGCCGAGGTCACCGGCGACGTCGACCGCTGTGTCGCGGTGCTTGCCGAGAACCTCACCAGCGCTCACCTGCGGATCACCCACGCGCAGCGGGACGACGGCCGCAGCCGGGAGGCGATCACGCGGGCGCGGCGCGGACTGGGCCGGCGGGCCTGACCGGCCGGAGGCCGATCAAGACGGTCGACGCCGCAGCCGGTGATCGACTGCCGTCCTCGTAGGATCTGCGGGTGACGTCTGAGTTGGGACACGCGGCCGACGGCTGCAGGTTGATCGACGCCGCACGGCGGATCGCGGCGTGGGCCGGCGACGAGCGGCGGGTGACGCCGAAGGGCGTGCCGCGTCCGGCGGACGTGCCGGGAGCGGCGGGAGCGCTGGGCGTGGCCGCGCCGGCCAAGGTCCGGTCCGCGGCAGACGTCGAGGCGCTTCACCGGGCGTGGGTGGCGGCGCAGGCAGCCGGCTGGCTGACGGTGTCGGCCGGGCGTGCGGTGCCGGTGCCGGACACGGCGGCCGATCCGCTGGCGCGCTGGTGGGCCGTGGTGCAGGCGGTGATGCGGGCGGAGTCGCGCGACGACCGTGGCCGCGGGGTGCCGCTGGCGTGCCGGACCCTGCTCCTGACACTGGGCACCGAGCATCCGGTGGAGAACCTCACCCTTGCGCAACTGTTCCACATGCTGCTGGACGATCTGGACCTCGACGATCACCGGGCGGCATATGCGGCGTTCCAGCAGGGCCCGTCGCCGGTCCGCTCCGGGATCGGCTTCCTGTCCGAGGCCGGTGCCGTGGACGGCGAGAAGGTCACGGCGCTCGGCCGGTGGATGCTGGAGCGGCTGTCGGAGGAGTATCCGCTTCCACCCGCACCGGAGGTGGGCGTCACCGAGTTGCTGGACCGGCTGGCGGTCCTTCCCGACGAGGACGTGTGGGAGCACGCCCGCCGGTGGCTGACCGCGCGGGACCCCGGCGCGGTCGCGCACGAGCTGCTCGCCGCGGCGGCGGAGGCCGTACCGGCGCAACGGCTCATTGCTCTTGATCTTGTTGCCGGCCTCGGTGATGCGGCGCTGCCGGCCTGGCGGGCCGCGGCCGGCGACCCGATGACCGGGCCGCACGCCCGGCTGGTGCTGGGCGCGGAACCGGATGCGGCGGACCAGGGCTGGCTGGCGGTGGAGTACGCGCTGGCGGCGCTCGCCGCCCACGGCCCGGACGAGGCGTATCACGTGCTCCGGGAGTACGACGGGCTCGGCGGCGGCAGCAGTCATCCTGGTGAGGTGTCGCTGCGGGAGGCCCTGGCGGAGCTGACCACGGCCGGTGGACCGCCGGTCGCGGCGTATCAGCTGAAGATCGCGCTGACGCGGATGCGGCCGGCAGTCTGGCGCAGGATCAGCCTGCCCGCCACCACCATGCTGGACGAGTTGCACCGGATCATCCAGATCGCCTTCGACTGGGACGACGACCACCTGCACGTGTTCACGGCGAGCGGGCGCCGGTACTCCGACCCGCAGTTCGGCCTGGAGCGATGCGGCGACGAGTCCCGCGCCCGGCTGAGCCGCGTGGCCCCGGCCGCCGGCGCAACGATGACCTACGTCTACGACCTCGGCGACGAGTGGGAACACCTGATCACGGTGGAGCGTCTCGTCGGGGGCGCGGATCCGGAGGCGGCGGCGGTCTGCGTGGGCGGCGAGGGCGATGCGCCGCCGGAGGACTGGTTCCCGGGCTGCGGCCGCGACGCGACCCCCTTCGACATGGCAGCCATCAACGCACACCTCGCCGGCGGCTCTTAGATGCGTCCTGCTTCGTCGGAGAGGCCAGGCACCGTGCGGCCCGGATACCGATTCGCTGCCGGGCGCGTGGGTTTGCTAGTCTCTAGAAGTCCTTGAGCCCCCGTAGCTCAGGGGATAGAGCGTCGCCCTCCGGAGGCGAAAGCGCAGGTTCGAATCCTGCCGGGGGCACACACGATCACCAGGACTTTAAGGCCGCTGAGCAGCGCGAACGCTGTCAGCGGCCTTACTCGTCTGTCCGGCTGTGTCCGGCCGTCAACGGCCTTCTACGGTGATCTGTACCGAGGACGTACCGAAGTTCGGTAGGGGCCTGCGCCCGCCGAAGCCTTCTTCCATCCGGCGACGGAGTTCCTCCTGCCCGCCGTCGAGGCAGGCGGCGTAGGTGCGCCACATCACCTCGGGTGACTGCCCGGCCCACTCCGCCACCTGAGCCGGCGAGATCCCGGCGTTGAGGTTCGTCGAGATGAATGCATGGCGCAGGTCGTACGGCGTCTCAGCCAGCGGCGAGGCGTGCACCTCCGGCGTGAACGCCTCCTGGCGGGCCTGCCGCCAAATCCGGTTAATCGTCAGAGTCGGCAGCTCTTCCTTGTTCCGCTCTCCCACGAACAGCCGCCCGGACGGACCCAGCCCGAACTCGCCGATGTGCCACCGGATGATGGCAGTCAAAATCGGCGGACAGGGCACCCGGCGTACCTCACCAATGGCCCGCTGCTTGAGCTGACGCAGGTCGCGGTTCTTGCCGGAGTCGGTCCACGCCTTTCCCGCATGCGGCTCCGCCCTCTCCAGAACGAACTCGCCCCACTCGTCATCATGAGCGGGTACCCGCAAATTACGTGGCACCTCGATACCAACCGCTTCCTCTGGGCGAAGCCCGGCGTAATACAGACATGAATAGAATGCAACCATTCGAGGACCGGGCTTCCCCTGCCGACTCACCGCCCCTAGCAGGGCGTGGACCTGCATCGGATTCGCCACGCGACGGCGGTCAATTCCACCGCTTGCAGTTCGAGGCGGCGTCCACTTGAGATTGGGCCATGGATTCTCGGCGAGGGCATGAATCTCGGCACCGTATTCAAGCATTCCCGTAAGAATCTTCCGGCGCCGAGTGACGACGACAGGAGAGCCGGGCTTGCCATCCAGCCGAAGCGTGAGCCCATCGAGGACAGCGCGTAGCACGTTCGGGTCAGTAAGGTCGGACGCCGGGCGGGTGTTGCGCTCGACCCATGCGAGGGTGCGCCGGATGTTTTCTGGCTGCCCCTCGGACGTGCGCGCGGTGGTGTTGAACGCCCATCGGCGCAATGCTGTACGAATGAGGCGGTCATCGGGCTTGCCGTTGGTGCGCCTGAACAGCATCGGTAGGACGGCGGTCAGCGCTTCGGCGTTGGTCTTGCGTGTCGTCGCCGCAGCCCTCGGCCATTTAAGATCGATGTACTTGCACGCCAGTTCGTAGCAGGTGATGTCCTGCATCTCTCTGCCCATCGAAATCGGCATGCCGGTGACCACGTCGAACGCCTCGCCCTTCCGGGATGCCGACATGAGGCCGGCCCGGAAACTCTCGGCGAGAGCTTTCTGCTTGAAGGGTCGCTTTCTGAGCGGCAGCTTACCGGCAACCTTCCATTGCACCCAGTAGGTTGTGGTCCTCTTGCCCCTATAGACGTCGATCTCATAAATCCGGACGTCGTATGTGGTCGGCACTCAGGCGGCCCCATCTTCCAGCGCGTCAAGCCAGCGCTCATATTCGGCTCGGCGGATTCGCAGTTCGCCGTTGGGCAATTTGATGCATCGAGGCGCCCGACGTTTCGTGCGCCAGTCATAAAAGGTGGAGCGTCCGATGCCGACCTCTTCGCAGAATTCGACGACGGTCAGGTGAGCACGACTGGTAGCCACGCCTTACCTCCTGATGAGCGCGTACATCTGGGGCCGCATCGCAGCCCCAGGCCTTGCTGGGCGGACGATCGGCAGCCGATGCACGTCGGAGTGGCGGCGTGCGGGCAAGAATGACGGCGGCGCTCACAGCGGCCCGCTGAGAACCCCGTAGAGCCAAGATCTGTGGTGGTCTGGTGTGAGGGGATGCGCCGAATCGGCTGAGGGGTTCTCAGCGGGACGGGTCTCGCTGTGCTTCTGGTGGCGCAGAGCGGCTGAAACATCTCCGCATCTCCGCAGCAGCCTTCCTACCTGCGGTTTTGTGGTGCGGAGATGCGTTTGGCGGTTCTCCGCACATCTCCGCATCTCCGCACGATCTTGAAGCTTTTCTGTTGCGGAGATGCGGAGATGCTCAGTGTGCAAGTTTTTGGTATCTCCGCAGAAGTTGTTGCAGGTAGATGGCTGTTTCGACGGTGGTTGCGGAGATGCGGAGATGTTTCAGCGGTTTTTGGTCAGGTGCTGGCTCGCTCGACCTTGAACATGGCCCGGTCGCCGCGCTCGCTGAGGCGTTTGCGGACGACGTAGTCGCCGCGCCAGCGCCCGGTCTGGCCGGTGAGCATCCGGCCGAGGTGGATCGGATTCGGGAGCCGGCCACTGGAGGTGGTGATGAACAACCCGTCCCACCGGTCGAGGTGCACGCCGTTGAGCACGTCCGGTTCTCCGTCTGCCCGCAGCTCCGCGGCGGAGATCTCCTTGTCGCCGTGCCGGTCGTGCCAGCAGGTCAGGAACCCGCGCCAGCGGGTTTCGTCCTCGTCGACGTCCCGGACCGCAGCCATGTTGGTCAGGAACCCGTCGATGCCGTGATGCGCGAGCAGCCCCCCGAGGGCTTGCGCCCATGGGGTGAACTGGCGCATCGCGAGGCCCGCCGCCCGCCCCGCTCCGGCCCTCGTCCAGTCGAGGACCAGCACGAGCAGGTGCCGCATCACGGTCATCTGGTTGGCGGGTTGGGTGATCCACTGGTCGAGGCCGGGGATCCCGAACTTGCTCTGGTCGCGGGACTCCGGCCGGGGCATGTCCGGGTCGAGGTGCACCCGGACGGTTCTGCTCGCCATGTCTCCGCCGACCTGGAGGTTGTTGCCGGTCGCCATCCACAGCCGGTCGTTGACGGTGGAGGCGCTGCGGGAGGTGCCCAGCGGCCGATCGGACCACACGCCCGTGGTGACCAGCGCGGCCAGGGTCGCGGAGTCGATGACGGTGCCTTCGGGCAGGTTGTCCCAGATCACCACGCCGACCTGGTCGGTGAACACCGCGGTGATCTGCTTGCGCAGCTCGTCCTCCGCGTCCGACCAGATCAGGATCTTCTGCCCGTAGAGCATCCCCGGCCCACCGGTCAAGATCGTCTTTCCGGAGGCGGGCATCGTCGCGTCGATCATCGCGAACGGGGTCAGGCTGCGCGTGAACGTGCGCAAGATCGGTGTGGCCAACAAGGCGAGGTAGTTGGCCCGGTCGGCGTCCGATGCCCACGGGAAGTCCCGCAGGAACCGGTCCAGCAGGAACGACCGGGCCTCGGCGACCTGCTCCGCGGTGGGCTGCTCCGGGACCGGCGGCAGGTCCACCCGCGACGCGAGGAACAGGCCGGTCGCCGGGTCGTAGCCGGGGGTCTGCAACAGGGTGCCGTCGCGGCGCAGGATCGGCGCCCCGATGATCCCGCGCAGCGGCGGCACGCCCGGCCACGTCTTCGCGGCCAGCACCGCCGCGAGCGCCGCCTGCGACGGCGTGCACTCCTCCTCGTACGGTTCCAGCGATCCGTCCTCCTTCTTCCGGAACTTGATCCGGTAGACGTAGACGTGCTTGGCCAGCAGCCCGGCGGTGTTCGCCGGGGCCAGCACCGTCGCCGCGATCGGCAGCGGCGCGTCCTCGTCGGCGGCCACGCTGGCGAGCCCGCCGGAGACCTGTTCGGTGTGGACCAGGTCGCCGCCGGCGACGTAGGTGTCTGGCAGCACCCCGCCGGTGAATGCCTCCGACAGCGCCCGGATCGTCTCCGGCCCGCCGCCTACCTTCACCCGGGGCATCGATTCCGCGCGTCCACCGTCGTCGACACTGGTCATGCGACAGCTCCTTTCCGTTGCTGGTGACGTGCATGCGACCGCCGACCATGCGCGGCCGACCACGCCCACGGCATGAAATAGACAGATAAATGGGGCATGGGGCGATCAGTCGGCGGGCAGGACTCGCGGACGCTGTGCACCGGCCCGGAACCCGGACCTGACGGTCCGGCGTGCGGCCCCCTCGGGGTGGTCCTTGCGGACGGCGGCGGCGGTGAGCATGTCCTCGGCGGCGGTCGCGTCCAGCGCGCCGCCGGCCACGAACTGGCCCATCGAGATCGCGGTGTTGTAGAGGGTCGTGTTCAGCGTGCCGTCCGCGGCGTCGGCGATCAGGTCGAGGCTTGCCTGCACCGCTTTCGCCAGATACGCGCCCGCCCGGCCCTGGCGTACGGGCACCGCCACGGGCCGCTGCGGCGGCATCGGCCGCGGGGCGAGACGTTCGGCGAGCCACCCGGGCAGCGGCGCGACCTCGGCATCACGGACGACCTCGTACGCGTCCGGTCCGATCCGTGACCCTGCGGCGACCGCCAGCCCGCCGTGCGCGCGGGTGTCGATCAGCCACCCGAGTCCACCGCCCCGCGCACCGGCGGTGTTACGCAGCGGCGCGACGCCCGGAGGGTGGCGGAAGTAGAGGTGCAGTCCGCCGGAGGCGGTCCGCACGGTGTATGTGCCGGTCGGCATCGGCTCCCCGGCCCGGTCCGCGAGGATCTGCAGCACCTGCATGCCGGTCTCGACACCGGTGCCCTGCCACGCCTCCGGGACGTCCGCTCCGGGCTTGGCCTCGTCGAGGTCGACCACGACCAGGCCGGACGGGCCGCAGGCGATGCCGACGTTGTAGGGCCGTCCGGCCGACCAGGCGCGAGTGATGCGGTCCGGATCGGTCGTCGCACGTTCCTCCCAGGTGACGTGCCGGGCCGCGGCCCGGCACCGCCGATCACGCCCGTCGCAGCCGGGTCCGGCGGAGTGGTCGGGAAACGCGGGTAGCTTCCCGCCGGGCCGCAGCGGGAAGACATGCCAGCCTCGCACAGCATCGGCCAGCGCGGTCTCCCGTAGCCGATCGAGGATGGTCATGGGGTCCGGGCTCCTCGGGTAGGGCGGCACCTCGGCCGGGTAGAGCGCGGTCAGCGGCCGGCGCCGTGCGATCCGCAGGTCCCGCTCGCGGTCGCTGGACGCGGTCGCCGGGCAGGCGTAGGTCTCGTGCACGTGGATGAGGACCAGGGCGTGCTGCTCGCCGACCGCGGCACCGCGCATGCCGCAGTGCGCACACCGCCACTCGATCTGTCGGGGGCCAGTCGGTGGAGGGAGGTCGCAACCGGGATGTGTCGTGAACCCGCCGGCCGCCGCGACCGGGTCCAACGGCAGGCCGCAGCCCGCCGTGCAGATCCCGGCCGCGGCTGGCTCGACGCGCACAGATCAGCCCTCGGCGTCGCCGAAGCAGGCGGCGGCCGGGCAGCCGGTCATGCCCAGCTCGACTGCCGCACGCCACGCGCTCACCTGGTAGACCCGCCCGGACTGAGGCGCGCACGCGGCGGCCTCGTAGTGCTCCGTCAACGGTCGGCCGTCCACCTCCCCGACCTTGCGGCTCGTGTACGTCACGCGGTGCGCGACGACCTCGGCCGCGGGCGGCTCGTGGGAACCGACCGACCAGGCGCCCGCACCCCGCTCGAACGGGATGGCGGTTCCGACAGATGTGATCATGGAAATGGCTCCCTGCTGAGGGGTGTGTGAGTTTTCTGGCGGGATGCGCTACGGCTGCTCAGGCGGCGAGGTCGTAGCTGTCGCCGGTGATGGCCTCGACGACCGCGGCGACCAGGTCGCGGGCGGCGGGCGGGGTGACGGCGTTGCCGAGCATGCGAATCTTGTCGCGTTTGGCGGTGCCGAGCAGGACGTAGCCGGGGGTGAACGCCATCCCGGCCCGGATCTCATCGACGGTCAGCATCCGGAACGTGCAGTCGTTGACGTCGATCCCCGGCCCGAGCAGCGCGTCACCCTGCACGGTCGTCTGCGCGGGCAGCGGCACGGCGGCGGGCCGCAGGGTGCCGGTGTCGTAGCCGTAGATGGCGTGGTCGACGCCGATCAGGGACTGGTGTCCGGCGGTGGTCAGCGCCCGCATCGGCTCGGTGACCGGTGTGGACAGGTAGCCGCTGTCACCACGGGCGGTGTTGTGCCGCACCAGCAGTCCTTGGTGGGTGCCGGCGGCGGCGAACGTGAGCAGCGGTGAGGTCGCAGCGGGTTTCGCGACCCCGTTGTTGCGCAACGGGATGACGAGGGCGGACTCCGCGCGGGCGGTCTGCGCCCGCAGCGGCGCGGACACCGGCCGAGCCTGTTTGCCGTCACGTCCTTCGACCGGCACGAGCAACGGCTCCGGGACCAGCACGCCCTCGGTCTCCCGGGTGGTCCGGGCGCGCATCGGCAGGTCGACCGGCTGTGCGGTGGTGTTCCATCCGCCACCGGCCGGTACGAGCATCGGCATGGGGTTGGCGCGCAGCCCGGCGACGATCCGGGCCATGGTCTTCGGTTTCAGGGGCGTGGCCCGGTCGCCGATGCGCCGGCCCCGGATCGTCCAGTCGATGGCCGCGATCGCGGTGAGGGCGTACGGGTGGACCGCCGTCCCGCGGCAGCCGGCGTGCGGGCAGCGGTAGAAGTACTGCTGCCCGTAGCGCATGGTCCGACGCGCCTCGGGCTGCTTGTCGACGTAGACACCGGCCACGTCCTCCCCGCACGACGGGCACCAGCAGCGCGGCCGGGTCCACTTCGCGAAGTCCGGCGTGCGGTACTCCCGCCGCCAGAACGTGAAGTAGACGCGATCGCGCAGCTGCGGGGCGCCGGGTCCGTACGCGGTCGCAAACGCGCTGTTAAGGACCACGATCCGGTAGGCGTAGCCGAGGTTGACCATCCGGCGCAGCCACTCGTGCAGGTGCGACCACTTCAGGACGTCGGTCACATTCTCGACGATCACCGCGCGGTACCGGTGGACCTCGGTGAACCGGGGCACGTCCTGCATCAACATCCTGCTGCGTATCGCGGCCTCGTCCGCCTCCGGCGCGTCGTCCCCGTCGTCGTCGAGCAGTGACGGCTGGACGGGCTTGCCGTCGTAGTCGACCCGCTTGCCCTTGGCCACCGACCAGTTCGTGCACTCCGGCGAGAACCAGCCGATATCGGTGCGCGGGTGCCGCCGCGGGTCGATGCGGGTGATGTCCTCCCGGTCGTGGTCGGCGTCCGGGAAGTTCTCGTTGTGCGTGTCCACCGCCAACTGCCAGTGGTTCGACGCCATCACCACCCGCACCCCGGGCACCTGGTGCATGCCGGTCGACGAGCCGCCCGCACCGCAGAAGTAGTCCGCGACGGTCAGCATCAGGCGACCTCCGCCACCGGAGTGACGACAGCCTGCACGTCGCATTGCGACTGCACCGACACCAGGAGCCAGTCCGTGGCCGGGTCGCGGTCCCATCGGGCCGCGTTGTCGTTGATCCACCGCTTGGTGTCGTGGCCGACGTCGTCGCGGGAACGCTCGTTCACGCCGAGCGCGTCGGCCCACCGGGCGACGTCGTCGCTGCGCTCATCGTCGAGGTCCATCTGCAACGCAGCCCATGCCGGGCCGGTCTCGTCGCCGGAGAACTCGTCCATGCGGATGGTCTTGGGCAGGCGCAGGTTGTGCTCGTCGGCGAGGTCGAGAATCTGGCGGAGGGCGTCGCGGCGGCGCTGGTCGACGTCGCGGCGCTGGTCGATGGTGCGAGACATGGGATCTCCGATCGGATCGTTGACGAGGTCGAGAAGCACGTCGGCGTGGCAGGGCCGGCCGGTCGGGCACCAGCACGCCAGGTCCCGGCCGGCCAGCTGGCGGCGGGCCGCGTCGAGCAGCCCGGGTGTCGCGGTGAGGTGCGTGCGGTACGCAGCGACCGCTGCGTCCGGGCTCCCGGCGTCGGCGGAGGTGAACGGGTTGCCCCAGCGGGTCGGGCGGCCGACGTAGACGGTGCCGGGTGGCATGCGCCATCCGGCGGTGCGGCGGCGCTGGATCCGGCGCGGTCCGGGGGTTCTCATGCGGCATCGTGCTCGGCGAGTTCGCCGGCGATGCGGTCGACAGCACGGAACAGGGCGTCGCGCCGGATCTCGGATGCGTCGCGGAACACGAGCGGGAACAGCGGCTCGCCGTCCTCGTCATGGTCGACCGGCTCGCCGCCGGTGACGCAGATGTCCCACTCGTCCGGGCCGCACTGCCCGGCGACGTAGCCGTCCACCCACGGCCAGGTGTCCCGGCCCGCGGCCATCTGCCGGTCGGTGAGAGGGAAGCGGACCTTGACGTCCGCGTCGTCGGGGAACCGGCCGTCGTTGGTGTCGTAGAGGTTCATGCCGCCGCACCGAACCGGCCGTACCACGGGGCGTCCTCGTCCGTGACGATCTCGACCGGCCCGGCCAGCACCTGCCACCGGGAGTCGACGCCGTTCGTGAACGCCTTTTCGCGCACCATCCGGCGCATGGTGTTCTCCAGCGCGAGCCGGGTGCCGGCGTCGAGCATGGCCATGTCGGCGGTGTCGAGGCCGTCGCGGATCATCCGCTCGCGGCGCGCCTCGAACAACGCGGGCAGGTCGGGGTGTCCGTAGCGGATCCGGCCGCCGCCGATGGGCCGCGCGACGAGGGCGCCCCGGTCGTCGGTGGCGGGCGTGCGGTAGGTGACAGCGTTGATCAGGTGGCGCAGCATCGGGATCGTGTCCTTCCGGCGGGTCAGCGGCGGGAGTTGCGGTGCAGGCGGGCGAAGTGGTTGTGCAGGCGGCGGCCGATGCGCAGGCGCAGGCCGGTCCCACGGCAGCGCGGGCAGTCCCGCCGTCCTCGTGGGGCGCGGGGTCGGACCGGGCGCCGGTGCCGGAGCCGGTCGGTCAGGCCGCGATCGGCACTGGTCCCGGTCCCGTCGCAGCGACTACAGAGGGTGAAGGGTCGGACCCAGCACGCGAGTGCGTAACCCGCCGTCACGAAAAGGATGATTCCGGCAAATAGGATCACGGACATTTCGGGCGCGTTTGTGCTGGTGGCGGCCAGGATGAGGGTCACTCAAGCGCTCCAGGGCATGGTGACGACCGGTAGCCATACAGGACGGCTACCGCTTCCAATGGATGTTGGGCCTGGTGGTGGCGGCAGCGGGGCGAGTATCAGGGTTGCTACTTGCCGCGGGTCTGCTACTTGCCCCGCCGCCGGTTTTTCAGGAGGCGTCGTGGTTGTGGTCGTCGATTGCCTTGACCAGCTGCGTGCGGTAGACGCCCCGGCGGACTTCGCCGGAGATTTTCACGCTGCGTGATTCGAGGCCGAGTCCGCGGACCATGGCCGAGAGCGCGTCGGCGGTCATGGCGGAGTAGACCTGCGGGTGCCGATCGGCGAGCCGGGCGGCGAGGGTGTCCCAGTGCTGCCCGCTCTCGCCGTCTTCCAGGACGGCGAGCACGTCGGCGAGCACGTCGCGGGCCTCGTCCAGCTCGACGCTGGCGATCGTGCCGCCGCGCAGGCGCAGCGCGCGGGCGCAGATCTGCTCGACCGCGGCCCGGTCGAGGTAGGCGGCTCGGACCGTGGCCATCGGCCCGTATCCGACCCGGACGCCCCAGCCGGCGTCGACTCCGATCTCGAAGTGGTTCGGTCGCGCGCCCTGCGCGTACGCGCCGGTGCCGAGCGCGAGTTCGACCTCGGTGTGGCTCGGCACGGCCAGGCAGGTCCGCAGGGCGATGTTGCTCGTAACGCCCTTGGGCAACGAGTCCCTGTCGATGCGCTGGGTCTGGATGAGCAGATGGATCCCCAGCGCCCGGCCGCGCTTGACGATGCTCGTCATCGCCGCCGCCGCGGGTTTGCCCAGCTCCGGATCCGTGATCAGCTCCTGCACCTCGTCGATCGAGGCGAGGATCGGCCGGAGACGTCCGTCGCGCTGGGCGATCTCCCTGTTGAGCTTGTTCTCGCTGTTGAGGCCCTGGCCCGCGTACCGCTTGATCAGCGGCCCGCGGGTGTCGCACTCCGCCAGCAGCCACATCAGCATCTGGTAGGCGCGCTGTTTGGTACCGTCGTCCGCGCCGGATCCGAACAGCTTCGGGTCGCAAAGCTGCTCGAACGCGTCGAAATCACCCCTGCCGGCCAGGTCGAACACGGCGAAGGTGACCAGCGGATCCAGCGCCGCCCCGGACATCACGACCCGCGCGGACAGGCTCTTGCCCGAGCCGGGGAACCCGGCGAACAGCGAGTTCCGTTCGTCGAGGCGGTACATGACCGCCCGCATGCGCGGGTCGAACCCGTACACGAACGGCTTGAAGAAGTCCGTGACGCCGTCCTTGAGCAGCGGCCACGGCGGCTGACGCATCGCCGAGACTGGCCGGTCCGCGACCCACAGCGCCAGCCGCCCCGGGTGCTCGCGCGGCATGGGTTCCGGCCACACCTGGTCCATCGGTAGTCGTAGCCCGCCGGCGAGTTTCTCCCGCCGTTCGATCACGTCGACCGCGATCACGCCGTCCGGCAGGTCCGCGATCGCGAGATAGCCGGGGCCGTCCCGGCGGATCTCGGACTCGAACGCAATGTCTTCCGGGCGTTTGACCAGGCCGGTGGCCATGATGCCCTTGCGGGTCAACTCTGCGGTCAACTTCCGGTACCGGGTCCTCACCCGGGTCCGTTCCAGGATCGGCGCGTCGAGCGGCCGCCCGTACCGGGCCAGCCCGACCAGCACCACCGCCCCGGCGGGCAACTGCACCCACCACGGCGTTACGTCGGAGGCGAGGACCAGCCCGCCCGCGCCGGCGCCGATCGTGGCGGCGCCGGTGACCCACCACCGCCACGACGCCTGCCGCATCCGGTGCTGGTCCAGTTCCAGCCAGGTCGCGGCGTCGCTGCGGGAGGCCGCGTGCTGCCGCAACGACCAGTTCCCGCCCTCCGCGGCCGTCCAGGTCAGCACCCGATGGCCGAGCCGCCACGCGCCCTGTGGCGCGTACCAGAGCACCTTGCCCGCATACAGCGGCAGCCGGACGCCGTGCAGTGCCGCGAGGTAGCCGGCGTCACCGGCCCACCGGGCGGCCTGCCACCGCAGCGCGGCCGTGCTGGTCAGCCACGGCGGCAGGATCGGCACCCGCCGGACCGTCGTGTCCGCGAGCCGTCCCGGGCCGTCCGGATCGACGATCTCACCGACCAGGACCTCATCCGGGGCGACCGTCTCGGTGTCCGTCTCGTCCGCGACGGTCAGGCCCTCGGCCGCCGCGGCACGTGCCTCACGGCGGGCGGCGAGATCGACGATCCGCCCGGCCGTCTCATCCGCACCCGGCACCGCCGGGTGGACTCCGTTGACCGATCCACTACTCACCGGTGGTTCCTCCCGTACCTCGCATCGGGCGGGAAGCGGCAGCCAGGGATAGCCGGAGCGCCACCCCGGCCGCCGCGCCCGCCGCTCACGCCTCGTCTTCGTCGAATGGCTGATTCCAGGGCCAGAACCGCCCCGGTTCAGCGACCGGGACCCGCCCGGCCGTGACCGGTCCGGACCGGTCACGGATCAGGCCGAACATCACGGTCTGCTCGCGCATCCGGTACCGGGCGGCCAGACCCTGCAACTGGTCGGCCCGGCCCTCACCGAGCACGCCCGCCAGGACCGGGGAACCGGCGACGGCGTAGGCCGCCCGGTCAAGCTCCCGGCTGATGTCCAGACACACCGCCGCTCGCACGCCCGGGTCATCGGTGCGGGCCAGCCGGTCGATCAGCCGGTCCGCGTCACGCCGATGCCGCTCGTACACGGCCAGCGCACGGCCGCCGCCACGCAGGCGGACCTGCCACCGCTGCCATCGGTTCATGAGGGCCGCCCGCGCGGCGGTGGCCCGTTGGTTGGCATGATGAGGTTTCCTCCAGCTCCTTGCGAGGGGTTGGGATGAGGGGCCGGGGCGCGGCCTGTGGTTGGTAGCCGGGTGGCCGCGCCCCGGGCGAACTCACGCCTCGTCGGCGTCGTTCGCGTCCGTGTGCGGGGTCAGCTGCCAGAACGGCACCTGACCGAGCTCGGCGATGTGGGTGAACGCGCCGGTCGCCTCGACCGTCGCGGCCTTGACCTGCGCGGGGTGCTCGCCGGCGTCCCACGCCTCGCGTTCGCCTGTGTGCCACGGCGACCCGTCCGCGATCGTGTGCTCCGCGAGCGAACGACCGTCGATGAGGATGCCGTTCAGGTCCGCCGCGGCGGCGACCGTCTCGGCCTGCGCGTAGTCGGCGTCCGGGACGGCGGCGCCGGCGTCCATGGTCGAGGCCTGGTCGCGGAGCCGATCGGCGTACTGCGCTGCGGCCAGCGCCGCGTCGGCGTGCCTGCCGGCCCACGCGTCCTGGTCGTCCTGACTCAGGTCGCCGTGCCCGCGGGCGTCGAGTGCCGTCGTGGCGTGCTCGGCGTCGAAGGCCAGGCCTGCGGCGCTGGCGTCGATGCGGTCAGCGAGCCCCGTCAGGTCCGCGGCGGTGCGGATCAGCCGGTCGTTGTGGGCGTCGGTGTGGTCGATCGTCGGTCCGGTCACCCGGACCTCCCTTCGTCAGTAGGAGTCGTCGTAGGTGCCGGCGTCGATGTCCAGCCGCTGCCACCACGGCAGCGGCTGCTCGGCGGCGATGACCGCCGTGTTGGCGTCGAGAACGTCGTCGGTGACCTCGCGGTCGCGGTCGCTTACCTCGGTCAGGTTCTGGCGTGCGGCGATGAGGGCCGCGCGGTGCTGGCGGGTCTCGTCACTGAAGAGCGGCATCCTGGCTGTTTCCTCCTGCGTGATCAGTGGGTCAGTAGGTGTCGGTGTCGTCGTCGGTGCGTGCGTCGAAGACCCGGTGGACTTCGGGACCGTCGAGGTAGGTCTGGGACAGCAGATCGCCGGCCAGGATGCGGACCTGGGGCCAGCGGTCGTCGAGGATTTCGCGGCAGACCGCGAGCCCGGATTCCACGCTGACCCCGTACCTGCGGCTGATCTCGGCGGCGCGCGCGTTGTCCGCGTGGGAGCCGTAGCGTGCCCCGAGGATCGTTGCCGGGGTGTCGCGGCCGGATTCCGCCAGCCACTTCACCGCGGCTTCCTGACCGGCCAGATTCCCGGCGACGTAGCCCAGTGCCGTCGAGGCGTTCAGTTCGTCGGCGACGATGACCCTGCCCACGTAGTCGGCCGGTGCGCTGTCCCACGGGTACGCCTCCGCAGACAGCACCTGCCGGCCGGTGACCGCCGCGATCGCCGCGTGACCCGCCTCATGGATCGCCACCGACCATTCCTTGGCATCGGCAGAGAGGTCCGGCTGCGTCAACACGGTCAACTCGCTGCCGCCGGCCTCGTCGAGTGCCGCGGCGAACCGTGAACCGCAGTCCTCGCAGGATTCCGCCAGCACGTCGAGACCACCGGCGACCGGCCACATGGTCATGGTCTGTTCCTGATGCGGCGGGCACACCATCTCGTCGAGGCGGACCTGCGTCACGCAGCCACCGCAGGTGTGCCGGACGGCCGGACCGCCGGGGCAGGTGCGGGCTCACGCACGATGTGCGCCACCCGGCCTGCCCGGCGCACGTCACGCCGTTTCCAGGCGATCGGCGTGCGGGCCAGCGAGACCGGCATCCCACGCCGGATCAGGAGCGCCTCGTGGTTCGGCAGGCCGGCGAGCATCGCGGGGGCGATGACCGGCACCCGGCGGGTGCTGGTCGATGTGATCCGGCCGGACTGGTCGCGGGTATGCGTGACCTCCTCGCGCTCGCCCGCGAGCCGGGCGAACAGGTCGAGGTCGCCCGCGTCCTTGCAGCCGCCGTACACGAGGACCGCGGCGGCGCAGTTGAGGATCATCGACGCGCCGTCGTCGCCCCAGACCTGCCGCAGCTGCGCCAGCCCCTGACACGCCGCGTGCACGGCGATGTTGCGTTTGCGCAGCTCGGCCATCCACTGCGGGAGCGGGGTCCGGCAGGTCAGCGCGACCTCGTCCAGGATCAGGGCGAGCGCCGGATCGAGCCGGCCGCCCGGTCGGGCGGCGGCCTCGCGGCGGGTCTGGTGGGCGATCTCGGCGACCAGCGCGGACAGCAGCGGCCCGACCGTGCCGTCCTCGTCCCCGAGCAGATACAGGGTCCCGGCCCGGTCGATGAGGTCACCGACCGACCACGACTGCTCCGGCTCGACGTCGCCGGTGTCCGCGGCGGACGGCAGCGTCGTCCACGCCACCGCCGGGCTGATCGCGAGCATCACCCCGTCCCGCGTCCGCGGGTTCGTGCCGAGTGCCTGCCGGGCCGCCGTGACCATCTGCCGGGCCTGCGGCGAACTGGCGAGTGCGGTCAGGATCAGCGGGGTGGCCGCGTCCGGGCTCGCGATCCAGGCGGCCACGTCACTCATCCGGTAGCCGCCCAGGGCCGCCGCATGCAGCAGCACCGCCAGGACGCGGCGGCCGTTGACCGCCCACCGCTCGCCCTCGCTGCCCTCCTTCTGCGGGCCGACCAGGTCCGTCGCACGTCGGGCTGCGGTCGCCGGATCGGTGCATCCGGTCAGCGGCGACCACCGCAGTGTCGAGGCGAGCCCGCCCAGCGCGGCCGGGTTGAACACCGTCACCGGCCCGCGCTTCCGCCGGACCGGCGCGGTCAGGTCGTACAGGTCCGTGGCGGTCGAGGTGACCACCGCACCGCCCGGGGCGTCGAGGACGCGGCAGGCGAGTTCGGCGGTCTTGCCGGTGCCGGGGATCCCGATCCGCAGCGTCGACTCCTCCACCGACGTGTGCACGACCCGCCGGCCGACCGTGCACAGCGGCACCGCCACCGACGTGATCGGCGCCCGCCACACCCGCCACACCGGCGCGGACGCCAGCGACGGGCGCAGCACCCGCGCCTTGCGGCGCATCGCCCACGGCGACGACGTGCGGGTGATGTCCCACCACGACGCCGTCCCCGCGTGCCGGGCCGTCCGCCGGTCCCACCGATCGATCGCCGCACGGGTCCCGGACCGGCCGTACCGCCACCACACCATCCCGGACGTCCCCGCCACCGCAGCGGCGGCCGTCCACCCGGGCTCCACCGCGACGGCGGCGCTCACACCTGCCGAGACCACCAGCGCAGCGCCGGCCTTCACCTTGAAAGACGTCGTCATGGTCCTCACATCTCGTCGATCGCGTCAGCCGCATCGCCGCTGACAGAACGGGAATCGGGCGCCGCGCCGAATCGCACGGCGGTGGAGCGGTCGTGGATGGCGTTCTCGGCCGCGATCCCGGCGACGTCGCTGGTTGCGGTCGCGTCGAGCCGGGCACGAATGGCGTCGTGCCGGCCGACGTGCCACGCCGACGTGCCGTCACCGGCGGTGTAGAAGACGACCCCGACGCACTCGGCCTCACAGTCGGCCGGGCCGTCCGGGTCATCCCCGCACCAGCCGGTCCTCACGACCGGCTCCCAGTACGGCAGCAGCGTGGTGGAGACGTCCACCAGGTCGCCGGGCGCCAGGTCATGCAGGTCCCGGAGCGAGACCGGCCGGCTGTAGACCGGGCCGACCTGTGGGGAGGTCACGGCGTGTCCTCGTCGAGCAGATCCGGGGTCCAGCGCGCCGCGTCCCGGCCCTCGAACGGGTCGCCGACGGCGTAGCCATCCTGGTCGATCCAGCCGGAGTAGCCGGACTCCCGCAGGTCGAAGAACCGGCGGTCAGCATCGGTCTCCGGGAGCCGATCCCACCGGCGCGATACCGCGGGCTCCGGCACGTTCGCGCTCACCCGCGCGGCCTGGTCCACGCGCTCCCGGAACGCGACACGCGCCGCGGCGTCCGGTCCGTCCGTGCGGGTCGCCAGGCCCCGCAACGCCTCCAGCGGCGCATCGGCCGCAGCGACGTTGGTGGGTGTGTCGGTCTGCGACCACACCGCGTCGGCCCACTGCTCCGGCTGCATGCCGTCCAGCGGGGTCGACTCGATCGCAGCGGCCAGCGCCGCCGGGTCAGTCTGTTGCGACATGGGGTGTTCCTTTCCGCCGCCGATCTGGCGGCCACCACCGCTCCCGGCCCGCCCGGCTGATCACACCGGGCTAGGCCGGGACGGAGACGGCCTCATCACGGGCTCAGGCGAGCCAGGCCACCAGCACGGTCACCGCCACACCGGCCAGGCCGGCGGTCAGCAGATCGACCGCGAGCCGCTGCCGCCGGTACTTGCGCACCGCCGTCCGCGACGCCGCGCGCAGCACGTCTACGGCGCCGCCGGGCTGGTCGGCCTCGGCGGTCAGCGCGTCGAGTACCTCGGCGCGGGACCTCGCCGCCGCGTAGCGGACGATCCCGTGGTTCCCGCGCAGATCCGGGCGGATGGCCAGGATCAGCAACCAGGTCGCCACACCGATCACCACCAGCGTTACCCACCCGCAGACCGCCGCCGCGCGCGGCAGATCGGTGCGGGCCAGCACGGTCAGGCCGAGCGTCAACGCGGTCCCGGCCATCGCCAGCAACGTCGACGACTTCGCGTCCGCCCGCCCGTGATGCTCACGCGCCTCGGCCGCCGCCGCAGCGGCGTGCTCGTCGAGGGTCTTCGTCGGCGCGGTCATGCGACGTCCTCATCCGCAGCGGCGTCCGCGGCTGTGGACGCGCGGTGTGCGGCGGTCAGGTTCTGGGAGAGGATGCCGAACCTGATGCGCTCGTCCTCGTCCAAGATGGACACGGACAGGCCCGCAGCACGAAGGTCGCGGACCTGCCGGTCACGGTGCGCCGGGTCGATCGCGACCTCCGTCACCCGGCCGGTCTCCGGATCCTCGGCGAACATATACATCCGTTCGTCCACCGCGCTCACGCCTCGTCCACGTCGTCATCGACGCGGACCTGCGATGCGGCGGCCCGGCGGGCCGCCTGCACGGCGTTGCGTTCGTTCGCCTGACGTTGGGCCTCGGCCATCGTCGCCAGGCGCTGCATCCTGCGCTCGTCGCGCAGGCGGATGGATTGCTGTTCTGCGGCGTTCATGGGCGGCCTCCAGCCCGGCCGGGACCAGCCCCGGCCGGGCGCGTAGAAGGGATTGAGGGGACAGCCAGGGGCGCGGCGTGTGGTTGGTAGCCGGATCAGCCGCGTCCCGGGAGCATTCAGCGGATGTGGATCAGATCCACGGGGAAGGACGGGACGCGGTCATCAGGTCGTCGATGCTGCGCAGCGCCGCGACCTGGGTCAGCAGCCGGTCACGCTGACCCGCATCGCTGGCCGCGCCGGACGCGCGCAGCGCCCGCGCCAGGCGGGGCTTGCGGGCGATCGCCCACTGCGCGGTCGCGAGCCGGGCCGCACGGGCGAGCGCCCGGTCCCGGGTCAGCGTCCGCGCGTCGCGGGTGTCGTCGCCGAGCCCGAGCAGCGACAGCAGCCGCTCGCGCAGCTCACCGATGACCCGGCTGATCGCACCGGACCGGACACCACCGGACCGCACGTGCACCTCGATCCCGAGCGCCAGGTGCAGCGCCACGAGCGCCAGGACCGGGCCGAGCGCCGCCCGGACCAGACCCGCGCTCAAATCGGCCGAGACACGGACGGCCATGAACACACTGACCGCGGCGAACCCGACCGCGACCACCTGCGGCAGGCCCGGCGTGCCACCAGGCCGGCGGACCGCGTGCCGCATCGCGTACCCGCACGCGATCAGCGTGATCTCGATGACGCCGGACAACGCCCACCGCTCGACCGGCGCGTCCTCGACCCGCCACACCATGCCCGACCACAACGGCAGCGTGAAGCTCACCTCACCATCGATCAGCAAGCGCAGGTCGAAGAACTTCAGCGCCGTGTCGATGCTGATCAGCGACGCGATCAGCGCCACCAGATAGAACGGGCCGGTCCCCCGCGCCTTAGCAGGCTTGTCCGTCCCAGACACCGGCACGGCCGGCGGCGCGACAGGCGGGACCTCGTCGGACTCGACGGCCAGCGGCTCCGGCAGGCTCTCCGGGACCACCGGCGCAACGGCCGGGGCCAGCGGGGGCGCCTCGGCGACCTCGGGCGTCTCCGCCTCGACCGGCGGCGCCGGGTCCTCCTGCGCGGGTGTCAGCGAGGCATCGCCCGGCGCGGGCGGCTGGTCGGCCCGGTCCGGCAGCGTCAGGGCACTGTCGGACCAGGCCCGGAGCGCGGCGAGCAGCAGACCGGCCTTGATCGGACCGATCCGGAACCTCTTCCGCAACGCGTTCTGCGACGGCAGCGTGCCGAGTTCGACGGCAAACTGACGCGCCAGGGGCAGCAGCGCCTCGATCGAAGGCGGATACGCGCTGCCCGGCGGGCGCTCGACGGTGACGGTCATGACGCAATCCCTTCATGGCAGGTCAGGCACTCGCCGAGCGAGCGAGGAATGTAGTAAGGCCGCAACACGCGGCAGCGCCGGCAGACCCGGCGCGCGGCCAGAGCTCCGGCGACCGCCCGCAGCTGCGCCGGCGACGCCGGACGCTTCGGCAGCGCGAGGTCGATGCGGTACAGGTAGGCCGTGCGCACACCACCCACCCCGGACCACTTGACCTGCCCGGCGATCGGCTGCCCGCCAGGCCGCAGCCCGCGAGCGCGCAGCTGACGGCGCGTGGCGTAACCGTCCGGGGCGCCGCGCCACCACCACGTCGGCAGACCGCCGTGACGCTCGCCCTCCGGATCGTGGAAAACGGCGCGGACGCGGGCCATCAGCCCGCCCGGTCCTCACCCGCACCCGTGGCGCGCCACAGCATGAGAACCAGGCCCATCGCGCACACCAGCGCGCCGGCGGCACAGAGACGACCGAGGTCACCGTCGACCACGAGCGACAGCAGCCCGAGCACCGCGCTCAGCAGACCCGCGAGCACGGGAGACGGCCCGGCGGGGCGGCCGGCCGGGTCAGGAGTCTTGCCCCCGGCGCCCATCAGGCCGCGGCCTGACCGGCGCGGCAGCCGTAGGTGCTGTTGTGGACGACACCGCCGGTAAAGCACTTCGTGCAGGTCAGAACCTTGCAGCCATACCGGCAGTCGGACATTCCGGTCTCGACCAGGTGCAACAGGCAGTCGTGCCGGCGCCGGTTGACCAGGTCGGTCACGGTCGCCAGCGCCATCGACTCCGCACGCCGGTAACCGCCCCACCCCGGATCGGGGCTCACACCGAGCGCGCGGATCTCCGCGTCCAGGTCGGCCAGATCCTGCTCGATCTGCGGCCACTCGGCCTCGATCGCCGCCAGATCCTCGGCGGACGGACCGTCGTCAAAGGTGCTGATCACGTAAGGGAGTCCCTTCAAAGTCAGGCAGCGCGACGCTTGCGCCGCGCCGGCCTGCGGCAGGCGGGGCAGTGGGACTCATCCGGCGCGAGCGGCGCCAACGCGGTACAGCGCGCACAGGCGCGCCACACGGCGCAGCTGCGGGACGTAATCCGCACGGTGTCGAACAGCGAAGCCATGACGCGCACCTCCGAATGAGTCTGTGCAGCTCAAACAGCCCGCGCGGATCGCAGCAGGGCCAGGAAAGTCCTGTAAGTCGATCGTTTAAGTCGTGAATTAGGTACCGCGCATCGCGCCGAAGCGGCTCAGAGCCGCCCCGGCGCGATGCGATCGAAACGCGGACGGCACGACAACCCAGCGCGAGCCGCGAATCAGAACGTGCAGCGCGAGGTCCGCACCCTTCACCGGCACCCGCTCACCCAGGGGCAACCTGGGGTCGACCGCCCACACCGGGCGGCGCAATGCGACGACGCGAGCATCCCGCGCCGGCCCCCTGCAAACGAGGTATCACTCGCTGGCAGAAGGCGCTCCTCAACCGGAGGGCAACTCCTCAACGCTCTGTGCTGGCACCGCTCGAACACCGCCGAGTGGGGCACCTGACCGGTCTGTACGCAGTTCGGTCAACACTGCCTCTATGAAGTTCATCAACTAACAACCGCACGGCTCAACACACTCCGGCGACCTACTCAGCGGCTCGGGCGAACGTCCGGTGCAAGCCGTCCGTGTACCCTGGCCACTTGTCTACCTAACCACCTCGCTAGCGAGGTTGTTGGCTGACGGTAGCAGGCCCCGCGACGGGCGCGCAAGACTTCGATAGCGAGGTGGCAAAGGTGGGTGCTGTAATAGCGACCATGCAGGCAGAGGCGGAATCCACGCCCGGCGTTGTGCCGGTGCATCACCAGATCGCGGACGACCTGAGAGCGAAAATCGTGCGGGGCGACCTTGCCCCCGGTGACCCGGTGCCATCGGTGAACGAGCTGGCGAAGCAGTGGGGATGCTCGCCAGGGACCGCGCGAACCGCCATCCGCCTACTCCTTGGCGAAGGGAGGATCAGCGGTGGCGCCGGCCGTCGGGCCACAGTCCGGCCCTCGATGCAGCGGATCAGGATGTCGGTCGACCTGAATCAGCGCCAGAAGGATTTGGTGCTTGAGTCGGCTGAAGACCGGGCTGCGACCGGCGCAATCGAGTTGACCGCGGGGCTGTCTATAAAAGACACAAAGTTCGTTAACAGCTACACAACAATCACGGCAAATGGCGACTTGGCGGCAGAGTTTGGAATTCCGGAGGGCTCGGAGCTACTGCGTCGAGAATATGAGAACTCGCGTCAAGATACCGGAACACGGCTCTCCTGGAGTCAGTCATACATACCGGTTTCCCTGATTGAGTCTAATCATGATTTGCTTGACGAAAGCAAGGAGCCATGGCCGGGTGGACATCAGCACCAGCTCTACACGGTCGGGATCGAGATCGACCGCGTGGAGAGGTCTGTAGGCGCGCGCGAGACTACCCCCGCGGATCGGGCGCGATGGGACATGCAGCCGGGCGTCCCGATCCTGCGCGTTCGTAGTCGTTCTATTGATGTTGCGGATCGAGTGGTCGAGTTGTCCGACGCGGAGTATCCGGCCGATCGCATCGATCTCGTATTCACGGAAAAGCTAAACCGATGGCCGGAGGGGTATCCCCGATTCGTGAAGGATGGCGAATGAGCGACAGGCCGGAAATCAATCCTGCGCTCGGCCTCGATCTGGCGCGTGAACGCACGCTCAAGAGGTCGAACGCAACCATCTCCATTGTCATCCCCGCGCACAACGAAGAGGCAACGATCGTCGAGGTGGTGACGGAGGCCCGGCGAGGCCTTGACTTGCTCGGAGTCCAGGGTGACGTGCTGGTGAGCGCGAGCGGGTGCACTGACCAAACCGCAGAGAAGGCGTTGAGGGCCGGTGCACGTGTTGTCGAAGCACCGATCGGCAAGGGAGAGGCGATCACGGCAGGCCTGGCAGCTACAGACGGAGAGATCGTCTGCCTGATCGACGGCGACATGAGGTACTACGGCGAACGGCCGCTGTCGACGATCCTGATTGAGCCCCTGATCAGCGGCATCGCGGATGCGTGCGTCACCGATCTCTACTGGCGCCCGATCTACCCGCAGATGTGGCTATCGGGCTTCTTCGCGCCGGTCGCTGGCTACCTCTTCCCCGAACTGCTGCCGAAGGTGGGCTCTACGCCCTGGTCAGGGCAGCGGGCCGCGTTCCGGAACCTCTGGCCCGCGGCGGTGTCGCCAGGGTTCACCGTCGATCTCGAAATCCTCATGCATTGGAATCGGCACGCCGTGCGACTCCGACCCGTACTGGCGGATGACTGGACCAATCCTCAGCGACCCAAGCCTGACCTCATGGCCAGAGAGCTTGAGGTGCTAATTCGTGAGGCTACGGCAGATGGACGCATCGGCCAGTTGGACGCTTCCGCGCTTAGGCGCTGGTACGAGATTGCTCATCGCTTAATGGCCAAATATCAGCCTAATAATGATGACCCACAGGAGTTCGAGCGCGATTTGTTGAGGAAAACGACTCAAGCACTCCATTTTTCCCTCGGATGGCGTGGGGACTCACCGGAAGGTTTGAACTAAATGCCGATCCTGTCAATCATCACGGCTGCCTACTCGCCGAGCGCTGACTTCATTCCGGATACCATTAAGGGGGTTTGTGCGCAAGAACTTCCGGGTGAATGGGAGCTTGAGTGGCTCGTCCAGGAGGACGGCGCGAATCCGCGCCTGGCCGACCATTTTGCCGAAATCCCCCATGTGCGCTACGAAGCGAGCCGGGCGAACCTCGGCGTTGCCGCGAGTCGCAATCTAGCGCTGTCGCGGGCGCAGGGCTCGCTTATTCAGGTTCTCGACTCCGACGACGTATTGCTGCCGGGGGCCTTGTCGAGCGTAATTCCGGCATTCTCCAACCCGAACGTGCATTGGGCGGTAGCTCAAGCCGATGACTTGCTGCCGGACGGCAAGCGAGTGTCGTGGGCCTCGGCGATCCCGTACGGCACCGTCAAGGCCGGTGCCGTCAACCGCTGGGCAGAGTCCAAGGGCGGAAACTGGCCGATTCACTGTGCCGGGCTCATGCTGCGGGCGTCCGCGCTGAGGGCGGTTGGCGGATGGGTTGGCCTACCGTCTGACGAAGACCTCGGGATGTTCGCCGCTCTGTCGGAGATCGCGGACGGGTACAACGTTGACAAGGTGACGTGGCTCTACCGCCAGCATCCCGGCCAGACCACCAAGTCCGGCGGGACAGGCCACCTCAGCGAGGCAACCCGCCGACTGGCCTTGCAGCGCGCGCTGGCGGTCCGGTCTACCGGCCTCTCGTTCACTGACCCATCGAGCTGGACGGAGGTCGACTACTCTCTCGACGTCGCTCCGGCGACCAAGAAACAGGGCAACCACCCCGTGACGGAGTGAGTCGCGAACAGGCCTCCGCAGACAGCCCGGTCGCCGTGTGCCCCGGCACAACTGTCGAAGACTGTTTTCGCAGTTGTGCCGGATTGCGGGCGGTGGCCGGTGCCCCTCGGCAGACGCCACGACGGCGCCGGCGGATCCATCCGCTGAGTCACGAGAAGTGGGCACGGCGGCCACCTCATCTCGGCCATCCGTACCGGATACGTACCGAACTAGCCCTCGAAAGGCGGCTCGGCTACCCGTTTGAGCTGGTCAGCAGCCTTTCTTCACCGAACCGGACGTCGCCCTCCGGAGGCGAAAGCGCAGGTTCGAATCCTGCCGGGGGCACCCAAAAGATTTACGTAGGTAGCCGGGTTCTGCTGGTGGCCGTGACCTACCCGCTTACCTGTCGATCACCGGCTACAGGTTCGCGCCATCAAGCGTTTTGATGAAGGTCGGCCGCCGAGTGTGCCGGGCCCGGAGATCTTCCAGATACCGGGCGAAGGCATCCCAGTGGCCCGCCGCCTGATAGGCGTCACGGAGTGCGGGAAGCATCGCGATCGCCCTTCGGTAGCGATGTTTGTCCGCGGAGTTCAGGACATGGCCTTCGATCATCTCTTGGTACGGGGCGAGAACGTCTTCCGGATGGTCGAGACGGCGTTGGTCGAGAAGCCTCAGCCACTGTTGATCGCCGAGCACGTTCCGATGCTGCTGAGCGAGAAGCCAGGCCTGTTCGTGGCGACCGAGGAAACTGAGGATGTCAAGCAGCTCAGCGGCGTATACCGGCTGTCGGCCGACACGTTCGGTGAGGATCTCCAACGCCCAGGATGTCGGAGTATCGGCAGCTACCTGTGCACAGGTAGCTGCAAGCGCACGGTAGGTGGTGCCGGTCGGGTGGCGTGTGAATTCCTCACGACGGACGGTGACGGCTTCGTCGGGGTCCTTCTCGTCCAGGAGCATGGACACGAGGTCGTCACGGAGTTGTTCGGCGTGCGGCCATCCAGGCTTGGCGGCCAGACCACGCCGAGCCCAGGTGATCGCTTCCTGCCTGCGGCCGGCGTCACGCAGCGCGTGGGTAATCCGTTCGTACTGGATGGCACTGGTGAGATCCTCGGCGAGAACGTCGACATAGCGATCGAGATCGCCGGATACCTCCGCCAGTTGCTCCTTGAGATCCCGCAGCGAATACACCGACGTCCAGGACTCCGGGTCGGCGGTTCGAGATCGCTCCTCGACCAGGCGGCGACCTCGGTCACGCCTTTGTCTCCGAGGGCGCCGACGAACTCGGAGAGCAGGACGCGAGGCCAGCCGGGACCGTCGCAGGCGAGATCTACCAGCCACTTCGCCAACGACGCCGGCTTCGGCGGAACAGCGGTGCAGGCCCGTGCGTACAGGATCATGATGCGGCGGAGGTCGTCGCCGACGATGCCGGACGAGTCGTCCAGGTACATCAGTGCACGAGTCATCCGATCGACTGCCTTGCGCAACAGCGGCATCGCTTGTGCCGTCTCTCCTGCTTCGATCAGCCGCTCACCACCATCAGCAACTTCGCGGGCTGCCTGCGAATACTCGCGGCGGCCGCGGTAGGGGTGTTGCCGCCGGTCCCGTCGCAACAGATCAACCGCGGCGAGGAGATCCTCATCGCCAGCCATGCCGCCCCTCCTCTACCAGCGCGTCAAAACCTCGGTCTACGCTCGACAGCATGCCCAGATCCGCTGACCTGGACGCCACGATCGAGATCATCGTCGTGGACGCGTATGGCGATGACGAGCAATACACAGCCTTCCTCACCGTCATCAGCGAGCAGACCGCGCTGCCCACCACAGCCACCATGCTCGGCATCCCGGTAACCGTCACCGGCATCGACTACGACAACGAGGCGCGCGGCCTGACCGCCACCTGCCAGTCACCGGGAAAGACCGGCGACGTCGCCCTGGCCGATCTCGCCTTTCCTCCGGACACCGAAACCGCGTGGATCCACGCCGCCTACCGCCACTACCTGGGACTTCAGCCGTTCCCCGCCACCCCGCGCCCGGACTGGACCTGGCCGGACTGATCCCCGGGGCGGGCGCCGTGTGCCGGTCAGCGGCGCCTGACAGCCACCAGGTGAAAGAGCAGGTTGAAGCCGGATCTGGCCTGGCTCGGCCGGGCTCACTGCTGGGTGACGAATGCGGCCAGTCGTTCGCTGACGGGGCTGACCCGTGGGCGCGGCGGTTGGGCGTAGTAGCCGGGTTTGACCTCGCGCAGCAGGGTCTCACCGTCGCGGGTCCAATCGAACTTCGGCCGCTTCAGCAGCCGCCGGATCACGATGGTCGCCCTGTCCTGATCCCGCTCGGCCAGCCGCCGGATCACCATGGGTTCGACGCTGTCGTCGTGCAGATACTGAAGGGTGTGTTCACGCCAGAGCCGGCGCCGGAGCAGGTCCGGGTTCGCGAACGCCTGCTCGACGAACCCGAACTCGGCATAGAAGCCGATCCCGTCCGTCTCGTCGTAGATCAACGCGACCGTCTCGGCGTCGACCATGTCCTCCGGCAGGGTCACCGCGACTCCGGCCGGCGGACCGCCGGGTTCCGGGCGGCCGAGGATCTCCTCGCGGCAGAACGCGTAGAAGCCGTTCAACCGATCTTGCACCTGGTCACCGGGGAACACGACCAGATCGGCACCGAAATGCTTGATGAACCGGTCCCGGTCAGCGCGCTGCTGCTTCCATGCCAGGGTCAGCTTCTCCGGGTTACGGAACACCGCCTCCGGCGTGCGCAACGCCATGTCCATCGCCAGCCGGTAGGCGATGTTCCGGTCGGACTTACGCAGCGGGGTCAGCGGCCCGGAGAGCATCCACTCGTCACCGATCGCAACCAGGCGAGCGATCAGGAACGATCCGCGGGGCGTATGCCGGAAGATGGCTGGTCCCATGTTCGAGCGCACCCGATAGGTCAGCTCGTCGACCAGGCTCTGCACGATCAGCGCCGGGCCGTCACGGCGGATCACCTCGAACGGGCCCTGGACGACGTCCCGCCAGCCCAGCAGCATCTCCCGCTCCGACTCGGGCAATTGCGGGTGCGCGGCGACGAACTGCTCCACCACCGTCCGGCCGCCGGTCAGCTTGTGCTCCAGAATGAAACAGTCCCACAGCACCATCCACCGCTGCTCGTCGAGTTCCTCGATCCC
Source organism: Catenuloplanes japonicus (assembly GCF_000717135.1). Taxonomy (GTDB): domain Bacteria; phylum Actinomycetota; class Actinomycetes; order Mycobacteriales; family Micromonosporaceae; genus Catenuloplanes; species Catenuloplanes japonicus. Next base: position 188,163 of record NZ_JNXY01000039.1, read on the forward strand.
GTTGCCATAACGGTCGAGGAACTCGGACGCGGCTCGGTCATACCGGGGCTGCTGGGAGAACGCCACCAGCTCACCCTTGAGCTCACCTGCACGATCCAGGATCGCGGCCTCCACCATCAGGCGTACCTCCCACCACGAGTCCGACCAAGACGCGGGCAACCTTATCGACCGGCCTGAACGGCTTCCCCCGCGCGGGTGAGGTCTCAGCTGTCGTGGAAGGGGTCTCGGCCGATCGCCGTGATGATGGTCGCGCGCAAGCCGTCCTCGCTGAGTTGCGGTTCGTCCAGGGACTCCAGTGCCGTCGCCACGGCACGTAGTTCGAAGGGGGAGAGCACAACGGGGACGGTCACACCTTCGGGAGTGTCGAAGACCATCGACACAAGCCGGCTACTCGGATCTGCGCTGACAGTGAGCGTGCCGACGCCGAGCGCGGCCCGTGCTGTCGCGATGGTCATGACCAGCCGATGTGGGTTGCCCTTGACCGGGGTGAAGTCGTGATACAGGTAGAACTTCGCGGCGTCGTCGTCCAGTGCGTCGACGACGATCAGACGACCCCCGCCTACGGCCGCCGCGCGTACGATCTTGTCGATCGCGTCGAAGAGCAACTCGGCGCCGAGCCCCTGACCGCGCAGGCTCTGGTCAAGGGCGAGCCGAGCCAGCAGGTAGGCCGGGATCACCGAGTAGCCGCCGGTCTGCGACCTCGTCAGTCCCTCCCGAACAACCTGCGTCGGTGCGATCGAGTAATAAGCGCGCACCACGTCGGAGCTCTCGGCCGTCCAGACGTACGTCCGGGCGGTGCCTGCTTCGTGGGCGCGGCGGCTTTGCCCCGTCAGCCAGGTGTTGAGCGGTTCTTTGCCGCAGTCGAAGTCGCTGAGATCATGCTGTGGCCCGAGTTCTCGGGAAATCCAGAGAGTCACTCTCGGATGAACCGCCGTTCCCTGCGAGCCAGTCTGCTCAACGCCGGAGCAGCAGCGGGTTCGTCCAGCGACTGAAGAAGCTCGTCGAACTGCTCTGCCGGCATGATGGTGTGCTCGCTGCGAGCCAACACACGGTCGGCCGCGGACGTCGCCGCGTCCAGCACGAACGCGGAAACCGACTTCTGCTCCCGCTCAGCCGCCTGGGCGATCTTCGCCCCACTGTCACGATCCGTCCGCATTTCGATGCGCTCGGTCTTTGTTGCCATCGGCCACCTCCGCGACGAGTGTACGGCGGTTGTACGGCGCTCGGTAAGTCATTGATCGTGGCGAAACCGCGCCCGGACAACGCTCGACTGTGCGGCGCCTTAAGCAACTCCCCAGGTGGACCAGTGAATCACCCAGTCGCGTTCCCGCTGAGGTATGGGCTCGCCGCTGAGCACCGCGCTCAGCGCCTCTGCGGCGACTCTGCCGTTCCTGTCGGCGTACTTCTTGTAGGCCTCGTCGCACTCGATGTAGATGGCGCCGTTGATCAGATGAGTGCGTACGGCGAAGCCGGTGACATTCGGCCCGTGAGCGTCAGAATTCATGGCCGCCGCCCTCAAACTGGTCGGGATGCGGATGCCGGGTCATTCGGCGACCGGTTCGGATTCGTCGCGGCGGCGCAGTTCGTCCCGAGTGACCCGGCGGGCCGGGTCAGCGAGACCGTCCTCAAACCGGATGCCCTGCTGTTCCAGGAGCTGAGCTCGCGACAGTATTCCGGGCCGCGTTCCTTGCTGTCACGCCACTTAGGATTGATGCGTCCGCGGTCCATGAGGACGCGTTCTGGGTGGGGGAAGTTCACCAGTGCCGCCGCGGCCTGTCCCACCCCTCGGGCCGCTTTGGTGTCGCCGCGTACGGCGATGGAGATGTCGCCGTAGGTCGCCCATCCACCCGTCCGGCCTGTCGTAGTTCTATGACATGCCGCAGTAACGCGGCGTCACAGCAGCAAAGTGCGCCCGTTTCGTGAGGATTGCTCAGCTCTGGGCGTTCCGAAGTTTCCGATTTGAAGACGACTTGTCGAGTCGTAGGTCTGCGCCCTCTCGGGGGTACAAGCTTTGGGCGCCTCAGGTCCGCTGGGAATCGCGGACCTGCGGCGCTTGTCATTTTTCCTGGGGCCCGAGCCCCGGGCCCCGCGTGTGGTGGGGGCTCGTGCTGGAAGGGGCTTCGCCCCGTCGGCCGGTGTTTGTTGTCCCGGGATCCGGATGTGAAAGATCGGTGCTCCGAGTGGCCCTGGGGGCCTGCAGGGCATCCGCCCTGCAGGCGGTGGACGGGTCAGTGCCAGGGCTTGTAGGCCGGGTTGGACTCGCAGTCGCTCATGATCTCGGTCTTGGTGGCCTTGTCGACGGGGCAGACACCGATGATGTACTCGGTCTTGATGCCGCCGGGGAAGGCGACCTCCACCTCGTTGGCGTAGATGTGCTGGTCGCCGATGGTCTTGTTGACGTCGAGGCCGCCGGGGGCGTCGATGTAGTAGTGGAAGCCGGACGCCCAGTTCTTGTAAAGGTCGTGGTCGTAGCTGGTCGACACGTACGGCGAAGGCTGGTTGAGCAGGACGTAGTCCTCGACGTCGTACGTGCCGCCCTTGACGTCCCGGGCGGAGAAGCCGTGCGGGAAGATGATGTCGGGGCCGCGGTTGTCGCTGCGGTAGAGGGTGCCGCAGCTGACGCGCCACGCCGGCTTCGGCGTGATGCGGCTCAGGACGACGGTGCGGTCCGTGGCCGCCTTCTTCTTGTCCTTGACGATCGGGCAGGCGTCGGCCCTGGCGGCGGCCGGCATACCCGCCGAGGTGGCGGCGGCCTGCATACCTGCGGCAGGGGCGGCGGCCGGCATGCCGACCGGGGCGGCGGACGCGGCGGCCGGTGCCACGGCCGAGGCGGCGAGCACGGCCGCGAACGAGAACGCGGCAGCGACGACGCGCGGCCGGAAACCAATTGTGATCATGATCAGGACCATGCCGCCCCGCCCACGAAAGGCGACGGACCATCACCCGATCGAAGGCGTTTCGTGACACAGGGTAACGCTTGCGACGTCGGCTAAACGGCCCGGCCGAGGGCGCGAACGGCGGTGAGGGCCCCGGCCGTGCCGGGAGACAACACGCGCGCGTCGGCGAAGGCCGGGTGTGGGTCCAGCGCCACGGCCTCCTCGACGGACCGCGCCCGGTCGACCTTGATGAGCCGGTGGGGACCGTCTACTACAGGGGCGTTCGCGGACAGGCCCTCCACTCGTCGATCTCCTTGGTGATCTCGATCTTCCGGACCGTGGGCGGGGTGCCGTCGGGGACGCCGCGGTAGGTGACGGCCACGGTGACGACGTGGGTGGAGGGCATCCTGGGATTGCCGGTGAAGGTGTCGACCGCGGTGATGGTGTACGCGGCCAGCGGCAGGTCCGCCACCGGCGACCACGACGAACGCGGTCCGCGCAGGTGCTCGGCGCCGCAGGCCAGGTCCCACGCGCGGGCCGTGTCACCGGCGACCACGGCGTCCAGGTACGCGGTGGCGGCCGCCCGCAGCCGCTCAGGTCCGCCGTCGCGATGCAGCAGCCCGTAGATCAGAAGGACCACGCCGGCCACCACCGCGGCGATGAACGCGAGGCCGCTCAGGTCGAGGCGGGCGCGGCGATGCCGGGGAGTCATGCCGCGACCGTATACAGAAAAGCGGCCCGGCCCGAAGGGCCGGACCGCTTCACAGAACCCCTACAGCTCGCTCTTGATGATCTGGATCGCCTGGATCTCGCGCTGCTGGCTGGCGACCATGGTGCCCGCCAGCCAGTCGATGTCCTTGTCGCCGCTGAGCTCCACCGCCGCCTGCGCCATGTGAATGCCGCCCAGGTGGTGGTTGAGCATCAGGTCCAGGAACAGCTTCTCCGCCTCCACGCCCGTCGCCGCGCGCAGCTGGGTGAGCTGCTCCTCGGTCGCCATGCCGGGCATCAGGCCGTTGGTGATGCTGCCCTCGGAGTCCGGCATCCAGGCCATCCGCGGCTGGCTGCCGGTGGGATCCAGCTTCCAGTCGCGCAGCCACGCGCTCATCGTGCCGATCTGGCCCTGCTGGGTGATCGCGATGTCGGCGGCGAGCGAGGCGACCTGGTCGTTCTCGGCCTTGGTGTGCATGATCATGGCCATTTCCACGGCCTGTGCGTGGTGGGTGGACATGTCGCGGATGAAGCCGGCCTCGACCGAGTCGTCACCGGGGCGGGTGACGATCGGGGTGAGCAGGCCTCCCGCGTAGCCGAGTGCGAGACCGACCACGACCGCCAGCGCCAGCAGGACGGTGCCGAAGCGACGGCCGCGGGCCGGAGCGACGTCCTCGAAAGCCTCGCCGGACTCCGGGTCCTCGGAGTCGACGAGATCCGGAGAGTCCGTCCGTGACACGGTCAGCCGCCCTGCTGCATGCCGGAGCTGAGGTCGCGCGGCGTGGTGCCGGTGGCGGTCACGCCGGAGGAGCAGCCGGCGTTCGGCTCCTGGGTGGCGTTGATGCGCAGCGCCTTGATGAACGTGTCGATGCGCTCGTCGTCCGCACTGTCGACCTTGAGCTGGTAGCCCCAGGCCTGCACGGAGATGTTGTTGGTCAGGCCGTCGATCGGGCTCATCAGCGTGAAGTCGTTGCCCTGGATCTTGGCGGCGAGCTTGTCGATCTGGTCCTGCGGGAGGCCGGTCTTGTACGTGATCCAGACCGCGCCGTGCTCCATGCTGTGCACCGCGTGCTCGTTGGCGATCGGGGCGTCGTAGACGTCGCCCATGCAGTTCTGCCAGGAGGCGTTGTGGTCGCCACCGACCGGCGGCGTGGTCTTGTAGGTCTGCGGGCCGCTCTTGTGGTTCGCGGTCAGCATGCCGGGATCGGTCTCGCGGTAGTTGATGATGCCGTCGATGCCGGCCGCGCGGTCCTCCCAGGACTCGCTGCCCTTGATCACCGCGAACGCGCCGTACCCGATGATGCCGACCGCGAGGGCGCCGACCGCCACGAAGAGCAGGATCGGCCCCCAGCTGCGTTCCTGTGCGACCTTTACCGGCGTGACCGGCTTGCGCGGGCCCTTGCCGCCGCCGGGGCGGGCCGCGCCCGTCTTGGGCTTACCGCCCCCGGGGTTCGGCTTGGCGCCGGCAGCCGGCTTAACGACGGAGGGTCGGCGCTCAGGGCCGCCCTGCGTGCTGATGCTCATCATGCCTCGTCAGGTCGCTCGATCTCGGGGGACGGTGCTCGCCCCAGATATATGAGTAACCGGGCCGCCACCAAGTTCCCGAGTCTACCCCCGATAGCATGGCTCGGTGACTCCCGCCAAGCTCTCCGAGGTCGTCCTCGCCGCAGCCCGGACCGTGTTCGCGGCCAGGGACCTGGACCCGTCGCTCCTTCCGCAGTCGATCTCGGTCGAGCGACCGCGCAACCCGGAGCACGGCGACTACGCATCGACGATCGCGATGCAGGTGGCGAAGAAGGCCGGCCTCCCGCCGCGTGAGCTGGCCCAGGCGCTGGTCGAGGCGCTCACCGCGCGCGACGGCATCCGGCAGGTCGAGATCGCCGGTCCCGGTTTCCTGAACATCCGGCTGGACGCGGCCGCCACCGGCGTCCTGGCGAGGTCGATCGTCGAGAGCGGCGCCGGCTACGGCACGTCGGACCGGCTGGCGAAACAGAAGATCAACCTGGAGTTCGTCTCGGCGAACCCGACCGGCCCGGTGCACATCGGCGGCGTCCGGTGGGCCGCGGTCGGCGACGCGCTCTCCCGGCTGCTGCGCGCGGCCGGCGCCGAGGTCGGCACGGAGTACTACTTCAACGACGCCGGCTCGCAGATCGACCGCTTCGCGGATTCGCTGCTCGCGGCCGCGAACGGCGAGCCCGCGCCGGAGGACGGCTACGGCGGCGCCTACATCACCGAGATCGCGCAGACCGTGATCGCGCAACACCCCGAGGCCCCAAGGGACAGAGAGCATTTCCGACGGTACGGCGTGGAGCTGATGTTCGCCGAGATCAAGGCGAGCCTGGCCGACTTCGGCGTGCACTTCGACACCTACTTCAACGAGAAGGACCTGCACGACCGCGGCGCGCTCGGTCACGCGCTGGACCGGCTCACCGCGCAGGGCCACACGTTCGAGAAGGACGGCGCGGTCTGGCTGCGCACCACGGACCACGGCGACGACAAGGACCGGGTGCTGCGCAAGTCGGACGGCGACTGGACCTACTTCGCCGCGGACTGTGCCTACTACCTGGACAAACGCGAGCGCGGCTTCGACAGGGTCGTCATCATGCTGGGCGCGGACCACCACGGCTACATCGGCCGGATGAAGGCGATGTCCGCCTGCTTCGGCGACGACCCGAAGGTCAATCTGGAGATCCTGATCGGCCAGCTGGTCAACCTGGTCCGCGACGGTGCCCCGGTCCGGATGTCGAAGCGCGCCGGCACCGTCGTGACGCTGGAGGACCTGGTCGACGCGATCGGCGTGGACGCCTCGCGGTACGCGCTGGCCCGCTACTCCTCCGACTCCCCGATCGACATCGACGTGGAGCTGTGGACCAGCGCCAAGAACGAGAACCCGATCTACTACGTCCAGTACGTGGCCGCCCGCACCGCCGGGGTCGCGCGCAACGCCGCCGACGTGGGCCTGACCCGGGGTGAGGCGGGCGGGTTCCGCCCCGAGCTGCTCGCCCACGAGAAGGAGCAGGAGCTGCTCAAGGCGCTGGCGGAGTTCCCGGCGATCGTGGAGACCGCGGCCGAGCTGCGCGAGCCGCACCGGGTCGCCCGCTACCTGGAGGAGAAGGTTGCCCCCGCCTACCACCGTTTCTACGACCAGTGCCGGGTGCTGCCGCTGGGCGACGAGGCGATCAACGACACCCACCGGGCTCGGCTCTGGCTCAACGACGCCACCCGAACGGTGATCTCCAACGGATTGTCCCTGCTCGGCGTCACCGCCCCGGAGAGGATGTAACGCATGCGCGCACACGAGGCCGGCGCCCTCCACGGCGACCCGGGCACCCGAGGCCCCGATTGGCTACGGACCCCCGCCGACGTCAACGCCCTGCTTCCGCAGCTCTGGCCGCGCCACGCGGCCCGCAACACCGACGGCGTCCTGGAGATCGCCGGCCGGACCGTGCGGGACCTCAAGGAGGAGTTCGGCACGCCCGCGTTCGTCCTGGACGAGGACGACATGCGGGCCCGCTGCCGCGAGTTCCGGGACGCGTTCCACGACGCGGACGTCTACTACGCCGGCAAGGCGTTCCTCTGCAAGGCGGTCGTGCGGATCATCGAGGAGGAGGGCCTCTTCCTGGACGTCTGCTCCGGCGGCGAGCTGGCCACCGCGCTCGCGGCCGGCATGGACCCCGCCAGGATCGGCTTCCACGGCAACAACAAGTCCGTCGCCGAGCTGGAGCGGGCGGTGGAGAACGGGGTCGGCCGCATCATCGTCGACTCGGTCCACGAGATCGACCGGCTCGCCGAGATCGCCCGGAAGCACGGGATGGTCCAGAAGATCCTCATCCGGGTGACGCCCGGCGTCGAGGCGCACACGCACGAGTTCATCGCGACCGCCCACGAGGACCAGAAGTTCGGCTTCTCGATCGCGGGCGGTACGGCGTACCGTGCGGCCCTGAAGGTTCTTGATCTTGAGAGCCTCGAGCTGCGCGGCTTCCACTCGCACATCGGCTCCCAGATCTTCGACACCAGCGGCTTCGAGCTGGCCGCGCGCCGCGTGCTCGAACTCGTCGCCGAGGTGAAGAAGGCCCGCGACGTGGACCTCCCGGAGCTGGACCTCGGCGGTGGCTTCGGCATCGCCTACACCACCCAGGACGACCCCGCCACGCCGAACGACCTGGCCAAGCGCATGCGCAAGATCGTCGACGACGAGTGCGCCGCGCAGCAGCTGGTCCGGCCGCACGTCTCGATCGAGCCCGGCCGCGCGATCGTCGGCCCGGCGATGTTCACGCTCTACGAGGTCGGCACCGTCAAGGAACTCGAGATGCGGACCTACGTCAGCGTCGACGGCGGGATGAGCGACAACATCCGCACCGCGCTCTACGACGCCTCCTACAGCGCCACGGTCGCGAACAGGAGAAGTGACTCACAGCCGATTCTGGCCCGTGTGGTGGGAAAGCATTGTGAGTCCGGGGACATCGTGGTGAAGGATGAATTCCTGCCCGCCGACGTTTCGCCCGGAGATCTTGTCGCTGTTCCGGGCACGGGCGCGTATTGCCGCAGCATGGCCAGTAACTACAACCATGTGCCGCGCCCACCGGTGGTCGCGGTCCGGGACGGGGCGGTTCGCGTGATCGTGCGGCGGGAGACGGAAGCTGATCTGCTCGCATTGGATGTGGGATGACTAAACCAGCTGTACGCGTGGCCCTGCTCGGTTGCGGCACGGTCGGCGCCGAGGTCGTCCGGCTGCTGCACGACCAGGCCGACGACCTCACGGCCCGGATCGGCGCGCCGCTCGAGATCGTCGGCATCGCGGTCCGCCGCCTTGCCCGCGACCGCGGAGACCTGCCGGTCGACCCGTCGATCTTCACGACCGACGCGCTCGGCCTGATCAAGCGCGACGACGTCGACGTGGTGATCGAGGTCGTCGGCGGCATCGAGCCCGCGCGCACCTGGCTGGTCGAGGCGCTGCGGGCCGGCAAGAGCGTGGTGACGGCGAACAAGGCGCTGCTGGCCGAGGACGGCGGCACGCTGCACGACGCCGCCGCCGAGGGTGGTGCGGACCTCTACTACGAGGCCGCGGTCGCGGGCGCGATCCCGCTGCTCCGCCCGCTGCGCGAGTCGCTGCACGGCGACAGGATCAACCGGGTCACCGGCATCGTCAACGGCACCACCAACTTCATCCTGAGCGGGATGGACTCGACCGGCGCCGGCTTCGGCGAGGCGCTGGACGAGGCGACCGCGCTCGGTTACGCCGAGGCCGACCCGACCGCGGACGTGGAGGGTTTCGACGCCGGCGCCAAGGCCGCGATCCTGGCGTCGCTGGCGTTCCACACGCGCGTCACCGCGGCGGACGTCTACCGCGAGGGCATCACCGAGGTCACCGCGGCGGACGTGGCCAGCGCGCGCGACATGGGCTGCACGATCAAGCTGCTCTGCATCGCGGCCCGCGGCGTCGACGCGGACGGCAACGAGTCGGTCAGCGTCCGCGTCCACCCGGCGATGATCCCGCGCAGCCACCCGCTCGCGAGCGTCGGCGGCGCGTACAACGCGGTCTTCGTCGAGGCCGAGGCCGCCGGCCAGCTCATGTTCTACGGCGCGGGCGCGGGCGGCACGCCGACCGCGAGCGCGGTGCTCGGCGACCTGGTCGCGGTCTCCCGCAACCGGCTGGCCGGCACCTGGGCGCCGAGCGAGTCCGCCTACGCGAAGCTCGCGATCCGTCCGATGGGCGACGCCATCACGCGCTACCACGTCAGCCTCGACGTGGCCGACCGCGCGGGCGTGCTCGCGCAGGTCGCGGGCGTCTTCGCCAAGCACGACGTCTCGATCGCCACGGTCCGCCAGGCCGGTCACGGCGAGGAGGCCAGCCTGGTGATCGTCACCCACACCGCGCCGGACGCCGCGCTCGCCGCGACCGTCGAGCAACTCCGCGGTCTGGACATCGTCCGCAGCATCGCCAGCGTGCTGCGGGTCGAGGGCGGTTCCTAGAAGCAAGAGCGGATTTCCCGCTTCCGGCGTGGTCCGGTTCCGCGCGCTCCCGCGGCCGCGGATCCGTGGGTGCACGGTCAAGAGCGAAGGGCCGGCGGATCGATGATCCGCCGGCCCTTCGTCATGGAGTGCTACCGGCGTCAGGCGTTGGCGTAGGGGTCGGCCGGCGTGGTGGTGGTCGCGGCGGCGACCGACTCCGGGTCCTCCAGGTTCACGGTGACCTCGGAGGTGACCGACTCGAGCGTGCCGTTGAAGTCGGTGTCGGTGATCGTGAAGTCGGCCACGCCGTCGCCGTCCTCGTCGATCTCCAGCACGTCGACCAGACCGTCCGCGTTGGAGTCGACCGCGACGCCCTCGGCCACGCCGTCGCCGTCCTCGTCGATCTCGGCGCGGTCCAGCAGGCCGTCGCCGTCGGTGTCCGTGGCCACGGTCTCGTTGAGGCCGTCGCCGTCGGTGTCCGCCCAGACCGTCTCCGCGATGCCGTCCGCGTTGGAGTCGACGCTGGAGTAGTCGACCGCGCCGTCACCGTCGGTGTCGATGTAGGTGTACTCGTTACCGGCCGTGTCCGTGTCGGTCAGCAGCGTCTCGTACTGGTCGGGCGCGGCCAGCTCGTCGTTCAGCGAGACGGTCTCGAACTCGACCGGCGGCTCCTCGGTGACGGAGGTGTCGTCGACGCCGCTGTAGTCCTCGCTCATGACAGGTTCCCTTCGAAGAATGTGGTGTGGGGCTGGGAGTGTGAAGCAACGCGCACACAGTGCCAGAGGCGGATGCTCACCGGATATCCCGGAAAAGGATCACGACTGCTCACCTGCAGGCAGGCGGTGCGCCACCGGGCGGAGAATCACCCGATCGATGCGGCCCGTCGGGTTGACGCCGGGCCGTGACGGGCGAACATCCGACGCCGGCCGGATCGTCGGTGTGCTCGCTCATCGGTGGTGGTTCCCTTCGGAGTTCGTCATTCGCGCCCCCCGGCGCTGAAACCAATGTGCCAGCCGGGCATGCCGGGGAACATCCCGGAAATGTGCCACGAGAGGCGCGCGGTGGTCCATGCCGGTCAAATCACCCATCGGGGCCCTTGTACGTCCCGCCTGGTGGGTACGGGCCGGAGTGTCCTCGACCGCGCCGCGGCCGGTAGGGCAGGCTAGGCCCCGAGGCGACTGCCGACCGAGGAGAAGCATCATGTGGCGTGGCTTGATCGAGGCGTATCGGGACCGGCTGCCGGTCACCGAGGCGACACCGGTGATCACCCTGCACGAGGGGAACACGCCCCTGGTGCCGGCCCCGGAGCTCTCCACGCGCACGGGCGCCGACGTCTACCTCAAGGTCGAGGGCGCGAACCCGACCGGGTCCTTCAAGGACCGCGGCATGACGATGGCGGTCTCCCGCGCGGTCGAGGACGGCGCGAAGGCGATCATCTGCGCGTCCACCGGCAACACCAGCGCGTCCGCGGCGGCCTACGCGGCCCGTGCCGGGATCACCTGCGCGGTGCTGGTGCCGCAGGGCAAGATCGCGCTGGGCAAGCTGGGCCAGGCGCTGGTGCACGGCGCCAAGCTGCTGCAGGTCTCCGGCAACTTCGACGACTGCCTCGCGCTCGCCTCGAAGCTGTCGCTGGACTACCCGGTGGCGCTGGTCAACTCCGTGAACCCGGACCGGTTGCAGGGCCAGAAGACCGCGGCGTTCGAGATCGTGGAGGCGCTCGGCGACGCGCCGGACATCCACTGCCTCCCGGTCGGCAACGCCGGCAACATCTCGGCGTACTGGATGGGTTACCAGGAGGACAAGGCCGCGGGCAACGCCACCCGCACGCCGCGGATGTTCGGCTTCCAGGCGTCCGGCGCCGCGCCGATCGTCAAGGGCGAGGCCGTGCGCGAGCCGTCCACGATCGCCACCGCGATCCGGATCGGCAACCCGGCCAGCTGGACCAAGGCGGTCGACGCGCGGGACTCCTCCGGCGGCCTGATCGCGGCCGTCACGGACCGGGAGATCCTCACGGCGTACCGGCTGCTGGCCCGCTCTGTCGGGGTCTTCGTGGAACTGGGGAGCGCGGCCAGCGTGGCCGGTCTGCTCCAGCAGGCCGAGGCCGGTCAGATCCCGGCCGGGTCCACCGTGGTCTGCACGGTCACCGGCCACGGCCTGAAGGACCCGGAGTGGGCGATCTCCACCGCCCCGTCCCCGACCACGATCCCGAACGACGTGCTGGCCGCCGCCCGCTCGCTCGACCTCGCCTGACGACCTGCCGGTGATCGGGGGTCCCGCGGGGACCTCCGATCACGACGGCTGTGCGGCCCGTTCCTCGGCCGCGTCCTCCTCCGCGGCGTCGGCCAGCAGCTCCGACGCCCGCGCGATGGTCTCCAGCTCCTCCGCGGTCATCCGGCGCAGCACGCGTGCCTGCCGCTCCGCGCCGGCCATGATGATCCGGTCGACGGTGTCCCGGCCGTGCGGGGTGAGCGCCACCCGGCGTACCCGTCGATCATGTGGATCTTCCTGTCTGATCACCAGGTCGTGCGCGACGAGCCGGTCGACGATGCCGGTCAGCGTGGCCAGGCTGACGCCCATGAAGCGCTGCAGTTCCTGACCGGATGAGCCACCCCCGGCCGCGACCACGAGTAAAATTTTGAGCTGCGGCATGGTCAGATGCGCGTCGAAGAGCGGGTTGGACCGGTCGTGCGCGAAGAGGTACTGCAGACGGCGCTGGGTGTCCATGATCCGCGCGATCAGCCGGTCCCTGACGTCCTCGGCCACACGCGTCTCCCACTGTCTCGACCCCTACGTGAAGTCCCCGATTGCGGGGTACTTGTTAGCGTAAGGCAAACTATTTGTGTCGAGCTAACTTACCCCAGCAGGAGAAGAGTCTGCTCATGTCCTTGCTCGCAAGACTGAGTCTCGCGAACCGGGGGCTTGTCGCCCTGATCGCGATCATCGTGACCGGTTTCGGGGCCTTCGCCATCCCGTCCCTCAAGCAGCAGCTCCTGCCCTCGCTGGAGTTCCCCGCTGCCTTCATCTTCGCGTCCTACCCCGGCGCCTCGCCGGACATCGTCGAGCAGCGGGTCACCGAGCCGATCGAGAACGCCGTCCAGGGGATCACCGGCCTCGACGAGGTCACGTCGACGACCTCCGAGGGCACCGCGACGGTCCAGGTCATGTTCGAGTTCGGCACGGACCTCACCGCGACCGTCTCGAAGATCGAGAGCAACCTCAACCGGATCCGCAGCCAGCTGCCGGAGGACGTCGAGCCGACCGTCTTCGCGGGCAGCACCGCCGACCTGCCGGCGATCGTGCTCGCCGCGTCCGGCGGCGCGGACGAGCAGGCGCTCGCGGCCGCGCTCAACGAGAGCGTGATCCCGGAGCTCCAGGGCATCGACGGCGTGCGGACCGCCGAGGTCAGCGGCGCGCGCACCACCAGCGTCACCATCACGCCCGACCTGGCCAAGTTCGGCGCGGCCGGCGTCAGCCCGGCGGACCTTCCCACCGCGCTGCAGACCAACGGCGTCTCCGTCCCGGCCGGCACCCTGACCGAGGGCGACCGCACGCTGACCGTCCAGGTCGGCACGCCGATCACGACGCTGGAAGATCTGCAGAACATCTACCTCACCGGTACGGGCGGCCGCGCGGCCCGGCTCGGCGACATCGCGACCGTCGAGGAGACGGTGGCGGCGCCCACGTCGTTCACCCGGACCGACGGCGTCGACAGCCTCGGCATCTCGGTCACCGCCACGCCGGACGGCAACGCGGTGCGCATCTCCGAGGAGATCCGCGACCGGCTGGCCGAGCTCTCGCAGGCCAGCGGCGCCACGCTCACCGTCGTGTTCGACCAGGCCCCGTTCGTCGAGAAGTCGATCGAGAGCCTGGCCACCGAGGGCGCGCTCGGCCTGGTGATGGCCGTGATCGTCATCCTGATCTTCCTGCTGTCCGTGCGCTCCACGCTGGTCACCGCGGTCTCCATCCCGCTGTCCGTGCTGGTCGCGCTGATCGCGCTGTGGATCCAGGACTACTCGCTCAACCTGCTCACGCTCGGCGCGCTCACCATCGCGGTCGGACGCGTGGTCGACGACTCGATCGTCGTGCTGGAGAACATCAAACGCCACCTGGGGTACGGCGAGGAGAAGCTGCACGCCATCACCACCGGTGTGCAGGAGGTCGCCGGCGCGGTGCTGGCGTCCACGCTCACCACCGTCGCGGTGTTCGCGCCGATCGCGCTGGTCGGCGGCTTCGTCGGGCAGCTCTTCGCGCCGTTCGCCATCACGGTGACGGTCGCGCTGATCGCCTCGCTGATCGTGTCGCTGACCATCGTGCCGGTGCTGGCGTACTGGTTCCTCCGCCCGCCGAAGGGCACGGCCGAGGAGGCCGAGACCGCGCGCAAGGCCGCGGAGGAGAAGGAGCTGCGCAGCCCGCTGCAGCGTTCCTACCTGCCGGTCATCCGGTTCGCCACCACGCGCCGCTGGACCACCATCCTGATCGGCGTCGTGCTGCTGGCCATCACCGGCGGTCTCGCGACGCAGCTCAAGACGAACTTCATCGACCAGTCCGGCCAGGACACGCTGAGCATCTCCCAGACGATGCCGATCGGCACCAGCCTGGCGGCCACGGACGCGCAGGCCAAGCGCGTCGAGGCGGTGCTCTCCGCGTCGGACGAGGTGAAGTCGTACCAGGCGACCGTGGGCGGCGGCGGCCAGGCCGCGCTGTTCAGCGGCGGGGGCGGCGGGGGCAACTCGGCCAGCTTCTCCGTCACGCTCGAGGAGGACGTCGACACCGAGGCGTTCAGCGAGGAGCTGCGCAAGCAGTTCGGCGACCTGGGCCCGTCGGCCGGCGAGATCACCGTCGGCGCGGACTCCAGCAGCGGCTTCAGCGGCAACTCGCTCGCGGTCGTCGTCAAGGCGAAGGACGCGCAGACGCTGGCCACCGCGGCCCAGCAGGTGCAGGACGCGATGGCCGCCACGGCGGACGTCACGGACGTCACCAGTGACCTGGCGGAGAGCGTGCCGCGCGTCGACATCACGGTGGACCGTGCGGCCGCGACCGCGCGCGGGCTCAGCGAGGCGCAGATCGGGCAGCTGGTCTCCGGCGCGTTCCGGGCCGCGCCGATCGGGCAGGTCACGCTGACCGGCGGCGACCGTGCCGTCGTGCTGAACATGGGCGGCGTCGCGCCGGCCGACCTGGACGCGCTGCGGGCGTACCCGCTGCAGACCCCGGCCGGCATCGTCAAGCTCGACGACGTCGCGGACGTCAACGAGGTCGACGGCCCGGTGCAGATCGCCCGGATCAACGGTGACCGCAGCGCCACCGTCTCCGGCACGGTCAGCGGCTCCAACGTGGGCGCCGCCACCACCGCGCTGACCACGAAGCTGGACGGGCTCACCCCGCCGGCCGGGGCCAGCTGGGAGATCGGTGGCGTCAGCGCGGACCAGGCCGAGGCGTTCGGGCAGCTGGGACTCGCGGTCCTGGCCGCCATCGCGATCGTCTTCGTCATCATGGTCGCGACGTTCGGCTCGATCATCCAGCCGCTGATCCTGCTGGTCTCGATCCCGTTCGCGGCGACCGGCGCGATCCTGCTGCTGCTGGTCACGGACACCGCGCTCGGCGTACCCGCGCTGATCGGTGTGCTGATGCTGGTCGGCATCGTGGTCACGAACGCCATCGTGCTCATGGACCTGATCAACCAGTACCGCAAACAGGGGTACGGCGTGCAGGAGGCGGTGATCGAGGGCGGCCGGCACCGGCTGCGGCCCATCCTGATGACCGCGATCGCGACCATCTTCGCGCTCACCCCGATGGCGCTCGGCCTGACCGGCGAGGGTGGGTTCATCTCGCAGCCGCTGGCGGTCGTGGTCATCGGCGGTCTGATCAGCTCCACGCTGCTCACGCTGGTGCTGGTGCCGACGCTCTACACGCTGGTCGAGGGCCGGCGCGAGCGCCGCGCCGAGCGGAAGGCCCGCAAGGCCGGTCGGGCGGAGGCCGGCATCCCGGCGCCCGCTCCGGCCGGGGCCCCCGCACCGGCGGGTTCGTCGGCTTCGGTGGGCTCGGTCGGGTCGGTCGACTCGGTCGAGGAGACGCCCGCACCGCAGCCGTCCGGCGCGCTCCGTGAGGGCACCGACCAGTTCGAGGTGCTCCGCCTGCCACGCAGCCAGAAGTCCCCGCTGCCGCCGCAGGAGTAGTCGAGCGGACACGAGGCGCCCTCCGGATCCGTCCGGAGGGCGCCTTGATCGTTTGGGTAAGGTCCCGGCGTGAGTTCACCCCTGTCACTGCTCCGCCGTAACCCCGACTTCCGGCGGCTGTACCTCAGCGAACTCGTCGTCTTCGGCGCGGACTGGTTCATCATGGTCCCGCTGCTGGTCCTGCTGACCGACCTCACCGGCAGCGGCGTGCTCGGCGCGCTCGTGATGACCGTCGACACCGGCCTCAACGCGCTGCTGCTGCCCTACTCCGGCACGGTCGTCGACCGGATCAACCGCCGCACCATCATGATCACCGCGAACCTGGCCGCGCTCGCCGCGTCGCTGCTGCTCTTCGGCGTGCAGGGGCCGGGCACCGCGTGGGTCGCGCTGCTGGCCATGGCCGCGGTGGCGGTCGCGAAGTCCTTCTAGACGCCGGCCGCGCAGGCCGCGCTGCCCAACGTGGTCGACGCCGCCGACCTGCCCGCCGCGAACGCGCTGGCCGGCGGCGCCTGGGGCATCATGGTCGTGGTCGGCGCCTCCGTCGGCGGCGTGGTCAGCGGTTTCGCCGGCCCGTACGCGTGCTTCGCCATGGCCGGCGCCGCCCTGCTCACCGCGTCCGCGCTCACGTCCCGCATCCGCCGCCCGCTCCAGGCCGCCGCGCCGGACGGCCCGCCCGCACACCCGCTCGCCGCGATCCGCGAGGCGCTGCGCCACATCGGCGGCAGCTCCCGGCTCCGCGCGCTGATCACGGTCAAGTCCGCGGTCGGCCTCGGCAACGGCGTGATAGCCGTGTTCCCCCTGCTGGTGGCGTCCTACGGCGTCGGCCCGGCCGGCGTCGGCATCCTCTTCGCGGCCCGGGGCGCCGCCGTGCTGGCCGGCCCGCTGATCACCCGCCGCCTGCTCGACCACGCCACCTGGCTGCTGCCCGGCCTGGCAATCTCGATGGGCGTCTACGGTCTGGCATACGCCTCGGCCGCGTTCGTACCCTGGTTCCCGCTGCTGGTCCTACTGGTCTTCGTCGCGCACTTCGCCGGCGGCACCAACTGGATGCTCTCCAACTTCGCGCTGCAGGGCGCCGTGCCGGACGCGCTGCGCGGCCGCGTCTTCGCCACCGACCTGATGCTGACCACCATCGCCATCTCGATCAGCCAGCTCGGCGTCGCCGCCGTCGTCGACCACGTCCCCCCTCACCACATCATGATCGCCAGCGGCACCGTCACCCTCCTCTACGCCTGCGGCTGGGCCCTCCTCGTAGTCATCACCCCACGCCTCCGAACTCGCCGGTCCGACCCACGCTGAGGTCCCGGACTTGCGTTGGGTCCGGTCCCGCGCTGTGACCCCAGACCTGCGTCGAGGTCCCGGTCCCGCGTCGAGTTTCCGGACCAGCGTTGAGGTTCGGTCCCGCGTCGAGGTCCCGGACCAGCGTTGAGGTTCGGTCCCGCGTCGAGGTCCCGGACCAGCGTCGAGGTTCGGTCCCGCGCTGAGGTCCCGGACCTGCGTCGAGGTTCGGTCCCGCGCTGAGGTCCCGGACCTGCGTTGAGGTCCAGATCCGCGCTGAGGTCCAGACTGGTCTTGATCAACGGCACTCCGTGCCCGACATTTCGGGAAATAGCGTCCCGCGCGCCGATCGCGCCCCCGCCGACACCGAAATCTCGGCAAGCGCTGCCCGCCCGACCAGGCGCCACACGATCCTCTTCTCGGATCCCGAGAGCATCATGCCAATATTCGGGATTCAAGATCCTTGCATACGCTACCGACCTTATTCGGCCCGAATAAGGTCGGTAGCGTATGCAAGGATCTTGAGCCATCTCCTCCCCCGCCCACGGTCGGGTCTTTTGTCTTTTATGCGCAAGCACCCACAGTGGTGACCGCCTGGCTGCCCCGTTTGCCGTCGACCCGCCCGCAGGGGTGCAGATCATCGGCAGGGCCGCCACCAACGCAACCGGCAGCAGACCGCCCAACGCAAGCCTGAACCCGACCACGATGCTGACCGGCGGCGCCCGCCCGACGTAACCCTCAAAACCGGACCACCCGAGAACCGGAGCCGATCAGCGAGAAGCGCCCGCCCACACGCGAGAACCGGCCTACCGCCGCGCGACAGACCAAAGCTGGCGGCCCTGCCGATGATCTGCTCGGCTTGTACGCAACCAGCTCACCCAACGCAACCAATAACACGAAATTTCGGGCGCGCCAGCGCCCGATGTCGCGTTGCTGCGCCTGCGTTGCTGCGCCTGCGTTGCTGCGCCTGCGTTGCTGGGCCTGCGTTGCTGGGCCTGCGCGGCCGGGCCTGCGGGGCTGCGCCTGCGTTGCTGGGCCTGCGTTGCTGGGCCTGCGGGGCTGCGCCTGCGGGGCTGCGCCTGCGGGGCTGCGCCTGCGGGGCTGAGGCGAGGCTGTTGCAGGCCTTGCGCTTTCCGACGACGTGCGAAAGGCGCCGGAAACAGCTTGACCCGAAGCGCTGCGGCAGGTCGAGGACCCGTGATTTCCAGCGCGACGCGAGGGCGGCGAACGCTGCTGGGCTTCCGAGCGCTGCGGCGGATCGGGGGAGCCCCTGCGGTTTTCCGTCGCCACGGCGGAACCGACCCGAAAATCGAAAGGTGAGTGGGCAGGCGACAGCGCCCGGCGGAGCCGGGTGGGGTGTGGGGTGGGGTCAGGTGGTGGCGGGGTTGGT
>NZ_JNXY01000040.1 GCF_000717135.1 Catenuloplanes japonicus
TTTCCCGCTTCCGGCGTGGTCGCGGTCCGCATGCTCCCGCGGGCCAACCTCCGGCGGGCTCCACCTCCGCTTCGCTCCGTTACGCACGCCGACTCGGAGCCGGTCCCGCCGCTGGTCACCCCAGAGCCGCGACTCCCACCGCCGGTAACGTCCGCGGCGCGGCTCACGTTTCCCACCGATCGGGGCTGACGCGGGCCGAAAGGGTGCCGCATCTGCGGAAGGTGAGCGCACGGCCGGCCACGCGCCCGTTTTCGCATCTATCGGTACCGGCCTGGAGTGATCAATCCATGGAGACCGAAAGATCCACCGTTGAATGTACGTGGGAGTCGTCATCCGGCCCGGATAACGACTCCCACGTACATTCCGTCTTGATCGACTCAAGTCACGACCCCGTGACTGGGCGCCATAAGGTGATATTTCGGGCGCGAGTGCGGCAGGAGCCGCGAGAGCTGTGCCGGGGCGGCGCGCGGACACCCGCCTTCGGACTTCGGAACCGGCGGCGGGACCGGCGGCGGGACAGGCTCCGAGCGACGCGCGGAGCGCCGGCGAAGCCCGACGCGAGGCTTGCCCGCGGGGGCATGCGGACCGCCACCACGCCGGAAGCGGGCACAGGAAATAGATCTTGAATGTGCCCTCCCGCGCCGGACGGCGACGAGGGCCGACCGCTACTGAGGCCGGCGGCGGGCGATCAGGTACAGGTCGTGGGCGGGGCCGCTGAGCTGGTGGCCGGTCGGCCAGACGGCGCGCAGGGAGCGTTCCAGGCGGACGCCGGGAATGGGGACCTCCACCAGCGTGCCCGCGGCCAGTTCGGTCGTGACCGCGAGGGAGCTGAGGACGGCGGGGCCGCTGCCGGCCGCGACCGCGTGCTTGATCGCGGTGGTCGAGGAGAGTTCCAGCAGTGGTGGCGCGAGCGTGTCGAGGCCGTGGGTGCGGAGCGCGGCCTCCAGTGCGCGACGCGTGCCGGACAGCGCCTCGCGCGCGACCAGTGGCGTGGACGCCAGCTCCGACGGCGGGATGCCGCGCCGGCGGCGGGTCCAGGCGTGCCCGGGGGCGACGACCGCGACCAGGCGGTCCGTGGCCACCGGTGACGCGTGCAGGCCGGCCGGCAGGTCGGGGCCCTCGACGAAGCCGAGGTCCGCGTCGCCGGAGAGGACGAGCGCGGCGACGGCGGCGGAGTTGGCGGCCTGGAGCGCGACCGTGAGCGTGGGGTGGCCCGCGCGGATGGCGACGAGCCAGCCGGGGAGCAGGTACTCGGCGACGGTCTGGCTGGCGGCGATCAGCAGCCGGCCCTCGGCGGCGGTGCGCAGCGTGCCGACGCCCTCGGCGAGCGCGGCCGCGGCGTCCAGGGCGGCGCGGGCCCAGTCGGCGACGAGCGCGCCGTGGGCGGTGAGCGTGGAGCCGCGCGGGCCGCGGTGGAGCAGCGTGAGGCCGAGCGTCCGTTCGAGGCGGCGCAGCCGGGCGCTGGCGGCGGGCTGGGAGACGCGGTGTTCCTGCGCGGCGCGGCCGACGCTGCCGAGCCGGGCGACGGACAGCAGCAGGTCGAAGCCGGTCAGGTCGGACACCAGCGGCGGCAGAGGCATAACGGCAGGTTATGACCCCATCGGAGATCACCGTCTACCGGACCGGGACGTCCGCGCCGAGAATGGAGATCATGAACTTCGGGCCGAACTGGTTCGCGACCGTGATGGGCACCGGCATCCTGGCCACCGCGGCGCTGTCACTGCCGCTGGACGACGTGCCGGGCGTGCGTCCGGCCGCGGCCGCGGTGTGGGCGGTCGCGGTCACGCTGCTGGTCGCGTTGAGCGTCGGACTCGGGCATCATATATACCGAAAAAAGCGGACGTATCTTGACGATCCGGTCCTGGCTCACTTCTGGGGCGCGCCGCCGATGGCGGTCATGACGATCGGCGGCGGCGCGCTGCTGCTCGACCTGCCCGGCGCGGTGCCGCTGGCCGGCGTCTGCTGGCTGATCGGCGCGACCGGCGGCCTGGTCACGGCCGTGGTCGTCCCCTACCGGACGGTGACCCGCGGCTGGGGCGGCCCGGCCGACGCGCCGGGCGGGCGGCTGATGCCGGTCGTCCCGCCGATGGTCGCGGCCGCGAACGGCGCGCTGCTGGCGGCCCGCCTGCCGGCCGGGGATCTGCGCACCCACCTGCTGATGGCCTGCGCGGCCATGTTCGGGGCGAGCCTGGCCGCCGCGCTCGTGGTGATCGGCCAGGTGTGGTCCCGCATCACGACGTACGGTCCGGGCGCGGCCGTGGGCGTACCCACGCTGTGGATCGTGCTCGGGCCGCTCGGGCAGTCGATGACGGCCGCGCACCTGCTGGCCGCGGCCGCACCCCCGGCGCTGTCCGGCACGGCGAACGCGGTCGCGGTGCTCTACGCCGTACCCACGATGGGGTTTGCCCTGCTCTGGTTGTCGTTCGTGATCGCGTTGACGGTGCGGGCCGCGCGGGACGGGCTGCCGTTCACGCCGGGGTGGTGGGCGTTCACGTTCCCGGTCGGCACGCTGGTCACCGGCGTCGCGGGGCTGTCCGTGCGGGTCGGGTCCGGGCTGCTGGGCGCGCTCGCGCTGGCACTGTTCGGGCTGCTGCTGTGCGGGTGGGCGGTCGCGGCGGGCGGCACGCTGCGCTGGGTCAGAGGGGCTTTCGCATCTGCTGCGTGACCACGGTGTACCCGGTCGCGGCGTAGAGCGAGATCGCGGCCGTGTTGCCGCCGAAGACGTTCAGCTCCAGCGCGGTGGCGCCGTGCTCGCGCGCCACCCGTTCCACCGCGGACAGCAGCGCCCGGCCGTAACCGCGGCCGCGCTGGGCCTCGTCCACCGCGATCAGCATCAGGAACGCGCAGCCCTCGTGCCCGCGCGGATGCCTCAGCCCGAGCCAGGCCGATCCGACCGGCTCGCCGGCCGCGGACACCGCGGTCAGGAACACGTGGCCGGGCGTCGTGACGCCGTCGGGGACGATCGTGTCGATGTCCCGCAGCACCTGATCGCGGCCGGCGTCCGGCTGCGACTCCATCCACAGCGCGGCGTTCAGCTCGCGGAACGCGGGGAACTCCTGCGCGGTCATCGGGCGCACGTCCACGGTCGCACCCTAGCGTGGTAGTCGGAGGGTCACCATCGACGCGGCCTCCCTGACGGTCCGGTTCCCGGCGAGGCTAGGCCCATGGATCTGGGACTGAAGGGCCGCACCGTCATCGTCACGGGCGGCAGCGGGGGCATCGGCCGGCATCTCGTGCGCCGGTTCGAGGACGAGGGCGCGGACGTGATCAGCACGCATCACGGCAACGGAGACGGTTTCACGTTTGACCTCGGTGACGACCCGGCCGCGCTGATCGATACCGCGCTGAGCCGGACCGGGCGCATCGACGTGCTGGTCAACAACGCGGTGCGGTGGGGGTCGGCCGTGCCCCGGCCGGACGCGCTGTTCGAGACCGTGCCGGACGACGAGTGGCTGGGCGTGGTCCGGGACAACATCGAGGGTGCGATCCGGCTCAGCCGCGCGGTGGCACCGCACCTGCGCGCGCAACGGTGGGGGCGGCTGGTGCACATCTCGTCCGGCCTGGCCGTGGACGGTGCGGCGGGCAGCGAGTACTACGGCGCGGCCAAGGCGGCGCTGCACGGGTTCAGCCGGTCGGTCGCGTACGGGCTGGGCGGCTCCGGCGACATCCTGTCCAACGTGGTCATGATCGGGCTGACCCGCACGGAGCGGAACGCGTTCATCGTGGACGGCGCCGGCCCGGCCCCGAACCCGGCCGGCCGCTGGCTGGACGCGGAAGAGGTGGCCGCGCCGGTCGTGTTCCTGAGCTCGGCCGCGAACACCGGCATCACCGGCCAGATCATTCCCGTCATGTGAGGCCCAGCGCCCGCTTCCAGACCGCCTCGTGGCGCACGATGTGGTCGGTGTCGTCGCGCCAGGCGTCGCCGTGCCCGGTCCGCCAGTGCGTCAGCCACGGCTCCACCCCGAGCGCCGCCTGATCACGCAGGAAGTCGTGCATCGTGCCGGTCCGGGCCGCCAGCAGCGGCACCAGCTCCTCACGCTGCTGCTGGTCCAGCCCGTAGGCGTCCGCGAACACGCCCAGCCGCCGCCCCTGGTCCCACGCCGACCAGGGGGACAGCGGCACGAACCCGTGCGCGGCGTACGCCAGGTCCCACAACCGGGAACCCGGCCCGGCCGCGTCCCAGTCGATGAAGACGAGCGCGTCGCCGTCCACGACCAGGTTCCACGGCGCCAGGTCGTTGTGCGTGATCATCTCGACGCGGTCCGGCGGCGTCAGCGCGAACCACCGCGCGTCCGCGGGCGGCACGAACCCGGCCGCGGCCTCGTGCAGCTCGCGGATCACCCGCGCCACCGCCCGGATCGCCTCGTCGCTCGCCACCAGCGGGAACTCGTCGCCCCACGGCACCGTGCCGACCGCGAACGTCAGCACCTCCCGCCCCTTCTCGTCGAACCCGAGCGGCCGCGGCGCGTGCCGGAACCCGTTGCGGTGCAGATGCTCCAGGAACGCGTGCACCGCGGGCGTGTGCGGCCCGGCCGGCCGCCGGACCGTGTCGCCCACGCGCACGATGTCGCCGCTCACGTTCCCGCGCGGCAGCAGCACCTCTTCATCATTCACAATCCAGCATATTTGCCCATTTCCGCCGTGGTCACCACCCGTTCGCTCCCGCGGGCTCACCGTCCGTGGGTGGTCACGTCCCGGAAACTGCTGGTGGCGCGACCGCGCGGTCAGGCGCGATCCCGCTCCCGGTCGATCCGCAGGTCGCGCTCCAGTTCGGCCATGAGCGTGCGCAGGTCGTCGAGGCGCTGGCTGACCGCGATCCGGTCGATCTCGTCCGGGATGCCGTCGCCGTCCGCGTCCGCCAGGCCTTCGGTGATCTCCAGGCGGCGGGCCTCCTCCATGGAGTTCACGATGACCGCGATCAGGATGTTGAGCAGCAGGTTCACCATGACCAGCACGTAGCTGACGTAGTAGAGCAGCGTCCACGGCGACAGGCCGATGCCCTGCGCGACCAGGTCCGGCAGGTTCTCCTGGGAGAGCAGCACGAAGAGCGTGACCATCGCGTGGCCGACCGTGCCGTACTGCTCGGGGAAGTCGTCCGCGAAGATCAGCCAGCCGGCCATGGCGTAGAGGTACATGGTGACGACCGCGAGCGCCAGGAAGCCGCCGATGCCGGGGAGGCTGCGCAGCAGCGCGCTGACGATGGTGCGCAGGCCGGGGGAGAAGCGGACCAGGCGCAGCACCCGGGCGATGCGCACTATCCGCAGCAGCGCGGAGTCGCCGTGCAGGCCCGGGACGAAGACCGCGGCGATGACCACGAAGTCGAACACGTTCCAGCCGTGCCGGAAGAAGTCCTGCGGGCGGCGTCCGTGGGCCAGGATCCGGATCGCGATCTCGGCGACGAAGACGATGCGGAAGAACCACTCCAGGCCGCGCAGCACCGGTTCCCACGCGCCGAGGTGCTGGTAGGTCTCGATGCCGAGCACCACCGCGTTCGCGCCGATCACGACGATGATCACCACCTCGAAGGCGCGGGAGTCGCTGAGGGCGGCGCAGGCGCGGGCGAGCGGGGAATGCGTGATCATGGATGCAGGGTATGTTGCCAAGCGTGATCGAACTGTCCCGCCCTGTCGTGGCCGCGCCGATGGCCGGCGGTCCGTCCACGGTGGCCCTGGTCATTGCGGCGGCGCAGGCCGGAGGGCTCGGATTCCTGGCCGCCGGCTACAAGACGCCGTCCGCGGTGGCGTCCGAGATCTCGGCGGTGCGGGCCGCGGGTGTCCCGTTCGGGCTGAACATCTTCGTGCCGGGCTCTTCTTCGCCCGATGTCGCTTTATTTCGGGAATATCGGGCGATTTTGGAGCGCGATTTCGGCGCCGTGGGGACGCCGCCGCCGGACGACGACGACCACTTCGCCGAGAAGCTGCGGCTCGCGGCCGGCGTGCCGTTCGTCAGCTTCACGTTCGGCCTGCCGCCCGGGTCCGCGATCGCCGCGCTCAAATCCGCCGGCAGCACCGTCATCCTTACCGTGACCAGCGCGGACGAGGCCCGCCAGGCGATCGCGGCCGGCGCGGACGCGCTCGTCGCGCAGGCCGGGACCGCGGGCGGCCACGCGGCCGTCTTCGACCCCGCCGGCTACCGGGGTGACACCACCGCGCCCGCGCTGCTCGGCACCATGCCCCGGGACGTGCCGATCATCGCGGCCGGTGGCACCGGCACGGCCGCGGACGTCCGCGCGCTGCTGGACCGGGGCGCGGTCGCGGTCCAGGCCGGCACCGCGTTCCTGCTGGCGGACGAGGCCGGGACCAGGGCGGCCCACCGCGAGGCGCTCACCGGCGCCCGGGAGACCGTGATCACCCGCGCGTTCACCGGCCGGCCCGCCCGCGCGCTCCGTAACCGGTTCACCGACGTCTACGGCCCGCACGCGCCGATCGCGTACCCCGCGATCCACCACCTCACCGCGCCGATCCGGGCGGAGGCGGCGCGCCGCGGCGATCCGGAGACGCTGCACCTGTGGGCCGGCACCGCCTACCCCGAGGCGCGTCCGGGTCCGGCCGCGGACATCCTCCACGCGCTCGCACCCTGAGCTGCGGGCTTATAACAAATTCCGGCAACCCGGCCCTGAACTGCTGCTTCTCAGGAATCATCCAGGGAAGGCCCATAGGGTTGTGCGTTGAGGGGAGTACCCCACAAAGATCGCTCCGGTCAGTACGGGTAACCCATGTGACCCCCGGACGATCGCCCACCTGAAACCCACCCCTACGGGTGAGGTGCGGCGGGGGAGACCTCAGGCGATTCCGCGTGCGCCTGAGGAGGCTCCCGTGAATGTCCTGTCCGCCCCGCTCCAGACCATCGGATCGCCCGGTCTGTGGGGGATCACACTCGCCATCCTGCTCGCGCTCCTGGCGGTCGACTTCGTCATCACCCGCCGCCCGCACGACGTGCACATGAAGGAAGCGATCGGGTGGACGATCTTCTACCTGGCGCTGCCGGTCGCGTTCGGCCTGATCATCTGGCCGATATACGGGGCCACTCCGTCGATCGAGTTCTTCACCGGTTACGTGGTGGAGAAGTCCCTCTCGGTCGACAACCTGTTCGTCTTCATGCTGCTGCTCGCCGCGTTCGCGGTGCCGAAGGAACTGGCCCAGCGCGTCCTGCTCTACGGCATCCTCGGCGCGCTCGTGCTCCGGGCGATCTTCATCGCCATGGGCGCGGCCGTGCTCAGCACCGGCACCTGGGCGTTCCTGCTCTTCGGCGGCATCCTGCTGCTCACCGCGATCAAGGTGATGCGGGACGCGCTCAAGGGTCAGGACCACGAGGTCGACATCGACGGCATGCGCAGCGTGAAGATCCTGCGCCGCCTGATGCCGGTCACCACCACGTTCCACGGCTCGAAGCTGACCATCGTCGAGCACGGCAAGCGGACGCTGACGCCGATGGCGCTGGTCGTGGTCGCGGTCTTCATGACCGACATCGTCTTCGCGGTCGACTCCGTGCCGGCCGTCTACGGCGTGACCGAGGACCCGTACATCGTCTTCGCCACGAACGCGTTCGCGCTGCTCGGCCTGCGGGCGCTCTACTTCGTGCTGCAGAACGCGCTGAGCAAGCTGCGCCACCTCAACCACGGCCTGGCGATCATCCTGGCGTTCATCGGCGTGAAGCTGGTGCTGCACTGGGCGCACACCGTCTGGTCCTGGGTGCCGGACGTGCCGACGCCGCTCTCCCTCGGCGTCATCATCCTGACGCTGGTGACGGTCACGCTGACCTCGCTGGCGGCCAACCGGCGGGACGAAGCGGCGGAGAGGTCCGGCGGCAGCGGCCCGTCGAAGGAGTCCGCGCACGTCTGAGAATAGATCGTGACCGATCGTACGGCAGGGGTGGCGCCTGAGGTGCCACCCCTGTTGACTGGACCGCGGAAGCGCTCGTCGGGCACGGGGAAGGAGGCGCTGTGGAGACTGATCCGGCTTATACGCTGGGGCTGATCGCCGGCCGGGTGTTCTGCCTGCTGGTCTGCCTCGGCGTGGTGGCGTTGATCGGGTTCGGCATCTACAAGCTTGCGACCAGGAACAACAACGGGAAGCCGTCGGCGCCGGGGCACTATGGGCCGGGCTATCCGGGATATCCGCAGCAGCCGTATGACCCGCAGCAGTCGTATCCGCCGTCGCAGCAGCCCTATCCGGGTCAGCAGGGTTACGACCCGCAGCAGCAGGGTTATCCGCCACCGCCGGGCTACTCGGCGCAGCCGCCTCACCCGGGTCATCCCGGCTATCCGGGTCATCCCGGCTATCCGGGTCATCCCGGCTATCCGGGGCAGCAGGGTCATCCAGGTCAGCAGGGCCACCCGTGGCAGCCGGGTTATCCGGAACAGCCGGGTTACTCGGGCCAGCCGTCCTACGAGCCGCCGCCGCAGCATCCGGGCTCGCACATCGGGCAGCAGTCGTCGCCCGACCCGGGGCCGTCGTCGTCGCCGTCCGCGGACCCGCCGTCCTCGTCCGGGCCGGACTCCTCGTCGTCGGGTTCGTCCTCGTCCTCCTCGTCCGACAGCTGAGAACCGGCGCGCCAGGGGAGTGGTGCGCCGGTCATCCCTCAGCCGGCGTCGGAGCGTGGCAGGGCTCGGACCGTGGCGGGCCTCGGAGCGCGCCGGCGCCGGGCGAGCCGGTCAGCGCCAGACATAGACGCCCGCCGTCGTCGCCGGCGAGCCCGCGAACGCGGCGTTGACCTGCGCGACCTCGGTGGCGTTCGGGTTCGGGTTGGTGCAGGAGACCGGCGCGCTCGACCCGGACATCAGGTCGCTGCACAGCCCGGTCCGCCGGTCCGGCAGCCCCAGGATGTGGCCGAACTCGTGCGCCGCGATCCGTGGCGGGTAGTAGCCGTCGACGACCGCCTCACGGCCCATGTACCAGTAGCCGTTGCCCAGCGAGGACGTGTAGGTGCGCGGCCACCCGTTGTCCGCGTAGACCCGGATGTTCGGCGTGCGCCCGGCCGGCACCGGCTGGAGCTTGACGTTGGTGGCGCGCGCGTTCCAGATCGCCGCGCCCTGATTCACCACGGAGACGAACTCCTGCGCGGTGCTGGCGTCGTAGTACAGGATCCGCGCGGCGGCGGACGCGGGCTGCGCCGCCACCAGCATGCCGCCGAACAGCAGCGCAAGCGTGGCGACCAGCGTGGACAGTCTTCGTAGGACCATCACAAAACCTCGCAATCGAGTAGGAAGCGGGTTACCCGACGCTAGCGAAGGCAGCGATGATTGTGGATATATCGGTTTCCGCCTACCGTCCGTGTGATAGCGGATAATCCGGCTGACGACCAAAATCATCGGGAGGTACGCGTGCGCGCCATCCAGCTCACCGAGTTCGGCGGCCCCGAGCTGCTCACCGTCTCCGAATTGCCCGACCCGGTCCCCGGCGACGGCGAGGTGGTCCTGGACGTGCTCGCCTCCGGCGTCAACTACGCGGACACGCACCAGACCGAGAACTCCTACCTCGCGAAGCAGACGCTGCCGTTCATCCCGGGCGCCGAGGTGGTCGTGCGCGGCTCGGACGGCCGCCGCTACGCCACGATGGTCGACGGCGGCGGCTACGCGGAGAAGATCGCGGTCCGCCCGAGCCGCCTGATCGCGGTCCCGGACCGGGTCGACGACGGCGCCGCGCTCGGCGCGCTGGTCCAGGGCTCCACCGCGTACCTGCTGCTCCACCACGCCGCCCGGCTCGAACCGGGCGAGTCCGTCGTGGTGCACGCGGGCGCGGGCGGCACCGGCTCGCAGGCGATCCAGCTGGCCAGGCGGGCCGGCGCGGGCCGGATCATCGCCACCGCGTCCACGCCGGAGAAGCGCGCGATCACGCTGGAGCTGGGCGCGGACGTGGCCGTCGACTCCACGACCGCGGACCTGAAGTCCGCGCTGCTGGAGGCGAACGGTGGCCACCGCGTCGACGTGGTGCTGGAGATGACCGGCGGCGCGGTCTTCGACCAGAGCCTGTCCGCGCTGGCCCCGCTCGGCCGCCTGGCCTACTTCGGCATGGCGTCCCGGACGCCGCCCGCGCCGGTGATCCCGGGCGCGCTGCTGGCCCGCAGCCGTGCCGTGATCGGCTTCTGGCTGGTGTACGTGGTGGCCCGCCGCCCCGAGCTCTACACGAAGGCGGTCGGCGAGCTGTTCGGCGCGATCGCGGACGGCTCACTGAAGCCGCTGCCGGGCGCCGCCTACCCGCTCGCGGAGGCGGCCGACGCCCATCGCGCGCTGCTCACCCGTACCAGCGTGGGGAAGTTGATCTTGAGGCCATGAAAAGTCAGCGGTCGATCGTGCCGGCGGGCGCCATCACCCGGAGCGCGTTGGCCTCCAGGCCGATCCGCATCGGGGTGCGCCCGCACGGCTCGCCGTCCACCTCGACCGGCGCGGAGCGGTCCGCCTCCAGCCACAGCTCGCCCACGGCCAGGAACGGGTCGTCGACCAGCGTGCGCCGGTGCCCGGTCGCGGCGTTGCGCGCGGTCTCCCGCAGCAGCCCGAACCGCCCCTTGCCGCCCACCGGGTACGCCACCAGCAGCCGGTCGTCCGCGTCCGCGTCCGCGGTGATCGGCCGTCCCGCGTGGAAGCCGCCGTTCGCCACGTAGAGCTGATGCGTCCGGAACTCGTGCTCGTCGCCCTCGGCCCGCACCACCACCCGCATCGGCCGGTGCCGGAGCAGGAGCATCAGACCCGTCAGCGGGTACGCCCAGCGCCCGGCCAGCCGCTTCAGGGGCGGCGGCGCCGCGTTCATGACCGCGGCGGACAGCCCGACGCCCACGTGATTCGTGAACAGCATGTCGCCGGCCCGGCCCAGGTCCACGTCGATGACCTTGCCGGAGACCAGCGTGTCGATCGCCTCGTCCAGGTCGAGCGGCACCCGTACCGTGCGGGCGAAGTTGTTCGTGGTCCCCAGCGGCAGCAGGCCGAGCGCGTTCTCCCGGTGCGCCATCATCCGGGCGGCCGTGCTGATCGTGCCGTCGCCGCCGCCGGCCACCACCAGGTCCGCGCCGGACTCCCGCGCCTTGACCAGCGTCTCCTCCAGCCGGCGCGGCTTCTCCACCGGGTAGGAGGCGAGCAGGTCGAAACCGGCCCGCTCCAGCCGCGCCTTGGCGCCCTCGTAGAGCAGCCGGCCGCGCCGGGAGTGCGTGTTGACGACCAGCACCGCTCGCCGGTCCCGGTGGATGTCCTCGGTCAAGCGTTGCTTCGTCCGCATCGGTGCGCAGCCTACCGAACGATCAACCGAAGAAGCGCGCGACCAGCAGGCTGTGGAGCGGGAACCCCATCTCGGCCGGTCCGTCCAGCACGTAGTGGCCGAGCGTCTCCGGGTTGTCGAAGGCCGCGGGCAGGTCGCCGGGCGCGATCGGCGGCAGCAGGCCCGCGACCAGCACGGTGCCGTCCGGCGTGCTGTGCACGTCGAAGAGCGTGACCGCGTCCGGGTCCGCGCGCACGCCGGTCTCCTCGGACAGTTCCCGGACCACCGCGCGCTGCCAGCTCTCGCCCACGTCGACGTAGCCGCCGGGCAGCGCGGGCAGCCCGTACGCCGGCGGGATCCCGCGCCGGACCACCAGCAGCCCGTCGCCGACCGGCTGCAGCGCCAGCCCGACCGGCGCCGGATTGCGGTAGGTGATCTCGCCGCACGCGCCGCAGGCCCGGGGCCAGGGCTGGTCCGGTGCGTACGCGGCGCCGCAGAAGGAACAGTGGGCGTGGGGGTCGGCCATGCGGACGAGGATCCCACGAAATCGGCCCCGGACCCCGTACCCGGCTGGGATCATGGCGATTGTGAAGGCTCCGGTGCCGGTCGACGAACCACAGCGGCTCGCGGCGCTGCGCGAGACGGCCATCCTCGACACGCCGCCGGAGTCCGAGTTCGACGACATCGCCGTGCTCGCGTCCGAGATCTGCGGCACGCCGATGGCGCTGGTCAGCCTGGTCGACGCGGACCGCCAGTGGTTCAAGGCCAAGGTCGGCATCGACGTGCCGGAGACCAGCCGCGACGTGTCCATGTGCGCGCACGCGGTGGCGGACCGGGGACTGCTGGAGATCGACGACACCGCGGTGGACGCCCGGTTCGCGCAGAGCCCGATCGTCACCGACCAGGGCATCCGGTTCTACGCGGGCGCGCCGCTGCTCATGCAGGACGGTCACGCGATCGGCACGGTCTGCGTGATGGACCGCCAGCCGCGCGAGCTGACCGGCGACCAGCGGCGGGCACTGCGCTCGCTGGCCAGGCACGCCGCCGCCCACCTGGAGCTGCGCCGCTACGCCGCCCGCGTGCTCGACGCCGCGGACCGGCTGCGCGAGCTGGACCGGCTCAAGGACTCGTTCCTGGCCAGCGTCAGCCACGAACTGCGTACCCCGCTGTCGCTGATCCGGGGTTATCTCGAGGTGCTGCTGGACGACGACGCCGATCCGGACACGGCCCGCCGCTTCCTGGCGGTGATGAGCCGCAACGCGGACCGGCTGCTGCGCCTCATCGACGACCTGCTGCTGGTCGCGCGCCTGCACGAGGACGGCCTGAAGCTGGACAGCACGACCGCGGACCTGTCCGAGCTCGCCTACCAGGCCGCGGTCGCGTCGAAGCCGCTGGCCGAGCACAAGGGCATCACCGTGGTCGACCACACCGGCGCGCCGATCCTGATCGCGGGCGATCCGCAGCGGCTGTCCCAGGCGTTCAGCCACCTGATGTTCAACGCGGTCAAGTTCACGCCGGAGGGCGGCCGGATCGCGGTCGCGACCGGCGGGGAGGACGAGCCGACGCTGACCATCATGGACACCGGCGTCGGCATCCCGCAGGCGGACCTGCCGTTCCTGTTCGACCGGTTCCACCGCAGCAGCACCGCGGACGTGCTGGCCACCCAGGGCTCCGGCGTCGGGCTGACCATCGTCAAGGCGATCATCGACGCGCACCACGGCACGATCACGATCGAGAGCGAGCCGGACGAGGGCACCACGGTCCGGGTCACGCTGCCCCGGGGGACGCCGTGCGCGTGACCGACCGGGTCGAGCGCCCGGAACGCCTGGCCGCGGTCGCCGCCACCGGCCTGCTGGACCGCCGCGACGTGGCCGGCCTGGACCGGCTCACCCGCCTGGCGGCGCGGCTGCTCGCCGTGCCCACCGCGCTGGTCTCGCTGGTCACCGCGGACCGGCAGGTGTTCCCGGGCCGGGCCGGGAACGAGTCCTTCGAGGGGCCGCTGTCGCACTCGTTCTGCCGGCACGTGGTGGCGGACGACGCGCCGCTGGTGGTCACGGACGCCCGCCTCGACCCGCGGGTCAGCGACAACCCGGCCGTCCCGGAGCTGGGCGTGGTCGCGTACGCGGGCATGCCGATCCGGGTCGGCGGCGAGACGCTGGGCGCGTTCTGCGCGGTGGACACCGTGCCGCGCGCCTGGACCGAGGCCGAGCTGGCCGTGCTGGAGGATCTGACCGCCGCGGTCGAGTCGGAGATAGCGCTGCAGCAGGCCGCACACGACGCGGAGCGGTCCGCCGCCGCGTTCAAGTCGGTGCTGGACGTGGCGCACGACGCGTTCGTCTCGATCGACCCGGACGGCCGCGTGGTCGAGTGGAACCAGGCCGCGGAGGCGATGTTCGGCTGGACGCGCACCGAGGCGGCCGGCCGCGTGCTCACCGACCTGATCGTGCCGCCGGAGTACCACTCCGCGCACGACACCGGCCTGGCCCGGGTCCGCGAGACCGGCATCTCGCTGCAGGCCGGCAACCGCCTCGAACTGCCCGCGCTGCACCGCTCCGGGCGACGCTTCCCGATCGAGCTGACGCTGCAGGTCACCGACGGCGGCGGCGCCGGCCTGCGCTTCCACGGCTTCCTGCGCGACATCAGCGAGCGGCGCGCGGCCGAGGACCTGCTGCGCCGCCAGGCCGAGCTGATCGACGCCGCGCCGGCCGCGATCATCGTGCGCGACCCGGACGGCACCATCCGGTCGTGGAACCGCGGCGCGGAGGAGATGTACGGCTGGCCCGCCACCGCCGTGCTCGGCCGCAACGTCCACCGGCTGCTGTCCACCGAGTTCCCGGCCGGGCAGGACGTGGTCGACCGCGCGCTGGCCGGGCACGGCACCTGGCAGGGCGAGCTGATCCACCGGCGCGCGGACGGCACCGAGCTGGTCGAGCTGAGCCGGCAGACCATGCGCGCGGGCCGGGACGGCGGCAACGAGATCATCGAGACGAACGCGGACATCACCGACCGCCGCCAGGCCGAACGCGCGCTGGAGGCCACCGAGCGGCAGTTCCGCACCCAGTTCCACCAGTCCACGATCGGGCAGCTGATCATGGACTCCGGCGGCACGATCATGCACGCGAACAGCGCGTTCGCCGCCATGATCGGGCTGACGCCGCCGGAGGTGGTCGGCCGGCACATCGCGGACGTCACCCACCCGGAGGACCGCGAGGAGGACGCGCGCAAGCGGGCCGGGCTGTTCGCCTCCGACTTCGCGTCCTACGAGCGGGTCAAGCGGCTGCTCGACGTCTACGGCCACCCGGTCGACGTGCGGGTGGCCGTGCGCCTGGTCCGCGACCACGACGGCACGCCGCTGCACCTGCAGGCCATCGTGCAGGACATCACCGCGCAGCTGCACGCCCAGCGCGAACGCGACGCCGCGCTGGGCGCGCTCACCCACCGCAACCGCCAGCTCGAACAGGCGAACCTGCTCAAGCTGGACCTGATGGGCATGCTCTCGCACGACATCGGCACACCGCTGGCCACCATCATCGGGTACGGCGAGGTGCTCACCGAATCGCCGCTGTCCCCGCGCCAGCAGTCCGCGATGGACCGGATCCTCAACGGCGCGCGCCGCATCGACGTGCTGCGCCACAACGTGCTGGCCATGTGCGCGCTGGACGCGGACCGCCTGCAGACCCGCCGCGAGGACGTGCTGCTGGCCGGCGCGCTCGCGGACGCGGTCCGGGCCGCGGACCTGACCGTGCCGATCTCCTGCCCGCCCGGCGTGACGGTGCTGGCCAACCCGGCCCACCTGCAGCAGATCGTGGTCAACTTCCTGAGCAACGCGGTCAAGTACGGCGGTGGCGCCACCATGGTCACGGCCGCGGCCGCGGGCGACACCGTGGAGATCGGCGTGCACGACGAGGGACCCGGCGTGCCGGAGGCACTGCGCGCGCACCTGTTCGAGCGCTTCACCCGCGCCGCCGAGGTCACCGCCACCGGCCACGGCCTCGGCCTGCACATCGTCGCCAGCCTGGCCGAGGCGAACGGCGGCTCGGTCGGCCACCGCGACAACACCCCGACCGGCAGCGTCTTCTCGCTCTGCCTGCAGCTGTCACCGCGCGTCACACGGTGACGGCCTCCGGGGTGGCGGCGCGGGCCCGCGACGGGCGGGTGGAGAGCCAGCAGCCGGAGGCGATCAGCGCGAACCCGGCCACCGTGCCCAGCCCGATCGGCTCGCCGAGCAGCACCACGCCGAGCAGGACCGCGACCACCGGGTTGACGTAGGTGACCAGTCCGGCGCGGGACGGCCCGGCCTGCGCGATCAGGCCGTAGAAGGCGAGCAGCGCGGCCGCGGTGCAGAGCACGCCGAGCGCGACCAGCGCGGCCCAGGAGACCGGCCGCACGTCGCCGGCCGGCAGCGAGAACAGCGCGAACGGCAGCAGCACCAGCGAGCTGATCGCGGTGGTGCCGGCGGTCAGCGCGACCGGCGGCACGTCCGCGGCCCGGCGCTGCACCAGCACGGTCGCGATGCCGTAGCCGAGCGTGGCCAGCAGCACCATGCCGGCGCCGAGCAGGCCCAGCCGGTCGCCGGACAGGTCCGCGCCGACCAGCACCGCGACGCCGGCGAAGCCCAGGCCCAGGCCGGCGATCCGGAGCGGCGTGAGCGGCTCGGCGCGCAGCATCAGCAGCGCGATCACGGCCGGTTCGATCGCGATCAGCAGGCCGGTCAGCGAGGAGCTGATGTGCACCTCGCCGTACGTGATGAGCAGGAACGGGCCGACGATGTGCACCAGCGCCAGCACGGCGACCACGGGCAGCCGGCCGCGCAGCGAGGTCAGCACCCCGCGGGCGGCCGCGATCGGCAGCAGCACCAGCGCCGCGATCGCCAGCCGGCCGAACACCACGGCCATCGGCGACAGGTCCTCGATCGCGACCTTGATCAGCAGGTACGGCATGCCCCAGAGCACGGACACGGTCAGGAAGAGAAACCACGCTCGTCTGTTCACGGGTCCAGCCTTCCGTCGTACCGTTGTAAGGGGTAGTGGTGTTCTCCTCACCAGGTTTTAAGGAGTTCTAATGATCGACGTGCACCGGCTCCGGGTGCTGCGCGAGGTCGCCCGGCACGGCAGCTTCAACCGGGCCGCGATCGCGCTGCGGATGACCGCGTCCGCCGTGTCGCAGCAGATCGCGGCGCTGGAGCGCTCGGTCGGCGCCGCCGTGGTCGCGCGCAGCCCGCGCGGCGTGCAGCTCACCGAGGCCGGCCTGATCCTGGCCGACACCGCGGACGCGGTCACGGCCGAGCTGCACCGCGCCGAGCACGACCTCGCCCGCCTCTCCGGCGCCGCGGACCGGGAGCTGACCGTGGCCACGTTCGCCAGCGGCGGGCAGCGGCTGCTCCCGCCCGCGCTGATCCGTTTCGGTCAGGAGCATCCGGACGTGGTGCTCACCGTGATCGAGAGTGACACCGAGCAGAGCCTGCCCCAGGTCGGCGCCGGCACCGCGGACCTGGCGCTCGCCTACCACTTCGACGGCCCGCCGCCGGACCACCCCGGCCTGGCCTGGACGCCGCTGCTCGACGACCCGCTGTGGGCCGTGCTGCCGTCCGGCCACCCGCTCGGCGACCGCGACTCCGTGAGCCTCGGCGAACTGGCCGACGAACGCTGGATCCTCGGCTGCCTCGGCATGGACGAGATCCTCGGCACGCACGCGACACTGGCCGGCTTCTCCCCGATGATCGCCTGCCGCGGCAGCGACTACGTCTTCGCACAGGCCCTGGTCCGCGCCGGCGTCGGCGTCAGCCTGATCCCCCAGGTCGCGCTCACCGTCGACCGCGGCGGCCTCGCGGCGGTCCCCATCCGGGTCCCCGGCCCGGTCCGCTTCGTCGGCGTCGCCACCCCCGCCCGCCGCGTCCGTCCCGCCGCCGCGGCCCTGCTCCGCGCGCTCCAGGAGACCGTGGCCGCACTCCCGGTGGGTTAGCGGATCAAGATCCAGGTCGTTGCCCGCTTCCGGTGTGGTGCGGCAGCGTTGCTCCCGCGGGCGCTTGAGTTTCTGGGGGCGACCCCAGACCCCGAGCCCGCCGGCGCGATGGCGTGATCCGCGCCTCGCCGCCGGTCGGGAGGCGACGACCCCAGGTCAAGAGCTTGCTTGCCCGCTTCCGGCGTGGTCCGGCAGCGTTGCTCCCGCGGGCAAACCTCGCGTCGGGCTCCGCCGGCGCTCCGCACGACGCGAGGAGCCGGTTTCGCCGCTGGTCCGGCAGACCCTAAGGGGCTGATGCCCGCCGGCGGGCGCGATGCCGGGCGTAGTGGGCGGTGATCATGAGGTCGAGGTCGGCCTCGATCTCGGGGGCGGTCGTGCGGCGGTCCAGGATGACGGCGAGGGCGTGGCGGCGGAGCGCGCGCTCCAGCTCCTCGATCTCCTCGCCGGTGAAGTGCGGGGCGGCGATGCGGACCGACTCGGTGAAGCCCTCGAAGCCGCGCGCGACCACCACCGCGATCGCGGACTCGTACTCCTCCGGGCCCAGCTCCATCGCGGCCCGCAGACCGCCGCGGTAGAGCGCGAGACGCTGCATGATCGTCGCTGCCGCGCGGCGCCCGAAGCCCTCCGGCACGGGGCCCGGGGAGTCCGCGAGGTTCGTGAGGTTCTCGGGATCCTGCGCGTTGTGCTCGTCGCAGGTGCGGCCGGCGAACTCGTTGCTGAGCGGCAGCAGCACCAGGTCCCGCTTGTTCGGGAAGTAGTGGTAGAGCCCGCCGATCGACATCCCGGCCGCGCGCGACGCCGCCCGCATGCTCAGCCCCTTCACCCCGACGCGTTCCAGCAGCGGCAGCACCGACCGGTAGATCTCGACCCGCCGGTCCGTCCGGTCCTCCGGCGGCCGCCCGACCCGGGGTTTTCCGAACGAATCCGCTGTTTCATCCGGAGAAGGCGCTGAAACCGTGGCCCGCGCGTGATCTGCTCCCATGCTGGCCACCGTAGCCCGGCCGTCCGCGGTGCCAGGTCGGCACCTCGACCGGGCTGTGGGGGAGAGTGACAGACCGTGGCGCGGTTCCTTTTTGCGTCCACAGCCCTTGCCGGGCACGTGAACCCGGGCCTTCCGCTGGTCCGGGCGCTGACCGCGGCGGGACACCGGGTCCGGTTCATGACCGGCTCCGCGTTCGAGGACGCGGTCACGCGCGCGGGCGCGGAGTTCGTGGCCGGCCCGCCCGAGGCGGACTTCCGGGAGCCGAACCTGGACCGGCAGTTCCCCGAGCGCGCCGCGTACCAGGGCATCAAGCAGCTCCAGTGGGACCTGGCGAACGTCTTCGTGGCGCCGACCACGGCCCAGGCCGAGCGGGTACGGAAACTGCTGGCCGAGGAGCCCGCGGACGCCATCGTGTCCGATGTGTCCTGCTACGGGCCAATCCTGGAGGCCGAGCGCGCCCGGCTGCCGATCGCGCTCTACGGCATCAGCGTGCTGCCGTTCCCGAGCGTGGACCTCGCGCCGTTCGGGCTGGGGCTGGCGCCGATGTCCGGCCCGGCCGGCCGCCTGCGCAACCGGGTGCTGCACGCGCTGGTCCGCCGCGCGGTGTTCGGCTTCTCGATCGGCCTGATGGACGCGCAGCGGGCCCGGGTCGGGCTGCCGCCCGCGGGCAGGACGCCGATCGAGATCGCCGAGCCGCCCGCGGCCTACCTGCAGATGTCCCCGCGCGGCTTCGACTACCCGCGTTCCGACCTGCCGGAGTGGGTGCACTTCCTCGGCCACCCGCGCGCGAGCGCGCCGGACCCGGACTGGACGCCGCCGGCCTGGTGGGACGAGGTGACGCGCGGCGACCGTCCGGTCGTGGTGGTCACCCAGGGCACGCTCGCCACCGACCCGGACGCGCTGGTCCGGCCCGCGATCGCCGGGCTCGCGGACGAGGACGTGCTGGTGGTGGCGCTGAGCGCGGGCGCGGACCCGGCCGTGCTGGGCCCGCTGCCGGCGAACACCCGCGCGGCCGCCTACCTGCCGTTCGGCGGGCTGTTCCGGCACGCGTCGGTGGTGGTCACGAACGGTGGCTTCGGCGGCGTGCAGACCGCGATCGCGCACGGCGTGCCGCTGGTCGTCGCGGGCCGGTCCGAGGACAAGGTGGAGGTGACCGCGCGCGTCGCGTTCTCCGGCGTGGGCGTGAACCTGCGGACCGGGACCCCGAAACCCGCGGCGGTACGCGACGGCGTGCGCCGGGTGCTGCACGAGCCCGGGTTCGCGGCCCGTGCGCGGGCGCTGCGTGACGAGGCCGGCGACACCGACCCGGCCGCGCGTGCCGTCGAGGTGCTGGAGCGCCTGTTGAATCGATAGGTGTCTAGGTCTTGTGGTGTGACCCGCGGGTAACCTACGCTCCCGGCAACGCTGTTACCTACCGGTAACACCCGCGTGTCAGGAGTGCCGCATGCGCCTGCCCGCCCTCATGTCCGCGCTGCTCGTCGCCGTCGCGCTGGCCGTGTCCCCGTCGTCGCCCGCCTCCGCCGCCACCCCGGTCGCCGGGCCGCAGGCCGTGGAGATCGCGGCCGGCGACGGGACCCGGCTCGCCGCGAACGTGATCGCGCCGCGCGCCTCCGGGACGTACCCCCTGATCGTGTTCATCGCCAGTTGGGGTCTGAACGACGCGGAGTATCTGGCGCAGGCGGCCAGGCTCGCGACCGGCGGGTACGTCGTGGTGTCCTACACGCCGCGCGGTTTCTGGCTCTCCGGCGGCGACATCGACACGGCCGGGCCGCGGGACGTGGCGGACCTGTCCACCGTGCTCGACTGGGCGCTGGCCCACACCGCGGCGGACCCGTCGAAGGTCGGCGTCGGCGGCGTCTCCTACGGCGCCGGGATCGGGCTCATCGGGGCCGCGTTCGACCCGCGGATCCGGGCGGTGACCGCGCTCAGCGGCTGGACCGACCTGGTCTACTCGCTCTACGGCAACGACACCCGGCACCTGCAGTCGACGCTGTTCCTGCAGCTCGCGGCGCAGTTGCTGGGCAGTCCGGGGCCGGAGCTGTCCGGCGTGCTGGCCGACTTCTTCGCGAACCGGGACGTGCCCGCGATCAAGGCGTGGGGCCGCACCCGCTCGGCCGCCTCCTACCTGGACCTGATCAACGTGCACCGGCCCGCCGTGCTGATCGCGAACGCGTGGAGCGACACGTTCTTCCCGCCGAACCAGCTGACCGCGTTCTATACCGGGCTGACCGGCCCGAAGCGGCTGGAGCTGGCGCCCGGCGACCACGCGGTGGCGGAGGCGGGTGGCCTGCTCGGCCTGCCGAACCCGGTGTGGACCAGCGTGAGCCGATGGTTCGACCACCACCTGCGCGGTGTGGCGAACGGGATCGACGCGGAGCCGCCGGTGCGGGTGCGCCCGTGGAACGGCCCGGCCGAGGGCTACGCGGACTGGGCGGACCTGACCGGATCGGTGCGCCGCTATCCGCTCGGCGCGATCCGGCCGCTGGACGGCACCGGGCTGCTCGGCGACCCCGCCACCACCGCGTGGAGCAAGCCGGTGCCGCTCGGGCTGGACACCACCGCGAACGGCGGGATCGCGCTGATCAGTAACGGTCTGTCTGCGATCACCGGCGTGCAGCAGTCGGTGTGGTTGCCGTCCGTGAGCCGGCTGCGGGCCGGCGTGTGGGCCTCGTCGCGCCCGGCCGTGCCGGTGAAAGTGCGGGGCGTACCCCGTGTGCATCTGGATCTTGAAAGTGCCCCGGCGCACGGCACGCTGGTCGCCTATCTCTACGACCTCGATCTCGCCGGCACGGCGAAGCTGATCACGCATGCGCCGGTGAGCTGGTCCGCGAGCACCGGTGCGGTCGACGTGGATCTCCATGCGACCTCCTACGACGTGCCGGCCGGGCACTCGCTGACGCTGGTGGTGGACAGCGAGGACCCGCTCTACCTGGACGCGAACACGCTCGGCACGTCGGTGTCGCTGGGTGCGGGCTCGTATCTGGACCTGCCCGTGATGTGACCCGGGCCGGCCGGGATGTAAAGAGTTCTTGACACGCCGGGGTACGGTGGTGATGTCAAGAAAGCTTTACATCGCCGGAGGTGCCCATGACGCTGGAGGAGAGGCGGGCCTGGATCAGGCTCGCGGTCGCGGTGATCGCCTACGGGGCCTACGTCGTGGTCGTCACGATCGGCGCGGACGGCCGCCCGCTGACCGACACGTCGTACGGTGCCGCGCTGCTCTGGTCCGTCGGCGGCGCGATCGTGGCCTCGATCGTGGCCGAGACGCTGCTCGGCGGCCGGTCCCGCGAGATCGACGTGCGGGACCGGGAGATCGGCCGCGTCGGCGACCACACCGGTCAGGCGTTCGTGGTGATCGGCGCGCTCTCCGGCATGCTGATGGCGGTGGCGGAGTGGGACCGGTTCTGGATCGCCAACGTCATCTACCTCTGCTTCGCGCTGTCGTCCGTGCTCGGCGGCGTCACCAAGGTCGTCCTCTACCGCACGGGAATGCCGTGGTGAAGCCGACGCGGGTGACGAACAGCATCCGCGCGCTCCGCCTCGCCCACGGCGAGATGACCCAGGCCGACCTGGCCGGCCGCATCGGCGTCACCCGCCAGACCGTGATCGCCATCGAGCAGGGCCGTTACTCGCCGTCGCTGGAGATGGCGTTCCAGATCGCGCGCGTCTTCGGTGTCCCCCTCGACGATGTCTTCCAATACCCCCTGGAGCCGTCATGAAAGCCATGATCAATCAGCGGTACGGTGAGCCGTCCTCCGTCCTGAGGCTCGCCGACGTCCCCCGGCCGGTGCCCGGTCGCGACGAGGTCCTGATCGAGGTGCACGCGGCCGCGGCCGACCCCGGCGTCTGGATCCTGGTCACCGCGCGGCCGCCCGCGATGCGCCTGATGGGCTTCGGCCTGCGCCGCCCGAAACACCCGGTCCGCGGCCGTGACCTGGCCGGCGTGGTGGTCGGGCTCGGGCCCGGCGTCACCCGGTTCGCGGTCGGCGACGAGGTCTACGGCACCTGTGACCGGGGGTCGTTCGCGGAATACGCGGTGGCGCCGTCGAAGTGGCTGGCCCGCAAGCCGGACCGGCTGTCGTTCGCGGAGGCGGCCGCGGTGCCGGTCTCGGGCCAGACCGCGCTGGAGGCCATTCGTGCGGCCGGCTCTCCGGACGGCCGTCGCATCATGATCACCGGGGCCGGTGGCGGCATCGGCGCGTTCGCCGTTCAGCTCGCTGTCGCGGCCGGTGGGTCCGTCACCGCGGTCTGCGGGCCCGGCAAGGCCGAGCTGGTCCGGTCGCTCGGAGCGGACCGCGTCATCGACTACACGCGCGAGGAGATCGACCGCGACGGCCCCGTGCACGACGTCATCCTGGACACCGCCGGCTGCAGGCCGTTCCCGCTGCTCCGGCGCGCGCTCACGCCGACCGGCACGGTGCTGCTGGCCGGCGGCGGCCACGACGCACCCGGCTTCCTCGGCGGCTTCACCCGCCAGATGCGCGCGCCGCTGGTCAGCCTGGCCGGCCGGCAGCGCTTCCGCCCGGTCGCCGGCCGCGAACGCGCGGCGAACCTGGAGGAGCTGTCCGGCCTGATCCGCTCCGGCACCCTCACGCCGGTCATCGACCGGACGTTTCCGCTGGCCGCCGCCGCGGACGCGCTCGCCTACCTGTCCGAAGGCCACCCCACAGGCAAGATCGTCATCACGGTACGGGAGTGAGCCAGGTCACCCCGGCAGAGCCAACCTCCGGGCGGGCCGCGCGTCTGTCACAGCGAAACCGCACCTCGGAGCCCTTGGAGGGCACATGCGTCTGAAGGCACTCATCTTCTCCGGCGTGGCCGCGGTCGCGCTCGGCGGCGGGCTGGCGACGGCCGCGTTCGCCTCCCCGGTCGCGCAGACCCCGCCGCCCGCCTCGCCCCAGCTCGCGCCGCAGCCCGACGGCTCGATCGTGTTCACGCCCACGCAGCCGTTCACGTCCGAGGGGAACACGGGGGTCGAGCGCCGGGCGGACGGCACGTTCCTGATCCCGGCGGACACCCCGGTCGAGGTCATGCCCGGCGGCTGGATCCGGATCGGCTGACAGACGCCGCCGCATGATCCTCGCGATCCGCCCGTCGTGGCTGCAGCTGCTGCTGCGGTCCGTGACGTCCGGTGCGCACGCCTCCCGCGGCGGTTCGTCGCGGGAGGCGCCACCGGCGATCAACGAGCTCTATCACGTACGACGGCTCGGCCTGGTCCGGCTGGCCGTCCTCATGGTCGACGACCTGCCCACCGCGGAGGACATCGTGCAGGACGTGTTCGCCGCGCTCTACCGCCGCCACGGCGCGGACCTGCGCGGCGTGACCGACCCGCACGCGTACCTCACCACCGCCGTGATGAACGCGTGCCGGTCCGCGCTGCGGCGGCGTCGCACCGCGCGGGCGTACCTGCCGCCCAAGCCCCTGCCCGCGCTCGCCGCGGAGGACGAGGCGCTGCGCACCGAGGCGGACCCGGAGGTGCTGGCCGCGCTCACCCGCCTCACCGTGCGGCAACGCCAGGTCGTGGTGCTCCGCTACTACGCGGAACTGTCCGAGGAGGAGATCGCCGATGCGCTGCGCGTGTCCCGCGGCACCGTGAAGTCCACCGCCAGCCGCGCCCTGACCATCCTGCGCGACGCGCTCTCGGAGGCCCGGCCATGACCGACCCCGTCGAGGACCGGGTGCGGGCCGCGCTCGGCGCCCGCGCCGCCGGCATCACGCTCGACGACCTGCGCCCGTCCAGCCCGCCGACGCTGCGCCCGGCCCGCCGCGTGCTCACGCTCGCCATCCGCGCGCTGGTGATCGCCACCGCGCTGGTGCTGGTCGCGATCGTGCTGATCCCGGACCGCGACCCCGCCGTCGAACCCGCGGGACCCGGCCCTTCGCAGGACTGCACCTCGTTCGTCACCACCGGGATCGGCCCCACCCTCGGCATGCCCCAGTGTCCGTACACCGAGGGCCCGTGACGTGCTCACCCCGCGACGGCGGCGATCTCGGCGGCGGTGAGCGGGCGGTTGTAGGCGCGGACGTCGTCGACGGCACCGCCGAACGGGTCGGTCCAGGCGCCGTCGACGCGGGCGCGGCCGGCCTGGATCGCGCCGGTGGCGTGCCAGCGGTTCGGGTGGCGGATCGTGTCCTCGGCGCGGCCGTTCACGTAGAGCGTGACCTTGCCGGACGTGGCGTCGAACGCGAGCGCCAGGTGCGTCCAGGTGCGCAGCTGCGGCGTGGACGTGGACGTGGCGACGTCCAGGTCCGGTCCGGTCGCGTCGGCACGCGGCAGCAGCGCCTGCCAGGAGTCGCCGGCCCTGTCGTACCGGATGATGAACGCGCTGCTCAGCACGCCCGGCTGCGAGACGATCGCGCGGCTGTCCCGCCGGTCCGTGAGGTAGGCCCAGGCCATCACCGTGAAGCTCCGGTCCGTCCGCACGGCGGCGCGCGCGCCCGCGACGAAGCTGTCCTGCGCGGACGCGCTGAACCGCAGCGCCGAGCCCTTGCCGCCGCGCCCGGCCGGCTCCCAGCCGGCCCCGTCCGACAGCGTGGCCTCGTTGGCGTTGCTGGTCCCGTCGCCCGCGGTCGTGCCGGTGCCCTCGTCGGCGGCCCACCACAGCGCCAGGCCACCGCCGACACCGTCGGGCGGGAGCGGGCGCGGCGCGCGTACCGGCGGCGGGGCGGAGCCGTCGGCCTGGGGCGCGGCGGGGGAGGGGGCGGGGTCCCGGTCGAGGCCGTCGACGATCAGCGAACGGGTCGCGGGGAGCGCGGCGGCACCGATCAGCAGGGTGCCCGCGGTCAGCGTGGCGACGGTGATCCGGCGGCGCCGGGTGTCGCGGCGGAGCATGAGCTCGATGGGGGTGAGATCGGCGGTGTCCTTGCGGCGGGGCGGCTTCGGGGCCGAATTCCGGCTGCTGCCTGTCATGGGGGCGGCGCCGCCCGGGTTTCGGCCGCTGCCGTCCGCCGCCGGGGCGTCACTGCTCGCCGTCAAGCCCGTTCCCCGGCTGCTGCTGCTGCTGCTGCTGCTGCTGCCGCCGCTGCTGGACGTGCGCCAGGGCCGCCGTGTCGTGGCCGCGATGGTGCGACGCCCGGTGTCGTCAGGCGGAGACATGCCAGGATCAGCGGAAACAGCGGATTCGTCCGGCGTGGACCCGGATCCAGCGGACTCCGAGGCGTTCCGATCGGCAGCGGGGCCGGCCGGGGTGGCGGACATGCCGGCGTCGTCCTCCCCCGGTTCCTGGGCAGGCGACGGCGAGGCAACCCCGGTCGCATCGGGGATCCCGGTCGAGGCTGCGCCCGCCGAGCCGTCGCCCGCCGAGTCCGCGGAGCCGTCGACGTCGGTGATCCTGCCGGCACGCGCGGGGTCCACGTCAGCACCGGCCGTCGACCGCGCCGCGCCGGTCTCCGGTGCGGCGGGCGCGGAGCCGGTAGCCGCGCGGGCCGGGCCGGTGGATCCGTCATCCGCCGGCGACCCGGCGAGGTCGGCGATCCGCCTGTTCTCCGGGCCGGGCACGGAATCGTCGGCGGGCTTGTCCGTTGCCGCGGGTTCGCCCGTGGGAGCAGCAGGCACCTCGGCGCCGGAATCGGCAGCGTCCGGGACTTCCGGAATGCCAGGGCCGTCCGCACCGGAATCCGAATCCGTGATGCGCGTCCCTGCCGGCGAGATCCCGGTCCCGGAAGCCGCGGGATCCGAGTCCGTGATGCGCGTCCCTACGGGCGAGATCTCGGTCCCGG
Organism: Catenuloplanes japonicus; assembly: GCF_000717135.1. GTDB lineage: Bacteria > Actinomycetota > Actinomycetes > Mycobacteriales > Micromonosporaceae > Catenuloplanes > Catenuloplanes japonicus. The sequence goes on from NZ_JNXY01000040.1 coordinate 25,849, forward strand.
GAGCCGCGGGATCCGAGTCCGTGGTCTCGGCCGTCGCCGCGATGGATCCGGCGGGCGCGTCCTCCGACGCCGCCTGAGGATCGAGGGCCGATCGGGGATCCAGAGCCGCCTGTGGATCGATATCGTGGTCCCCGCTCGCCCGCGGGCCGGATGACGTCTCGGCGGAACCGGTCACCGGAGAACCACCCGCCGATTCTCCGGCCACCGGATCTCCGGTGGCCGGAGAATCGGCTACCGGGGAGTCGATCTCCGGATTGCCGCCGCTCCTGCGCCCGAATCCGGTTCCCAGCACACGCCTGCGCTGCCTGCCCAGCCCGAACCCGAGCCCACGCGAGGGCTTGGACATGAGCCCGCCCGAGGACGGCTCGCCCGCGTCGACGCTCTCCGCCGACGGCGCACCCGGGTCGGACCTTTCCGGGCCCGCATCCGCGCCGCCGTCGATCACAGGGCCGCTCGCCGCGTCGCCGTGCGCCGTGCCGTTCATCGCGCCGTCGGTGGTCACGCTTCCGCTTGCCGCGCCATCGGGCGTCCCGCCGCCGGCCGTCGTGCCGCCGCCCACCGCGCCGCCGGCCGTCGTGTCGCTGCCCGCCGCGTCACCTGCCGCAGTCGCCGCCCTGGGCGACGCGGACACCACCGGCTCCGGCTCCGCCCGCCGAGCCTCCGGCACCACCACCGTGACCCCGGTGTCCGTCGCCGACACCGCGAACCCGGCCGCCGCCTGGACCTCCCGCAGCCGGTCCCCGAAGTCGCGCGCCGACCGCACCGGCCGCTCCGACGGCACCCCCAGCACCGCCCCGAGCACGCCCGCCAGCCCCGGCACCGCCTGCACGCCCGGCGTCGCCAACCCGGCCCGCACCCCGAACCCGGCCTGCGGCATCGCGCCGGTGAGCAGCGCGAACAGCACACCCCCGAGCCCGGCGACGTCCCCGGACGGCGTGGCCCAGTCCGTACCGGAGATGCTCCCGACGCCGAAGTCGGACAGCAGTGGCCGGCTCTCCAGGTCGAGCAGCACGTTGGACAGCCGGACCGCGCCGTGCGGCACCGCGAGCCCGTGCGCGTAGGCGAGCGCGTCCGCCAGTCGCGCGCCCGCGGCCAGCGCCCACGCCTGGTCGACCGGCCCGGTGCGCAGCAGCGCCTCGCCGAGCGTGCCACCCTCGCCGAGCCGCATCGCCTGCCACGCCCGCCCGGTCGGCGTCACCCCGACCGCGTGCACCGCCACGATCGACGGATGCGCGCCGAGCCGCCCGAGCGCGCGGCACGACTCGTGGAACGCGGTCGCGGACGCCTGGTCCCGTACGTACCGGTGAAAAAGCTTGAGCGCCACCCAGCGCATGCCGCGTTCGTCCCAGGCCCGGTAGACGGTGGCGCCGCCGCCCGAGCCGATCCGATGCGTGCCGGTGTATCCGGCTGGGGTATCGATCCCCGGACCGCTCATCACGTCCACGTCCTGCTCCGTCTTCCGAACATCCTGACGAAACGGAAACGCGACACCCGGCGGTCCGGCAACGGCCGCCCCGGACTATCGATCCTCGAGGTCACCCTCCGTGCGCAGGTACACCTCGCGCAGGCCGTCCAGCGCGGCCTGGTCGGGGTGTTCCCACATGCCGCGGTCGGCGGCCTCCAGGAGGCGTTCGGCGATGCCGTGCAGGGCCCACGGGTTGGACTGTTCGAAGAACTTCTGGTTCTCCTCGTCGAGGACGTAGGTCTGGGCGAGCGTGTCGTACATCCAGTCCGCTACCACGCCCGCGGTGGCGTCGTAGCCGAAGAGGTAGTCGACGGTGGCGGCCAGCTCGAACGCGCCCTTGTAGCCGTGGCGGCGCATGGCGGCGATCCAGCGCGGGTTGACCACGCGGGCGCGGAACACGCGCGCGGTCTCCTCGGAGAGCGCGCGGGTGCGTACCGCGGAGGGCTGGGTGCTGTCGCCGATGTAGGCGCGCGGTGCCGTGCCGGTGAGCGCGCGCACGGTGGCGATCATGCCGCCGTGGTACTGGAAGTAGTCGTCGGAGTCCGCGATGTCGTGCTCGCGGGTGTCGACGTTCTTGGCCGCGACGGACATGCGCTTGTAGACGGTCTCCATGTCGCCGCGGGCCGGCACGCCGTCCAGGCCGCGGCCGTAGGCGTAGCCGCCCCAGACCGCGTAGACCTCGGCCAGGTCGGCGTCGCCGCGCCAGTTCCGGCTGTCGATCAGCGGCAGGATGCCGGCCCCGTAGGCGCCGGGCTTGGACCCGAAGACGCGCATCGTCGCCCGCCGCTCGTCGCCGTGTGCGGCAAGATCAGCAGCTACGTGCGCCCGGACAAAGTTGAGATCCGCAGGCTCATCCAGCAAAGAAACCAACTGCACCGCATCGTCCAGCAACGCCACTACGTGCGGGAACGCGTCCCGGAAGAACCCGCTGATCCGGATCGTCACGTCGACCCGGGGCCGCGAAAGCTCGGAAAGCGGGATCACCGCCAGCCCGTTGACCCGCCGCGACGCCTCGTCCCAGGTCGGGCGCACGCCGAGCAGCGCCAGGATCTCCGCCACGTCGTCGCCGGCCGTCCGCATCGCGGCCGTGCCCCACACCGACAGCCCGACCGATCGCGGCCACTCGCCGGTGTCCTCGCGGTAGCGCGTCACCAGCGACTCCGCCATCGCCTGCCCGGTCTCCCAGGCCAGCCGGCTCGGGATCGCCTTCGGGTCGACGGAGTAGAAGTTCCGCCCGGTCGGCAGCACGTTGATCAGCCCGCGCAGCGGCGACCCGCTCGGCCCGGCCGGCACGTAACCGCCGTCCAGCGCGTGCAGCAGGTGGGTCATCTCGTCCGTGGTCCGGTCCAGCCGAGGCACGATCTCCGTCGCGGCGAAGATCAAGATCTTTTCGACCGACTCGGGGGTACGGATGTCAGCCCGATCGGCCAGCGACGCCGCCGCCCCCGGGTCCCAGCCCGCCGCCTCCATGCCCGAGACCAGCGACTTCGCCAGCTCCTCGACCGCGTCCACCTCCGCCGTGGAGGCGGATCCGTCCTCGGCCAGCCCCAGCGCCTCCCGCAGCCCCGGCAGCGCCGCGACCTGCCCGCCCCACATCTGCCGCGCCCGCAGCATGGCCAGCACGAGATTCACCCGCGCCTCACCGGCCGGCGCCTCACCGAGGACGTGCAGCCCGTCGCGGATCTGCACGTCCTTGACCTCGCACAGCCAGCCGTCCACGTGCAGCAGGAAGTCGTCGAACTCCGCGTCGTGCGGCCGGTCCGCCAGCCCGAGGTCGTGGTCGAGCTTCGCGGCCTGGATCAGCGTCCAGATCTGCGCGCGGATCGCGGGCAGCTTCGGCGGGTCGAGCGCCGCGATGTTCGCGTGCTCGTCGAGGAGCTGCTCCAGCCGGGCCATGTCACCGTACGACTCCGCCCGCGCCATCGGCGGCACCAGGTGATCGACCAGCGTGGCGTGCGCGCGCCGTTTCGCCTGCGTGCCCTCGCCCGGGTCGTTGACCAGGAACGGGTAGATCAGCGGCAGGTTGCCGAGCGCCGCGTCCGGCCCGCAGGCGGCGGACATGCCGAGCGTCTTGCCGGGCAGCCACTCCAGGTTGCCGTGCTTGCCGAGGTGCACGACCGCGTGCGCGCCGAAGTGCGCGGCCAGCCAGCGGTAGGCGGCCAGGTAGTGGTGCGACGCCGGCAGGTCCGGGTCGTGGTAGATCGCGACCGGGTTCTCGCCGAACCCGCGCGGCGGCTGCACCATGACGACCACGTTGTTGCCGCGCAGCGCCGCCAGCACGATCTCGCCGTCCGGGTCCTGCGACCGGTCCACATAGAGCTCGCCGGGCGCCGGACCCCAGTGCTGCTCCGTGACCTCCCGCAGCTCGGCCGGGAGCGTCGCGAACCAGGCGCGGTACTCCGCGGCCGGGATCCGGACCGGGTTGCCCTCCAGCTGCTCCTCGGTCAGCCAGTTCGGGTCCTGGCCGCCGGCCGCGATCAGCGCGTGCATCAGCGCGTCGCCGTCCTGGGCGTCGACGCCGGGGAAGGAGCCCACGTCGTACCCACGCGAGATCATGTTCTTGATGAGCCGCACGGCGGAGGCCGGGGTGTCCAGGCCGACCGCGTTGCCGATCCGGGAGTGCTTGGTCGGATATGCGGACAGCATCAGCACGATCTTGCGCTCGGCCGGCGGGACGTGCCGCAGGCGCGCGTGCCCGAACGCGATGCCGGCCACGCGCGCGGCCCGCTCCGGGTCCGCCACGTAGACGGTCAGCCCGTCCCGGTCGGTCTCCTTGAACGAGAACGGGACCGTGATGATCCGGCCGTCGAACTCCGGCACCGCGACCTGGGTGGCCGCGTCCAGCGGCGACAGCCCGTCGTCGTTGCCGTCCCAGGTGGCGCGCGAGCTGGTCAGGCACAGGCCCTGGAGGATCGGCACGTCCAGCCGGGCGAGCTCGCCCACGTCCCACCCGTCGTCGTCGCCACCGGCCTGGGCCGCGGCCGGGACCACGCCGCCCGCGCCGCCGGCCGCCAGCACGGTCACGATCAGCGCGTCCGCCTGGCGCAGCGCGTCCAGCAGGTCGTCGCCGGGCGCGCGCAGCGAGGCGCAGAAGATCGGCAGCGGCTCCGCGCCGGCCGCCTCCACGGCGTCGGCCAGCGTGTGCACGAACGCGGTGTTCCCGGCCATGTGGTGCGCGCGGTAGTAGAGGATCGCGATCTTCGGCCCGTCCTGGTGGGCCGATGGCTTCCTCTCCAGGCGGCCCCAGACCGGCGCCTCCGCGGGCGGCGCGAAGCCGTGGCCGGTCAGCAGGATCGTGTCGCTGAGGAAGTGATGCAGCTCGGCCAGGTTCGCCGGACCGCCCTGCGCCAGGTAGAGGTGCGCCTCGGCCGCGACGCCGGCCGCCACGGTGGACAGTCGCATCAGCTCCGCGTCGGGTTGCTGCTCACCGCCGAGCACCACCACCGGGCGCGGCCCGGCCAGCAGCGCGTCGATGCCTTCCTCCCAGGCCCGGTGGCCGCCGAGGATGCGCACCACCACCAGGTCCGCGCCGTCGGTCAGACCCGGAAGGTCCTCCACCGCGGTACGGGACGGGTTCGCCAGCCGGAAGTCCGCGCCACTGGCACGGGCGCTGAGCAGGTCGGTGTCGGACGTCGACAGCAGCAGGACGCGGGGCACCGCGGGCTCCTCCCTGGGGTCCGCGCCCCAGATAGTGGTTCCGCGGCGACCGGAGTCTCCTGGCTCCCGGATCGGCGCTCGCCCCGACCTTCCCGCTGGTGGCAGTGGTCGTGCTGGGGTCCGCTCCCCGGTGACAGTGGCGGGACCGCGCCGGATTCACACCGGACTTCCTCCACCGTCGCCGCGTGTTGTGCAGTCTCCCCACTCTCCCGACCGGTCCACCGCGCGTCAAGCCACCGATAGTGATCTTGCTCGCCCCGGTTGTGACGCATGTCGAGGATCTCCGGGCGAACCCGGAACACGCTCTGCGACAACCCGTAGTATCCGCCGCATGCCATCGACCCACCGTGCCGCGCGGACCGGACCGGACGCGTGCCCCACCGCGCTCCAGGTGCACGCCGCGGCGGACGGCGGACTGGCCCGCGTACGCATCCCGGGCGGCCTGCTCTCCGCGTCCCAGGCCCGGGTGCTCGCCCGCGCGGCGCGCGACCTCGGCGACGGCCACCTCGACCTCACCTCGCGCGGTAACCTGCAGCTGCGCGCGCTCCCGCCCGGCGCGGAGACGGAGCTCGCCGACCGCCTGGCCGAGGCCGGGCTGCTGCCGTCCCTCACGCACGAGCGCGCCCGCAACGTCGTCGCGTCGCCGCTGAGCGGCCTGGACGGGCACGGCGGCGCGGACGTCCGGCCGCTCGTCGACGCGCTCGACGCCGCGCTGTGCGCCGCGCCCGCGCTGGCCGGCCTCTCCGGACGGTTCCTGTTCGCGCTGGACGACGGCCGCGGCGACGTGGCCGCGCTCGGCGCCGACCTGTGCCTGCTCGCGTCCGCCCCGGACGAGTTCACGCTGCTCCTCGGCGGTCTGGACGTCGGCCTGCGCGCTCACGCGGACGCGGTCACGCTGATGGTCGCGGCCGCCGGCGCCTTCCTCGACGAACGCGCCGCGCAGGGCTCGGCAGGCTGGCGTCTGTCCGAGATAGATCAGGGCGTGGTTCGGGTTGCCGCTCGGCTCGGCGCGGTCTCAGCACCGGTCGCGCCCGCGCTCGACCCGCCCGCGCCGCCGGTCGGCGTGATCGCCCACCCGGCCGCCGGCGTCGCGCTCGCCGTGATCGTCCCGCTCGGCCGGATCTCCGCGACCCAGCTGGACCTGCTGGCCGACGCGGCCCTGGCCGGCGCCGGCGAGCTGCGCTTCACCCCGTGGCGTGCGATCGTCGTCCCCGGCCTGCCGGACGCCACGCTCCTCCCCGGGCTGGCCGCGGCCGGGCTCGGCGTCGACGCGGACTCGCCGTGGTACGGCATCACCGCCTGCGCCGGGCGTCCCGGCTGTGCCAAGTCGCACGCGGACGTGCGCGCGGACGCCACCGCGGTCACGCTCGGCCCGATGCCGGCCGCCCGCGACGCCGTGCCCGTCCACTGGGTCGGCTGCGACCGCGCCTGCGGGCACCCGGCCGGGCCGCACGTGCGCGTGCTGGCCACGCCCGGCGGATATCAGGTGGGCGGCGTGACCGTGGACGTGGACCTCGACCGGCTCGCGGCCGCGGTGGCGGCGGCCCGCACCAGCTTCGCCTCACAGGAGACCGGCGCGTGACCGAATACGATTATGTCCGGGACGGCGCGGAGATCTACCGCCGCTCGTTCGCCACGATCCGTGCGGAGGCCCGGCTCGACCGGTTCCCCGAGGACGTCTCGCGCGTCGTGGTCCGCATGATCCACTCCAGTGGCATGACCGACCTGGTCGACGACATCGGCTACTCGCCCGGCGTCGCCGCGGCCGCGTCCGCCGCACTGCGCGCGGGCGCGCCCGTCCTCTGCGACGCGAACATGGTCGCGGCCGGCGTCACCCGCCGCCGCCTGCCCGCGGACAACGAGGTGGTCTGCACGCTCCGCGACCCGCGCGTGCCGGCGCTGGCGCAGCAGCTCGGCACCACCCGGTCCGCGGCCGCGCTGGAGCTGTGGCGTGACCGGCTGGCCGGCGCCGTGGTCGCGATCGGCAACGCGCCGACCGCGCTGTTCCGCCTGCTGGAGATGCTCGACGAGGGCGCGCCGCGACCGGCCGCGATCATCGGCATCCCGGTCGGGTTCATCGGCGCGGCCGAATCGAAGCAGGCGCTCGCCGTACACCCGGCGGGTTGTGAATTTCTTGTGGTGCACGGCCGCCGAGGCGGCAGCGCGATGACCGCGGCGGCGCTCAACGCCATCGCCAGCGAGGAGGAATAGTGGCCGGGCGTCTCTATGGAGTCGGGCTCGGCCCCGGCGATCCGGAGCTGGTGACCGTGAAGGCGGCGCGCCTGATCGGCGAGGCGGACGTGATCGCGTTCCACAGTGCCCGCCACGGCCGCAGCATCGCGCGCGGCATCGCCGCCCCCTACCGCCGGGACGGCCAGATCGAGGAGCCGCTGGTCTACCCGGTGACCACCGAGACGACGGACCACCCGGGCGGCTACCGGGGCGCGCTGGAGGACTTCTACGCGGACGCGGCCGCGCGGCTGGCCACGCACCTGGACGCCGGGCGTGACGTGGTGGTGCTCTGCGAGGGCGACCCGTTCTTCTACGGCTCCTACATGCACATGCACAAACGCCTGGCCGGCCGGTACGAGACGGTCGTCGTCCCCGGCGTCACCTCGATAGCCGGCGCGGCCGCGGAGCTCGGGCGGCCGCTGGTCGAGGCGGAGGAGACGCTGACCGTGCTGCCCGGCACGCTGCCCGCGGACGAGCTGGCGACACGGCTGGCGGCGGCGGACTCGGCCGCGATCATGAAGCTCGGGCGGACGTTCGGCGCGGTCCGTGACGCGCTGGAGTCCGCGGGCCGGCTCGACGACGCGTGGTACGTCGAGCGTGCCACCACCGCGCAGCAGCGGATCTCCCCGCTGCGCGACGTGGACCCGGCGACCGTGCCGTACTTCTCGGTCGCGCTGCTGCCGAGCCGGGTGCACGCGTCGACCGCGGCGGCCCTCCCCGCCGCGGCGGACCTGCCGGTTCCGGGCGGCCTGACCGTCGTCGGGCTGGGCCCGGCGGGACGCGAGTGGCTCACCCCGCAGGCGCAGGCCGCGCTGAGCGAGGCCACCGACCTGGTCGGCTACGGCCCCTACCTGGACCGGATCCCCGCGAACCCGCGCCAGACCCGCCACCCCAGCGACAACCGGGTCGAGTCCGAGCGGGCCGAGTTCGCGCTCACGCTCGCCGCGCGCGGACGCCGGGTGGCCGTGGTGTCGTCCGGCGATCCCGGCGTGTTCGCGATGGCGAGCGCGGTGCTGGAGGTCGCGGCCACCGATCCGTACACGGACATTCCGGTCGCCGTGCTGCCCGGCCTCACCGCGGCGCAGGCCGTCGCCAGCCGGGTCGGCGCGCCGCTCGGCCACGACTACGCGGTCATCTCGCTCTCCGACCGGCTCAAGCCGTGGGACGTGATCGAGGAACGCCTGACCGCCGCCGCCGCGGCCGACCTGGTCATCGCGATCTACAACCCGGCCTCGAAGTCCCGCACCTGGCAGGTCGAGAAGGCCCGCGACCTGCTGCTCACCCACCGCGGTCCGGACACGCCGGTGGTCCTCGGCCGCGACGTCGGCGGCGACGGCGAACGCGTGTCGGTGGTCCGCCTCGCCGACCTCACCCCCGACGCCGTCGACATGCGCACGCTCCTGATCATCGGCTCCTCCCAGACCCGCCACGTCAACGGCACCGTCTTCACTCCCCGCCGCTACCCCCTGAGCGTGCCCGGGGAGGACCCCGGACCCCGGCCCTGACGTCCTTGCGCGGGGTCGCCTGCCGCCTGATCCGCACATATCAAGATCCAATTCAAGATCCAGTTCGTGTTCCCGCTTCCGGCGTGGTCCGGCAGCGTTGCTCCCGCGGGCAAACCTCGCCGTCCGCCAAGACTCCGCCGGCGCTCCGCTTGCCTCCCGGCATCGGCGCGCACGGTGGCTCCCCGCCGCCGGCTCAGTGATCGGAGCGGTGGCCGGCCCGATGCCGCGTGATGTGACAGGGAACGTGCGATTCCCCTGAGCTTGCGGCGGGAGAGGGACGGGCGGGCGGGTCTTTGGTGTGAGCCGGTGTGGCGCGGGAGTGGAAGGGAGGAGCGCCAGCGACGACCGGTGCCCGCGGGAGCAGCGCTGCCGGACCACCGCGAAGTGGGAAATCCGCTTCCAAGGTTTTGATCTTCGCTTTGGGGACGGCGCCGGCCATCTCAGCGGTGTGTGCGGCCGGGGTCACCGGGGTGTCGTGTGGCGGGTGACCCAGGCGACCGCGTCCGGGACCGACGGCACCGACGCCGTGTGCGTGGGGACCGGCGGGCGGTCCACCATCAGGACCGGGACGGCCAGGTCGCGGGCCGCGTCCAGCTTCGCGGCCGTGGCGGGGCTGCCGCTGTCCTTGGTGACCAGGACGTCGATGGAGTGGGCCTCGATCAGCGCGCGCTCGCCGTCGCGGGTGAACGGGCCGCGGTCCAGCAGCACGGACATCCGTGGCGGGACCGGGGGCTCGGGTGGCTCGACGGCGCGGACCAGGAACCAGACGTCGGTCAGCGCGGCGAACGCGGCGAGCGTCTGACGGCCGGTGGTGAGCAGCGCGCGGCGGCCGAGCCGGGGGAGCGCGTCCGCGGCGGCCTCGATCGTGGGGACGTGCCGCCAGTCGTCGCCGGGGACGGCGGTCCAGCCGGGACGGCGCAGCACCAGCAGCGGCACGCCGGTCGCCGTGCAGGCGGACACCGCATTGGCGCTGATCACGGCCGCGAACGGGTGGGTGGCGTCGACGACCGCGCCGATCGGCTCCGCGCGCAGGAACGCGGCCAGGCCGGCGGCGCCGCCGAAACCGCCGATCCGGACCCGGCCCGGTGGCAGCAGCGGGGTGCTCGTGCGGCCGGCCAGCGAGCTGATCACCGACAGTCCGGGCAGGCCGTCGAGCGCGGTCGCGAGGCGGCGGGCCTCACCCGTACCCCCGAGGATCAGAACGGTCAGCACGCGCTGATTCGATCATGGGGAGCGGCCCTGCCGACACCGGGCCGCGCGTCAACGGGCATGCTGGTCAGCGTGACATCGGCAGGCGGTCCGGAGAAGGGGAAGCTGCGGTTCGGGTGGACGACCGGCGCGTGTGCGACGGCGGCCACGACCGCGGCGTACGAGGCGCTGCTCACCGGCGACTTCCCGGACCCGGTCACGATCACGCTCCCGAAGGGGCAGCGGCCGGCGTTCGCGCTCGCCCGTGAGGAACTCGCGGGGGACTGGGCGCTGGCCGGCGTGGTCAAGGACGCGGGCGACGACCCGGACGTCACGCACGGCGCGCTGATCCGGTCCACGGTGCGGCGCGGCGCGGCCGGCACGGGCGTGACGTTCAGGGCGGGGCCGGGCGTCGGGACGGTCACCAAGCCGGGGCTGCCGCTCGCGGTCGGCGAGCCCGCGATCAACCCGGTGCCACGCGCCATGATCACGGCCGCGGTCGCGGAGCTGGCGGCCCGGCACGGCGACGCGGGTGACGTCGAGGTCGAGATCTCGGTGGACCACGGCGAGGAGCTGGCCCGGAAGACCTGGAACCCGCGGCTCGGCATCCTCGGCGGACTGTCGATCCTGGGCACCACCGGGATCGTCGTGCCGTACTCGTGCTCGGCCTGGATCGACAGCATCCGGCGCGGCATCGACGTGGCGCGGGCGGCCGGGCGCACGCACGTGGCGGGCTGCACCGGGAGCACGTCGGAGCGGGTCGCGGCGCAGGTGCACGGGCTGCCGGAGGACGCGCTGCTGGACATGGGCGACTTCGCGGGCGCGGTGCTGAAGTATCTGCGCCGGCACCCGGTCCCGCGGCTGACCATCGCGGGCGGCGTCGGGAAGCTCTCCAAGCTGGCGAACGGGCACCTCGACCTGCACTCCGGCCGGTCCCAGGTCGACCTCGGCGCGCTGGCGCGGCTGGTCCGCGACGAGGGCGGCCCGGAGGAGCTGGCGGCCGGCATCGAGGGGGCGAACACGGCGCTGGACGCGCTGCAGCAGAGCCGGCGGGCCGGGTTCCCGCTAGGCGATCTGATCGCGGCCGGGGCCCGGGGCACGGCGCTCGACGTCCTGCGCGAGGCTCCGGTGCGGGTCGACGTGATCGTCATCGACCGGGCCGGGACGATCGTCGGCCAGGCCGGGGCCACCGGTGACGGCGAGGCCATCGGTGCGGCCGAGGCTATCGGTGAGGCCGGGGTCATCGGTGAGGCCGAGGTCTGACAGCACGCGCCAGTCCGCGGCGCGGACCAGGGCGCGGGCCACCCGGCCGTACCGTCCGGCGTCGGTGGTGGTGAACAGCAGCACGGCGGCGCCGCGGTGATCCGCCCAGAGCTCCCACGCACGCGGCCGGCGGGCGGTCAGCAGCGCGGCGGCGCCCGTCGCCAACGCCGCCACCAGCACGAACAGGGCCATGCGTGATCCGGCCGCCACCCAGGAGACCGGCGTCGCGAACGAGAGGAGCAGCGCGAGCGCGACGAGCCGGGGGAGCGCGCGGGGCACCTGCGGCCGCACGGTCCGCGGCATCTCCAGCTCGCCGAGCGCCCAGGAGCGCTCGCCGGCCGTGATCGTGTCGGCCGTGACGCGCACCCCGTCACCGGGGTCGTCGAAGAAGACGATCATCGGGATCCCTCAATCCGGTTGTGCAAGACGTTACCTCCCCGACATGAAACGGAAAACGGGTGGTACACCGGCCCGGGTTACGCGAATACTCCGGGGTCATGGGCTTCGAGAGTGTCCGCGAGATGTTCGAGAACAACCTGGCCGGCGGCGATGAGGTCGGCGCCGCGTTCTGTGCGATCGTGGACGGCGAGACCGTCGTGGATCTCCATGGCGGCCACGCCGATCCCGGGCGCACCCGCCCGTGGGATCGCGACACGATCGTCAACGTCTACTCCGCCACCAAGACCATCTCCGCGCTCACCGCGCTGCTGGTCGTGGACTCCTTCGAGGACCCGGTCGCCCGGTACTGGCCCGAGTTCGCGGCCAACGGGAAACAGGACATCACGCTCGCCCAGGTGATGAGCCACTCGTCCGGCATGTCCGGCTGGCGCGCACCATTGGTCACCGAGGACCTCTACGACTGGGAGAAGTGCACCTCGCTGCTGGCCGCGCAGGAGCCGCTGTGGGAACCCGGCACCGCCATCGGATACCACGCGGTCACCCAGGGATATCTGATCGGCGAGGTCATCCGGCGCATCACCGGCGAGAGCCTGGGCACGGTCTTCCGCACGCGCATCGCGGAGCCCCACGGCATCGACTTCCACATCGGACTCCCCGCCACCGAGGACGCACGCGTCGCCGAGCTGATCCCGCCGGCCAACCCGCCGTTCCAGGGCGTCCCACTGACCGAGATCCAGGACATCACGGCCAACAACCCGCCGATGCCACCGTCCATCACCGCCACCCGTGCCTGGCGTGCCGCCGAGATCCCGGCCGGCAACGGCCACGGCAACGCCCGCTCGCTCGCCCAGGCCCTCGCCATCCTGGCCGACGGCGGCCGCGACCTCATCTCCCGCGAGGCCGTCCGGCGCGCCGCCACCCAGCACTCCGCCGGCACCGACCTGATGCTCGGCATCCCGCTCCGCTGGGGACTCGGTTTCGCGCTCGGCAGCGACTTCCTCCCGCCGAACACGCTCTTCTGGGGCGGCCTCGGCGGCGCGTTCGTCGCCGTCGACCTCGACCGCCACGCCGCCTTCGCCTACGTCATGAACAACATGGGCGGCGACGTCGGCGACATGCGCGGCCTCCTCCTCTCCCTGGCCACCTGGAAGGCCCTCGACAGCTGATTCACCGGCGGGTCCGGGCGCCCGAGCCCGCGTCCCGGCGGCGCTTCGTCACGTTCCCCACATGTCAAGATCATTTGTCTGCTCTCGCGATGCTGACCGCCCGTTCGCTCCCGGCACCACTCCTGTCGGACCAGCGCAGTCCGGCCGGCAGCAGGCGGTCGGCGCCGACCGCGGTCCGGCGCAGCGGATCCGCGCTGTCGCTGCTAGGCGGCGGGCTCTGACCGCGTCCCGGCGCAGGGGGAAGGTCCGCGCTGTCGCCGCTGGGTGCTCGGGGCTATCCATGTGCGACGGATCGTCGCATCGCCATAAGTGGATCATTGACGTCGACGACATGGCGGTCAGAGCCGCTCGCCGACCGCCATTTCGTCGACGTCAATGATCCACACGCGCATGCGGGCTGCCTGTCCGGAAGGCTCGCGCCCGCCAGCAGCCGCCTTATGATGATATTTTGGGCACGAAGTGCCCGACTGATCAAGACGGGCTTGAACACTTCGAGATCGAAAACCTAGAAGATCATTTTCCCGCTTCCGGCGTGGTCCGGCCCGTTTGCTCCCGCGGGCAAACCTCGGGGCGGGCAAAGACTTCGCCGGCGCTCCGCTTTGCCCGCCCCTCGGAGCCGGTTCGCGCGGGTCGGCTCAAGGCCGCGATTCCCGCCGCTGCTCCCGTTGGGCGGCGCGGCTCACGCTCAGGCCGCCGCGGCCTGCCCGACGGTCGCGCAGGTCCCCCGCGGTGGGCCGGTGGAGATGCGACGCGGGCGGAGCGTGGGCCGGCGCGGCTCTTTCTCTGCCTGTGTGGGTCCGGTTTCGATCGGAGGCCGGAAGCGGAGGGCCGGCGCGGCTCTTTCTCTGCCTGTGTGAGGCGGCCCCGTTCGGAGGTCGGAAGCGGAGCGCCAGGCGGCGTCTTCCGATCTCCGGAGGTTTGCCCGCGGAGCGACTCCGTTGCCCATTCCCGTCGATGCGACCACCCGCGTCGATGCTGGAACTGTCCGGCACGCCAGGTCCGGACGGGCGCTCCGCGCCCGAAATATCTGCATATAAATCCGGCCGGTGGCGGCTTCCGGTCGTGATCATGACGGTATGTACGTAGTCCACGCTTCAAGTGCGGCAGAACGTGGATAACGTACATGCGACCGTTGATCAATGCTGGTCACTTTCAGTGCCCGTGCGCTATAAGGTGAAATATCCGGCATCGGGCGTCCGGGTTCCTGAACGGCGACAACGCGGGCTTCGTCGCGCTCGTCGCGTGCCATAAGCCGCGGTCAATCCAGGCATCTCCGCCGCGGTGATCGGCGCGATACCCACTCGCGGTGATCGGCGCGAAGGGGCAACAGCGTCGGGAGCAAGCGGACCGCAACCACGCCGGAAACGGGAGAATGATCTGGATCTTGAATTAGATCTTCGCGAATCCGGAGAAAACACCGGGCTGCGCCGGCGGACCCGCGCCACACATCCGGACCCCGGCTCCACTCCGCTTACCCCGCCCGCCCACGTAAAATCTTCCGATGGCGCACTTCTTCGAATCCCTGGTTGATCAGAAGATCCGTGAAGCGCTGGAGCGGGGCGAGTTCGACAACCTTCCCGGATCCGGCAAACCGCTGCCCGGCCACGGCGACGACTACGACGAGGACTGGTACGTCAAGGAGCTCGTCGACCGTGAGAAGCTGGCCGCCGTCATCCTGCCCGCCACGCTGATGTTGCGGCGCGACATCGAGGATCTGCCGGAGCGGCTGGCGCGCACGCGGTCCGAGCCCGAGGTGCGGCGCATGGTGGCCGAATTGAACGAGCGGATCGCGGACAACCACCGTGGTCTGCTGTCCGGCCCGCCGACGCTGATCAAGCGGCTCGACACCGAGGCGATCGTGCGCGAGTGGTCGCGCCGGTAGGGTAGGCTTTCGCGTCGGGCATCTCACGACGCGCGGGCACGACGAAACAAGGCGTGCCGCCCGTTGCATATTAGTCAATCAGGGGGCGGTTTTGTCAAGTACCGTGGAGCAGAAGTCCTCGATCAAGGAAGAGCAGGCCTACCTCGACGGCCTGCACCGACGGCTCGACGACATGCGCTCCGAGGCGTCCGCGCGGCTCGCGACGCAGCTGAAAGAGGCGGGCGGCACCCCACAGGAGCGATCCCAGCGGGACAGCTCCGTGACCATGTATACCGACCAGGTCGCGGTCCTCGGCGCGGTGGAGAACGGGCTCTGTTTCGGCCGGCTCGACTTCACCGAGGACGCGCCGCGCTACATCGGGCGCATCGGCATCTTCGACGACGACGGCGACTACGAGCCGCTGCTGGTCGACTGGCGCGCGCCCGCGGCCCGGCCGTTCTACCTGGCCACCGCGGCCCGGCCGCTCGACGTGCAGCGGCGGCGGCACATCCGTACCGCCGGGCGCGAGGTTGTCGCCCTGGACGACGAGGTGCTGGACCTGGAGGACGCCGGTGACGGCGCGCACGACCTGACCGGCGAGGCCACGCTGCTGGCCGCGCTGGACGCGCGCCGCACCGGCAGGATGAAGGACATCGTCGAGACGATCCAGGCCGAACAGGACCGGATCATCCGTGCGGACCTGTCCGGCACGCTGGTCGTGCAGGGCGGGCCGGGCACCGGCAAGACCGCGGTGGCGCTGCACCGCGCGGCATACCTGCTCTACACCTACCGCCAGCAGCTCTCCAAGCAGGCCGTGCTGATCCTGGGGCCGAACCCGACGTTTCTGCGCTACATCGGCCAGGTGCTCCCGTCGCTGGCCGAGACCGGCGTGCTGCTGCGCACGATCGGCGGCATGTTCCCGGGCGTGCGCGGCCGCCGCGCCGAGCCGGACGAGGTCGCGGAGATCAAGGGCCGGGCCGTGATGGCCGAGGTGATCGAGGCCGCGGTCGCGGACCGCCAGCGCGTGCCGGACCAGCCGGTCGACCTGATGGTCGAGGGCGAGACGCAGCTGTTCCTGCAGCCCGACACCATCCGGGCGGCCCGTGACCAGGTCCGGCGCACCGGCAAACGGCACAACCTGGCCCGCGCGGACTTCGACACCGAGATCATCCACGCGCTGTCGCTGCAACTGGCGGAGAAGATCGGCACGGACCCGTTCGCGGACGACCCGCTCGGCGGCGAGGACGCACCCGGCGACCCGATGGTCTTCGACGAGGCCGACCTCGCCCAGATCCGCCGCGAGCTGCGCCGCGAGCCGGAGGTGCTGGCCGTGCTGGACTGGCTGTGGCCCCGGCTCACGCCGCAGCAGGTCGTGGCCGGCCTGTTCGCCTCGCTGTCCCGGATGACCGCGGCCGCGTCCGGCCTGCTCACGCTGGCCGAGCAGGAGGCGCTGCTGCGCGAGCCTGAGGGCGGGTTCAGTGCCGCGGACGCGCCGCTGCTCGACGAGGCCGCGGAGCTGCTCGGCGAGGAGGAGGACACCCGCCGCGAGCGCATCGCGCAGCTCGAACGGCTCTTCCAGCTGGAGTACGCGCAGGGTGCGATCGACATCGCGATGGGGTCCCGCTCCGTCGACCTCGAGGACGAGGACGATCCGGAGCTGCTGATGGGCACGGACCTGCTGGATGCCGGCGACATGGCCGAGCGCCAGCAGTTCGACGCCGCGCTCACCGCGGCGCAGCGAGCCGCCGCGGACCGTACCTGGGCGTTCGGCCACGTGATCGTGGACGAGGCGCAGGAGCTCAGCCCGATGGCCTGGCGCCTGCTGATGCGCCGCTGCCCGAGCCGCTCGATGACCATCGTCGGCGACGTCGCGCAGACCGGCGACCTCGGCGGCACCTCCTCGTGGGACGACGCGCTGACCCCGTACGTCGGCCGCCGCTACCGCCTCACCGAACTCACCGTCAGTTACCGCACGCCCGGCGAGATCATGGAGCTGGCCGCCGGCGTCCTGGCCCGCGTCAACCCGTCGCTGGCCGTGCCGCGCGCGGTCCGTCACACCGGCACCCCGCCGTGGCGTACGCTCGGCGGCCTGGATGCCCTGGTCAGCGCCGTCTCTTCCTGGGACGGGCAGGGCCGCCTCGGCGTCATCGTCCCCACGTCGCTGCACGCGGAGGCCGCGGCCGCGCTCCCGGAGGCTGCCACCGGCGACCGGACCGACCTCACCAGCCCGGTCGTACTGCTCACCGTCCGTCAATCCAAGGGCCTTGAGTTCGACACCGTCATCGTCGTCGACCCGGACCGCATCGCCGCCGAGTCCCCGCGCGGCGACGGCGACCTCTACGTCGCGCTCACCCGCGCCACCCAGACACTCGGCCTGATCTCCCCGGCCCCGATCACGTCCCTACCGGAAAACCCCGAAACCCTCTAAAAGCGGATTTTCCCGCTTCCGGCGTGGTTGCGGTCCGCACGCTCCCGCGGGCGCTCTGCTTCCCCGGGGCCCGAGCCCCGGACCCCACGATGTACCCGCTTCCAGCCTGGTTGCGATCCGCACGCTCCCGCGGGCAAACCTCCGACGAGCCGAAGCCTCCGCCGGCGCTCCGCTTCGGCGCGCCGGCCGGAGCCGGTCCCGCCGTGCTCCCGAAACCCCACGCGCCCCCCCCCGTCGCCGGTCACCCGCCGTCAGGCGCCACCGGCCCGCGACGGGGGCACGACATCGGCCACCTCGAAGACGCGGGCGGCGGGGGCCAGGGGCTCGATGGTGGCGCGGAGGGTGAGGCGGTCGGGGTCGGACATGAAGGCGTCCAGGCCCTCGCGGGCCGTGAAGCGGATGATCTGGAGTTCGGTGGTGCCGTCGGGGGTGCGGAGGCGGCGCTCCAGGCGGGCGCCGTGGCGGGGGAGGAGGGCCAGCACGCCGTCCTCGTAGCGGTGGCCCTCGGGGACGGCGTCGTCGTGCATCTCGACGAGGACGGCCAGCAGCAGGTCGGTCATGGGGCCCTGGTTTACCAGGTGTGGTAGCGGAACCAGGAGCGCGCCGCCCGCGTGTTGAGCAGCAGCAGGTAGAGGGCGGGGCCGAGCAGGCCGGCGGCGCTGGTCGGGTCGCCGGTCATGGCGATCTGGGCCGCGACGGCGACCACCGGGATGATGCTGAAGATCATGACCAGGACGCGGGCCCACTGCCGTCCGCGCTGGAGCTTGCGGCCGATCGTGAACGAGATGAGCGCGCCGATCGCGAGCATGCCGGCGACGACGTAGCTCGCCTGCTCCAGCTGGGCCGGGTTGATGGCGAGGCCGGGCGTCTCGAACAGTTCCGAGGTCGGCAGCAGCACCACGGCCACGGCGGCGGCGAGCTGGATCAGGCCGCCGAGGTACTGCAGGAACGCCAGCGTGTGCACGCTCGGCGGGGCGGAGCGGCGCATCGGCTGCTGGACCGGCGCCGGCGGGTACGCCGTGTACTGGTGGGGTTGCGCGTAGCCGTACGACATCGTTCGCTCCTCGTCGGTGGGGAAGATGCGTACAGCCTGTCCGAAACCCGCGCCCGTTGAATCCCCGGAACATGCCACCCCGCGAAGTCACCGAACGTCACCGAGTCCCCTGAAGACGCCCCATGATCGGAACTCTCCGTGACGGCTGAGGCTGGATTCGCCGGGAATCGGGGGTCGCGGCGGGCCGGGGACTCAGTCGCGGCACCGATCCGCGCTATACAGGTGACTGTCCGGGAAGGCCGACGCCGTCAGCGCGGGCCCCACGATGATCACCGCCGTCCGCCGGATCCCCGCCGCCTCCACCTGCCCCGCGATCGTCGCCAGCGTCCCCCGGAGGATCTCCTCGTCGGCCCGCGACGCCCGCGCCACCACGGCGACCGGGCACCCGTCCCCGTAGTGCGGCACCAGCTCCGGCACGATCCGCGCGATCCGCTGCACGGCCAGATGCAGCACCAGCGTCCCACCGGACGCTCCCAGCACGGCCAACTGTTCCCGCGGGGGCATCGCGGTCGCGCGCTCCGCCGTGCGCGTCAGGATCACGGTCTGCGCCACCCCCGGCACCGTCAGCTCCCGCCGCAGACTCGCCGCCGCCGCGGCGAAGGCCGGCACCCCGGGCACCACGTCGTACGGCACCCCCGCCGCGTCCAGCCGCCGCATCTGCTCCGCCATCGCCGACAACACCGACGGATCCCCGGAGTGCAGCCGCGCCACGTCGAGTCCGGCCGCCTGCGCGGCCACCAGCTCCGCGATGATCTCGTCCAGCGACATCCGCGCCGTGTCCACGAGCCGTGCGCCGGCCGGGCACCACGACAGCATCTCCGGCGGCACCAGACTTCCCGCGTACAGGCATACCGGGCTCGCCGCGATCAGGTCGCGCCCGCGCACGGTGATCAGGTCCGCGGCGCCCGGCCCCGCGCCGATGAAGTGCACCGTCATGCTTTTCGCACCGTCCATTGAGTGACCGGAAGCGCCGGTCGCCACGCGGTGAACCCGCCGACCGCGCCCGCGCGGGAGATCTCGATCCTGGTCAGGTCGCCGCCGAGCGCGTCCCGGGCGGCCGTGACCACGCGTTCCGACTCGATGGTGACCGCGTTGGCGACGAGTCTGCCGCCCGGCCGGAGCGCGGCCCAGCACGTGTCGATCATGCCGTCCGTGGTGACGCCGCCGCCGATGAAGATCGCGTCCGGCGGTGCCAGACCCGCCAGCGCCTGCGGCGCAAGACCACGAACAACAGCCAGCGAGGGTACGCCGAGCGCCGCCGCGTTCGAGGCCAGCCGCGCGGCCCGCTGCTCGTCCGCCTCGATCGCGGTCGCGGTGCACGCCGGGTGGGCCCGCATCCACTCGACGGCGATGCTGCCGGCGCCGGCGCCCACGTCCCACAGCGCCTGACCCGGCACCGGTGCGAGACGCGCGAGCGTGATCGCCCGGATCTCGCGCTTCGTCAGCTGGCCGTCGTGCGCGTAGGCGTCGTCCGGCAGGCCGGGCACGGTCGGCAGCAGCGCCGCCTCCGGGCCCGCCACGCACTCGACGGCGACGACGTTGAGCGGGGCGTGCCCGCCGTCGGACGGGAACTCGGCCGCGGTCGTGCTGGTCAGGCGCTCGGTGGGGCCGGCCAGGTTCTCCAGCACGGTGAGCGCGCTTCCGGCGTACCCCCGTCGCCTCAAGAGCTCGGCCACGGCGGCCGGTGAGCGGCCGTCGGCGCTCAGGACGAGCAGCCGCCTGCCGGGGTGGATTGTGGTGTGCAGCGTGTCCAGCGGGCGGCCGACCACGCTGACCACCTCGGTGTCCTCGACGGCCCAGCCGAGCCGCGCGCACGCCAGCGAGATCGCGGACGGGTGCGGCACCACGCGCAGCGCGCCCGGCCCGGTCAGCCGCGCGATCGTGCCGCCGATGCCGAAGCACATCGGGTCGCCGCTGGCCAGCACGCAGAGGTGGCGGTCCCGGTGGGCGTCGAGCAGCCCGGGGAGCGCGGGCAGCAGCGGTGACGGCCAGGTCAGGCGCGTTGCCGTGGCCTCGGGCGGGATCAGGTCGAGCTGGCGGGCGCTGCCGATCAGCACCTCGGCCGTGAGCACGGCGTCGCGTCCGGGCGGGGCGAGTCCGGCCCAGCCGTCCGCGCCGATCCCGACGACGGTGACCGTCATGTGACGTTGCCCAGTACGCGCGTGATCGTGATCTCCAGGATCACGCGGTGCGGGTTGGCCCGGGGCGTCCGGTACCGCTCGGCATAGCGCCGTTCCGCGTCCGCCACGAACTCGGCCTCGTCCCGGACGCGCGCGGTCCCCTCCACGGTCGACCAGTCCCGGCCGTCGACGGAGCATAGCGCGACCGTGGGCGTGGACCCCGCGTTGCGGGCCTTCAGGCTGGTGGCGGACGTGAGCACCAGGGCCGTGCCCGTCTCCCAGTTGATGACCGCGCCGACCGGCGTGACGTGCGGCGTGCCGTTCGGCCGCAGCGTGGTGAGCGTGCACAGATGCTGCTCCGCCCAGAACCGGCGAAAATCGTCCCCGACGTCAGCCAGCCCTCGCCGGCGCTGCACAGTACTCACCGCATGACGATGTCAGACCCGGCCCGCGCGCCCGCCGCAACCCCGCACCGCGGTGACGCATCCCGCAGGGTGTCGTGACCGGCCCGGTCCCGCCGTCGCTCGCCCTGCGAAAGAACGGAGGCGCCCGCCGGGTGGCGGACGCCTCGGTGGAGCAGGGGGTGAGGATCAGGTGCTGGGGCGGCGTCCGGGGCGGGGCTGGAAGCCGCGGCCGGGGCGCAGCAGGCGGCGGCGAGGGCCACCGGGGACCGCGCAGGAGGGGAGGCCGCGTTCGCCGACCGCGATCTGGGTGCGGCGGCGACCGGGGATGGTCAGGGCTGCCTGCGGGATCTCCGGCGGGTCCTGGGCGCCGGCCGCCGGAGAGCGCGTGTCCGATGACGGATCCGCGTCCGGCGTGGCCGTGCGGCCGGAGCCTGGAGCGGAGCCGGTGCCCGAAGCGGAGCCGGAAGCAGTACCTGAGCGGGAACCGGAACCGGTGCGCGAGCCGGAGCCGGAGCGGGGACCGGCCTCCGATGCCTTCCCGGACGTGGTGCCGCGGGCGGCGCCCGAGGCCTCGGCCGGGTTCGCGCCGGTCTCCGGGGTCTCGGTGACGGTGCCGTGGTCGTCGGCCGGGCGGGTGAGCAGGAGGACGCCGGCCACGGCCAGGACCCCGCCGGTGAGCGCGACCCCGCCGCCCGTCATGCCGCCGACGAACCGCTCCTCCAGCAGCAGCATGCCGATGACCGCGGACGCGACCGGGTTGGACAGCGAGACCGTGGCCAGCGGCGCGCCGAGGCCGCCGTCGCGGTAGGCAGCCTGGGACAGCATCACGCCGGACGCCATGAACGCGGCCAGCGTGAACGCGGCCGTGGACAGCAGGGCCAGCGGCCCGTCCGCGGCGACCTGGAGCGACACGGTCTGGGTGAGCGCGGAGGAGCAGGCGAACGCGATGCCGGCCGCGACCGCGTAGAGCAGGCCGGACGGCACGGCCGCGGTGACCTGGCGGGCGAGCAGCGTGAGGCCGAGCACGATCGCGCCGCCGATCATGGCGACCGTGAGGATCTCGGTGGAGTCCAGCTCGCGGGCGCTGCCCAGCGGCGCGGTGATGACCAGCAGGCCGAGGCCGGCGATGGTGAGCGCGGCGCCGCGCCAGTGCACGCCGGCGACGCGGCGGTGGATGACGGCCGCGCCCATCGGGAGTGCGAAGACCAGCGTGAGCAGGCCGAGCGGCTGGACGATGCTGAGCGGGCCGAACGCGAGCGCGCCGACGTGCAGGCCGGCGCCGGCGCCGTTCAGCGCGACGGACAGCCACCAGTGGGGGATGCGGAGCGAGGCCAGGATGCCGGTGCCGTGTGCGGCCACCCGTTCCTGGACCACCGCGCCCGCGGCGTAGGCGCCCGCGGACGCGATGCTGAGCGCGATGGCGATCGCCAGAGCGTTCATATCGCGAGCCGGATCGGGCCATGCGTCGTCATGCGTGTAACGATCCCCCATTGATCAGCAACAGTCGTCCGGATAACGAGTGATTGTTGCGTACAGCACGTGTTGTACCTCAGATTGTGACCGTCATCCCCAAGGATGACGGCCGTGATCACGCCCACTCGTGCACCGGCCGGTTCGTGTGCATGTGCTCCAGGTAGCGCCCGAGCATCTCGTGCAGCGCGGCGTCCCGGTCGAGGTTGCCACGTTCCTCCAGCTCGCGGACGGTTTCGACCTGCCAGGTGGCGCCGTTCACACCGGCCAGGCAGCGGGCCTCGATGACGCCGAGGAGCCGCTCACGCTCGTCCGCGGCGACGCCCCACGCGTCGAGGCCCTCATGCGCGAGGGGGAGGAGGCGGCGCAGCACCAGCTCGGTCACCGGGACGGTGCCGGCGCCGGGCCAGTAGACGGACGCGTTGATGCCGTGCCGGGACGCGGCGTGGAAGTTCTCCTCGGCGGTGCCGAACGACATCCGGGACCAGATCGGGCGTTCGGAGGCGGCGAGCGCGCGGGTCAGGCCGAAGTAGAACGCGCCGTTCGCGAGCGTGTCGACCACGGTCGGCCCGGCGGGCAGCGTGCGGTTCTCGACGCGCAGGTGCGGGACGCCGGCGACGATGTCGTAGACCGGCCGGTTCCAGCGGTAGACGGTGCCGTTGTGCAGGCGCAGCTCGGGCAGCGTGGGGGTCTCGCCGCGGGCCAGCGTCTCGGCCGGGTCGTCGTCCTCGCACACGGGCAGCAGCGCGGGGAAGTAGCGGACGTTCTCCTCGAACAGGTCGAACACCGAGGTGATCCAGCGCTCGCCGAACCACACCCGCGGGCGTACCCCCTGGGCCTTGATCTCTTCTGATCTGGTGTCGGTGGCCTGCTCGAAGAGCGGGATCCGGGTCTCTCGCCACAGTTCCCGGCCGAGCAGGTAGGGGGAGTTGGCGCCGAGCGCGACCTGGATGCCGGCGATGCTCTGCGAGGCGTTCCAGTAGCCGGCGAAGTCGTCCGGGCTGACCTGCAGGTGGAACTGGGTGCTGGTGCAGGCGGCCTCCGGCGTGACGGTGTCCGCGGTGAGTTCCAGGCGTTCCGGGCCGTCGATGCGGATGTCCAGGTCCTCGCCGCGGGCCGCGAAGATCTGTTCGTTGAGCAGCTGGTAGCGCGGGTTGACGGAGAGCGAGTCGAGCGTGAAGTGCGCGGACCGCAGCGTGGGCAGGATGCCGATCATGGCGATCCGGGCGCCGACCGCGCGGGCCTTGGACTCGGCCTCGTTGAGGCTGTCGCGCAGGTGTTTCTCGAAGCCGGTCAGCCCGCCCTCGGAGAGCGCGAGCGGCGGCACGTTTATCTCGATGTTGAACTGGCCGAGCTCGGTCTGGAACGCCGGGTCGGCGATCGCGGCCAGCACGTCCGCGTTGCGCATCGTGGGGTCGGCCGCGTCGTCGACCAGGTTGAACTCGATCTCCAGCCCGGTCAGCGGGTGCTCCGCGTCGAAGCGGTGCTCGGCCAGCATCTCGGCGAACACGTCCAGGCAACGGCGGATCTTCTGCCGGTACCTGGCCCGGTCCTCGCGGGTGAACTCCCGCGGCCCGACCTCCTCGCCCATGTGCGTCCGCCACCTTCCAGGAACGTCTCAGGCTCGTCTCGTTACGATCCGCAACCTCATCTTTTCCAACCGGCGGAGGAATCATGCGGCGCGCCGCGCTGACCCTGTTCACGATCGTGGCGATCGCGGAGGCCTGTTCCTGGACCGGGCTGCTGATCGGGATGTTCTTCAAGTACGTCGCGGTGCACGACGAGATCGGCGTCAAGATCTTCGGGCCGGTCCACGGTGCGCTGTTCGTCACCTATGTGCTGGTCACCCTGGTGGTCGCGGTGCTGCACCGGTGGCACCCGCTGACCGCGATGATCGCGCTGGCCTGTGCGATCCCGCCGCTGTTCACGCTGGTCTTCGAGCGCTGGGCCCGCCGCCGGGGCCTGCTCACCGTTCGCGAGAAGGCCCTGGTCTAGAGCGGTCTAGAGCGCCACGCAGGCGCTGACGACCAGCAGGATGATCACGATGCCCGCGATGGCCTGGAGCAGCATGCCGGGGCCGAGGTGGGACCAGATCGTGGGCGGGTGCGGGACCAGCACCTGCTGCGTGGTGATGTTGACGATGCGTTCGATGCGCGGCTGAAGCTGCGGGTCCTTCTGCCGGCGCACCCTTATCTGCAGGTGGTCGTGCCGGATGATCGCGCTCTGGCCGACGTGCCCGTGCAGCTCCATCTCGTAGAGCAGGCCGTCGTCGCCGCGCAGCCGCATCGGCGTGACCAGGAATTCCGGCCCCTTCTTCAGCTCCTTGAACTTGCGCCGCGTGCCGCCCTGGCCCGCCGCGCCGCGGATCAGCGTGAGGATCGCGCTGCCGACCAGCGAGGCCGTGCTCGCGAACATGAAGATCGCCATGAGGATCGGCTGGCCGACCTTCATCTGCCGCGGATAGCCGTCGAGGTAGTTGATGAACCGGCCGGTCACGAGCGGACCGAACCGGCGGACCACGGGCTCCGGGAAGAGCTCCTTGTCCCAGACTGCCTCGGGCATGGGTGTCCCCTCCGTTTCTGCCGTGGCACACCCTAGATTCTACTTTCGGTAGCCGATAAGCGACATTGAGTGAATGCCGCGTGAGAACAACCCCTGACAAGGACAAAAGCCCCAGAGGGTACGAGGTGTGCGCGCTCCCCGCCGTTCGGGCCCGAGTGCGGGCAATCTCGGGGAAAATACCGGCATAGGCCGCAGATCGTCAGGGGGAACGAGATGAGCAGCCACGACTCGTACATCAATCCGGAGAGCGTGTTCGCGCAGACCGCGCTGGAGATGGTGGCCTCGCACGGCCCGGAGGACGCGTCCTCCGACGACATGATGTGCGACCGCTGCCAGCAGCCGCTCCCGTGCCCGCCGGTGCGCAACGCGATCCTGGTGCTGGAGGGCGCCGGCCTGCCGGTCCATCCGGCCGGCAGCGCGGAGGCGCGCCGGGCCGCGGCGGAGTCCGCGCTGGGGCACGCGATGCCGCCGTCCGGGGCGAAGCCGCCGTCGTCCCCGCTGACGGAGCCGCTGCCCGGTCCGCTGGCCGGCACCGCGGCGGACCTGCTCGGGTCGCCCGCGGACCTGCCGATCCCGGACGCGGCGCCGAGCGCGGAGGCCGCACCGGCGGCGGAGGCGCCAGACGACGGGGAGAAGGTGGGTGCCGGCGCGCCGGACGGCCCGCCGCGCTGGCCGGACCCGACCGCGTCCCGCGCGGTGGCCTAGGCCGCGTCCGCGCGCAGCGCTGCCCAGACGACCTTGCCGCCGTCGGGCAGCGCGACGCTGCCCCACGCGTGCGACATCTCGCCGACCAGCAGCAGTCCCCGGCCGCCCGGCACGTGCGGGTCCGGGTGGTGGGGTATCGCGGGCCGCGGCGAGCCGTCCCGGACCGCGAGCAGGAACCGGCCGCCGGAGATCGCGAGCGTGACGTGCAGTGGCGTGCCGGCGTGGCGGACCGCGTTCGTGACCAGCTCGCTGGCGATCACGCAGGCGTCGTCCGCGAGCGCGGGCAGGTTCCAGCGGAGGCAGGCGTCGTTGACCAGGGAGCGTGCCGCGCGGCTGGAATCGGCGACCGGCGGCAGGGAGGCCCGGACCGTATGACTCTCGGGCTGGGCTGTCATGTCTGTGGCTGGTTCCCGCTCGGCTCGGCGACAGGCGTTCGGAGCAGCGCTTGGATACCCACGATGACGGAACGTGAAACAGTTACTTTGGGTTGCTTCTCTGTCGCTTGACGTAGCTGAGGTTTCGCTGAGGGCGGACGCGGTGCGGCGTCCCGCGTGGCTAGCTTTGATCGCATGACGGGGGAGAGCACCACCACACCATCACCGGTCGGGCTGCGCGCGCTGACGCCCTACCTGCGATCGCACTGGCCCACGCTGGCCGTCGTCGCGGTGCTGTCCATGCTCGGTGCCGGCGCCTCGCTGGTCCAGCCGCTGCTCACCCGCGACCTGCTCGACGCGATCGGTGCGTCCGGCGCGGTCGGCGGCACGGTCGCGCTGCTGGCCACGCTGGTCCTGGTGGGGGCCGCGATCAACGCGGTCCGCGACTACCTGCTGCAGCGCACGGCCGAGGGCGTGGTGCTCGGCACCCGCCGCCGCCTCGCCCACCACCTGCTCCGGCTGCCCATCGCGGAGTACGACGCGCGCCGCACCGGCGACCTGCTCTCCCGCGTCGGCGCGGACACCACGCTGCTGCGCGCGGTGGTCACCTCCGGGCTCTTCGAGATCGCCACCGGCGTGGTGATGGTGGTCGGCGCGATCGGCGCGATGGCGGTGCTCGACCCGCTGCTGCTCGGCGTCACGCTGCTCGCGCTCGTGTTCGGCATGGGGTTCGCGATCACCGCGTCCCGGCGGGTGCGCGCGCTCTCCCGCGCCACCCAGGCCCGGATCGGCGAGATGACCTCGACCGTGGAGCGGGCCATCTCCGCCGCGCGCACGATCCGCGCGGCCCGTGCCGAGGGGCGCGAGGCGGAGCTGGTGGTGGCGAGCGCGGAGGGCGCCTACGCGGCCGGCCTGAAGGTGGCCCGGCTGCAGGCGCTGATCTCCCCGGTCGCGGCCATGGCCACCCAGGGCGCGTTCCTGGCGGTGCTGGGCGTGGGCGGCGCGCGCGTGGCCGCCGGGGACATCACGGTGGGCGACCTGGTGGCGTTCATCCTCTTCCTGTTCTTCCTGATCATGCCGCTCGGGCAGGCGATCAACGCCTACACCCAGCTGCAGACCGGGCTGGGCGCGCTGGAGCGGATCGAGGAGGTGCTGCGCATCCCGGCCGAGGACCAGGGCTCCTCGGAGCGGAGCGCCGCGCCCCCGGGGCGTACCGCGGTGGAGTTCGAAGGGGTGGGTTTTGCCTATCCCGCCGCGGAGGGGACGGTGCTGCACGACGTGAGCTTCACCGTGCCCTACGGGACCAGGACCGCGCTGGTCGGGCCGTCCGGCGCGGGCAAGTCCACGCTCCTGGCGCTGGTCGAGCGGTTCTACGAGACCACGTCCGGCACGATCAGGGTGGACGGCGTCGACGTGCGCGACCAGGGGCGGGACGCGCTGCGCGCCCACCTGGGCTACGTCGAGCAGGAGGCCCCGGTGCTGGCCGGCACCATCCGGGAGAACCTGCTGCTCGCCGCGCCGGAGACGGACGACGCCCGGCTGTTCGAGGTGCTGGAGTCGGTCAACCTGACCGGCATCGTCACCCGCACCGAGCTGGGGCTGGACGCGCAGGTCGGCGAGGGCGGCGTGCTGCTCTCCGGCGGCGAGCGGCAGCGGCTGGCGATCGCCCGCGCGCTGCTCACCGACGCGCCGATCCTGCTGATGGACGAGCCGACCAGCAACCTCGACGCCCGCAACGAGGCCGCGCTGCGCCGCGCGATCGACGCGGCCGCACAGACGCGCACGTTGCTGGTGGTCGCGCACCGGCTGTCCACCGTGGTCGGCTCCGACCAGATCGTGGTGATGGAATCCGGCGGCGTGGTGGCCACCGGACGGCACGACGAGCTGGTGGAGACCAGTCCGCTCTATCGCGAGCTGGCGGCGCACCAATTGCTGGTTTCGGAAGCCGGTGCCCCTCACCACTCAGAGCTGTGATGAAGTAGCGTTTCGCACCATGGGTGTGTCGTCACGGTTGAAGAAGAGCTTCCAGAAGTTCCTGCAGCGCCCAGGGACAACTGTCGATCTCGCGCCGCTGCGCAAGCGGCTGCCCGCGATCGAGGCACTGGAGGAGGAGCTCAAGGAGCTCGACGACGCCGAGCTGACCGAGCGGGCCGGCAAGGCGGATGATTTCACGGAGATCTGCGCGGTCGGCCGGGAGGCCGCACGCCGCGGCCTGGACCAGCGGCCCTACGACGAGCAGGTGCTCGGCGTGATGGCGCTGCTCTCCGGCAAGGTCGCCGAGATGGCCACCGGTGAGGGCAAGACGCTCACCGCCGCGATCGCCTCCTACGGCCATGTCCGTCAGGGCCGCGGCCCGGTGCACGTGCTCACCGTCAACGACTACCTCGCGGCCCGCGACGCGGACTGGATGCGCCCGGTCCTGACGCTGCTCGGCCTCACGGTCGGCTCCGTGACCGAGGCGTCCACGCCGGAGGAGCGCCGCGAGGCCTACGGCTGCGACGTCACCTACGTCTCCGTCTCCGAGGCCGGCTTCGACTACCTGCGCGACCAGCTCGTGGTCGACATCGACGACCGGGTGCAGCGCGAGCTGGCCACCGCGATCGTCGACGAGGCCGACTCGATCCTGATCGACGAGGCGCGCGTGCCGATGGTGCTGGCCGGCACCGTCCCCGGCGAGCAGGACCCGGTGCACGCCGCCGCCGGTCTGGTCAAGGGCCTCAAGGCGACGCGTGACTACGAGATCGCGGAGGACGGCCGCAGCGTCGCGTTCACCACCGACGGCACCGCCCGCATCGAGAAGGAGCTCGACGGCATCGACCTGTATGCCGACGAGAACTTCGACCAGCTCGCCGCGCTCAACGTGGCGCTGCACGCGCACGCGCTGCTGCACCGCGACGTGGATTACATCGTCCGCAACGGCGTGGTCGAGCTGGTGGACGAGTCGCGTGGCCGGGTCGCGCAGCGCCGCCGCTGGCCGGACGGCCTGCAGGCCGCGGTCGAGGCGAAGGAGGGCCTGACCGCGACCAGCGAGGGCGAGGTGCTGCAGACCATCACGGTGCAGTCGTTCATCGCGCTCTACAAGACGGTCTGCGGCATGACCGCCACCGCCGTGCTCGTCGGCGACCAGCTCCGCGAGTTCTTCAAGCTTGAGGTCGCGGTCATCCCGCCGCACAAGCCGAACATTCGCGAGGATCTCCCCGACCGGATCCTGGCCACCCGCCAGGAGAAGGAGGACGCGCTGGTCAAGGAGATCACCGAGGCCCACGAGTCGGGCCGCCCGGTGCTGATCGGCACGCGCGACGTGAAGGAGTCGGAGAGCCTGGCCACCGCGCTCGAGGCCGCCGGCATCTCCTGTGTGGTGCTGAACGCGAAGAACGACGCCGAGGAGGCCGCGATCATCGCGGAGGCCGGCAAGCGCGGCGCCGTGACGGTCTCCACCCAGATGGCCGGCCGTGGTGTGGACATCCGGCTCGGCGGCAGCGACGAGGCCGACCACGACGAGGTCGCGGAGCTGGGCGGGCTCTACATGATCGGCACCGGCCGGTTCGACAGCGGCCGCATCGACGACCAGCTGCGTGGCCGCGCCGGCCGGCAGGGCGACCCGGGCACGTCCGTCTTCTACGGCAGCCTGGAGGACGACCTGATCGTCCGGAACGCGAACGACATGATCCCCCCGTCCCCGCACATGGACCTGGACGGCGTGGTCACCGACGAGCGGGTGGACTACGCGGTCGGGCACGCGCAGCGCGTCGCGGAGGGCGTGGGCCACGAGATCCACCGCAACACCTGGCGCTACAACGTGGTCATCGAGCAGCAGCGGGTGGCGCTCTCCGAGCGCCGCGAGCGCCTGCTGACCTCCGAGGTCGCGGCCGACATGCTGAAGTCGAAGTTCCCGGACGAGACCGGGGAGATCGACGACGAGGTGCTGAACAAGGTGTCCCGGTCGATCGCGCTGTTCCACCTGGACCGGCTCTGGGCCGAGCACCTGGCGTACCTGTCGGAGGTCCGCGAGGGCGTCCACCTGCGCGCGCTCGGCAAGCTGGACCCGCTGGACGAGTTCCACCGGTCCGCGGTGCCGGCGTTCGGCAAGATCATGCCGGAGATCGAGGACCGCACGGTCGACACGTTCGCCGAGATCGACGAGGTCACCGACAGCTGGGAGCCCGCGGAGGCGAATCTGGTCCGCCCGAGCGCCACGTGGACGTACCTGGTGCACGACAACCCGTTCGGTTCCGAACTGGACCGCCTCATCGCGGCGGTCGGTCGTCGCCTGGTAACCGGCGGGAAATAAACGACATACCACGCACGGGTGAAGCCCGCCATATCCGGTTTTCGACCGGTTTGGCGGGCTTCATGCTGTCTCATTCATCACCCACCGCGTTCCATCGTTTTGCCGTGAGTGATGTGGCTGCCACCTCAAGAAATTTCTCAGATCTCTTTAATCCTTTCGAACCTACTGAGCCGTACATCGTGGCGGATACAGCAGGCGGACGGATGAGCCCCGGGCGCCTCGCTGGATCACACGGGTGTGAGGGACTTCCGGGCGATGGGGATACAGGGAATGACCGTGAGTTACGCGAAACGACTTCATAGCTGAGGCCGTACGAAGAACGCGCGGACCGGCCGGGATCCGGCCGCGCGGCAGCGGTAGTGGCGCGAATGCGGAAGATCGAGGAGCGATGGCGAAACGCAAGAAGTTCGAACGGGATGCCCGAAACGACGGCGGAGCACCCGCCCCGGGCACCGAGGAGAAGAAGAAGGGCGTATCAGGCAAGCTGCCCTGGCTGATCATCGTCGGCGGCGTCGTCGTCGCGTTGTGGGCGATCGGCGCGCTGACCACCGCCGGCGTCGTCCCGGCCGTGTTCATCTTCGCGTACCTGGACTTCTACGCCGGCGTGGTGGTGCTGGTCTCGCTGTCGATCACCGTCATGGTGGGCCTGGCGGCCACGGACCGGCTCATCCTCACGCCGAAACACCGGGTGCTGGTCCAGGGCGTGCACCGCACCACCGGCACCATCGCCGTGTCGTTCCTGCTGCTGCACGTCACCGTGAAGATCCTCGAGGCGCACGCCTCCGTGATCGACATCGTGGTCCCGTTCCTGAACCCGAACGCGCTCTACGTCGGCATGGGCACGCTCGCCGCCTGGTGCCTGGTCGCCGCGTTCTGGACCGGCATCGCCCGCGTCGCCTTCGCCGGCAAGGGCAAGCCGTGGATGTGGCGCGCCATGCACTCCGTCGGCTACCTCGCCTGGCCGATCGCGCTCGGCCACGGACTGCTGGCCGGCCGCGCGGCCGCCACCTGGGTCATCGTCGCCTACATTCTGTGCCTGGTCGGCGTGGTCATCGCGATGCTGGTCCGGTTCATCGGCGTCTACAACAAGCGGCTCTCCCAGCCGAAGGCCGTGCCGTCCGCCGCCAAGGCCGCGGGCAAGGCCCAGTCCGGCCCGCTGGAGGCCGCCACCGGCGCCCGCGCCGGCAACTCCCGCCCGATGTACCGCGGCGCGGTCCGCAACCAGCCGTCCGCCGACGAGTCGCTGGCCGCCCCGCGCGGCGCGGCCTGGGGCGGCTTCTCCGAGGAGCAGGCGGAGCAGCGCCGCGGCCGTCAGACGCCGCTGCCGGCGAACGCGCTCGAAGAGACCCAGCTCATGTCCAAGATCTCCCGCGACGTGGTGCAGGAGGCGGAGGAGCTGGTCGAGGCCGCCGCCCGCCGCCCGCAGGCCCCGGCCGCGGTGAACGACGACTACGAGGAGGAGGCGGCCCCGCGCCGTACCGCCCGCCGCCCGCTCGTCCCCGAGCTGGTGGAAGAGGAGGAGACGCCGGCCGCCCGTCGCCCGCGCCGCCCCGCGCCGCCGGTCGAGGACGAGTTCGACGAGGTCCCGGTGCGCCGGGCCCGCCGTACGCCCGAGCCGGAGCCGGAGGACGACTTCGAGGACGAGATCCCGGCGCCGCGCCGCACCCGCCGTCCCGCCGCCGAGACCAAGGCCGCGCCCGCGCCGCGCCGGTCCCGCCGCACCGAGGACGAGGACGAGTTCGGCGAGGCGGAGATCTCGGCCGCGGCCACGCCGCCGCGCCGTACCCGCCGGGTCACCGAGGAGCCGGAGGAGACCGCCGCGCCGCGCCGGGCCCGCCGTGCCGCCGACGATGACGACGCCTACCTGACCGGCGAGTACGAGACCGTCACCCGCCGTTCCCGCCGTGCCGCCGCCGAGGAGGACGAGGTCGCTGCCGCCACCGCGCCGCGCCGCGCCCGTCGTGCCGCCGACGTGGAGGACGAGGAGGACGAGGTCGCCATCGCCACCTCCCGGCGCGCCCGCCGCGCCGTGGAGCCGGAGCCGGAGGACGACTTCGAGGAGGAGGCCCGTCCGCGCCGCTCGCACCGGGCCGCCGCCGAGGAGGAGCCGGAGGTGGCCGACACCGGCCGTCGCCGCACCCGCCGCCCCGCGCCCGCGCCGGTCGAGGAGGACGAGGCCCCGGTCGACGAGTACTGGCGCCCGCCGGCCAACCCGGTGTCCCGGTACGAGGAGGAGGAGTCCCGCCCTGCCCGTCCGGAGTTCGTCGGCGACGACACGCCCACGCTGGTCGACCTGACGGCCAGGAGGGCTGCCCGGACGGCCAAACCTTCGAAGGATGCCCGTACCCGCCGTCCGGGTCGTGCCTCCGCGGACGAGGTCTCCGACGACGAGTTCTGGGCGCGCATGCGTGGCGAGGCCAAGTAGAGTCGCTTTCTCTTCACCTGAAGACCCGAGGCAACACATGAAGGAGAAGCGGTGAGCAACGGCGTCGTGCCCCCGGTGGGGTGCATCGGCCCGGCCCGGTTGACGGCTGGATTCGAGGACTTCGGTCGCCTGGACCTCTGGGCACACCTGGAGGTCCACGGTGACCTGCGCCCGCTGTCCTCCGACGAACTGATCAGCCTGGCCGAGAAGATCAAGCTCACCGGCCGCGGCGGCGCGGGCTTCCCGTTCCACCGCAAGGTGAAGGCCGTCGTCGACTCCGCGGACCGGCAGGACCGCGCGCCGGTCGTGGTGGTCAACGCCACCGAGGGCGAGCCGCCCTCGTGGAAGGACAAGATGCTGCTCACCCGGGCGCCGCATCTGATCCTGGACGGCGCCGCGCTCGCCGCCTGGGCGCTCGAGGCCGAGGAGATCGTCATCGGCGTGGCCGACGACGGCGTGGGCCAGAGCTCGCTGGAGGAGGCGCTCGCGGAGCGCCGCATGCCGGCTCCGACGCGCATCGTGACCGTCCCTCACCGGTTCATCGCCGGTGAGGGCGGCGCGCTGGTGCGCGGCATCAACGGCGAGGCGCACATCCCGCCGGGCATCAAGACGCGCTCGTCGGAGAGCGGCGTCAACGGCCAGCCCACGCTGCTGTCGAACGCGGAGACGTACTCGCAGATCGCGGTCGCGGCCCGGCTCGGCCCGGAGGACTACACGTCGGTCGGCACGAAGAAGGAGCCGGGCACGGTCCTGCTCACGGTCGGCGGCTCCGCGGCGCAGCACATGGTGCTGGAGTGCCCGACCGGCGTGCCGCTGCGCGAGGTGCTGGACATCTGCGGCGCCACCGAGGGCCCCGGCATCCTGGTCGGCGGCTACCACGGCAAGTGGATCTCCTGGGAGAACGCGCAGAAGGCCGAGGTCTCCCGCGAGAGCTTCGCCTCGATCGGCGGCACGCTCGGCGCCGGCATGATCATCCCGCTCGGCAACGACACCTGCCCGCTCGGTGAGGCCAGCCGCATCGTCCGCTACCTGGCCGGCGAGTCCGCCGGTCAGTGCGGCCCGTGCCGGCTCGGCCTGCCCGACGTGGCGAACCAGTTCCAGCTGCTCACCGCGTCCGGTTCGGCCGCGGCCGAGCAGGCGGTGCGTAACGCGGCCGGCATGGTCCGCGGCCGCGGCGCGTGCAGCCACCCGGACGGCACCGGTCGGTTCGCGCTGACCGCGCTGGAGGTGTTCGCCGAGGATATCAAGCGGCACCGGCTCGGCGAGGGCTGCGGCAAACCGGTCAAGAAGCTGCTGCCGATCCCGAACGAGCTGCCCGGCGGCCCGAGCATCGGCAAGCTGAAACTGGACTGGGCGCGCTGCGACGGCCACGGCCTGTGCGCCGAGGTCTTCCCGGAGCTGATCAAGCTGGACGGCAACGGCTACCCCGCGTTCCCGGACGCGCCGGTGCCGATCTGGCTGGAGGCGGCCGCGAAGAAGGCAATCCTGGTCTGCCCCGCGCTCGCGCTGCACCTGGAGAAGGGCGGCAACGAGCGCAGCGGCGGCAACGACCGCAAACCGGCGCCGCGACGCCGCTGACGTGCGATTCGGGGCTTCCCTGCTACTGGGGAGCCCCGATGTTCACCAGCCAGCCGATCCCGAATTTGTCGGTGAGCTGCCCGAACTCGTCGCCCCACATCTGCTTCGCCAGCGGCGTGTGCACGGTGGCGCCGTCCTGGAGCTTCTCCCAGTAGCCGCGCAGCAGCTCGCCCTCGTCGCCGCTCAGGCTGATCGTGACGTTCGTGCCCGGCGTGATCGGCATCTCCGGCGGCACGTCCGACACCATCAGCGTCATCCCGCCCGGCGTCTCCAGCTGCCCGTGCATGACCTGGTCCGCGATCGGCGACCCCGCCATCCCGAACTCCCCGAACGTCGACACGGTCGTCTCGCCGCCCAGCACGCCCCGGTAGAACTCCAGCGCGGCCTTGGCCTCACCGCGAAAATTGATGTACGGATTGAGTCGCGCGACCATGATCAGCCTCCTGAGCAGCACGGATTCGTGTCGGCACGAGCCTAGACTGCGCCCCGCCGCCGGGACCCTGTTTCCTGCTACTCTCGGCCGCTATGCCGGTATATTTCGGAAATGCGCACCGGGATGCGCCGGCCGAGCGCGGCTGGCTCCTCGGTCACTTCCAGCCGCCGGGCACACCGCTGCACAGCACGGACGTCGAGGTCAAGTGGGGCGTGCACCCGGCCGGTGACCGTCGTGCCGACTGGGCCACGGGCGATCCGCGTACCGCCATGTTGCTCTTGATCAGCGGCACGTTCACGCTGGAACTCCGCTCGGGCCCGGTCACGCTCGCACACGAGGGCGACTACGTGGTCTGGGGCCCCGGCGAGGACCACACCTGGCACGCCGCCACGGACGCGGTCGTCCTCACGGTCCGCTGGCCCTCCCTCCCCGGCTGGAAACTGCCATGAAAGCGGATTTTCCCGCTTCCGGCGTGGTCCGGCAGCGTTGCTCCCGCGGGCCAACCTCCGACGAGCCGAAGACTCCGCCGGCGCTCCGCTTCGGCGCGCCGGCCGGAGCCGGTCTCGCGGTGCTTCCGGACGAGCACGCGGCTTCCGCCGCTGCTCGCGGGCCGTGCGGCGGGTTGCGGTCCGCGGGTGGCGCGGCCGGTACGCCGAGCGCGATCATGCTGTGGGCAGAAGCCACTGTGGAATCGGTCGGGCGGGCCTAGATTGGGGCGTATGAGCCTTCCGGTGTGGTACGAGGCGCGCGGCGCCGGACCAGTGATCATCTTTCCGTGCCGGACGCGGCGGGAGCACGCCGATCTGGCCGAGCGGCTCGCCGACCGGTACCGGGTGGTCCGCTACATGCCGCGGCACGTCACCGGCATCGACGCGCCCGAGGGTGACGCCGAGGACTGGGTGACCTGGGAGGAGCAGGAGGACGGGCCGTCGTTCTGGGGCGGCAAGCCGATCGAGGAGTTCCCGGTCGCGCTGGAGGTGGCCGACCTGCACCGGGTCGCGGACGAGGCCGGCGCGGACCGTTTCGTGCTGGGCGGCTACTCCGGGATGGCCGCGCTCGCCGGCTTCCTCGCGCCGCTGAGCCCGCGCGTGGCCGGCCTGCTGATCGGCGGCTTCCCGATCCTGGGCTCCAAGGAGTACTGGATGGGCTCGTCCGAGGGCGCGCGCCTGGCCTACCTGACCTCCGGCATGCGCCCGCTGGCGGACAACGCGTTCGCGACCGCGCTGATGTACCGCGCCTGGGACGAGCGCGACGACCGTGCCGCCCTGACCGCGCTGCCCGGCCCGAAGATCTTCTGGTTCGGCGCCGAGGACGGCGAGCCCGGCTGCCTGCTGTACGAGAGCCGTCCCGGCGCCCGCCTGGCCCGGCGCGTCCGCACGATCCGCGCCGACCTGGAGTCCTGCGGTTTCACGATCCTGGAACTCCCGGCCCTCGACCACATGGGCGTCCAGGCGAACCCCGACACCGTCGCCGCCCGCCTCCGCGTGACGCTGGCCGGCCACACGTGGTGACCCGCGATCACCGGAGGGCGCCGGACTCGCGTTGCCAGAGGAGGTCACCGACGCGGTCCAGGCCGCGGTGCAGATGGCGGCGGTAGGTGCTGAAGGACAGGCCGAGGCGCTCCGCGGCCGCGACCTGGGTGGGCAGGCGGTGGAAGAACGTGGTGGCGACCACGCGGTGCAGGCGGGCCTCGGCCGGGTCGTCGCGCAGCGCGTCGACCGCGTCCGTGAGCAGCTCGCGCAGCGCGTCGACCGGGTGGGCGGCCGCGCCGGTGACGATGCGGGTGCGCAGCAGCGGGCTCGCGGCCAGCGCGCCGGGGCGGTGGAAGTCGCGCAGCGCGGCGCGGACGGCCGCGTCGAAGTCCGGGCGGGCCAGCACGGACGGCGCGGGCCCGACCGGCACGGTGCTGGCCGGCGTGGCGAGGCCGAACCAGACGTCCGGCGGCGTCATGCGCCAGTCGCAGCCGAACAGCGTGTAGCCGCGGCCGTTGACCGGCGCGGCCGCGCCGCACGGGCGGTGGCCGAGCAGCCCGAGCGGTCGTTCCCAGGTGGCCGGGTCGTGGGAGGGCACGTACGACCAGGCGAGCCGGTCCGACCGGATCCAGATCGCGTAGACGCGCAGCCGGAGCAGGTGCATCGCGTGCGAGAGCCCGGCGCTGTCGATCATGAAGCGGGCCAGGCCCAGGTGCTCGCCCGCGCCGAGCGGCCGGGTGCGTTCCGCGTGCGCCCAGGCCGCGGCCGTGACCGGGTCGGCCGCGGCCGCGTCCGGGTCGCCGACCGGTAGCCGCAGCCAGAGCAGGAAGCCGGTCGGGGTGTCGTCGGCGGCCCGGCGGTAGACGCGGAACGATTCCGGCTGGGCCTCCAGCCAGTGCGCGACCAGCGCGGCCGACTCGTCGCCCTCGGCCCGGCGGGTCAGCGCGATGATCGTGTCGTGGTCGCCGTGGAACAGGCCGTCCTCGTACCCGTCGCCGTGCTGCGGCATCAGCGTCAGCCACTCGGCCATCGGGCCGTAGCGCTGGAGGTGCGCGATCGCGGTGGTGGCGGCCAGCGACTCGGTCGGGCCGTCGGCGGCGCGCACGCGGTCCAGCAGGTGTGCGCCGATCGCGTGGTGCATCCGTTCGTAGCCGGCCGGGTCCCGCCAGCGCAGATCCGCGTCGACGGCCTCCCGCACCATCTCGTGCAGCACCACGCCGTCGCGCGGGCCGGTGGCCGCCGGCCGCGGCCGGTCGTCCTGGCCGAGGACCGCGGTCTCCTCGCCGAAGGTCGCGGAGTGGCCGGACGCCGCGCGCGGTGACCCGCCGCCGTCCTGGCCGGGAAACGCGAAGCGGGTCGCGCCCACGGACACGGATCGCGACACGTCCTCGTGCCTGCCGGGGTCCGCGAACGGGAGCTGGCGCAGCCAGGCCAGCAGGTCGGTGGCGGGGAGCGTGAGCACGGACTCCAGCAACGGCGCGTCGGTGAACGGCGCGTGCGCGCAGACCTCCAGCGCCTGCCGGTGGGCCGGGGACGGCACCTCGCCGATGAGTGCGTCCAGCAGCGACGCCAGCACGTCCGGCGCCGGACGCCAGGGCGCCCCGGCCGGTGGCAGCACGGACGGGGGCAGCGTGGCCGCGAGGCTGAGCGCCAGCGGATGCCCGCCGGTGAACGCGAGCACGGCCCCGCGGTGCTCCGGCGCGACGCCGCGGACCGCGAGCAGCCGTGCCGCCTCGTCCGGGCCGAGGTCCCCGAGTGCCAGGGACGCGTCCGACACCGGCTCCCGCCCGGCGATCACCACGGCGGTCCCGGTGGGCAGGCCGGGCAGGAACTCGTCCCGCAGCCACGGCTCCAGGCCCTGGCAGTGCTCGAACGCGTCGATCAGCAGTACGCCGAACGGCCCGGTCACCTCGGCCGCGAAACCGGCCGGTGTCGGGTCGGCGGTCCGGCCGTCGATCTCGGCCACGGTCCGGTGCGCGTCGCGTGCCTCGTCCGCGAGCCGGCGCAGCAGCGTGGTCTTGCCGACGCCGCCCGGACCGTGCAGGCAGAGCACGCCGCCGTCGCGCAGCACCGTGCGGAACGCGGCCAGCTCGCGCTCCCGGCCGACGAAGACGCGGTCGCGGGCCTCGCGCAGGCGTTCGCCGAGGCTGCCGGGCCGGGGCGGCGCCGCGGGCGCGAACGACGACGGCACCAGCAGCGGCGGCTCGGCGGTGCGCTGCCGCGGGATGACGAGATGGCCTCCGGAGAGCTCCGGGAGGCCGGGATAGCCGGGCACGTCCGGTCGCTGAGCCATGGATGGGCATCCTAGTCCCGCGAGTGGAACGCGACGGAACGCGAAGGCCGGCGGACTATCCTGCTGCCGGTCGGCTTCCGCGCACCTCGATGGTGTCGAGCAGCGCGCGGGTGGCGGCCGCGACCGCGTCCACGGCGGCGTCGAACGCCTCCCGGTTGTGCGCGGCCGGCGCCCGGAATCCGCTGATCTTGCGGACGTATTGCAGCGCGGCCGCGTGCACGTCGTCCTCGCCCGCGTCCTCGACGTACGGCGGGCGCAGTGTCTTGATGCTTCTGCACATGCTCAGCAGGCTAGCGGGTCCCGCGGCGCAACGACCGGGTCCGGCGCCCACTGGTCTGGTGCCGGGCGCCCGCGGCCGACGCCAGGATGTCCGCCAGATCGTCGAAGCCGTCCCGGATCAGCCCGACCGTGACCCGGATGTGGTCGCCGTCGCGCGGCTCGACCTCGAACGGCGCGCCCGGTGCCACGCCGATCCCGTGCGCGGCCAGGCTGAGCATCGCCACCTGCTGGTCCCGGACGCTGACCCACATGTTGATGCCGTCCGCGGCCGTGGCCTGCACGCCCCGGTCGGCGAGCGCGGCCAGCAGCGCGGTGCGGCGGGCCGCGTACTCCCGGCGTGCGGCCGCGACCTGTTTGACCGTGGCCGAGTCGGTGAGCAGGTCGAGCAGCACGGCCTGGAGGATGCGGCTGGACCAGCCGGGCCCGAGCAGCCGCCGGTCCGCGACGGCCGCGATCAGCGCGCTCGGCCCGCCGACCGCGGCCAGTCGCAGGTCGGGGCCGTGCGACTTGGAGAAGCTGCGCACGTGCGCGGTCTGCTCCGGCAGCCAGGCGCCGATGCTGACCGCGGTGGCGGTGGCGATGTCGCCGGCGTGGTCGTCCTCGACCACCATCACGCCGCGGCCGAGCGGGTGCGCGGCCAGCACGGCCGCGAGCTGTTCCGCGCGGGCCGGCGTCATGGACGCGCCGGTCGGGTTGTGCGCCCGGGGTTGCAGGTAGAGCGCGGTCGGCCCGACGTCGAGCGCGGCGCGCAGCGATGCGGGCAGCAGTCCGTCGGCGTCCATGGCCACCGGCACGGCGACCGCGCCGACGGACTCGAGCAGGTCCAGCACGGGCGGGAACGCCGGGTTCTCCACCAGCACGTGGTCGCCGAACCGGACCACGGCGGAGGTGAGCCGGTCGATCGCGTCCAGCGCGCCGTCGACCACGGTGAGCTGGTGCGGCGGGAACGGCCAGCGCTCGCGCAGCACGGACTCCAGCCGGGGCAGCACCGGTTCCTCCAGGTAGGAGGTGGTGAACCGGGTGTCGCCGATGCGGCGCAGCGCGGAGGACAGGTCGGGCAGCAGGTCGTGGTCGGGCACGCCGGTGGAGAAGTCGTGCGGGAGTGCGGCCGGGCCGGCGGTGACCCGGGCGTAGCGCAGCTTCTGCCGGGGGCGGCCGGGCGTGAGCACGAACGTGCCGGACCGGCCGCGGGTCTGGATCGCGCCGGCGGTGGCGAGGCTGCGCCAGGCCTCGCTGACCGTGGTCGGGCTGATGCCGAGCTCGCGCGCCACCGATCGTACCGTCGGAAGGCGGGTGCCGGCGGGAAGTTCTCCGGTGTGGACCAGCCGGCTGACCGCGGCCGCTATTCCACGTGCGCTGCGGTCATTGACCGCTCCGGCAATGAGCTGCAGCATGTTACTTCTCCGCAATAGGCTGTAACAAATTGGCCATTGTCCGCCCGTACCTGTGTCGTTAAAGTCCTACGCCATCGGCCTCACCCGGCACAAGCTCGAAGACAAGACTGCGAAAACCGGCGACCCTTGGAGGGGAACCATGGCAGACGTCGTTCGTGCCGCCATCGTCCAGACGAACTGGACCGGCGACAAAGAAAGCATGATCAAGGCCCATGAGGAGTATGCCCGGCAGGCCGCCGCGCAGGGGGCCAAGGTCATCTGTTTCCAGGAGCTCTTCTACGGGCCGTACTTCTGCCAGGTCCAGGACGCGGAGTTCTACTCGTACGCGGAATCGATCCCCGGCCCGACCACCGAACGGTTCCAGGCGCTGGCCAGGGAGCTGGGCATGGTGATGGTGCTGCCGATGTACGAGCAGGAGCAGCCCGGCGTCCTCTACAACACCGCGGCCGTGGTCGATG
Source organism: Catenuloplanes japonicus (assembly GCF_000717135.1). Lineage (GTDB taxonomy): Bacteria > Actinomycetota > Actinomycetes > Mycobacteriales > Micromonosporaceae > Catenuloplanes > Catenuloplanes japonicus. The sequence goes on from NZ_JNXY01000040.1 coordinate 66,325, forward strand.
CGGACGGCAGTTACCTGGGTAAATACCGAAAGAACCACATCCCGCAGGTGAAGGGGTTCTGGGAGAAGTTCTACTTCCGCCCCGGGAACCTCGGATATCCGGTCTTCGACACCGCGGTCGGCCGGATCGGCGTCTACATCTGCTACGACCGGCACTTCCCCGAGGGCTGGCGCGCGCTCGGCCTGGCCGGCGCCAAGATCGTATTCAACCCGTCCGCCACCAGCCGTGGTCTTTCCGCCTATCTCTGGCAGCTGGAACAGCCGGCCAGCGCGGTGGCGAACGAGTACTTCATCGGCGCGATCAACCGCACCGGAATCGAAGAACTCGGCGACAACGATTTCTACGGGACGTCCTACTTCGTCGACCCGGAGGGCAAGTTCGTCGGTGAGGTCGGCGACGCGCACAGCCCGGAGCTGATCGTCCGCGACCTGGACCTCGGTCTGCTGGAGACGGTCCGCGACCGCTGGCAGTTCTACCGTGACCGCCGCCCGGACAGCTACGACGGACTGGTGAAGCCGTGACAAAGTTGATCAAAGGCGGCACGGTCGTCTCCCCGACCGGCGTGCACGAGAACGACGTCCTGATCGACGGCGAGAAGATCGTCGCGCTCTACGCGCCCGGCACCGCACCTGAAACGACAGACACCATCGACGCCACCGGGAAATACGTCATCCCGGGCGGCATCGACGCGCACACGCACATGCAGATGCCGTTCGGCGGCACCGAGGCGTCGGACACGTTCGACACCGGCACGCGCGCGGCAGCGTTCGGCGGCACCACCACGATCATCGACTTCGCGATCCAGCGGACCGGCGAGATCGTGCAGGACGGCCTGGCCGCCTGGCACGCGAAGACCGCCGGCGAGTGCCACATCGACTACGCGTTCCACATGATCCTCGGCGGCGTCACCGAGGACGCGCTGAAGGCGATGGACCAGCTCGTCGCGGACGAGGGCGTGAGCAGCTTCAAGCTGTTCATGGCGTACCCCGGCGTGTTCTACAGCGACGACGGCCAGATCCTGCGCGCCATGCAGAAGGCGCGGGACAACGGCGCCATGATCATGATGCACGCGGAGAACGGCCCGGCCATCGACGTGCTGGTCCAGCAGGCGCTCGCGCGCGGCGAGACCGACCCGATCTTCCACGGCCTGACCCGGCCGGAGGCGCTCGAGGCCGAGGCCACGCACCGGGCGATCCAGCTGGCCGGCGTGGCCGCGGACTGCCCGCTCTACATCGTGCACCTCTCCGCCAGCAAGGCGCTGGAGGCGGTCGCGGAGGCGCGCGACGCCGGCCGGAACGTGTTCGCGGAGACCTGCCCGCAGTACCTCTACCTGACGCTGGAGGACCAGCTCGGCGCGCCCGGGTTCGAGGGCGCGAAGTGGGTCTGCTCCACGCCGCTGCGCTCCAAGCACGAGAACCACCACCGCGACCTGTGGAAGGGCCTGCGCAGCAACGACCTGTCGATCGTGTCCACCGACCACTGCCCGTTCTGTTTCAAGGACCAGAAGGACATGGGCATCGGCGACTTCTCGAAGATCCCGAACGGGATCGGCAGCGTCGAGCACCGGGTGGACCTGCTCTACCAGGGCGTGGTCGACAAGAAGCTGTCGCTCGCACGCTGGGTGGAGACGATCGCGACCACGCCGGCGCGGATGTTCGGGCTCTACCCGCGGAAGGGCATCATCGCGCCCGGCTCGGACGCGGACATCGTGCTCTACGACCCGGCCGGCACGACCCGGATCGGCGTGGACACGCACCACATGAACATGGACTACTCCGCCTGGGAGGGCTACGAGATCGCCGGCAAGGTCGACACCGTGATCTCTCGCGGCACGGTCCTGGTCAGGAACGGCGAGTACCACGGCCGCAAGGGCCACGGGCAGTACGTCAAGCGCGGCCTCTCCACCTACCTGGTCTGAAGGGCGACACATGGACATCGGCGTCGTCTTTCAATGCGACCCGCCCGCGCGCCGCGTGGTGGAGCTGGCCCGGCAGGCCGAGGCCGCCGGCTTCAGCCACGTGTGGACGTTCGACTCGCACCTGCTCTGGCAGGAGCCGTACGTCATCCACTCGCAGATCCTGGCCACCACCGAGCGGGTGATCGTCGGCCCGATGGTCACCAACCCGAGCACCCGGGACGTGACGGTCACGGCCAGCACGTTCGCCACGCTCAACGAGCTCTACGGCAACCGGACGGTCTGCGGCATCGGCCGCGGCGACTCCGCCGTGCGCACGCTCGGCCTGAAGCCGACGTCGCTGAAGGAGCTGCGTGAGTCCGTCAAGGTGATCCAAGACCTCGGCAACGGGCGCCACGCCACGTACAACGGCAACGACGTGCACTTCCCGTGGGTGTCCGAGGACGCCGGTCTGGAGGTCTGGGTCGCCGCCTACGGCCCCAAGGCGCTCGCGCTGACCGGTGAGGTCGCGGACGGCTACATCCTGCAGCTCGCCGACCCGGACATCGCGGCCTGGATGATCAAGTCGGTGCGGGACGCGGCGACCAAGGCGGGACGGGACGCGGACAAGATCACGTTCTGCGTCGCCGCCCCCGCCTACATCGGGGACAACCTTGAGCACCAGCGGGAGCAGACGCGCTGGTTCGGCGGCATGGTCGGCAACCACGTGGCGGACATCGTCGGCCGCTACGGCGCGGACGGCGCGGTCCCGCAGGCGCTCACCGACTACATCAAGGGCCGCCAGGGGTACGACTACAGCGAGCACGGACGCGCCGGCAACAGCCACACCGCGTTCGTCCCGGACGAGATCGTGGACCGGTTCTGCATCCTCGGCCCGGTCGAGGCGCACCTGGAGAAGCTGACCGCGCTGCGTGACCTCGGCGTCGACCAGTTCGCGGTCTACCTCCAGCACGACGACCAGGAGCACACGCTCGCCGAGTACGGCAAGCACGTCATCCCGGCGTTCTCATGAGGATGATCAGAACCACGCTGGCGGCCGGCCTCGGCCTGGTCGCCGGCGTGGCGCTCTGGGAGGGCTACAAGGCGGTCGGCGACCCGCAGGGCACCGAGATCCTCGGCGTCCGCCTGCTCCCGCGCGCCTCCGACGCCGCCATGCCGCACGTGCTGGACATCCTGGAGCGCTTCGGCCGCGCGGAGCTGACCGGCGGCGACCCGATCTGGACCGTGGTGCTGGCCGCCTGCCTGTTCACGCTGCGCAACGTGGCGGTCGGCTTCGCGGCGGGCGGCCTCGTCGGCCTGCTGCTGGCGGTGCTGATGCAGCGGTTCCGGCTCGCCGAGCGCGGCCTGCTGCCCTACGTGATCCTGTCCCAGACCGTGCCGCTGATCGCGCTCGCGCCGGTCATCGCGGGCTGGGGCGGGCGGCTGCAGCTCGGCGCGTACCCGTGGCAGCCCTGGATGTCCGTCTCCGTCATCGCCGCCTACCTGGCGTTCTTCCCGGTCGCGGTCGGCGCGCTGCGCGGCCTGCAGAGCCCCGCGCCGATCGCGGAGGAGCTGATGCGCAGCTACGCGGCCGGCTGGTGGCGCACGCTGTGGAAACTCCGGCTGCCCGCGTCCACGCCCTACCTGTTCCCCGCGTTGCGGCTGGCGGGCGCGTCCGCGGTTGTCGGGGCCGTGGTCGGCGAGATCTCCACCGGCACGCGCGGCGGCATCGGCCGCCTGATCATCGAGTACTCCCGCGAGGCCACCAGCGACCCCGCGAAGGTCTACACCGCCATGATCGGCGCGGCGCTGCTCGGCCTCGCGGTCGCCGGTGTGGTCGCGCTCGCCGAGCTCCTGCTGACCCGCCGCACCGTCGTCACAAGCTAGATCAACACCATTCGGGGGTACGCCGTGCGCCCGTGAACCTTCGCCCCCCGGAGGAACATCGATGACCGCACCCGCCGTGGAGCTGACCGGCGTCAACAAGATCTTCAACCAGGGCCGTCCCGGTGAGGTCACCGCGCTGACCGGCGTGGACCTGACCATCGCGCGCGGCGAGTTCATCGCGCTGATCGGCCCGTCCGGCTGCGGCAAGTCCACGCTGCTGCGCCTGGTCGCGGACCTGATCGCGCCGAGCTCCGGCACGGTCACGGTGGCCGGCAAACCGGCCCGGAAGGCGCGGCTCGACCAGGAGTACGGCATCGCGTTCCAGCAGGCCGGCCTGTTCGAGTGGCGGACCGTGCGCCGCAACGTGGAGCTGCCGCTGGAGCTGCGCGGCCAGGGCCGCAGGGAGCGCCGGGCCCGCGCCGAGGAGATGCTGGAGCTGGTCGGGCTGGCCGACTTCGCGCGGCACTACCCGGCGCAGCTGTCCGGCGGCATGCAGCAGCGCGTCGCGATCGCCCGCGCGCTCGCGGTGCACCCGCCGCTGCTGCTGATGGACGAGCCGTTCGGCGCGCTGGACGAGATGACGCGGGAACGCCTGCAGGACGAGCTGCTGCGCATCTGCGGCACGACCGGCACCAGCACGATCTTCGTCACGCACTCCATCCCGGAGGCGGTCTACCTGGCCGACCGCGTGGTGGTGATGAGCCCGCGTCCCGGCAGGATCACCGGCATCGTGCCGATCGACCTGGGCGAGCGCACCGAGACCACCCGCCAGTCGCCCGGCTTCTTCACCGGGATCACCAAGGTCCGCGCCGCGCTGCGCGGCACCGAGGCGGCGGTCGGGGCCGAGCGATGAGCGTGCTGGTCGATCGCACCGTGGCGGCCGACCCGGCCGGGCCGGCGCGCGGACGGAGTCGTACCGCTGAAGGCTTCAAAGGTCTTGCTCTTGTGGTCCTTCCCCCGGTGGTCGTGGCAGTGGCCGGACTGGGGGCGTGGGAAGCGATCGTGACCGTGGGGCGGGTGGCGCCGTTCGTGCTGCCCGCGCCGTCCGCGATCTGGGAGCAGTTCACGCTGAGTCTGGACACGATCATCAGGACCGGGACCGCCAGCGGTACGAACGCGCTGGTCGGGCTGGTGCTGGGCACGATCGTGGCGCTGCTGGCGGCGATGGCGGCCGGCCGGTTCCGCTTCCTCGCCGAGGTGTCCGTGCCGGTCGCGGCCGCGCTCAACGCGCTGCCGATCATCGCGCTGGCCCCGATCCTGAACAACATGTTCTCGGCCACCAGCAACATCCCGCGCCGGCTGGTGGTCGCGATCGTGGTGTTCTTCCCCGTCTTCATCAATGCGCTGCGCGGGCTGCGCGAGGTCGACCCCACCCACCGGGACCTGATGGACAGCTACGCCGCCGGCGGCTGGACGTTCACCCGGCTGGTCAGGTTGCCCGGCGCGCTGCCGTTCGTCTTCACGGGTCTTCGTCAGGCGTCCTCCCTGGCGGTGATCGCGGCGGTGGTCAGCGAGTACTTCGGCGGTCTGCAGGACGGCCTGGGCTCGCGGATCACCTCGGCGGCGGCCAACACGGCTTATCCGAGAGCGTGGGCGTTCGTGCTCGGCGCGTGCGTGCTCGGACTCGTCTTCTACCTGATCGCGCTGCTGCTGGAGCGCGTGGCTACCCCCTGGAGGACACGATGAGACTTCGATCGATGATGGCGGTGCTGCTGGCCGCGGGCGTGGCGCTGACCGGCTGCGGCACGGCGGACCAGGCCGCGGCCCCGACCGCGAGCGGCGGACTGACGCCGGTCAAGCTGCAGCTGCAGTGGTTCGTGCAGGCGCAGTTCGGCGGGTTCCTGGCCGCGGTGGACCAGGGGTTCTACCGCGAGCAGGGGCTCGACGTGACGATCCTGGAGGGCGGCGTCGACATCGTGCCGCAGACCGTGCTCGCGCAGGGCCAGGCCGACTACGCGGTGGCCTGGGTGCCGAAGGCGCTGGCCTCGCGCGAGCAGGGCGCCGGGATCACCCAGGTGGCGCAGGTCTTCCAGAAGTCCGGGACGTACCAGGTGTCGTTCGCGTCGTCCGGGATTGCCTCGCCGGCCGATCTGCGCGGGAAGAAGGTCGGCAACTGGGGGTTCGGCAACGAGTTCGAGCTGTTCGCGGCCATGACCAAGGCCGGGCTGGACCCGGGCAGGGACGTGACGCTGGTGCAGCAGCAGTTCGACATGCAGGCGCTGCTCTCCGGCGACATCGACGCGGCCCAGGCGATGAGCTACAACGAGTACGCGCAGCTGCTGGAGGCGGTCAACCCGGCCACCGGGAAGCTCTACCAGCCGTCCGACTTCACCGTGCTGGACTGGAACACGGTCGGGACCGCGATGCTCCAGGACGCGATCTGGGCGAATTCGGACAAGCTCGCCGACCCGACATACCAGGACACCACGGTCAAATTCCTCGCCGGTACGCTCAAGGGCTGGGCGTTCTGCCGGGACAACGCGTCGACGTGCCGGGACATCGTGGTGGCGAAGGGGTCGAAGCTCGGCGCCGGCCACCAGCTGTGGCAGATGAACGAGGTCAACAAGCTGATCTGGCCGTCCGCGTCCAGCGCCGGGCTGATCGACGAGGCCGCCTGGAAGGCCACGGTCGACCTGGCGAGGACCACGAAGAACCAGGACGGCCAGACCGTGCTCACCAAACAGCCGGAAGGTGAGGCATTCACCAACGACTTCGTCCGGAAAGCGCTGGACTCGCTGACCGCGGCCGGCACGGACGTGAAGGGCGCCGGATTCGCCCCGGCCACGGTTACCCTCTCGGAGGGTGGCGCCTGATTCACCGGCGGTGAGAGGCGTCCGGCGGTGTGCCGGGCGCCTCTTTTTCTTTGGGCGTGTATCCCTATCAAACCTATAGGGTTTATCGGCTAGACTCTGGTTGCTTCGGTTGTTCCGACGAGTTCTGAGGACCTCAACGATGAGCGCACTTGATCTTGAAGCGCCCGGCCGTGTGGGCCGGCTGCAGGACATCGCGCGGCGGGTCGCCGCCGATCCCGCGTCCTGGGGCGCCGCTCCGCGGTTCAACGCCGCCTCGCGGTGGTACTCGCGGTTGTTCGCCGCCGAGGACCACGAGGCGTGGCTGCTCACCTGGCTGCCGGGCCAGTCCACCGACCTCCACGACCACGGCGGCTCCGCCGGCACGTTCGTGGTGGTCTCCGGCACGCTGACCGAGGAGACCGTGCACGCGGGTGCCTCCGGCAGTGCCGTTCTCCGCGCGGACTCGTTCCGGGCGGGCGACGCCCGGCCGTTCGGCTCCCAGCACGTGCACCGCATCGTGAACACCTCGTCCGCGCCCGCGGTCAGCCTGCACGTCTACGGCCCGGCGCTCACCCAGATAACCCGCTACCGGCTGCGGGACGGCGCGCTGCGCGTGCTGGAGATCGACCGCGCGGGGGTGGCCTGGTGATCACGCCCTGGAACAGCTCCGTGCTCGGCTCGTGTCCGGCCCACCACACCCCGCCGGCCGGGGCCCGCGGCATCACCGAGGTGCTGGAGAACGCGCGCCGCACGCTCCGCCGGCTGGAGCCGGAGGCGGCCCACCTGGCCGTGCACGCGGGCGCGATGCTGGTCGACATCCGGCCCGCCGCCCAGCGCGCGGCCACCGGCGAGATCCCCGGCGCGCTGATCATCGAGCGCAACGTGCTCGAGTGGCGCCTCGACCCGCGCTCCGACGCGCGCCTGCCGTTCGCCGACCGGTACGACCTGCCGGTGATCGTCTTCTGCCAGGAGGGCTACACGTCCTCGCTGGCCGCCGCCGCGCTCCAGGAGCTCGGCCTGCACCTGGCCACCGACCTCACCGGCGGTTTCCGCGCCTGGCGGATGGCCGGCCTGCCCGCGTTCCCGCCCGCCAACGCCCCCCGCCTTCAACCCAGCTATCAGCCTGCCTGACGTCCTCGCAGGTCGTTTCTCGTAGGAGGAGACATGTCGGTCATCGCTCTCGCCCCCCGTCACCAGCGGCCCGCCGCCGGTCCCGGCCGCGCCACCACCCCCGGCGCCCGCCGTCCGGCCGTGACCGTCACGCTCTCCATCCCGCTGGGCGCGGGTGACAACACGCGCCTCCTGGAGGTGATCCGGGAGCTGGCCGCGCTGGGCGAGGGGAAGGTGTCCGTGGCCGACCTCGCCGAGGTCGCCCCGGTCGCCGAGCCGGAGCTGCTGCGCGTCGTGCCGGACGCCTCGGGCCTCACCGTCTACGCCGGCTCCCGGACCGTCTTCATCGGCCGCGAGCCGCTCAGCCTCACCCGCCTCGAGTTCGACCTGCTGCACTTCTTCGCGAACAACCCCCGCCGCGTGTTCAGCCGCATGCAGCTGCTCTCCGCGGTCTGGGGCTACGAGCACGCCGGCGTGCGCACGGTCGACGTGCACGTGCGCCGCCTGCGGATGAAGCTCGGCGTCGAGACCCCGCTGATCACCACCGTCTACGGCGTGGGCTACCGCCTCGCCGACGACGCCGCGGTGACCATCCGCACGGAGGGCTGACCGCCCCGGCTTGACCTCGGATAGTCGAGATATCCATAATCGGATAGCTCAACTATCCGAGAGGCGTGCCATGAATCCGATCTCGCTCATCGTCACCGGCGTCACCGTGCTCACCGTGGTCTCGATCGCGTTCGGCGGCACGTTCGTGCTGCGCGTGGTCACCGGCGGCCAGCCCGCGAACGACCTGCAGAAGTCGTTCTTCCGCGCCGGCCACGCCCACGCGGGCGTCCTGGTCACGCTCGGCCTGGTCTGCGCGCTGCTGCTCGCCGCGGGCGACGTGCCGGGCCCGTGGGCCTACGCCTACCTCGGCGTGCTCACCGCCGCGATCCTCATCCCGGCCGGCTTCTTCCTCAGCGTCCTCGGCCGCGACCCGCAGCGCCCCGGCCGCCTCATCGCGCTGCTCTGGGCCGGGGCCGCCGTCCTCGCGCTGAGCCTGCTCGCGGTCGGCCTGGCGCTGCTGATCACCGGCGTCCGGGCGCTGTGAGCGCTCAGCTGCCCACCCGGCCGCCGTCCGGGCGCCAGGTCACCGTGACCGCCGGTTTGGCGAAGTCGCCGTCCGGCCAGCGGGACGCGGGGTCGTCCAGCGTCGCGCCGTCGATCTCGCCCGGGTGCTGCACCGCGACGAAGACGGACCGGCCGTCGCCGGTGATGAACGGCCCGCACGTCTCCGCGCCCGGCGGCACGGTGAGGAACTGTTTGAGGTGGCCGCGCTCCGGCCCCTCGATCGCGGTGGCGAACAGGCCGTCGTTGCTGCCCAGCGCGTTGCCGTCGGTGGCGAGCCAGAGGTTCCCGGCACCGTCGAACGCGACGTTGTCCGGGCAGGAGATCGGCGACACCGCGGACTTGTCGTACCCGGCGAAGTACGTGGCCGGGTCGTCCGGGTCGCCGCAGACGATCGGCAGTGACCAGGTGAACGACGTGCCGGTGTGGTCGCCGCCGTCCTCGGTGATCTCCAGGACCTGGCCGTGCCGGTTCTCCCGCCGCGGGTTCGCCTCGTCCACGCCAGGGTTCGCGCCGACGGCCCGGTTGCTGTTGTTGGTCAGGGCCGCGTAGATCTTCCCGGTGCGCGGGCTGGGCTGCACGTCCTCCGGCCGGTCCATCCTGGTCGCGCCGACCGCGTCACCGGCCTGCCGGGTGAACGTCAGCACCTCCTCGACCGTCATGCCGGGCACATGCGAGCGGCCGCCGGACGCCAGCCGGACCCACTCGCCGGTGCCGTCGAACGCGCCGTCCGAGGGCAGCGTGCCGGTGCCGTCGATCTCGGCGGCCGGGCTGTCGCCGCGCAGCCGCGCCACGTAGAGCGTGCCGGCGGCGAGCAGCGTCAGGTTGTGCCGCCGGTCGCCGGGCCGGTAGCGGCCGTCCGAGACGAACTTGTAGAGGTACTCGAAGCGCTCGTCGTCACCCATGTACGCGGCCACGTTGCCCCGCCGGGAGACGATCACGTTCGCGCCCTCGTGCTTGAACCGGCCCATCGCGGTGTGCTTGCGCGGCACGCTCGCCGGGTCGTGCGGGTCGACCTCGACGATCCACCCGAACCGGTGCGCCTCGTGCGGGTGCCGGGCCAGGTCGAAGCGCTCCTGCGCCCGCTCCCACCGGCGGGAGCCGGCCGGGTAGCGGGTGCTGACCGTGACGCCGTACCGGGCCAGGCGCGGTTTGAGCTGCTCCGGGGCCTGGTCGCCGCCGACGAAGTACTGGTTGAAGTTCTCCTCGCCGGACAGCACGGTGCCCCAGGGTGTGACGCCGCCCGCGCAGTTGTTGAGCGTGCCGATCGCGGTCCGGCCGGCCGGGTCCGCGGCCGTGCGCAGCCAGGGGGAGCCGGCCACCGGCCCGTCGAACCGGAACGGGGTGGACAGCATGGTGAACCGCCGGTTGTACGGCAGCCGCCGGCCCCGGACCGGCCGCCACCGCCCGGACCTCCCGGCGCGCTCGATCTCCACCACCGCCATGCCGTGCGCCGCCATCGCCACCTCGACCTGGGTGACCGTCATCGCGTCGAGCGTGGTGAAGCCGGGGAACATCAGCTCCTCGTTGGTGTACTCGTGGTTGACCACCAGCAGTGCCCGGTCGCGGCCCAGCGGCAGTACGCCGATGAAGTCGTTGTTGAAGCCGAACTGCCGCTCCTGCCGCTGCGGGGTCTGCCGGTGCGGGTCGAACACGGGCGCGCCGGGCAGGATCGGGTCGCCCCAGCGGATGACCACGGCATTGTCGTACCCGTCCGGGACCAGCACCCGGTCCAGCACGTTCGGCGGTACCGGGGTGAAGGTGAGCGCTCCGGTCGGCGGTCCGGCCGCCGCGGGGGCGCCGACGCTCAGCACCAGCGCGCCGGCGGCCCCGGCCCGGAGCAGCCCGCGGCGGGTGATCTCGCCGAAGTAGGGGTTGCCGGAGCCGTTCGGCGCCGCGTGCGCGCATGCGTTCCCGCAGCGGTATCGGCAGGTCATCGGGTCGCGCCCGCCGGGGTGACGGCCGATGATGGGCAGACCGGACATCGGTGGACCTCCTGTTCCGGCGCCGCGGCAAGCCGTGACGCACGTCGATGCCTGACCGTGGCAGCCTAACCCCCGGCGCGTCGCCCCTAAGGGAAAAGTCGGGGCTGCGGCACAGGTAATCATCAGGTTCGGTTGGCAGGATCGACCGCATGATGATCCGGCCGATCTCCCCGGCGAAGCTGGTGGAGGAGCTCGCGGACCGGCTGGCGGCGGACCAGCCGGGCGCACGCCTGCGGGTCGCCGTGGACGGTGCGGCGTCGGCCGGGCCGGGTGAGCTGGCAGCGGCGCTGGTCGATCCGCTGCGGGTGCGCGGCCGGGCGGCCCTGCACGTGCCCGCGAGCGGATTCCTGCGGCCGGCGTCGCTGCGGTACGAGTTCGGCCGGCAGAATCCCGACTCGTTCTACGAGGGCTGGCTGGACGAGCCCGGGTTGTCGCGCGAGGTGCTGCAGTCCGATCGGGTGCTGCCCTCGCTGTGGGACCCGGTGGCCGACCGGGCCACCCGCGCGCCCTACCAGGAGCTGCCCGCCGACGGGATCGTGCTGGTCAGCGGCCAGTTCCTGCTCGGTGGGACGCTGTCGTTCGACGTGGCCGTGCACCTGACCCAGTCGGCGGCGGCACTCGCACGGCGTACCCCCGACAGTGATCTGTGGACGGTCCCGGCCTTCGCTCGTTATGACGACGAGGTCGCGCCCGCCACGTTCGCGGACGTCGTTGTCCGAATGGATGATCCCCGGCACCCCGCTCTGGTCGAATATGCGTGATCTTTTACCGGGAGTTCCGGTTTGGAGGACGATTACGCGGGGTACCTGGCCGACCTCACGACAGCGACGGCATGCGGGCTCCTCGTGCGGGGGACTAAGGCCGAGGCGATTACCGACCCGAAGAAGAAGGCAAGAGGGGGGACCATGCTCGTCAACAGCGTCATGACCGGTGGCACGAAGACCGCGCGCCCGGAGCACGAGACCGACCAGATCCGGATGAGTCTCCAGGAGCGTTTCGAGGAGCTCACCGCGGAGTACGACACCGCGCTCGCGGACAGCCAGGCGCTGCGCCTGAGCGAGATCGACGACGCGGCCGGCGACGACAGCGCGGACAGCGGCACCAAGGTCGCCGAGCGGGAGGCCGCCTCGGCCCTGCTCCGTACCGTGCTGGACCGGCGCGACCAGTTCGCCCGCGCGCTGGAGTCGCTGGACGCGGGGACGTACGGCTACTGCGACTCGTGCACCAAGCCGATCCCGGTGGAGCGGCTGGCGATCTTCCCGTCCGCCACCACGTGTGTCGCCTGCAAGAGCAACCGCGAGCGTCGCGCGTTCTGACCGGTTCAACGCAGCGGGAAGGCCCCGGGGTTACGACCCCGGGGCCTTAAAAATTGCGCGAGCTCAGGCGCTGACGTGCCGCGGCGCGCTGCACGCGGTGACGATCTCCTTGAGCACCCGCTCCGACTCCTCGTGCGGGACCTGGCAGGTGCCGGCCGCGAGGTGACCGCCGCCGCCGTAGCCGAGGCAGATCGCGCCCACGTCCACCGGCGAGCTGCGGTCGACGATCGACTTGCCGACCGCGAACACGGTGTTGAGCTTCTGCCGGCCCCAGATCACGTGCACGGAGACGCGCGCCTCCGGGTACAGCGCGTAGACCATGAACCGGTTGCCCGCGTGGATGATCTCCTCGTCGCGCAGGTCCACCACGACCACGTCGTTGGTGATCGTGCAGACCCGCTTCAGCTGCGCCACGAACAGTTCGGACTGGTCGCGGTAGAGCTGCACGCGCTCGGCCACGTCCGGCAGCGCGAGGATCTGCTCGACGTCCTGGTGGTGAAGGCAGGCGTCGATCAGCTGCATCATCAGCTGATAGTTGGAGATCCGGAAGTTCTGGAACCGGCCGAGCCCGGTGCGGCTGTCCATCAGGTAGTTGAGCAGCGTCCAGCCGGTCGGGCGGAGGATCTCCTCCACGCTGTACGCGGCCGAGTCCGCCTTGTCGACCGCGTCCATCAGGTCGAACGACAGGTCCGGGAAGCGCGCCACGCCGCCGTAGTAGTCGTAGACCACGCGCGCGGCCGAGGGGGCGCTCGCGTCGATCACGTGGTTCTCCGGTTTGCCGCCGACCCGGATCGTCTCGGAGTGGTGGTGGTCGAAGACCAGGTGTGCCTGCGGCGCGTACGGCAGGTTCGTCAGGATGTCCGTCGGCCGGATGTCCACGACGCCGTCCTGCACGTCCTTCGGGTGCACGAAGAGCACATCGTCGATCATGTCGAGCCGGCGCAGCAGCACCGCGCAGACCAGCCCGTCGAAGTCGCTCCGGGTCACCAGCCGATGCTTCACGTGGGTCGCCTCCGGGCCGCTCGCAGTATTCACCACGCGTCCTATCGTCCCGTTCGCACGCGGCCTGAGGGCTTTTATGACCTTTCCGGGCCCTGGTACAGGTCGGCGGCGCCGATGAGGACGACGCTGTCGTCCCGGGCCGCCGTCTCGATCAGCTCGTCGGTGAACCCGGCCGCGCTGAAGCAGGCCAGCCTGGCGGTGATGGCGCCGTGCCGCCCCTGGGCGGCGAGCAGCGTGCGGATCCGGCGGAGGCGCTCGACGTGCCCGAGTCCCATCCGCTCTCCCCACTTGGCCTCGCCGATCGCGAGCAGCGGCCGCCGGTCGTCATCGTCGAGGCCGAACGTCACCAGGTCGACCTCGTGCGTGGTCATGCCGGACCGGTCGTGGACCGTGCCGGCGCCGACCACGTTGGCATAGTCGCCGAACAACTCGGGTGGCGCCATGTGCCGGACCCAGTCGCGGCAGACCTGCTCGAAGTGCGGCCCGAGCACGTTGCCGAGGAACCGCCGCTGGCTGCGCTGCCACAGCCGGGTGGCGTCGCGGGTGTGCTCGAGGTCGGACCAGATCGGTCGCATCACCGCGTGGTAGAACGTCATCAGCGGCTCCGCGATGCGGAACGAGGTCCGGTTGGCGCGGAACGCGTCCGGCTCCCGGAGGATCAGCCCGCTGTCCTCCAGCACCGTGAGCGGGTGGGCCAGATCGCCGGACTTGCGCCCGAGGTAGGACGCGATGCCGCCCCGCTGCGTGTTCCCGCCCGCGATCGCCGCGAGCACGGAGTGGTAGAGCGACGTGTTCTGCATGTCCGGCTCGTCGGCCAGCAGGTAACGCGCCTCGCGGAACAGCGCGCTGGCGGGGGAGAGCACGGTGCGCAGCACCCAGTCGTCGAAGTCGTCCGGCCCGGCCGGGATGTCGTCGCGGGCGAACTCCCGCCGGTACGCCGGGGTGCCGCCGACGACCGCGTTGACCTTGAGGGCGGTGACCGGGTCGTCCACGCCCCAGAACTCGGCCGCGAGCCGGTGGTCGAGCGTGTGCACGACCAGCTCCAGCCCGGCCCGGCCGCGCAACGGCGCGTTGCCGCTCAGCAGCCGCCCCATGAACGACATCGCGGAGCCGCAGAGCAGCAGCGCGGTCCGGCTGTCGTCGCGCTCCGGGCGCAGCGGCGCGAACGCGTTCTGGATGATCGAGGGCAGTTGCGGATTGGCCCTGACCAGGTAGGGGAATTCGTCGATGACGACCGGTATCCGGCGCTCACGGCCCAGCGCGAGCAGCGCGTCGATCGCCGCGTGCCAGGTGTCGAACGTGAACGGCGCGGGCGCGCCCGTGTGTTCGGCGAGGGTGACGCCGAGCCGGTTCAGCGATTCACGATCGGCGGCCTCGTCGGCGCTGAAGTAGAAGCCGCCGGTCGCGGCGCAGAGCGCGCGCAGCAGATAGGTCTTGCCCTGCCGTCGCCGGCCGGAGACGATCCCGAGCGTGGCGCCGGCGCCCGGGTCGGTGGCGAACGACGCAAGCGCGCGCCACTCCCGCTCCCGATCGAACATGCCTGGTGGCTTCGTCACCGTCATGGCGTCCTCCCGGTTGCATGACTCGACCTATCATAACTGGAGTTATGATAGGTCGAGTCATGCGCGCACCGCTCAGGCGGTGCCGCGGCGGACCAGCGAGGTGGGCAGGATGATCGGGGACGGCGGGGGAGCGTCCTCCGGGGCCTGGATCATGGCGATCAGGGCCTCGGCGGCGGCGGTGCCGAAACCGGCGCGGTCCTGGGAGATCGTGGTGAGGCCGGGCGGGATGAGCGCGGCCAGCTCGATGTCGTCGAAGCCGACGATGGACACGTGCGCCGGGACGCGCAGGCCCGCCTCGGTCGCGGCCTGCATCGCGCCGACCGCCATCTCGTCACCGGCGGCGAAGACCGCGGTCGGTGGCGTGTCGAGCAGCAGCAGGTCACGCATCGCGTTCCGGCCGCTGTCGAGGTAGAAGTCGCCCTGCGCCACGTACTCCGCCGGCAGCGGGACGCCGCGCGCGGCCAGCTCCGCGCGGAACCCGTCCAGCCGGTCCGCGCCAGGGCCGGTGCGCGCCGGGCCGGTGATCGTGGCGATCCGCCGGTGACCGCGGGCGAGCAGGTAGGAGACGGCCTCGCGGGCGCCGCCGTGGTTGTCGGACGTGACGTAGGTGCAGCGGGGGCCGGTCAGTGGCAGGTCCAGCGCCACGCACGGGATGCCGGCCTCGGCCAGGCCGAGCACGGCCGGGTCGCGGCTGCCGTTGTCGATGAGCACCACGCCGTCCAGGTTGTGCCGCTGGATCGACCGCAGGTGCCGGTCCGGGCCGTCCGCGCCGGTGGCCAGCAGCAGCAGGTGCAGGCCGTGTGCGGAGAGCGCGGTCTTCAGCGCGACCAGGATCTCCTGCAGGAACGGGTGCCGCCAGCCGCTGCGCCGGTGGTCTATGTCCCAGACCAGGCCGATCGTGTTCGACTTCTTGGTGGCGAGCGTGCGGGCGGACTCGTTCGGCAGGTAGCCGATCTCCGCGGCCGCGGCCTCGACCTTCTGCCGGGTGGCCTGGCTGACCACCTCGGGCGTGTTGAAGACGCGCGAGACCGTGGCCACCGAGACGCCGCAGTGCCGGGCCAGTTCGCGGATCGTCGCCATTACGCCACCTCAGACGGGGGTATGTAACCGGTTTCAGGCAGCGTACCATCGTGGCCATGAGTCTGATCGAGATAGACGAGCGTGAAAAGCCGAAGCTGCCGGAGGTGCCGGCCGGCTTCGTCTGGGGCACCGCCACCGCCGCCTACCAGATCGAGGGCGGGGCCGCGGAGGACGGCCGCGGGCCCTCGATCTGGGACACGTTCACCCGCGTCCCGGGCGCGATCGCGGACGGCAGCAGCGGCGACGTGGCCTGCGACCACTACCACCGCTGGGCCGAGGACGTGGCGCTGCTCGGCGAGCTGGGCGCGGACGCGTACCGTTTCTCGATCTCCTGGTCCCGGATCCTCCCCACCGGCGCGGGCACGGTCAACCAGGCCGGGCTCGACTTCTACAAGCGGCTCGCCGACGGGCTGGGCGAGCGCGGCATCCGCCCGTTCGTGACGCTCTACCACTGGGACCTGCCGCAGGCCCTGGAGGATCTCGGCGGCTGGCGGTCCCGGGACACGGCGGAGCGCTTCGCCGACTACGCCGGCGTGGTCGCGGACGCGCTCGGCGACCGGGTGCAGGACTGGATCACGCTCAACGAGCCCTACTGCTCCAGCATCACCGGGTACGCGGAGGGCCGCCACGCGCCCGGCACGCGCGAGGGCCACGGCGCGCTCGCGGCAGTGCACCACCTGCTGCTCGGTCACGGCCTCGCCACCCGGGTGCTGCGCGAGCGCCGTCCGGACGCACGTGTCGGCATCACGCTCAACCTCTCCCCGGCCGTGCCGGCCAGTGACAGCGCGGCCGACCTGGCCGCCGCGGCCCGTCAGGACCTGCTGGTCAACCGCCAGTTCACCGACCCGGTGCTGGCCGGGGCGTACCCGGCCGGGCTCACCGACCTCTACGCCGGCGTCACCGACTTCGGCTTCCGGCAGGACGGGGATCTCGCGGTCATCTCCGCGCCGCTGGACTTCCTCGGCGTCAACTACTACTACCGCATCCACGTGGCGGACGCGCCGTTCGCCTCGCCGGATCCGGCACAGCGCTCCGCGTACGACATCGGGGTCCGGACCTTCAAGCCCGAGGGCGTGCCGGTCACCGACCTGGGCTGGCCGATCGAGCCCGCGGGCCTGCGGGCCACGCTCACCGGCCTGGCCGGACGGTTCCCGCACCTGCCGCCGGTCTACGTCACCGAGAACGGGCGCGCGGAGCTGGCCCCCGGCCCGGTGCCGGACCCGGAGCGCATCGACTTCGTCGCCGCCCACCTCGCCGCGGTGCGCGAGGCGATGGACGCGGGCGTGGACGTGCGCGGCTACTTCTACTGGTCGCTGATCGACAACTTCGAGTGGGCGCGCGGCTACGGCCCCCGGTTCGGCCTGGTGCACATCGACTACCCGACCGGCGCCCGCACACCGAAGTCCAGCTTCGGCTGGCTCCGCGACGAGCTGAGGGCCCGCCGGGGCGCGTGAGCGCGGGGGAGCCGGGGCGGCTCAGTGCGCACGGGTGATGCGGCGGATCAGGCGGCGGACCGGGTCCGGCTCGGTGACCCGGAAGTCGACGACCGGCACGTCGCGCAGGAAACCCGGCAGCTCCGGCTCCTCCTTCACCGGCAGCACCACCGGCACGAACCGGACGCGGCGCGTGATGAAGTCGTTGATCATCGCGTGCTGCAGCTCGTCGTCCCACGGGCCGCCGTTCTCGCCGACCACCACGACCACCACGTCGATGCGGGCCAGCTCCGCCGGGTCCGCCTCCGGCTCCTCGTCGTGCATCCACGGCAGCAGGCCCTCGTCGAGCAACTGCTGGCGCAGGCGCTCGGCCGTGACCCGGTCCGCCGTCCGGTACGCCAGGAACACGTCGAAGTCGCCGACCGCACGCTTGCCCCGGACCGTCGCGGTCGCGGTCTCCCGGCGCCGCCGCAGGTCCGCGCTCGCGTTCATCGCGGAGACCTCCTCCGCGACCGCGGGCACCGGGCGGTCCCGGTCGCGCAGCGAGATCTGCGCCTCCGAGCAGGCCGGGCACTCCATGCCGGCGTCACCGCGGGCCAGCCGGCGGCGGGCCAGATCCTCGTCCAGCTGGTAGCCGCACTCCGGGCGCGGGCAGGTGAACACGCGGCGGCGCACCACGGTGTCCGGCAGCGCGCGCTTGGCCAGGTGGTCGGCGACGTAGTCCTCGAAGATCAGCCGGGTCTCCTCGGCCGTGCCCGGCGCGTAGCACAGCTCCAGCCGGCCGACGCCCTCCTCCGGCTCGGTCAGCCGGAACCCGCAGCGGTGACCGGCCCGGGTCACGTACGCGGCCGCGCCCCGCCACAGCTCGTGGCCGACGAACGTGGCCGCGTGCGAGAGCCGGACCGCGAGCGTGGCGTAGACGTTCTGCAGCGCGCCCTCGAAAAGGAACTCCACGTCCGTCGGGCCCAGGTCCGGCGCGTCCGGGCGGTCCCGGGTCAGCTGCGACGGGAACACCAGGTCCACGCCGCCGTCGGTCGGCTCACGCAGCGCCAGGTCGTGCTGCAGCAGCTCCTCCACCATGGCGATCAGCAGCAGCCGCTCCTCGTCCGGCAGCCGCGTCTCCTGCGGGATCGGGAACCGGCCGGCCAGCACCTCCTCCTCGGCGAGGTAGCCGAGACCCTCCGGCTGCGCGCGGGCCGCGTTGATCAGCGCGGACGCGTACGCGTCCAGCAGCTCCGGGCAGAGCAGCACGTAACCGCCGAACGTGAACCGGCGGATCAGGTCGCGGCTCTGCAGCAGGCCCACGCAGGTGTCGAACCCGGCCCGCAGCTCCGGCTCGCCCTCCAGGTGCGGGTGCCGGGCCTGGAACAGCCGGAACAGGTCGTCGGCCCGGGTCAGCGCGCGCCCGTCCGCCTTCTCGTCGATCAGGAACCGCTTGATCGTCTCGAACAGCCGGGTGGAGATCGACTGAGGTGACGCGGACCAGTTGATCGCGTTCCGGATCACGGCGGTCAGATCCTTGATGCCGCGCAGCTCGCGCGCGCTGGTCTCCGCGTACCCGTCCAGGCGCAGCTCCGCGACCAGCTCCTCGATGCGCTTGCGGCTCACCTGCGGGCCGCCGCGGTCCTCCCGCGCGGAGACCAGCAGCGTGTGCACCGGCCGGCGCCCGTGCCGCAGCGCCCGCACCCAGTAGCGCACGCCGGAGAACGGGTCCACCTCGCTGCGCGAGTCGAACACGATCAACGCGACCGCGGCCTCGGCCAGGTGCAGCTGGTGCACCAGCCGGTAGCCGGGCTGCCCGGCCAGGTCCCAGAGCAGCACCTCACGCGTCTCGGTGCCGCCGTCCGGCAGCGTCACGGTCTGCTCGCTGAAGCGCCACACCTGCCGGCCGTGCGTCGAGTCGGTCGCCCGGTACGTCTGCCCGGACAGCACCAGCCCCAGCCCGGACTTGCCGACGCCGGTGTCGCCGAGCAGCACCACCTTCGCGTTGCGGTAGCGCGACGAGTCC
The DNA here is from genome assembly GCF_000717135.1 of Catenuloplanes japonicus. GTDB lineage: Bacteria > Actinomycetota > Actinomycetes > Mycobacteriales > Micromonosporaceae > Catenuloplanes > Catenuloplanes japonicus. The sequence goes on from NZ_JNXY01000040.1 coordinate 85,504, forward strand.
TGCCGGGGCGCGTCGTAGAGCCGCTCCACATCGCACTCCAGCAGGTGCAGCCGCCGGTTGCGGTGGCTGCGGAACGCCAGCAGCGGCCGCGCCGGGTGGAACGCCAGCCCCTCGGACGGCTCCTCACCGCCGCCGTGCAGATCCAGCACGGCCAGGCACTCCATCGAGTCGGTACGCCACAGCCGCAGCTCCCCGTCCTCGGACTCGGACGCGAGCAGCCCGCCGTCCGCGGAGACCGCGAGCCCGGTCACCGGCGCGGTGTGCCCCTCGGCGCGCATGGTCAGCGTGCCGGTCCGGATGTCGTGGATGCCGATCGCCGCGTCCATCGCCAGGCAGACCTCGACGCCGTTCGGCATCCAGGCCATCGCCGCGATCCGCCCGGCGCGGACCACCTGCTGGCCGCTGCCGTCCAGCAGGAGCAGCTCGCCCGGCCCCTCGTGGTGGCGGGTCAGCAGCTCCCGTGTCGGCCGCGGCGACCAGGCGAGCCCCTCGGTGTGCGCGGAGACCCGGAACGACCGGCGCTTGCGCCCGTTCGCGCTGTCCACCATGGTCACGGCACCGCCGGCGGTCACCGCGACCTGCCGGCCGTCCGGCGAGATGGTGACCGCGTGATGCACGTCCCGGTCCGGCAGCGGCAGGTCCCAGCGCTCCCGGTTCGTCCGCACGTCCAGCATGATCACCCGGCCGGAGCTGACCACGGCCATCTCACGCTCCGCGGTCGGCGACCAGTGGTAGGCGCGCAGCAGCGTCTGCCGGCCGACCGGGCGCTCGGCCACGTGCGACTCCGGGCCGAGCGTGGCCGGCACCAGCCACAGGCACAGGCCGAGATCCTGGCCGATCGCGGACAGCAGCCGCCCGTCGCAGGACCAGCCCAGCCGGGACCACTCGCGGTACTGCAGATCCCGCACCGTGTGCAGGGCCAGCCCGGACTCCGGTTCCGGCGGGAGCGCGTCGACGGGAAGGCGGCGGAAGGTGGCCACCCACGCAGCGTATGAGCCGCTGTCACCCCCGGGATGCCCGCTGTTCGGCCGACCCCGTTCCGGCTACCGCCGTCCGGCCAGCGCCGTTGCCATCGCGCGGATCCGGTCCGGGCCCACGCGGCAGCAGCCGCCGACCAGCGCGGCACCGTGGGCGAACGCGAGCGTGTCCACCGTGGCCGGACCGGTCCAGGCGCGGGCGGTCGCGTCCCAGTCCTCGCCGCTGTTCGGGTAGACGACCACGGGCTTGCCGCCGCTCGCCTCGCGCGCGATCGGCACGGCCGCGGCCGCGTCGGCCGGATCGCAGCAGTTGACGCCCACCGCCACGATCTCATCGACGTCTCTGACCAGCGCGAACGCCTCCGCGAGCGGCTGGCCCGCCCGGGTGCGGTCGCCGCCGATCGTGAACGACAGCCAGGCCGGCACGCCCAGCTCCCGGACCAGGCCGATCAGCGCCTCCGCCTCCACCGTGTCCGGGACGGTCTCCAGCGCGAACACGTCGCCGCCCGCGTCCCGCAGGGCCTCCAGGCGCGGGCGGTGGAACGCGGACAGCTCACGCACGCTCAGCCCGTAGCCGCCGCGGTACTCGGAGCCGTCCGCGAGCATCGCGCCGTACGGGCCGATCGACACCGCGACCCCGCCGGTGCCGCCCTCCGCGTCGATCGCGTCCCGGGCCAGCCGGACGCTGCGCCGCATCAGCGCCGTGGCCTCGGCCGCCCCGATCCCGGCCCGCGCGAAACCGGGGAACGTCGCCTGGTAGCTCGCGGTCGTCACCACCCGCGCGCCGGCCCGCAGGTAGGCCCGGTGTGCCGCGACGATCGCGTCCGGGTCGTCGCGCAGCAGCCGGGCGGACCACAACGCGCCGGACAGGTCCGCGCCCGCGGCCTCCAGCTGCGTGGCGAGGCCGCCGTCCAGCACGACCGGCCCGTCGGAGAAGATCAACGGCATCATGCCCGCGACGGTACGCCCCGGCGCTCCGGAACCGACGGCCGCGCGCAGCGGTTCTGGGACCGCGGCCGTGCTCAGACGTTCCGGACCACGCGCGCCGGCGGTCGTGCTCAGACGTTCTGGACCACGATCGCCAGCCCGGCCGTGACCAGCGCGGAGATCACCAGCGCGGAGACGGAGCCGGCCTCCAGCACCGCGCCCCGGCGGTCCGCGTAGACCTTCGCGGCCAGCAGCGCCACGATCGGCCCGAGTGCCAGCGTGAGCAGCAGCGCCAGCACGGGCAGCACCACCGCGAGATCGCCGCCGACCGAGCGCCCGGCCGCGCGCACGCCGAACCCGGCCAGCCCGGCCAGCAGCCCGCCGAGCACGCCGAACATCACCATGACCCGGCGGGTCTGCGCGGACAGCTCGGGCAGCCGGCCGGAGCGGGCCATCTGCACGCGCGCCTCCATCAGCCACTCGTCGGCGTCGCGCGGGTCCTCGTCCGGCGGCATCAGCGGCGTGGGCGCGGACGAGACCCGGCCGGCCCGCGCGCGGACGTCCTCCCACAGGCCGTAGACGCGCATGTCGATGTCGTCCGCGTGCCGGTTCGCGTCGCGCAGCCGTTGGGCGCAGGCGACCGCCCGCTGCTGCGCCTCGCGGTGCTTGGCCTCGGCGTTGGCGACGGTCCGCTCGTACCACTGGCGTGCCTCGGCCCGGTGCGCGTCGACCTCCGCGCCGATGCCGGCCAGGCTGCGGATCAGCTCGCGGTACTCGGACATCACGCCCATCCGTACGGGATGATCGCCTCGGCGACGCGGTGGACGGCACGGTCGAAGAACAGCCCGCGCCACGGTCGTGGATACCAGCCGGGCCCGCGCCCGTCCGGGTAGAACTGGGCCAGCTCGCTGCCGTGCACGTCCAGCGCGACCCAGGAGCCGATCGCGTCCGTGCGCGACCCGACCCCGCCGAGGTCGTCGCGCAGCCGTCCGGGCTGCCGCCACCAGCCGAGCACGTGCGTGTGGTGCTCCGGGCCGGCGGTGAGGATGCGGCGCAGGTCGTCGAGGCCGGTCGGGGCCGTCGCGCTGTCCGCGGACTTCACCGTGCCCGCATGCGCGTTGACCGGCGGGATGATGCTGCTGCGCCGCTGCTGCGCCGGGGCGGTGCTGAGGCCGCGGGCCAGCCGGGGCGTGACCGCGTCCACCGCGTACAGCAGCAGGAAGTGGGGTTCGTCGCCCTGGTCCTCCAGGCCGGCCGCGGTGGCGCGCAGCAGCGCGGTCACGTTGTCCGCGTGGTAGACCACGGTGCGGTCCGGCGGGAGCACGCCGTGCAGCGCGTCCACGGCCAGCGCGGCGGACGCGTCCAGGCAGGCGACGGAGAACCGCGCGCCGCCGTCCGGGTACTGCGCCGCGAGCGAGCGGGCGGCCGCGTTCAGCACCGCGCAGGCCTCGTCCGGGCGGGTGCCGACCACGGCCAGGTTCCGGCCGGGCGCGCGGTCGAGCGCCAGGCGCGCGGACCGGGCCTGCACGTCGATCGCCTCGCCCAGCAGCGCGACCGGTCCGGCGGCGGCCCAGCGGCGGCCGGCCGGGTCCGCGCCGGGGGCGAGCGCGGTGAAGTCCGGCGCCGCGTCCAGCCGGGGGATGGCGTCGCCGTCGAACAGCCGCGGCGGCAGTGAGCCCTCGGGCCGGGTGGTCCACAGCTCGCGCTGCAGCGACCCCCACGCGTCCCGGTCGCCGGCCGGTGGCACGCGGAGGATCTGGTTGGCCTCGGGCGCGCCGGAGTCCGGGTTCACGATCGCGTGGTGGCGGGGGAGCGTGTCCGCGGCGGTGTTCTGCTCGGGAAGGACCTTGCGCGCCTTGGGAAGCGCGATCCGCAGCGAGAACTGGGCGACCAGCGACGGCCGCCCCCACAGCGCCTCGATGCCGGACACGTCCTGGCTGGCCAGGATCAGGTGGATGCCCTGCGAGCGGCCGCGCCGGGCCAGGTCGTCGAGCAGGTTCACCGACTCGGTGACCACCGCGTCGCGGCCGTTGAGCAGCACCTGGAACTCGTCGATCACGGCGACGATGCGCGGCCAGTGGCCGTCCGGGTTCTCCGCGCGCAGCTCGGGGAGTTTGGTCGCGTCGAACGCCTTGGCCGCGTCCGCGCGCCGGCGCAGCTCCTCGCCGAGGAACCGCAGCAGCGCCAGGCCGAACTCGCGGTCCGTGTTGACGTTGACGCCGACCAGGCGCACGTGCGGCAGCCAGCTCGGGTCGCGGCGGCCGGGCGCGAACCGGGCGAAGGACACGCCCTCCTTGAAGTCGAGCAGGTAGAACTCCAGCTCGGCGGGGGAGTAGCGGGCGGAGAGCGCGCCCATCCAGGCGTAGATCAGGTTCGTCTTGCCGGTGCCGGACGGGCCCGCGATCAGCGCGTGCGGTGGGTAGTCGGACAGCGTGACCGGGACCGGGCGGCCCTGCGCGTCCTCGCCGACCGGCGCGATCAGCCCTTCGGCGGACGACTCGCGCCAGAACCCGTCCGGCAGCAGGTCGGCGAAGCGGACCGGGGCCGGGCCCTCGGCGGCGCGGCGGGCCAGCGCCGCGGACGTCTCGGTGACCAGCCGGGCCGGGGGCGGCGGGTCCAGCACCACGGGCAGCCCGCCGAGGCCGCCGACCCGGACGCGGCCGCTCGCGCCGGTCCGGATCGTCTCCACGGACGGTCCGGACGGCATCGGCAGGCCGCGCACGATCAGGTGCACGTTGCAGGCCACGCCGGTGCGCGCGATGCGTTCCAGCTGGTCGCGCTCGTGCGGGGTCAGCTCGTCCTTGCGGCCGGCGCCGAGCAGCACCGCGATCCGCCACGGCTCCGGGCGGCGGCCCTCGGCCTCGGCGAGCTCGCGCAGCGACGTGTGCGCGCCGGCCAGCACCTTCTCGTTGATCCGGCGGATGTGGTCGACCAGGCCGTCCAGCAGCTGCGACAGGCCGCCGGGGCCGACGAACGTGAGCAGGCCCGCGTTGGCCAGCGGCGCGAAGCCGGCCAGGCCGCCGCCGAGCTGCTCCGGGTCGTACCCGGTGATGTGCACCTGGCCCGGTGCGGCGCTGCCGAGCGCGCGCAGCAGCAGCGTGGTGACCACCCGGTCGCCGGTCTCCGCGTAGCCCGTGCCCGCGTCGCCGCCGGGCTCGCCGGGTCCTATCTGCCGTCCCGCCTCCGGGCTGTCCGCCGCGGGCAGCGTGGACAGGTGCACGTGCGCACGATCCAAAAGAGGCACCAGCGCGGGTACGGGCCGGTTGCGCGCGATCCGCACCGCGCCGATCCGCAGCTCCGGCGCGGTGGCCCTCCGGTCGGCCGGCGTCGGTTTCCACTCGTCCCACGGCAGCCCGGCCGCGCCCGGGGCCTCGCGCTCGCCCGCGTCCGCGGCGGCCCGGGTGAGCGAGGTCAGCTTCGCGGCGTAGAGCTCGTCGATCTCGGCCAGCCGCGCGTCGCGCTGCCGGGCGGCCCGGACCGGCACCTCGCCCGCGACCTTGTCCAGCCGGTCCAGCCGGGACTCGGCCTGGTCCAGCTCGTGCTCCGCGTCGGCGAGCTCGCCGCGGGCGCGGCCGAGCGCGTAGGACAGCGTCCGGCGGACCTGGTCGGCGAAGGTGGCCCGCGAGTCAGGCATCGGCGTCCCGGTACGTCGGCACGGTCTCCGGCGCGGTCGCCTGCAGCGAGCCGGGGTCCCGGCCGAGCCGCTTCAGCAGCACGCCGGTGAGGACCGCGCCGGCCACGGCCGCGTCCGCGGGGTGGTCGCGCTCGGCCTCGTTGCGCCGGCGGCCGTCCTCGGACGGCTCCTCCTCGCGCTCCTTCTTCTCCTTGACGGACTTGCGCTGCTCCGGGGGCACCCGGCAGATGCGTTCCGCGAGCACGTCGAGCGTGGCCGGGGGCAGGCCGGGCAGCAGTTCGCGCAGCTGCTCGGTCTCCTTGCGGACCCGGGGCAGATCCTCCGGGCGGGGTTCGTGGCCGAGCAGGTCGGCGCTGAGCCGGTGCAGCAGCGCCGGGGTGAGCGCGGCCAGGCCCAGCCCGACCGGCGGTTCCACCTCGCCGAGCTCGCGGCGCATCCGGCCGGGGCTGTCGGAGCCGACGGACGCGGCGATGCGGCGCATCAGGTCCGCGCTGTCGACGGCCGCGTCCCGGTCGTGCTTGTCGCGCTCGCCGGGCGTGGCCTTCCCGGGGCCGCCGACCGCGCCGGCGGACTCGTCGGCGGAGGCCTCGCCGCCGGTGAGCACGGTGACGCGCGCCTTCCACCAGCGGCCGAGCGGTGCCGCGGCCGGGGTCTTCGGCTCCTCGGGCCGGTCGCGCTCCTCGAACGCGACCGCGTCCCGCCAGCTGCCGTCCGCGCCGCGGGTGGCGTCGTGACTCATGCCGATCGCGGTGAGGTATTCGGCGATGGCGTCCTGGGCGCTGCGCAGCGCGAACGCGGCGTGTTCGGCGTGCTCGGTGGCGTTGGCCAGCTGTGGCACGCCCATCGGCTGGGAGGAGGCCTGGCGGACCCAGACCAGCAGCTCGGAGGCGACCCGCAGGCGCTCCAGCGCGGCGAGGACCAGCCCGACCGGAAGCTCGTCGTTGGTGGCGCGGATGCGCGCGCCCAGCTCCTCGAGAAGCGACATGGCTTCGCTCTACAGCGTCGCGGTGTAGGTCTGTGCCTGTTCCACCGCGGCGAGCGTGGCGGTGTAGCAGTTCTCCAGGTCCACGGTGGCCTGCTGCAACGACGCGTACGCCGCCTGCGTGGCCTGGTGGCCGGACCCGTCCCAGGCTGCCGCCAGACTCATCTGCGCCTCCGAGAGCTTCTCGTTGGCCGCGCTGATCGCCACTTGGGACTCGGTCACCTGCTGGACCGCTGCGTCGATGGCGGCGCGAACCTCAGCGACACTGGCCACTCGACGACCCCTCTCAGATGCTGAGGAAGATCCTATACGGACCTCACCCCTGAGGCACCGCTGTGGGTCTCAAGGAGACGTCCGTGCTGGCGCGACTCTGCGTCAAACTCACAGTAACCACTGGTCACCGCGAATAACCATTCGTGGTTCTTTCACTCATCGCACCGCGCGTGGCCCGAGCACGCGCGCGCCCAGCGCGGTGACGCGTGCGCGCAGGCCGCGGTCGGCGGTCACGACCACGACGTCCGGGTCGGCGGCGTCGCGGACGAGATCCACGATGGTGTCGTCGCCGGAGCCGGGCGCGTCCACCACGGACACCTCGGGCGCGGCGCCGATGCCCTTCGCCCTGCCCTCCACCACGAGCACCACGGACAGCGGCGGCGGCAGGCCGGGCAGCCCGTCCGCGGCCAGCGGGCGCAGCCGGTCGCGCAGCCGTCCGGCGGCACCGGCGCGGTCCCGCCACCACCCGTCCGGCACCGAGCCGACCACGTTCGCCCCGTCCACCACCAGCAGCGTCATGCGGTCGATTAGATAGCGAGCAGGTGGTCGCCGGCGCGCTGCACGCCGAGCCGGGGCTTGCCGGCCACCCATTCCAGATAGCGCGTGTTCCGGCCGACCGACTCGCGGTACGACTCCGTCGCGTGCTCCACCACCCGGTGGGCGAACGCGGCCGCGGTGCTCTCCGGGTGCCAGCCGACCAGGTGCCGCCAGCGCAGCGGCGTGCCGGCCAGCGGCACCGTGACCAGGCCCGGCGTGGGGCGGAACGTGGGCTGGCAGATGCCGATCGCGGCGCCGGACTCCACCATGTCGATCGCGGCCCGCACGTCGATCTCGAAGACCTGGCGCGGCGTGAACCCGGCGCGCGCGCAGGCGGCCGCGAAACAGTCCGCGAAACAGCCGTCGCCGGGCGCGGCCACCCAGTTGTCGTCCGCGAGGTCGGCCAGCGCCACCTCGTCGGCGCCGGCGGCGCGGTGGTCCTCCGGCAGCATCACGCAGACGCCGTCGACCGCGACCGCCTCCCAGGCCAGCCCGAACTCGGCGGACGGCGCGGAGTCGCCGCACATGCCGATCAGCGCGAAGTCGAGCCGCCCGCCGGCCAGCTTCTCGTAGAGTTCGTCGCGCAGCCAGGTGGAGTACGTCGTGATCTGCGCCTGGGGCTGATCCTCGGCGAGCCGGCGCAGCAGCCCGCCCACGATCGGGCCCATTGTCGAACCGATTCGATATCGGGTGAGCGCGCTGCCGTTGCCGGCGAGTCGCGCGGCCTCGTCCTGCAGGCCCTTCATCGCCGGCAGCAGCACCCGCGCGCGGGCCAGCACCAGCTCGCCGAGCGCGGTGGGCCGGGCCCCGCGCCGGTCGCGGTCGAAGAGCGGGCCGCCGAGCGCCCGCTCGATGCGCTGCAGCTGCGCCGTCAGCGCCGGCTGGGCGAGCCCCAAGGTCGAGGCCGCCTTTGTGACACTCCCCGTTTCCGCAATCGTGCAGACCACCTTGAGATGCCGCAGCTCCAGGTTCATAGCGTGACGGTAGGACCTACGGGGGAGTAAGCGAAAGAGTTTCAGCCAGTGAACTCCGGCCGAAAATACGAGTCGAACACTGTCGGGTCCGGCTGAACCATACGACGGTCCGATGTGCTCAGTCGGCGCGGTGGTACCGCGCAGCCCATGTCAGACCGCGCTCGGTGATCCTTTTGATCTCCGGTACGAGCAGGTCATCCACCCTGTGGCCGACCGTGCTGACGAACACGCGGCCCGCGCCCCAATGCCGTGTCCAGACCGCCGGCATCGTGATCGACTGGCTCCACTCGGCGTCGTCTTCCGGATCGAAGATCACCGTTGCGAGTACGTCGTTCAGCGGATCCGAGATCACCCAGTATTTTTCGGTGTGCAATTCGACTGAGTCAATGCCGGAAACAATCTCGTGCTGGGCGCGCTCCGGCCGGACCGTCAGCACGTGATCGACGAACTCGTCCGGGTGCCACACGAACTTGCCGCCGGTGAGCAGTTGGTACCGATTGTGGTGGAATGCGCCGATGATCCCGCCGTGCCAGCCGGCCAGCCCGGTGCCGTGGCGGACCGCGGCCTCCAGCCCGGCCGCCTGCGCGCCGGTGATCGTCCCGATCGACCAGCACTGCACGATCAGGTCGGTCTCCCGCAGCCGGTCCGCGTCCAGGTAGACGTCGAGATCCTCGCTGATCCCCACCGCGAACCCCTGCTCCTCCAGGTGCGGGATGAAGACCTCGGTGGCCGCCACGGGCGCGTGCCCGTCCCAGCCACCACGGACCACCAGGGCTCGCCGTTCGCTCATGCCGCCTCCCCCGCTTCGCTCCCCCGTCGGCATGAGTTCAGGCACTGCGCCGATGATTCGCTCGCAAGCTCGCTCATGCCGCCCATTCCAACCCACCCGCCCCGCCCCCGCCAAGATCGCGTCCCGGGACCTGGGCAGGAGGCGGGGTGTGCCCCGCCCCTGCCCTTTCGTGACCACCCACGGATCCGAGGCCGCGGGAGCGCGCGGAAGGTGACCACGCCGGAAGCGGGAAATCCTGAATCTAAAGATCTGACTGGTACGTCTTCCGGCCGGTCACGGCGTCGAGCGCCTTGTCCACCACCGCGATCGCGGGGTCGACGACCTTGTTCCACGGCGGCGTGGCCGGCGTGCCCGGGTGCGGGCGCGTGGGCGCGGCCTCCTCCGCGATCTGCACGCGGTTGCCGAGCCGGATCAGGTCCGCGTGGCTGGCCGCGTCGCGCAGGCCGGGCAGCAGCTGCCCGGTCGCGGTCTCCGCGTGCCGGCCGAGCTTGGTGCAGATCTCGGTGGCCAGGCGGTCGAAGTCGGCGTCGCCGGGCTTGGTGGCGGAGAACGCCTGGAGCGTGCGCAGGATCTCGCGGTCCTCGGCGATCTCGTGGTCGGCGATGGCGCGGCCGTCCTCGAGCGTGCCCGCGACCGCGGGGTAGATGTACTGCTCCTCGGCCGAGAGGTGGCGTGTGACGGTGGCCACGACGACCTCGGCGGTACGGGAGCGCTCCTCGGCCGGGACCTCGATGTCGGTGAGCCGGGAGCAGAGCGAGGCGATGCGGTGGTGCTCCTCGGAGAGCACCTTGACGACCTCGTCTCCGGCCGGTTCCCACGCGGCGTCGCCGGGGGTGTGCGGGAGCGGGGGAAGGGGGAGTGCCACGGGGTCCTCCTAGGGAACACATTGGCGTGCGACGCCGTGATTCCCGCCGCGTTCAACCGGCAAACGCCGATGGGCGGCCGGGGATGGTAAGAAAGGCGCATGAACGACTCAGCCGAGGTTGTCGGGATCTGCCGCGACCTGCTCCGGATCGACACGAGCAACACGGGGGATCCGCAGACCAGCAAGGGGGAGCGCGCGGCCGCGGAGTACGTCGCGGAGAAGCTGTCCGCCGCCGGCATCGAGCCGGTCGTGCACGAGACGCTGCCCGGCCGCACCTCGCTGGTCGCCCGCATCCCGGGCGCGGACTCCTCGCGCGGCGGCCTGCTGGTCCACGGCCACCTGGACGTGGTCCCGGCGGATCCGGCCGAGTGGTCGGTGGACCCGTTCGCCGGTGAGATCCGCGACGGTTACCTGTGGGGCCGCGGCGCGGTCGACATGAAGGACTTCGACGCGATGGTGCTCACCGTGGTGTCGCAGTGGCACCGCGAGGGCTACGTCCCGCCGCGCGACATCGTGCTCGCGTTCACCGCGGACGAGGAGGCGGGCGGCAAGTACGGCGCGAAGGCGCTGGTGGCCGACCGGGCGGACCTGTTCGAGGGCGTGACCGAGGCGATCGGCGAGGTCGGCGGCTACTCGTTCACGGTCAGCAACGACCTGCGGCTGTACCTGATCGAGACCGCGCAGAAGGGCATGGACTGGCTGCGCATCCACGCCAAGGGCCGCCCCGGTCACGGCTCGATGGTGCACGACGACAACGCGGTGACCGCGCTGGCCGAGGCCGTGGCCCGGATCGGCAACCACAAGTTCCCGCTGACCGTGACTCCCACGGTGCGCACGTTCCTGGAGCAGACCACGGAGCTGCTCGGCGTGGAGCTGGACCTGGACGACCCGGAGAAGGCGATCGCGAAGCTCGGCCCGATCGCGAACATCATCGGCGCCACCGTGCGCAACACGGCGAACCCGACGCGGCTGGACGCGGGCTACAAGGACAACGTGATCCCGGGCCGGGCGTCCGCGACCATCGACTGCCGCACGCTGCCCGGTCAGCACGAGCTCTTCTACGAGCAGCTGCGTGAGCTGATCGGCCCGGACATCGAGATCGAGTCGCGGGACCCGCAGCCGGCGCTGGAGACCACGTTCGACGGTGACCTGGTGGACGCGATGTCGGCCGCGCTGAAGGCGGAGGACCCGGGCGCGCTCGCGGTGCCCTACATGCTGTCCGCCGGCACCGACGCCAAGCACTTCCACCAGCTGGGCATCCGCTGCTTCGGCTTCGCGCCGCTGAAGCTCCCGGCGGACCTGAACTTCTCCGCGCTGTTCCACGGCATCGACGAGCGCGTTCCGGTCGAGGGTCTAGAGTTCGGCACGCGAGTGCTGGACCGATTCCTGCGCGGTTGCTGAGTACACCCCTAGAACTGAGGAAATTTCATGACTGACCTGAAGCCGGCTGATCTCGACGCGGCGCTGGAGCGCGTCTTCGAGGCGGCCCGCGCCCACCTCGCCGCCGTCAAGGCGAGCGGCGGCGCGGTCGAGGACGACAACGTCGGCAAGGCGTACGTCGTGCTGAACAACGCCTCGTTCGAGTACGACGAGCTGCTGCTCGACGCGTACAACGAGGTCACGCCGTGGGACGTGAAGCCGATCGACGAGGACGAGGCCGATCACGACCACGATCACGACCACGACGCCCCGGACGACGCGTACCCGGCCGCGATCGCGGTGCGCCAGCGCCGGGACTACCGGGTGCCGAGCGTCTCCGCGCTGATCCGGGTCGCCGAGTCCGCCCGCCGCGCCGCCGCCGGACCGGACGCGGACGCGGCCGAGCTGGGCGAGCCGATCACCTCGGTCGGCGAGGCCGTGCTGGAGCTGCTGCAGAGCGGCGACGGTTCGCTCGGCGAGCTGGACATCCCCGAGCTGGAGCCGCTGGACGGCCTGGTCACCGTGACCGAGGTCGTCGCGCCGCTGGACCTCGACGCGTTCGAGGAGGAGGACGGCGACGGCCCGTTCGCCCCTGGACCGGAGGACCGGCTGCTCGGCCGTCTCGACGAGCACCCGTTCATCGAGGTGCCGGAGGACGTGCGCTAGATGGACAGGCCCGGTTGCGGCTGTTCCCGGACCCGGCGGCGCAGCACGACCTTTCGCGTCCCGTCCCGGAACAGCTGCACCCGGGCCAGCTCCCAGCCGGAGAACTCGGCCTGGATCGCCAGCTGCGCCGTGGCGGTCATCCGGTCGACATTCGGGGGCAACCGCAGCGGCGCGTATTCGTAGTCCATGGCGTCTATCCTGCGCCGCAGATTGATCAAAAACTAGTCATCGCGTTCCGGGTACGAATACCCGATAGCGGACACATCGTCCAGCGCGCTGATTATCTCGTCGGGCAGCTCCACGTACTCCACCTGCAGCGCGCCGAGCAGCTGGCCCACCGTGCGCGCGCCCAGGATCGGCGCCACCACGCCCGGCTGGTCGCGGATCCAGGCGAGCGCCACCTCCAGCGGCGACACCCCGAGCCCGCCGGCCGCGATCACCACCGCCTCCACGATGCTGGAGCTGCGCGGGTCCAGGTAGCTCTCCACGAACGCGGCGAAGTGCGGCGACACCGCGCGCGAGTCGCTGGGGCGGCCGTTGCGGTACTTCCCGGTCAGCACGCCGCGGCCCAGCGGCGACCAGGGCAGCAGGCCCAGGCCGAGCGCCTCGCAGGCCGGGATCACCTCGCGCTCCACACCGCGCTCCAGCAGCGAATATTCCATCTGGGTGGCGACCACGGGCGCGCGGCCCGGGTAGGCGGCCTGCCAGGTGGCGGCGCGCGCGGTCTGCCAGCCGGAGTAGTTGGACAGGCCCACGTATCGCACCCGGCCGCTGGTCACGGCGTGATCCAGCGCAGACATGGTCTCCTCCAGCGGCGTCGCCGGGTCGTACCCGTGGACCTGGAAGAGATCCACGTAATCCGTGCCGAGCCGCCGCAGCGACGCGTCCAGGCTGCGCAGCAGGTGCCCGCGCGAGCAGTCCCGCCGCCGCCCACTGCCCGGCCGCACGCCCGCCTTCGTGGCGATCAGCAGATCCTCGCGCGGGACCAGGCCGCCCAGCAGCGAGCCGATCACGGCCTCGGCGTCGCCGTCGCCGTAGACGTCCGCGGTGTCGACCAGATTGCCGCCCGCGTCCAGGTAACTTTTCAACTGCGCGGCCGCGTCGTCGGCGTCGGTGTCCCGGCCCCAGGTCATGGTGCCGAGCGCGAGCCGCGAAACCGCCAGCCCGCTTCGGCCGAGCGGTCGCTGTTGCATGGGTGAACCTTATTAAGAACTGTGGCGTACGGATATCCTCGTCGGCACTCTGACGTTACTCGTGGGTATTCACAAACGGTTAAAGGGGTTGAATGCGGTGAAACTCGGACTGAGCCTGGGGTATCAGACCGCCTGGAGCACGCCCGCGGACCACCTCGCGATCGCACAGGAGGCGGATCGCCTCGGCTACTCCGTCGTCTGGGCGGCCGAGGCGTACGGCTCCGACGTGGTCAGCATGCTCTCCTGGATCGCGGGCCAGACCAGCCGCATCCACGTCGGCTCCGGGATCATGCAGATCCCCGCGCGCACACCGGCCATGACCGCGATGACCGCGGCCACCATCGACACGTTCTCCGGCGGCCGCTTCCGCCTCGGCCTCGGCGTCTCCGGCCCGCAGGTCTCCGAGGGCTGGCACGGCGTCCGCTTCGGCTCCCCGCTGGCCCGCACCCGCGAGTACGTCGACATCGTCAAGCTCGCGCTGGCCCGCTCCCGCGTGGAATACGCCGGCGAGCACTACACGCTCCCGCTCCCCGACGGCCCCGGCAAGGCGCTCAAGCTCGGCTTCCGCCCGCTGCGCGCCGGCATCCCGATCTACCTCGCCGCGGTCGGCCCGAAGAACCTGGAGCTGGCCGGCGAGATCGCGGACGGCTGGCTCGGCATCTTCTTCGCCCCCGACCTCGCCGACGGCTACCTCGCCTCCGTCGCCGCCGGCCGCGCCCGCGCTGGCCTCGACCTCAAGGGCTTCGACGTGGCCCCCGCCGTCCCGGTCGCGATCGGCGACGACGTGTCCGCCTGCGCCGACCTGATCCGCCCGCACGCCGCGCTCTACGTCGGCGGCATGGGCAGCCGCAAGCAGAACTTCTACAACCAGATCGCGGTCCGGATGGGCTACGAGGCCGAGGCCGCCCAGGTCCAGGACCTCTACCTCACCGGCCAGCAGCGCGACGCGGCCGCCGCCGTCCCGCAGGACTTCATCGACCGCACCTCCCTCATCGGCCCCAAAGACAAGATCAAGAGCGGCCTCCAGCGGTACGCCGAAGCCGGCGTCACCACGCTCTCCGTGAACCTCTTCACCGCCGACCGGGAGTCCTCCATCACCACGCTCCGCACGCTCGCCGAGGCCTTCGACGAGGCCGGAGTCGCGTAGGGTTGTCCCTCGTGGCAACCGTCCTCTTACTCCGGCACGGGCGGACCACCGCCAACGCCTCCGGCGGACTCGCCGGTCGTCAGCCCGTCGAGCTGGACGACGTCGGCCGCGGCCAAGCAGCCGCGGTCGGCGCCCGTCTCGCCGGCCTCCCGCTGGCCGCGGTGGTCTCCAGCCCGCTCCTGCGCTGCCGTCAGACCCTGTCGCTCGCGCTTCCCGACGCGCTCCCGCGCCTCGAGGACGGCATCATCGAGTGCGACTACGGCTCCTGGGAGGGCCAGCCGCTGGCCAAGCTGGCCAAGGACCCGCTCTGGCCCGTCGTCCAGCAGCACCCCAGCGCCGCCGTCTTCCCCGGCGGCGAGGCGATGGCCGCCATGGCCACCCGCGCCGTCGCCGCCGTCCGCGCCTGGGACGCGAAAATCACCGAGGAGCACGGCCCCGAGGCCGTCTGGCTCGCCTGCAGCCACGGCGACGTCATCAAGGCCATCGCCGCCGACGCCCTGGGCCTCCACCTGGACCAGTTCCAGCGCATCGTCGCGGATCCGGCCTCGGTCACCGCCATCCGCTACACGGCCACGCGCCCCTTCGTCCTGCGCTCCAACGACACCGGCGGCGACCTGGCGGCCCTCGTCCCGCCCCCGCCCGCCAAGAAGCGCCGCGGCCGCCGTGCCGCCGCTCCCGCCGAGTCGGACGCCGCCGTCGGTGGCGGCGCCGGTGGCGGCCAGCTTCCCTGACCGTGCCCGTGTCCTGGTGGAGGTAGCGTCGATCCCGTAGACTGAATCACGCAAGGCGATCGTGATTCAGGTGGGGAGGGTGGCGGTGGGTGAAGCGAACGTCGGCGTGCTGATCGAGCGTGCACGCGCGGCTGCCGGTCTCAGTCAGCGGGCTCTCGCGGATCTGACCGGCATCTCTCAACCGACGCTGTCACGGATCATGTCCGGTGAGCGTGCGGCGAAGGTCCCGGAGATCGTCGCGATCGCGTGGGCCACCGGCCACACCGTGGCACAGCTGACCGGCTCGGAAACGGTGGCGGACCGGGTGCAGTATGCGGCGCGGGCCACCAACGACTGCGACATGGACGACATGCGTCGCGCCCTGCTGCATTTTCTGGAGCTCGACGACTATCTCGACGAGCAAGCGATTCCCGCGACCGTGTGACGCTGGTGGAAGACTGTGACTGCTGAGCTCGAGCGCCAGGCGGCCGAGGCCGCGGCCCGGTTCCGCGCCGATCATCATCTGGGCGTCCAGCCCCTGGGTGACCTGGTGGCGATCGTCGAGCAGACGACCGGGATCGACGTGGCGGTGCTGGAGGCCGGGCCGGACGAGCACGGTCTGACGATGCGAGATCGTGCGCGCGGCACGGTGTTCATCGGTGTCGCGCGCACGCCCCATCCCATGCGGCAGCGCAGCACGCTGGCCCACGAGCTCGGCCACGTCCAGTTCGGCGACTGGGAGGAAGGCGGGCCGGGTGGCGGGGCCGGCCGTGCGCCGGCCGAGGCCAGGGCTGACTCCTTCGCGCGGCACCTGCTGGTGCCGGCGGAGGGCCTCAAGGAGTTTCTGGACGATCAACAGCCGATCAGCGAATCCACGCTGTCCGCGGTCGTTCAACGATTTCTCGTGTCTCCGGCACTCGCGGCGATCGCTCTGCGCCAGGCGGGCTACATCGATGCCGACAGAGCCGTGACATGGAGAGGAATCTTCACGCCGCAGCTGGCGGTCCGTCACGGCTGGCAGGACCAGTACCGGGCGCTGCAGGCCGACTCGGACCGGCGCCGTGCGCCGCAGCGTCTTCTCGCGCGCGCGATCCGGGGATATGCCGAGGGCGTGCTGTCCGCGCAGGCCGTCGCCACCCTGCGCGGGGTGCCGTTGCCGGAGGTCGAGGCGGAGCTGCGCGACGCCGGTGTCGTGCCGGCCGCAACGACGGCCAGCTGGGCCGATCCCGCGGACCTGCCGGACGTGGACGTGGATCTGGCCGCGCTGGACGAGGCACTTGATGGTTCCGACGATTCTCGTGGCACGGATGACGCAGCCCAAGGACCTCGGTGAGGTCATGGTGATCGCACACGCGGTCGTTGCCGCCGAGGCCGGGGATACCGTGACCGTACTGATCGACGACGGGGACGGTGCCCGCACCGCCACCGGCGAGGTCCGCCGGCTGGACCGGCTGCGCGATCAGACTGGTGAGCACGCTGACGGTCCTCGAACGTGCCGCCGGCACCCATGTGCCGGACAAGGCCACGATGCGTGCGGTCTACCAGCGGATGCGCGGCCTTGACGACGGGTTGCCCCCGATCGACAAGACCCGCATCATGCTGCCCGCACTGTGGAAGTAGCAAGACCGGCACGACGAGTCTTTGTCCTCCGCGAGGTTTGCCCACAGGGGTAAACGCACCGTCACCACGCCGGAAGCGGGAAAGCATTCAGATCTTGAGCTCTGATCCTCCTGCTTTCACGCCGCCCCGATCAGAGTTGTGAGCCGCCTCCGTCGACCGCGAGTTCTGCGCCGGTGGTGAACGTGGCGTCGAAGGCGAGGAAGGCGGCCGCCCGCGCGAACTCCTCCGGCCGGCCGAACCGGAGCATCGGGTTCTCCGCGATCATCTGTGCCTTCGTCTGTGCGGCGGCCTCGGCGGGCATCCCGCGGTCGAGGATGCCGCTGTCGATCGGGCCGGGGCTGACCGCGTTGACGCGCACGTTCCGTGGCAGCAGTTCGCGTGCCATGGAGCGTGTCATCGAGCGCACGGCCGCCTTCGTCGCGGAGTAGACGCTGGTCATCGGGTAGCCCAGCTGGTTGATCACCGAGGTGGTGAAGACCACGCCGCTGCCCGCGGCCAGCACCGGCACGAAGCGCTGGACCGTGAAGTACGGGCCCTTCGCGTTGATCGTGAACAGGCGGTCGTACATCTCCTCCGGCGTCGCCTCGAACGGGGCGAAACCGTTCACGCCGGCGTTGACGAACAGGCCGTCCAGCTGCCCGAACTCCGCGGCGATCCGTGCGACGAGCGCGTCGATGTCCGGCAGGGACGCGCTGTCGCTGCGGACCGCGGTCACATCGCCGCCCAGTTCCTTCCGGGCTGCGTCCAGTCGTTCCCGCGTGCGGCCCGTGATGATCACCCGGGCGCCCTCGCCCACCAGGAGCCGTGCGAGCGAGAACCCGAGCCCGCTCCCGCCGCCGGTGATCAGTGCACGCTTCCCGTCAAACCTGCCCATGTCCGTAATGCCTTTCTCCGAGAACGGAACGGATCGATTCAACGGCCGTCCGGCATCCGCGGTCCAAGACCTGTTCCGCACCCCCGTCATGCCCGGCAGGCATGACCTTGCCGTGGGTACGCTGGAGCGCGTGCGCGTACCCGGATGAGACCTTGACCTGCGGCTCGTCGGGTACTTCACGGCCGTCGCCGAGCATGAGAACTTCGGCCGGGCCGCGGCCGCGCTGCACGTCGCCCAGCCCGCGCTCAGCCGGCAGATCCAGCGCCTGGAGGACCGGCTCGGCGTGCGGCTGTTCGACCGGACGCCGCAGGGCAGCCGGCTCACCGAGGCCGGCCACGCGTTCCTGCCGGAGGCGCGCCGTCTGCTGCTGACCGCGGACCAGGCCGTGCTCGCCGCACGCGAGGCCGTCCCGGCCGAGACGATCACCGTCGGTTACGCGGACGACCTGGTGATCACGCCCGCGGTCCGGGAGCTGCGCCGCCGTCGCCCGGCCGCGGTGGTCCGCACCAAGCACGTCGAGTGGGACGACGCCCGTGCGTTGTCCGATCGCCTGGTGGACGCGCTGGTCACCCGCGCGCCGCTGCTGTTCCCGGACGCCGGGCTGGACACGACCGTGCTCTACGAGGAGCCGCGGGTGCTGGCGCTGCCGCGCACCCACCGCCTGGCCGGCCGCGTCTCGGTCACGGTGGGTGACGTGGCGGGCGAGGCGTCGCTGGACTGCTCCCGGGCCGAGCCGGCCTGGCGTGAGTTCTGGCGGCTCGGGCCGCCGTCGGCGGACGTGCCGGCCGGTGGCGGGTTCGACTTCGAGGAGACGCTGGACCTGGTCGCGGAGGGACGGGCCGTGCTGGTGCTGCCGGCCGGCGACCGGCGGGTCACGCTGCACCCGGACCTGACCACGGTCCCGATCGAGGACGCGGAGCCGTGCCGGGTGGTCGTGGTGACGCGCGCGGGGGAGCGTGGCGCGTTGGTGGGCGCGTTCCGGGCGTCCGCGCTGGCGTGTCTCGCGGCTCCCGCTTTCGCCATCAAGTGATCATGCGCACTTGAGTAGTCCCATGTGCCCGGAATCCGCCGATCGGTTCGGTCTTATTCGGCCCTGTGCGCTACGCGCGTGGCCGTTCGGGCGGATAGGGTTCACCCTATGACCCACCAGGTGCATGCGTTCGAGCCGCCGGATCGGTTCGTCGCCGGGACCGTGGGGACGCCGGGTGACCGGACGTTCTTCCTCCAGGCCCGGGGTGGCGGCCGAGTGGTCAGCGTGGCGCTGGAGAAGGTCCAGGTGTCCCTGCTCGCCGAGAAGCTCGAGGAGCTGCTCGCCGAGGCGCACCGGCGCTTCGGCGTCGACCTGCCCGTGCTCGCCACCGCCAATGATCCGGACAACGACCCGCTCGACACGCCCGTCGACGAGGAGTTCCGGGTCGGCACGCTGGGCCTCGCCTTCGACGTGGACACCGCCACGGTCATCATCGAGGCGATCGCGGCCGGCGAGGGCGAGCAGGAGCTGATCGCCGAGGACGAGGACGACGCGGACGACGAGCCCGAGGAGCCCGACGACGACCTCGACCGGCTCCGCGTGCGGCTCACGCCGGAGGCGACCCGTGACTTCATCGACCGGGCGCGACGCGTGCTCTCCGCCGGGCGGCCGCCGTGCCCGCTCTGCGGCCAGCCGCTCGACCCCAAGGGTCATCTGTGCCCGCGCCACAACGGCTACCATCGCTGACCATGATCTGCGTATCGGGTGACGCGTGACGTCCACCGAGGCCGAACGCCTGCTCGACGAGCCGGACGCGCTCCGGTTGCTGCGCCGCGGCGAGCTGGAGCTGGAAGGCCGGCTCGTCGACGCCTCCAACACCACGCTGCGGGCCTTCGTGACGCTCGACGGGGTCACCCGCCGCTGCGTCTACAAGCCGGTCCGGGGCGAACGGCCGCTCTGGGACTTCCCGGACGGCACGCTGGCCGGCCGTGAGGTCTCGGCCTACCTGGTCTCGTCCTGGATGGCCGCGCGCGATCCCGCGTTCGGCCTGATCCCGCCGACCATACTTCGCGACGGCCCGCTCGGCCCCGGCGCCTGCCAGCTCTGGATCGACGAGCCCGGCGACGCCGAGCAGATCGTCGGCTTCATCCCGGCCTGGGAGCTCCCGGCCGGCTGGTTCCGCATCGCGTCCGCCGAGGACGACGACGGCGAGCGGTACGCGCTCGCCCACGCCGACGACGAACGCCTGGCCCGCCTGGCCGTCCTCGACGCGGTCCTCAACAACGCCGACCGCAAGGGCGGCCACGTCCTGCTCGGCCCGTCCGGCCGCATCTTCGGCGTCGACCACGGCATCTGCTTCCACACCGAGGAGAAGCTGCGCACCGTCCTCTGGGGCTGGGCCGGCAAACGCCTCCCCGGCTGGGCGCTGGCGGTGCTGGAGGAGCTGCGCACCGGCCTCCGCGGCGATCTCGGCGAGTCCCTGGACGAGCACCTCACCCAGTCCGAGGTCGACGCCACCCGCCGCCGCGTCGCCCGCCTCATCGCCCGCCGCAAATTCCCCGACCCGCCCGAGGGCTGGCCCGCCGTCCCCTGGCCGCCCATCTAGCCTCCCGCATACCTCCGCAGGCCCAGCTTTCCCGCTCCCGCCGTGGTCCACCGTGCGGCCGCAGGCACTCCCGCCGGCCTCGAAGACAGATCCCAACCTAGATCTTCCCGCTTCCGGCGTGGTCCGGCCCGCATGCTCCCGCGGGCCAACCTCCGGCGGGCTTCACCTCCGCTTCGCTCCGTTACGCACGCCGTTCCGGAGCCGACGCTTGCGCTTCGTGTGGCGGGTATCCCAGGACACGCCTGCGTCTCGTGTGGCGGTCGCCTCGGCGCGCATGTTCACTCTCGTATGGCGGGTGTCTCAGCGCGTGGATGCCGCGCCAGTGACGGTCGGGTGGTGCGTCGGCGGGCTGGATGACGGCAAGCACCGACACCGGGCACTTCGTGCCCGAAATTTCACCATAAAGTCATACCGAGTGCTGGCCGCAGTCAACGCAGAGCCCACGCCCAGGAGCGCCCCTCTCCGCAAAGGATCATTGAGCGATGCGAAAGGTAGATCGATTAGCATTTTTGATCTACCTTTCGCATCGCTCAATGATCTTTTGCGCTGGGCGGCGTCATCGCGGCTGGGAGTGACGCCTCCTTTATGCCGAAATTTCCGGCACCAAGCCCGACGTCGAGCCATCCGCTGTGCGTGGCGTGCGCGCGCCGCCGACGTGACCGGCGACGGCGGTCGCGGCCTTGGGCCGACCCGCGCGAACCGGCTCCGGAACGGCGTGCGTAACGGAGCGAAGCGGAGGTGAAGCCCGCCGGAGGTTGGCCCGCGGGAGCATGAGCGGCGGATCACCGGGAGGTACGGATCGAAGGCGGGCGGCGGTCGTTAGGCTTGCGGCATGGATCCATGGACCGGGCACGAGGTGCCGGGGCTGCCGGGCGACGGGCGGCCGCTGAGCTTGTACGACGCGTCCCGGCAGGGCGTCTTCCCCGTGACGCCCACGACGGCACCCGCGTCGATGTACGTCTGCGGCATCACCCCTTACGATGCGACCCACCTCGGGCACGCGGCCACGATGATCGCGTTCGACCTGGTCAACCGCCTGTGGCGGGACGCGGGTCGCGAGGTCAGTTACGTGCAGAACGTGACGGACATCGACGATCCGCTGCTGGAGCGCGCGGCGCGGGACGGCGAGGACTGGGTGGTGCTCGCGATGCGGGAGACCGCGCTGTTCCGGGAGGACATGGAGGCGCTGCGGATCATCCCGCCGGAGCACTACGTGGGCGCGGTCGAGTCGATCCCGACGATCGCGGAGAAGGTGGCCGGCCTGGTCGCCGAGGGTGCGGCGTACCGGCTGGAGGACGGCACCGGGGACGTGTACTTCGATCTCGCGGTCGCGGCGCCCCGGTTCGGCTACGAGTCGCGGCTGACCCGTGAGGAGATGCTGCCGCTGTTCGCGGAGCGCGGTGGCGACCCGGACCGCGCGGGCAAGAAGGACCCGCTGGACCCGTTGCTGTGGCGGGGCACCCGGGACGGCGAGCCGGCCTGGGACGGCGGCACGCTCGGGCCCGGACGTCCCGGCTGGCACATCGAGTGCGCGGTGATCGCGCTCGGCCTGCTCGGCGACCGGATCGACGTGCAGGGCGGCGGCAACGACCTGATCTTCCCGCACCACGAGTGTTCCGCGGCGCACGCGGAGCGGCTGACCGGTGCGGAGCCGTTCGCGACGCACTACACGCACGCGGGCATGATCGGGCTGAACGGCGAGAAGATGTCGAAGTCCCGGGGCAACCTGGTCTTCGTCTCCCGGCTGCGCGCGGACCACGTGGACCCGATGGCGATCCGGCTCGCGCTGATCGCCGACCACTACCGGTCGGACCGGCAGTGGACCGACGATCTGCTCAAGGCCGCGCAGCAGCGGCTGGCGCGCTGGCGTGAGGCGGCGGCGCTGGCGGGCGGGCCGTCCGGGGCCGCGCTCGTGGCGGCGCTGCGGGAGCGGCTGACGGACGATCTGGACACGGCCGGCGCGCTGGCCGCGGTGGACGAGTGGGCGGCGGCTGCGCTGGGCGGGGACACGTCCGACGCGGCGGCGCCGGGGCTGGTGTCGACGGCGGTGGACGCGTTGCTGGGCGTGCGCCTGTAGAAAAACCCTTCGTGGGTACGGGAGAGGGCCGCGCTGTGATGGCGCGGCCCTTCTGCCGTTGTGGTGCTTGAGCGCCCGGTCAGGCCAGTGCCATCCCCGGGTCCGGGTCGGGGTCCGGTGCGGGTCCCGGGATCGAGTACTCCTCGGTCAGCGTGGTCTGCGGCCCCGGCCACGTCGCCTGCGACACCTCGATCGGTTTGCGGGCCGGGTCGAACGCCACGTGCAGCAGGTGGAGCACGGGCGTGTCCGGCCGGATCTGCAGGATCATCGCCTCCTCCCGGGACGGCTGGCGCGCGCTGATCACGTCGCTCGCGGACGCGTACCGCCGCCCGATGACCTCCTCGGCCTCCTGGTAGAGCGGCCGACCGAACGCTTCCATCCGTTCCAGGCTGGTGCCGGCCGCGTCCTGCACCCGGAACCAGGCGGCGCCGACCTCGACCGGCGCGTCGTCGACCCGGACCAGGTGCCGCCGGACGATCAGGTCGGCGCCGTCCTTGACGCCGAACGCGTCCGCCACCTCGGCCGGCGCGGGCGCGCGGGTGACCTCGATGAGCTGCTGCCGGTAGCGGGCGGCGAGGTCCGCGTGGTAGCCGCGGTGGCCGCCGTACCGGCCGCGGGAGAGCCGGTTGAGCCGTCGGCGGGTGCCCCGGACGTAGGTCCCGGAGCCGGGCTTGGTGATCAGCAGCCCTTCGACGCGCAGCTGGTCGATGGCGCGCTGCACGGTCTGCTTGGCCACGCCGTACTGCTCGGCGATGCCGGGGATCGACGGCAGGCGCTCGCCCGGCTGCCAGTCGCCGCGGCGGAGCTGTGTCCGGAGCTGGTCGGCGATCTGCCGGTGCGGGAACTCGGCGGCGCCGGGATTGATCTGGGCCATGCGATGTGCCCTTCTTTGCGGCTAGGTTCCTAGGATGCACCCTACTGCCGCACGCCGCTACACCGACACGGCTATCGTCGACCGGGATGCTGCCCGAATGGGATCGCCTGCAGGTCCGGCGCGCGGAGGACGAGTTCGCCGCGGTGCGCAAGGACGTCCGGGTGGCGTACGCGCTGTGGCTGGTCACCGGCGTCTTCGGCGGCCACCGTTTCTACCTCGGTGACACCGCGCAGTCGATCGCGATGCTGTTCACGCTGGGCGGGCTCGGACTCTGGACGCTCGCGGACGTGTTCCTGCTGCGCCGCCGGGTGCGCGTGATCAACGCCGCGCGCCGGGCCGCGATCATGTCCCGCCACGGCATCATCGAGGCCTGAGGCGGCCTGAACGGCCCGGGGACCGGGGCTCGCGACAACGGCGGAGCCCCGGCCCGTGAGGATCACCAGGAGCCGGCGGTCGGCCCGGGGGATCCGCCGCGACGGCGCAGGTACTTCTCGAACTCCTTGGCGATCTCGTCGCCGGACAGCGGCTGGATGCCCGCGTCCTGCGCCCGCTCCTCCAGCTCGCGCACGTACTCGCCGAGCTCCGCGTCCTGCTCGGCGGCGGCGCGCACCCTCTCCTCCCACTCCGTGGTCTCCTCCTCGAGATCCGCGGTGGGGACCGGGATGTCCAGGACGTCCTCGATGTGGTGCAGCAGCGCCAGCGTCGCCTTCGGGCAGGGCGGATTGTTCGCGTAGTGGGGCACGTGCACCCAGAACGACACCGCCTCGAGGTCTGCCCGGGTGGCCGCGTCGTGCAGCACGCCCACGATGCCGGTCGGGCCGTCGTACCGCGTCGGGACGAGCTTGTAGCGCTCGGCCGCGCCGACCTCGGTCGCGCCCCCGCTGATCGGGAGCGGCCGTGAGTACGGCACGTCGGCCAGCAGCGCGCCGAGCAGCACGATCTTGTTGATCTCCATGCTGTGGCAGACCTCGAGGATCTGCTCGCAGAACGTGCGCCAGCGCATGCTCGGCTCGATGCCGCGGATCAGCACCACGTCGCGCTCCGCGCCGGGCGGGCTGGCCACCATGAACTTGGTGCCCGGCCACTCGATGCTGCGCGTCTCGCCCTCGGTCATCGTCACCGTCGGGCGGCTGACCTGGAAGTCGTAGAAGTCCTCCGGATCAAGCTCGCTGACCTTGCGTGCCTCCCACACCTGTTCCAGGTGCTCGACGGCGGCCGTCGAGGCGTCGGCCGCGTCGTTCCACCCCTCGAACGCAACGACCGCCACCGGGGATCGCAGCATGGGCAGACCGTCGAACTCCGTCACGCCATCACCCTTTCCATGCTCACCTCCGCCAGCCTACGTGCCGCCGCGCGAACTGGCTTGCTGGCCGCGCCGCCGGACAGCAGCCGGGCGGATTGCGTACAATGCCGCAATTGCCCTTAATGGAGCTAAGGGACGGGCCAGACCGCGTCCAGCCGGATCGGGCCCCTGTGCAGCAGATTCGCCGGATAACCGGGCCGGCCGGCGAGGCGCAGGCCGGGCAGCCGGACGGCGAGCGCCCGCAACACGGTGTGCGCCTCCACCCGCGCCAACTGAGCCCCGACACAGAAGTGGATGCCCCGGCCGAACCCGAGGTGCGGCTCCCCGTACCCCTGCGGGTCATGGTTCGCGGCGCCGAGCGCGGCGTAGACCTGTGTCCCGGCCGGGATCCGCGCGCCGCCGAGCTCCGTCTCCGCCACGGTACGCCGGAAGGTGCCCTGCACCGGCGGGTCCAGCCGCAACGTCTCCTCCACCAGCGCGCCCGCGGCGTCCGGGTCCGCGCCCAGCTCGGCCCAGCGGGACACGCCGCGGACCAGCGCGTTGCCGATCAGGTTCGTGGTGGTCTCGTGGCCGCCGAAGATCAGCGTGATCATCAGGCTGATCAGCTCCGGCACGGTGAGGCCGCCGCCCTCCGCGACCAGCGCGCGGACCCGGGTGTGGTCCGGGGGATCCTGGTTGAGCAGCGCGAACACCTCGGGGTGGCCGGTCGCGAGGATCTCCGTGACGCCGGGCGCGGGTTGCAGCGGCGTCCGGATCAGGAACTCGGACGAGAACCGGGCCGGGTCGCCGAGCACCGCCTTCACGTCCGCCCGCCGGGTGACCACCCACACGCCGAACTCGTCCGCGAGGAACGGCCCGCGCTCGCGCAGCCCGGCGTAGAGCGGATAGGGGTCGTCCAGGTGCTGCGGCGCGAAACGATCGAAGGCCGTGTCCGTCATGCGCGCTCCCGGAAACCAGAGGCATCGATGGGTACGTCGCAGCGTAGGCGATTCCCCGTTAGGGAACCAGGAGCGTGGCCAGGTGGGGCACGTCCACGGCCTCCAGCGAGGAGCGCAGGTGGATGCCGGTCTGGCCGTCGAGGTGACTCAGGTCGAGTTCGCACGGGACGGCCAGGACGACCGCGCCCGCGGCCCGCGCGGAGGCGATGCCGGCCGTGGAGTCCTCGATCGCGACGCAGTCCGCGATGTCCACGCCGAGCGCGTCCGCGGCCGTCCGGTACGGCGCCGGGTCCGGCTTGTTGGCCGTGACCTCGTCGCCGCAGACCACGGCGTCGAACGAGTCGCGGCCGAGCGTGTCCAGCGCGACCTCGACCAGGCGTCGGCGGGTGGAGGTGACCAGCGCGGCCGGGATGCCGGCGGCGCGCACGGCGGCCAGCAGCACCATCGCGCCCGGACGCCAGATCACGCCGGACGCGAACAGCTCGGCGACGCGGTCCTCCAGCGCCTGGGCGCCCGCGGCCGGGTCACGCCAGGTCTGGCCCAGATCCTCGTGCATGATCCGCATCGACTGGTCCATGCTGGCGCCGACCATGGCGGTCCGGGCCGCCTCGGAGAGCTCGCCGCCGTAGGAGCGGGCCAGCTCCTGGATGGCGATCTCCCAGACCTTCTCGCTGTCGATGAGCGTGCCGTCCATGTCGAAGAGCACGGCGGCGGGGCGGAGGACGACGGGGGTCTCGGTCACCCCGCCCATTGTCCGGATCCCCCGGTCGTGCTGCCACGGAGTGTGAGCGGTTCGGCTAAACCCGGCCGTGACGCGGCCGACAGTGCCTGCGACGTCATGAGCAGTTGACCGCCCCGGGAGGTTCTCCCGGGGCGGACTGCACGGTCTCAGCCGACGTCGCAGACGGCGAGGCCGCGGTCGTAGCCGTTGAAGAACGAGTCGGTGCGCTGCTGCGCGGTGCCGTGCGCGTTGGGCGCGAACCAGGGCTGGCTGGGGTCGTCGCCGACCGCGAGCAGGCCGGTCTGCAGCTCCTCCATGTCGCCGTCCTCGACCTGCAGGCGCCCGGCCTGGATCGAGCCGTTCAGGTACGCCCCGGCCATGCAGTCGGCCTGCAGCTCCTGCTCGATCGTGTACTCGTAGCGCAGCCCGAACCGGACCTGCACGCCGTGCGCGTACTCGTGGCCGAGCAGGTAGTACACGAATGCGTCGCCGACCTGCTCGAACGCGGCGAACGCCCAGTCGATGTCGTAGGCGATGAAGTCGCCGGCCGCGCAGTAGACCGCGTTCTGCGCCGGGATCGGGTCCTGGCCGCAGGTGACCTCGCCGCCCTCCCGGTACGGCACGATCTTCCGCACCGGCTCGAACGCGAGCCCGTCCTGCCGGAACACGTCGTTCCAGTACCGCTCCGCGACCACGACCGCGGACTCGATGTCCTGCGCGAACTCGTCCTCGGTGGCGGCCCGGCCGGGGTTGTCGGCCGCGCCGGTCGTCGTCTCCGTGCCGCCGTCCGGTGCCGCGCCGGTCCCGATCGCGCAGCCGGATATCAGCAGCGCTCCCGCGACCAGCGCGGCCACCACCCGTCTTCTCACCTCACCGAGGGTACGGGGTCCACACCCGACCTCATTCGTACGCGATCGCGTCCAGCACGTTCAGCCGGGACGCCCGCCGCGCGGGGAGGATCGCGGCGAGCACCCCGGCCAGCGCCGCTGCCAGGAGGAGCCCGGCGAGCTGGCCGTACGGGACGGTGACGACGGACAGCAGATCCTCCTGCCGCATCGCCACCGAGGCCGCCCCGCCGAGCCCGACGCCGAGCACGATCCCGAGCAGGCAGCCGTAGACCGCGATCAGCAGCGACTCCACCCGCACCATGGCGCGTACCTGCCGGCGGGTGGTGCCGATCGCGCGGAGCAGGCCCAGCTCACGGGTCCGCTCGTAGATGCTGAGCACCAGCGTGTTGACGATGCCGAGGAACGCGACGATCACGGCCAGCGCCAGCAGCACGTAGAAGATGGCGAGGATGCCGTCGACGACCGCGTTCTGCTGGGCGATGTAGGACTCCTGGTCGCCGACCGTGACCAGCGGGTAGTCCGCCATGATCCGTTCGACGCCGGCGACCACCGCGTCCACGTCCGCGCCGTCGTCGAGCGCCACGTACCCCTGCATGGCCAGCGGGCCGGCGAACTGCTGCGCCGCGGACTCCGGCAGCAGCAGGCCCGCGGTCAGCCGGCTCGTGTAGAGGCCCGCGATCGTGTACGTGACCGGCCCGCCCTTGGCCGCCTCGACCGTGACCGTGCCGCCGACCGCGACGCCGAGTGCTTTCGCCGTGTTCGTGTCCAGCAGCGCCTCGGTCGCGCCGGTCGGCGTGAGCGTGCCGGCGTCCGCGTCCAGCCCGAACATCGGCCCGATCGTGGTCAGGTCGGTCGCGGAGACCGCTTGCTGCGACTGCCCGTTCACGGTGGCCAGGCTGAAGTGGTACGCGACCGACTCCCGCACGCCGGGCAGCGCGTCGACCTGCGCGAGCCGGGCCGGGTCGAAGCCCTCCCGGCCGTCCGGGATCTGCTGCGAGCTGGTCTGGATCATGACCTCGGCGCCGATGTCGTTCTTCACCAGGTCCGTCACGGTGGACCGCAGCGACGAGCCGATCACCGAGATCGTGCTGACCAGCGCCACGCCGATCATCAGCGCGGCCGCGGTGACGGCCGTGCGCCGCGGGTTGCGCATCGCGTTGCGCCGCCCGAGATCGCCGGCCGCGCCCCAGGCGACCAGCCGCCCGATCAGGCCCGCGACCGGCCGGGTCAGCGCCGGGGACAGCAGCGCCACCCCGACGATCGACAGGAGGATGCCGGCGCCGATGAACAGCGCGGCCAGCGGCGCACCGAGCAGCGCGGCCGCGAGCGAGGCCACGCCCAGCCCGGTGAAGACCGCGCCGGTGACCGTGATGCCGAGCATCGGCTTGTCCGGGCGGACGATCTCGCGCATCGCGGCGATCGGCGGCACGGACGCGGCCCGGACCGCCGGGATCAGCGCGGCCGCGACCGTCATCAGCACGCCGAGCAGGTAGGACACGACGATCGCGGTCACGCCGATCACCAGGTCGCCCTCGGGCAGCGGGAACCCGGCCGCGCCGATCGCGGCCTGCAGCCCGTACGCCACGCCGATGCCGGCCAGCAGGCCCAGCGTCGACGCGACGAACCCGACCACCAGCGCCTCGATCAGCACGGACCCGGTCAGCTGCCCCCAGCCCGCGCCGAGCGCGCGGAACAGCGCCAGCTCACGGGCCCGCTGCGCGATGATGATGTTGAACGTGTTGAAGATCAGGAACATCCCGACCAGCAACGCCACCAGCGCGAACCCGAGGAAGAAGTAGTTCAGGAACGTCAGCAGCTGCTTGAACGCGCTGGCCTGCTCGTCCGCGATCTGCTGCCCGGTGACCGCCTCGAACCCGGCCGGCACCGCCCCCTGCACCCGGTCCCGCAGCGCCTCGTCCGACACACCCTGGTCCGCGGTCAGCTGCGCGCCCCCGTAGACGCCGGTGCGGTCGTAGAACAACCGCTGGGCCTCAGGCACGGTGAACGCCACCATGGTCTCGCCGGACAGCGACGGGCGGCCACCGGAGTACTCCAGCACGCCGGTCACCGTGTACTCGCCGGTCTCGTAGCGCGGGCCGACGTACACCCGCAGCCTGTCCCCGACCGTCACACCGGCCTGATCGGCCGTGAACCGGGTCAGCGCCACCTCCGTCGACTCGGACGGCGCACGCCCCTGCGCGAAGTGCCACAGGTCGGCCTCGGTCGTGGCCGCCGGGTCGAGCCCGACCCCGAGCTGCGGCGCGCCCTGCGTCGGCACCGCCTTGCCGTCGCGCGCCCGGAACGGCACCACGCCCTGCGCGGACGCGTCACCGGACACCCGCGCCACGCCCTCGACCTGGCCGATCCTCGCCAGGTCGGCCTCGGTGAGCAGCGGCGGCGTGTCCGTGCCGTCGGACTCGGCGCGCACCTGCACGGCCGTGTCCTGGTTGATCGTCTCGAACAGCTTCTCGAACCGGCCGCCCAGCGAGTCCGTCAGCACGAACGCGCTGGCCACGAACATGACGCCCAGCACGATCGCCAGCCCGGACAGGACCAGGCGCAGCTTCCGCGCGAGCAGGCTCTTGATCGTCGCCCGCAGCATCAGCGCACCTGCTCCACGGCCACCGGCGGCTCCTGCGGCACGTCCAGGTGCTTGAGCTTGTCCAGCACGCCCTCGGCGGTCGGGTCGGACAGCTCGTCCACCATCCGGCCGTCGGCCAGGAAGACGACGTGATCGGCGTACGAGGCCGCGACCGGGTCGTGCGTCACCATGATGATCGTCTGACCGTGCTCGTGGACGCTGTTGCGCAGGAACGCCAGCACGTCCGCGCCGGCCCGGCTGTCCAGGTTCCCGGTCGGCTCGTCCGCGAAGACGACGTCCGGGCGGGCCAGCAACGCGCGGGCACACGCGACGCGCTGCTGCTGGCCGCCGGACAGCTGCGTCGGACGGTGGTGCAGCCGGTCCTTGAGCCCGACCGTGGCCACGATCGTGTCGAACCAGTCCTTGTCCGGTTTGCGGCCGGCGATCGACAGCGGGAGCAGGATGTTCTCCTCCGCGGTCAGCGTCGGCAGCAGGTTGAACTGCTGGAAGATGAAGCCGATCTTGTCCCGCCGCAGCCTGGTCAACTGCGCGTCGTTCATGCCGGTCAGCGCCGTGTCACCGATGTGGATCATCCCGCGCGTGGTCGTGTCCAGGCCGGCCAGGCAGTGCATTAGCGTCGACTTCCCGCTGCCGGACGGACCCATGATCGCGGTGAACCGGCCCCGGGCGAACTGTGTCGTGATCCCGCCGAGCGCGGTCACCTGGGCCTCGCCGGTGCCGTAGACCTTCCACACGTCCACGGCCGAAACCGCCGCAGTGCTCTCCATCGTCGCCGTACTCCCCGTCTGTCCGCATTCATCCCCACCGCAACAACCTGCGAACATGACGCTACGTGCCGGAAGAGGGTCCGTCGTCCACCACCGGGCGGGTAGTCCCCTCGACCCCACGACGGGGCGGGTCTCCTCCTCAAGAAGGACACGCCTCGAGATCCCCCCGAGTGGGACGTGCGGCCTCCCGCTCGGAGGCTAGGCGCCGGGGCGGACGAGGCCGGTCTCGTAGGCGAGGACGACGGCCTGGACGCGGTCGCGGAGGCCGAGCTTCGTCAGGACGTGACCCACGTGGGTCTTGATCGTGGTTTCGCTGACGGAGAGGGCGCGGGCGATCTCGGCGTTGGACTGGCCCTTGGCGACCTGGACGAGGACCTCGCGCTCGCGTTCGGTCAGCGAGCTCAGGGAGCGGGGCGGGGTGGCGTCGGGGTCGGGGAGGACGTCGGCGAAGCGGTCGAGGAGACGTTTGAGGATGCGGGGGGCGACGACGGCCTCGCCGGCGGCGACGGTGCGGATGGCGGTGACCAGATCCTCGGCGGGGACGTCCTTGGCGAGGAAGCCGCTGGCGCCGGCGCGGAGGGCGCCGACCACGTACTCGTCGAGGTCGAAGGTGGTGAGGATCAGGACGCGGACGGGGAGGCGGGCGTCGACGATCGCCTTGGTGGCGGCGACGCCGTCCATGCGGGGCATTCTGATGTCCATCAGGACGACGTCGGGGAGCAGGCGGCGGGCCAGGTCGACGGCCTCGGTGCCGTCGCCGGCCTCGCCGACGACGTGGAGGTCGGGTTCGGCGCCGAGCACCATGCGGAAACCGGTGCGCAGCAGTGGCTGGTCGTCGGCGAGCAGGATGCGTACCGGCCGGGTGTCCGTCACGAAGTAACCCCCTTCAGTCCACGGGAATCTTCGCGTAGACGCGGAAGCCGCCGCCAGGGCGGGGTCCGACGCGCAGCGTGCCGCCGTAGAGGGCCACCCGTTCGCGCATGCCGACCAGGCCGTGGCCGGCGCCGTGCTCGGAGCCGGGGGCGGGGCCGCGGCCGGTGTCGAAGATCTCCACGATCAGCCAGTAGACGCCGAAGCTGAGGCGGACCTGGGCGGTGGCGGGGCCGGCGTGCTTGAGCGCGTTGGTCAGCGCCTCCTGGACGATGCGGTAGACGGTCAGCGCGACGCCGGGTTCCAGCGTGGCGGGGGTGCCGTCGATGCGCAGCGACGTGGGCAGGCCGGCGTCGCGGACCTGGTCGGCGAGCGCCTCGAGGCCGGCTATGCCGGGCTGCGGGGACATCTCCGCGGCCGGTTCGGTCTCGGTGCGCAGGACGCCGAGCATGCGGCGCAGTTCGCGCATGGCGCTGCGGGACGTCTCCTCGATGGTGGTCAGCGCCTCGTCGGCGGCGTCGGGGCTGGTGCGCAGGACGCGGCGTGCGCCGGTGGCCAGGACGCCCATCACGCTGACGTTGTGGGCGACGACGTCGTGGAGTTCGCGGGCGATGCGGCGGCGTTCGTCGGCGACGGCCTGTTCGGCGAGCGCGCGCTGGTTGGACTCGGCGGCGTGGGCGCGTTCCTCCAGGGCGCGGGCGGTGACGCGGCGGCCGTGGACGGCGCGGCCGACCAGGACGACGACCAGCGCGATCAGGCCGTTGTTCACGGCCAGGAACAGCGGGGGTACGTCGGAGAGCTCCGGCATGACCAGCACCGTGGCGAGCACGGGGAGCCACAGCAGGAGCGCGGCGACGATCGAGGCGCGCAGCGACAGCCGGGACGCGAGCGTGTAGGTGAGGATCACGTAGGCGGCGGGCATGGCCAGCGGCTGCTGCAGGCCGATCAGCGGCACGACGACGGTGGGCAGCAACAGCAGCAGCGCGGGCCAGGGCGCGACCCGGCGCAGCGTGATCGCGGCCGTGCACCAGAGCGCGGTCAGCGCCAGGATTGGCAGGTCGGCGCCGGCGGACGCCCAGGTCGCCACCGCGTCGCCGGCGAGGACGACCAGTGCGAGCCGGCAGTCGGAGGCGAACGCCCGGCGCGGGTCACGGCTGTGACCGGCGGAGGCCCAGGCGCGCAAGCTCTTCATATCGGTCGAACCTATCCGCGAATCCGCCCGGGGAAATCCGCCGCGACGGGGACGACGGTCTCCTCCTGAAGCAGGAGGGGGCCTATGAGTTGGGACACAGCCCTCATCCCGGCCGGATACCTGCCGATCACCGGATCGCAACGGATGCGAGCGACGGACGTGGAGGGTACGGACGATGGGACTGCGACTGCCGTGGAAGCGGGTGCCGGAGCCGGCGGAGTTCGTCGAGTTCCCGGAGGACGCCGAGCTGGTGACCGTGGTCGCGGGCGAGAAGACCTACCGTGATCTGAGCGTCATCCGTACCCCGGACCGGGTGCTGAACTTCAGGATCCCGGGTGGGCTGAAGGAGGGCCAGGTCGTCGAGCTGGTCTGGACCGCGGACGGGCGCGGCGGCGTGGGCAGCGCGCAGGTGGTGCGCGCCACGGAGGCGACGGTCGGGATGCGCCCGACCAAGGTGGAGACCGGCATCCAGCGCCGGTCCAGCCTGCGCGTGCCGGCGACGGTGCCGCTCACGCTCAACGGTGAGGAGGGGGCGACGTTCCCGTTGACGACGCGGAACATCTCGCTCGGCGGGGCGCTCGCGTTCGGCCGGGGGCCGGAGCCGGGGGAGCCGCTGCCGGGACGCCTGGACCTGCCGGGCCAGTTCGTCACCGTGAGCGCGAAGGTGCTGCCCGGCCTGGACCCGGTCAACATGCACCGGCTGCTCTTCGTGGGGCTGAGCACGCAGGCCGAGGATCTGATCGCCGACTACGTCGCGGCGCAGGAGCGACGGCGCGCCTACGCCCGTTACTGATCGGCCTCCACGGCGATGCTGGTGGCGGCGGTGCGCTGGGCGGGGACGACCTCCGGGTAGGGCGGCGGGGTGCCGCCGAACGCGGGGCACAGCGCCTTGTGGTTGCACCAGCCGCACAGCTTGCTCGGCTGCGGCCGGAAGTCGCGCGCCGCGGTCGCGGCCTCGATCGCCTTGGCCAGCGCCAGCACGGTGCGCTCGAAGCGCTGCAGCTCCTCCAGGTCCGGCGAGTAGTCGCAGACCTCGACGTCCTTGAGGTAGATCAGGCGCAGCACGCGCGGGACCACGCCCCGGGTCCGCCACAGCACCAGCGCGTAGAACTTCAGCTGGAACAGCGCTTTCGCCTCGAACGCCTCGCGGGGCGCGCCGCCGGTCTTGTAGTCGACGACGCGGATCTGCCCGTCCGGCGACACGTCGAGCCGGTCGACGAAGCCGCGCAGCCGCAGCCGGTCGTCGACCACGGTGGAGATGAGCTGCTCGCGCTCGGCGGGCTCGAGCCGCTGCGGGTTCTCCAGCGTGAAGTAGCCTTCGATCAGGCCGCGCGCGGACGCGAGGAAGTCGTCGACCCCGAGCACCGGCGCCTCGCCGGGCTGGACCTCGATCAGCACCTCCGCCTGCGTACCCCCGCCGGTTTCCTCGCCCTTGAAGAGCGTGGCGAGGTCGGGGTCCTGCTCCAGCAGCCGCTCCCAGGAGGGGCGGACCAGATCAAAGGCGGCATCGGGGGTACGGTCCGCAGCCGGCAGATCGTAGAGCCGCTCCAGCACGGCGTGCACCAGCGTGCCGCGCACCTGGTCGGGCGTGGACTGCTCGGGGAGCCGGTCGATCGTGCGGAAACGGAACAGCAGCGGGCAGGTCTTGAAGTCGCCGGCCCGTGAGGGCGAGAGCGACGGCCCCGTCCAGTCGGGCTGAAGGATCTCCGCGGGAGAAAGGCCTGTCTGCAACTGTGCTGCCTCCGTCGTCTCGATGCTCATGACCACAAGGCTAAGGGGAACGTATGACGGTTTCAGACTGAGCACGCACGATCGGTCACGAAGTACGCGTTCAGCACACCGCCGGTGTTCCCCGATACCATCGGCCCGGTGGACAACGAGGCGCCCGACCCGGGCCGTCGCGCCGGCGTCACGGTGGGGCGGCTCTTCGGCGTCCCCGTCTACCTCAACGCCTCGATGCTGCTGCTCGCGGTCGCGGTCACGGTCATCTACGGCGAGTTCGTCCGCCACCAGCTCGACCTGTCCCGCCCGGCGGGATACGCGGTCGGCGCCGGTTTCGTGGTCTGCCTGCTCGGCTCCGTGCTGCTGCACGAGCTCGGCCACGCGCTGACCGCCCGCCGGTTCGGCATCGGCGTGCGCGGCATCACGCTCGAGCTGCTCGGCGGCTACACGGAGATGGACCGTGACGCGCCCCGCCCGCGGGTGGACCTGCTGGTCTCGCTGGCCGGCCCGGCCGTGTCGCTGGTGCTGGGCGTGCTCGCCACCGGTGCCACGCTGCTGCTGGCGGACGACACGCTCGCCGGCCAGCTCACGTTCCAGCTCGCGGTCAGCAACCTGGTCGTGGCCGCGTTCAACTCGCTGCCCGGCCTGCCGCTGGACGGCGGCCGGGCGCTGCGGGCCGCGGTCTGGGCCGTGCACGGCGACCGGCACCTGGCCACCGAGGTCGCCGGCTGGTCCGGGCGGGCGCTGGCCGGGCTGACCGCGGCCGGTGTCCTGGTGACGTACCTGTTGGGCTGGTTGAGCGTGTTCGGCCTGGTGTTCATGCTGCTGGTCACGCTGACGCTGTGGCAGGGCGCCGGCCAGTCGATCCGGCTGGCCCGGATGAGCCGCCGCTTCCCGATGGTGAACCTGTCGGACCTGGCCCGGCCGATCTTCGCGGTCCCGACCGGCACGCCGCTGGCCGAGGCGCAGCGCCGCGGCCGTGAGTCCGGGCCGGGGAACGCGTCGCTGGTCGTGGCGGACGCGTCCGGGCGGGTCGTGGCGCTGGTCGACGGCGCCCGCGCGGCCGCGGTGCCCGCGGAACGGCGCCCGTGGGTGTCGGTCGACACGGTCGCGCGCGGCGTCGAGGGGATCCCGGCCATGTCGGTCGACCTCACCGGCGAGCAGGTCGTGCGCGTGGTGCAGACTCACCCCGGCGCGCAGTACCTGGTCACCCGCGGGGACGACGTCGTGGGGGTGCTCCACCTCATCGACCTGGCCGAGGTGCTCGAACCACGGCGTGGCCGGGGCAACCCGGCCGTTTGACCCCCGATACGGTGTTCGCGCCCGTATCAATAGAGACAGCACGTCCGAGGAAGAGGAACACCGTGACCGTACCGTCCACCGCCGTCGTCCCGACCGCCCCGCCGGTGCCCGCGCGCCGGGGGCCGTTCCAGGCGGGTGACCGGGTCCAGCTCACCGACCCGAAGGGACGGATGCACACGGTTGTCCTGGAGTCCGGCAAGTCATTCCACACGCATCGCGGCGCGCTGGAGCACGACGACCTGATCGGCCTGCCCGAGGGCAGCGTGATCACGTCCGCGAACGGGACCGCCTACCTGGCGCTGCGCCCGCTGCTGTCCGACTACGTGCTGTCCATGCCGCGCGGCGCGCAGGTGATCTACCCGAAGGACGCGGCCCAGATCGTCCAGATGGGCGACATCTTCCCCGGTGCGAAGGTGCTGGAGGCCGGCGCCGGCTCCGGCGCGCTGAGCTGCTCGCTGCTGCGCGCGGTCGGCGACACGGGCGAGCTGCACTCCTTCGAGCTGCGCGAGGACTTCGCGGTCATCGCCCGCAAGAACGTCGAGGCGTTCTTCGGCGCGCCGCCGCCCGCGTGGACGCTGCACCAGGGCGACGTGGCGGACTGCCAGGAGACCGGATTCGACCGGATCATCCTGGACATGCTCACGCCGTGGGAGGCTCTGGACATGGTCGAGAGGGCTCTGGTCCC
The DNA here is from genome assembly GCF_000717135.1 of Catenuloplanes japonicus. Lineage (GTDB taxonomy): Bacteria > Actinomycetota > Actinomycetes > Mycobacteriales > Micromonosporaceae > Catenuloplanes > Catenuloplanes japonicus. Next base: position 121,569 of record NZ_JNXY01000040.1, read on the forward strand.
CGGCGGCGTGTTCATCGGCTACGTGGCCACCACGCCGCAGCTGTCCGAGCTGGTCGAGGCGCTGCGTGAGCGCGGCGGCTGGACCGAGCCGCGCGCGTGGGAGTCACTGGTGCGGGACTGGCACGCGGAGGGCCTCGCGGTCCGCCCGGACCACCGGATGATCGCGCACACCGCGTTCCTGGTCTCGGCCCGCAAGCTCGCGCCCGGCGTGCAGGCACCGCCGCGGCGCCGGAAGCCCTCCAAGGGCGCGGAGGCCTACGCGGTACGGAAGGCGGCGCTCGCGGCCGCGGCCGTGCCGGAGCAGGTCGTGCCCGAGCAGGTCGTTGCCGAGCAGGTCGTTGCCGAGCAGGTCGTGCCCGAGCGGCCCGAGTCACCGGAGACCGACGAGTGAGCCACAGCCTCGGTGGGGGAGGGGATCTGCCCGCGGTGTTCCCGGACTGGTCCCCGTACCACGACCTCGACTCGGCCGCCCGCGCCTACCTCCGCGACCCGGACGTCGCGCTGGAGTCGCTGGGCGGCGTGCTGCGCGGCGCGGACGTGCTCTGCTTCACGCTGGAGCGCTTCGTCAACGAGGTCAACGGCGTGTGGCAGGAGGTCGTGGTCTGCGACGGCAACCGGCTGATCCTCTGGCACGGCGAGGACGTGCCGCTCGGCGAGGGCCCGCCCGGCTCGATGACGTCGTCGCTGCGCGTCGTGCCGCTGTCCACGGTCACCGAGGTCGGCTGCCGGCGGCAGCTGACCCGCACACCCACCGGGGCGGCCCAGGTCGGCAGCGTCGACGTGTATCTGCTGCTCAGCACCATGGACGAGGCGGCGCCGAGCGGCGGCACGCTGGAGGAGGGCGAGCGCCCGCCGGTACGGCACGACGCGCTGCGGTTCGGCAAGACGATAGACGACGGCGGGACCGGCCAGATCGCGCGTCTGGAGGAGTTCGCCCGGGTCATCGCGAGCCTGGTCGGGCGGCCGACGCTGTAGTACCCGGATGTCTCCCGGGCGCGTTCTACACCACCCGGGCGCGTGAATAACGTGAACCACCCGGTCGGAGGACTCACTCCGTACCCCTGATGTGGGTTGGTGTTCTTCGGGGGTTTTCGCGCCATCCGGCGGAAGTTTCCGCACTCCGGGGGCATGTTCAGGCCCCGGTGACCGGTTCGGATCGCATGGACGGAACTGATCAAGCTTCGGTGACGAGGGTGTTGCGTGGGTTGGAATCCCGGCTTTTACGGCTAGTGTTATCTCAAGACGTTCGAGCCCCCGGGGAGGTGGGACGTGGCACGTAGCGACGACGCCGATCAGCGCGCCGCACGGTGGGAGAAAGAGGCCCACGATCTCTCCACGCAGGTCGCGTTTCTTCAAGAGGAACTCGCCCTGGTGCGGCGCAAGCTGACCGAAAGCCCCCGTCACGTGAGGCAGCTCGAGGAGCGGCTGGCGGCAACGCAGGCGCAGCTCTCCCGACTGTCCGAGAACAATGAGCGACTGGTGGCCACCCTCAAGGAGGCCAGGAGCCAGATCGTCACGCTCAAGGAGGAGATCGACCGCCTGGCGCAACCGCCGAGCGGCTACGGTGTCTTCCTGACCCGCCATGAGGACGGCACCGTCGACGTCTTCACCGGTGGGCGCAAACTGCGCGTGGCGGTCTCCCCGTCGCTTGAGGTGGACGAGCTTCAGCGCGGGCAGGAAGTCCTGCTCAACGACGCGCTGAACGTCGTCGACGCGTTCGGATTCGAGCGCGTGGGCGAGGTGGTGATGCTCAAGGAGATCCTGGAGACGCCTGAGGGCACTCCGGGTGACCGCGCGCTCGTCATCTCGCACGCCGACGAGGAGCGCATCGTTCACCTCGCTGACACGCTCATCGGCACCGCTCTGCGTGCCGGTGACTCGCTCATGATCGAGCCCCGCTCGTCGTATGCGTACGAGCGGATCCCGAAGAGCGAGGTCGAGGAGCTGGTTCTGGAGGAGGTGCCCGACGTCGGTTACACCGACATCGGTGGCCTGCACTCGCAGATCGAGCAGATCCGTGACGCGGTGGAGCTTCCGTTCCTGCACGCCGACCTGTTCCGGGAGCACCAGCTGCGCCCGCCGAAGGGCATCCTGCTCTACGGCCCGCCCGGCTGCGGCAAGACCCTCATCGCGAAGGCCGTCGCGAACTCGCTGGCGAAGAAGATCGCCGAGCGGCAGGGCAAGGAGAAGCACACCAGCTTCTTCCTGAACATCAAGGGCCCCGAGCTGCTCAACAAGTACGTCGGCGAGACCGAGCGGCACATCCGGCTGATCTTCCAGCGTGCGCGGGAGAAGGCCGGCGAGGGCACCCCGGTCATCGTGTTCTTCGACGAGATGGACTCGGTGTTCCGCACCCGCGGCACCGGCGTCTCCTCCGACGTGGAGAACACGATCGTCCCCCAGCTGCTGTCGGAGATCGACGGCGTGGAGGGCCTGGAGAACGTCATCGTCATCGGCGCCTCCAACCGTGAGGACATGATCGACCCGGCGATCCTGCGTCCGGGCCGGCTCGACGTGAAGATCAAGATCGAGCGTCCGGACGCCGAGGCGGCCAAGGACATCTTCTCGAAGTACATCCTCAGCGGCCTGCCGTTGCACGAGGACGACCTGGCCGAGCACGGCAAGGACGCCGACGCGACGGTGGCCGCCATGATCGAGTCGGTCGTGCTGCGGATGTACTCCGAGACCGAGGAGAACCGGTTCCTGGAGGTCACCTACGCCAACGGTGACAAGGAGGTCCTCTACTTCAAGGACTTCAACTCCGGCGCCATGATCCAGAACATCGTGGACCGCGGCAAGAAGATGGCGATCAAGGAGTTCCTCTCCTCCGGACGCAAGGGCCTGCGCCTGCAGCACCTCCTCGACGCGTGCGTCGACGAGTTCCGTGAGAACGAGGACCTGCCCAACACCACGAACCCGGACGACTGGGCCCGCATCTCCGGCAAGAAGGGCGAGCGGATCGTCTACATCCGCACGCTCGTCTCCGGCGGCAAGGGCACGGACGCCGGTCGTGCCATCGAGACGGCCTCGAACACCGGTCAGTACCTGTAAGTCGTTTTTGGAGCGGGCGGCCCCTTTCGGGCCGCCCGTTTCCGTTTTTGCACCTATGCCGACACGTTTCGTCACCCCTTGTAGGGGCTAGGCTTCTCTCAACGGGTTATCGGGAGTGAGGTCGCTTAATGTCTGTTCGTCGGATCATGGGTACCGAGGTCGAGTACGGCATCTCCGTGCCCGGCCAGCCGGGCGCCAACCCGATGGTGACCTCCTCGCAGGTCGTCAACGCCTACGGCGCACGCCCGGAGCTCAACCGCGGCGGACGCACCCGCTGGGACTACGAGGAGGAGTCGCCGCTGCGCGACGCGCGCGGCTTCACCTACTCCGGCGCGGCCTACGACCCCGCGGAGGCGCTCGCGGACGAGGATCTCGGCCTCGCCAACGTCATCCTCACCAACGGCGCGCGGCTCTACGTCGACCACGCCCACCCGGAGTACTCCACGCCCGAGGTCACCAACCCGATGGACATCGTCCGGTGGGACAAGGCCGGCGAGCGGGTGATGGCGGAGGCGGCCCGGCGCGCGGCGACCATCCCGGGCGCGCACCAGATCCACCTCTACAAGAACAACACCGACAACAAGGGCGCGTCGTACGGTGCCCACGAGAACTACCTGATGCGCCGTCAGACGCCGTTCGCGGACATCGTGGCGTACCTGACGCCGTTCTTCGTCACCCGGCAGATCGTCACCGGCGCGGGCCGGGTCGGGCTCGGGCAGGACGGTTCCGGCGCCGGTTTCCAGATCTCCCAGCGCGCCGACTTCTTCGAGGTCGAGGTCGGGCTGGAGACCACGCTCAAACGGCCGATCATCAACACCCGCGACGAGCCGCACGCGGACGCGGACAAGTACCGCCGCCTGCACGTGATCATCGGCGACGCGAACCTGTCGGAGACGTCGACGTACCTGAAGGTCGGCACGACCGCGCTGATCCTCGCCATGATCGAGGACAAGGCGCTCACCGGCGACCTGAGCATCGCCGACCCGGTCTCCGAGCTGAAGAACATCAGCCACGACCCGACGCTGCAGCACATGGTCCGGCTGCGTGACGGCCGCAAGCTCACCGCGCTGGACCTGCAGTGGGCGTTCTTCGAGCGCGCCAAGGCGTTCGTCGACGACCGGCAGGGCTCCGACGCGGACGAGCAGACCACGGACGTGCTCAACCGCTGGGAGAACATCCTGGACAAGCTGGGCCGCGACCCGATGTCCTGTGCGGACGAGCTGGACTGGGTGGCGAAACTGCGGCTGCTGGAGGGCTACCGGGAGCGGGAGAGCCTCGGGTGGGCCTCGCACAAGCTCCAGCTGGTGGACCTGCAGTACTCGGACGTACGCCCGGAGAAGGGTCTCTACCACCGCCTGGTGGCCCGTGGCTCGATGAAGACGCTGCTGGACGAGCGCGAGACGTGGGACGCGATGGTGAACCCGCCGGAGGACACCCGGGCGTTCTTCCGCGGCCGGTGCCTCGCGCAGTACGCGTCCGAGGTCGTGGCCGCCAGCTGGGACTCGGTCATCTTCGACATCGGCCGCGAGTCGCTGGTCCGGGTGCCGATGATGGAGCCGGAGCGCGGGACGAAGAAGCACGTCGGCGCGCTGTTCGACCGCTGTGAGAGCGCCAAGGACCTGCTGGAGGCGCTGACCGGCGGGCAGAAGCCGGCCACGTAGTCCCTCCGCGCGTCGCGGAACGGCTCGGCTGAGCGCGAAACACGCGCTTGGGCGAGCCTTTTCGTCATAACGGCGGGGTAGGTTTTAGGTACCTGATGTTGCCGGGGCGTTCGAGTCCCGCGGCACGAGGCGAGGGAGGACCCGGGGATGGCTACCAAGGACACCGGCGGACAGTCGCAATCCAGCAAGAGCAGCCAGCAGAGCGAGGTCGACGAGGCCACGGTCGAGGCCAACCCGGAGGTCGCCGAGCGACACGCCGAGATCACCGAGGACGTCGACGATCTGCTCGACGAGATCGATTCGGTCCTCGAAGAGAATGCGGAAGAATTTGTGAGGGGTTACGTACAAAAAGGCGGGGAGTGACCTTTTTGTCCGATTTGGGCAATAGGGAAACGAAACGGTGCCCGCAGTGTGCTCGACTTCTGCCCACCGCCGAGTTTCACCGGAACGCGCGACGAAGCGACGGCTTGGCCTTCTACTGCAAGCGGTGTGCCGCTGAGCGGTCGGAGGCGAGCCGTCGCCGTCGTGGCATCAGGCCGCAGCGAAAGCCGAGCGTGCCGGTGGCGGCGGGGATGAAGTGGTGTCCCGATTGCGGCGAGACAAAGGCGCTGGAGGATTTCCCTCGCACCGGTGTCGAGCGGCATACGTACTGCAAGCCTTGCCATAACGAGCGCGGAAGGGAAACCAGGGAGCGGCTGTACGGCGGCAGCCGTGAGTACCATCTGCGCCGTCGCTACGGCATCGACCAGGACATGTTCAACACGCTCCTGGAGTTGCAGGACGGGCTCTGTGCCATCTGCGGCGTACCGAATCCGGAACACGTCGATCATGACCATCGCACCGGAGCCGTGCGCGGGATACTCTGCTTCAACTGCAACGGCGGCCTCGGCCAGTTTCGTGACAACATCGCGCATCTGGAACGGGCGATCACATACCTGAAGGGACACACGTGGCAACTGGTTTTGATCCATCCGGGCGTCTACCAGGTGCGTTCACCGACCTGGGAACGTCTTCCTTCACCCAGTTCCTGAGTGTCGCCGCCCCCGATCTGCTGCCCGGTCGCCGGCCGCTGCCGCCCGGCCTCTCCGCCGGCGACATCGCGCCGCACGGCACCACGATCGTGGCGATCTCGTACGCGGGTGGCGTGGTACTGGCCGGTGACCGGCGCGCGACCATGGGCAACATGATCGCCAGCCGGGACATCGAGAAGGTGCACCCCGCGGACGCGTTCTCGCTGATCGGCATCGCCGGCACGGCCGGTGTCGGCATCGAGCTGATGCGGCTGTTCCAGGTCGAGCTGGAGCACTACGAGAAGATCGAGGGCGTCATGCTCTCCGTCGACGGCAAGGCCAACCGCCTCGCCGCGATGATCCGGCAGAACCTCGGCGCCGCGCTGCAGGGCCTCGCGGTCATCCCGCTCTTCGCCGGGTACGACCAGGCCGCGGCCGACCCCGCGCGCGTCGGTCGGATCTTCAGCTTCGACGTGGCCGGCGGCCTCTACGAGGAGACCGGCTACGACGCGATCGGCTCCGGCTCGATCTTCGCGAAGTCCGCGCTGAAGAAGCGCTACCGGCCCGGCATCTCCGCGGAGGAGGCCACCCGGCTCGCCGTCGAGGCGCTCTACGACGCCGCCGACGACGACACCGCCACCGGCGGGCCGGACCTGATCCGCAGGATCTTCCCGGTCGTGATGACGGCGTCCGCCGAGGGCACCAACCGGCTCACCGAGGCCGAGGTCTCCGCGATCGCCGAGGCCGTCGTCAACGCCCGCCACGAGAACCCCGGCGGCTGAGCGACCCCCTGTCGCCCCCCAGCCCTGAACCGATTGGAGAGCCGCCGTGGCAATGCAGTTCTACGCCTCACCCGAGCAGATCATGCGCGACCGCTCCGAGCTCGCCCGCAAGGGCATCGCCCGGGGTCGCAGCGCCGTGGTCCTCAGCTACGCCGGTGGGGTCCTCCTCGTCGCGGAGAACGTGACGTCGCTGCGCAAGGTCAGCGAGATCTACGACCGGATCGGCTTCGCCGCCGTCGGCCGCTACAACGAGTTCGAGAACCTGCGCCGGGCCGGCGTGCGCAAGGCCGACATCGACGGCTACAGCTACGACCGCCGGGACGTGACCGGGCGGGCGCTCGCCAGCACGTACACGCAGGTGCTCGGCGCGATCTTCACCGAGCAGCAGAAGCCGTTCGAGGTCGAGCTGTGCGTGGCGCAGGTCGGCGCGACGCCGGAGCTGGACGAGATCTACCGGATCATGTACGACGGGTCCGTCCAGGACGAGCCCGGCTTCATGGCGATGGGCGGCCAGGCCGAGGGCATCTCCAGCACGCTCAAGGACGGCCACGACCACTCGCTGTCGCTGTCCGACGCGCTGAAGCTCGCGGTCAAGTCGCTGGCCAGCGTCGGCGGCGAGAACGGCAACCCGCGCACGATCACGGCGAAGCAGCTCGAGGTCGCGGTCCTGGACCGCACCCGCCGGGGCCGCACGTTCCGCCGGTTCGCCACCGACGCGCTGACCGCGCTGCTCGAGGGCGGTGACCTCCCGGCCGACCCGACCGAGAAGCCGGGCGACCCGGCCACCGGCCCGGACACCCCGACCGTCTCCGCCGCCTCCGCGGACCTGGAGACGGGCGGCGAGTCCCCCGCGGTCGACAACACCTGAGGATGATCGCCGGGGCGGTGACGCCCCGGCGACCACCTGAGGATCAGAGGAAGCGCACCGACTCCACGTCGTTGTCCAGCCCGGTCTCGGCCAGGTCGGACACGTCCCCGTTGATCGTGAACGACTTCCCGGTGCAGTCCTTGCCGGCCCAGATCTTCATGCTGCCGGTCGCCACCACCGACGACGCCTCGTTCGCGGTCGAGTCCAGGTTCTTGCAGCCCGGACCGGACAGGATCTCGAAGTAGCTCTTCTCGGCGAACGACTTCTCGGTGAAGAAGATCGCGGTGCCCTTGCCGTCGCCCGGCTTCGCCTCCGGCTCGTTCATCACCGGCTTCGGCGTGTTGTCCTTCAGCTCCGCCTTCTTGCCGTCCGGCGTGATGCCGAACCAGGTGCCGCCCACGCCGTGACCGTTGGTGTCCCGCGGCTTGTCGGCCGGCTTGTCCTTGTTGCCGGCGAACCGGTAGATCGGCCAGCCCGCGATCGTCAGCTGCACCGTGCGGTCGTCGCGCAGCACCACACCGACCGCCTCCGGCTTCACACCGGCCAGGTAGATGTTCATGCCCGGGTGGAACAGCACCGGCGGCCAGGTCTTCGCGCAGTCGTCGTTGCAGGCCGACTTCGACGGCGCGGCCGTGTCCTTGTCGAACCGGTACAGCGTCAGATCCGAGCCGTTGACGACCACCTGCTTCAGCGCGGTGTCGGTGCTGACCGTCAGCTGCACCCACGCCTTCGCCTTCTCCGCGCCCGCACCCTCCGGCGCGGGGCCGCCCTGGCGGACGGTCCAGTCACCGGTGCCCGGCTCCGCCTCGTTCGTGGTGGCCGTGCCGGAGACCAGGTTCAGGTCGGCCGCGGCGACGCTCTCCACCGGCGTGGGGACGGCGCCGGCCCCGTCACTCGAATCCGCCTCCGAGCCGCAGGCGCTCAGAAGGAACGTACCGGCGAGCAGCAGCGCGCCCAGCTTGCGTGACATGCGAGGAAACTCCTTGATCGGTTCGTGGTGATCGCTACTCTCCGTGTCCGCTGTCAATGGGGCCATGACGGTCCATGGACGGCCGAATCCACTAATCAGTCACAGATCGTTCCGGTCGGTCCGCCTACCGTCGGAGGCTCCGCGCACCTCCGGGGGGTTCACCACAATGATCGAATTTTCACTGCTCGGACCGGTCCAGGCCTGGCACGACGGCCGCGAGCTGGAGATCGGCTCACCCCAGCAGCGCACCACCCTGGCCATCCTGCTGCTGCACGAGGGCGCGCCCGTGTCGCTGCGCCGCTTCGCCGCCGCGCTCTGGGACGACGAGCCCCCGCAGGCCGCGGCCGCGACCGTGCGTACCTACGTCTCCCGCCTGCGCCATGTGCTCCAGGACACGCCCGCCTCCATCGAGTCGACCGCCTACGGCTACGCGCTGTCCACCCCGCCGCTCTCCACCGACCTGGACCGCTTCCGCCGCCACACGCTCCGCGCCACCGAGGCCACCCAGGCCGGCCGGCACACCACCGCCGACCTCGAACTGTGCTCCGCGCTCGCGCTGCACCGCGGCGCGGTCATGGCCGGCGCGTTCGGCCCCTACGCCGAGACCCAGCGCATCCGCCTCGAACGCCTCATCCGCGACGCCGAACTCGCCCGCCTGCACGCCCAGATCCGCCTCGGCGACGCCGACTACACCGCGCCCGAGGCCCAGATGATGCTCGCCGCCGACCCGGACAACGAGGCGCTCCACGAGCTGCTGATGCTCGCGCTCTACGCCAGCGGCCGCCGCGCCGAGGCCCTGGCCCACTTCCACGGCCTCCGGCACACCACCCCGAGCCCGGCCCTCGTCACCCTCCACCGCCGCATCCTCGCCGACGACCCGGCACTGATCTGAGCTTTCTATCGGCAGAATGCATTGCCCGCTTCCGGCGTGGTCCGGCAGCGTTGCTCCCGCGGGCGCTTGAGTGTGCCTGGGGACGACCCCAGACCCCGAGCCCGCTGGCGCGATGGTCCTGCGCCGTGTCTCGCCGCCGGCATTCGCGCCGGCCGGGAGGCGACAACCTAGATCAAGATCTTTGCTTGCCCGCTTCCAGCGTGGTGCGGCAGCGTTGCTCCCGCGGGCAAACCTCGCGTCGGGCTCCGCTGGCGCTCCGCTCGTCGCGAGGAGCCGGTCCCGCCGTGGTCCGGAAAACCCGTGCGGTCGTTTCCGGCCCGGCTCCTCGGCGCCACGAGGGTCTACTGAGTCCTCCCGACCCCTCGCAGGCGTGAAATCCCTCGGTTTCGGGCTGTGGTGGATTACCTTCCGGTCGCCCTCGGTGTCAGGGTCCGGCTCTCGCCCCGGCCCCGGCCCGCCCCGGCTCGGCCCATTGCTCGGGCGCTATGCGCCCGAAATTTTACGACATAGCGGTGCCCAGCTTTGGCCGCAGTTTCGCAGTGCCGCCAAGGCCGGGTAGGCAGCTACCGCGGCGTGCCGTGGCGGGCGGCGCGCTCCTGGGCCGCCTTGATCGCGACGCGGCGCGCGACCGTGAACAGCCAGCGTTGCTGCTGCTCCGGAGCGACGTCGAGATGGTCGATGTGCCGCCGGGCGCGCTGCATCGTCTCGTCCAGAAGAGCTTCGGCCGCGTCCACTCCGGACAGATCCGTCAGGAGACGCAGCACCGGGCCGGCATGCCGGTCGCGCAACGCCGACATGCGCGCCAGCCGCGCCGCTTCCGTGCCCATCGTCGTGTGCCGCCCACCGATTCCGCCACCAGGATAGGAGAACATGGTCGACGACCGCGGTTGACGTTTACTTGCAGCTGACTTGGCATCCTGCTCGGAGGCCCTTCCGGTCGCAATCTGATCCGGCTGCCTGCTTCTCGCGGCTGCCTGCTTCGCACGGCCCCCGGACCTGGCGCGCTCCCCATATCAGGCGCGGCCCGCAACAGGCGCGGGCAAGCCGGGCCGGACGCGGGAGCGACTGGAGTTGCGGCTCTGCGGTGCTGACGATCCGGCGACGCCCACCGCCTTGACCTCGGCCAGCGCGGTCGCCGTGACCAGTGGGGAGACGCCGCCTACCGGACCCGGACGCCCCCGCGGTAGACCGCGCGTACGTCGCGCAGGCGGGCCAGGTCGGTGAGCGGGTCGCCGGCGACGGCGAGGAGGTCGGCGTCGGCGCCGGGCTGGATGCGGCCCTTGCGGAGGCCGCACACGTCGGCGGCGGTGGCGGTGGCCATGGTGAGCGCGCCGAGCGGGTCCCAGCCGAGGCCGGTCGCCTGCTCCACCGCGTAGGGGAGCACGTCGTGCGGCTTGTTCGGCCCGACGCCGGCATCGGTGCCGATGACCATCGCGGCGCCGTGGTCCTTCAGGCGTGTCATCGCGGCGAAGACCGAGGAGAGGCTGCGTGCGACCGCGGGCGGCGGTGCGACACCGCCCGGGATCAGGCCGGCGCTCATCGAGATGGTCAGCGGTGCGGCGGCGAGGTCGTCCAGCAGGTCTTCCGGGGTCTCCACGCCGGTCTCGGTCATGAAGAACGCGTGCTCGATGGTGTCGACGCCGGCGGCCAGCGCGTCCCGCATGGAATCGACGCCCTGCGCGTGCGCGCACACCGGAAGTCCGAGCCGGTGCGCCTCCAGGACGACCAGCCGCAGTTCCTCGCGCGTGAACTGGTTCCGGTACGGTGCCGAGCCCGGCGTGATGTTCCCGCCGCTGGCCATGATCTTGACGACGTCGCACCCGCGGGCATGCCGCTCCCGGACCGCCTCCAGCAGCGCGTCCATCCCGTCCACGGCGCCGCCGAGGAAGTGGCAGTGGCCGCCGACGCTGGTGATCGGTGGCCCGGCCACCAGGATCTCCGGCCCGGACCCGGTCACCTGCCGCAACTCGTCGCGCAGCCGCAGCGACAGGAAGTTCCGGTCCCCGAGGTCGCGCACCGTGGTGATCCCGGCCTGCAGCGACCGCTGAGCCGAGGCCCGCATGATGCCGAGGATCTGTGCGTCCGAGCCCGCGACGATCGCGGAGATCGGGTCGGCCGACGCGTCGAACCCGAGGTGCACGTGCGTGTCGATCAGTCCCGGCAGCAGGCAGGAGTCGCCCAGGTCGGTGACCGGGATCCCGGCGGCCAGTTCTCTGCCCGAGGTCTCCACGTCCACGATGCGCCCGTCCTCGACGAGCACGACGCTCTCCCCGTGCATCCGCGTCCCGTCGAACATCCTGGCGGTACGGATCGCCCTCATCGGCATGTACTTCCGGCCTTCCCTCGCGTCGTCGTCTGTGGAAGATGACGCTATTGCCGGATTTGGTGCCATGTCGTCCTGCGGCAGAGCTATGCCCGATACCCCGCTGGAGGTATGCCGGTGCCCGCCGGGAGGCGCGGCGGGCACCGGGTCGATCACCTCGTGGCCGCCGCGGAGGCCGGTGTCGTGTCCTGGCCGGGCGTTCCGCTCCGGACCGGCGCCGCGTTCCGGCCGGGCGTCTCCTCCTGGACCGACACGGTCTCGTCAGCCGAACCCGAACCCGAACCCGAGCTCGGTGCCGGTGCCGGTGCCGGGGGCTGGACCGCGGCCGCCGGGGTGGAGCCGGGGCGGCCGCCGCGCAGGGGGACGTGGCGGATCAGGAGGGCCACGACGATGCCGAGGGCGGAGACCAGGCTGCCCCAGAGGAACAGCGAGGTGATGCCGTCCGTGACGGCCTGCTGGAAGAGGTGGCGGGCGGCCTCGGGCAGCGCGCGCAACGCCTCCGGCGTCATCGAGGAGACCGGCGCCGCCGAGTCACCGGAGCCGGACGCGCCGCCGGCGGAGCCCGCGAACGCGCTGGTCAGCTGGTGGGCGTAGATGGCGCCGAGGACGGAGACCCCGAGGGAGCTGCCCATGTTGCGCAGGAATGTGGAGACGCCGGTGCCGGCGCCGATGTCGCGCAGCGCGATGCTGTTCTGGGCGATGAGCGTGCTGGTCTGCATCAGGCCGCCCATGCCGGCGCCGAGGATGACCATGTAGAGCGCGGTGGTGAGCTGCGACGTCTCGGTGTCGACGGTGCTGAACAGGAACATGCCGACCGTGACCAGGATCGTGCCGGCGATCGGGAAGATCCGGTAGTGGCCGGTGCGGCCGATGACCTGGCCGACGACGATGCTGACGGCCATCACCGCGATCATGAGCGGCATGAGGAGCAGGCCGCTGCTGGTGGCGGACGCGCCCTGGACGAACTGCTGGTACTGCGGCAGGTAGCCGATCGCGCCGAACAGCGCGAAGCCGGAGACGAACGCGATGCCGCCGGCCAGCACGAAGTTGCGGCTGGTGAACACGCGCAGCGGCATGATCGGCTCGGCGACGCGGCGCTGGACCACGATGAACGCGGCGAGGCCGGCGATCGTGAGCGCGATGAGGCCGAGGATCTGCGGGGACGCCCAGTCGTACTCGGTGCCGCCCCAGGTGGTGATCAGGACCAGCGAGGTGATCCAGACGGTGAGCAGTCCGGAGCCGAGCCAGTCGATGCGGGCGTGGCCGGTGCCGCGGGGGAGCTTGGCGAGCGTGATCCAGGCGACGACGAGCGCGATCGCGCCGAGCGGCAGGTTGACGTAGAACGCCCAGCGCCAGGAGACGTGGTCGGTGATGAAGCCGCCGATCAGCGGGCCGCCGATCATGGCGACGGGCATGACGGCCATCATGACGCCCTGGTAGCGGCTGCGGTCGCGGGGCGGGATCATCTCGCCGACGATGGCGAGGACGCCGACGATCAGGCCGCCGGCGCCGAGGCCCTGCACGGCGCGGAACGCGACCAGTTCGGCCATGTTCTGGGACATGCCGCAGAGCACGGAGCCGACCAGGAACAGCGCGACGGAGGCGACGAACGTGATCCGCCGGCCGTAGAGGTCGCCGAGCTTGCCCCAGATCGGGGTGGCGACCGTGGAGGCCAGGATGTAGCCGGTGGTGACCCAGGCGAGGTGTTCCAGGCCGCCGAGGTCACCGACGATCGTGGGCAGCGCGGGCGCCACGATCATGTTGTCGAGCTGGGCGAGGAGCATGGCGATCATCAGGCCGCTCATCGTCACCATGATCTGGCGATGGCTGAACCCGAGTCCCGCCGCCTCTTCGGTTTCTTGCATGGCCGGGCCTCCTTCGAGAAAATAGCTTGTCGGCCGGTTAGGTTTCTGACGGTAGAGATTTGACTAGCCGTCCGTCAAGTCATCTAATGGTGAGCGAGAGGTGACACATGACGCAGCAGGACACCAGCAGGGTCGACAACCGGCGGACCGACACCCGCGACCGGATCCTGCAGGTCGCACTGCGCCTGTTCGCGGACAACGGTTACGCGGCCACGTCGCTGCAGAAGATCGCGGACGAGCTGGGCGTCACCAAGGCCGCGCTGTACTTCCACTTCAAGACCAAGGAAGACATCCTCGGCGGCATCCTGCTCGGCCACCGCGACAGCGTCGACGACATGGTCAACGAGGTCGGGCCGCGCCTGGACACCCCCGAGGGCCGGGAGGAGCTGCTGCGGCTGATCTCCGCCTACCAGGCCACCCGCAGCCAGTACCTGATCCGCCTGATCAGGGAGAACTCCGTCGAGATCGGCAACCTCACGTTCGGCGCCCAGATCCGCGCCGCCCAGCACCGCCTGTTCGACGCGCTCGCCGGCCCCGACGCCACCCTCCTCGACCGCATGCGCGCCCGCACCGCGTTCGTCGCGCTGCACATGGCCGTCAAGCACGGCGAGGACCTGGACGCCACCGACGACGAACTCCGCGAGGCCGCGCTCACCGTCGCCCTCGACGTCCTCCGCGGCATCGACCGACCACCAGGCACCTGACACGGCAGCAGAAATCGACGGCCGCACCGGGATTCCAAGACTTTCCCACCGCCCAGCACGGCCCCGGTCCCGGCCGACCTCCTGACGCAGGCGACGCCACGCCACGTCCCGCACCAGCCGATCCGCGACGTTCCACGTCGTCACTGACCACCTGGCGCAGATCGATTGGCGATTCCAGCACGGTCAGCGCCGCATGCTCCGGCGCGCCGTCCTCCAGGAGCCCGGCCGCGGAACCAGATCAAGATCAAGATCCAGTTCATTTTCCCGCTTCCGGCGTGGTTGCGGTCCGCATGCTCCCGCGGGCACCGGTCGTCGCTGGCGCTCCTCCCTGCCGGTTTCGCCGTGGCCAGGAACACCCGGTACGCGGTACCGCGGGCCGAGGCACCCGCCACGGGCCGAAGCCGTCGCCGCAACTCGCTCCGGCCGCTCACCGGGAAAGGATCATCGAGTGCTGCAAAGAAGGCGTCGCAGGCGCACTTTGGCGCCCTCTTTGCAGCACTCAATGATCCTGTCGCTCCCGCGGGCCGCCGACGGCTGCGGTGGATCCGTAACGACAGCGGTCAGCGGCGTCTATATACCGAAATTTCGGGCACGGAGTGCCCGGCGATCGAGGTGGCGGGTCTGGACGCTCGAGGTCGCACTCTGCCATCCCGATCGTCCGGGTCCCGCGAAAAACCAGTAAATACCGAAATTTCAGGCGCGGTGCTCCTGGAGGTACCCGGACGCTTCGGCCACCGTGGGTGTGCCGAGCCGCGGTGGGATCGGTTCCTTGCGTCGTGCGGTGTGCCTGGAGGTGGCGGGACGCTTCAGCCACGGTGGGTGTGCCGGGCCATGGTGGGATCGGTTCCTTGCGTCGTGCGGTGTGCCTGGAGGTGGCGGGACGCTTCAGCCACCGTGGGTGTGCCGGGCCACGGCGTGACCGGCTCCTCGCGTCGTGTGGAGCGCCAGCGGAGCCCGGCGCGAGGTTTGCCCGCGGGAGCAACGCTGCCGGACCACGCCGGAAGCGGGAAAATGAACTGGATCTTGATCTGGGTTGTCGCCTTTCGGCCGGAGCGAATCCCGGCGGTGAAGCGCGCGCCGGGACCGTCACGCCGGCCGGCGGGATCAGGGTCTGGGGTGTCCCCCAGGCAAGCTCGAGCGCCGCGGGAGCAACGCTGCCATGCCGGAAGCGAGCAGATGAACTAGATCTTGATCTGCAGGCGCAGCAGGGTGCCGTCGGTGATGGTGGCGAGTTCGCCGGTGCCGGGGTGGAGGCAGGTGGGGGTGAAATCGGGGACGGTGGCGGTGCGGTGGCCGGTGGACGGGTCCCAGACGTGGGTGGTGGTGCCGGCGGTGGAGTAGAGGCGGTGGCCGTCGGAGAGGAACGTGCCGGTGGGGCCGGCGAACGCGGTCAGCTGGGTGCCGGTGGTGACGTCGAAGATGCGTGCGCCGGGGATCATGGCGTCGTCGTCATCGCCGATGCCGCTGAGGGCCACGCGGTCGTCGCCGATGAAGCACATGCCGCTGTCCCAGTGGTATGCGCGCTGGCACAACGCCTGCAGGGAGGCGCCTTCCTCCGGTTCGGCGGGGTTGGTGCCGAGCCAGGCGGGCAGGTTCCAGGTCTGGGGGATGCCGACCGGGTGCCAGACCCAGCCGTCGTCGAGGATCGCGCGGCTGCCGGGGGAGACGTGCAGGCGGCCGTGGAAGTAGTCGAGGTCGTGGGTGCGCGGGGTCAGCAGCGTGCCGGTGGCGGGGTCGCTGATGTCGAGGCGGTTCCAGGCGGTGCGGTGGATCAGGACGGTGCGACCGTCCACTGTGGCGAAGGCGGCGGAGAACGGGACCGTTTCGGGGCGGTGGTCGCCGCCGTCCAGCGTCATCGTCGGGCGGCCGCCGTCGGCGAGGTCGAGGACCTGGCCGAAGCGTCCGTAGTCCCGCACCACGGCGGCGAAGCGGGCGTCGGCGGAGGCGAGCAGGCGCAGGGACGGGGTGTGTCCCATCCAGGGCTCGCCCGGTGATTCTGACCGGACGTCCACTGTGGCCAATGACACGGTGCTGCCGGTGTCCGGCCGTAGTTCGGCGATCCGGCCGTCGGCGGTCAGCGCCAGCCAGGCGGAGCCGGCCGGGGTGAGGCTGATCACCTCGCCGAGCGCGGGCGGCAGCGGCCATCGGGACACGGTGGTGTGCAACGGTTCCGGCCGTTCCAGGATGCCGGGCTGCCCGCGCCAGGCGGTGACATGGAGATCCGCGGCGCAGTCCGCACAGATCAGGGCGGCCGGGGTGTCGCAGCCGGCGCAGACGATGTGGTGCTGGAGGCCGTGGCCGGTGAGTACGCCGATCGGGTCCGGTACCGGATCGTCGCCGGTCACGGCGGTCAGGTGCGCGCAGACCCGTACCGGCGGGGTGGTGGTGTCGTGGCCGCAGGCCGTGATGGTGTCGGGCATCGGTGCCTTCCGGGGCCGGATCGGTTGCTGCGCGCAGGATAGGTCACGCCGGCGTCAGGCGACGAGCTGCGCGGAACGGTCCCAGAGGCGGCGGGTCAGGTCGGTGTCGTCGGCCTGCGGGTTGCTCTTGGCGAGCGTGCGTGTGACGTAGTAGCCGCCGGACTGCCAGCCGGTGGTGGTGGCCAGCCAGACGAGCTGGTCGGCGCCGTTGTCCGGGGTGGTCAGCAGCAGTGAGCGGGTGATGCGGTTCGTGGCGACGAACTTGTGGATCGGGCTCTGCGACCGGGTGGCGAAGTTGCTGGCGATGTTGCCGGGGTTGAACGCGGCCGTGGTGATGCCGCGGTCGTGGTAGCGGCGGTGCAGTTCGCGGGTGAACAGGACGTTCTCCAGTTTTGCCGCCATGTAGACGCGGACGGGGTTGAAGTTCCGGTCGAAGTTGAGGTCGTCGGTGTCGATTTTCGGGGCCATGCCGACGGTGCTGGACGTCTGGATGACCGACGCGCGGGACTCGATCAGCCGGTCGAGCAGCAGTGTGGTCAGCAGGAACGGGGCCAGGTGGTTGACCTGGAAGGTGATCTCGAAGCCGTCGGCGGTTTTGGTGGGGTCGCCGAAGACGCCGCCGGCGTTGTTCGCGAGGACGTCGATGCGGGGGTACGCCGCGGTGAGCGCGTCCGCGAGCCGGCGGACCTCGTCGAGGCGGGTGAAGTCGGCGACGACGTGGTCGGCGCCGAGCTCGCGGGCGATCGCCTCGGTCTTGGCGGGGGAGCGGCCGACGAGGACGACGTGGTGGCCGTCGTGGTGGAGCCGGCGTGCGGCGGCCGCGCCGATGCCGTCGCTCGCGCCGGTGATGACGATGGTCTTGGACATGATGCGCAGTGTACGCCAAATGTGTCAGTGACTGTCAAGAGTGTCGGCCGGTGATAGGGTCGGCGGGCTATGGAGACCAAGAATCTGCGGGAACGCACCCGTGGCGCGGTCGCGCGCGAGATCGCGCTGGCCGCCGTCGAGCTGTTCGTGACGCGTGGCTACGAGGCGACGACCATCAACGACATCGCGGCGGCGGTGGGAATGTCGCAGCGCAGCGTGTTCCGCTACTTCCCGACGAAAGAGGACATCATCGTCGGGAAGCTGGAGCTGAACTCGGGGGCGATCCTCGACGGGCTGCGGGCGCGGCCGGCGGGTGAGCCGGAGTGGGTCTCGCTGCGCCGGTTGTTCGACGTGATGGACGTGCCGGACCGGAACATGCGGCCGATCCAGCGGATCGTGCTGGAGACGCCCGCGCTGCACGCGGTCTACCTGCAGAAGCTGCAGGGTCTGCAGCGCGCGGCGGCGACGGTGCTGGTGGAGCGCGCGGCGGCGGCCGGGAGGCCTCATGCCGCCGCGGATCTGGCGGCGGACGCGCTGGCGGCGGCCGCGTTCGGCTGTTTCGTGGTCGCCCAGTACGCCTGGCTGGCGGCGCCGGACGACGCCCCGATCGCGGTCTACCTCGACCGCGCGATGGCGGTCATCGCGCCGATCGCGCAATAGCGAACCTGACAGTCATTGTCGCGGATTAAAGTCAGATATTTCGATTTATCGACGTTACGGTGCCTTCCGTGACGTTCCCCGCTGCGAAAGTCCTGGCGACACTGCTGCTCGCCGCCGCCTCACTCCCGCTGGCCGCCGCCCCCGCCGCGGCCGATCCCGCCTGCACGCAGCGCGTGCTCAACATCGTGGCCCACCACGACGACGACATGTTCTTCCTCAGCCCGGACCTGTACGCCAACCTCGCCGACCCGGCGCTCTGTGTGCGGACCGTGTTCCTGGTCGCCTCCGACTACCACGGGGACAATCCGGCAACGCCCGACGTGGACGAGCGGATGCGGTACGTCGAGGCCCGCGAGCAGGGCATCCGGCACGCGTACGCGGCCGCGGCCGGACTCGACGTCGACGACTGGCAGAAGTCGGCCTACTCCGCCGCGGGCATCGCGGCGACCGCCCACACGCTCGGCGACCGCGTCTCCGTCATCGAGATGCGCATCCCGGACAACGCCTCCGGCGGTGAGCTGTGGAGCCTGTACGCCGAGGGCGGCCGGCTCGTCACCGTGCAGGGCGAGCTCAACCCGCCCCAGACGCTGCGTCGCGACTCGCTGCACGGCTTCCTGCGCGGCGTCGCCGCCGACTTCCAGCCCGACGTGATCAACACGGTGGACCCCACGGGCGACCAGCACCGCTGGGTCGACCTCACGGCACTGCAGGCCAACACGGCGATGCGGGCGCACCCGGACCACGTGGCCGTCGCCCGGCTGGTCATGTGGACGTTCCCGGACGTCCCGGTGCACTACTACCGGGACTACTCCACGATGTACCTGCCGGAGAACATCACCGGGGCGGCGTACCAGGCCAGGCTCGCGATCTACTGGGAGTACGACGCCTGGGACGACGACATCCACGTCTGCACGCCGAACCCGGCACCGAACGCGCCGGCCTGCGAGGGCTGGTGGTATGCCTGGCTGCACCGCCAGTACCGGGCCGAGGGCGCGTGGATGGGCGACCTCGTCGTGCCGCTGCCGCCGTCCGCGCGTCCGGGACCGCAGATCGACCGGGTCTACCGGCTGGAGAACGTGCAGACCGGCCTGCGGCTGGGCGTCTCGTCCGGCGGGCCGCTGCAGTCGGCGAACCCGGGTGACGGCCTCCAGCAGCAGTTCCGCCTGCTCGTCACGGACGGCGCCTGGCGGGCGCAGAACAACCAGGTCGGCACGGACGGCGGGTGGCTGCTGCAGAACGTCCAGTCCGGGCTGTGCGTGGCGGTCGAGGGCGGGAGCGTGACGTCGCAGGCGGCCGTCGTGCAGACCCCGTGCCGTACCGGCCGGCAGGTCGTCCGGATCCACGGGAACGAGACCTCCGGCTACCAGTTGCGGTTCGCCACCACCAGCGGCCAGGACGTGGCGGGTGTGCCGGACCTGGCGCTGACCGCCACCGGCGGGGACGCCACCGGCATCGTCCAGCGGCCGGCCACCGGCGGTCAGGAACAGTGGTGGCGGATCGTGCCGGTGAGCTGACGCCGGAGCGGGCCCGGTCTTTTCGCGTAATGAACGTTACGTCTAGCGTTGGCCGAGGGCACGGTGCCCCGGCGCGAGGAGGTAACGGGATGCGTGAGGAGATCGGGCCCGCCGGCCTGGTGCGGCGGATGTACGCCGCCTACAACGAGCGGGACGCCGAGCGGCTGCTGGCCATGGTCACCGACGACGTCGACTGGCCGGACGGGCCGCGACGGATGCACGGCAAGGACGCGCTGCGCGACTACTGGACACGGCAGTGGCAACGGGTGCACACCCACGACGAGGCCGGTGCGATCGTCGCGCTCGGCGGCGGGCGGTTCCAGGTCCACATAGAACAGACGGTGCGCACGCCGGACGGGACGCCGGTGTCGGCCGGGCGGTTCCGCCACACGCTGCTGCTCCGTGACGGACTCGCCGCCCGGCTCGACATCGAGGCCGGCTGATCGCAAGAACTGCCGGACAGAACCGCAATTCCGTACCGATGCCGGCTCTGATCTTGAATTTAGGCTCGATCGTGACCGACAAGTTCAGGTGCGGAGGAGCCACGACATGTCCGATTTCATCTCTCCCGACGACACCCGCTACGACCGGCGCTCGCGGGAACTCGTCCGGTTCGGCCGGGAGGCGATCGCGGTGGAGAACCCGGTACGGGTGAAGGAGTTCTTCAGCGCGGACTTCCGGGTGCACGCGCCGGACGGCGACATGGACCTCGACGCGCTCCAGGAGTTCTGGACGCAGATGCGCGACGCGTTCACCGGCTACTACTGCGAGCGGCGCGAGATCGTCTCGGCCGGCGCGCTCATCGGCGCCCGGACCGAGATGGGCGGCGTCTTCGAGAAGCCGTTCACCGCGTCGCCGGTCGGCACCCTGCCACCCCACGGGCGCGCGGTGACGCTGCCGCTCGTCAACATGTTCCGCTACGACGACGAGGGCCGGCTCGCCGAAGAATGGGTCATGTACGACAACCTCGCCTGGCTGCGGCAGCTCGGCGCCGACCCGCTGGCAGAATAGGGGGCGTGGATCTCGGCGCGGATCACCGGCGGCTGGCACGGACCGTCTTCCGCAGCGGCTGGCGGTCGGCGCGCCTCGAGGTGCTCGACATCGCCGGCGCGGCCGACCACGTCGCGCTGCCCGGGATCGGCGCACAACTGCTCGACCTGCAGATCAGCGGCACCCGGCTGGTGCACAGCCGGCGCCGGGGCACCTGGGCCGCCGGGCTCATGGGCCCCGGCGCGCTGGCCACCACCGCACCGTCCACCGCGTGCGACCTGCGCTGGGACTCCCCGACCGGCGACGCGCGGATCACCCAGATCCGGCTGCTGCTGCCGGAACGCACGATGACCCGCGTCGCCGCCGAGGTCTGGGCGCACGGCCCGGACCGGCTGCCGCCACCGAACGGGCTCGCGTTCGACGACGAGGTGCTGCGCGCGATGCTGACCCGGCTGCACGAGGCCGCGCGCGCCGGCGTCACCGACCTGTACGCGGCGTCCGCGGCCGAGTTCATCGCCGTGCACCTGCTCACCCGGCACGGCACCGCGCCCGCGCCACCACCGCAGCCGCGCGACGACGCCCGGGTGGCCCGCGCGATCGACCTGCTGCACGCCAGCCTCAACGCGCCGGTGAGTCTCGCGGTGCTGGCCGCGGCGGCCGGGCTCAGCCGCTACCACCTGCTGCGGCTGTTCCGGGACCGGACCGGCGAGACCCCGGCGCAATACCATCTGCGCCTCCGGATCGAGTTGGCCGCGCGCCTGCTGCGCACGACGTCGGCCTCGGTCGCGGAGATCGCCGAGCTGTGCGGCTTCGTCGATCAGTCACACTTCGCGAAAACCTTCAGACGCCGCACGGGTACGTCACCGTCCGCCTACCGGTCGGCCCTCTGACCAGGGCAGGCCGGTCTCGGCGTCCCAGCGGCGCACGGTGGCGGTGCTCTCGGGTGCGGTGGCGACGTCGCCAGGTAGTCGCGTTGATCCCGGGCCGGCAACGCGAGCCGGGCGACGGCCCGGAACAGGCCGGCCTGCGGGCTTCGCTGTCTTCCACGCTCTCCTCATTCCGTCGCTGAGCCGGGACGATACGCGGCCGTCCGGGAACAGGGCTGGCGGATCGTGGCGGTGAACTGAGGCGGTTTTCGCGTAACGAGCGTTACGTCTAGCGTTGGTCGAGGGCGCATCCGCCCCGGCGCGAGGAGGTAACGAGATGAGTGACGGGATCACCGGTCTGGTGCGGCAGATGTACGCCGCCTATGTACGCCGCCTACAACGCGCGCGACGCTGACGGGCTGCTGGCGCTGGTGACCGACGACGTCGACTGGCCGGACGGGCCGCTGCGGATGCACGGCAAGGACGCGCTGCGCGACTACTGGACCCGGCAGTGGCAGCGGGTGCACACCCACGACGAGCCGGGCGCGCCGGTCGCGCTCGGCGGCGGGCGGTACGCGGTCCACATAAACAGACCGTCCGCACCCCGGACGGGACACCGGTGTCGACCGGCAGGTTCCGCCACGTGCTACTCATCCGCGACGGACTGGCCGCCAGGCTCGACATCGAGGCCGGTTAGAGCGCGGGCAGCCGGCGGCGAACGCGGGGGCACCTCCCGACGCCCGCACCGCTACTCGGACGCGCCGCGCGGTCGTCACCGCCGACTGCAACCCTGCTGCCCGGCTACAACGGACGCTGCCAGGCAGCAAGGGCTGCGGGTCAGGATTCGAAGCGACGGCTACAGCGCCACGCGTACCACGGTGAACGGCAGGTGGGGGTTCTCGATCTGCCACTGGAAGTTGACGACCAGCATGTCCCCGCCGTCGAAGGCGCCGGTGGACGGCATGTCCATGCCCCGGCCGTTGATCCTGCGGACCACCGTCGCCCGCGAGTAGTCCCTGCTCAGCCGCAGGACCGCGATCTCACCCTCCGGGTGGAACAGGCTGGTGACGCTGTAGAGCGTGCCGTCGCGCAGCAGCATGCCGTCCGGGCCGATGTCGTTCACGCCGCTCAGGTCGATGCGCGTGATCCGGCCGGTGCCGGTGCTGATCCGGTACAGCGCCTGCGAGTTCGTGTCGGCCATCAGCACGTACCGGCCGTCGGGCGTGACGACCAGGCCGTTGCCGTTGATGCCGTCCTCGTAGACCACCTCCGTACCCGTGAAATCGACTGCGGTACGCAGTTCCTGGTGCACGCGCCGGTCGGCCAGCTCACCGGCGGTGATCCGGTAGAGGACCGGGTGGAACGAGTCGGAGACGTAGGCGTCGCCGTTCGGCGCGATGGCCACGTCGTTGACGAGCGTGCTGGTGGCGCCGGAGTCGAACACGTGCAGCAGCGCCCGGGTCCTGATGCTGTACACGAACACCTTGCCGGTAGCCCCGCCCGCGACGATCAGGCGCCCGTCACTGATCTTCATGCCCACCGCAGTGGTACGGCCGTCCTGCCCACCGGGCAGGAACACCTCCAGACGCGGCCGGTCGACGTGGCCGCGATATACGGTCCCGTCGCCGGTCCCGCCGACGTAGAAATACGGACTGCCCTCCTGACGGACGATGCCCTCGGGATGGGTCTGGTCACCGGGCACGACATATCGGCCGCGCGGGGTGCCGGCCTGCGCGGGCGTGGCCGTCCCGGCGGCGAGCAGCACGATCGCGGCCAGCGCGGCACCGTACCGGCGGCGGTTCTTCGATGTGGACAAGGCTGCCTCCTTCACGAGTTGCGAAGCCCATGCAATCCGCCGGACAGACCCCCTGCCAGGGCCGATGTATCGGGGGGAGAAACTCACCCCCGGCTGCCGGCGCCGTCTCCGCGTACCGTGGCGGCGTGGCCAACAACCCCGAGACCCGGGCCGACGTGCGCGACTTCCTGATCAGCGCCCGGTCCCGCATCACCCCGCACGACGCGGGCCTGCCCGCCGCCGGCCGCCGACGGGTGCCAGGCCTGCGACGCGAGGAAGTCGCCGTCCTCGCCGGAATCAGCACCGACTGGTACACCCGCCTCGAGAAAGGCAGCATCGACAAGGTCTCCGACGACGTCATCGGCGCCGTCGCGCGCGCACTGCGCCTCAACGACGAGGAACGCGTCTACCTGTTCGCGCTCGCCCGCGCCGCCCGGCAGACCGGAAAAGGCGTGAGCCGCCCACGGGAACCCCAGCCGCCGTCACAGCTGCAGTGGATGCTGGACAGCATGACGCTGGCCGCCGCGATGATCAGCGACGCCCGCCAGGACATCCTGGCCGTCAACGCGCTCGGCCGGGCACTGCACGCACCGGTCTTCGACAGCCCGACCACCCGCGAACACGGCCACGCGAACCTGGCCCGATACCACTTCCTCGACCCCGGCGCCCCCGACTTCTACGGCGACTGGCACGCCACCGCCGACATGCTGACCGCATCCTTGCGCGCCGAGGCCGGCCGCGACCCGCACAACACCCGGCTGCGCCACCTCGTCGGCGAGCTGAGCACACGCAGCCCCGAGTTCCGCACCCGCTGGGCCGCACACGACATCCGCATCCACATCAGCGGCACCAAAACGTTCCAGCACCCCGCGGTCGGCCGCCTGACCCTCTCCTACCACTCGATGGACCTGCCCACCCCAGCCCCGTCACCGCAGCAACACGTCTGCGTCTGCACCGCCGAGCCCGGATCCACAGCCGAGGATCAACTGCGACTGCTCACCCTGGTGCCCCACAGCGCCCAGACCGCTCACCGCGTCTGACCCCACACCCCCAAATCAAGATCCAATTCATTTTCCCGCTTCCAGCATGGTCCAGCAGCGCTGCTCCCGCGGGCAAACCTCGCGTCGGGCTCCGCTGGCGCTCCGCACGGCGCTCGGAGCCGGTCCCGCCGTGGCCCGGCTCAACCCACAAACCCGGACCGGCTCCAAGCGGGATAACCTGCTGCTCAAAGGCCCTGAGGCTCCTTACTATCCCGACATGCAGAACCGCGACGAGGACTCCGACGAACTCAGCCTGCTCATCCGCTGCCAGGAAGACCGCGACACGGCCGTCCGTCTGCATAGCCGCTACCTGCCCGACGAATGCGGCATCGGGTTCGCCGTCGACGCTCGAGCCGATGGACTCCAGGCCCAGCTTCGAGGCGTGGAGGTGTGGGTCTGGGACGACGAATGGCTGCCCGACTTCATCGCTCGGCTGGCCGCTGACTATCGAGGCTGGGACGGCGACCGGACCTGGCAGACCAACCACCTGTCGGTTCGCGCCGGCTTCCACACCGGCGGCCATGTCGCCCTCACCTGGCACCTCCACCGCTGGCTGACCCGATCCGACACCTGGCAGGCGTCAGTCACTACCTGGCTGGAAGCCGGCGAGCAGATGAGCAATCTCGCCGCCGATCTGCGCGAGTTCCTGCCCATGCCGGCACCATCGCGCTGACGTGGTCCGTGGCCTGATGAAGGCCGCGCGGCCCCTGCTCCGAAGCGGGTCCGGAACCCCCTGCACGGACATCGCCGATCACGCCCCGGGCTACGAGCCCTTCGAGCCACGGAGCGTGTCGGTCACGTCGCCGGTCAGACCGTTCGAGAGCGGGGCCGGCTCCCGCTCCCAGCACCACCGGACGGTGTCCACAGTGGGCGCGGCCTCGAGGGCGGAGTTCCGGCCGTACCCTCGCGGCCTGTGATTTGTGGGTTCGGGCGGCGGGACCCGGGGGAGGGGCCCGCCGCCGGGGAGTGCGGGGTCAGGTCCAGCCGAGGGCGGACAGGGTGCGGCGGGCCTCGCGGGCGTCGTTCCAGTCGATTTTGCCGGTGGCGAGGGTCTGGTAGTCCTCGTGGCCCTTGCCGGCCAGCAGGACGGTGTCGCCGGGGGCGGCCTCGGACAGGAGCTCGCGGAGGGCGTCGCCGCGGTCGATGACGACGCGGACGTCGTCGGTGCCGGAGGTGGCCTGCTGGGCGCCGATGACGATCTCGGCGGAGATCGCGACCGGGTCCTCGTGGGCGGGGTTGTCCGACGTGATCATGACGGTGTCGGCCAGTTCCGCGGCGATCCTGCCCATCGGGCGGCGGTTGCCGGCGTCGCGGCCGCCGGAGTGGCCGAACAGCACCCGCAGGCGGCCCTTGGTCTGGGCGCGCAGCGTGCGCAGGACCGTCTCCAGCGCGTGCGGGGTGTGCGCGAAGTCCACGAACACCTCGAACGGCTGGCCGGCGGCCACGGACTGCATGCGGCCCTCGACGGTGGCGTGCGCGGCGGCGGCGACGACCGCGTCCAGGTCCCCGCCGAGGCCGACCGTGACCGCGGTCGCGGCCAGCCAGTTCTTGACGTTCATCCGGCCGGGCATTGCGGAGACGACCTCGCGGCGGCCCCACGGGGTGACCATGGTGAACCGGCAGCGGTCCGTGTCCAGCCGGATGTTCTCCGCCCAGAGGTCGAGGCCCTCGGACTCCAGGCCGAACCTGTAGAGCGTGGCCGGGCCGTCGGCGGTGATCAGCTGCCAGGACGGGTCGTCCGCGTTGACCACGCCGAACGAATCCGGGCCGCGCTCTGCGGCCATCGTGAACAGCTGCGCCTTGGCCTTCGCGTAGTTCTCCATCGTGCCGTGGAAGTCCAGGTGCTCCGGCGTCAGGTTCGTGAAGACCGCGGCCGAGAACGGCACGCCGCGCACCCGCTGCAGCTCCAGCGCGTGCGAGCTGACCTCGGTCACGGCGGCCTCGCAGCCGGCCGCGACCATCTCGGCGAGCATCCGCTGCAGCTCGCCGGACTCCGGCGTGGTGAAGCCGGTGTAGACCGGCGGGTTGCCGCCGCCGGTGGTCATGCCCACGGTCGTGAGCCGGCCGGTGCGCACCCCGCTCTGCTCCATCGCGGCGTGGATCAGGTGCGACGTGGTCGTCTTGCCGTCCGTGCCGGTGACGCCGATCATCCTCATCGCGTCGCCGGGGTGGTGGTAGACGGCCACGGCCAGGTCGGCGAGCGCGGCGCGGGCAGTGGGGACCTGCACCAGCGCGGTGTCGCCGTCGATCTCGACTGGCCCCTCGGCCACGATGCCGGCGGCGCCGCGCTCCAGCGCCTGCCGCACGAAGCCGCGCGCGTCGTGCTGGGCACCGGATATCGCGACGAAGAGGTCACCGGGTGACACACGACGCGAATCGTGCGTGATGCCGGTGATCTCCCGGGTGGCGTCGCCCTGCACCAGCGTCGCCGTCGGGACCTCGGCGAGGATCTCGTCCAGGTGCACTGTTGTCCTCTTGTCCATTCTTATTCGGCGGCCGGCGGCTGCTTGAGGCACGCGGCCTCCCAGGTGCCCAGGTTCTGCCGGTAGCGGCCGCCGAACGACTGCTTGAACTCGGTGAACCCGGCCCACGGGTGATCCGGCTCGTCCTTCGGCGCCGCGCCGACGAAGTCGAACACCTGCTGCCCGCGCTCCTGCGCGTCCAGCACCATTGTCGCCAGCATGACCGTGCCGGTGTGCAGCTTCCGCGCCTCCAGCAGGCTGCCCGAGTGCGCGTAGTAGCGCGTGGTCGGGCTGTCGTAGACGATCGCGGCCGCGATCGGCTGCTCGCCCTGCCGGGTGACGTACAGCGTCGCCGCGCCCCGCTCGATCAGCGTCTTCGCCTGGATCCGGTAATAGTCGTCACCGTGCGGGATCATGCCCGTGTTCTTCGAGACGTCGTGGATCATCTCCAGCAGGATCTCGACGTCCGCCAGATCGGTGCTCGGCCTGACCGAGATGTCTTTCTTGTACGCGTTGCGCCAGCGGTTGCGGACATTCGCCGCGAACTCCAGCACCAGCGCGTCACGGGTCTTGCCCTGCAGATCCTGCACCCAGGTCAGGCCGGGCTGCATGTTCCGCTTCGAGGGCAGGTGACCCAGCTTGGCGATGTCGTCCCGCTCGACCGGCGCCCACGGCTCGACGCGGATGAAACCCGCGCCCTCCTGCCTGCCGAGGGCCTGGAGCGCGTCCGTGGCCCTGGTCAGCGCCTCGACGTTGTCGGCCACCGGGCCGTAGGGGCAGTAGAGGCGGCAGTTCTCGCCCGCGCGCTCCACGATCGCCATGCACTGCCAGCCGTCGCCGCTGCCGAAATACACCTCACGGCCGTTCGCCCGCTGGAAGGCTGCCCAGTGGCTGCTCTGCAGGAAGTGCCCGTCCCGGGGCCGCGCGAAGAGCTGGGCGTCCCACGCCTCCTCGTCGACTACTTTCTGCCATGATTCGGTTGTTGTCGGTGACATGAACCTGCCGTCCGGTCTTGTACTGGTTTCGGCGCACCAGCATTCCCTATGGGTGCAATCAGAGCACTGCGACACCTACTCTGCCACCGCCCGTTCGGCGGCTACGCGGGGTGAGGGTGGGGGTGGTTGGGAGGGGGCGTGAGGGTCATGTAAAGTTTCCACCTGTGCGGCCCTGACGGGGGCGGACGAAAGGGTGGAAGCCCTGGTCCGGCTTTGGAGGGGGCGTAGTGCAGGTCCGGGTGGCGGAATGGCAGACGCGCTAGCTTGAGGTGCTAGTACCCGTATAGGGTGTGGGGGTTCAAGTCCCCCCTCGGACACATACTTTGTGCACACGAGTCCTGGTCGAGCTTCGACCAGGACTGCTGCTTTTCCAGGGTGATAGATCAGTCGCAGGCCGAGCTTGCTGTAGATCTCGGCCTTGTCGGCTGGTGCGGCGTCGTGGATGACCTGGGTGATGTCGGTCAGTGTCGTCACGATGTGGTGAATCTGCTCGCGGGTGAGGCGCTTGGTCTTGCTGTCGCGTTGTCGCAATTTTGATTCGGCGAGTTTCTTCTCGGTCTGGGTCTGGGCGATCCATTCGCTGATGATCGCGGGGTCGCCGCCGGCGTCGAGGGTGGCGCGGTAGGCGGCGAGTTTGCGGTCACAGTCGGCGATGGTGCGGAGTTCGGCGGGGTTCTCCGGGTGGTCTTCGGGCTGGGCGTCGGTGAGGGTGGTGATCGTGTCCTCGATCTGGCCGGGCTGGAAGATCTTGGCGAGCCATCGGTCGAGGGACGGGATGACCTGGTTCTCGCGCAGGTACACCGTGAGCGGGTGTTCGACGTGGTTGGCCAGGGCGTACTCGTTGGGGAAGCGGCAGCGGTAGTGGGGCAGGCCGTGGTTGAAATTGCCTTGCATGCGGCGCTCGCAGAGGCCGCAGTAGACCAGGCCCCTGAGCTGGTACGGGCGAGGGGTGGTGCGGGGCATTTTCCGTTTGCCGCGGCCGCCGGCGGCGAAGACGTCCTGGGCGAGCTGGTAAGTCTCCGGTGTGACGATGGCCGGGTGGCTGGGGGCGGTGGAGCGGAGCCATACATTCGGGTCGTTCCAGCGCATCTTGGTTTCGTGGCCGAGGGCGACATCGTCGACGTCGAGCAGGACCTCCTGCTTACGCTGGCGGTTCCAGACCTGGTGACCGGTGTATCGAGGGTTGGTCAGGATGGCGCGGACGGCGCCCTTGGACCAGGCGATGCCGCTGCGGTGCCGGTTGCGGTCGCGGTCGTGGGCTGATGGGCACGGGATCTCGTCGTGGGTGAGGCCCTGAGCGATGGCGAAGAAGCCGGCGCCTGCGATGTACTCGGTGAAGATGCGGACGACGACCGGTGCTGCCTGCTCGTCGAGGCCGAGGCCGTGGAGGCGGTGCCCGATGGCGGCTTTGCTGGGGTTGGGGTGCGGGCCGAGGTCGATGATGCGGTAGCCGTATGGCGGTCGGCCGCCGAGGAAGCGGCCTTCCATGACGGTTTGGGTGGCCATGGCGGAGCGGACCCGGATGCGGATGCGGGTGCGTTCGCCCTTGCTCATGCCGCCGAAGACGGACATGACCAGGTCGTGGGCTTCGCTCTCCGGGTCGATGGCGCCGCCGACCTCGGGCACCCAGAGCTGGACTCCGTAGTGGACGAAGAGCGGGAATGTTAGGCCGTACTGGTTGCCGTAGAACGCGCGCTGGGGTTCGCCGATGACGATCGCGTCGAAGCCGCGATGCGGGTCTTTCAGTGCGGACAGGAGGGCGGTCGCTTCGGGGCGTCGTTTCCAGGGGATCGACCGTGACAGGCCGATGTCGAAGAACTCGCGGACGATCTTTCCACCGGCGGGCTGGATGAGCGTTGTTGCTCGGGACTTCTGCCAGGCGCGGGAAGCGGCGGGGTCCTGTTGGTCCTCGGTGGAGACGCGGCCGTAGAAACCGAAGTTCATGCCTACCTCGTTACTGCTCGTGCCGATCGGCGGAGTCGGGTGGTGCGAGTCCTTGCTGTCCGGCCGCGTGGAGGAGGATGCGTAGCAGGATGCGGGCCGCGCCCGGGGTGAGGTCGGGCGCTTCGTCGGGCGTGGTGACGCGAAGGCTCCGGCCGGTGGGGGCGTTGCTTTCCGCATGGGCGTGTGCGCGGGGCTTGCGTCCTTCTGGACTGCCGTCGTCTCGTGCCTCGTTGCGGATCGGCTGAGGTGCGTCCTGCTGGCCGAGGCAAGAAGCATATCGCGCCGCGTCGCTCTCCGGGGGCCCCAGAGCTGCGGGCGCCGTTGCTGTGTCGGCGGGCGCGGTGGCCGAAAGGCCGTGTGTCGACAGCCCTTGCCGGGTGGCATCGTCCGGGCCCGGCTTGTCGGATCCGTTCCCGCTCTGACCATCCAGGTCATTCATGGCGTCGCCGAGGACGGGAGCGTTCGGATGGGCATGGCGTCCAGGGCCGTGCGCGTCGGCACAGCCGCCGTGTCGCCTCGATTCGATGCAGTGCAGGCGTGGACATAACCGCTCCTCCGCAGGATGTGACCGGCGGGGAGGCACAGCCGACACCAGGTTCCTTCCGCCTTGCGCTCGAGGCTGATGTCGTTGCGGTAGCGGCTGAGTTCCGGAGCGCCTCTGGTGGGGTCGGCGGTGAGACCTGTCCGCTACAGGCCGAGCGCGGACGGCGTGGTGTCGACGCGGTTGATCTCGTCGGCGAGGAAGCGGTCGAAGTTTCGCCATCGGCGGCGCGGTACTGGCCGCCATGGGGCGTCTTTACGCTCGGTGCCGATGTCTAGATCCGACTGGTCCTGGCCGGGGCCGGACTTACGGCTGTCCTCAGCGTCCCCGGGCCACCGCCGTCCGCACCACCGTGCTCGCCGTCATGGTCCGGCTCTGCTGCAGTGCCACCGCCGCCGGCCCGATCGCGTTCGTCGGCCTCGCCGTCGCCCGCTCACGGTGCATCACTGCAAGGATCGCTGTGCGTGTTCGTTGAGGGTGGGTGAGAGGCTTCGGATGGCGTGAAGCATTGCGGTCAAGACCCACCAAACGGCGGCAGCGGCGAAGATCCAGTGGTAGTGGTTGAGGGTCCGCCAGGTGAAGAGGATGGCGAAGCTGAAGCCGAATGCGGTGGCGGCGATGAGTCGGCTGATGTGGCCGTGGGCGATGGTGAGGCCGATGCCTGTGCCGAGGATCAGCATGCCGAGGCGCGCGGTAGCGCTGCCGAGCGGGCTGAGCGGGTAGACGTCTGGGATGCCGCGGGTGGCTGCTGCGGTGATGAGGATGCCGGTGGTGGCGATGAGCGCCGGGATGGCGGGTGTGCGGTAGTCGCGGATCCACAGGGGGATGTCGCTGGCTGGTATGCGGGTGATGGCCAGTCCTGCCGTGGTGGTGAGGATGGTGACGGGGAGGGCGAAGAGGATTGGCCACCAGGCAAAGGTGTCTGTGTGGAGGTTCATGTTGGCGCTGGCGTACATGCCGAAGCCGGTGGCCAGGGCCAGGCCCGATGCTGCTGCGGTGAACAGCGCCCGGCGGGAGCCCCGGGCGTAGGACGTTTGTTCGCTCGGGTTGCGCGCTGCGGCGTGCCGCAGACCGGTGATCGCTATCCCGGTACTCCAGCAGGCGAGCGCGACGAGGAGGCCGCTGAGGCCGAGCTGCGGCAGCCGCAGGAAATATGCGACCCCGCCGCCCGGGAACTCGTTCATCGCGCTGTTGTCGAGGGTGTACGCGAGCAGGATCATCGCGGCGACGGCCAGCAACCCGGGCGGGACCAGCGTATGCCAGCCAGAGCCGATCCGCAGCGGTGGCAGTTGCGGACCTGCGGTGGCCGCCGGTGGACCGGCGAGGCGGAGGGCGCCTTCTGCTGCGGCGTCCGGGCGGGAGACCACGACCGGTGTGCGCCCGGCGGTCTTCCCGATGGTGTCGGCGATTCCCGGGAGTGACGCGTGGCCACCGGTGAGGAGCACTGCCGTCAGGTCTTCCCGGTGCATATCCGCAGCCGCGAGGATGTGGGTCACGGCTTCCGGCAGCCGTTGACCTACGCCGATGAGGACGGTGTCCAGGACGCCGCGGTCCAGGACGGCCGGCGGGTACGGGGCCGGTAGCGCGATCTCGACCTGTGCCGTCTGCTGGTCGAGGGCTTCCTTGCCGATGCGGACGGCTTCGAGCAGCTGGTGTCGGTCGGCTGCGTGTTCCGGCGTGGACAGCTGTTCCCACAGGCGCCGGCCAGTCCCGGCGGCCGAGGTGATGAGCTGCTCAGCGAGGGCCATGTCGAGTTCGGCGGCGGACGAGCCGGGAACGGTGTGGTGAGCGAGGAGCTGTCCTCCGTCGTCGAGCACCCCGATCGCGGCGACGGTGATTCCGCTCGCGCCCGCGTTGATGACCAGCGCGCAGGCTCCGGTGCTGATCGCGGAGGTGGACCATGCCATCCAGTGGGTGGCGACCGCGATCGCATCGGCGACGAGGCGGGGTTCGGGCAGGCCGGTCTTGGTGGCCGCGAGTCGTAGCTGCTGGCGCCGTCGTGGGCCCCACCAGCACGGCACGACCAGCGTCAGTCTGCTGATCGGCATTCCGGCGATCGCGGAGGCGTGGGTGGCGATCCCGCCGAGCACGGCCGCGACCGCCTCGATCGGGTCTAGCGTGACGCCCGCCAGCTCGATCGCCTCGTCGCCGAGGTGCCGCAGCGGCTCGGCCAGCCACCCCTCCGGGCGTTTCCGGGCGGCCTCCAGGGCAGGGGTGCCGGTGAGCAGGCGGCCGGTGGCGGTGTCGAGCCACACGCCGCTGGGCAGGACCGTGGCGCCGTTGACGACGATGGGGAACGATCGTCCGTCCCGGGTGGACAGCAGTGCGGTGGTCGTGGCGGTGCCGTAGTCGATGCACAGGTGCGCGTCTGCGGCCAGCATGCCGGGAAGTCTGCCGCACCGCCCCGGATCGGGCGGTACTCATCCACCCGGAGCCACCTGTCGTGTGCACATGATGGAAATCCACGCGAGCGTGGACTGCGCCAACGCTTCACGTTGAGCCTGCGCGCTCGACGTCGTGCCGGACGTCGTGCGGCTGCCTGCCCGCAGACAGTCGAGGTGAGCGTCGACCCGGCTGACCTGGGTCTGGTCGGGAGTGTCTACGAAGCCGCCAACTCCATCGCTGGAGGTTTCCGCCATCCCGCCTGTGCGTGTGTGCCGGGTGGTGGAGCGTGGAGGTGGCTGATGTTGGTCGATTGGGTTGTGGCCGTGGTGGAGGCGGCTCCGACGCCGTTGGTGCCGGATCCGACGCCGGTGCCGATCCCGGGGTTGGAGCCGGTGGCGGAGACGTTCCTGGCGTGGGGCAAGTGGGTCCTGGTCGTCGCGGGTGTGCTGGGCATGTTCATCTGCGGCGGGATGATGATCCTGGGCCGGCGGAACCGGTCCGCGACCGCGGTGGATGGCGCGGCGGGGATCCCGTGGGTGCTGGGCGGGCTGACGTTGGCTGCGGTCGGAGCGACCGTGGTCGGCGTGGTGGTCAGGTAGCCGGCCATGCGGGACGAGATCGGGACACAGGCGCGCCGCCGTACGGCGGTGGTAGCGACTTCGGGCACGGCGATCGTGGTGACGATCGTGGCGGCGGTGGCCGGGTTGATCGAGTTGCACGGGCAGCGGGACGGTGCCGGGCCGGAGCCTGCGCCGTCCGGGATGGTGGTGTCGGTTCCCGGAATCGCGAAGTCGGCTGCCGTTCCCTCGGCGAGCGGGACGGAGTCGACCGGCGACGGCGATCTGAGCTGGGTGTCGGTGGCGGGTGCACGCCTGCCGGTGTCCCGGTCGGCGGGTCCGCGGGACACCTCGGCGGGTCTGGCACGCGGCTTCGCCTTTTCGGAGCTCGGGGCGGTCCTTGCGGCGGCGCATGTGACGTTGCGGTTGTCGCCGCAGGTGGGGCCGACGGTGTTCGAGGCCACGCTGCGGGACCAGGTGGTCGGCGAGGACGCCGAGGCGTTGGGTCGGAATCTGGCGGAGGAGTACGAGCAGGCGCGGATCCGGCTCGGCGTGCCGTACGGAGAACCGGCGGGCCGCCTGTATGCGGTCGCCCGCGGCTACCAGGTACGGCTGTCCGGTCACGAGGCGCAGGTCCGGTTACTGATCGAGGGCCCAGGCATGTGGCAGCCGGTCCTGATTGAACTGACGGTCCGTACCCGCTGGTCGGGCTCTGACTGGCAGGTGGTGGCCCCGGCCGGTGGGCTGTGGGGTGACGACACGCGGATCGCGGCCGACACGGCCGGGTTCGTGTGGTTGCCGGTGGAGCGGTGAGGGCGGTGTGCGTGCCGTGGGATACCGCGTGCTTGTTGCTGGCCTCCTCCGACACCGTGTTCGGGGAGCTGGCGCGGCTGATGGTGACGGCCGAGCAGTTCGTGATCAATCTGTCGGCGAGCTGGTGGGTGTTCGTGCCGTCGCTGAAGCTCTTCCCTGAGGGCGCGGACAGCCCCGGGGACGCGCCGATCGAGGCGGTGGCGAATCTGCGTGCGTTGCTGATGCCGTTGACCGCGGCGGTCGCAGTCGGCGGGGTGTTGTGGAACAGCCTGTTGCTGATCCTGTCACGGAAGCCGGCCCCGCTGGTCAACCTGCTGCGCGGCCTGTGGAACACGGCGTTGTGGTCCGCGATCGGGCTGTTCGGCACGAACCTGCTGCTGTACGGCGCCGATCGGTTCGCCACCTACGTGATCACGTCGGCGCTGGGCAGCGTGGCCGATGGGGAGTTCGCCCGCCGGTTGTCGGTGCTGGTGGTGCCCGCCTCCGGGACCGCCGGCCTGCCGTCGCTGCTGGTCATCGTGGTGGCCGGGGCCGCGATGGTGTGTGCGCTGGTGCAGGCGCTGCTGATGCCGTTCCGGGACGTGTCGGTGCTGCTGCTGGCACCGGCGATGCCGCTCGCCGCGGCGGGGAGTTTCACCGGCGCGACGAGCGGCTGGCTGCGCAAGGTCCTGGCCTGGCAACTCGCGTTGATCTTCTACAAGCCGGCTGCAGCGATGGTGTACGCGTCGGCGATCTGGTTGCAGGGCGACAGCACCACCGACGACCCGCGGGTGCTGTTGATGGGCGTGGCGTTGATGATCGTGGCGCTGGTCGCGTTGCCGGCGCTGCTGCGGCTGTTCACCTGGACGACCGGGAGCCTGCAGTCCGGCGGCGGAGGTTTCTTCAGCGCGCTCTCGGCCGGCGCGGCCGGTCTGCACGCGACGGCATCACTACGGGACGCGGCTGGCGTCCGCAACGATCGGGCGCGCTACGACTCCCCGCCACCGGGCGGGCCAGGGCCCGGTGCGGGACCGGACGGCGGGACGGGCGGTCCGCGTCCGCCGTCGTTCACCGGCGGGCCGGGACCCGGCGGGTCACCATCGGGAGCTGCCACCGGGACAGGATCGGGAACCGGCGCCGGGACGGGACAGGCAGCGGGAACCACAGCCGGGACGGCCACCGGAACGGGAGCTGCCGCGGGACCCGCGGCGCCGGTGGTGATCGGGACAACGGTAGCTGCCGAGACAGCGGCCCGCATCGCGAAGAACGCGTCCCAGGCCGCTGATGCCGCCGCACCGGCCGAAGAGCGGTGAGTGATGCCGGCTGAGGAGGAGCGCCGCGTCTACGGCGGTTGGCGACGCAGCCGCGGCATGGGTTTGCTCGGTCTCGGCCTCGCGCAGACGGTCGTGGTGGTGGCCGTGATGACCATGACCGCCGCTGCGGGCGCGGTGGGCAGCCCACTGCTGCTGGCGGTCCTGGCAGGCCCGGCCGTACTGCTGGCGGCGCTGACGGTGCTGCGCTGGGACGGTGTGCCACTCGGCGCCGGTCTGGTCCGCCGGCTGCGCTGGTCGTGGGGCGTGACCCGCGGCTACACCGTCTACCGCTCCGGGCTGTGGGCCGCCCACCCGCACGCCTGGCAGCTGCCCGGCGTGCTCGCCGACACCGACCTGCTCGACGTGCCGAGCGCGCGGGGCGGGGCGTTCGGGGTGGTGCGGGACGGCCGGTCGGGGCGGTTGACGGCGACGCTGCGGGTCGCCGCGTCCTCGACCTGGTTGGCCGAGACCGCGCAGGCGCAGGCGTGGGTGGCGAACTGGGGCGGCTGGCTGTCCGGCCTGGGTTATCAGCCGGCGATCCGGTGGATAGCGGTGACCGTGCGGACCGGCCCCACCTCGGGCCGGCGCCTGGCCGGCTACATCACCGGGCGGACCGCCCCCGGGGCGCCCGCGTCCGCGCGCCGGCTGCTGCAGCACCTCGTCGATGACGTGGCCGGTAACGACGCGGCGGTAGAAACGCACGTGTCCGTCACCCTCGACCCGTCCCGTTCCCGGCCGCGTCCGCGCACCACCGCGGACGCGCTGGCCGATGCCGACCGGCTGCTGTCCGGCCTGGAGGATGCGCTCGGCGCGTGCGGGCTGACCGTCCTGGGCCGCGCCGACGCGCCCCGGCTCGCCACCACCGTCCGCGCCGCCTACAACCCGGCGGTCCCGCTCGACGACATCCTGACCGATACCGAAGAAGATCAAAATCTTGACTGGGGTACGGCCGGGCCGGTCGCGGCCGAGGAGGAGTACGGCTGCTACCGGCACGACGGCGGCTGGTCGGTGTCGTGGGCCTGGCACGAGGCACCCCGCACCGAGGTCCACGCGGAAGTCCTCGCCCGGCTGCTGGCTCCCGGCCCGTACCCGCTGCGAGTGGCCTTGATCTATCGGCCGGTCCCGGCCGGGGAGGCCGCGCACCTGGTGGAGCAGGAGGTCAATGCGGCGGTGTTCCGGGACGCGATGCGGACGGTGTCCCGCCGGGACGAGAACGCCCGGGAACGCGCCGACCGCGCGCGGGCGCTACGGACCGCCCGGGAAGAAGCCGCCGGCGCCGGCGTCGGCCTGATGTCGCTGTTCGCCACCATCACCGTCACCGACCGAGACCAGCTGCCGGCGGCGGTCGCGGAGGTGGAGACGCGGGCGGAAGCCTCACGGGTCCGGCTGCGCCGGGCGTGGGCCGGCCAAGCGGCCGGGTTCGCGGTCACGCTGCCGTGCGGCATCTGCCCGCCACAGCTCGCGGCGGAGTGGCCGCGATGACCGCCCCGCGCTGGGGCTGGCGGGCACCTGGCGCCGGCCGCGCGTCGCATGTGGATGCCGGCACCGAGTTCCAAGGAACGACGGTCCAGCTGGCCGGGCTGTATCCGTTCGTGGCCGGGTCCGGGGCGCCGATGCTCGGGGTCCCGATCGGCCGGCACCTGCTGTCCGGGGAGACCTGCTGCCTCGACCCCCTCGAATGGCTGCGAGCCGGGCTGGTGACGAACCCCGGCATGTTCCTGCTCGGCCAGCCCGGCGCCGGCAAGAGCGCCCTCGCCAAACGCCTGATCACCGGCATGGCCGGGTTCGGCACCCGGGTCCTGATCCTCGGCGACACCCGGCCCGACTACACCCGCCTGGTGCAGCACCTCGGCGGGCAGGTGATCCGGGTCGGGCGCGGCCTGGACCGGATCAACCCGCTCGACGCCGGGCCGCTCGGCGTCGCTGTCGGCCGGTTGCCGCCGCGAGAAGCGGACCGGCTGCGGCTGGAAGTCCGCGGCCGCCGGCTCGCGCTCCTGCTCGCCCTCGCCACCCTCGTCCGCGGCACCCGGATCACCAACACCGAAGAGGTCCTGCTCGGCCGGAGCATCGACCTGCTCGACACCCGCCTGGACCGGCAGCCCACCGTCCCGGACGTCCTCACCGTCCTGCGCGAAGGCCCGGATCAGGTCCGTTTCGCCGCCAATCACGACCAGCAGGCCGCCGGCCTAGTGGCGACGCTGACCCTGCTGTGTGACGGATCGTTGCGCGGCGTCCTGGACGGGCCGACCAGCACCCCGATCGACCTCGACGCCCCCGCGGTCAGCGTCGACATCTCCCAGACCACCGCCGCCGGCGACCAGCTCGTCGCGATCGCGATGCTCTGCACCTGGGCGTACGCGTTCGGCGTCGTCGACGCGGCCACCGCGCTCGCCGCCCACGGCCTCGCGCCCCGCCGGCAGTACCTCGGCGTGATGGACGAGCTGTGGCGGGCCCTGCGCGGCGCCCCAGGACTCGTCGACCGCGCCGACGCGCTCACCCGCCTGTCGAGGCCGCTCGGCATGGGCACCCTCATGATCACCCACAGCCTCGACGACCTCGCCGCCCTTCCCACCGCCGAAGACCGCGCGAAAGCCGGCGGCTTCTTCGAGCGCGCCGCCATCAAGATCCTCGCCGCGCTCCCGGGCCGGGAACTCGACCGGATCAGCGCGGTGGTGCGGCTGTCCGCGGCGGAACGGACTTTGGTTTCCTCGTGGGCTGCGCCCGAGGCGCTGGTGCCCGGCCGCGCGCACCCGGGGCGCGGCAAGTATTTGATCAAGACCGGTGAGGGTCCGGGCCTGCCGGTCGGGATGCGGCTCGTCGGCGACGAACCGGGCCTCTACGACACCGATGCGGCGGTACGCCTGTGAGCAGCTTCGGGCCTCGCCCGGTCACCCCACGGTCGAGCGCGGGGACCGTGCCACTGACCCCGTTCGTCCTCCTCGGCGCGTGCTGGACCGGCATCGTGCTGGTCTGGCTGGCGTGGGCGGCCGGCCGACTGACCGCGTGGGTGAGCGGGCGGCCGGCAGGACCGGCGTTCGGGCAGGGCTTCATCGTCGCCGTGCTGCACAGCCAGTGGGAGACCGCGTACCCGGGCATCAACCGGGCCGTCGTCGCCGGCGTCTTCGCCGCGCTCGTGGCCGTGCTGCTGGTGCCGTTGACGGGCGGCTGGGTGTGGTGGCAGGCCCGGCGAGGGCGCGCCGACGACCCGCTGCCGTCGCTCGCCCACACCAGGGAGGTGGCCGGGCTGGCTCCGGCCGGCGCGGCGGCGCGCGCCAAGGACCTACGCCCCGGGCTGGCCGGGAAGCCGTTGCAGCCAGCGGACATCGGCCTGCCGCTCGGTGTTCTTCAGCTTCCCGGCGGAGACGGGCCGTTGCTGCGGGCGTCGTGGGAGGACGGGATCCTCGCCGTCATGGGGCCGCGGGCGATGAAGACCACCGCGATCGCCGTACCCCAGATCGTCGATGCTCCTGGCGCGGTCCTGGCCACGTCCAACCGCGCGGACGTGTGGGCCACCACACACCGCCGCCGCGCCCAGGCCGGCAGGGTGTGGTTGTTCGACCCGCAGGCCATAACCCGTACCGGTCAGAGCTGGTGGTGGGATCCGCTCGCCGCGGTCGCCACGGTGGAGGACGCGGCCCGGATGGCCTCACACTTCGTCCAGCCGATGCGCCGTGACCGCGGCGAGGACTTCTGGCTCCTCGCCGCCGAAGACCTCCTCGCCAGCCTCTTCCTCGCGGCCGCCACCTCCGGCGCTGGGATGAACGGCGTGCAGACCTGGCTGGCCGACGCCACCGACGACGAACCGGTCGGGCGGCTCTTCGACCTCGGCTATCCGCAGACCGCCCGCGCGCTCCGCGGCCGGCAGAACGGCGCCGCCGAAACCCGAGACGGGATCTACGAGACCGCCCGCACCGCCGCCCGATGCCTGCAGGACCCGCGTGTTATGGCCTGGGTGACCGCGTCTGACGAGCCGCTGCCGCGGTTCGACCCGGATGCGTTCCCGGTCTCCACCGACACGATCTACCTGCTGTCCAAGGATGGTGCCGGCTCGTCCGGGCCGCTCGTGGCCGCGCTCACCGACCAGATCATGCGCTACGCCGTCCGCCGCGCCGAAGCTCTTGGTGGGCGGCTTGATCCGCCGATGCTGTGCATGCTCGACGAAGCGGCG
This sequence comes from Catenuloplanes japonicus, assembly GCF_000717135.1. Taxonomy (GTDB): domain Bacteria; phylum Actinomycetota; class Actinomycetes; order Mycobacteriales; family Micromonosporaceae; genus Catenuloplanes; species Catenuloplanes japonicus. The sequence continues at coordinate 161,004 of NZ_JNXY01000040.1, forward strand.
AACATCTGCCCGCTCGCGGACCTTCCGCAGCTGTACTCCCACTTCGGCGGACGCGGCATCAACCTCGTCACCATCCTGCAGACCTACCAGCAGGGAACCACGGTCTGGGGAGAACGCGGCATGGGCATCCTGTGGGGCGCCGCCACGATCAAACTTGTCGGTGCCGGCGCCGACGACCCGCGTTTCGCCTCCGACATCTCCACCCTCATCGGTGAACACGACGTCGCCACGCTCTCCCTCACCCGCGACGCGACCGGCTACGTGTCCCGGCAGGTGTCGGTCCGCCGGCAGCGGATTCTCGGTCCGGAGGACATCCGCGCTATCGCGCGCGGGACCGCGATCCTCTTCGCCACTGGCAGCCGGGCCGCGCTCGTCGCACTGCAGCCCTGGTTCCGCGGCGCGCACGCCGTCACGCTCACAGAGGACACCGCGGCAGCGGTTGCCGCCATCTCCGATGCCGCGGACCGTGAACGGCTGCAGGCCGTGATCGCCGAAGCCGACCGGTATCTACCCGCGCCCCGCGATCCAGGAGGGCCCTGATGAGCACGCCCGAGACCGACCGTCTCATCGCCGCACACGCGCACGCCGCGGATTTCTACCGCAGGCAGCTGCCGACGGCGGTCCCGGCCCTGCGCTACCTGAACGGCCGCGGCATCATCGCAGCCACCGCCCACCAGCCGCCGTGGACAATCGGGTTCGCGCCCGGTGGCTGGACCACACTCCGCGACCACCTCCGCGAACTCGGCTTCACCGACGCGGAACTTCTCGCTGCCGGCCTCGTCACGACCTCCCGTACCGGCGGGATCATCGATGTTTTCCGGGAGCGCGTCATGTTCCCGATCCGCCGCGTCCCGGACGGGGCGGTCATCGGCTTCACCGGTCGTGACGTCTCCGATTGGCCTGGCGCACCCAAATATCGCAACACCGCCACCACCGCGATCTATCACAAGCGCGACCACCTGCACGGCCTCGCCGAACTCACCAGCCGGACCATGCCGCCGACTGCCGTGCTGCTCGTCGAAGGGCCTACTGACGTCGTCGCCCTGGCCCGGCTCGGGACCAGCACCGGGCCTTGCGCAGCCGTCGCGCCCTGCGGCACCGCGCTCACCGCCCAGCAGGTCACCGCGCTCCGCCACGCGGTCCCGGCCGGCACCTCACTGGTCCTGGCACTCGACGCCGACTACGCCGGACGCACCGCCACCGAACGCGCCTACGCACTCCTCTGGGACTGGCCCGGCCCGCTCGAAGCCGTCGCGCTCCCTGCTGCGACGGACCCCGCGGACCTGGTCGCACGCGGACGCGACGCTGCCACGCACTACCTCGAAAACCAGCGGCAACCGCTCGCCGACCTCCTGATCGAGCAGCGCCTCGCACGTCATCGGCTCGACGAGGTACCGGGACAGATCGGCGCGCTACGCCACGTCGCACCACTCATCGCCGACATCGCAGCACGCGATACCGCGCACGCCAGCGCGCTCTGCGCCGGTCTTGCGGACCGGCTCCACCTCGACCCGCTCACCGTGCTCGAAGCCGTCTACCCCGACCCGGAGGAACCACCACCCCAGCCGACCGCACGCCAGCGCGAAAGGTTCGCGGTCGGCCAACCGCGGCTGGCCGACGCACGGCCGGCCGGAGTCGAGTACGCCTACCACTGCCCACCGGAAAACGTGGCCGCCGTTCGAGTCCACCACGACCCGGAGACCGGCATCACCGCCTGGGTGCTCACGGAAGGTCTCTCGGACACCCACGCCGATCGAATCGCGGCACACCTCGCCGCCGAGATCGCCGCCCGCACCGCGCCCACGATCGGGGCCCGCAACGCGATCGACCTGGCCCGTACCGCCGTCAACGCCCGATTCTCCCGTCCTGGCACCGCTCAAGGCGACGCCACCATCGTGGTCCTCACGCACTCCCCAGAAGCCTCGACCAGGCGGCTCGCCGTCGCCTGGGCTGGGAATATCACCGCTTACGGCGCCGCCGCCAGGTGGTTCGCCACGCTCACGGGCCATCCGACCGTGGCGCCGGCAGCCACGGTCCGCAACGGCATGATCAACCTCAACTACATCAACCGGGCATGCACCCAAGTCGTCCTCGCAGGCCAGCGCACGGCCCACATGCCAGCAACGGCAGTCCGCGAGCTGGTGGACGGTACCCGGCCTGATCGCGCGGTCGAGGACATACAACGATCCGAGCCACTGGCGAACATAGCCGTCGTCCGGCTCAGGACGACCACCCCACAGATCGCCGCACAAGGAAACCTCGACACCACCAGCAGGCTCTCGGCCACTGGACCCTCGAAAGCACCGCATCCGGCTGCTCCACGCAGACACGAACTGAGCCCCTCAACCGATGCGGCGCGGGCAGTACCACCGGCCCGGCAATGAGTGATCTGATCGCGCCTTGATGGACTCTAAACGGGATGCCCTGGCGGGATCGGCGTGGCACGATGGCCCGCGATGACAGCCGAGCCTGACGATCCGCACCCATGGGTCGGCATCCTGAAGTGGGCGGACGTCGACCCCCGCCGGCATCCGTTCGACCCGGGCGCGGTGTCCGACGTGGTACGCGCCGTGGCTCCGGAGGGCGGCGTGCCGGCACCCTATCGGTATCACCCGCGCCGGCGCTTTGACCGCGCGGAGCATGATGCGCGCTGGGACTGGCAGCGGGCCATGACCGTTGCCCTGGTCGCGCACTACGGCGGCTGGGCGTGCGGTTGGACCGCCGAGATGGCCGGCCGCACGCCCGACGGCGCGCTGGTCCTGCGGTGGAGCGGCGCCCAAGACTCGATCACCACGCCGGAGGAGACACTCGACGCCGTCGCCGGTGCGCTGCGGGACTGGCGGACGTTCCTGGAAGACCTGGTCGAGATCTACGCGCGGCACCTACCGCTGCCCGCCGAACCCCGTGCGGCATTCGCCGCCTGGGAGGCCACGATCGCGTCCCTGGTCGCGACCGTCGCGGCACGCTCCGGTACGGACGAGCACTGGAATCTCGTCTGCACCGTGGCGTTGAAGTGGTTCCTCACCGTCGCCGAGGTGCCGGGCGAGGACTACGAAGCCCTCGTCGACACCGCGATCGGCGGGCGTTTCTGGAGCTACGTCTCACCCCTGGGCGTCGAGGTCGGCGATGCCGCGGAGTCACTGGCGGCGGCGCTGACCGGCCAGACGCCGGCCCGGGACGATGCCTGGCCGGACACCTGGCCGCAGGACTGGCCGAGCCGGCGCACCAGCGAACTCCCCACCGCCCACCGGAACCCGCGCATCTGGCCGCCGATCCGTCCCGATGCCCTCACCACCTGGCGGCAGGTCCGGCAGACGACCCCGTGGGAGCACGCCACCGCACACGTCGCGGGGCCGGCGCGCACCGCACGCGACGGCATCGCCGAACTCCTCTCGAAGCAGAGGTACCCCTCAGGCCGCCGCATCCTTGCCGCGCTCGATCTCGTCCGCGCGGACGTGACCGAAGGCGGTCCGCTCACGTTCGCACGGCTGGAGGCGTGGCAGCGCACCGTCCTCGCCGTGAGCGCCGCACCGTTCCGGACCTCGTCCGCCTGGGCGCTGGCCGGCCGGGAACGGTACGCCTACCGCGACGAGCTTCCCCACCTGTTCGAGGCATGCCTCGCCGAGGCGATCGCCCCGGCCGTGCCTCTGCCGTCACGAGCCGCCCGGGTGTACCTCGACGTCCTGCACTTCCACCCGTTCACCGACGGCAACGCACGATCAGCGGCACTCGCGCTCTACTTCGTCCTCGCCCGCGAGGACATCATCCTCGACCGCGCCGCACCACTCCTGATGACCCGCTGGCCAGCCACCAACCCTCACGACGCCGCAGGCCTGGCGAGACTCATCGCCATGCTCATCACCCAGACCCGCCGGCATCGACCGACCCACACCAGCACGAACGACAGCGCGGCCGATCCCCGAGCCCTCGACACATAGTGGACTGGAAATGAAGGTAGAGTCCCGGGCTCGGTACGCGGCAGACCCGTGCATGTGAGCTCGAGATTCTAGTCACTCAACCTCCAGGCAGGCGGCTACATGCCTGTTCCGGTGTTTGCGTTGGCCCCGGATGGTTGGCTTTCTGAATGACACTTGTGAATCTAAGCCCGGCTCACATACATCTGCTCAAAGCCAGCGCTATCCTCGCCAGCCGTGCCCATGGTTTCTCTGATGAGCAGCGACGCCTCCTCAAAGGCGCCCGCAGGGTATTGTGCAACGCGCTGCGCGGCGCGCATGAACATTTCGACCATCTGCGAGCAGCCCTACGCGACGCCGGTGGGGATGTCACTGCAGACATGACTATTGAACAGCTCGCCAACGCCTGGATCGACGAGATCGTCATCGAGAACCGCGTCAAGCGGCAGACCGTTGACCACTACGTCGACAATCTGCACTACTTGATCCTGCCCGTCATCGGGGATATGACCATCCGTGAAGCCACCGTTGGTGCGCTCGACCGCTACCTCAAGGCTCTCACCAGAACTCATCCATCCGGGGCGCAGCGCTGCAAGACCACCCTCTTGCAGATGTTCAGCCTGGCCGTCCGCCACGGCGCGCTGCCCGCCAACCCGGTCCGTGACGTCGGCCGACTGCCACGACCACGCAGGATCGTCCAAGCCATGACCTTCGAGGAGATCGAAAGAGTTCGCCACGCCCTGCACCTGTGGCGGACCACCAAAGCCGTCGGCCCCAGGAAGAGCCGCGCCTGCACCGATCTGTTCGACCTGCTCCTGGCCACCGGCTGCCGCATCGGGGAAGCCTGCGCCCTGCGCTGGCAGGACATCGATCTGCATGCCGGGACTCTGACCGTTGCCGGCACCATGGTCTTCCTCAGAGGCACCGGCTGGGAACGTCAAGACTTTCCCAAGACCGTCGCCGGGCAGCGCACGATCCACCTCCCGGCCTTCGCACTGACCATGCTCTACCGCCGCCGGGCCGAGGAACCTCATCGCCGGGACGACCCCCTCTTCGCAAGCCGGAACGGCACTTTCGTACAGCCGGACAACATGCGTCGCTCGCTACGCTGCGCGCTACAACGACAGACCGACCTGAAGTGGGTGAGCCCTCACGTATTCCGCAAGACCGTCGCCACAGTGCTGAGCGGCCAGGGCCTGGTCGCCGAAGCCGCCGCCCAACTCGGGCACAGCGATGAGAGCATCACCAAAAAGTTCTACATCCAGAAACCCGCGACTGCCCCTGACGTCAGCAACGCTCTGGAAGTCCTGATCGGCGATTCTGGCGTTAATGATCTCGGAACACCGACGCCATTTCTGGGATCCTGAGCCCGCGACCTAACTCCCCGATGGTGAGGACCGTAGCCGAGCTACGCAAATATGCAGGAATGGTTCACGCCGTACGACTGCACTCGTCCGAATCGACCTGAGGCATTCCGAAACCCTCGGGCGTCTCATTCAGGATCGAATTAGCATTCAGATCGACGTGATCGGACACGATCATTTCGGCAGTTGAGTCGACTGGCTCAAGCCGGAGGCCGTGTTCTGAAGACGCGTTCCGATCGTCACTCAGCGACACTTCGCCCCGCCTGCTTGGCGACCAGGAACCGCCGGTAAAGGCAGCCGTGGTTCGTTAGGCGTTCCACCACCAGTCGTCGGGGGCGGCGTCGGTGGGTGGCTGTTGTGCTGGTTCGTGTTTGGCGGGGCGGTGGTCGTCGGGTTGGCGGCAGTTGCGGAAAGGGCCGTCGGCGCTGAGGAGGATGGGGAGGTGGTGGTCGAGGTCGAGCCACCATCCTGGTTTGGCGGCCGGTTCCCAGCGGGCGGCTTCCCAGGTGTTCCAGAGCAGTGTGAGGCGGGCGATGGCTTCGGCGTGGTCCCACCATCGTGTGCACCAGCGGGTGCGGGTGCTGCCGGTGACGCGGTGCAGGAACATCGGGGCGAAGTAGCCGTCGACCCAGCTCTCCACGTCACCGTAGAGCGGTGTACCCGGTTCCGTCTCGCTCAGCGCGCGTGCTGGTTCAGTCATCGGACTCGTCCCGCCTGCGCGCGAAAGGGTGCCGCAGCCGACGTGTTCGCGGGTCGAAGTCCTGCGACGTGCCCTGGTAGCACCCCGGAGCCAGCCGGACCGTCGGGATACCACTGGAACGCGGTGTCCCGCGGCCCGCGTTCGTACGAACTCGCCGTCTCCACCGGAGGCGTTCCGTGGCTGTCGGCTTGTGGCCGGGCGGTGGCCCGATATGCGTCCAGCATCTGCTGCAGATGTTCGGCCGCCGCACGTCCTGCCAGCCCGTGCCGCTGAAGATCTCTGATGTAAGCCCCGTCGGACAGCCCGGCCCCAAGCCGGGCCCGCTCGTCCCGGATCGCGCCCGCGAGATCGTCCGGGCTGATCGTCACGCCGGTGCCGGGACGGATCGCGGCGGATCGGCGTCCGCCGTGCGCGCGCATGACCGGAATCTTGGCCATCTCCTCGACAGCGGCCCGCATCGCCTGTGGCCGTGGCGTGCCGGCGTGGAGCGCGTCGTCGTACTGTCGCATGGGTCCGGGGTACATGCCGCGGAGCCGTTCCTCGACCTGCTCCGCTGCACCGCGCGCCTCCGGGAACTGGGTCTCCCGCAGCCGTGCGGTCCGCCAGACGGTGGCGAGGTCGAGCAGATCGGCCCGGTCGAGCCAGGTGTCGTCGAGGGCCTTGCCGATGATGCGCCGGTCACGCCGCGCGGCACGGCGTGCCTCATCGTCCGGTCAGGTCGGGCTCGGCGGGCTGACATCGGACCGGCCGTGCTGCTGGTCGCGGCGGGCTTGGCGCCTTTCGTCCTGGGCTTCGCGCCACTGCCTGCGTCGGATCTCGACCGCGGCGAGCCGCGCGGCGGCTTCACCGAGCGTGGCGAGAACAGCGAGGCCCTGGCCGAGCCGCTGCCCGATGTCCGCGAGGTAGTCCGGGTGCTGGTCCTGCCCGATCCCGTCCACCGGTGCCTCCCCGTACTGCCGTGGGTCAGGTGCTGCGTCCCGGCGGTTCCGAGGCCGCCGGCTCGTGGCGACGGTCGCGACCAGGGGTTAGCGGCCGCGCTCCGCCAGGCCATTGGCCGTGCGCAGCGGCCCGCAGAAGCCGGCCCGCTTCCCGGGCATCCCGGGCCCGTTGCAGCTGACGGCCGGCAACCCGAAGGTCCGCGACGGCCTCGGCGAACCGGGCGATCGCGAGCAGCAGTTCCACCACGGCCGTGGCGTTGCGGTCGTCACCGAGCCGCCCGCTCAGATACAGCAGCCGCACCAAACCCCGAAGATCCGCGTGGGTACGGGCCGGAGGACTCCACCGCGGCCGGACAGCCCGGTCGAGCGCGTCGGCGGCGCGAAGCAGGATCCGCCGGTGTGCGCGTCCCGGCACCTGCCGGGCGGCAACGAACAGCAGGTCACAGACCCAGGCATCAGCGATCCCCGCGGACGCGACCATGCGGCCGACATGCGTAACGAGCCCTCGCGTGTCGACCTGGGCCGGCTGGGGTGGCGGTGTGCCGTGCCAGCGGGCACGCAGCCGGGGAAGGGTGAGGTCGGTCGCGAGCCGCCCTCCGCCGTACCAGATGGGTCGGGGCCTGTTGATCGCGATGCTGTATCCGGTGACCTCACCGGGCCGGGCGCTGCTCTCCCTCGGGCGGACGAACAGGCCGGCGTCGCGCAGGAGCGCGAAGTATTCGCCGGTGGAGTCCGCGGCTGCGGCGGCGAGACGAGCCTCGCAGCGCAGCACGTCACGGTCGGTCGCGGTGCTGTGAAGCCGGCGCGCCTTATGGAGTTCCGCAGCAGTCGGGTGTCGGCGGGCGGACGCATCCGCGCCGACCCGGTACAGGCCGTAGCGCTCCTCCAGATCCCGGCAGGCGGCCTGTGCGCGCCAGCGGTCGTTACGGGCCCATGCGGTCCGGCGGTCCTGCCGCACCAGCGTGGCCACGATGTGAATGTGGTCGGCGCCGTGCCGGACCGCGACCCACCGCACCGCGCCCGGATCCCCGTGCGGCGCGAGCCCGATCTGCGCCATCACCTCGCTGGCGATCCGTCCCCACTGCGTGTCGGAGAGCTGCCGATCAGTCGGGTGCGTGCGCAGCGAGCAGTGCCAGACCGGCTTCTCCGGCGGACGTCGACCGCTGCGAACCGGTTGCTCCAGCACGTCCGTCAGCGCCCGGAAGTCCCGCCGCCCGTCATGCCCGGCGGCGGGTTCGAGAGCGGAGAGCAGTCCGGCCCCGTCCCAGGCCGCGACCAGATGCGGATCAACGTGTTCCTCTCGGCGGCCGGGCCCGTAGAGGTAGCGCAGCAGCCCACCGACACGCTGACCGCGGACGATGTTCGGGATCACCGCAGCCGGCGGTCGACCAACGCGATCACCGCGTCGATGCGCTCCATCCGACGCTCACACAACAGCGCCGCAGTGACCAGCCACTCCGGCGCCTGGCCCGTCGCGTTGAACGCGGCCACCGCCTGATTCAGATTCGTCCCGATCCGGCCCACCGCCACCCGCACCGCGAACAGCTCGGTCTGGAAGTCGGCCAGGATCTCTCGCAGCGGGTCGAGGGCCGCCGCCTCCACTCGACGCGCCGCCGCGACGGCCGCTTCGGCGCAGAACCCGGTGGTGGTCATTCCGGCCTGTGCGGCGGCGAGCTCGATCGCCGCCAGCTCGTCGGCGCTGAAGCGCGGGGTGAGCCGGTGCTCCCGGCCCGGCCTCTGATGCCGGCGATCACGGCCGCGGTCGTCGGCATCGGGTCGCGGGGTGGCGTCAGGCATGTCAGCAGGCTCGACTGCACCGGTTGCGGGCGGCGTTAGCGAGCACGACCGGCGCCCACCGATGACGGTTTGATCGATGGTTGCCGCCGACCGCGCCCGGTCGAGATCCGGCAGCCGGACGTATAGCTTGCTCCCGCACTCGGGCCGTCCGGTTTTTTGCTTTTGATCATGGAGCGGTCGTCGCCGGGATCTGTCCGGGCGATTTCCGCTCTTACGGATCGGCAGAGGCGTAAGTCGTATGCGATAGGCCGTCGAGGCGGCGTGTTTCCGCTGCTCAAAGCACATTCGGAAACATAGATAACCTTGCCCAGTCAGGCACAAAAGGGTACCATTATATATGCGAGCGCGGGACGGCAACCCCACCTCGCAATCCAGAATTCCGTCCGCATTGGAGGAGACGTGAGCAGCGCATCAAGCACCATCGTCAGCAGGGAAGACTTCGTCCGTGTCGATCCGCGTGAGCTGATAGTCGGGGCGAATGCCCGGCTCGATCCGCGTCTGGACAAGGAGTTCGTGGACAGCGTCCGGGAGCGTGGTGTGTTGCAGGCGGTGACCGCGTACCGCGATGACGAGCAGCGCCTGGTGGTGTTGTTCGGCCAGCGCCGTACCGTGGCGGCGGTGCAGGTCGGCAGGGAGACGGTGCCGGTCATGGTGGTCGACAGGCCGGAGGCCGAGGTGGATCGGCTCGGTGATCAGGTGACCGAGAACGACCGCCGGGCGGCGCTGAGTACCGTCGACCGGGTTGCGGCCTTCGAGCAGATGTCCATGTTCGGCCTCAGCGCCTCACAGATCGCCAAGCGCACCGGCACCAGGAAGGCGGAGGTGGCCACCGCGCTCGCTGTGGCCAAGAGCAAGCTGGCCACGGGCGCGGCCAAGCGGTACGAGTTTCTCGACCTGCGGCAGGCGGCCGTCGTCGCCGAGTTCGACGGCGACAAGGACGCCTGCACCCAGCTCATCGTGGCGGCGAAGGAAGGCCAGGGCTTCGACCATCTCGCGCAGCGGCTGCGCGACGACCGCGCGGAAGCGGCGGCACGGGCGGCGAAAGCGGCCGAGCTGCACGCGGCCGGGCTGAGGATCGTCGCCGAGCCGCCGCGCGCGGACCCGCAGGTCCGGGAGCTGTATCGGCTGGTCGACACCGAAGGGGAAGCGCTGACCGAGGAGTCGCACCGTGAGTGCCCTGGTCACGCTGCTTTCGTCGGTTACAGCTGGTACGACGTCGACATCACCGACGAAGACGGACACGCGGAAGACTCCGAGGATCAGGGTCCCCGGACCAAGCGGGTGCGTGGCCTGGCCCCGCAGTTCGTGTGCACCGACTACGTCGCGCGCGGCCACGGGGACCGCTATCGCGCGCTCGAGACGGCCAGCCAGGCCGATAAGGTGGCGGAGACCGACGCCGAGCGGGAGGCCAAGCGCGCCGAGCGCCGCGACGTGATCCAGGCGAACAAGGACTGGACCAGCGCGACGACCGTACGCCGCGAGTGGCTGACCGGGTTCCTCGCGCGCAGGACCGCGCCGAAGGGCGCGGTGGCGTTCCTGGCAGCGAGCCTCGCCCAGCCGGGTCTGGTGCTGGAGCGCGGTTATGACCTCGCCTACGAGCTGGTCCAGGTGGACGGCCCGCGCCCGTCCTGGCACCGGCAGTCCAACGCCTTCACCGACCTGGTCGGCAGGGTCAGCGAGGCCCGCGCGCAGATGCTCGCGCTCGGGCTGGTGCTGGCCGCGTACGAGTACCCGCTGAGGGAAAAGAGTTCCTGGCGCGATCCCAACGCCGGTACGGTCCGCTACCTGAGTTTCCTTCAGGAGTGCAAGTACGAGCTGGCGGCGATCGAGCAGCGCGCCTGCGGCGAGACTCCGGATCCGGCGGAGCAGGGCACCGGCTCCGAGGGCTGATCGAGAAGGTGGTGGTCCGGCCCGAAGGCCGGACCACCACCGGGTTCTTTGTGGCTGGCCCGGCCACCATCGATCCGGCGGCTGGGCGATCAACCCCTGCAGCGGAAGGGCTTCCTCTTCGATGTCGATCTTGACTCTCGCCACCGCGAACCGCGCCTGCGCCGCGGACTGGACCTGCACCTCAACCTCGCTTCGATGCGCTCTTCTCTCCCGGCGCGACTCGCGCTGGCCCGCGTGCGTGCGCGGGCTCGGTGTGAAGCGGCGTCGCCAGGCGCGCGCCTGGACGCGCTAAGGTGGCTTCTCCTGCGGTGGGCGCTGCTCACGGCGGAATTCTGGAAGGCGGCCGGGGGCTTGCCGGCGCCGCTTCGGCGGCGTGTGTCCCCGGCCGCCGCAGCGACCAGCGGGCCGGGACAACGGTGGAGATCAGAACCGTCAACGGACAACAAGCCGTCGACCGCGCCGGCGCCGCGGAGTATCTGGGTCTCGCGCTCAGCACGGTACGGATTTTCTCCTCGCCGGCACAGCGCGCGTCGACCGGCTTTCCCGCTCCGCTGCCCGACCGTGACGACCGGCGCGACTGGTTCGCCATCGCCGACCTCGACGTATACCGCGCCGCCAAGGCCAGCGCCGTCGCGGCTCCACCGATGGACGATGACCCCGAGGAGCTCATCGGGGTGGCCGAGTTCGCCGCGTTGCGTGGTGTCTCGCCGGCCACGATCCACGGTTACGTCAAACGCTCCCTCAACGACTGGCAGGAACACCGCGACGGCTACCTGCCCTACCCGGACGAGATAACGGCCGCTCGACGCGGCCACACCTACCGGTGGAAACGCGGCCGGGCGATCGGATGGACGTTCCCCGACCAGCCCCGCACCGGCGGCCGCACCCCGGGCCGGGCACCCACCGTCGCCGACCTCGAATCTGTGCTCGGCGAAGCCGGCCCTGCCGCGTTGAAGAACCGCGACATCGCGGCCGCGCTCAGCCAGCGGCTCGGCCGGCCCGTGTCCCTGCAGACGGTTCTCCGGCTGAAGCAGAAGCGAGCCCAGCAGGACGACGGCACCACCGACATCTGACGCGCTCGGGCAACTTCGCCGGTTGACGCAACCGAGCTGCTAACCGCCGTCGCGAACGATGACCTCCGCCATGAGCCGCGCGCCTAGCTCGGAGAAGGTCTATGGACGCCACCGCGCAAGCCCCGGAGCCGGAGCAGCCCGATTCGCCCGCCGGACGCAACGGTTCCCGCCCTCTCAGCGCTCGGACATCCGGTCGAATCGTTCGTGCCGAACAGCGGCGTTTGGACGCGGACGCGGAGTTGGAGCGCCGTGCGAAGACGGCCCGGCTGGAGATGGAGCTGCAACGGGAGCAGCGTGCCGCGGCACGACATGAACGTCAGATCCGCGAGGAGGAGCGCCGAGAGCGCGCCGAGAGGCGGCGGGTCCGGCGCCGAACGGTGTGGGCGCGGATGCCGCGGGCGGCGGAACGCGCGTTGTTCGTGCTGCCGATCCTGTTCCCGATGGCGGTGGCGTGGGCGGGGCAGATCCAGTTCGCGACGCAGGTGATGGGCTGGTCGCTCGCAGGCGCCGTGGTGTTCGCGGCCGGCTTCGAGCTGTCGACCGCCTACGTGGCCCGCCTCGACTGGCTGTCGCGGGCTGCAGGTGACGGTGGGGTGCTGTTCCGGGCGGCGACGTGGGCGTTCGCGGCCGGCGCGGCGGTGATGAACTACTGGCATGCCGCCGGCCCGGGGTTCGCGCCGACGGGCGAGGCGGTCTCGTACGGCCTGATGTCGATGAGCGGCGTGGTGCTCTGGGAGTTGTGGTCGATCTTCAAGCATCGCGAGGCGATGCGCGCGGAGGGCCGGCTGACGGCGGCACGGCCTCGCTTCGGCGCGGCGCGGTGGATCCACTTCAGGGGCATGACGCACCTGGCCTGGCTGATCGCCCTACGCGACGGGCATACGACCACACAGTCCACATGGCAAGCCGCTTTCGCGGCCGTCGAAGCCTTCAAGACGGTACGCGACGCGCGAAAGGCCATCCTCAAGGGCGCGAACATTCCGGAGACCACGGACAGCGCCGCGCTCACCCCACCAGAAACCAACGCGCCTCCGGAGCCGCCCGCTAACGTCGAAGCCCTCAGGCCGCAGCACCAGGCCGAGCAGTTGGCGCTCGCCTGGAATTGGCCCACTGCCGCGCAGGAAGCACCCGGATCGGAGGGCCCGGCCGAATCGCCCGGGAGGAAGAGCCCGGTCGCGGTCGGGACGCTGATGGAGGCTTTCGCTCGCAAACGGCTCGCGGCGGGTGAGAAGCTGTCCGGCGCGGCGCTCGATCGCGAATTCGGGACAAATGACTACGGGCGGAAAGTGCTGCGTCGGCTTGCCGCGGAAGCACCCCGCGCACAGGCCGGGAGTAAGCCGCACCGTCGTCGCTGATCGTGCCTCCGGTGCTCCGACCCGGGAGCCGGCCTTTGCTACGAGGCGACGCGATGGGCCTCGGGGATGACGGATCTGGCGCGGACGGTCGCGTTTAGGGAGAGGCAGAAGAGCATGGCAGACCGATCTGGTGACTCGAAACGCTGTCAAGACGGCCCCGGCACGAGCTGCGGTTGACGCCGAGCTGGCCGGCGAGCACGTGGATCGCGTCGTAGTCTTGCCATCGCCAAAGCATGCTGTTTCGTTCGCGAGCTTCGAGTACCCGATGTTCGCGAGTTTCGGTGTCGTGCTTGCCGGCTCGGACCGTGGTGCTGGTGAGAACCGCCGCCACTTTCGGGCCTTGACATACCGCTGGTGCTGTGGCGACTCCCGTATCCGTTCACCCTCCGCGCAAGCGATCATGAATCCACCGGGGCGCAGGTACACGGATCTGCCGATGTGAGTGCATCGCATCCTACTGAGAGGGGGTGCGCCTTGCGTCCGGATTGAGGATTTCACGCGCACGCGAGTAGGGATATCTTCCTGTAAGCTGACGGGACGCATTAGAGTCCTACATCCGCTTGGGGGAGCCGTGATTCGATGGACGCCAGAATTGCTGGACCGAGGCGTTTCGCCAGCGCTGGCGGCCAACACTGCAGCAATTAGATTGGAGCATTTGCCAGATTTAGTGTCGGACGAATGCGTAATCGGGAACCCAGTCGCCATTCTTAATCATGTGGTTGCCAACCTTCGGCGTGGCTATTCGCCACAGTTTGAAATATTGTCTATGCCTCGCGGATTTAGTGGAGACAGGCCGGTCGCCTATATGGACTTGGCGACGAGGATCGCCTATGCCGGACTTGTAACCCTTGGGCATTCCGCCTTGGAGCCGTCGTCTCGACAGGATAGCGTAAGAGAGGAATTTCGAGAATTCGGAACGGACGAGTCGAGTCCTGGATATGTGGTCATGTCGGACATTGCTGCATGTTATGAATACATTGTGCCGCAAACCCTGGTCGATGAGCTTTTCCTTCGAACTGACGACTATGAATTGGTGGAGAGCCTTGCGAAAGTGCTCCAGGAACTTGCTACGCTAGGTCGGGGCATTCCGCAGATGCTTGAGGCTAGTGACCACCTAGCCGACCTTTATCTCAGCATCGTTGACAGAGCTCTCGATCGCGCCAACCTCCGCTGGGTGCGCACTGCAGATGACTACAAGATCGTAGTGACGACGTGGGCTGAAGCGTTGGCCGTTCTGGCGCTCTTGGACAAAGAGGTAAGAGCTGTCGGACTTATCTTATCTGCCAACAAAACCCGCATCGTAGCCGTCGGGCCAAAAGCAAGAACTCGATCGAGCAGCTCGCCGGAGCCCGATAGTGAGCTAGAAAACGCAGATGAAGAAGAGGATGATGAGCCCGTCGACGCTCTTCTTGTCTGGCATAAAGAATGGCAGGCGGCGCGTAAAAAGAATAGGATCATTGACCCGCCTTCAGCCCGGGATATTCGCATCCTAAATTCGTCGGACAGGGTCACATCTAAGCTTTTGGCCGATCTTGTTTTCGCCTACCCGCCTCACCTCGAATATGTAGTTGGGGCAATCATTCGCCTTGCGGATGCATCGGCAGACGATGACGATCTGGTGAAGGAGGCAACCGTCATGCTTCTGGATCAGGTTCCCCGTACATCGTGGAATATTCTGTGGTTGCTGGAGCTGGCCTCTCGTCTCGCGGCCATGAACAGGTTCGACGACCTGCCTGGTGGTCGTTTGCTGGCGGAAGCTGGCTTGAATGACAGTGCTGAGTTGGTCCGAGCGCAATCAGCCTGGTATATGGCAAAATTTCACTCTCTGACATCCGCTCAACTGCAGTCTTTGCACCTGCGTTCCAGTCGCCTCACTATCGCAGGCGTAAGTGCGGCCGCTGCCCTAGCTGCCAAGAAGGCCAAAGGCCGCAAGGGTGATGCTCTCAATCAAGTAGCTGCCGCGATTCGGAATCGTCAGCCGCTAAACGAGGCCGCAGTAGAATGGGCCGAGTCGCATGCCTGATCCACTTACTCGGTTCTCCGTGCGGCAGGAAGATGCTATGCGGCGCCTGCTGACTATTCGCCGCTCACTCCATCAAGGCCAGGTTTCGAGAGAATGGATTGTTGCGAGTGTCTGCACGACGCTGGAAACGGCCTGTAATGATTTTCTTGATGACCTTCTACGGGCGCGCGAGAATCAGACCGATTCCCCACTCGAACGTGCCATGATAAGGGACCAGAGGTCAGAAATGAAGGCATCGTGGCATAGCCGACTGCAATGGCTGGCCAGGGGGTTCTCGAAAACCCTTAGCAGTGATGTAAGTTCGAAATTGTCAGCGCTGATTGAGCTTCGCAACGCGATTGCACACAACGGTGACACCTTCACTCCTCGCCAAACACAAAAATATGTAGATTTCCTCAACCTTCGCCAGATGCTCGAGTCAGAACTGGACGTAAGGGTCAACGGAACAAGTTTTCGATTAGGCGAGCACACGGGTAATCATGCCATTGGCATTGGTCGGCAGGTAGTAAACCAGCTGTTATAACCGCGCACTCATCTGCCGCAGATAACGCGCGCGACCCAACTGGCGCACGTAGCGCACAGTAACGAAATGGGGGTCCTGAGTTGAGCTCGGTAATGCGGTGACGCCGGCGGTGGCGGTAAGGCGATTTCCATGCTGTTCCCAACTTCCATTGCCCCGGGCGTCGACACGTTGGGTGACCAGTCGCCGCGGCGAAGGCGGGATTCGTGCATGTCAGGTGTACGGTCAAGCTCCGGGTGCACGGGGAAGGTTCATCCCGCGCGCCGTATCCCGAGACCGAAGACGCCGGACGATGACTGTGCTGGACACCGCTCTGCGTAAGGCCCTTGCCGGCGCTGCCCGCTTCCTGCCGCAGCTGACGCAGCGAGCCGAAGCCGCGCTGGTTGCTGACCACCAACCCATCGCGGGAACCGGAAACCTGTACGGCAACGGCGGTGCCCGGTTTTGGTTGAACGTCGCCGTCGCACCTAACCACTCGCCCGAGCCCCTGGATCCGCCCGCATTCGTCGACGCGGCCAACGAATTGGCCGCAGTCTTCTTCGAGGACGCGCCCTTCCACACCGATTACTCCGGCAATCTCGAGGTGCGTCTGGTGCAAGGCGCTCTCACCGAAAACAGTTCGTGGGGCGACGCGCATACTTTGCGGATCTTCCCTAGCGGCCTGGTAATGCTCCAATGGGTACTGCAGGCCACCCCGCTCCCGGACAGTCAACCCGGCTTCGAGCTGTCCTTGGACGAGATCGTTACCGTGCTGCGCCGTGCGTACGGACTCGCCCACACCTCTCAATTCGCAGCGACCCATCGTCGCCGGCGGTGGGTCCGGCACCGATTCGACTGGCGGATGGGGATTTCACCGTCGATCAGCGATACCCAGGGGCACGCCTACTGGCGTCGCCTGAGTTCCACGGCACCCTTGCCCGAGCGGGTGCCGACCAGGCAGAATCCGCATTGTCCGTTCGACGGGTACGCCGCCGCGGCCATGAGGGACCGCAAGGTGACCGACTCCGTCGAGGACACTTTCCGCCCCGCTTTGCAGGAGCTGTTCACCTCATCGGGGTTCAGTGGCAAGATCTCCCAAGCCGTGGCCGCGGCGCTGGCTGAACCCGCCGCAGCGCGCCCGCTCAAGACACCCACCCGCGAAATCACCGCCAGGTGAGCAGCTCGCCGGCCTGATCGGCCGCCAGCTCCTCGCGGGACGGTGCCTTTGCATGCGTAGATGTTGCCGAGGAACCTCGCCGGCGAAGCCCTGATCAGCGCGGCCGGCCTGGCCGGGAACATCAACGGCTTCGACCTGGTCGCGATACCGGCCTGCACTGGTTGCGGATCTTCGAAGCGTGAGATGCGAATATCGGGAACTTTGGCCAGGAACCCGGCTGGCGGCCACTCCCAGCTCACCCAACTCGGCAGATCTTGCTCTTCTGCTGCCAAAGCGCGTCCCGCCTCCCGGGTCATGGCCGAGCGGAAGTGGTGCCAGCCGCAGGTGTGGGCGGTGCCGAACTCGCGCGCATCGACAGCGGCGAGATCCCGCTGGTGCCGAACTCACGAAGATAGCCATTGCTGTCTGCGGTGGCGCGGTGGACACCCCGCGTGTTGAGCCGGTTAGTACTGCAACCCGGCATCGTTACTCATCCCGGTTCGAGTCGTTTGCGGTAGTGGCAGGCCCGTGCCTGTTCGAGGCGTCGGCGGCGGTATCGGG